>NZ_JBIBIZ010000007.1:195770-541697 GCF_042958085.1 Streptomyces sp. NPDC008001 | reverse complement strand
TCGGGTGCGGGTGCGGCCGGTACGGCGATTTTGAAGCTGCTGCTGGCGGCCGGCGTCAAGCACGCGGTCGTGGCCGACATTCACGGTGTGGTGCACGCGGGGCGTGCGGATCTGGTGGATGCGGGGCCGGAGACGGCGCTGCGGTGGATCGCGGACAACACCAACCCGGAGGGCATCACGGGCACGCTGAAGGAGGCCGTGCGCGGTGCGGACGTCTTCATCGGCGTCTCGGCTCCCAACGTGCTCGACGGTGCGGACGTGGCGGCGATGGCGGAGGGTGCGATCGTCTTCGCGCTGGCCAACCCCGACCCCGAGGTCGACCCGGCGATCGCGCGCCGGACGGCCGCGGTGGTGGCCACCGGCCGTTCGGACTTCCCCAACCAGATCAACAACGTGCTGGTCTTCCCGGGTGTCTTCCGCGGCCTGCTCGACGCGCAGTCCCGCACGGTCAACACCGACATGATGCTGGCCGCCGCCCGCGCCCTCGCCGACGTCGTCACCGAGGACGAACTCAACGCCAACTACATCATCCCCAGCGTCTTCAACCCGGGCGCCACGGAGTCCGTCGCGGCCGCGGTGAAGCGCGCGGCCGTGGCCCTGCGCCAGGCCGGCTAGCCGGTACGCGGTGCGGCCCGCCCACCGGCATTCCGCCGGCGGCGGGCCGCTCCTGTTTCGGCGGGCGGGCCGCTCCCTGTTTCAGCAGACGGGCTCCGCCTCCCCGTCCGCCTCCGCCCGCTCGAACTGCGTGCGGTAGAGCTCCTCGTAGCGTCCGCCCGCGGCCAGCAGCTCGCTGTGGGTGCCGCGTTCGACGATCCGTCCGTCCTCGATGACAAGGATGAGGTCGGCGGCCCGTACCGTGGACAGCCGGTGGGCGATCACCACGGCCGTACGGCCTTCCAGCGCTTCGGCCAGTGCTTCCTGGACGGCGGCCTCGGACGTGGAGTCGAGGTGGGCGGTCGCCTCGTCCAGGATGACGACGCGCTGACGGGCCAGCAGCAGGCGGGCGATGGTGAGCCGTTGCCGCTCGCCGCCGGAGAGCCGGTAGCCGCGCTCGCCGACGACCGTGTCCAGCCCGTCGGGCAGGGCGGCCACCAGGCCGTCGAGCCGGGACCGGCGCAGCGCGTCCCAGATCTCGTCCTCGGTGGCTCCCGGCCGCGCGATGAGGAGGTTGGCGCGGACCGTGTCGTGGAAGAGGTGGCCGTCCTGGGTGACCATGCCGAGGGTTTCCCGGAGGGAGTCGGCGCTCAGGTCGCGCACGTCGATGCCGCCGATGCGGACGGATCCGGCGTCGGCGTCGTACAGCCGGGGCAGCAGCTGGGCGATGGTCGACTTCCCCGCGCCGGACGAGCCGACCAGGGCGACCATGTGGCCGGGTTCGGCACGGAAGGAGATGCCGTGCAGGACTTCGGTGCCGCCGCGGGTGTCCAGGCCGGCGACCTCTTCGAGGGAGGCGAGGGAGACCTTGTCGGCGGCCGGGTAGCCGAACCGCACGCCGTCGAACTCGACGGAGACCGGCCCGTCCGGCACGCGCCGCGCGTCCGGCTTCTCGGTGATCAGCGGCCGGAGGTCCAGGACCTCGAAGACGCGCTCGAAGCTGACGAGGGCGCTCATCACTTCGACGCGGGCGCCGGCGAGGGCGGTCAGCGGGGCGTAGAGGCGGGTGAGGAGCAGGGCGAGCGCGACGACGGCGCCCGGCTCCAGGCTGCCGCGCAGCGCGTAGAAGCCGCCCAGTCCGTAGACGAGGGCGAGGGCCAGCGCGGAGACGAGGGTGAGCGCCGTGATGAACGCCGACTGGGCCATGGCGGTGCGGACGCCGATGTCGCGGACCGCGCGGGCGCGTTCGGCGAACTCGGCGGACTCGTCCGCGGGCCGTCCGAACAGCTTGACGAGGGTGGCGCCCGGCGCGGAGAACCGCTCGGTCATCCGGCTGCTCATCGCGGCGTTGTGCGCGGCGGCCTCGCGCTGCAGCCCGGCCATGCGCGCTCCCATACGGCGCGCGGGCACGACGAACACCGGCAGCAGGACGAGCGCCAGCAGCGTGATCTGCCAGGAGATGCTGAGCATCACCCCGAGCGTCAGGAGGAGAGTGACGAGGTTGGAGACAACGCCGGACAGCGTGTTGCTGAAGGCCCGCTGGGCGCCGATGACGTCGTTGTTGAGCCGGCTGACGAGCGCCCCCGTGCGGGTGCGGGTGAAGAAGGCGACCGGCATCTGCTGGACGTGGTCGAAGACCGCGGTCCGCAGGTCGAGGATGAGCCCCTCGCCGAGGGTCGCGGAGAGCCGGCGGTTCAGCAGCCCCAGGCCCGCCTCCGCCACGGCGATCCCGGCGATGAGCAGGGCGAGCCGGATGACGGCCCCGGCGTCGTCACCGTGCACGATCGCGCCGACGACCCGCCCGGCGAGGACCGGCGTCGCCACGGCGAGCAGCGCCATGGCCACGCTCAGCACCAGGAACTGCCCCAGCTTCCACCGGTGCGGCCGCGCGAAGGCGGCGGTGCGGCGCAGAGTGGCCCGCGAGAGGGGCCGCCGGCCCTGTTCGGCGTTCATCGCGCTGTGCAGCGAGTGCCACGCCGTGACTTCCATGCTCATGGGGCTCTCCTCCGGTGGCATCGGTGTATCTGCACGCTAGAACCTCAACCATGCTTGAGATCAAGTATCGGCGACGCCCGGGAACGGAGCACTCGCCACGAGGACAGGGCCGGCCCGCCCGACGTGACTGCGCGGATGCGGCCCGCTCGCCGGAGTCACCGCCGTACCGGCACGGCGGCGATGAGCACTCTCACCGGTGTTCTCGCAGAACCGTGTACTTGTCGGCACGGCCGCGTGCCAGGTGGGCCGGATAGCGGTGCCGGTTGGTTTCGATCTTATCCTTGAGAGCCTGGGCAACGTCGATGCCGAGAACGTCGGCCAGCCGGAGCAGGTAGACAAAGACATCCGCCATCTCCTCCCGTACCGCACGCGCACGATCCGGTTCCCGCATGACATCGTCCGACTCCTCCGGTGTCAGCCACTGAAACACCTCCAGGAGCTCGCCGGCCTCACCTGCAAGCGCCATCACCAGGTTCTCGGGGGTGTGGAACTGCTCCCAGTCCCGTTCCTTGGCGAAATCGGCTAGCTGAGCCTGCAGGGTGCGAATTGTCATGCCGCCCATTGTCCACAGGCATCTGCGCAGCAAGGGCTGCCACCGATACCCGCCGCGAGAGGACGAGGGAACGCCTGGTATAGCTCATACGTGTTCATCTACGCAGGAACAGTTGCCGATGCCGCTGAACGGATCAAGGAGCCGGGATTCTTCGAGGCCTGCGCCGAACGCTTCTCAGCCCTTTACCGTCAGTCCGTGAGCGCGGAGGAGCGGCGGAGTTGGGAGCGGAGCTGGCCGGCTCTGCTGAAGGCCCTTGTTGCAGCCGACGCCCATGAGTTGCAGCTGCTCCTCGAATATCTGCTGCCCGGGACAGGTGAGCGGGTCGATGCCGTGCTCCTCGGCCGGGAGACTGGTTCCGGGGAGCTGACTGCAGTGGTCCTGGAGCTGAAGCAGTGGACGACCGGCCGTCGTCACCCGGGAGGCTCTGGGTTGTTACGAGTGGGACAGCGTGACGCCCTGCACCCCTGCCGCCAGGTCGGCGGATACGTCCACTACCTCACTCATTGGCTCCCCGAGACCCTTGAACTGACTGTCCGTGGCGCTGCCGTCGTACACGACGCCGCACCGGAGTTTGCGGACATGCTGCGCGCAGCGGTGAGGAATCAGCCAAGCGGCGCGTTCCCGCTCCTGGCACGCGATGACCTTCTCCCGCTCCCCAACGCCGACGCTCTCGCGAGCCGCTTGGGCTGCGATGGCCTTTACGAACCGATGCCGGACCAAGTGCAGGTCTTCCTGAAGGCGCGTCACCGTCCGTCGACCAAGCTGCTGAATCGTTTCGCTGCCACGGTCTCGGGTCATGACGGATTCACCTTGATAGGTGACCAGGACCGGGCGAGACAAGCCATCCATGCGGCTCTGCGACCAGTCGGCAGCGGCACGCGCCGCAAGCTCGTGGTGATCACCGGAGGTCCCGGAACCGGCAAGAGCGCCATCGCAGCCCGCGTCCTGGGCGACCTCTGCTTGCAGCCGGGCGCAGACCCGCGGCTGATGTCACCTTCAGGAACCCTCACCCAGCAACTGCTACGGGCCGTCGGTCCAGAGGGCAAAGGCCTCATCAGCACTCTTGGCGGCTCTCCCCCTGAACTGACCGAGCAGAGCGTCGTGCTCCTGGACGAGGCACATCGTGCACGTACTGGACGACGATTCCGCCGCGCACGCCACTCGTCGCTGCTGATCAGGATGCTGCAGAACACTGCCGCGCTGGTTCTGTTCCTCGACGAACGCCAGATCATAAGACCAGGAGAAGGCGCGACTCTCGCCGAACTGCAGGATCTGGCGGCCGAGACGGGCGCAGACTTCCAGCACATCAACCTGGCCACCCAGTTCCGCTGCAGCGGCTCTCAGGCCTATCAACGCTGGATCGACACCCTGTTCTCCACCGCGCAAACGTCTGAGCCGTGGGTCGGCACCGACTACGACCTGACCGTCGCATCCTGTCCTTGCGCTCTCGGCACCTGGGTCGACAGACACATCGCCGCCGGGAACGGCGCTCGCATCACGGCCGGCTTCTGCTGGCCCTGGAACGCCCCCGACAGGCCACCGCTCCCGGCGGAAGTGTCACTCTTCTGCCACCACACAGGAAGCCCTCATACCTGGGCACGACCGTGGAACCTCCGTGCCGACCGCACTTCACCCTCCGCTCCGCGCGTCCCCGGCCGCGTCTACTGGGCGACCGACGACGGAGGCCACCAACAGGTCGGCTGCATCTACACCGCTCAGGGGCTGGAATACGACTACGGAGCAGTCGTCATCGGACCCGACCTGATCCGTGTCCGGGACAGCTGGGAAGCCCACCCGGAGAAAAGCCACGACCCCGCCATGAGGAACGTCAGTCCCGATGACTACCTCGTCTACGCCCTCAACACCTATCGAGTCCTCGCCTCTCGGGGTACCCGGGGCACCTGCCTCTACTCCACGGATCCCGCCACACAGCGATTCCTCCGAAGCCTCCAGCCGGATCAGTCCGGTCGGCCGGCTGCGGGCAACTCCGCCACCGCGCCGGTCTCCGAACCGGACCGCTGCGACGAAGCTGTCAGAGGGGGATGAGACGATCGAGCCCGTTCAGGCCATCTGAAACGGGGAGGACAACAGCATGCCGCTCGTGGCGATCCAGCCGTCTTACGGGAACCCCGCCGCCAGGCGCCACTGGCGGGACACGCTGGATAAAGAGGTGCCCTTCGCCACAGGACACCATAAGACTGCCCTCACACCCGCCCAGCTCCAGAAGCTGCTCGCTTCACATCCCACGGGCCGGGCGCGCTTCTGGGGGGCCACCGCCGCCCAGGACCGGAACATGCAGCGCCTCCGCACCGGTGACGTAGTGCTGTTCACCGGCGGCAAACTCGTGCGCGGCATCGGCGAGATCGGTGAGACACTGCAGAACTCGGCCTTTGCCGACACCATGTGGTCGCCGGATCCGACCAATGGCAGCTGGCACAACGTCTACAGCTTGCTCTCCTTCCAGCCCACCGAGATCCCCTACGCCGAGGTCTGGGCACTGCCCAGTTTCAATGAAAACGACAACTTCATGGGCCTCCGCATACTCGAGGGCGAGAAGGCCGAGGAAGTCCTTCAAGGGCTGGACATCGGCACGTACACCGACTTGCAGAACAAGATCGCTCGAGACATCGAGGTCGCATCGGCCATCGCCGCGGGCACCCG
The DNA here is from genome assembly GCF_042958085.1 of Streptomyces sp. NPDC008001. Lineage (NCBI taxonomy): Bacteria > Bacillati > Actinomycetota > Actinomycetes > Kitasatosporales > Streptomycetaceae > Streptomyces > Streptomyces sp. NPDC008001. Next base: position 535,894 of record NZ_JBIBIZ010000007.1, on the reverse strand, counting down.
GATCGTGCCCGTCGAAGGTCTCCACACCACGGCTTCCACCTATCAACGAGACGCACGCCAGATCGTCGTGAGCAGGGCCGAGGCACTTCTCGTACGTGAGTACACCGAAACGCTCGGTGGTGTTGCTCACCGGCGTCTGCGTACTCCGGCCGGAATCACGGACATTCATGTGTCCGCACCGGGCAGTACAGAAATCATCGAAGCCAAGAGCAGCAGCGACCACAGCTACGTGCGGGCCGCGCTGGCACAACTTCTCGACTATGCACCCCACAGCCCTCAGCCGGCGGACCGCCTGGCAGGGTTGTTCCCCACACGGCCCGCGGACTCGGACGTGGCACTGCTGCACCGCTATGGCATCGATTGCCTCTTCCGTTCGGAACCCGGTGTCTTCGAGCGCCTGGAAGCACCGCCGGCAGCACGTGAGCACATGCGGGTGGCCTGGACGAAGGCCTGATCGACTACCGGCCGAGCAACTGTGTGCTCGCCAGGTCGCGGTAGAGGGCGTCCCGCGTCATGAGCTCGGCATGGGTGCCGACCGTCCGTACGCGTCCGGCCTCCATGACCACGATCCGGTCCGCCGTGGTCACCGTGGAGAGCCGGTGGGCGACGACCAGGACGGTGGTGTGACGGGCTGTTTCGGTGATCGTGTCGCGGAGGGCCGCCTCGTTGGCGGCGTCGAGCTGGGACGTGGCCTCGTCCAGGAGGAGCAGGCCGGGGCGGCGGAGCAGGGCGCGGGCGATCGCCACGCGCTGCCGCTCGCCGCCGGAGAGGCGGCTGCCGCGGTGGCCGACGTCGGTGTCCAGGCCGTCGGGCAGGCGCTCGGCGAGCAGGTCGAGGCGGGCCAGCCGCAGGGCGCGGGCGAGCTCCGCGGCGCCGGGGTCGGGGGTGCCCAGGGTCAGGTTGTCCCGGAGGGTGCCGGCAAGGACGGGGACGTCCTGTTCCACGTAGCCGATGGAGGCGCGGAGCCGGGCCAGCGGCCAGTGCCGTATGTCCTCGCCGTCCAGCAGCACCCGGCCGGAATCCTGCTCGTAGAAGCGCTCGATCAGGGAGAAGACCGTGGTCTTGCCCGCGCCGGACGGGCCGACGAACGCGGTCAGGCCGCGGGCGGGGACGGTGAAGGAGACCTCGCGGTGGACGCGGGGCAGCCCGGGGCGGTAGGCGAAGCTCACCCGGTCGAAGGACACGCTGAGGGGCACTCGCGTGACGTCTTCCGTCGCGTCGTCCTCCTGCTCCTCCGTCTCCAGCTCTTCGGCCTGCGCGATGCGGGCCGCTGCAGCGGCCCCGATCTGGATCTGGCCGACGCCTTCGACCAGTTGCCCGATGCGCGGGGCGAGGGCGAAGAGGTAGAGCAGGAAGGCGACGAGGGTGGAGACGTCCGTCGCGCCGGAAGTGACGCGCGCGCCACCCACGCCGAGCACCACGAGGAAGCAGACCTGGACGACCACCGCCGACGTCGTCGCCGACACGGCCTCCCAGGCAGCCGCCCGTATCCCGGCGCGCCGGGCGCGTTCGGCCTCCCGGAGCAGCGCCGCCGCCTCGTGCCGCTCGGCGCCGGACGCCTTGACGGTGCGGAAGGCGCCCAGCACCCGCTCCAGCGCCGCCCCGATGCGCCCCACCGCCTCCTGGGTGCCGTGCGTGGCGCGGCCGATCCGCGGGGCCACGACCGCCACGACGATCCCGACGAAGGCGACCACGGCGAGGGTGACGCCCAGCAGGACGGCGTCGAGCAGTCCCATCATGACGACCGTCGCCGCGGTGACCAGGGTGCCGGTGACCGCCGCCGACACCGCCTGGGGCGCGGTCTGGCGCAGCAGTGTCGTGTCGGACGTGACACGGGCGATGAGGTCGCCCGGTTCGGAGCCCTCCACGACGGGCACGCGCAGCCGCAGGAGGCGGTCGGTCAGCCGGCGCCTGGCGGTGCAGACGAGGGATTCGGCCGACCACTGCAGCACGTAGTACCCGAGTCCGGCGAGGGCCGCTCCGGCCACGACCAGCAGGCTGAGCACGAGCACGGGGCCGGCCTCCGGCGTGCCGTGGCCCATGTCGTCCATCACCCGCTTGGCCGCCAGGGGCTGAGCCAGGCCCATGACGCTGCCGACGAGCCCCAGGGCGACGCCCGCGGCCATGCGCCACCGCTGCGGGCGCAGGTGGCCCAGCAGGGCCCGCTGCCCCCGCCACGACCGGTCCGGGCCGCTCTCCGGTGCGCCGTCCGGCGCGGGGGCGGGAGGGCCGGTCCGGGGCGTGTCCACGGAAGGTGGCGCGGTCATCGGCTCACTCCACGGTGAAGAAGCGCTGGAAGTAGTCGGCCGGGGCGCCTTCGCCGACGAGGACCCCCTCGGCCTCCACCCAGGCATGCGCGGCGAACGGCGGGCGGTTGCGCACGCCGACGCACCAGGCCGGCCAGTGGCCGTACCAGCGGCAGAGCAGCACGGTGGCCAGGGAGCGGGGCAGGCAGCCCTTGTGTCCTCCGGCGGCGAGGCTCACGGCGAGCACCGTGCGCCGTGCCGTGCTCGCCTCGGCGAGCGTCGCGGGACGGGCACCGCGCCGCAGCCTGATGAGGACGGCGCGGATCCGGGCGGGCGGCTGGGTGGCCAGCAGGTGGGCACAGGCCACGGCCAGCCGTGCCACGCAGCGGCGGCCCAGGGGGACGGAGCTGGGCTGGTACGGAATCGCTTCCGGCGTCGTCATGCGTGCCTCTTCGTTCGAGGGGGGCGGGCTGGAGGGACGGCTGCAGGGCGAACGGGCCCCTTCCACGGGTGACACGGGCGCTTCCATGGGTGACACGGGCGCCTTACGGGGTGAGCAGTCCCGCCGAGCTCAGCTCGCCGATGATGCGCCGGACGTCCTCTCCTGCCGTTCCGGCGTCGACGCCGTCGTACCGGGCGGTGAGGAGCTCGGCCGCCCGCTCGGGGCCGTGGCCGTCCAGCAGGGTCTGCAGCACGAGGGCCGCCGTCGGGTTGAGCGTCCAGTACTCGGCGCTCTCCTGGTCGAGCAGCGCCATGCCGTACTCGGTCTCGGTCAGCAGGACGCCGGGCTTGAGTGCTGGCACCGGTTCACGCCTTTCGGTCGGCGGCGGGCAGGGGCGTCATCTCCCGCGAGCGAAGCCACACTTCGCAGGCGACGGTCGGGTGCAGCAGGTAGCTCTCGGACTCCGCGGACAGGGCGCGGCCGCACCACGCGCGCAGCGCCTCGCCGTCGGCCAGACCGAGCCGGACCAGCCGGGAGTCCTCGCTCAGCACCAGCAGGGCCCCGCGGTGCCGGCGCAGCCCCGCCTCCTCCTCGAACGTCGCGTTGGCCTTGGTGCCGCGGCTGCGGGAGGCTTCCGGGACGACGCCCCGCATGGCTTCGACGATGAGCGGTTTGTAGCGCCAGGGCGTGATCCGCTCGTGGGTGCGGACGGCGAGGGCCGCCTCGATGACGCGGGCGTCGTAGTAGGGGGCGGAGACCTCGATGCCGAGGGGGGCGGCCATCTGCCCGATGTGCCGGGTCCATTGGGAGATGCCGTCCATGGCGACGAGTTCGCGGTGTTCGCCGCGGTCCCTGCCCCGGGGCCCGGCGGCCCGTCCCGCGCGGAGCAGTTCGCGCGCGGCGGCGACCGCGTCGGGGGTGGCCCAGGGCGGCATCCGGGGCGGAACCGTCCAGTCGAGGAGCGGCTCGTCCGCGGGGGCCGCCGGGGCGGTCAGCTCGCGGGCGAGCCGGTCCAGCCAGGCGCCGTAGGACCTGCGGTCCAGGAGCTGGCGCAGGACCGCTCGCCGGGACCAGCGGTACTTGGCGGCGTACCCGCGTATCGCGTGGAGCGCGGCGAAGGGGTGGGTGAGGAACAGCGTGTGCAGCCGGGCGGGCGTGCCGGCCAGGAGTTCGTCCCCGCCCAGGCCGGTGAAATGGAGGCGGGACCCGCGGGCGGCGGCGAGTCCGACGATGCCCATGCGGCGGTTGCGGTCGACCGTGAGGATGCTGGGGGTGTCCAGGACGTCCTGGAGGGTATCGATCCCGTCGAACGTCATGGCGACGTCGCGGGCCGGTACGAGGTGGTGCTCGACGTTGCCGAGCTCCCGGACCGTCCGCTCGGCCCAGTACGCGTCGTCGCCGGCTTCGTCGTGGATGGCAGCGGTGTAGGCGACGACCTCGGCGCCGCCCCGGGCCGCCGTGCAGCAGACCGCCGTCGAATCCAGTCCGCCCAGGTCCGACGACACGAGGCCGCGCCCGCGGGTGCGGACGCCGACGGCTTCGGTGAGCGCTTCCCTCAGGTGCAGGGCGCCCTCGGCGAGCGGGACGACGGGGTCGGGCGGCGACCACCAGCGGGTGGTGCGGGGCCGGCCGCCGGCGTCGATCGTCAGGCGGTGGCCGCCGGGCACGGCGTGCACGCCCCGCCACAGGGGGTCCCCGCCCCACGGGTGCGGTACGCCCAGGGTGAGCATCTCCAGGGCGATGCGGCGCTCGTCGAGCCCGGCGCCGGTGAGTTCGGCGAGGACGTCGGCCCGGTCGGACGCCAGGTTCACCGGCCGGCCGCCGGGTATCGGGGCCGCGGCGTGGAAGACGCGGCGCAGACCGACGACGCCGCCCTGCACCCGGACGCCTCCGCCGCCGCTGGTCAGCAGGTGGAAGCTGCCGGCGCGGCCACCGAGGCGGTCCAGCGCCGTGGGTGAGGCGGTGCCGGCTGCCGCGGCGGCGGCCCGTTCGGCTTCGTCCGCCGTGACGGCGTGCTCACCGATCACCGCGACCCGCGTGTCCCGGTGCGCGCCCGTCACGGCCGTCCTGGGGTCCCAGCGGCCCACGATCCACGGCCGTCCGGAGGCGTGGAGCAGGCTGCGGTGGGCGAAGCGGAGCGCCGTGGCGGCGGGGGCGGCCGCCGCGTCGGTGTCGGGCAGGACGACGAACCAGACGGGCACGGACTGGAGCGACAGGGCCTGATCCATGGGCCACGGCCTTCCCTCGGTGACGCGCGGGCGGGGAATCGGGCAGGAAAAACGGGTGGCGGCCGGAGGCCGCCACCCGCCTTCACGTCAGAGGAGCTGCTTGCCGCCCAGGACGTCCTTCGGACCGGTGCTCTTGACGCCGGTCACCTTGCGGAAGCTGCCGGCCTTGGCGAGGGTGGGACGCTCGTACGTCATGACCATTCTCCTTCTTGTGGATGGGGATGATGGTGCGTACTACAGGCGCCTGATAGGGACTCCACTGATTTCCGTAGGAAATCCGAGCGGTGGAGCCGCGGCACCCACCGTAAGTACGACAAGCACATCACCACAACGTCTCCGGCGCCGCTATGGGGTTGCGCCGGGGGCGTACCACGCCGCCACCGCACCCGACGCACAACCCCTCACGCCACCTGCGGAAACGGAAAAATCCGTGAGGAGAATCGTTAATCTTTAGGGGGTTGGTCACGCCCCCTGCGCCGGTTCCGCCCCGTGCCAGACCGTCGTCACATTGCAGAATTCTTTGATGCCGTGGCCCGAGAGCTCGCGGCCGTAGCCCGATCGCTTGACCCCGCCGAACGGCAGCGCGGGGTGCGAGGCGGTCATGCCGTTGAAGAAGACGCCTCCTGCTTCGATGTCCCGCGCGAAACGTTCCTGCTCCGCCGCGTCCGTGGTCCAGACGTTCGAGCTGAGGCCGAACGGTGTGTCGTTGGCCAGAGCGACGGCCTCGTCGAGGCCGTCCACGCGGTAGACGGTCGCCACCGGGCCGAACGTCTCCTCGCGGTGGATGCGCATGTCGGGGGTGATGCCGGTGAGGACCGTCGGCTCGTAGAACCAGCCCCGGGGCAGGTCCTTCGGCCGCTGCCCCCCGCACAGGGCCGTCGCGCCCCGCCGCACGGCGTCGTCCACGAGCTCTTCGAGGTCGGCGCGGCCCTGTTCGCTGGCCAGGGGGCCGACGTCGGTGGTCTCGGCCATGGGGTCGCCGACGGTCAGCCCGGCCATGCGGGCGGTGAAGCGCTCGACGAAGGCGTCGTGGACGTCGGTGTGGACGATGAAGCGCTTGGCCGCGATGCAGGACTGGCCGTTGTTCTGGACGCGCGCGGTGACCGCGGTCCGCACGGCGCGTCCCAGGTCGGCGGACGGCATCACGACGTACGGGTCGCTGCCGCCCAGTTCGAGGACGGTCTTCTTCACCTCGTCACCGGCGATCGCGGCGACCGAGCGGCCCGCGGGCTCGCTGCCCGTGAGGGTCGCCGCGGCGACCCTGGGGTCGCGGAGGATGCCCTCGACGGCCCGCGAGCCGATGAGCAGGGTCTGGAAGCAGCCGGCCGGGAACCCGGCGCGGCGGAAGAGGTCGCCGAGGTACAGCGCGGTCTGCGGCACGTTCGAGGCGTGCTTGAGCAGGCCCGTGTTGCCCGCCATCAGGGCGGGCGCGGCGAAGCGGACGACCTGCCACAGGGGGAAGTTCCACGGCATGACGGCGAGGACCACGCCCAGCGGCCGGTAGCGGACGCGGGCGAGCACGGCCCCGGAGTCGGCGACCTCGGGCTGCGGCGGGTGCTCGTCGGCCAGCAGCTCCGCAGCGTGCGCGGCGTACCAGCGCATGGCCTTGACGCATTTCGCCGCCTCCGCCCGGGCGGCGGCCAGCGGCTTGCCCATCTCGGTGGTCATGGTGCGGGCGATGTCGTCCCGGTCCTCCTCCAGGAGGTCCGCCGCCCGGTTCAGGAGGCGGGCCCGCTCGGCGAAGTCCGTGGTGCGGTAGTCCCGGAACGCCGACGCCGCGGCGGCCAGGTGCCGTTCGATCTCCTCGGCTCCCAGCTCTTGGAACGTCTTGAGCGTCTCGCCGTTCGCGGGGTTCACCGTTGCGATGGGCATGGGCGCCCTCCTCATGCTCGATGCTCGACCTGTGTGCGCCTCTCGGGGACCGGCCCCGTCCGTCCTCTACCACGCCGCGCACGCGCCAACCCGGCAGCGGGAGCCGTTTGGCCCATCAGGTGACGGTTCGTCCGGTGGTGAGGCCGTGCGCTCCGGGCAGGCGTGCACCGGGCGTCACCCCCGGCGGCGGTCGGCCGCCTCGTCCGTGACGCGCGGCTGGCCGGGCAGCAGCCGCGCCCGGTCGGGCACCGCGCCCGGCACGCCGTCCGCCGCGGCGGCCTCCGCTGCCGTGCCCGCACCCGGATACGGGCACGGCAGCACCCGTGTCCGGTACAGCCAGGCCACGGCGCTCCCCGACGCCAGTCCGAAGAACAGGCAGGACACCCACGGCAGCCAGGCCCGGCCGGTGCGCTCGCCGACGTCCATCACCCAGCCGATCACGGCGTTCCCGCCGGCCGCCGTCGCCCCGGAGAGCACGTAGAACAGTCCGAAATACGTACCGGTCAGCCGCTCGCTGCCGAACCGCGGGATCAGCCCCAGGACCGGCGGATAGGCGACCATGCCGCCCAGGTACAGCAGCAGCGACGCGGAGACCATGACCAGGAGCCGCGGGACCACCTCTCCGACGCTCCGCGGCGGCGCCGCGTCGCACACCAGCAGCGGCGGCACGAAGCCGAGCCCTATGACGGCGATGCCGGCCCCGACCCAGCGCATGCCGCCCCCGCGCTCCTCCAGGCTCCGGGTGATCCGGAACTGGAACAGCAGGTTGGCGACCGCCCCGGCGCTCAGCAGCAACGCTTCGGCGCCGCCCCAGCCCGACACCTGCTGCGCCCCGTCGGGCAGCAGCATGTACAGCTGGTTCTCCATGACGAACATGCCGGTGGTGGCGAAGGCGAAGCACAGGAAACGGCGGTTGGCGAGCACTTCCCGCAGCTCCCGCACGATGGGCTCGTGGCCGGAGGTGACCTCGCGCGCCGGGAGCGCGAACGCCTGGGCGATGGTCAGCGCGGCGAAGAGCCCGGCCGCCGTGAGGGCGCAGATCCGGAAGTCGGTCAGGTAGAGCACGCTGCCGACGAGCAGCCCGACGAGCGAGCCGATGGTGGCGAAGACGTTGAGCAGGGCGAACGCCTCGGCCTTGCGCTCGCCCGACTCGTGCGAGACGTACGAGCGCACGGCCGGGTAGAAGAGCGCGGCGGCGAGTCCGCTGATTCCCGAGGCGGCGAGCAGCAGGGGCAGCGAGTTGCCGAACGAGAAGAGCGTGAAACCCACGGTCCGCAGGGCGCACCCGGCGATGATGACCACCCGCGGGCCGAGCCGGTCGGCCGCGGTGCCGCCGATGATGTACATGCCCTGCTGGCTGAGGTTGCGCACTCCGAGGACCAGTCCGACGACGGCCGCCGACATTCCGAGATCATGCCCGATATAGGTTGCCAGAAAGGGAATCAGCAGATAGAAACCGGCATCGATGCCGCACTGGTTGATGAATAGCAATCGCAATGCGAGAGGGCACTCGCGGACCGCCCGAAGAGTTCTCATGCGCGTCCCTGCAGTCAGCCCGAGCGAGGGGACATCTTGGGCCCCGGCCCCGCTCAGGGGCCAGGGTTCCCCGGCGAATGGGTCGACTCTGCCCGGCAGCCACCGGCCGCGCTCGGAAGGGTACTCAGCGGATACGTTAGCAAAGCCGACCTCTTACCAACAGGGTGAGATTCCGGGCATCGGCGACTCCTGGAGTAAACCGGCACAAGGGAATTGCGTCCGGCTCTCTCTTCGAGAGCTGGAACTCTCGTGCCCCGTTTTTGCGTTCACGCCGCGGCGCACCGCACACCCCGGGCGGCGCCCCGTGCGATGCGGCCGCCGCCGCGGGGTCCGGGCGCACGGAGCCGACGGGCCGATCGGCGTTCCCCCGGGAGGGTGAAAACCGCGACTGAATTCCCGTAAAGAGAACACGGATTCTCCGCCGAATCCATTCTTCAGACCACAGCCGGTCCGAAGATGCCGAAAGTCCCACGGGCCGCGGGCCGCTTCGCGACGATGTCCCTATGAACGACCGGAACTTCTTGGAGCGCACCAAGCAGTTCGCGCTCTGCCTGGCCGAGCTCCAGACGACCCTCGACCCCGAGTCCTACGCACTGCTGCTGCGGATCCTGAAGGGCTTCAACGAGGCGATCGTGCACCGGGAGAGCGGGGTCGACATTCCCTTCTCCCCACGCGAAAAAGAGTTGCTCACACCTGAGTTCGGCCGGGTCCTCACCAGACTCGCCGGGTTCCTCGGACCGCACGGCATGCGCGTCGTGATGGGCACCCACGGCTCCCCCGCGGGCTCCGGGCCCCCGGGCGGCGCGGCCGCCGGCGACGACGACCGGCGCGAGGTCGACGCCATCGCCCGGGCGAGCGGCATGCGCCCGTAACGGCCCGGCGCATCGTCTACAGTCTCGTCCGCCGTCTGCAGGGCCGCAGGCGGCGGGGCCCGCCCGCCCCGTCACCGATCCCGGGAGGCCATGCCTCGTGCCCGCCCAGTCCGCCGCCGCCCTGGCGGTCAACCCGCTCGACGCCTCCTCGCTGCTCTCCGCCTTCGGAGCGCTCGGCATCGCCGTGGTGATGTTCGCCGAGACCGGCCTGCTGATCGGCTTCTTCCTGCCCGGCGACTCCCTGCTGTTCACCGCGGGCCTGCTGGCCCGCAGCGGCGCCCACTCCGGGCCGCACCTGGACCTCGCGCAGGTCCTGGCCGCGTCCGTGGCCGGCGCCCTCGCCGGCGCCCAGGCCGGCTACGTCCTCGGGCGGCGCGGCGGCCGGGCCCTCCTCACCCGCTCCCGCAGCCGCAAGCTCCACGAGGGCGCCGAGCGCGCCGAGGAGCTGCTCGGCCGCTACGGACACGCCCGCGCCATCGTGCTGGCCCGCTTCGTCCCCGTGGTGCGCACCGTCCTCAACCCCCTCGCCGGGGCGCTGGGCGTCGCGCCCCGCACCTTCGCGCTCTGGCAGGTGGCCGGCGGCCTGGTGTGGACGGTGGGGCTCGTCCTCGGCGGTTACGCACTGGGCTCCGCCGTACCGAACGTGGACCGCTACCTGCTGCCCCTCGTGGGCGCGGTCGTCGCCGTGTCCCTGCTGCCGGTCGCCCTCGAAGTGCTGCGCGGCCGCAGGCGCCGCGCCGTCCTCACTCCGGAGCCGCGCTCCGAGGATCCCCGCTCCCCGGAGGGCCGGCCTGCTCCGGCGCCCAGCGCCGGGCAAGAGCCGTGAAGGCCCGTGCGGCAGCGCTCCGGTAGCCGGCCTCGCGGCGCAGCAGCGTGACGGTGCGCGCGGGCAGCGGCGGGTCGAGCGGTACGGGGTGCAGGTGCGCGGTGCCGCGGGTGATGGCGTCGGGCAGCACGGTGGCGAGCGCGCTCCGCCCGACGATCTCGGTGAGCGCGTTGATGGAGTTGGCCTCGACGGAGATGCGCGGTGTGACGCCGTGCCCGGCGAGGTAGGCGTCGATGTGCCGGCGGGTCGCGAAGTCGCCGCTGAGCAGGGCCAGCGGATGGGCGGCCAGCTCGCCGGCCGGGAGCGCCGTGCTGCGGCCCGCGCAGGGGTGACCGGGGCCGACGACGAGGCCGAGGGTCTCGGTGAACAGGCCGGTGCCGGCGATCCCCGGCAGGTGCTCCCTGCTGAAGGCGATGCCGAGGTCCAGCTCGTCGGCGAGGAGGGCGGGTTCGATGCGGTCCTGCGCCATCTCGCGGAGGTCCAGGGTGATCCCGCCGTACCGGGCGTGGAAGTCCGCGACCAGAGGCCCGATCAGGTACGCGGTGAACGTCGGGGTCACGGCCAGCCGCAAGGTGCCGCGCGAGAGGTCCTGCACGTCCAGCACGGCGCGCTCCCCGGCCGCGAGGTCCTGCAGGGCGCGCCGGGCGTAGCGCGTGAACGCCTCGCCCGCGTCGGTGAGGCGAACGGTGCGCCCGGAGCGGTCGAGCAGCTGGACCCGCAGGGCCCGCTCCAGCTGCTTGACCTGCTGTGACAGCGTCGGCTGCGAGATGTGCAGGGCCTCCGCGGCGCGGGTGAAGTTCGCATGCTCGGCGACGGCGAGCAGATAGCGGAGGTGGCGCAGTTCCATGCGCGCCACTATAGGCAGCCATAGGCGGCGTCGATGGCTGCCCCCGGAGGCAGTCGTGGCCGTCTATGTGCGGAGGTGGAGGGCCTGTGCGGGGTGTGCGGCGGTCAGTTGTCCCCGATGCCCTCGAACCACGTGGAGCCGCCCTCCAGGGCGTGCTTGATACGCCGGACCGCGAACTCCTGCATGGGCGGAAGGGCGTCCGGTTCGAACCAGCCGACCTCCAGGGACTCGTCGTCGTTGACGCACGCCTCGCCGCCCACGGCCCGGCACAGGAAACAGGTGTCCATGAACTGGCAGACATCGCCGTTGGGGTAGGTGACGGGGGCGAGCGCCTCGACCACCAGGACGCGCTCCGCCACGCAGTGGACGGCGGTCTCCTCGTACACCTCGCGCACGATGGCGGAGGCCGGCTGCTCGCCGGGGTCGGGGATGCCGCCGATGATCGCCCACTGGCCGCTGTCCGAGCGGCGGCCGAGCAGCACGCGGCCCTCGGCGTCGAGGACGACGGCGCTCACGCCGGGGATCCACAGGAGCTGGTTGCCCGCGGTCGCGCGGAGGTCTCGGATGAAATCGGGGGTGGGCATGGGCAGGAGCCTAGTGGTCCGCGGAGGTCCGGCGTTCACCCAGGTGGCCGCAGGGGCGGCGGGAAAAGCCCAGGTCAGGCGGGAGCCTTACGGCCCGGGGCGAGCCGCAGGGCCTGGCGGATCACCCGTACGGCGGATTCCGCGTCGTCGACGGTGACCGTGAACGTACGGCCGTCGCCCAGGCGCAGGACGAAGCCCTCGCCCCGGCGCACGACGACGGCGGTGCCCTTCTCGGGCCGCCAGCGATAGCCCCAGCCGCCCCACTGGCGCGGGGTGACGCGCGGGTCGAAGTCCGCGCCGACCACCTGGGCGAGCGGGATGCGGGTGCGCGGGACGCCGATGTGCCCGCAGCGCACCTCCAGCACCTCCGTGTCGACCCGTACGGCCACGTGGACGAACGCGAGGGTGCCGTAGAGCATCAGGAGCCCGGCCGCGACGCAGCCGACGACCGCCATGACGAGAGGGGCCAGGCCCGAGGTCCATGCGCTGTCGACGGCCAGTTCGACGCCGAGTGCCAGGCAGGCGGCGCCGGCCGCGGCGAGCAGCCACTGGACGCGGTTGGTCGCGCGTCCCGTCCAGACGGCGAGGTCCGCGGCGCCGTCGGCCGGGGAAGGGGGTCCGGCCGCGCCTGTCTTCTCGTCGCCCTCGTGGCCCTGCGGGCCCGTGGAATGGTCCCTCATACGAGGCAGCCTACTCACCTTCCGCCACCACGGCAGGGGTGCTGCGCGGACCGCACCGGATCGGGTGGCCGGAAGGGGACGGCGGGGGCCTCAGGGGCGGACGGCGGCGGCCTCGACGAGGGCGCGGCCCTCGGGGTAGGTGAGGGAGGCCGGGTCGATGGTGCCCTCACGGCCGCTGAGCAGCACCGTCAGGCGCCCGGACGGCTCGGCGTCGGGGGCCGGGGCGGCACCGATGCGGCGCAGCGTCTGGGCGGCCACGGCCTCGGCCGAGCCGTAGAGGGCCAGGCGCGGCACCGCCGGCGACAGCCGGGGCTCAACCGCCGCGCGGATACGCTCCGCGACCAGCTCGTAATGGGTGCAGCCCAGGACGACGCTCCTTACATTGCGGGGCGTGAGGGCGGCTGCGGCGGCGACCGCGGCGTCCACGGCGGCCGAGTCGGCGTACTGGACGGCGTCGGCGAGACCGGGGCAGGGCACCTCCGTGACCTCGACGCCGGCCGCGAAGTCCCGGATCAGACCCCGCTGGTAGGGGCTGCCGGTGGTACCCGGGGTGGCCCAGATGGCGACGGGACCGCCGGCGGCCGCCGCGGGCTTGATCGCGGGCACGGTGCCGATCACCGGGATCCCCGGCTCCAGCTCCGCCCTTATCGCCGCGAGGGCGTGCACGGACGCGGTGTTGCAGGCGACGATCAGCGCGTCGGGGGCGAGCTCGGCCGCGGACCGGGCACAGGCCAGGGCGTGCGCGATGATGTCCTCGGGGGTACGGGGCCCCCACGGCATGCCGTCGGGGTCGGAGGAGAGGACCAGATCGGCGTCCGGTCGCAGCCGTTGCACGGCGGCGGCCGCCGCGAGCAGCCCGTTGCCGGAGTCCATGAGCGCGATCTTCACCCGGTCACTCTAATCGATGGGCGGAAACAGGGGGCCCGGCAGGACGCGTGCCTCGCGCCTCCCGCCCCCGCTTCCTGCGAATTCGCGCAGATGCGCGGCCCTCGTGCGGCAGACTGCGAGGGGTGAGCGCGCTGACTTGGATCACTGTGGGTTCCCTGGCCGCGTGGCTGTGGCTGCTGCTGGGCCAGGGCTTCTTCTGGCGCACGGACGTGCGGCTGCCCGAGCGCACGCCGCCCGCGCAATGGCCGCCGGTGGCGATCGTCGTACCCGCCCGGGACGAGGCGGCGGTCCTGCCGTCGAGCCTGCCGTCCCTGCTGGCCCAGGACTACCCGGGGCGGGCGGAGGTCTTCCTGGTGGACGACGGCAGCTCCGACGGCACCGGGGAGCTGGCCCGGGCCCTGGCGGCCGAGCGCGGCGGCCTGCCGCTGACCGTCGACTCCCCCGGAGAGCCCGAGCCGGGCTGGACGGGCAAGCTCTGGGCCGTGCGGCACGGCATGGCGCTCGCCCGCGCCCGCACCGACGCCACGTACCTGCTCCTCACCGACGCCGACATCGCGCACGAGCCGGACAGCCTGCGCGAGCTCGTCTCGGCGGCCGAGGCGGGCGGCCTCGACCTCGTCTCGCAGATGGCCCGGCTGCGCGTGGCGACCGCCTGGGAGCGGCTGATCGTGCCCGCCTTCGTCTACTTCTTCGCGCAGCTTTACCCGTTCCGCCGGATCAACCGGCCGGGCGCGCGAACCACGGCCGCGGCGGGCGGCTGCGTCCTCCTGCGGCGGGAGGCGGCCGAGCGGGCGGGCGTGCCCGGCAGCATCCGGCAGGCGGTGATCGACGACGTGACGCTCGCCCGGGCCGTGCGGCGCACGGGCGGCCGGATCTGGCTGGGCCTCGCGGACCGCGTGGACAGCGTCCGGCCGTACCCGGGCCTGGGCCCGCTGTGGCGGATGGTCTCGCGCAGCGCGTACGCCCAGCTGCGCCACAACCCGCTGGTCCTGGCCGGGACGGTCGCCGGGCTGGCGGTGGTCTACCTGGTGCCGCCGGTGGCCGTGGTGACGGGCGCCCTGACCGGGGAGACCGCCCTCCTGGCCGCCGGGGCCGCCGCCTGGGCGATCATGGCCGGGACGTACGCGCCGATGCTGCGCTACTACCGGCAGCCGCTCCTGCTGGCACCGCTGCTGCCCGTCACGGCCCTGCTCTACCTGCTGATGACCGTCGACTCGGCCGTCCAGCACTACCGGGGCCGGGGCGCGGCCTGGAAGGGGCGGACGTACGCCCGCCCCGAGGCCGCGCCCTGAGCCGCCCGGCCGGTCACTTGCGGCCCGGCGTCCAGTTCATGCCCCAGCCGTACGCGCGGTCGAGCGTGCGCTGCGGGCTGACGCCGCGGTCGGGCACCAGGTAGCGGGCCTCGCGCTGGACGACGAGGTCGCCGCCGTTGTTGGTGATGAGGGCCAGCGCGCAGACGTTGGAGAGCACGGTGCACTCGTCGAGCGAGAAGTCGACGGGCGCGCCGTGCTGCGGCTGCAGCGTGACCGTGGCGTGCAGGCCGGCGAAGCTCCGGGCGCCCTCGTAGATCGTCACGAAGACGAGGATGCGCCGGAAGTCGTCGATGTGGTCCAGGTTGACCGTGAGGTTCTCGCCGGACTCCACCGCGCCCGTACGGTCGTCGCCGTCGAGGTGGATGAACGGCGGCCGGTGCAGGGAGCCGAAGGAGTTGCCCAGGGCCTGCACCACACCCTTGGAGCCGTCGCGCAGCTCGAAGAGGCAGCCGAGGTCGAGGTCCAGGTCGGCGTGCATGGCCATGGCCTTGCCGAACTTGTGGCCCCAGCCCTTGAACGACTTGCGCACCTCCCAGTTGAGGTTGACGCGCAGCGCCCCGGACGTGCCGCCCTGCTTGGTGAGGGAGACGGTGGGCGCCTCCTTGGTGAGCGTGACCTTCGTCAGGCGCACCGGCTGCGGCGCCGGCGGGGCGGCGGGCGGGGGCGGGGCGACCGGCGGCACGGGCGGCGCCGCGGGGGCCTGGACGGGCGGCGCCGGTATGGCGGCGGCCGGGACCGGTGCGGGGGCGTGGACCGGGGCCTGGACGGGCGGCTGGGCGGGGGCCGGCTGCGGCTCGTCCACGGTGATGCCGTAGTCGGTCGCCAGGCCTTCCAGGCCGCTGCTGTAGCCCTGGCCCACCGCCCGGAACTTCCACTCGCCCTGGCGGCGGTAGAGCTCGCCGAGGACGAACGCCGTCTCGGTCGTGGCATCCGTGCTGTCGAAGCGCGCGAGCTCCGCGCCGCCGGCCGCGTCCACGACGCGGATGTACAGCCCCGGCACCCGGCCGAAGGGGCCGCCGTCGGCGGAGGCGGCCAGCACCACGGTCTCGACGGACGGCTCGACCGCGGCGAGGTCCACGGCGAGGGTGTCGGTCGTCGTGCCGGCGCCGGACGGCCGCTTGCCCTCGTGGCGGACGGCGCCCGAGGGGTGCACGGCCTGGTTGTAGAAGACGAAGTCCGCGTCCGAGCGGACTCTGCCGCCCGTGAGCAGCAGGGCGGAGGCGTCGACGTCCGGCGCCCCGGGGGCCGTGCTCCAGCCCAGCTCGACTCGCACCGCCGGCGCCGGAATCCGGACGTTGGCACCCTTCAGCATCCCCATGCTCACCCCTTGGACGGCCTCTTGCTTGCAGGGACAACGTATCGCGACGGCCGTTTGTCCCTGCTTGGCCGGGATTGGGGATGTACGGCCCCGAGGGGTGCGCGGGTTCAGGGCGAGCCGGTCGCCCGGGGCGGCTCGGCGGGCGGGTGCTCATGGGTGGCCGGAGGGTGCTCATGGGTGGGCGGGGGCGGGGCGTGCGTGGCGGGCGGGGGCGGCGCGTGGGTCTTCGGCGGGGGCGGCGGATCGGGCTTCGCCGCGGTCGGAGCGACCGGTTTCTCCGTCGGCGCCACGGGCCTTCCGGCCGTCGGCGCAACGGGCTTCTCGGCGGTCGGCGCCACAGGCCGCTCGGCGGTCGACGCCACCGGCTTGTGGGTCGCGGTGGGTGCCACCGGCTCGTGGGTCGAGGGCGGCACCACCGGTTTGTGCGTGGTGGGCGGTGCGGCCGGCTTCGTCGTCGCCGGGGCGGTCGCATGCGGCGTCGTCGTACGAGGCGGCGTCGTGTGCGAGGAGCCGGACGAGGGCTCCTTCGGCTTCGACGACCTGCTCGGCCCCGTCGCCGCAGGGGGCTTCGTGACCGGCGGCACGCCCTGCGCGGAGACCCCGCCCGACGGATCGCCGGAGCCGGACGAGCCGGGGGCGGATGAACCGGGACCCGACGAGCCGGGGCCGGACGAGCCGGGGCCGGACGAATCGTCCGGCGGTGACGAGGACTTGTCCGAGGACGACCCCGAGGACGTTCCCCCGCGGCCCGGGCCCTGGGAGCCCCGGGAGCCCGAGGACTCCGCCGCGCCCGGAGAGCTCTGGGGCGTCTTCGGCGGATCCCAGTGGAAGACCTTGCTGTCCTTGCTCCCGTCGCTGCCCACGCCGCGGTCGAAGGCCTTGTCGCCCTGGAAGGGATCGACGAGGGGGATCTGCTTCACCGGACCCTGTTCCTTCGTACGGGCCTTGATGACGGTCACCTCCGTGGCGGTGAACGTCTCCCAGCGGGTCCCCGTGTAACTCGCCGCCTTCACGTCCACGTCACTGTCCGGCTCCAGGAGCGGGTTGCCGCAGTTGCACTTGACGGCGGGCGACGTGTAGTCGTCCACGAGGACGAGCACGCCCTTCTGCAGCACCGACAGGTACTCGCTGGCCTCCCCGTCCCGGAAGTCGTGGTTCCTGACGAGCGTGTCGTACTCCAGGGCCGTCTCCGTGAGGCCGTTGATGTACTCGCCGATCCTGCCCTCGTCGATGTCCTTCACCGCGGCCCACGCCCTGGCCTTGTCGGGGTCGTCGGTGAGCTGCTTGATCAGCGACGCCTTGTCGCAGCGGGTCCGGCCCTGGATCCCACCGAACGCGCCCCGTGCGTCGCCCGCCCGCGCACCGCCGCCGCGGGCGGCGGCGGTGACGCCCCGCAGGTCGGTGTCCGGGTGGTCGGTGAACGGGAACGCGCCCGCCTCCCCGACGGCTTCCAGGACGAGTTGGACGGACTTCTTCCCCGACGAACCGCACCCGGCCAGGCTCGCGCCGGCGATCAGCGCGGGCACGGCGAGGAGGGCGACGGCCTTGCGGCGGTGCCGGCGCTGACACCGGCGCCGGTCGGACGATTTCCGTTGCGCTTCCCGGAACGGATTGATTACCAGCCGCATATGCATCCCCCGAAAGCCGGCCCTTGGTTTCTCCGTCGTTGTCCTCAACACGCGCTTTTCCTCAGCGCAGTTTCCGCAGCGCACTGCTCCTCACCGCGTTGCGCACTTCGTCACCCAGCCCCCGTTGCACGTACTGCCCGGGTTCTTCGTCGGCTCGGTGGTGGGGTAGGTGGGATCGCCGGTGGCTTGGTCCGACGGGCCGGGCTGCGGGCTGGAGTTCTGCGCGTCGTCCGGTGTCTGCGAGTCCGCGGGTTGCGCGGTGCCCGTGGAACCACCGCCCGGCTGCTCCCCGGTGTCCCCCGGCCCGCCCGCGGCCAGCACCCCGGCGACGGTGCCGCCCGCGATGAGGAGCAGCGCCAGCAGCGGTCCCAGGTAGACGGGCCAGCCGCGTCGCGGCGGCGGGCTGGGCAGGGGCACGGGAACGGAGGCCCGGTCGGGTGCCGGATAAGGGGTCTGCACCGCCCCCTGCGCGGCCATCGGATACCCGTACGCCCCGCGGAACGGGTACCCGGCGACGGCCGGCCCGGCCGGGCCCCCGGCGACCGCGCCCGACGTGCTCGTCGGCGCTCCGGGCCCTCCTGGCGCGCCGGGAGGCGGCGGCGTCCCCGACGCGACCGGAGCGCCGTACAGCGGGGCCGCACGACCGGAGCCGGAGCCGGTGGCGGGCCCGGGAGCGGGCGGCGGCAGCGGTGTGGGTGTGGGAGCGGCGATCGCGGTCGGAACGTATCCGGTCGGCTCGGGCCTTCCCCAGTCGGGCTGGGTGAGCATCTGGCCGGCGGCGACGGCGTCCAGCAGGCGCAGTGCCTCGGTCGAACCCATGCGCGTCTGCGGGTCCTTGCGGAGGAGGCCTTCGAGGAGCGGGGTGAGCGGTCCGGCGCGCCGCGGCGTCGGAAGGTCGTCCTGGACGACGGCCTGCAGGGTGCCGATCGCCGACGGACGGCGGAAGGGCGAGACGCCTTCGACGGCCGAGTACAGCGTGGCACCCAGGGACCACAGGTCCGAGGGGGTGCCGGGCCGTTCCCCCAGGGCGCGTTCGGGCGCCAGGTAGTCGGGGGAGCCGATGAGGTCGCCGGTGCGGGTGAGGGTGCCGGAGCCCTCCACCAGGGCGATGCCGAAGTCGGTCAGGACGACGCGGCCGCCGGGCTCCAGCAGGACGTTGGCGGGCTTGACGTCGCGGTGCAGGACGCCGGACGAGTGCGCGCTGCGCAGCGCCTGCAGGACCATGGAGCCGACCTTGGCGGCCTCCTTGGGGCTGAGCACGCCTTCGTGCTGCAGGATCTCGGCGAGCGACCGGCCGCGGACGAACTCCATGACGATCCAGGGACGGCCCTCCTGCTCGACCACGTCGTGGACCGTGATGACGTTGGGGTGGCTGATGCGGGCGGCGGCCCGGGCCTCCTGCTTCAGGCGCGCGTAGAGGGTGCGGACGTCCTGGTCGCTCATGTGGTCGGGGGCCCGGACCTCCTTGGCGGCGACCTCCCGGTCGAGGAGTTCGTCGACCGCGCGCCAGACGACGCCCATGCCGCCGCTGCCCAGCTGGTCGATAAGCCGGTACCGGCCGGCCAGTAACGGGTGTCGCTGCTGTTCGCCGTCCACGCCGTGCGCCCCCTTCCCCGTACGCACGGCACACCGGGCCGTGCGCAATTTCGGGCCACACCGGCTGGGACGAGACAGGTGCGTCCGGCGTTCCCGGTTCCGCGGCCGTCCGGGAGACACCCGGCGCACCGGCCGGCGCACCGGTGCGGGCTCAGGCGCGCGTTTCCGGCGTACGGCTCACCTTGCGCCCGAGCTTGGCCGCTGCGCGGGCGAACACGACGGCGTCGTGGACGGCCGCCCCGCCGGGGTCGTTGTTGAAGTAGGCGTAGACGTGGGCGCGGTCGGGCCAGGTGTCGGCGATGCGGCCGGCCCAGCTCGCGAGCGCCGTCCGGCCGTAGCGCGGCCAGGGCCGGGCGCGTCCGCTGTGGAAGCGCACGTACCCCCAAGGCGCGGTGCGCCACAGCGGGGTGACGGGCCGGGAGCCGTGGTCGGCCCAGCAGAGGGCGGCGCCGTGGCTGCGCAGGACGGCGCGCACCTCGTCGGTCCACCAGGAGTCGTGGCGGGGCTCGACGGCGACGCGGACGCCGCCGGGGAAGCAGCCGAGCGCGGTGTCCAGGAGCGCCGGGTCGGCCTGCAGGGTGGGCGGCAGCTGGAGGAGGACGGGGCCCAGCCGGTCGCCCAGCCCGGCGGCGTGCCGCATCAGCCGCGCGACCGGCTCCTCCGGCTCGCGCAGCCGCTTGATGTGGGTCAGGTAGCGGCTCGCCTTGACGGCCATGACGAAGTCCCCGGGCGTGCGGTCGTGCCAGCCGGCGAAGGTCCCGGGCGGCGGCAGCCGGTAGAAGGCGTTGTTGTTCTCGACCGTCGCGAACCGCCGCGCGTACTCCTCCAGCCACAGCCGCTGCGGGCAGCCGTCCGGGTAGAGGACGCCGCGCCAGTCCTTGTACTGCCAGCCCGAGGTTCCGACGTGGAGAGGCATGGGTGAACCCTGCCCCGGCCGCCCGGACGCGTCACGGGCGGCCGGCGAGGAACGCCGGATCGGCGGCGTGGCGGGCCCGGCCGGGTGTGGGCCGGGCCGGGGCGGGGACGGGGCGGGGACGGGGCGGGGACGGGGCGGCTGCGGTTGACTGGAGCACATGGACGAGGCTGCCTGCATCTTCTGTGAGATCGCCGCGGACGGCTCGGCCGGGCACCGGGTCTTCGAGGACGGCACGGCGGTCGCCTTCCTGGACGCCCGGCCGCTCTTCCCCGGCCACGTGCTGGTGGTGCCCCGGCGGCACGCCGAGACGCTCACCGACCTCTCCGCCGACGAGGTGGGGCCGTTCTTCGCCCGGGTGCAGCGGATCGCGGCGGCCGTGGAGCGCGGGATGGGGGCCGCGGGGTCGTTCGTGGCCGCGAACAACCGGGTGAGCCAGTCGGTGCCGCACTTCCACGTGCACGTCGTGCCGCGCAACCGCAAGGACGGGCTGCGGGGCTTCTTCTGGCCGCGGGGACGCTACGCCTCCGACGAGGAGGCTGCGGAGGTGGCGGCGCGGCTCCGGGCCGCACTGGAGGCGGGTGGCGAGTCCTGAGGCTCGTGCCCTGAAGCTCGTGCCCTGAGTCCCATGCCCCCGGCGCCCGTCCCCCGGTACCCGTGCCCTGACGTGGACGATCGGCCGGAATCTGACCATATTGGAGGTATGGCTTCCCTCGTTCTCCGGAGCGCCGCCCCCGGGAGAAGAGGTGGATCATGAGATTCCGTGACCGCGTGGACGCCGGCCGGCGCCTGGCCGAGCGGCTGGGTCACCTGCGCGCCGAGCGTCCCGTCGTCCTGGGCCTGCCGCGGGGCGGAGTCCCCGTTGCCTACGAGGTCGCCCGGGCGCTCGGCGCCCCCATGGACGTGGTGCTCGTGCGCAAGCTTGGGGTGCCCTTCCACGAGGAGCTGGGGTTCGGCGCGATCGGCGAGGGCGGGGTGCGGGTCGTGCACAGCGACATCGTCCGGATGAGCCGTGTGGAGGAGGACGACCTCGCCGAGGTGCAGCAGCGCGAGGAGGCCAACCTCGCCCGCCAGGCCGAGCGGTTCCGCGGCGGCCGCGAGCGCATCCCCCTGAAGGGCCGCACCGCGATCGTGGTCGACGACGGCGTCGCGACCGGCGCCACGGCGTCGGCCGCCTGCCGGGTCGTACGGGCCCAGGAGGCGGCCCGGGTGGTGCTGGCCGAGCCGGTGGCGGCGCCGGACGCGGCGGAGGCGCTCCGTGCGGAGGTGGACGAGCTGGTCTGCCTCAGCACTCCGTCCGTCTTCTTCGCGGTCGGCGAGTGGTACCAGGACTTCTCCCAGACCCCGGACGAGGAAGTGATCGACCTGCTGGAGCGCAACAGGGCGGCAGTGGCGGATCCCGGAGGTGTGTGATGACCACGGAGAAGATCGTCGAGAGCCCCATCGACATGGAGTTCCGCGAGGCGGGCGCACTGACCCAGGCGGCGGTGCGGCTGCACATGCACGACGGCTCGGACTTCACGGCGGTCGGGGTGACCAACCGCAATCCTGCCGACCCCTCCCAGCAGCGCGTCGGCGAGGAGGTCGCGGCGGCACGCGCGCTGCGCGACCTGTCCGAGCAGCTGCTCGACAAGGCGGGTGTGGACATCGAGGAGAGCACGCACGTGGCGACGCGGCTGAACCACTGAGAGGGACCGGGCAGGCAGCCCGCCCGGTCCCCGCGGGCACCGGATGCGGGCATCCGATGCAGGTGTCGGATACAGGCGTCAGGTACGGGCGTCAGATGTCGATGCCGTCGGCGACCCTGGAGGACGGTACGCAGAGCGTCCCGTCGTAGGCCTCGGCCACCGGGGCTTGCAGGTACGAGCTCTGCAGCCGGATCCGGTCGGGGCCGCCGCCGTCGCACCCGCGTGCGGCCCGCAGGCCGGCCAGGGCGGGGGTCCGGCCGAGGCCCGCGGCGGCGAAGGCGGCCTCGATGCTCCCCTGCTCGGGCGGTTCCAGCGCCGTGTCGTCCACGGTGAAGCCGAACCGGGCGCCCTCGTCCAGGCGCATCTCCGCGGTGCGGCCGCCGATGCTCGTCACCCCGAGGGCGAAGTAGCCGTCACCCAGGGCCCGGTGGAGGTACTGGCCCATCGGCAGGGCGGCCGGGTACCCGTCGCAGCGGACGGGCTCCCTCTGCAGGTGGGCGTTGTGCGCCATCAGCACGACGCGCGCGCCGGGTTCGGCACGCTCCAGGTGCCACAGGACGGAGCCGGCCATGTAGGCGTCCCGGGCGGAGGCGTCGGCGGTGAGGCCGGAGCCGGCGAAGAGGGCGGCCATGGCGCGGACGGTGTAGTCGCCCTGGCACGCCGCTTCCAGCCGCCGGAGGGCGACGTCGTACGCGTGCCGGCCGGTGCGGGCGACCTGCAGGGGTTCGGTGGCGCGGAAGCGGATGAGGAGGCGGGCGAGGGCGGCCGTGAGGGTGTCCTGCTCGGTGGCGTCCAGGCGCGCCCAGGCGGGCGCGGCGGCGGCCGCGGACTCCCCGGCGAACCGCTCGGCGAGCCCGATGGCGGTCCGGGCGAGCGGCAGCGCCTCGGGGTCGGCCTCGCGGAGGTGGGCGGCGACCGGGAGCAGCGCGGGCAGCAGCGATCCGCCCGCGGACGGGATGTCGACGCCGGCGAAGCCCACGGGCCGGGCCGCGCCGCGGTTGTGCAGGCGCAGCGCGCGCAGCGGCTCCTGGATGCCCATGGGCAGGGCCGCCGTGGTGATCCGTTCGAGGTCGTCGTCCGGCCCGGCGCCGCGGACCCAGTCGTCGAGGGCGACGGCTTCGCTGAGTCCGTACTCGAAGGCGAGGACGGTGAAGCCGCAGCGCTCGACGAGGAACCGCAGGAGGCGTCGGCGGACGAGGCCGAACTCGTGGATGAAGTGCGAGTTCTCGCCGATGCCGACGACGCGGGCGTCGCCGATGAGGTCGCGCAGGGGCTCCAGGTCGTCGAGCGGTGCGTCCGGGTCGAGGGTGCCGAGCGTGGTGGTGAGTTCCCGCAGCCGGCGGGCGAACTGGTCGCAGTCGGCGGACGGGTGGGGCTGAGAAGGCTGGGAAGGCCGGGCAGGCTGAGAAGGCCGGGAAGAAGGCATGCTGAAGGCTCGTCTCTCGGTGAAGGAGGTGCGATTGCGGTCACCGGTGCGGGGCGCGCCCGGAAGGGCGGCCCCCTGAGAGCGTCAGCGGAAGAGTGTGCCTGGAACCATGACGGGCACCCTAATCACGGTCGCCCGGCCGCCGCCACGGAATATCCGCCGTGCCGCCTTGTACCGTCCTCGGATGGACTGCTTCGAAACGATCACCCTCGGTGAGGGGACTGTCCGGATAACGGACGAGTTAACCGGATCTCCACCCGCCTGCCCATACTCGAACATCCCGATCTCGCATAATGGACAGGCACGACCATGAGCCGGACAGACACCACCTCTCCCCCGACCACGGAGGGCGCCCCGCAGCAGGGGTCGCCGCTCTCGAACGGGCTCAAGCAGCGGCACCTCTCGATGATCGCCCTCGGCGGCGTCATCGGCGCGGGCCTCTTCGTGGGCTCCGGCGCCGGCATCGCCGCCGCCGGTCCGTCGATCGTGCTCGCGTACGCCGCGTCCGGCCTGCTCGTGATGTTCGTGATGCGGATGCTCGGCGAGATGTCCGCCGCCAACCCCGCCTCCGGTTCCTTCTCCGTCCACGCCGACCGGGCGATCGGCCCGTGGGCCGGCTTCACCGCGGGCTGGATGTTCTGGACCCTGCTGGTGGTGGGCGTGGCGATCGAGGCGATCGGCGCGGCCCACATCGTGCAGGGCTGGCTCCCCGGCACCCCGTCGTGGATGTGGGTCCTGGTCTTCATGGCGCTGTTCTGCGGCAGCAACCTGGCCGCGGTCTCGAACTTCGGCGAGTTCGAGTTCTGGTTCGCCGCCCTGAAGATCGGCGCCATCGCGCTCTTCCTGATCCTGGGCGCGCTCGCCGTCCTCGGCGTCCTGCCGGGCAACGACTCCCCCGGCGCCGCCCACCTCCTGCACGACGGCGGCTTCCTGCCCACGGGCGTGAACGGCCTGCTGATCGGCCTGCTGGCCTCGCTCGCCGCCTACGGCGGCCTGGAGACGGTCACCATCGCCGCCGCCGAGGCGAAGGACCCGGTGCGCGGCGTCGCCCGGGCCGTGAAGACGACGATGTGGCGGATCGGCATCGTCTACGTCGGCTCGATGCTGATGATCGTCACGCTGATCCCGTGGAACGACGAGTCCGTCACGGAGAGCGGCCCGTACGCGGCCGTGCTCGACCGCCTCGGCGTCCCCGGCGGCGGGCAGATCATGAACGTCGTCGTCCTGGTCGCCCTGCTGTCGGCGATGAACGCCAACATCTACGGCTCCTCGCGCATGGCCTACTCGCTGGTCTCCCGCGGGCAGGGGCCCAAGGCGCTGGGCAAGGTCTCCGGCGGGGTGCCGCGCCGCGCGGTGCTCGCCTCGTCCGCCTTCGGCTTCTTCGCCGTGCTCCTGTCGTACTGGTACCCCACCACGGTCTTCGCCTGGCTCCTGAACATGGTCGGCGGCGTCGTGCTGGTGGTGTGGGGCTTCATCGCCGCCTCCCAGCTGGTGCTGCGCCGCCGGCTGGAGCGCGAGGAGCCCGGCAAGCTGGTGGTGCGGATGTGGGCCTTCCCGTACCTGACCTGGCTGACGCTGGCCGGGGTCGCGGGGGCCCTGGTCCTCATGCTGCTGGAGGACGACACCCGGGTGCAGCTGTACTCGACCGGCGGCCTGGCAACGGCCCTGGCCGTGATCGGGTACGTGCAGCAGCGGGCGGCCGCCAAGAAGTGACGCCTGCGCTCGGCGCACCCGGAGTACGGCGAAGGCCGGTTCCCCGTAACAGGGGAACCGGCCTTCGCCGTACGGACGGGACTCGCCGGCCCGGGCCGCACGCGGCGGGCCGGCGTTGCGGCCGAAGCGAGTCGCCCCGCCGCAACGGCAGGGAGGCCTACGAAGCGGCGGCGGCCGTCTCGCGCTCGCGCTCCTGCGCCGGGACGGCGGCGGGCCCGGCGCCCGCACCGGAGAGCACCGGGTCGGGCCCCGGCAGGCCCGCTCGGTGGGCCTGGACGCCCGCGCGCACCGCCCAGAAGTAGAAGCCCAGGGCCGAGACCCCGACCAGAGCCGTGTCGAGGCCGCCCGGGATCACGCCGTGGCCGCCGAAGTCGGGGCTGCCGAGGGCCGACAGCAGGGACAGCCACAGCAGGAAGCCGACCATCCACCAGGCGGGCGCGAACTGGCGGCGCAGGTTCTCGCCCCGGCGGCGCAGCACGACCGCGGCGATGGGGACCGAGACCAGGGTGAGCAGGGTGACCTTGCCGGTGTTGGGCCACTTCGACCAGTACAGGGCGCAGGCCGCGAAGGCGAAGATCAGCGGGCAGAGGACCCGGGCGGCGGGGAGCCGGAAGGGGCGCGGCAGCTCGGGCTTGGTCTTCCGGAAGACGCCGACCGCGATGGGGCCCATGAGGTAGGAGACGACCATCGCGGCGGAGACGACGCTGGCCAGGGCCTCCCAGCTGTGGCCGATGGTCAGCAGCAGCAGGACGGAGAAGCCCAGGTTGAGCCACATGGCGGGGCGGGCGACGCCGTAGCGGGGGTGCACCTCGGCGATCTTCTTGGGGAAGAAGCCGGTGTCGGCGAGGTTCTGCGCCAGGTAGGCGGAGGAGGCGACGTTGCCGATGTTGGCGCCGTTGGGCGAGATGAAGGCGCCGAACTGGAGCATGGTGACGACCCAGTGCAGCATCAGCAGCTTGGCGAGGTCGGCGAAGGGCGAGGCGAAGTCGATGCCGCTCCAGCCGCCGGCCTCGGCGAGCTTCTCGGGCGGGACGGCGCCGAGGAAGGCGACCTGCAGGGCGAGGTAGATGACCAGGCCGAGGGAGAGCGCGCCGACGAGGGCGAGCGGGATGGCGCGGCCGGGGTTCTTGGCGTTGCCGCCGAGGTTGACGACGGCCTGGAAGCCGTTGAAGGCGAACACGACGCCGGAGGCGGTGACGGCGGTGAGCACGGCGGACCAGCCGTTGGGGGCGAAGCCGCCGTGCGCGGTGAAGTTGTCCGTGTGGAAGCCGGAGGCGATGAGCGCGCCGACGGCGAGGACCGGGATGGCGAACTTGACCAGGGTCAGCAGGTTGTTGGCGCGTGCCAGCAGTTCGACGGACCAGTAGCAGGCGAGCCATAGGGCGACGGTCAGGAAGAGGGCCGTCGCGACACCGGTGCCGGTGAGGTGACCGCCGGAGACCAGGCCCCGGGCCCAGCCGAAGCTCCACGAGGACATGTACTGGGTGCCCGCGATGGCCTCGATCGGGATCAGCGAGGCGGTCGCGATCCACACGGCCCAGCCCGTGATGAAGCCGAGCACCGGGCCGTGCGAGATGGAGCCGAAGCGGGCCATCGCGCCGGGCAGCGGGTAGGCGGCGCCGACCTCCGCGTACGACATGGCGATCATGCCGATGAAGACCGCACCGATCACCCAGGCGACCAGCGCGGCCGGCCCCGCGACCCGCGCCGCCTGACCGGCTCCGAAGAGCCAGCCGGAGCCGAAAATGGACCCCAGCCCGATCATGATCAGGGCGAAGAGACTGAGGCCTTTTCGATTGGCCGCGCTCAGATCCACGACGTGCATTCCGTTCTGCCGGAGACAAAGTCTGGCGGCAGCCCTGCGCACCGTTGCGGTCCGTGCGGCTGCCGTCCCTTTTCGTCGGCTCGCGCCGACAGACGACTTCGTCTTCCGGGCCGAACCTTCCGGGCTGAGCGGAATTCAGCCGCGCGCCAAAGAGAAATTCGATCAGCGGTGGTCCGGGCTCACTTGCGACGAGATCACCGAGGACGCAAAAGCGACGCGCGTCATCGTACGACAATCGGCGGACCGTTCTCCAATCGGCCCCTGACCTGCTCTTTTCTTTCGACGTGAACATGCCGCGGGAGCTTTTTGCGTGACCGGTCACATGCTTTCCGTGACTTTCAGGCAAGGCGTCCGGAAATACTTTTCCGAATTTTTGTGACAGGACACCGGAGCGGCGGAACCCGGACCGCCGTCCGCCCGTCGTTCCGCCCGGCACCCGTCGGATTCAGGCCTTGGGACCCCGTACGGACCGGCCCGGTCCCCGCACGGGTCGACGCGCATTGACTCGACGTTCGAACTCCGGCTCATCCAGGAGTCCTCCGACGCCCCGGGCCGCTTCCTCGCGGTGGAACCAACAGTCGCCGGCCGCCCTCGAAGCGGCCCGGCGCAATGACGCCCCCGCCCTGGACCGCGGTGTCCACCCCGCTCACCGCCCACCGGGAGCCCCGGCCGAGCCCCTGGGCGAGCCCGAGCGTGCCCTCCTCTCGTTCATCGCCCAGGGCCACACCGACGAGTCCGCGGCCGCGCAGCTCCACGTCTCACCGCGCACGGCCCGCCGGATGACGGCCTCGATCATGGAGCGCCTGGGCGCCCGCAGCCGCTTCGAAGCCGGCCTGAAGGCGGCCCGGCTCGGCTGGCTCTGAGACCGGTCGCGACCGGCCCGCCGCCGTGAGCGATGGCCACGGCGGCGTCTCGGTCAGGGGTTCTCCTGCAGGGTCAGGCCGTAGTAGTCGACGTGGTAGTCCCCCACCCGCTGCGCGTGGTCGCTCAGGCTGAGGTCCTCCGGGGAGGAGACACCCAGGTCGCGCAGGGTGCCGACCATCATCCGGGCCAGCCGGGGGCCGTCCGCCTCGCCTATGCCGAAGTCCCCCGAGTGGTAGGGCGCTTCGATCCAGTGGTCCAGGGCGGCCGGGCGGGTGGTGTGCGGGATCCAGCCGAAGGAGGCGGGGTCGGTGACGCCGTCTCCGGTCCGCACCGGTTCGTAGGCGATTTCCAGCCGGTCACCGCACACGAGGTGGAAGAGGACCGGACCGTAGGTGCCGGGCACCAGGGCGTGGAAGCCCAGGTCCAGCTCGATGCCGAGGGCGTGGGTCTCGGCCGGGAGCGTGTGGAGGAAGTCGCCGAGGGCGCGGGAGAAGACGTCCCAGTCGTCGGTGCGCCAGCGGCCCGGGAAGCCCAGGCCCGCGTTGGCGGGGGTGCGGCGGGAACCGAAGAACCCGCCGAGGGCGTAGTCCTCGCCGTGCCCCTGCCGCCAGAACCAGTTCTCCACCGGGTCGGTCGGCTGGAGCAGCAGCTCGGGGCCGTGCTCGCCGGCGTGCAGCTCCAGGGTGTTCTCCGGCGCGCGCCAGCGGAGGAAGGGGCTGCCCCACAGCGGGGCGGAGTCGTAGAAGGGGCCGGGGTCGCCGTACGCGCCCATGACGGGGGCGGGGCCGAACTCCTGCGTCAGCGCCTCGGCAACCGCGCGGAAGGCCTCGGCCTTGCCCGCCGCACCGCCCTCCGGCAGCGCGACGGGCACGTACAGCCCCACGTACTCCGCGCCGCCGTGCACGTAGTCCTTCTCGAAGCGGTCCACCGGGCGCAGCCGGGGCGTCCGCCGCGGGCACGCCTCCGCCTCCGGATCCGTGGCCAACTGCGGGCCGGCGGGGCCGTCGCGCCACTCCCAGCCGAGGCTCTCCACCACTGCCCGCAGCGCCGGTCCGCTCCAGCCGCCGGTCTCCGCCGTCCTCAGCCGCCGTGCCAGCTCCACCACGCGCGCCTCGTCCCAGGCCCCCGTCATCGCGAACTCCTCGTTCCGTTCGGTCCCGGTCCGTTCGGTCCCGGTCCCCTCCGTGCCAGTGCGACGACCTTGCCACACGGCACTGACAAGAGGCTCAACGGCACTGACAAGAGGCTCATCGAGGAAGTTCACGAATTTCTGTTATCGGGTTCCGTTCCGGGCGTCTCCTGAGTGTTGGACCAGTACGCAGTGACCCGACACCGGAAGTGATCCACGTGAATCGTGAACCCCAGACTCCGTCGCTCGACCCGGCATCCGACGGCGCCCGGCACCCGCGCCGCCACCGTGGCCGGCGCCCCCGGCGGGCCATGGTCATAGGCGGGACGGTGGGGCTGATAGCCGTCGTGGGCGGCGGCTACGGCGTGGCCCAGTCGCTGTCGGGCGGCGGGGAGACCCACGCGAGCGCTCCGGCGGATTCCGGTCCGGCCGCGGACCGGACGACGGAGCCGTCGAAGGACCCCCTCTCCCTGGCGGCGGGGGGTCCGTCGGCTCCCGGCAAGCCCAGTCCGTCTCCGAGCGCGAGCGTCTCGAAGGCCGCGAAGGCCTCGAAGGAGAGCCAGGGCCAGGAGAAGAAGGACGGTACCGAGAGCGGGAGCCGGGCCGCGGAGAAGCCGGGCGACCGGGCGTCCGCCAAGACCGGAGAGGCGCCGTCGACGAGCAGGGGCAACGGCGATGGCAACAACGACAGCGGCAGCAACGGCTCCGGCAGCCATCGCAAGCCTTCGGCCGGTGGTGGCGGCACCCGGGCCGGCGGCGCGAACGGCACGTACGTGCAGCAGGTCGTGGACATGGTCAACGACGAGCGCGCGAAGGCCGGCTGCTCACCGGTCTCCGTCAACGCGAAGCTGCAGGCGGCGGCCCAGGGCCACTCCGACGACATGGCCGCCCGGGACTACTACGACCACACCAGCCCGGACGGCAAGAGCCCCGGCGACCGGATCACCGCCGCCGGATACCACTGGAGCACGTACGGCGAGAACATCTTCAAGAGCCCCAGGGACGCCCGCACGGCCATGGACGGCTGGATGAAGAGCCCCGGCCACCGCGCCAACATCCTCAACTGCTCCTTCAAGGAGATCGGCGTGGGCATCAACTTCGCGTCGAACGGCCCGTGGTGGACGCAGAACTTCGGCGCGTCCTCCTGACCGGACCCGCTCGCGGGCCCGGCCGCCGCCCGGCCCCGGCACCCCCGGCTCCTACCACGCCGGGGCCGCCACGACCGCTGTTCACGCGGCAGTGACGCCCTTCTCACACTCAGTGCCGGACGGGCTGACATTCGTGGTGCTCTCCGGTGTCCTTCCCCTCGTCAGGCACGAAGTGACCACGACGACGGGACGGACATGAACAGACCCTTGGCGTACCTCGGATCGAAGACGGCGGCGGTCCGGGGCCGCATCGCCGCCGCCGTGGGGGCGGTCGCACTGATCGCGGCCGCCCTCACCGGCACCGCCGCCGCCGGCACGGCCACCGCAGCACCGGCCCCGGACTGGCGGCTGTCGGGCAAGTGGTCCTGTTCCGGCGCTCCCGTCCCCGCCGGCTGGGTCATCACCGGCTACGACCGCTCGGGTTGCAACGGCATCGGCGCCTGGTACCAGCAGCCCGTGAAGGACGGCATCTGGACCTGCTCCGGCTCGCCGATCGTGTCCGGCTACGTCATCACCCGGTACGACCGCGGCGGCTGCAGCGGCATCGGCGCCTGGTACCACGAGCTGGCCCGCAACGGCCGCTGGACCTGCTCGGGCTCCCCCATCCCGCCCGGCTACGTCACGACCAACTACCAGCGCACCGGCTGCAGCGGCATCGGCGCCTGGTACCACGAGCTCGTCCGCAACGGCATGTGGACCTGCTCCGGCTCGCCCATCCCGCCCGGCTACCGCAGCACCACGTTCATGAGCGGCGGCTGCGGCGGCGTCGGCGCCTGGTACACCGTACGCGCCTGACCTCCCGGCCCCCTGCACACCACACGGCCGAGGACCCATGGCCCCCGGTCACCGGGCCGACCGGCCCAAGCCGGGACCGGGCTCCGGGCACCAGCCTGTTGGTGAACACCCGGATGCAGAGGAGCCGAACATGCTGGAGCATCGCACGGTCGACGAGCTCATGACCCGGAACGTGGTCCACGTGCACCCGGACACACCGTTCAAGGAGATCGTCAGGAAGCTCGAGGACTACGACGTCACGGCCGTGCCGGTCGTGGACAGCAACGGCCGGGTGGTCGGCGTGGTCTCCGAGGCCGACCTGATGCACAAACCCGCCGGTCTGCCCGACCCCTTCGGTCTCCTCCCCCTCCCGCACATCCGTCCCGCTGAACGGGCGAAGGCCGGGGGTGCACGGGCCGGCGAGCTCATGACCGCTCCCCCGGTGTGTGCCCGGCCCGGGTGGAACATGGTGGAGACGGCCCGCGTGATGGCGGCACGGAAGGTCAAGCGCCTGCCCGTGGTCGACGAGACCTTCAGGCTCCTCGGGATCATCAGCCGCTCGGACGTCCTCCGGATCTACCTGCGCGACGACGCCGCCATCCGCTCCGAGATCGAACGCGACCTGCTGGAGCGGACCATGGGGCTGGCGCCGTGGGCGGTGACCGCCGCGGTGTCGGAGGGTCAGGTCACCCTCACCGGCACCGTGGAAGCGGAGGCCAGGAGCGTGATTCCGGTGATCGAGCGCCTGTGCCGCACGGTGGACGGGGTCGTATCGGTCGACCAGCGCATCTCGTACGCCGGGGAGGACACGGCGGCGGCCGCTCCCCGCCGGGCCCGGACAGCCACTCCGCGGAAGGGCTGAGACGGTCATGCAGAACCGTACGACGGCGGCACCGGTCACCGACCCCGCCCCTCTCGTCCCTCCTGCCCCTCTCACCGGACACCCCGATCTCACCGGCCTCACCGGCCTCACCGACAAGGAGCTCCACGCGCTCCACGCGCACTGGCGTGCCGCGAACTACCTGGCCGTCGGGCAGATCTACCTGACGGCCAACCCGCTGCTCACGGAGCCCTTGCGCCCCGAGCACGTCAAGCCGCGCCTCCTGGGCCACTGGGGCACCTCCCCGGGCCTGAACCTCGTCCACACCCACCTCAACCGCGTCATCCGGGCCCGCGACCTCAACGCCCTGTGCATCTGGGGCCCCGGGCACGGCGGCCCCGCGGTCCTGGCGAACTCGTGGCTGGAAGGCACGTACTCCGCCACCTACCCCGACGTCAGCCGTGACGCGGCGGGCATGGAACGGCTCTTCCGCCAGTTCTCCTTCCCCGGCGGCGTGCCCAGCCACGTCGCCCCCGAGACCCCCGGCTCGATCCACGAGGGCGGAGAGCTCGGCTACTCACTCTCCCACGCCTACGGAGCGGCCTTCGACAACCCGGACCTCGTCGTCGCCTGCGTCATCGGTGACGGCGAGGCCGAGACCGGCCCGCTGGCCGCGTCCTGGCACTCCAACAAGTTCCTCGACCCCGTCCACGACGGCGCCGTCCTGCCGATCCTCCACCTCAACGGCTACAAGATCGCCAATCCGGCCGTCCTCGCCCGCCTCCCCGAGCCCGAACTCGACGAGCTCCTGCGCGGCTACGGCCACGAGCCCCTGCACGTCACCGGGGACGAGCCGATGGCCGTCCACCGGGCCATGGCCGCCGCCATGGACACCGCCCTCGACCGGATCGCCCTGCTCCAGCGCACCGCCCGCCAGGAGGGCGTCGCCGAACGGGCCCGGTGGCCGGTGATCGTGCTGCGCACGCCCAAGGGCTGGACCGGTCCCGCCGAAGTCGACGGCCTCCCGGTCGAGGGCACCTGGCGGGCCCATCAAGTCCCCCTGGCCGCTGTCCGCGACGACCCCGGACACCTGCGGCAGCTGGAAGCGTGGCTGCGCTCGTACCGCCCGGAGGAGCTCTTCGACGAGCACGGCCGTCCCCGGCCCGAGGTG
This sequence comes from Streptomyces sp. NPDC008001, assembly GCF_042958085.1. Classification (NCBI taxonomy): domain Bacteria; kingdom Bacillati; phylum Actinomycetota; class Actinomycetes; order Kitasatosporales; family Streptomycetaceae; genus Streptomyces; species Streptomyces sp. NPDC008001. The sequence continues at coordinate 503,547 of NZ_JBIBIZ010000007.1, read as the reverse complement.
CTGGTCTGCGTGCCGGACGGCGACCGGCGCCTCGGCGCCACACCGCACGCCAACGGCGGTCTCCTGCTGCGCGAGCTCCCCCTCCCGCCCCTGGAACGCCACGCCGTGGCCGTCGGCAAGCCCGGCGCCACCCTGCACGAGCCCACCCGGGTGCTGGGCGATCTCCTTGAGGACGTCATGGAAGCCACCGGCGCACGCCGCGACTTCCGCCTGGTCGGCCCCGACGAGACCGCCTCCAACCGGCTCCAGGCCGTCTACGGCGCCAGCGGCAAGGCGTGGCAGGCGGCGACCGTCCCCACCGACGAACACCTGGACCGGCACGGCCGGGTGATGGAGATCCTCTCCGAACACACCTGCCAGGGCTGGCTGGAGGGCTACCTGCTCACCGGCCGGCACGGGCTGTTCTCCTGCTACGAGGCCTTCGTCCACATCGTCGACTCGATGGTCAACCAGCACATCAAGTGGCTGCGCGTGACCCGCCGGCTGCCCTGGCGCCGCCCCATCGCCTCCCTCAACTACCTGCTCACCTCGCACGTCTGGCGCCAGGACCACAACGGCTTCTCCCACCAGGACCCCGGCTTCATCGACCACGTCCTCAGCAAGAGCCCCGAAGCCGTACGGGTCTACCTCCCGCCGGACACCAACACCCTGCTGTGCACGGCCGACCACGTGCTGCGCAGCCGCGACTACGTCAACGTCATCGTCGCCGGCAAACAACCCTGCTTCGACTGGCTGGGCCCGGACGAGGCCCGCGCCCACTGCGCCCGCGGCGCCGGCGTCTGGGACTGGGCCGGGACCGAGGACGGGAACCGCGCCCCGGACGTCGTCCTCGCCTGCGCCGGCGACGTCCCCACCCTGGAGGTGCTGGCAGCCGCCCAGCTCCTCCGCCACCATCTGCCGGAACTGTCGGTGCGCGTCGTCAACGTCGTCGATCCGGCCCGGCTGCTGCCCGCCGAAGAGCACCCGCACGGCATGCCCGACACCGAGTACGACGCCCTCTTCACCCCCGACAAGCCGGTCGTCTTCGCGTACCACGGCTACCCGTGGCTCATCCACCGCCTCGCCTACCGGCGCACCGGCCACGCGAACCTGCACGTCCGCGGCTACAAGGAGATCGGGACGACGACCACGCCCTTCGACATGGTCGTCCGCAACGACCTCGACCGCTACCGCCTCGTCATGGACGTCATCGACCGCGTCCCCGGGCTGGGCGTCCGCGCGGCGTCCGTACGGCAGGCGATGGCCGACGCCCGCACCCGCCACGACGCCTGGATCCGCGCGCACGGCACCGACATGCCCGAGGTCGCCGACTGGACCTGGGCGGGCTGACGGCCCGCCGTCCCGCGGGACGGCGGTACGACGGCGGCAGGGGCCGGACAGCCCCGGGGCCGGGACCGGTGGTCCCGGCCCGCGCGGCATCCTCCGGGACCCTCCGGCCCCGGAAGGAGGCCTTCGGCCCCGCGCGCCGCGGCAGCGCACTCCCGCAGGCTTTGCGTCATCGCGTGGGCCGCTTCCACGGCTCCCGGGCCACCCGGCCACAGTTCCTTAGGAGTACTCATGCTTTCCCCCGAGTCGGCCGCGGTGATCCGCGCCACGCTCCCCACCGTGGGCGGCGCCCTGGACGAGATCACCACCCGCTTCTACGCGACCATGTTCGCCGAACACCCCGAGCTGCTCGACGGCATGTTCAACCGCGGCAACCAGGCCGGCGGGCAGCAGCGCCGGGCGCTGGCCGGTTCGATCGCCGCGTTCGCGGGAGCGCTGCTCGCCGACCCCCGCACGCGCCCGGACGTCCTGCTCGGCCGCATCGCCCACAAGCACGCGGCGGTCGGCGTCACCGACGATCAGTACACGATCGTGCACAAGTACCTGTTCGCCGCCATCGCCGACGTGCTCGGAGACGCCGTGACGCCCGAGGTGGGGGCGGCCTGGGACGAGGTGTACTGGCTCATGGCCGGCGCCCTGATCGCCCAGGAGGCCAGGCTCTACCTGGAGGCCCAGGTGCGGCCGGACCACCCCTGGCGCCGGTGGACCGTGGCCGAGCGGCGCGACGAGACCCCCGAGGCGGCGTCCTTCCTGCTGCGCCCGGCGGACGGCGGGCCGGCGCCGCGGGCCCGGGCCGGGCAGTACGTGAGCGTGCGCGTGCGCATGCCGGACGGAGTTCACCAGCTGCGCCAGTACAGCATCTCCTCCGCACCCGGCGACGAGACGCGCCGGATCACCGTCAAGCGGGTCCGAGGCGAGGGCCGTCCCGACGGCGAGGTGTCCAACCTCCTGCTGGACTCGGTACGGACGGGCGACGAACTCACCCTCTCGGCGCCCTTCGGCGATGTCGTGCTCGACGGGAGCGACCGGCCGCTGCTGCTGGTGTCGGCGGGGATCGGCTGCACGCCCATGGTCGGCATGCTCGAACACCTCGCGGCCACCGGCTCCACCCGCCCCGTGACCGTCCTGCACGCCGACCGCTCCCCCGCCGGCCACGCCCTGCGCACCGACACCCACCGGCTGGTGGACGCCCTGCCGGCGGCCCGCTCCCTGTTCTGGTACGAGCACCCCGGTGCGGAGGAACCGGCGGCCCTGACCGGCCTCATGAGCCTCGGCGCCGTCGATGTGCCGAAGGAAGCGAGCGTCTACCTGTGCGGGCCCCTGCCGTTCATGCGAACGGTGCGCGCCGAGTTGCTGCGAGCGGGTGTGGCGGCGCGCGACATCAGGTACGAGGTCTTCGGCCCGGACCTGTGGCTGGCCGACGCCACGGGGTGAGCCCCCCGCACGGCCTCAGCGGTACGCGGCCGCGTCGACGGTGAAGCGGATGAACTCCCCTTCGGGCCACCGATCGGTGCCGATCCACCAGCCGGCGCGGACCGTACGCGGCAGCGTGAAGTCACCGAAGCGGGCCTCCCCTTCGAAGACCGCGCCGAACGGGTGCTCCCCGTAGCCGCGTCCGCCGGGGTCACCCCACCGGAGCAGGGAGACCGACTCCGGGCTGCCCGAGGGTGACACGCGGACCGTCACGGCGAACTCCTCCGGGCCGACGCGGATGTGCGCCACCGCCTGCCGGTCGTCACCGGCCGGCTCCCAGCGGACCGCGGGCCCCGCGGCCACCGCGGGTACGAGGGGGAACTCGCAGGCCACACGGCCGGCCGCGCTGCGGGTGATGTCGGGACCGGAACCCGACACGACGGGCACGGCGTGCAGCAGCCGGCAGGCCGTCGGTCAGGTGCGGCGCGAACCGGGCCGGGGCGGCGGTCGGGGCGGCGAGTGCGGCCCACTCCCGGCGTACCCGCCGGGGCGGCGCGATGTGTCCGGTCATCCCCACCTCCATCGGTCCGGTCCCGTGCACGGGGCCACGACGCCGACACTGGCCGTCTTCCGCGGCCCGCGCCAGGGCCGAACGGCACCGGAGGCGCGACCGGCGGCCGCCGCGGCCGCGAAGGCCGAAAGTCCCCGCCACGCCGGGACCAGCGGCCCGCGCGGCAGCGGGCACGGGGGCCGGTCGGTCGGGCTCCGGGTACCCCAGGGCCCTGTCCCGTCACCACCGGCGGCGACGAGCATCGGGGCAGCGGGACACCCCCGAACCGGCTCCCCGCACCGGCTCCCGGAACCGCCCCCGGAACCGGCCCGCACAGCCGGCCCGCGAGCGGCGTCGTGAACGATCGGAGACAGAGATGACCATGGTGACCGAGTCCGCGGCCGGCGCCGGCGGCGATGCCCCCGCCGGCGCATGGCACGCCTTCGCCGGGCATCGCTGGCGGGAGCGGATCGACGTGAGGGACTTCATCCTCTCCAACCTCACCCCGTACGAGGGGGGCGCCTCGTTCCTGGCGGGCCCGACCGAGCGGACCCGCGCCGTGTGGAGCACCGTCACCGCGCTGTTCCCGGAGGAACGGCGCAAGGGAATCCTCGGCGTCGACACCGCGACGCCCTCCTCCATCACCTCGCACCGCCCCGGTTACATCGACCGCGACCGCGAACTGATCGTCGGCCTCCAGACCGACGCCCCCCTCAAGCGCGCGATCATGCCCAACGGCGGCCTGCGCATGGTGGAGAACGCACTGCGCGCCTACGGCTACGAGCCCGACCCGTTCGTCACCAAGGTCTTCGGCACCTACCGCAAGACCCACAACGACGGCGTCTTCGACGCCTACACGCCGGAGATGCGCCGGGCCCGCAAGGCCGGCATCATCACCGGGCTCCCGGACGCCTACGGGCGCGGCCGGATCATCGGCGACTACCGCCGGGTGGCGCTGTACGGGGTGGACCGGCTGATCGAGGCCAAGCGGGCCGAGCGGGCGCGGCTGGACGGCGTGCCCTCCGGCGAGGCGGTGATCCGCGACCGCGAGGAACTCGCCGAGCAGCTGCGGGCGCTGGAGGAGCTCACGCGCATGGCGGCCGGCTACGGCTGCGACGTCTCCCGCCCCGCCGCCACCGCCCACGAGGCCGTGCAGTGGCTGTACCTGGGGTACCTGGCGGCGGTCAAGGAACAGAACGGCGCCGCCATGTCCCTGGGCCGCACGTCGACGTTCCTCGACGTGTACCTGGAGCGCGACCTGGCCGAGGGGCGCATCGACGAGACGCGCGCGCAGGAACTCGTCGACGACTTCGTGATCAAGCTGCGGATCGTGCGCTTCCTGCGCACCCCCGAGTACGACGAGCTGTTCTCCGGCGACCCGACCTGGGTGACGGAGTCCATCGGGGGCATCGCCGCCGACGGCCGGCCGATGGTCACCCGCACCTCCTTCCGCTTCCTGCGCACCCTGTACAACCTCGGCCCCGCTCCCGAGCCGAACCTGACCGTCCTCTGGTCGCCGGCGCTGCCCAAAGGGTTCAAGCGTTACTGCGCCCGGGTCTCCATCGACACCAGCTCCATCCAGTACGAGTCCGACGACCTCGTGCGGCCGCGCACCGGCGACGACACGGCCATCGCCTGCTGCGTGTCGGCGATGACGGTGGGCCGGCAGATGCAGTTCTTCGGCGCCCGGGTCAACCTCGCCAAGGCGCTGCTGTACGCGGTCAACGGCGGCCGGGACGAGGTGACCGGCGAGCAGATCGCTCCCGCCGCGTCCCCGCTGACCGGCGAGTACCTGGACCACGAGGAGCTGCGCACGGCCTACGACCGGATGCTGGACTGGCTCGCGGGGACATACGTCGACGCGCTCAACGTCATCCACTACATGCACGACAAGTACGCCTACGAGCGGCTGGAGATGGCCCTGCACGACCACCCCGTACGGCGCACCATGGCCTGCGGCATCGCCGGGCTGTCGGTGGCGGCCGACAGCCTCTCCGCGGTGAAGCACGCGCGCGTGAAGGTGATCCGCGACGCCACGGGCCTGGCGGTCGACTACGAGGTGGAAGGGGACTACCCGTCCTACGGCAACAACGACGACCGGGCGGACTCCATCGCCTCCGGCCTCGTCACCTCGTTCATGGCGAAGATCCGCCGGCACCCCGCCTACCGCGGGGCCGAGCACACCCAGTCGGTGCTCACCATCACCTCCAACGTGGTGTACGGCAAGCACACCGGCAACACCCCCGACGGACGCCGCGCGGGAGCTCCCTTCGCGCCCGGCGCCAACCCCATGAACGGCCGGGACCGCCACGGCATGGCCGCCTCCGCCCTCTCGGTCGCCAAGCTGCCCTACGACCAGGCGCTCGACGGGATCTCCCTGACGTCCACCATCACCCCGGAGGGGCTCGGCCGTAACCGCGAGGACCGGGTGACCAACCTGGTCGGCCTGCTGGACGGCTACACGGCGTCCGGCGGCTTCCACATGAACGTCAACGTCCTCGACCGGGCCGTCCTCGAAGACGCCATGGAACACCCCGAGAAGTACCCGGACCTGACCATCCGCGTCTCCGGTTACGCGGTGAACTTCGTCCGGCTCACCGAGGAGCAGCAGCGCGACGTGATCGGCCGCACCTTCCACGGAGCGGCGTGAACGGCACGGGCCGGACGCGGTGCCCGGGCCGGGCGGACTCCGCCCGGCCCGCCGGGCGGATCCACTCCTGGGACCTGTCGACGGGTGTCGACGGGCCCGGGACCCGCTTCGTGCTGTTCACCAGCGGCTGTCCCCTGCGCTGCCTGTACTGCCAGAACCCCGACACGTGGCACATGCGTGACGGCCGGGCCGTCACCGTGGACGAGGTCATGGCCCGGATCGAGTCGTGCCGGCCGTTCCTGACGGCCTCCGGCGGCGGGGTGACGGTCAGCGGCGGCGAGCCGCTGCTGCAGCCGGCGTTCACCGGCGAGGTGCTGCGCAGGTGCAAGGAGCTCGGCCTGCACACGGCCCTGGACACCTCGGGCAACCTCGGTGCGCGTGCCGGCGACGCCCTGCTGGGCTCCACCGACCTGGTGCTGCTCGACATCAAGTCCTTCGACGGCCGCGTCTACCGCAGGCTGACCGGCGGCGCGCCGGCCCCCACGCTCCGCTTCGCCCGCCGCCTCGACGCGCTGGGCACACGGGTGTGGGTGCGCTACGTCCTCGTGCCCGGCTGGACGGACGCGGAGGCGGACGTGGACGGGCTGGCGGCCTTCGTCGCGGGGCTGGCCTGTGTGGACCGCGTGGACGTCCTGCCGTTCCACAAGCTCGGCGCGGGCAAGTACGAGGCCCTGGGCCTGCCCTTCCCCTTGCGGAACACCCGCACGCCGGACGCCGCGCTCGTGCGGCGGGTACGGCAGCAGTTCCGGGCGCACGGCCTGCGCGCGGACTGACCGCACGCCGGACCGCTCGGCCCGCCGGCCCGCGTCAGGCGGGTGGTTCCGGGCCGGTGGCCTTCCCTTCGTGGCCGGTGCGCAGACGGCTGACCACGCCCGTGACGCCGTCCACCCGCCACGCCTGCCGCACCGCCCCGGGGATGTCGGCGGTGGCCGGCACCTGGCCGTCCAGCACGACGACCCCGTCGCGGACCTCGACGCGCACGGTCCCTCCGCTCCCCCGTACCGTCCGGGACAGCACCCGGCCCTCGACGTCCGCGCGGATCGCGGCGTCGGTCCGCAGGAACAGGCGCAGCAGGTCTCCGCGGGTGACGATGCCGATGAGCCGGTCCTCTTCGTCCACGACGGGCAGCCGGTTGACGCGGTGCCGGTCCATGATGCGGGCGGCGTCGACCGCGCGCTGTTCGGGGTGCACGGTGATCGCGGGGCTGGTCATCAGCTCCGCCGCCGTGCCCCAGCCCTCCCCGGCCTCCTCCCGGGTCTTCGCCCGGAACTCCAGGAGGTCCTTCTCCGAGACCACTCCCACGACCTTGTCGTCCCGGTCGAGCACCGGCACGCCGCTGACACCGCGCCGGCGCAGCAACCGTACGAGGCCCTCGAAGGATGTCCCGGGGCGTGCGCGCGCCACACGGGATGTCATGAGCTCGCCGACGGTCAGCGTCTGCATGGGGATGTCCTCCTCTCTTGCCGGTCCCTTCAGGACGTGTCCGCGAGCCGCCGCGGAAGGTTCCCGAGCCGCCGCGGAACGTTCACGAGCCGCGGAACCGGACGGCGTTGATCCCTTCCAGCCTGCCCCGCCGGCCGCTTCCGCACAGGGGCCGACCGGTCCCGCAGCAGGCCCCTTCCCGGGAGGGGGCCGACCGGCCCGCCGGGCTCGCCGGACCGCGGACCACCGGGCCCTTGCCGGGGACGTTCGGGCCCTCGGTGCGGTGCGGGCCGTGGGCAAGGCTGGAGGTGCGAGCGGCGCCCGTGCGAGTGCCGCCCGGTAAGGCCGCCGGCAGCCCGGCCGCGCACTGACCACGACGGAGTCCTTTCCATGAACCGACACGACGCCGCACCCCGGACCGCCACCGCCGACGCGCCCTCCGACACCGCCGTAGCGGTGGACCGGCTGGTCACGAACGGGCTGAAGGCGCTCGACGACTACGCGTCCCTGACCCAGGAGCAGGTCGACCACATCGTCGCCAAGGCATCGGTGGCCGCACTCGACCGGCACACCCACCTGGCGCGGCTGGCGGTGGACGAGACCGGCCGGGGCGTCTTCGAGGACAAGGCGGCGAAGAACATGTTCGCCTGCGAGCACGTGACGGACAGCATGTCCCGGATGCGGACGGTCGGAGTGATCTCCCGCGACGACACCGACGGCATGGTCCAGATCGCCGAACCCGTGGGCGTCGTCTGCGCGATCACCCCGGTCACCAATCCCACGTCCACCACCGTCTTCAAGGCGCTGCTGGCGCTCAAGACCCGTAACCCGGTGGTCTTCGCCTTCCACCCCGCCGCCCAGCACTGCAGCGCCGAGGCGGCGCGCATCGTCCGCGACGCGGCCGTCGCGGCGGGCGCCCCGGGGGCCTGCGTCCAGTGGACCGAGACGCCGTCGCTGGAGGCGACCCGGCTGCTGATGCACCACGAGGGGGTTGCGCTGATCCTCGCCACGGGAGGGAACAGCATGGTCAAGGCCGCCTACTCGGCGGGCAAGCCGGCCATCGGCGTCGGCGCCGGGAACGTCCCCGCCTACGTCCACCACAGCGCCGACGTCCGGCGGGCGGTCAACGACCTGGTGCTGTCGAAGTCCTTCGACAACGGCATGATCTGCGCATCGGAACAGGCCGTGATCCTGGACGCCGCGATCTACGACCGGGCGGTGGAGGAGTTCCGCCGGCTGCACGCCCACCTGGCGACCGCGGAGGAGAAGCGGCTGCTGGAGGAGTTCCTGTTCCCCGCCGGCCCGTCCGCCGGCGGCGAGCCGAGGGTGAACCCCTCGGTCGTGGGCCGGAGTCCCGCGTGGATCGCCGAGCAGGCGGGCTTCACCGTACCGGCGGAGACGTCCGTCATCCTCGTCGAGGCCGGGCACGTGGGCACCGACGAGCCGCTGACCCGGGAGAAGCTGTGCCCGGTCCTGGCCGTGCTGAGGGCCGGCACCCGGGCCGAGGGCTTCGGCCTCGCGGCCGCCATGGTCGCCTTCCACGGCCAGGGGCACAGCTCGGTCGTCCACACCGGCGATCCGGCGGTCGCCGAGGAGTTCGGGCACCGGATGCGGACCGTGCGGGTCATCGTCAACGCGCCCGCGTCGCAAGGGGCCATCGGCGGCATCTACAACTCCCTGGTGCCGTCGCTGACGCTGGGCTGCGGCTCCTGGGGGCACACCTCGGTCTCCGACAACGTCTCGGCCGTCAACCTGCTGAACGTCAAGCGCGTCAGCTCGCGCCGGAACAACCTGCAGTGGTTCAAGGTCCCGCCGAAGATCTACTTCGAACCGGAGGCGATCCGCTACCTGGCGTCGATGGCGGGCGTCCGGCGGGTCACCGTGGTGACCGACGCGACCATGACCCGGCTGGGCTACGTCGACCGCGTCACCCGGGTCCTGCGGCACCGGCCCGAGCCCGTGACCGTCCAGATCATCGACAACGTGGAGCCGGAGCCGAGCATCGACTCGGTGCGCCACGGCGCCCGGCTGATGCGGGAGTTCCGGCCCGACACCATCATCGCGCTGGGCGGCGGCTCCCCGATGGACGCCGCCAAGGTGATGTGGCTGCTCTACGAGCAGCCCGATGTCGACTTCTCCGACATGCGGCAGAAGTTCTCCGACATCCGCAAGCGCGCCTTCCGCTTCCCCGAGCTCGGTGAACGGGCCCGGCTGGTGTGCATCCCGACGACCTCCGGCACCGGAGCGGAGGTCACCCCGTTCGCCGTGATCTCCGACCCGGCGACGGGCCGCAAGTACCCGCTGGCGGACTACGCGCTGACGCCCAGCGTGGCCATCGTCGACCCGCTGCTCACGAAGGACCTGCCGCCGGCCCTGGCCGCGGACAGCGGGTTCGACGCGCTGACGCACGCGACCGAGGCGTACGTCTCGGTCTACGCGAGCGACTTCACCGACGGCCTCGCCCTGCACGCCATCAAGCTGGTCTTCGAGAACCTGGAGGCGGCCGTCACGGACCGGGCCGCGCAGCCCGTGGCCCGGGAGAAGGTGCACAACGCGAGCACGATCGCCGGCATGGCCTTCGGCAACGCCTTCCTCGGCATCGTCCACGCCATGGCCCACACCCTCGGCGCGACGTTCCGCATCGCCCACGGCCGGACCAACGCGGTCCTGCTGCCGCACGTCATCCGCTACAACGGCACCGTGCCCGGCAAGCTCACCGGCTGGCCCAAGTACGAGAGCTACCGGGCCCCCGAGCGCTTCCAGGAGATCGCCCGCTCCCTGGGCCTGCCGGCCGGCACCCCCGAGGAGGGCGTCGCCTCGTACGCCGCGGCCGTCGAGCGCCTGCGCGAGGCGGTGGGCATCGAGCCGTCCTTCGAGGCGCTGGGCATCGACGAGGACGTCTTCCTCGGCGCCCTCCCCCGGCAGGCGCTCAACGCCTACGAGGACCAGTGCGCCCCCGCCAACCCGCGCATGCCGATGCTCGACGACATGCAGGACATCATGCGCAGCGCCTACTACGCGCGCAACGCGACTCCGGCGGGCGGCCGCTGACCGCAGCGGTACAGCGAGGGGCGTTGCCCTTCACCACCGAGCGACTTGGCGGTGGTGAAGGGCGACGCCCCTTTCCGCGCTCCTCCGGCGCGAGGCGGGACCGGGTCCTCTCCGGCCGACCGGGTCCTCTCCGGCCGTGCGCTGCGGGCACGGGCAGGGCCGTTGGTCCCGGGTCGCCCGGCAGGCAGGGGGCCTGTTCAAGCAGGGACCACTGGGCCTCTGTTGAGGCCCAGTGGCGGCCGGGAACGGTGGTGCCGGCGTGACACGGTGGAGTTGTTCGACCGGAGGCCCGGAACACCGGCCACCGGTTCCCGGAGAGCGGCCGCCGCCCGGCCCGTGGCCCGCCATTCGCCGCTCCCGTCCCTGGAGAAGTCATGAACTTCCATGTTGATTCCGAAGCCGGCCGGCTGCGGCAGGTCATCCTCCACCGCCCGGACCTGGAGCTGAAGCGCCTCACCCCCACGAACAAGGACGAGCTGCTCTTCGACGACGTGCTGTGGGTCAAGCGCGCCCGCGAGGAGCACGACGCCTTCGCCGACGCCCTGCGGGACCGCGGGGTGACCGTGCACTACCTGACGGACCTGCTCACCGAGGCCCTGGCCCGGCCGGCCGCCCGCGCCCTGGTGCACGACCGGGTCTTCGACGAGCGGGAGTTCGGCCCCCTGGCCACCGACCGCATGCGGGACGCCTTCGACGCGATGGACCCGGCCGGGCTCGCCCGGAGCCTCATCGGCGGTGTGACCAAGCGCGAGCTGATGAGCCGCCTCGGCGCCGTCTCCAGCGTCCGCCTGCACGCCATGGCCCCCGACGACTTCGTCCTGGCCCCGCTGCCCAACCACCTCTTCACCCGCGACACCTCCTGCTGGGTGTACGACGGGGTGAGCGTCAACCCGATGAGCAAGCGGGCCCGCCGGCGCGAGACCGTCCACTTCGAGGCGGTCTACCAGCACCACCCGCTCTTCGAGAAGCAGGAGTTCCAGCGGTGGTCCGGCGACCGGGCCGGCCACCCGTCCACCATCGAGGGCGGCGACGTCCTGGTCATCGGCAACGGCGCGGTCCTCGTGGGCATGAGCGAGCGCACCACCCCGCAGGCCGTCGAGCAGCTGGCGCTGCGGATGTTCGCCGCCGGTTCCGCCCGCCGGGTGGTGGCCCTGGAGATGCCCAAGAAGCGCAGCTTCATGCACCTCGACACCGTGATGACCATGGTCAGCGGCGACGCCTTCACCCAGTACGCCGGCCTGGGCATGCTCCCCTCGGTCACCATCGAGCCGGGCGGGGACGGCGAGAAGCTCCGCATCACCGACCACGCCCCGCAGGAGATGCACCACGCGATCGCCGACGCCCTGGGCCTGTCCTCGATCCACGTCCTCACCGCGACCCAGGACGTCCACTCCGCCGAGCGGGAGCAGTGGGACGACGGCTGCAACGTCCTGGCCGTCGAGCCGGGCGTCGTCGTCGCCTACGAGCGCAACGTCACCACCAACACCCACCTGCGCCGCAGCGGCATCGAGGTCATCACCATCCGCGGCAGCGAGCTCGGCCGCGGCCGCGGCGGCCCGCGCTGCATGAGCTGCCCCGTCGAACGCGACGCCGTCTGACCCGCCTGCCCTGTCCGACCCGTCCGACCCGCCCCCACCCCGAAGGAGAAACCGGCCATGGCTCTCAACCTCCGCCACCGCAGCTTCCTCAAGGAACTCGACTACTCCCCCGCGGAGTTCCGCTTCCTTCTCGACCTCTCCGCCCGGCTGAAGGCCGCCCGCTACGCGGGCACCGAACAGCAGCGCCTGCGCGGGAAGAACATCGCCCTCATCTTCGAGAAGACCTCCACCCGCACCCGCTGTGCCTTCGAGGCGGCCGCCCACCAGCAGGGCGCCCACGTCACCTACCTGGAGCCGTCGGGCTCCCAGATCGGCCACAAGGAATCCATCAAGGACACCGCCCGCGTCCTCGGCCGCTTCTACGACGGCATCGAGTACCGCGGCAGCAGCCAGAGCGCCGTCGAGGAACTCTCCGACTACGCGGGCGTGCCGGTGTGGAACGGCCTGACCGACGATTGGCACCCCACCCAGTCCCTCGCCGACGTGCTGACCATGTGGGAGAACACCGACAAGCCCCTGCACGAGATCTCCTTCGCCTACCTCGGCGACGCCCGCAACAACGTCGGCAACTCCCTGCTGATCACCGGCGCGATGCTCGGCATGGACGTGCGCATGACCGGCCCGAAGAGCCTGCGCAACGCGCCCGGCGTGGTCAAGGAGGCGCTGCGCATCGCGGAGTCCACCGGCGCCCGGATCACCCTCACCGAGGACGTGGCGGAGGGTGTGGCCGGCGTGGACTTCCTCTACACCGACGTGTGGGTCTCCATGGGCGAGCCCAAGGAGGTATGGGACGAGCGCATCGGGCTCCTCAAGCCCTACCAGGTGACCATGGACATGGTCAGGGCGACGGGCAACCCGCGGGTGAAGTTCCTGCACTGCCTGCCCGCCTTCCACGACGACGGGACCACGGTGGGCGCCGGCATCCTGGCCCGCACCGGGATGACGGCCCTGGAGGTCACCGACGAGGTCTTCGAGTCCTCGCACTCCGTCGTCTTCGACCAGGCCGAGAACCGCCTGCACACCATCAAGGCCGTCCTCGTCGCCACTCTCGGCGACTGACGCCCCCCGCCCCCACCCATCGCTCCCTCAGGAGAAGTCATGCGCGTCGTCGTCGCGCTCGGCGGGAACGCCCTGCTGCGCAGGGGAGACCGGCCGGACGCAGCCGTGCAGCTCGCCAACGTCAGGGCGGCCGTGGCCGCCCTGGCCCCCCTCGCCCACCGCCACGAGCTGGTGATCACCCACGGGAACGGACCTCAGGTCGGCCTGCTCGCCCTGCAGAGTGCCGCGGACCGGAGCCTCACCTCCCCGTACCCCTTCGACGTCCTGGGGGCCGAGACCCAGGGCATGATCGGCTACTGGCTGCTGCAGTCGCTGCAGAACGCCCTTCCCGACCGGCAGGTGTGCGCCCTGCTCAACCAGACTCTCGTCTCCGGCGCCGACCCGGCGTTCGCGCATCCCACCAAGTTCGTGGGGCCGGTGTACGGCAAGGAGGTGGCCGAGCGGCTGGCGGCCGAGCGCGGCTGGACCGTACGGCAGGACGGCGACCACTGGCGCCGGGTCGTACCGTCGCCGGCCCCGCAGCGCGTCATCGAGACCCGGCTCATCCGGCTGCTGCTGTCCTCCGGCGCGGTCGCCGTGTGCGCCGGAGGCGGCGGCGTCCCGGTCGTCCGTGACGAGGCCGGGCAGCTCACCGGGGTCGAGGCCGTGGTGGACAAGGACCTCACCGCGGCCCTGCTCGCCGAGGCCCTCGACGCCGACGCGCTGCTCCTGCTCACCGACGTACCGCAGGTGATGCGCGGCTGGGGCACCCCGGAGGCCGAGCCCATCGGGCACACCACGCCCGGGCAGTTGCGTGCCGGGGACTTCCCGGCGGGGTCCATGAGCCCGAAGGTGGAGGCGGTGTGCCGGTTCGTCGAGCTCACCGGCGGCATGGCCGCCATCGGGTCGCTCGCCGACGCGCAGGCCATCCTGGAGGGCACCGCCGGAACGGTGGTCACCCCCGGCGGGCGCCCGCTCGAACCGGTCGCCGGGGAAGCGCTGGTGCGGTCATGAGCACCGGCACCGCACCGCGCACCGCCCCGGAGCCGCAGGACGTCCCGGAGCAGGACGACGGTTCCCGCAGAAGGAAGCTGCGCTTCCCGTCCGCCTTCACCGTGCTCGTGGCCGTCACCGTCATCGTCTGGGGCCTGACGTTCGTCGTGCCGGCCGGGCGCTACGACACCAAGGACGGCGCCCCGGTTCCGGACACCTACCACGCGGTCCGCCTCACCACGGGGTTCGCGGGCCGGCTCAAGGACCTCTTCCTCTCCCCGGTGAACGGTCTGTACGGCGTCACGAACGCGGACTCCGGACTGACCGCGCCCGGCGGTGACGGGGCGTTCTTCGGAGCGGCGGGAGTGTTCCTGTTCGTCCTGGCCGTCGGCGCCTTCATCACCGTCACCTTGCGGACCGGCGCCCTCACCCGCGGGGTCGCCCGGCTGGCCGAGCGGCTGCGCGGGCACCGGACCCTGCTGCTGGTCGTCCTGATGGCGCTGTTCTCCCTGGGCGGGACCACCTACGGCATGGCCGAGGAGACGCTCGGCTTCTACGGCCTGATGGTCCCGCTCGTGCTGAAGCTCGGCTACGACCGGATGACCGGCGCCGCCGTGATCATGGTGGGGGCCGGGGTGGGCACCCTCGCCTCCACGGTGAACCCGTTCGCCACCGGCGTGGCGTCCGACAGCGCCGGCATCGGCACCGGCGACGGCATCGTCCTCCGGCTGCTGATGTGGGTGGTGCTGACCGGGCTCGCCGCCCGGTACCTCGTGCGGTACGCCGACCGCGTCCGGAAGGACCCCGGCCGCTCGCTGGTGGAGGGACTGCCGGAGGACAAGGAGCTGCGCCGGCAGGAGGCCGCGGCCGAGCCGCTGACCGTCCGGCAGCGGATCGTGCTGGGACTGTTCGCGGCGACCTTCCTCTTCATGATCTTCGCGGTGATCCCCTGGGCCGGCATCGGCGTCGGCTTCCTGCCCACACTGGGCTGGTACTTCCCCGAGCTGGCAGCGCTGTTCATCGTGGCGGCCGTGGCGGTCGGGCTCTTCGCCGGGCTGGGCGAGAAGGGCACGGCGGAGGCCGTGGTGGCCGGCGCCGGGGACTTCATCGGGGCAGCGATGATCATCATGCTGGCCCGCGGCGTCACCGTCATCATGAACAACGCCAGCATCACGGACACCATCCTCCATGGGCTGCACAACGTCGTCTCGGGCACGTCGTCCGGGTTCTTCGCGGTGCTGATGTTCCTGGTCAACCTGCCGCTGGCGTTCCTCGTCCCCTCGTCCTCGGGCCACGCGGCCCTGGCCATGCCCGTCCTCGCCCCGCTCGCCGACTTCGCCGGGGTGAGCCGGGCCGTGGTGGTCACCGCCTACCAATCGGCGTCGGGGTGGATCAACCTGATCACCCCCACGTCGGCGGTCGTGATGGGCGGCCTGGCCCTGGCGAAGGTCCGCTACGACCGGTACCTGCGGTTCATGGCCCCGCTCATGGGCATGCTGCTCGTTGCGGTCACCGGCTTCATGGTGCTCGGCGCGGCTCTCGGCTGAGGGCCCGCGCGGCGCAGACCGGGCCCGGCTCCGGCCGGGCCCGACCGGCATGCGGCAGCCGTTCGCGTTGGCGGGCCGAAGTACCGGGATGGGGCCTGTACGCGGGTTCATGGGGCCGTTAGGCCCTGGCTGAACGGGCCCGTTCCGGGGCACGCTGCACGACAGGACCCGTCGGGGGTGACCTGACGGGACGAGCGTGATGGAGAGTGCTGGGAATGCCGGACAGTGCCACGGAGCAGCCGAGGACGACCAGGATCTTCCTGCTCGACGACCACGAGGTGGTGCGGCGCGGGGTCCACGACATGCTCGACGCCGAACCCGGCCTGACGGTCGTCGGTGAGGCGGGCACCGCGGCACAGGCCCTGGCCCGGGTCCCGGCGCTGCGCCCGGACGTGGCGGTGCTGGACGTACGGCTGCCCGACGGCGACGGCGTGGCGGTCTGCCGGGAGCTGCGCTCGCGCATGCCCGGGCTCGCCTGTCTGATGCTGACCTCCTTCGACGACGAGGAGGCCCTGCTCGACGCCATCATGGCCGGCGCGGCCGGTTACGTCCTCAAGCAGATCAGCGGCACCGACCTGGTGACGGCGGTCCGCACGGTGGCGTCCGGGCAGTCGATGCTCGACCCCGGCGCCGCGACCCGGCTGATGGCCCGGCTGCGCGGCGAGGAGACGGGCAAGCAGCAGCCGCAGGCCCTGGCGGGCCTCACCGACCGCGAACGCGAGATCCTCGCCCTCATCGGCGAGGGCCTGACGAACCGCCAGATCGGCCAGAAGCTGTACCTGGCGGAGAAGACCGTCAAGAACCACATCTCGCGGCTGCTGGCCAAGCTGGGCGTCGAGCGGCGCGTACAGGCCGCCGTGATCGCCACCGAGGCGCTGGCCGCCGAGCACCAGCAGCCTCCGCGCCCCGGGCACGGGCACCAGGGCGGCTAGGAACAACCGAGGGGCGCCGTCCACACCAGGCGGCTGCCGCCCTCGGCAGGAGACTCGATCTCCAGGCCGCCGCCGACGGCCTCGGCCCGTTCGGCGAGGTTGCGCAGCCCGCTGCGGCGCCCGCCTCCGGGGATGCCGACGCCGTTGTCGGCCACGGTCAGCAGCACCCGGTCGGCCGTGGCCTGCAAGCCCACCTCCACGCGCGTGGCGCGGGCGTGCCGGGCGACGTTGCTCAGGGCCTCGACGAGCACGGCGACGACATGGTCGGCCACGTGCGAGGGCACATCGGTGTCCAGCAGGCCCTCCATGCTCAGGCGCGGCGGGAAGCCGAGGTGAGCGGCAGCCTCGCCCACCGCGCGCGCCGCGCGGGCGCGCAGCAGCGGGCTGGGCTCGGAGTCCCTGGCCCGCAGCCCGAAGATGGTCGAGCGGATGATTTTGATGGTGTCGTCCAGATCGCCCACGGCCCGTGTGACGCGCTCCGCGGCTCCGGAGTGGTCGATGAGCCGGGCGGCGCTCTGCAAGGTCATGCCCGTGGCGAAGAGCCGCTGGATGGCCAGGTCGTGCAGGTCGCGGGCGATGCGGTCGCGGTCCTCCAGCAGCGCCAGTTGCTCGGCGTCGCGCCGCCGGTCGGCCAGCTCCAGCGCGAGAGCCGCCTGTCCGGCGAAGACCTCCAGCGGCCGGATCTCGTCGTCGGTGAACGCCGGCCGGCCGGCGGGACGGGCCAGCAGCAGCACGCCGCGCACGGCCCCGGCCGCCGTGCCCAGCGGCACCGCGACCGCCGGCCCCAGGCCCTCGAAGCGGCGCGGGCCGGCGGCGTACCGCGGGTCGGCCGCCAGATCGGCGGTGACCGCCGGGGCCCGCGAGCCGTAGGCCTGCCCCGAGAGCGTGCCCGCCACCGGGACAACGAGCCCGGCGCGCACCTCGGTCGCCCTCCCGATCGCCAGCTCGACCTGGAGTTCCGTGCCGGACTCGGCCTGGCGTTCCGTGCCGGGGACGGGCACGCAGATGTCCGCCACCACCGCCCCGGTGATCTCCCGGGCCCGGACGGCGATCAGCTCCAGCACGTCCTGGCGCGCCGTGCCCGACAGCAGGCTGCTGGTGATCTCCCCGGCGACCTGCAGCCACTGGTGCTGCCTCCGGGACGCCTCGTACAGGCGGGCGTTGTCGATGGCCACGCCGGCGGCGACGGACAGCGTGGTGAGGACCGCCTCGTCCTCGGCGTCGAATTCCGCTCCGCCGCGCTTGTCGGTCATGTAGAGGTTGCCGAAGACCTCCTCGCGCACCCGGATCGGCACGCCCAGGAAGGTGTGCATCGGCGGATGATGGGCGGGAAAGCCGTAGGAGGCCTGATGCGTCCCGAGGTCCTTCAGGCGCAGCGGCTCGGGCTTGCGGATCAGTTCACCGAGAATGCCGTGGCCGGAAGGGAAGGGACCGATCGTCTCGATCTCCTCCTGCGAGAGGCCCACGGTCAGGAACTGCGACAGCGTGCGGCCGTCCGGACCGATCACGCCCAGCGCCGCGTACTGCGCGTCCACCAGCACGGCCGCCGCCTCGACGATGCTCCGCAGGACCTGGGTGAGATCGAGCTCCCGCCCCACGGAGAGCACCGCCTCCAGCAGGCTGTGCACCCGGTCGCGGGTGCCGCGCGCGTCGTCGATCCGCGCCTGGAGCTCGTCCAGCAGCTCGTCCAGGCGCAGCCGCGGCATGCGCGACCGCTTCTCGTCCCCGTCCACCGGCACCCTCCTTGCGCTTCACGGGGCCGGGAGGCCCTGCGAGGACTCACGGTAACCGCCCTCTGCGACGCGCCGGGAACGGGTGCGCGAAGCCGCGGGACCGGCCGGGCCCCGCGGCGCCAAGGACCGTTACTCGTCGCAGGGGACGAGACGGACGGCGGTGATCTCCTCCGGGTGGATGCGTACGGTGCAGTCCATGGTCCCGTCCACCCAGGGGCGCAGCGCGGCCCGGTAGCGGGTGAGGTCCCCGGGGTCGGCGACCGCGCGGGCGTAGCCGGTGACCACCACGCTCCAGCCCAGGTGCGTCACGGGATCGATGGCGTCCGCCTCGTACGCCACGACGACGCCGAGGTCCGCCGCCTCCCGGGTGCGGGAGACCAGGGCCGCGCCCTCGTGGGTGCGGATGACGATGTCCCCGCCGTCCACGATGTGGTTGACCGGCCGGATGGCAGGCAGCGCGTGCCGGGTGAAGACGACCCTGCCGAGGGAGACGCTGCCGAGGAGCCGCAGCGCCTCGAAGCGGTCCAGGCCGATGGCACGGCGCGGCCCGGCGGGGTCCGGATCCCGGTCCTGGTCCTGGCCCTGGTCCGCCCGGCCCGGACGGCGGACGGCGGAGAGCCGCCGGCCGGTATCGCTGTTCACGCGGAGCCTCCGATCTCGTGTCCGCACTGCCTTGTCCGCACTGCCTTGTCCGCACTGCCTCTGTCCGCATGCCTCACCCGACAGTAAACGGGCGGCATTCGTGTCCCCCTAGGGCCGATCGGCCCCTGTCGCAGGGGCGCGGCGCCCCGGCCCACCGGCCGGCGTCCCCACGCGCGAAGTAACGGGACCCCCATGCGCGAAGAAGGTGACAGACCCGGAGCCGCCCCGGCACCCTCCCGGCCACCCGCGCGTGCCCGTGTCACGATGACCGTGCGACGCCCGGCTGCCGGAGGGACGACCGAGGGAAGATCGTGGAGGGCGTCCGGCGTTGACACCCCGCACAAGCCTTTCGACGCACGTGACAGGAGTGGAACCGCCATGCCCAGCACCCCCGCCCCCACGGCCACCGCACAGATCGGCGTCACCGGACTGGCCGTCATGGGCAGTAACCTCGCCCGGAACTTCGCCCGCCACGGGCACACCGTCGCCGTCCACAACCGCACCTACGCCAAGACCGAGGCCCTCGTCGCCGAGCACGGCCACGAGGGGAGCTTCGTCCCGGCCGAGTCCGCCGAGGACTTCGTCGCCGCCCTGCAGAAGCCGCGCCGCATCGTCGTCATGGTCAAGGCCGGTGATCCCACCGACGCCGTCATCGAAGAGTTCGCCGCCCTCCTCGAACCCGGCGACGTCATCATCGACGGCGGCAACGCCCACTTCGCCGACACCCGCCGCCGCGAGAAGGCGCTCCGCGAGCGCGGCATCCACTTCGTCGGTGCCGGCATCTCCGGCGGCGAGGAAGGCGCGCTCAACGGGCCCAGCATCATGCCCGGCGGATCGGCCGAGTCCTACAAGTCCCTCGGCCCGCTGCTCGAATCCATCGCCGCCAAGGCGAAGGACGGCACGCCCTGCTGCACGCACATCGGCCCCGACGGCGCCGGACACTTCGTCAAGATGGTGCACAACGGCATCGAGTACGCCGACATGCAGCTCATCGCCGAGGCCTACGACCTGCTGCGCAACGTCGCGGGCTACGCGCCGCAGCGGATCGCGGAGACGTTCCGCACCTGGAACACCGGCCGGCTGGACTCGTATCTGATCGAGATCACCGCCGAGGTCCTGGCCCACACCGATGCCGCCACCGGCCGCCCGTTCGTGGACGTCGTGGCCGACGAGGCGGAGCAGAAGGGCACCGGCCGGTGGACCGTGCAGACCGCGCTCGACCTCGGGATCCCCGTCTCCGGCATCGCCGAGGCCGTCTTCGCCCGGTCGGTTTCCGGCCACCGGGAGCTGCGCGGGGCCGCGCGCGAACTCCCGGGCCCCGCGCGGGAGCCGCTCTCCCCCGCCGAGGCGGAGGAGTTCGCGGCGCTGGTCGAGGAGGCGCTCTACGCGTCGAAGGTCGTCTCGTACGCCCAGGGCTGGAACATGATCAGTGCTGCGAGCGCCGAGTACGGATGGGACATCGACCTCGGGGCGGTCGCCTCCATCTGGCGCGGCGGCTGCATCATCCGGGCCGCGTTCCTCGACCGCATCCGCGCGGCGTTCGCCGCCGATCCGCAACTGCCCACGCTGCTCGCCGACAAGGGGTTCGCCGCGGAGACCGGGAAGGCGCAGGACGCCTGGCGCTCGGTCGTCGCCACCGCGGTGGGCCGGGGCGTGCCGGCACCGGGGTTCTCGGCCGCGCTCGCGTACTACGACGCCCTGCGCGCGGAGCGGCTGCCGGCCGCCCTGACGCAGGGGCAGCGCGACTTCTTCGGCGCGCACACCTACCGGCGCACCGACCACGAGGGCTCGTTCCACACGCTGTGGGGCGGCGACCGCAGCGAGGTGCAGACCGCCTGACCCCGTCCGTGCACACCCGCGGGCGCCGCGCACCCCGGCGTGCGCCCCGATACCCCCGGATGGCTGTACGTAGGGATGTGTCCGATCTTGCCCGTTCTGCCCTGACCTGCGTCTTTGCAGGTCAGCGAAGGGTTTATGGCGACCGTGGCATAGACCGCGCCAGGGGCGTGGGCTTAACTTATGCGCTATGACCTCCCCCCGCAGCACCTACGGCGGCGGCTACTACGCCTCGTCGTCGTTCCCGGACACCCCGATTTACGACAGCCTCGTCGCCGAGCGGGGCACCCCGCAGATCGCCCCGATCCGCGTGTCGTCGCCGTACGACAGCGGCAGCCACCTGCCGGCGCTTCCCGCGCTGCCCTCCGGCCCCTCGGCCGCCCAGGCACCCCAGGCCCCGCAGGCCCCGTACGGCGCCCAGGGCGGCGCCCCGTACGGCTATCCCGCGCCCGGCCCCCAGCAGCCCGCGGGGCTGCAGCAGGCGGCTGCCCCGTACATCCCGCAGCAGACGCCGCCGCGCGCCTACCCGGGCCCGCAGCAGTACCAGCAGCAGCGCCCGGCGGCGGCGCCGGCCGCTCCGTCCGGTTATGACGCCATGCGTCCGGTCGCGCCCCGCCCGGCTGCGGCCCAGTACGAGGACCCGTACAACCGTCAATACCCGAATCAGGGGGGTTACTGACCATCTGTCCGATGTGCTGGGGGTCCCGCTACGGCGGGCAGGGGTATTCGTTCAACCGCCCGACCCGGGTGGCAGGATGACCACATGTCCACGCCGCCTGTACTGACCGCACTGCACTTCTATCCCGTCAAGTCGCTGGCCGGCTGCGCCGCCCCGGAGGCGGCCGTGGAGCCGTGGGGGATCGCCGGGGACCGGCGGTGGATGCTGGCCGGCGCCGACGGGATGATGATCACCCAACGGCAGCAGCCGAGGCTCGCCTTGGCCTCGGCGCACCCGCTCCCGGGCGGCGGCGTCCGGCTCGCCGCGCCCGGGGCGGATCCGCTCGACGTCGCCGTGCCCGCCCTCGCGGAAGCGGGCGGCACAGTCACGGTGCAGGTGTTCCGGGACAAGATCGAGGCGGTCCCCGCGGGCGCCGCCGCCGACGCGTGGATCAGCGCCTACCTGGGAATCCCGGCCCGCCTCCTCCACATGGACGAGCCCGCGAGCCGCCGCCCGATCGATCCCCGGTACTCCCTCCCCGGTGAGACCGTGAGCTTCGCCGACGGCTATCCGCTGCTCGTGACCACCCTCGCCTCCCTCGACGCCCTCAACGCGCTCATCGCCGAGGGCGACCTCCCCTCCGAGGGCCCGCTCCCCATGAACCGCTTCCGCCCCAATGTCGTGGTCGGCGGCACCGAGCCGTGGGCCGAGGACGGCTGGCAGCGCCTGCGGATCGGCGAGGTGACGTTCCGGGCGGTCAAGGACTGCGCCCGATGCGTGGTCACCACCACCGACCAGAGCACCGCCGAGCGCGGCAAGGAGCCGCTGCGCACGCTCGCCCGGCACCACCGCATCGGCGGCAAGGCCGTGTTCGGCCGGAACCTCATCCCCGAACACACCGGGACCGTGCGCGTGGGCGACCCCGTCGAGATCCTCGGCTGAACGACCGCCGCTCCTGCCGCCTCCGCGCCTCTCCCCTTCTACAGCTTTTGCAGCATTTCCGTCACTCTCCTCCCCACCGCACGCCGGCCGTCAACGCGCCGCCCCGAACGGCATCCGGAGGAGGTGATTTTGCTCTCTCCGCCGTCTTCCTCCGCATGCGATGCCCTGTGTGAGGTATTTACGGACCCGGAAGGGGGTGAGCATGGTGCGCGCTACGGCACTCGCATGGCGATGGCGGCGCAATTCCCTGCGTCGCCGGACCGATGTCCTGGAAGCCTGGGTGGGGCTGGTCGCCGTGGTGCTCATGCTGCTCGCGGGCCCGGCCGCCGGCTGGGCCACGGGGTCGCTCGCCCACGAGGCCCTGCGGCACACGGTCCGGGAACAGCACCGGCACCGGCATCTGACGACCGCCACGACGCTGCGCGCCCTGCACGGCGGTCCTGCGGAGACCGACCGCGAGGCCACGGCGGGCCGTGAGGGACACCATCGGGTGGTCGCCCGCTGGCAAGGGCCGGACGGCAAGGAGCGCTCCGGCGTGGTCTCCGTACGCCACCCCACGCGCCCCGGGCAGCCGTTCCCGCTGTGGACGGACGACCAGGGGCGGCTCTCGGGGCGCCCCATGGACCACGACACGGCCGCCGTCCACGCCGGGCTGGCGGGCACCGGAGCGGCCGCCGTCGCCTGCGGCCTCCTGGAGGCGGTGCGCCGGCTGGTCGTATGGCGGCTCGTGCAGCGGCGGTACGCCCACTGGGACCGCGCGTGGGAACGGGCCGGGCAGACCTGGGGCCGGGCGGACGCAGGCAGCTGACCGGTCAACTCCCGGGGCCTGCGCGCGCTACGGTGGCTCCGGTGGCCGGTCCGGCACGTACCGGTCCCGGGTCCGGTACGCCGGTCCCGGGTGAACGCACGCACGAGGTGGGGGCAGAGCAGCACCATGGCACAGGGCTCGGTCCAGGTGACGCACACCGGCACGGCGCGATGGCGGCGGCGCACGGGCGAGTACGACTCCCTCGCCTCGGCCCTGGAAGCGGCGGTGGACGGGGACGTGCTGTCCGTCGCCCCCGGCACGTACCGCGAGAACCTGGTCGTCACGCGCGCGGTGACGCTGCGCGGCGCGGAGGGCTCGCGCGGGAGCGTGCGCATCGCGCCCGCCGACGGGATCGCCCTGACCGTACGGGCCTCGGCCGCCCTGCAGGACCTGCACGTCGAGGGCCACGACGCGGCGGCCCCCGCGCTCGTCGTCGAAGACGGCGCCCCGGAGCTGTCCGGCCTGCGGATCGTGACCCGCTCGGCGGTGGGCATCGAGGTGCGCGGAGGCTCCCGGCCGACGGTGCGTCAGTGCACCGTCGACAACGCGGGCGGCGTGGGCATCAGCGTCCTGGACGGGGCGGGCGGCCTGTTCGAGGAGTGCGAGGTGGTCGCCGCCGGGCAGTCGGGTTTCGCGGTCCAGGGCGGGGCGCATCCGCGCCTGGAACGCTGCAGGGTGCACCACGCGTCGGGCGCGGGGCTGTCGCTCACGGGCGAGGGCAGCTCGCTGGAGGCGGTGGGCTGCGAGGTGTACGAGGTGCGGGGCGCCGGGGTGCAGGTGGCCTCCAGAGCCGCCGGCCGGCTCACCGACTGCCGGGTGCACCGCACCTCCGGGGACGGCGTGACGCTGGACACCGACGCGGTGCTCTCCCTCGTCGACTGCGACATCCACGACGTGCCGGAGAACGGGGTTGACCTGCGCTCCCGTTCGGTGCTGTCGATGACGCGCTCGGCGATCCGCAGGTTCGGGCGCAACGGCCTGTCCGTATGGGACCCGGGCACGCGCGTGGACGCCGACCTGTGCGAGATCCACGACAGCAAGGGCGACTATCCGGCGGTGTGGATCAGCGACGGGGCGACGGCCTCCCTGGGCTCCTGCCGCGTGCACGACGTGCCGGACGCCCTGTTCGTCCTCGACCGCGGTTCGCACGTGGACGTGGTCGACAGCGACCTCTCCCAGGTCCGCAACACGGCCGTGTCGGTGAGTGACGGCGCGTCGGCCCAGCTCGCGGGGTGCCGGATCCGGGAGGCGGGCACGGGCGCCTGGTTCCGCGACCACGGCAGCGGCGGCTCGATGGCGGGCTGCACCATCGACGCCGCGGCGACGGGCGTCATCGTCACCAAGGGCGCCGATCCCACCGTCGAGCAGTGCACGGTGAGTTCGCCGGTGGAGGCCGGCTTCTACGTGTCGGCGGGCGGCCGGGGCACGTTCCACGAGTGCCGGGTGACGGGCAGCGGCGGCTACGGCTTCCACGTCATCGACGGCTGCCGGTCGACGCTCACCCGCTGCCGTACCGAGCGCTGCGAGCGCGGCGGTTACGAGTTCGCGGAGGCCGGCCCGGTCAGCGAGGGCTGTACGAGCGACGAGGCGGTCCCCTCCACGGCGGTTGCGGCGCTGTCCTCGGGGGGTGGTGCGGGCGGGGCGCCGGTGGCGACGGCGGCCGTCCCGCGGACGGTGCTGAAGCCGGTGGCCGTGCCGGTGCAGCGCTCCGCCGGGGAGGCGCAGCCCGCGCCCGCCGTACCGCCCGGAGCGCGTGCCTCGGTGACCGTCCTGCAGGAACTGGACGCGCTGGTGGGCCTGGAGAGCGTCAAGAAGGAGGTCCGCGCCCTCACGGACATGATCGAGGTCGGGCGGCGCCGGAAGGAGGCCGGGCTGAAGGCCGCCTCGGTGCGCCGGCACCTGGTGTTCACGGGCTCGCCCGGCACGGGCAAGACGACCGTGGCCCGGCTCTACGGCGAGATCCTCGCCTCGCTGGGGGTGCTGGAGCGCGGCCATCTGGTCGAGGTGTCGCGCGTGGACCTGGTGGGCGAGCACATCGGTTCGACGGCCATCCGCACCCAGGAGGCGTTCGACCGGGCCCGCGGGGGCGTGCTGTTCATCGACGAGGCGTACGCGCTCGCCCCGGAGGACTCGGGGCGCGACTTCGGCCGGGAGGCCATCGACACCCTGGTGAAGCTGATGGAGGACCACCGGGACGAGGTCGTGGTGATCGTGGCCGGGTACACCGACGAGATGGAGCGCTTCCTGACCGTCAACCCGGGCGTGGCTTCCCGGTTCTCCCGCACCATCACCTTCGGCGACTACGCCCCGGAGGAGCTGCTGCGCATCGTGCAGCAGCAGGCGGACGAGCACGAGTACCGGATCGGGGCGGGGGCGTCCGAGGCCCTGCTCCAGTACTTCCGGGAGATCCCGCGGGGGCCGGCGTTCGGCAACGGCCGTACGGCGCGGCAGACCTTCGAGGCGATGGTCGAGCGGCACGCGGGCCGGGTGGCGCAGCTGGCCGACCCGAGCACCGACGACCTCACCCTCCTCTACGCCGAGGATCTGCCGGCGCTGCCCTGAGGCGGCACGGGCATCCAGGCGGCGAGGCGCGCGAGCAGGGCCGCACGGATGCGGGCGAATTCGGGGTCGGCCTGGTAGTGGGAGTGGCCGAGGACGGCCGCGGGCAGCGGGTGTTCGGCGGTGCGGCCGTAGGCGAGGGGGTCCTTGAGGGGTCCGTGGTCCACGGCGGTGGTGGCGCTCGCGGTGTCGCCGGGGAGGCGGACGGGGCCGCCGATGGGGTCCGTGGAGCGCCACAGATTGCACCAGCAATGGACGTCGTCGTGCAGGGCAGCGAGCTTCACCGGGCCGAAGTAGGCGGGGAACCAGCGGCCGTACAGGCGCTCCAGGGGAGAGCCGTAGGTGAGCAGCGCGACCCGGCTGCGGGTGGCGGCGGACAGCTGCCAGACGGCGGCCGCGGCGAGGACGCTGCCCTGGGAGTGGCCGGAGATGACGAGCCGGCCGCCGGTGCGTTCGGTCCAGGTGCGCATCCGCCAGGTGAGGTCGGGGACGGCGCGCTCGGCGTAGCAGGGCGGTGCGAAGGGGTGGGCGGCGCGCGGCCAGAACGTGCCGACGTCCCAGAGGATGCCGACGGTGCGCCGGGCGGCGGGGTCGCGGTAGGCGCGGCGGCCCCAGGCGATCAGCAGGACGAAGCCGAGGCCGACGCACCACGAACCGAGCGCCTGGGCGGTCTGGGCCAGGTCCTCGACGACGGGGGCGGTGCCGGCGAAGGCCCGGCCCGGGACGTCGTGGGTGCCCCAGGCGCCTGCGACCGCTCCGGCGCCGAGGAGGAGGGTGAGCGCGGCGACGGTGCCGAGCACCCGGGGCGTGGCGTCGGTGAGCCCGGCGCGGGCGATGGTGCCGGCGATGGCGCGCGTGCGGGCGCTGTCGTGCGGTTCGCCGGGATAGTCGCCGGGGACGGTGCGGCACAGGCGCTTGCGCAGGCGTGCGGTGCGGACGGTCAGCGCGAGGAGCAGCAGGAGCAGGACCGCGAGGAGCGGCGGGATGACGGACGCCTGCCAGGTGAGCAGCACCGGCGGGCCGCCGATCGGGCCGTCGCCCATGCCGGGGGTGGCCGGGCCGTCGAGCCAGTCCGCGACGCGGTGGGCGACTCCTGCGGTCATGACGCCGCCGAGCGCGCAGGCGAGCGTGGCGACGGCGGGGCCCGCGAGCCCGCCCAGCGGGGTCCGCTCGACGGGGGCGGCGCGGTGCAGGCGGCGGGCGGCGAACGCGAGGAGGAGGACGAGGGCGCCCTGCCCGAGGGCGATCAGGCCGAAGGCGCGGTCGCCGGGGAGCATGCCGTGGGACTGCCAGCCGGGGCGGTCCCAGGCGGCGTAGACGGCGGAGAGGAGGAGCAGGCCGGCCGCGGTGCAGGGCAGGGCTGTGACGGTGATGCGGTCGGTCGTGTCGTCGGGGGTGTCCTCGCTGCGGCCCCTGCGGCAGACGGCGTGGAGGACGAACAGGGCGGCTGCGGCCAGGGCGGCGCCGAGGATCCGGCCCAGGGTGTCGAGGGCGGGGCTTCCGCCCGGGGCGCGGTCGTGGTGGGAGGCGGCCTGGGCGAGGAAGGCGGCGACGGTGAGGAGGGCCGCGGCGGTGTGGGCGGCGCGCAGCCGGGCGACGATGCGCCGCCCGTACCAGAAGCCGGGCAGGCACAGGGCGGGGCGGCGGGCCGGGCGGGCGGCCTCGTCGGTGGTGGCGCGCGCGGGCGGCTGGGTCTCGTACGCGCTCCAGGTGCGGCGGGAGAGGAGCCACAGCAGGCCGGTCACGGCGGTGGGCACGGCGGCGGCCAGGGCGAGCCTGCGGCCCGGCTCGCTCCACCAGCCGCCCCGGCCGGCGGACACGAAGCCGAGCCATGCCTTGCCCGCGGAACAGGCGGGCGTGCCCGCGCACTGCCACGCCGTCAGGTCGAGGGCCACTTCGCAGGCGGCCGCGGTGAGCAGCACGGTGAGGGTGAGGGCGACGAGCCGCACCAGCAGGCCGTAGGCCCGTACGGTCGTGGCGCGGCCTTCGGAGGTGGGCCGCATCCAGTGGGCGAGGTTGATGACCATGAAGGGCAGGAGCATCAGCCAGAGGGCGCGGGAGGCGTCGCCGGAGGTGAGGTTGGACCACACGTAGGCCTCGCGGACGGGCTCGCGGCGGTGGTCCGCGGGGCGTGTCTCGGCGTCGAGGTCGTCGACGCGGCGGTGGATGCCCGCGATGGTGTCGCCCGTGACGCGCACGGTGCGCGGATCGCCCAGCATGACCTGCGGCGTGGTGCCCCCGACGCCGTGCACGAGCAGCTCCAGGGCGAGCCCGGAGCCCTCCGGCGGTGAGACTTCTGTTGGCAAGGCTTCCGCAGGCACGTCCGTACCGGCTGTGCCGGCCTCGTGGGCTCCTTCGTCCGGCGCCACGGCGTACCCCCGATCCCGGTGCTTCGTACCGTCCACCAGCATGCTGACAGGAGCCACTGACATCCGGGGGGCAGGCAGCAGGAGAAGGCCCGATCGTGATCCGTCCGGACGAAGACGATCGGTACCGCGCACCGCGTGGGAGGATGCGCGCACGACTGCCGGTGGCTGACCGGAAAGGACGGGCCGGGTGAGCGACAACCAGAACCTCCTGGCGGAACAGCGGCGCGCGCTGATCCTCGACGAGGTCAGGAGGCGCGGTGGGGTGCGGGTCAACGAACTGACGCGGAGGCTCAACGTCTCGGACATGACGGTCCGTCGCGACCTGGACGTGCTGGCCCGGATGGGTGTGGTGGAGAAGGTTCACGGCGGTGCGGTGCCGGTGGCGGAGGCGACGGCGCACGAACCGGGGTTCGAGGCGAAGTCGGAGCTGGAACTGGCCGCCAAGGAGGACATCGCGCGGGCGGCGGCGCGGATGGCACCGGCGGGCAGTGCGATAGCCCTGGCGGGCGGTACGACGGTGTTCGCGCTGGCGCAGCGGCTCGTGGACGTTCCCGATCTGACGGTGGTGACGAATTCGGTGCGGGCGGCCGATGTGTTCCACGCCTCGCAGCGGCCGGTGACGGCGGTGGGGCCGTCGGCCCGGCCGGGGGCGGCGACGGTGGTGCTGACGGGCGGGGTGCGCACGCCCTCGGACACGCTGGTGGGACCGGTCGCGGACGCGGCGATCCGCTCGCTCCACTTCGACGTGCTGTTCATCGGTGTGCACGGCATATCCGCGGAGGCGGGCCTGTCGACGCCGAATCTGGCGGAGGCGGAGACCAACCGGCACTTCGTGCGCTCGGCCCGGCGCGTGGTGGTCCTGGCAGACCACACCAAGTGGGGGACGGTGGGGCTGAGTTCGTTCGCGACGCTGGACGAGGTGGACGCACTGGTCACGGATGCGGGGCTGCCGGAGGCGGTACGGCGCGAGATCGCCGACCGGCTGCCGGAGCTGGTGGTGGCCGATGCCGCCGGGGACTCCGCGGCGGGCCTTCGCTGACGCGGGCCGAGGGGAAGGGCCGGGACCGCATCGGGATGACGGTGGGTCAGTCCGGCCAGCGCCCCGTGGCCAGGAAGGTCGTGACGGCTCCGGCGTACGGCCCGATGTCCAGCCCCTGTTCGGCGAGCCAGGCATCGGAGTAGTACGTGTCGAGGTAGCGCTCTCCCGGGTCGCAGATGAGGGTGACGACACTGCCCTTGGAGCCGTTGCCGGCCATCTCGGCAACGATCTTGAGGGCGCTCCACAGCCCGGTACCGGTGGAGCCGCCCGCCTTGCGGCCGATGGCCTCGTCGAGGGCGCGCGCGGCCGCGATGCTCGCGGCGTCGGGGACCTTCATCATCCGGTCGATCGCCCCCGGCACGAAGCTGGGCTCCATGCGCGGCCTGCCGATGCCCTCGATCCGCGAGCCGCGCTCGCCCGTCGCCGTGGGGTCGTGGTTCCGCCAGCCGTCGAAGAAGCAGGAGTACTCGGGGTCGGCGACGCAGATGCGGGTGTCGTACTGCATGTAGCGCACGTAGCGGCCGATGGTCGCGGAGGTGCCGCCGGTGCCCGCGGTGGCCACGATCCAGGCGGGGATTGGGTGGCGCTCGCTGCGCAGCTGGCTGAAGACCGACTCCGCGATGTTGTTGTTGCCGCGCCAGTCGGTGGCCCGTTCGGCGTAGGTGAACTGGTCCATGTAGTGGCCGCCGGAGCGTTCGGCGAGGGCCGCCGCTTCCGCGTACATCTTGCGGGGGTCATCGACGAAGTGGCACCGGCCGCCGTGGAATTCGATGAGGCGGCACTTCTCGCGGCTGGTGGTGCCGGGCATGACGGCGATGAAGGGCACGCCGATCAGGCGGGCGAAATAGGCCTCGGAGACCGCGGTGGAGCCGCTGGAGGCCTCGACGACCGGGGCCTCGGGGCGGATCCAGCCGTTGCACAGGCCGTGCAGGAAGAGCGAGCGGGCGAGGCGGTGCTTGAGGCTGCCCGTGGGGTGGGTGGACTCGTCCTTGAGGTAGAGGTCGACGCCCCATTCCTCGGGCAGGGGGAAGCGCAGCAGGTGGGTGTCGGCCGAGCGGTTCGCGTCGGCCTGGACCTTGCGGACCGCTTCGTTGAGCCAGGCGCGGTAGGCCGGGTCGCTGCGGTCGACGTCGATGGTGTGCACGACGTTCTCCCGTTCCATCCGGGCCCATGCGGAGCACTCGGATATTTCGATCATAAATGGGCACTGGTGCGCGGGCCCCCTCACGGGCAGACTGCGCACGAGGCACACGAATCGGCCGGGGAGGCGGTTGGCGTGGCGGAGCCGGACTTCAAGGAACCGGAGTTCAACGCGACCGGGGTGCGGATCGAGCGGTCCCTCCGTTCGCTCACCCGGGCGGGCCAGGTGAAGATCAAGGACGGCAGGCTGGAGCTGCTCACCAGTTACGGCCGGGAGATCGACAGCGCTCCCCTGGGGGCGGTCCACGCGAGCAAGCCGTGGTTCGCCGGCCGGGACCGCGCCCGGGCGACGGTGAACGGCACGCGCTACGTCCTCACGCTGGGCCGGCTGGAGGATCCGTCGGGGGCGGAGGAGACCACGGGGGAGGCCGCCGTCCGACGGTTCCTGGAAGCCGTCCGCTCGGGACGCGGCGGTGACGCCAGGGGCTGACGGTGCAGAAGTTGCACTTCCGGCTGCCGCAGCCGACCCTTGACTCGTACCAGCATCACTGAGGGTTCACCGACGGCTACGCTCTGGATCAGTAGCCGTCGAGCGGCTCGGCAGCCACCGCCGCCGGCCCGGCCCCGGCGCGTGCCAGAACGCGTTCCTGAATCAGGCTAGCCCTACTTCTTCCAGGGAGTCGCAGCCGTGATCAGCCGACCCAACAAGCACTGCACCGTAGAGCTCCAGGCTCTTCCACCGCGGATCGGCCAGGTCCGCAGAATCGTATCTGCGCAATTGCGGTACTGGAATCTCGATCCGCTCATCGACCCCGCGGCGCTCTGTGTCACCGAGCTCCTCACCAACGTGCACCAGCACGCCGAGCCGGACAAACGATGCACCGTCGAGATCGACCTGGTGCTGGACCGGCTGACCGTCTCGGTCCGCGACCACGACCCGCGGCTGCCCCGCCTGGCGGACGCCGGCACCGGCAGCACCCACGGCCGCGGTCTCGCCCTGATCGCGGCCGTGAGCGACAGCTGGGGGGTGCAGGAGCGCCACGACGGCGGGAAGGTCGTCTGGTTCTCGCTGCCCGTCCCGGACGCGGCCGGCGCCCGGCAGGCCCGCGACGACCGGACCACGGTCACCCTCGAACCGCCCGTGCCGGCCCTCCCGCCGCTGGAGGAGCCTTCCTTCGAGCAGCCCGCCCCCGCCCGCCGGGCGGCCGCGGCGCTCCACCGCTCCCCCGTCCGCTCCGCCGTTCCCGGCTGACCGGACGGGGGTTCCCACCGTCCGGACGGCACTCGGCGCGCACGCCGCCGCGCCGGCGTGCAGGAGGTCCGGGCTGCCCTGCGTTGGACAACGCCCCGGAGCTGCCAGTTGGGCAGGCTGACCACACCGTGGGGCTTGCTCACCGGTGCGGCGGAGGGTTGGTGCACGGGCACGGCAGCGGCTCCCCCGTCGCTGCTGCCGAGGCAACACCCTTCCGCCGCAACGGTGAGCAAGCCCGCAGGTGTGGAGCTCCGCGGTCCCGTCGGTGTCAATGCCGCGCCGCCGAGGCTCCCGCGCCTGCCGAACAGCGGGGGCGCGTGCCCGCACTCATGACGCACCGCGCTTGCCGGGCGCCCCGAAGTGCTCCTCCAGGACGGAGACGCGCCGCCAGTACTCCTCCTCGTCGATGTCGCCGGCGGCGAACCGGCGGCCGAGGACGGTCAGCGGGGAGTGCTCGGAGCGCGCCTGCCGCTGGTGCCAGGGAGCGCGGCCACCGCGCCACACGGTGCGGCGCAGGACGGTGACGACGCCGATGACGACGGCTGCCCAGACGAGAGGGAAGAAGAGGATCCAGGGGCCGGGGCCGCCGTCGGCCAGGGCGTGGGCGAGGGTGTTCATGAGGGGTCGCCTCCTCGGTGGTGACAGGTTGCCGGCGGCTTCTGCCGCTCACCACCGAGCCTCCTCGTCGTGGGCCACCGCGTCGTCGTACGGCCGGCTGCAGTGCGGCTGCGGCGCGGGGAGTACGCCCGGGGGTTGCGCGTACTCCGTGCAGCCGTGCGGTCCTGGTGCGCCGCCGTTCGGGGACGTTACGGCCCACCGCCGGCCACGCGTGCGCGCGCACGCGTGGCCGACCTGACGGGGCGCCGCATTGTCAGCCCAGGACGGCCAGCGGGTCGTCCAGGACGGGCTGCCAGGCGGCTTCGGCAGCGCCGATCAGGCTGTTGAAGTCGAGCGTGCAGGGCAGGATCGGCACGCTGCCGCTGCGGCCCCACAGGCTGCGGTCGGCGACGACGGCGCGCAGCCGCTCGGGGTCGGCGTCGAGCAGGGCGCGGTGGAGCCCGCCGAGGATGATGCGGTCGGGGTTGAGGATGTTGACGAGACCCGCGAGGCCGAGGCCGAGCCGGTCGACGATGAGCTCGGCGGCGGCGCGGACGGCCGGGTCGGCGTACTCCGTACGGAGCAGGTCGCGGGACTGCTGCAGCAGGGACACCTCGGGGCCGGGGGTGCGGCCGGCCGCGGTGAGGAAGGCGAGCGGGTCGGTCTCGACGTCCAGGCAGCCGCGGCTGCCGCAGTGGCAGGGCAGACCGGCCGGGTTGACGGTGAGGTGGCCGACCTCCAGGGCGAGTCCGGAGCTGCCGCTGTGCAGACGGCCGTCGAGGACGAGCGCCCCGCCGACGCCGCGGTGGCCGGTGGCCACGCAGAGGAGGTGCCGGGCGCCGCGGCCGGCGCCGTGCCGGTGCTCGGCGAGGGCCGCGAGGTTGACGTCGTTGCCGGTGACGCCGGTGGCGGGGCCCTCGCCGGGGCCGGGGACACCGGCCTTGGCCAGGGCTTCGGTGAACAGGCTGCGGACCGGCGCCCCGGCGGGCCAGGAGAGGTGGAGCGGGTTGAGGGCGGTGCCGTCCGGTTCGGCGACGGCCGAGGGGACGGCGAGGCCCGCGCCCAGGCAGCGGCGGCCGGTCTCGCGCAGCAGGCCGGCGCCCGCCTCGACGACGGCGTCGATGATGTGCGACGGGTCGGCGGGCACGGTCATGCAGCCGGGCGCGGTGGCGACCACCCGCCCGCCGAGGCCGACGAGGGCGGCGCGGAAGCCGTCGGCGTGGATCTGGGCGGCGAGCACCACGGGACCGCCGGGCGCGACGGAGAGCCGGTGCGAGGGACGGCCCTGGGAGCCGGCGGCCGCGGGGCGGGCGTCGACGGTGATCAGTCCGAGGGCCTCCAGCTCGGCGGCGACGGCACCGGCGGTCGCGCGTGTCACGCCGAGTTCGGCGGTGAGCACGGCGCGCGTGGGGGCGCGGCCGGTGTGTACGAGCTCCAGGGCCGGGCCGAGGGCGCCGCGGCCCCGCTCCAAACGTGTTGTCCGAGTCTGGGTCACGCCCCTATTGTGACTTTGTGCCGACACTAAACAAAATACGGACGGCTCTTCTGGGCGACACGCGGACGATCCTTCCGGGCGAACGGCGTCCGGACCGGGGCAGTCCTGCCCTCCGCCGGCTCCGTATCGCCCTCACCCTGTTCTTCGCCCTCGACGGTTTCCTCTTCGCCGGCTGGGTTGTCCGGATCCCCGCCATCAAGGAGCAGACCGGCGCGTCCGCGGGCGCGCTGGGGCTGGCCCTGCTGGGCGTCTCGGCCGGAGCCGTGGCCACCATGGTGCTGACCGGCCGGCTGTGCCGCCGGTTCGGCAGCCACCCGGTGACCGTCGTCGCCGGCGCGCTGATGTCCCTGAGCATCGCCCTCCCTCCCCTGGTCCGCTCCGCACCGGCCCTCGGCCTGGTCCTGCTCGTCTTCGGCGCCGCCTACGGCGGCATCAACGTCGCCATGAACTCCGCGGCCGTCGACCTCGTCGCGGCGCTGCGCAGGCCCGTGATGCCGAGCTTCCACGCCGCGTTCAGCCTCGGCGGGATGCTCGGCGCCGGGCTGGGCGGACTGGTCGCGGGGCACCTCTCCCCCACCCGGCACCTGCTGCTCCTGACCGTGGCCGGGCTCGCCGTCACCGCCACCGCGGGACGCATGCTCCTCTCGCACCCCGCCCCGCGGGCCGAGCGTCCGGCGCCCGCGCCGGCGGCGGACGGCGGCACCTCGCGCCGCGGCAACCGGACGGTCGCCCTCTTCGGGGTGATCGCCCTGTGCACGGCCTACGGGGAAGGGGCCCTTGCCGACTGGGGCGCGCTGCACCTGCAGCAGGACCTCGGGGTCCACGCGGGCCTCGCGGCCGCCGGCTACTCCGTCTTCGCCCTGGCCATGACCCTCGGCCGGCTCAGCGGCACCTTCCTCCTCGAACGCCTCGGCCAGACCACGGCGTTGGTCGCGGGCGGGGCGGCGGCCGCGGGCGGCATGCTGCTCGGGGCGCTGGCGCCCACGGTGTGGGCGGCGCTCGCCGGGTTCGCCGTCACGGGCCTGGGCCTGGCCAACATCTTCCCCGTCGCGGTCGGGCGGGCCGGGGAGCTGGGCGGCCCGGGCGGCGTGGCCGCGGCCTCCACCTTCGGCTACGGCGGGATGCTGCTGGGGCCGCCGGTCATCGGCCTCCTCGCCGACGCGTCGTCCCTGCCCGTCGCGCTGACCACCGTCGCGGGTCTGGCGGCCGTGGCGGCGGCGATCGCCTACGCCACCCGCCGCACGGTCTCCTGACCCCGCTGACCTGCTGATCCACCCGGCGCGCGACGGCGTTGTCAGTGGCGGCTGACACAATCCGAAGGCGTGACGGAAGGGGTGGGTCATGAGGGCAGAGCAGGAGGAATGGCGCTGCGGCGGAGTGCGCTGGGGAGCCGGCGGACCGTCCCTGGCCTGGCTGCACACCACGCACGGGGAGCGCAGCACTCCGCTGCCCGCGGGGCGGCCGGTCGCCTTCACGACGGGTGCCGCACGGCGGTGCGTGGGGGTCCGCAGGGGCGGCAGGCGCACGCCGTGCCCCGCGGGGGCGGAGCTCACGCCTACCGCGGTCTCGGCGCAGTGCGCGGAGTGTGCGCGGCTCGACCGTTCGCACTCGGTGGCGGCCGACACCGCCCTCGACGACCCGCGCCCGTACGACGTGTATCTGGCCTGGTCCGTGCCCGGGGCGGTCAAGGCCGGGATCACCGCGGCCGAGCGTGAAGGCGTGCGCCTGCTCGAACAGGGCGCGCTGTCCTACGCGCTGCTGGGCCGCGGGCCTCTGATGGCAGCGCGCCGTGCGGAGGCCGTGCTCGGCGCGGCGCTCGCCGTCCCGGACCGCATCCCGTACGCCGCCAAGCGGGCCGCCCGCTGTCCCGCGCCCGCCCAGGAGTCGCGGGCGGCCGAGCTGGCGGCCCTGCACGCGCGCGCTTGTGCGCTGGAGACCCTGCCGGAGTCGCTGACCGTGCTGCCCTTCACCCCTGTGCACCACGACGCGGTCTTCCACCTCGGCCGGCTGCGGGACGACTGCGGGACGGTCGTCCTCGCGCCCGGGCGCACGATAGCGGGCACGGTCGCCGCCGTGGCCGGCCCCGACCTGTATCTGGACGCCGCGGACGGACGGCAGTTGCTGGTGGACGCGCGGCAGCTGGCAGGGTGGGCGCTCGTGGCCGCCGCGCCGGGGGCGGAGACGACCGCGGACGTGCAGGTGCGGCCGCCGGGCGCCGCCGGACCCGAGGCGCTGTTCTGACAGGAGGCCGCGTGCGGCGGCGGGTGCGGGCTCAGCCCAGCCAGCCGGGGCGGACGAGCCCGGTCTCGTAGGCGAGGACGACGAGCTGGGCCCGGTCGCGGGCACCCAGCTTGACCATGGCGCGGCTGACGTGGGTCTTCGCGGTCAGGGGGCTGACGACGAGCCGCCGGGCGATCTCCTCGTTGGACAGGCCGATGCCGACCAGCGTCATCACCTCGCGTTCGCGGTCCGTCAGCTCGGAGAGGCCCGGCGCCGCGGCGGGCTCCTTGGAACGTGCCGCGAATTCGGCGATGAGGCGGCGGGTCACGCCCGGCGAGAGCAGGGCGTCGCCGTGGACCACGGCCCGCACCGCCCGCAGCAGTTCCTCCGGTTCGGTGTCCTTGACCAGGAAGCCCGAGGCGCCGGAGCGGATGGCCTCGAAGACGTACTCGTCCAGTTCGAAGGTGGTGAGCATGATGACCTTCACGTCCGCGAGGGCCGGGTCCCCGGTGATCCGGCGGGTGGCGGCGAGGCCGTCGAGGACGGGCATGCGGATGTCCATGAGGACGGTGTCGGGCCGCAGCCGGCGCACGAGGTCGAGGGCCTGCTCGCCGTCGGCGGCCTCGCCGGCGACGGCGATGTCGGGCTGGGCGTCCAGCAGGGCGCGGAAGCCCGCGCGGACGAGCAGCTGGTCGTCCGCGAGCACCACGCGGATCGCCGGCACCTTCCCCGCCGCACCCGTCGCGTCCCTCATCGCGTCCCTCGTCTCGTTCATCCCGTCTCCCACGTCGCGCCTCTCCTCCCGCCACTCACCGCACCTCTTGTCCCGCCCCTCACGGCTCCCCCGTCCCGCCTCGTTCGCCTCGTGGTTCTCGTTGTTCCCGTTGTCCGCGGAGGGGCAGCCGGGCCCGTACGCGGAAGCCGCCGTCGGGCCGGACGCCCGCCTCGGCGGTGCCGCCCAGGGCCGCGGCCCGTTCGCGCATGCCGAGCAGGCCGTTCCCGCCGCCGGAGACCGTCCCGGAGAGCGCGGGCCCCTCGTCGTCGACGGTCACTTCGAGGGCGTCGGGGCCGTAGTGGAGGAGGACTTCGGCCGTGCGGGAGCCGGAGTGGCGGACGATGTTGGTGAGGGCTTCCTGGACGATGCGGAAGGCGGCGAGGCCGGCCCCGGGCGGCAGGTCCGCCGGCGGGCCCTCGGTCGTCACGTGCACGTCGAGTCCGGCGCCGGCCGCCTGCCGCGTCAGCTCCTGCAGCCGGTCGAGGCCGGGCGCCGGGGAGCGGGGCGCGTCGCCGGGCGCCCGGAGGGTGTCGAGGACCTGGCGGACCTCGCCGAGCGCCTCCTTGCTGGCGGCCTTGATGGTGGTGAGGGCCGTCCGCGCCTGCTCCGGGTGGCTGTCGATCAGGGCGAGCCCCACCCCGGCCTGGACGTTGATGACGGAGATGCTGTGCGCGAGCACGTCGTGCAGTTCGCGCGCGATGCGCAACCGCTCCTCGTCGGCGCGGCGCCGTTCCGCAGCGGCGTGTTCGGCCCGGGCGTGCGCCCACTGCTCGCGCCGTACGCGCACGAGCTCGGCGGCGGCGAGGAGGGCGGCGGCCCAGGCCGCGGGAGCCCACTCCGCTCCCCAGCCGGCCGGGCCGTCGCCGGCCGGTGGCAGCCACTGGTAGAGCCAGTGGGCGATGAGGAGGTGTACGGCCCACAGCAGGGCGACGGCGGACCACACCACGCGGCGGTGGCCCGCGACGACCGCGGTGAAGCAGCTCACCGCGACGCTGATGAAGACCGGGCCGTACGGGTAGCCGCCGCCCAGGTAGAGCGCGGCCGCGAGACAGGCACCGGAGACGGCGGCGACCGGGTGCCGGTGGCGCAGCAGCAGGAAGGCCGGGCCGGCTGCGAGCAGCACGCGCGCGAAGGAGTCCAGTGGCGCACGGCCGGGCTGGTGGAGCGCGGCGTAGGAGCTGCCGGCCTGCTGGACGACGGCAACGGCGAGCGTGGAGGCCCAGGGCAGGCGGCCCGGGCGGGCCCACCGCTCCCACGGCGGCCCCGCGCCGCTCTCCCGCGCCCACGGCGCTCGTCTCTCCCGGCCCATACGGGCAAAGCTAGCCGCCGCCGGCGCCCGCCGCGTCGGCCGCGCGGGGTGGGCGCGTCTACTCCGCCGGGAGTAGCCGTACCCGCCGCGCGCGAGGCCGCCCGGGAGCGGCCGGACGGGCTCCGGACGACGGCGAGGGAGCTACGGGCGGTCGACGGTGGAGAGCGCGCGCCGGGCCACCGGGTGGGTCCGGACGATCTCCGCGAGCGTCGTCTGGCCCCGGGTGATCCGGGTGAAGGCCTGCCACGCCGGGCGGAAGCCGGTCAGCGCGGCGTGCATCAGGCCCGGGCGGCGCTCGTAGAAGGCGAGCATGCGGCGCCCGACACCCATCTCCACGCCCAGCCCCGCCTTGATGGCGAAGGCGTAGTTGAGGGCCTGGCGGCGGGCGTCGACGGCGTCCTGCGCCTCGCCGATGCGGACGGCCCACTCGCCGGCCAGGCGGCCCGAGCGCAGGGCGAAGGAGATGCCCTCGCGGGTCCACGGCTCCAGCAGGCCGGCGGCGTCGCCGCAGACGATGACGCGGCCGCGGGAGAGCGGGGAGTCGTCCGAGCGGCAGCGGGTGAGGTGGCCGGAGGAGATGCTGGGCTCGAAGCCCGCGAGCCCGAGGCGGGCGATGAAGTCCTCCAGATACCGCTTGGTGCCCGAGCCGTCACCGCGCGCCGAGATCACTCCCACGGTGAGGGTGTCGCCCTTGGGGAAGACCCAGCCGTAACTGCCGGGGATCGGGCCCCAGTCGATGAGCACGCGCCCGGCCCAGTCCTCCGCGACCGTCGGGGGCACCGGGATCTCGGCCTCCAGACCGAGGTCGACCTGGGAGAGCTTCACCCCCACGTGCGCCCCTATGCGCCCGGCACTGCCGTCGGCGCCGACGACGGCGCGGGCGAGCACGGTCTCGCCGTCGGCGAGCACCACGGCGACCGTGCGCCGGTCGGGCACGGCCGGGCCGTGCTGCTCCACGCGCGCGACGGCCACGCCCGTGCGCACCTCGGCACCGGCATCCTTGGCGGCCTCCACGAGCGCGGCGTCGAACTCGGGCCGGTTGATGAGGCCGAACAGCATGCGCTTGGAGCGGCGCGTGCGCGTCAGCTTGCCGTTCAGGGAGAAGGTGACCGCGTGGACGCGGTCGCGCAGGGGCAGTTCGAAACCGGGCGGCAGAGCGTCCCGCGAGGGGCCGATGATGCCGCCTCCGCACGTCTTGTACCGCGGCAGTTCGGCCTTCTCCAGGAGCAGCACCCGGCGGCCCGCGGAGGCGGCGGCGTGGGCGGCGGAAGCCCCGGCGGGCCCCGCACCCACCACCACGACGTCCCACACCGGCTCCCCGGCCCCACCCGCGTCCCGCCCCGTGCCCGGGGCTGCGTTGTCGCTGCTCACCTGTGCTTCTACTCCCGCTCGATCACGGCTTCGGCTACCGCCCGCATCCTACGGCCAGGCCCTCGCCGCCCCGCCACGGGAAGGCCGTGGGCGGAGCGGGCCGGGGGCGTGGGAGGATCGACGGCACAATCGCCCA
Organism: Streptomyces sp. NPDC008001; assembly: GCF_042958085.1. Classification (NCBI taxonomy): domain Bacteria; kingdom Bacillati; phylum Actinomycetota; class Actinomycetes; order Kitasatosporales; family Streptomycetaceae; genus Streptomyces; species Streptomyces sp. NPDC008001. Next base: position 464,146 of record NZ_JBIBIZ010000007.1, on the reverse strand, counting down.
TTCGTACGGATACAACGCCGCGTGCACAAGGAGCGTTCCATGGAAGCGTCCTCGAACCAGCAGCCCGGGCCGGTCCCCGCCGAGCTCGCGGCGACCGTCGCCTCGCTGCAGTCCCGCGCCAGGACCGAACTGGCCGAGCTGGTGGCCTTCCGGTCGGTGGCGGACGAGGAGCAGTTCCCGCGGAGCGAGTGCGAGGCCGCCGCGAACTGGGTGGCGGACGCCCTGCGCACCGAGGGGTTCCAGGACGTCGCCCTGCTCGACACCCCCGACGGCACCCAGTCCGTCTACGGCTTCCTCCCCGGCCCGGCCGGCGCCCCCACCGTGCTGCTCTACGCCCACTACGACGTGCAGCCCCCGCTGGACGAGTCCGCCTGGATCTCGCCGCCGTTCGAGCTGACCGAGCGCGACGGCCGCTGGTACGGCCGCGGCGCCGCCGACTGCAAGGGCGGCGTGATCCTGCACCTCACGGCCCTGCGCGCGCTCAAGGAGCACGGCGGCGTGCCGGTCAGTGTGAAGATGATCGTCGAGGGTTCCGAGGAGCAGGGCACCGGCGGCCTGGAGCGCTACGCCACGGCGCACCCGGAGCTGCTGGCCGCCGACAGCATCGTCATCGGCGACGCCGGCAACTTCCGCGTGGGCCTGCCCACCGCCACCGCGACGCTGCGCGGCATGACCCTCGTCCGTGTCCGGGTGGACACGCTGGGGGGCAATCTGCACTCGGGCCAGTTCGGCGGCGCGGCGCCCGACGCCCTGGCCGCGCTGATCCGCATCCTCGACTCGCTGCGCGCCGAGGACGGTTCGACGACCGTCACCGGCCTGGAGGCCGAGGCGGCGGCGAGCTGGGAGGGCATGCAGTACCCGGAGGAGGACTTCCGCAAGGACGCCAGGGTGCTGGACGGCGTGGAGCTGATCGGTTCCGGCACGGTCGCCGACCGGCTGTGGGCGCGCCCGGCGGTCACCGTCCTGGGCATCGACTGCCCGCCGGTCGTCGGGGCCACCCCGTCGGTGCACGCGGGGGCCCGGGCGCTGATCAGCCTGCGAGTGCCGCCGGGCACGGACGCCGCGGCGGCGACGAAGCTGCTGGCCGAGCACCTGAAGGCGGCGGCGCCGTGGGGCGCGCGCGTCGAGGTGGAGCAGGTCGGCCAGGGCCAGCCGTTCAGCGCGGACACCAGCAGCCCCGCCTACACGGCCATGGCCGACGCCATGCGCATCGCCTACCCGGGCCAGGAGATGCAGATCTCCGGCATGGGCGGCTCGATCCCGCTGTGCAACACGCTCACCGCGCTGTACCCGGAGGCGGAGATCCTGCTGATCGGGCTGAGCGAGCCGGAGGCGCAGATCCACGCGGTGAACGAGAGCGTGTCGCCGGAGGAGCTGGAGCGGCTCTCCCTGGCGGAGGCCCTGTTCCTGGGCAAGTACGCGGAGATGAAGCGCTAGCGCGCCGAATCGACGGTTCCCGGACGCGGCCGGGTCAGGTGCCGGGCCCCGGCCCGTCAGGGAGCCGGGGCCTGCGGATCACCCGACGGGGACGCCCGCTTCGAGGTTGAGGGGGCGCCCCTGCTCGCGGGCGCGCAGGGCCCAGCGCAGCCTGCTCAGCCGTACGGGCGGCAGCAGGGACGCCGCCTCCCTCTCGGTGACGAAGCGCCAGCCCCGCAGCTCGGAGCCGGGCAGCAGGAGCCGGCCGGCGTCGGCCCCGGCCAGCCGCCCGCCGTCGAAGAGGAACCGCAGGCCGCCGTAGCCCGGTGGCTTGGGCGGCTCCCAGTCGACGACCAGCAGGCGGGGCACGTCGGGGAGTTCGATGCCGATCTCCTCGGCCACCTCCCGCATCCCGGCGCGGGCGGGCGCCTCGCCCGGCTCCACCACGCCGCCGGGGAACTCCCAGCCCGGCTTGTACGTCGGGTCGACGAGCAGGACCCGGTCCTCCTCGTCGAAGAGCAGTACGCCGGCGGCGAGCGTCTCGGCCGTCGGCTCGGGGGTCTGCACGATCTGGCAGGCTCCGGCGGCGCCGCTGCGCAGCGCGTCCGCGACCCGCTCGGCCGCCTCACGCGGCGTCAGGTCACCGGTGTCGACCGCGTAGGCGTCGCGGCGGAGCCACGGCAGCGCCTCCCGGTACGGGGCGATGTGGTCCAGTGCCCACCGCCGGACGGACTCGCTGCGCTCGGGGTCGTCCGCGAATTCCTCGCGTCCGGCGATGCGTCCGCGCAGGATCGTTTCGTCGGCAGTCAGCAGCACATGCCGGACGGGGATGCGGCGAGCGGCGAGGCCGCCGAATATCTCGTCCCGGTACTCCTGGCGCAGCAGCGTCATGGGGACGACGAGCACCCCGCCGACCTCGGCGAGCAGGGCCGCCGCCGCGTCCACGACCAGCCGCCGCCAGACCGGCAGGTCCTGGTAGTCGCCGACGTCGTCCATTCTCTTGGGCGGCAGCAGATGGCGCAGCGCTCCGCCGATCACCTCGGGGTCGTAGAGGGTGCTGTCCGGGATCAGCCCGGTCAGTTCCCTGGCCGTACTGGTCTTCCCCGCACTGAACGCGCCGTTCAGCCAGACGATCACGGTTCCCCCTTCTCCGTAGCCCCCTGTGAAGTGCCCGGAACACCTTGCCACGGAAACGCGGGAGAGGGGCACGGTGCCGGTGCGCTCTGCGGGTGCGCGCAACGCCGCAGCCGTATGTACCGCTGCTGTCCGGCGCGTTCTACGCCGTGCCCGGCTCCCGCCCCGCCCAGAGGCCGAGTTGCTGCGCCGCAGCGGCGGCGGCCCCCACGAGACCGGCATCGGAACCGAGTTCGGCGGGCAGCACCTCGACGCCGGAGGCGAAGGAGAGCGTCGCGTAATCCCGCAGACGCTCGCGCAGCGGAGCGAAGAGGACGTCGCCCGCGCCCGCCACACCTCCGCCTATGACGGCCACCTCGATCTCGACCAGCGTCGCGGTCGCGGCGATGCCCGCGGCCAGCGCCTGCGCGGCCCGCTCGAACGACGCACGCGCCACGGCGTCCCCGGCCCGGGCCGCCGCAGCGACGGCCGCCGCGCTCCGGTCACCGTCCGGCCCCGGCAGCCACCCGCCCTCCAGCGCGCGCCGGGCGATGTTCGGGCCGCTGGCGATGCGCTCGACGCAGCCGCGGGCACCGCAAGGACAAGCGTCCCCGTCGAGGTCGACGCTGATATGGCCGATGTGACCGGCGTTGCCCGTGGGGCCGGGGTGCAGACGACCGCCCAGCACCAGGCCGCCGCCCACCCCGGTGGACACCACCATGCACAGGGCGTTCGCGCGCCCGCGGGCGGCGCCCTGCCAGTGCTCGGCGGCCGTCATCGCCACACCGTCGCCGACGAGCACCACCGGCAGGCCTCCCACCCGCCGAGCCACCTCCGCGACCAGCGGGTAGTCCCGCCACCCGGGGACGTTCACGGGACTGACGGTCCCTCGGGAGGCGTCCACCGGCCCTGCGCTGCCGATACCGACGGCCCGCACCCGCGACCAGTGCGCCGCGCTCCCGAGCTCCTCGATCACCGCCGCCACCGCGCCCATCACCGTGGCACCGTCCTCGCGCGCGGGCGTCGGCCGCTGCGCGCGGGCCAGCAGCCGGCCGCGGTCGTCCACCAGAGCGCCCGCGATCTTGGTGCCGCCGATGTCGAGGGCCGCGACAAGGTCGGCGAAGTCGGTGCGCATGGGGACGTTCTCTCCTGGCCGGGCGCGGATACGGGCTCTGCGCAGGCCAGTCTGTCCGGATCTGACAACGTTGTCTAGGCTCTATGCTCGACGTCACCCCGCACCGGCCCCTGGTAAGGACGAGCACCGTGTCGAGCAGCGCCCAGCCCACCCGCAGCCCCTCCTCCCGATACGGTGCCCGCCCGACGATGAAGGACGTGGCGGCCCGCGCGGGCGTCGGCCTCAAGACCGTCTCCCGGGTGGTGAACGGCGAGCCGGGCGTCACCCCGGACACCGAGCGGCGCGTGCAGGACGCCATCACCGCGCTGGGCTTCCGCCGCAACGACAGCGCCCGCATCCTCCGCAAGGGCCGCACCGCCTCCATCGGGCTCGTCCTCGAAGACCTCGCCGACCCCTTCTACGCGCCCCTCAACCGGGCCGTGGAGGAGGTCGCGCGCGCCCACGGCGCCCTGCTCATCAACGGCTCCAGCGCCGAGGACGCGGAGCGCGAGCGGGAGCTCGCCCTGGCCTTCTGCGCCCGCCGGGTCGACGGCCTGATCATCATCCCGGCCGGCGACGACCACCGCTACCTCGAACCGGAGATCGCGGCCGGCATCGCCACGGTCTTCGTGGACCGCCCGGCCGGCCGGATGGACGCCGACGTCGTGCTCTCCGACAGCTTCGGCGGCGCCCGCGACGGCGTGGCCCACCTCGTCGCCCACGGCCACCGGCGCATCGGCTTCATAGGCGACCGGCCGCGGATCCACACGGCCACGGAGCGGCTGCGCGGCTACCGCGCGGCCATGGCGGACGCCGGCCTGCCCGTGGACGAGACCTGGGTGTCCCTCGGCCCCACGACACCGGGGCGCGTCCGCGCGGAGACGGAACGGATGCTCGCCGGCCCGCGTCCGGTGACCGCCCTGTTCACCGGCAACAACCGCGTGACGGCCACGGCCGTCCGCGTCCTCGCCCACTCGCCCCGCCCCGTCGCCCTCGTGGGCTTCGACGACCTCGAACTGGCCGACCTCCTCTCCCCCGCGGTCACCGTCGTCGCCCAGGACGCGGCCCGCCTGGGCCGCACCGCCGCCGAACAGCTCTTCCACCGCCTGGACGGCGCCGCCGAGGCGCCGCGGCGGGTGGTGCTGCCCACCCGCCTGATCGTGCGGGGCTCGGGCGAACTGCGCCCGCAGGAGAACTGAGACCGAAACACGCAGTGGAAGTGGGGACAACCGGAGGGCTGGGGACGACGCGAGGGGTGGGGGCGCAGGGGTAGGGGTCCGGGACGCTGACGTGTATTTGCGGGCCCGATGAGGAAGAGGGCGCCATCCCGAGGCCGGGGACGGGCCCGTAAATATACGGTCCCGGACCCCTGCCCCGGAGCCCCCGCCCCGCACCCACAACGCACCCTCAACGCACCCGCCCCGCCAACCCCTCCAGCCTCCCCCGCCCCAACCCCGTCAACCCAGCCACCTCATCCGCATCCACCGCCCCGCAATCCATCCCCCGCAGCAGATACCCACTCAGCGCCCGCGCCGTAGCAGGCTCGTCCAGCACATCCCCGCCCGCCCGGTTCACGTACGCGTCCAACCGGGCAGCCGCACTCTCCAGCCCCTCCCGGTAGAAGGCGTACACCGCCGCGTAACGCGAGGGCAGGTGCCCGGGATGCATGTCCCACCCCTGGTAGTACGCCCGCACCAACGCCCGCCGCACAAGGCCGTGATGCAGCCGCCACGCCGCACGCACCTGGGCCGCCGGCCCGACCGGCAGCACGTTCGTCGAGCCGTCGGAAACCCGCACCCCCGTCCCCGCAGCCGCCACCTGCATCACGGCCTTCGCGTGGTCGGCCACGGGATGGTCGGGCGCCTGATGCGCGGCGCCCACCCCGCACGCGGCGCTGTAGTCGAAGGTGCCGTAGTGCAACGAGGTCACGCGCCCCGCCCCCGCGTCGATCATCCGGGCGACCGTGGCGCGCCCGTCGGCCCCGACGATCGCCTGCGTGGTCTCTATCTGTATCTCGAAGCGGATGCGCCCCCGCTCCAGCCCCCGCGCCTTCTCGAACTCCTCCGCCAGCCCGGCCATCGCGGCCACCTGCTCCGCGTAACCGACCTTGGGCAGCGTGAGCATCAGCCCGGCGGGCAGACCGCCCGCCTCCATCAGCCCGGTGAGGAAGATGTCCAGCGTGCGGATGCCGCGGTCGCGGACGGCAGCCTCCAGGCACTTCATGCGGATGCCCATGAAGGGAGCCGCGGTGCCGTCCCCGCACATCCGGGCGACGAGCCGCGCCGCGCGGACGGCCGCCGCGTCCTCCTCGCCGTCGGGACGCGGCCCGTAGCCGTCCTCGAAGTCGATGCGGAGGTCCTCCACGGGCTCCCGCTCCAGCTTGGCGCGCACACGGTCGTGGACGGGACCGGCGAGGGCCTCGGGAAGGCCGAGGACGGCGGCGAACGACGCGGCGTCGGGCGCGTGCTCGTCGAGGGCGGCGAGCGCCTGGTCGCCCCAGAAGCGGGGGGTGTCGGGGGCGAAGACGTCGGCGGGGACGTAGACGGTGTGCACGGGCTGCCGCGTGCCGGGGTCGCCCGGGTAGCGGCGCGCGAGATCGGCGTCGACGTCCGCAAGAGCGGCGCCGATACGTTCCTTCACCGAGCCGGCGAAGGTGGTCGCGACCGTCTGGTCCTGTCCCATTGCACGCCCTTCCGCGATGTCGCGTCTCCGCGTTTTCCGAGTACCGGAACGGATTGTCCGTGCGGGCGAAGGTATCGACGCGCCGACAGGGGGTCAACGCCCCACCCGGCCCGTACCGGGCAGGCCCCGGCCGCCGCCGTCCCGAGGGAAGCCCCGAACGCGGCGAGGCCCCCGCACGCATCGCGTACGGGGGCCTCGCCGAAGCGAAGAACCGGGATCAGGGACCAGAAGGGCCACAGCCCGAAGAAGAGGCCGTGGATCAGCCCTTACGGCTCTTGACCTCATCCGTCAGCTGCGGAACGACCTCGAAGAGGTCACCGACCACGCCGTAGTCGACCAGGTCGAAGATCGGCGCCTCGGCGTCCTTGTTGATGGCCACGATCGTCTTCGAGGTCTGCATGCCGGCCCGGTGCTGGATCGCACCGGAGATGCCCGCCGCGATGTAGAGCTGCGGCGAGACCGACTTGCCGGTCTGGCCGACCTGGTTGGTGTGCGGGTACCAGCCGGCGTCCACGGCGGCGCGGGACGCGCCGACGGCCGCACCGAGCGAGTCGGCCAGGGACTCGATGATCGAGAAGTTCTCGGCGCCGTTGACGCCGCGGCCGCCGGAGACCACGATCGCGGCCTCGGTCAGCTCCGGACGGCCGGTCGACTCGCGCGGGGTGCGGGAGACGACCTTGGTGCCGGTGGACTTCTCGCCGAAGGCGACGGCGAGCTGCTCGACCGTACCGGCGGCCTGGGCGGCCTCCGGGGCGGCGGAGTTGGGCTTGACGGTGATGACCGGGGTGCCCTTGGTGACGCGGGACTTGGTGGAGTACGAGGCCGCGAAGACGGACTGCGTGGCCACCGGGCCCTCGGCGCCGGCCTCCAGGTCGACGGCGTCGGTGATGATGCCGGAGCCGATGCGGACCGCGAGGCGGGCCGCGATCTCCTTGCCCTCGGCGGAGGAGGGAACGAGCACGGCGGCCGGGGAGACGGCCTTGACCGCGGCCTCCAGCGCGTCGACCTTCGGCGCGACGAGGTAGTCGGCGAACTCGGGCGCGTCGGCGGTGAGGACCTTCACCGCGCCGTACTCGCCGAGGGTCGCCGCCGCGGCGTCCGCACCGGCACCGAGGTGCACGGCGACGGGCTCGCCGATGCGGCGGGCGAGGGTGAGCAGTTCGAGGGTGGGCTTGCGGACGGCGCCGTCCACGTGGTCGACGTAGACGAGGACTTCAGCCATGGCGTTGCTCCTGCAGGAAAAAGTGGGGCGGGTGACGGTTCGTTCGGGATCAGAGAGCTCAGATGAACTTCTGGCCCGCGAGGAACTCGGCGAGCTGCTTGCCGCCCTCGCCCTCGTCCTTGACGACGGTGCCGGCCGTGCGCGCCGGGCGCTCCGTGGCCTCGTCGACCTTGGTCCAGGAGCCCTCCAGGCCGACCTCTTCGGCCTCGATGCCGAGGTCGGAGAGGTCCAGGGACTCCACGGGCTTCTTCTTGGCCGCCATGATGCCCTTGAAGGACGGGTAGCGCGCCTCGCCGGACTGGTCGGTCACGGAGACGACGGCCGGGAGGGAGGCCTCGAGCTGCTCGCTGGCGGCGTCGCCGTCGCGGCGGCCGGTCACCTTGCCGTCCTCGACCTTGACCTCGGAGAGCAGGGTGACCTGCGGGACGCCGAGGCGCTCGGCGAGCATCGCCGGGACGACGCCCATGCCGCCGTCGGTGGAGGCCATGCCGGAGACGACGAGGTCGTAGCCGACGTGCTCCAGGGCCTTGGCGAGCACCAGCGAGGTGCCGAGCGCGTCGGTGCCGTGGAGGTCGTCGTCCTCGACGTGGACGGCCTTGTCGGCACCCATGGAGAGCGCCTTGCGGAGCGCGTCCTTGGCGTCCTCGGGGCCGACGGTGAGGACGGTGATCTCCGCGTCGTCGTCGGCCGCCTCCTTGATCTGCAGCGCCTGCTCGACCGCGTACTCGTCGAGCTCCGAGAGCAGGCCGTCCACGTCGTCGCGGTCGACGGTCAGGTCTTCGGCGAAGTGCCGGTCGCCGGTGGCGTCGGGCACGTACTTCACAGTGACAACGATCCTCAAGCTCACGCCGGCTCTCCTACTGCATCGTCTCTTCGTAGCTGCCTTGGCAGGCAGCATAGGCGCCTTGTGGGGCGGGATTCCGCCGGTGGCGGGCCGCGCCCCGAACGGAATGTTACTCGTCAGTACACCGACCCCGTTCCACATGCGCAAGGCCGGTCGGCTGTGATCTGGCCAACGCGGGAAATACGGGACGTCTCAGTCCCGCAGACCGTTGAAGCGCCCCTGGTGATAGACGAGCGGGCGGCCCGTACCGGCGGTGTCTCCCGCGACGACCTCGGCGAGCACGACCCGGTGGTCCCCGGCGGGCACCCGGGCGACCACGCGGCACACCAGCCACGCCAGGACGCCGTCCAGCAGCGGCACCCCTTCCGGCCCCGGCTGCCAGCCGGTGGGCGGGGCGAAGCGGTCGGCGCCGCTGCGCGCGAAGGTGCCCGCGAGCTCCGTCTGGTGCTCGCCGAGTATGTGCACCCCGACGTGCTCGGCCTCGGCGAGGACGGGCCAGCTGGACGAGCCGGTGCCCACGCCGAAGGAGACGAGGGGCGGCTCGGCGGCGACGGACGTGAGCGAGGTCGCCGTGAAGCCGACCGGGTGCGTGCCGTGGGCGGTGATCACGGCGACTCCGGCGGCGTGCCTGCGGAAGACGGAGCGCAGCAGTTCGGGGGTGGCGAGGGAGGTACCGAGCCCGGGCATGGCCGTCATGGAACTGTCCTTCTGCTGGGAGGTCGAGCCGGTCTGTACGGTCGTCGCGGTGCTCACGGGCTCGGACAGCACGCGCTCGCCGTCCGCATCAGGTCGACGTGCGCACGTCCGTGGAGAAACGGTCCTGACCACATAACGTCACACTGACGATTCGGAGCGCGGAGCGTCAAGGCCGGACCGGCCGATGGGAGGGGGATCACGGAGATCACGAAACCGCCGCCCCGAGGGCCGCGATCACATCCGCCGTGCGCGGCTGGCCGGCGGCACGGCGCACGACGCGCCCCGCGGCGTCGAGGACGAGCACGGTCGGCGTCGCGGTGATGCCCAGGTCCCGTACGAGCGCGAGGTGCGCCTCCGCGTCGATCTCGACGTGGGCGACGCCGGCGACCATGCCCGCGACCTGCTCCAGGGTCCGCCTGGTGGCCCGGCAGGGCTGGCAGAAGGCGCTGGAGAACTGCACGAGCGTGGCCCGCTCGCCGAGCTCCCCGCCGATGTCGGCGGCCCCCAGCCGCAGCCCGTCGTCGCCCTCGCGCACCCTCGGTCCCTCTTTTCGTCTTGCTTCCGTCTTGCTTTACGTCTTGCTCTTCTTGCTCTTCGCCGGCCGTGAGCGGCGGCGTGATGCATTGTCCTTCGCAGCCCCCCGGCCGTGCGCGGGCCCCGGCCCTTGTGCCCCCGCATCCACCGGTGCAGCATCGGGCGGACAACGGAAAATTCCTCGCCGTCCGGCCGGACGTGATGAGGATCTCCCGGCCGCCGGGCCGTCCTCGCTGGCCCCGGGCCGGGCATTCGGGCACGATCTGGCAGAAGCCGAACCCTACGGCTGCGTAACTTAGCCCGGGAGTCCCCTCCCAAGGCCCGGAAGGAATCCTCCCCCTATGGCAGAGCTCGTCTACCCCCCGGTGATCGGTGCCGCCCGCACCATGTTCAAGGCGCTCGACCTGCGCTTCGACATCCAGGGCACCGAGCACGTCCCGGCGCGGGGCGGGGCGGTCCTGGTGAGCAACCACATCGGGTACCTCGACTTCATCTTCTGCGGGCTGGCCGCCCGCCCCGCCAAGCGGCTGGTGCGCTTCATGGCGAAGGAGTCCGTCTTCCGGCACAAGGTGTCCGGGCCGCTGATGCGCGCGATGAAGCACATCCCCGTGGACCGCGCGGCCGGCATGGACGCCTACAAGCACGCGCTGGCCGCGCTGCGCTCCGGCGAGATCATCGGCGTCTTCCCCGAGGCGACGATCTCCCCGTCGTTCACGCTGAAGAACTTCAAGTCCGGCGCGGCGCGGCTCGCCCAGGAGGCCGGGGTGCCGCTGCTGCCGATGGCGCTGTGGGGCACCCAGCGGCTGTGGACCAAGGGCCACAAGCGCGACCTGGGCCGGAACCACGTGCCGATCTCGATACGGGTGGGCGAGCCGCTGGCGGCCGAGCCGGGCGAGCACCCGGACACCCTGAGCGAGCGGCTGCGCTCCCGCGTCCAGGAGCTCCTGGAGGCGGCCCAGCGCGCCTACCCGGTGCGGCCCAAGGACGCGGACGACACCTGGTGGGTCCCGGCCCACCTCGGCGGCACGGCGCCCACGCCGGCCCAGGCCGCGGCGATGGACCGGCGCCGCTAGGGCTCATCCACCACGGAAGGGGCGCCCGGCCGCATGTGCGGCCGGGCGCCCCTTCAGCTTCCTCGGGGCTCTCCCCGGGCCGGCTACTTCCTGCCCATCTCCTCGGCGAGGGCCGAGGCGAAGGCGTCGACGTCGGCCTCGGTCGTGTCGAACGAGCACATCCAGCGGACGTCGCCGGCCGTCTCGTCCCAGAAGTAGAAGCGGTAGCGCTTCTGCAGGCGCTCGCTCACGTCGTGCGGGAGCCGGGCGAAGACGGCGTTGGACTGCACCGGGTGCAGGATCTCCACGCCCTCGACGGCCCGTACGCGCTCGGCCAGGCGCGCTGCCATGGCGTTGGCGTGCGAGGCGCTGCGCAGCCACAGGTCACCGCTGAGGAGGGCCTCGAACTGCGCCGAGACGAACCGCATCTTGGACGCGAGCTGCATGGACATCTTGCGCAGGTGCTTCATCGCCCGCACCGCGTCCGGATTGAGGACGACGACGCACTCGCCGAAGACCATGCCGTTCTTCGTCCCGCCGAAGGAGAGCAGGTCCACCCCGGCGTCGGTGGTGAAGGCCCGCAGGGGAACGCCCAGCGTGGCCGCGGCGTTGGCGATGCGCGAGCCGTCCAGGTGGACCTTCATGCCCCGCTCGTGGGCGTGGTCGCAGATCTCGCGGATCTCCTCGGGCGTGTAGCAGGTGCCCAGCTCGGTGGTCTGCGTGATCGAGACGACCTGCGGCTGGGCGCGGTGCTCGTCCTCCCAGCCGAACGCCTCGCGGTCGATGAGCTCGGGGGTGAGCTTGCCGTGCTCGGTGGGCACGTGCAGCAGCTTCAGCCCGCCGACGCGCTCGGGCGCGCCGCACTCGTCGACGTTGATGTGCGCGGAGGAGGCGCAGATGACCGCGCCCCAGCGCTCGGTCGCGGCCTGGAGGGCGACGACGTTGGCGCCCGTGCCGTTGAAGACCGGGAACGCCTCGGCGGTGGGGCCGAAGTGCCCGCGCATCACGTCCTGGAGGTGGGCGGTGTAGTCGTCCTCGCCGTAGGCGACCTGGTGCCCGCCGTTGGCGACGGCGAGCGCCGCGAGGATCTCCGGGTGGGCGCCCGCGTAGTTGTCGCTGGCGAAGCCGCGCACCTCGGGGTCGTGCCGGCGTATGGCGTCGGTCGCTGCCGACGGGCTCGTGCTCACTGCTGCGGAGTCAGCCACAGACGGGTTCCGTTCACTTCCCTGGCGGGCTTCTCCCAGACGCCGACGATCGCCTCGGCGAGGTCCTTGACGTCGGTGAAGCCCGCGAACTTCGCGTTCGGGCGCTCGGCGCGCATGGCGTCGTGCACCAGTGCCTTGACGATCAGAATGGTGGCAGCAGCGGGCGGCGGCTCCTCGCCCCCCGCCTTGCGGAAGGAGTCGGCGAGCGCGAGCGTCCACGCTTCGGCGGCGGCCTTGGACGCGGAGTACGCGGCGTTGCCCGCGGTGGGCTTGCTGGCGCCGGCCGCGCTGATGAGCACGTACCGGCCGTTGCCGCTGCGCTGGAGGGCGGGCTCGAAGGCGAGCGAGGTGTGCTGCACGGTGCGGATGAGCAGCTTCTCGAGGAGCTCCCAGTCGGCGAGGTCGGTCTCGGCGAAGGTCGCCGAGCCGCGCCAGCCGCCCACCAGGTGGACCAGGCCGTCGATGCGGCCGAACTCCTTCTCGGTGCGGTCCACCCAGTTGCGCGTGGCCTCCAGGTCCAGCAGGTCCACGATGTCGCCGGTGACGGTGGCGCCGCCGTGGGCGTAGCGGGCGGCGTCCACGGCCTCCGCGAGGCGGGCCGCGTCCGCGTCGGAGGCGACGACCGTCGCTCCGGCCTCGGCCAGTCGCAGCAGCGTGGCACGGCCGGCGGGGCCGGCGGCACCCGCCACTGCCACGACGGCACCGTCCAGCCGGCCGTTGCCGTTGGTGGGAGTGCTCATGGTCGTCTCCTTCGTCTGCTCGCTCACGCGGCCACCTGCTCGGCCTTCGCCGCGGTGATCCCCTTGGTCGAGGCGATCACGTGACGCAGCTTCTTGGCAAGCGCCTCGTAGAACATGCTGAGCGGGAACTCGTCCGGCAGCACGTTGTCCACGAGCTTGCGGGGCGGCTGGCTGAGGTCGAGGGCCTCGGGGCCCTTGGCCCAGACGGAGCCGGGGTGCGGAGCGAGGTAGGAGGAGACGAGCTCGTAGGCGGCGAGCCAGTGAACCAGCTTGGGGCGGTCGATGCCGTCGCGGTAGAGCTTCTCGATCTCACCGCAGAGCTGGTTGGTGACCTGCGGGGCGCGGTCCCAGTCGATGTGGAGGGTGTTGTCCGTCCAGCGTACGACCTCGTGGCGGTGGAGGTACGCGAAGAGCAGCTGGCCGCCGAGACCGTCGTAGTTCCGGACGCGCTCGCCGGTGACCGGGAAGCGGAACATGCGGTCGAAGAGGACCGCGAACTGCACGTCGCGGCCCTGGGCGTAGCCGTCGGCCTCCAGCTTCACGGCCTCCTTGAAGGCGGTGAGGTCGCAGCGGAGCTCCTCCAGGCCGTACATCCAGAACGGCTGCCGCTGCTTGATCATGAAGGGGTCGAAGGGCAGGTCGCCGTGGCTGTGGGTGCGGTCGTGGACCATGTCCCACAGGACGAACGCCTGCTCGCAGCGGTGCTGGTCGCCGATCATGTCCTGGATGTCGGCGGGGAGCTCCAGGCCGAGGGCGGAGACGGCCGCCTCGGTGACGCGCCGGAAGCGGGCCGCCTCGCGGTCGCAGAAGATGCCGCCCCAGGTGAAGCGCTCGGGGGCCTCGCGGACGGCGATGGTCTCCGGGAAGAGGACGGCGGAGTTGGTGTCGTAGCCCGAGGTGAAGTCCTCGAAGGTGATGCCGAGGAAGAGCGGGTTGTCGTAGCGCGTGCGCTCCAGCTCGGCGAGCCACTCCGGCCAGACCACGCGCAGGACGACGGCCTCGAGGTTCCGGTCGGGGTTGCCGTTCTGCGTGTACATCGGGAAGAGGACGAGGTGCTGGAGGCCGTCGGCGCGCTGGGCGGCGGGCTGGAAGGCGAGCAGCGAGTCCAGGAAGTCCGGCACGCCGAAGCCGGTCTCCGACCAGCGGCGCAGGTCGGCCACCAGGGCCGTGTGGTACGCGGCGTCGTGCGGGACGAGCGGCGAGAGCTGCTCGACGGCCGCCACGACGCGGTCCAGCTGGGCCCGTACGGTCTCGCCCGGTGGTGCGTCCTCCGCGGTGAAGTCGATGGAGCCGTCCTGGGACTGCCACGGCCGGATCGTTTCCACGGCGTCCTTGAGCTCGGCCCACGCGGGGTGGTCGATCACCGGCTCGGCGGTCGATTTGTCGGCCCGTATCGCCGTGGACGCAAGGATTTCCGTCATGGCTGCTCCTCCTCGGGAGAACTTGGCGTTAAGACACCGTATCCGTGCGTGCTTCTCCTGCTCAAGAGGGGTGGCCATAAATTATCCTGCCGAACCCCAGGTCGGGCCGCTGTTTTTCCTGTGCCGCTCCCCCGTAGGTGTTCCCTCGGGCGCACATCTGACACATCAGTCCCAGCAGCCTCGTGCGCTGTCCTAGCCGAGTTCCGGCCATTCTTGGCCGTCCGGCGGAGCCCGGGGGCCCCGGACGCCGCCCGCCCCCTGCGCGCCCTCCCGCGGCCCTCCCCCGGCCCTCCACGGGCTTCCGGGAGCCGCCCTCCGCGCCCTCCGGGCCTACCCGCCCGCCGCCCGGGAATTCACGAAGGTGCAACAGTCTTCCGGTATTCGGACGGTCAGTGACCTGACCTGGACAGATCAGTGATTACGCTGCCAGTCTCGCGCCATGCCCGTCGCCAACCGGCCCACGCGCCGCACCGCCACCCCGGCCGAGCCCCCCGCCGCCCGCCGCAGGGCCCCGGTCGCCGCCTGCCTCGCCGTTCTCCTCGCGGCCGCGGCCGGCTGTGCCCCGCAGGACGACACCGGCTCCGGCTCCTCGAAGTCCTCGGCCGCACCGCCCGCCGCGGCCGCGTGCGCCAAGGGGAGGCTTGCGACCCAGCTCCCCGGCAAGCTGACCGTGGGCACCGACAAGCCCGCCTACGCGCCCTGGTTCCAGGACGACGACCCGGCGAACGGCAAGGGCTTCGAGTCGGCCGTCGCCTACGCCCTGGCCGGGCGGCTGGGGTACGACCGGGCCGACGTGGTCTGGCAGACCGTGCCCTTCAACACCGCGGTCGCCCCCGGCGCCAAGAAGTTCGACGTCGACCTCAACCAGATCTCCGTCAGCGACGAGCGCCGCCGCGCCGTCGACTTCTCCTCCGGCTACTACGACGTCCGCCAGGCCGTCATCGCCCTCAAGGACTCGCCCGCCGCCAAGGCCCGGAGCGCCGCCGACCTCAAGCACGTCAAGCTCGGCGCACAGGTGGGCACCACCAGCCTCGACGTCGTCAACGACGTGATCAGGCCCGGCGAACGGCCCGCCGTCTTCCAGAAGAACGACTACGCCAAGACGGCCCTCAAGAACGGCCAGGTCGAGGCGATCGTCGTCGACCTGCCGACCGCCTTCTACATCACCTCGGCCGAGGTCCCGGACGCCCGCATCGTCGGCCAGTTCGACGGCGAGGGCGGCGCGCCCGAGCAGTTCGGCTTCGTGCTCGACAAGGGCAGCCGCCTCACCCCCTGCATCACCGGCGCCGTCGACTCCCTGCGCAAGGACGGCACGCTCGCCCAGTTGGAGAAGAAGTGGCTCTCCGAGGCCGCCGACGTCCCGGTGCTGAAATGAGCGCCGGAGAGGCAGCGGCCGCCGGTGCCGGGGACGCCCCGCCGTCCCTGGTGAAGGGGACCGCTCCGGACGCCTACAGCCCCTCCGCACGCCGCCTCGAACGAGAACGCTTCAAACGGGCCCGCGCCCGCCGCGCCACCGCCGTCGCCGCGAGCAGCACCCTGATCACGGGCGCGGTGCTCTTCCTGGCCGTCGTCAACTCCCCCGGCTGGCCGCGCACCCGTGAAACGTTTCTCAACGGCCACTACGCGCGCGAGGCGCTGCCTCAGGTCCTCGAAGGGCTGTGGCTCAACCTCCGTCTGCTGGCCGTCTGCGGAGCGGCCGTGCTCGTCCTGGGCCTGCTGATAGCCGTCGCCCGCACGCTGCGCGGCCCCGTGTTCTTCCCGCTGCGCGCGCTCGCCACCGCCTACACCGACTTCTTCCGCGGGCTGCCCCTGGTGATCTGCCTGCTGATGGTCGTCTTCGGCGTCCCCGCGCTGCGGCTGCAGGGCGTGACCACCGACCCGGTGCTGCTGGGCGGGACGGCCCTGGTCCTGACCTACTCGGCCTACGTCGCCGAGGTCTTCCGCGCGGGCATCGAGTCCGTGCACCCCAGCCAGCGCGCCGCCGCCCGCTCGCTGGGGCTCAGCGCCCGGCAGACGCTGCGCTTCGTCATCCTGCCGCAGGCCGTGCGCAGGGTCGTCCCACCGCTCCTCAACGACCTGGTCTCGCTGCAGAAGGACACCGGCCTCGTCTCGATCGCCGGCGCGGTGGACGCCGTCTACGCGGCGCAGATCCTCGCGAGCAAGAGCTTCAACTACACGCCGTACGTGGTCGCCGGGCTCATCTTCGTCGCCCTCACCATCCCCATGACCCGCTTCACCGACTGGGTCACGGCACGGACGGACCGCCGGCGCGCCCAGGGAGGAATCGTATGAGCGACGTGACGGACACCGGCCCGGCGGACGGCACCGGTGCGGAGGCCGTGCTGCGGATGGAGGCCGTGCGCAAGACGTTCGGGGACACGGTCGTGCTGCGCGACGTGGACCTGGAGGTCGCACCGCACACGGTGACCGCGCTCATCGGCGCCTCCGGCTCGGGCAAGTCGACGCTGCTGCGCTGCGCCAACCTGCTGGAGGAGATCGACGACGGGGCGATCCTGCTCGACGGCGAGGACATCACCGACCCGCGCGTCGACCCGGACGCCGTCCGCCGCCGCATCGGCGTCGTCTTCCAGGCGTACAACCTCTTCCCCCACATGACCGTGCTCGACAACATCACGCTGGCCCCGCGTCGGGTGCACGGCATCGGCCGTGCGGAGGCCGAGGAGCGCGCCAGGGAGCTGCTGGAGCGGCTCGGCCTGGGCGGCAAGGCCGGTGAGTACCCGGACCGGCTCAGCGGCGGTCAGCAGCAGCGCGTGGCGATCGTGCGCGCGCTTGCGGGCCGGCCGCGGCTGCTGCTCCTGGACGAGATCACGGCGGCACTGGACCCCGAGCTGGTCGGCGAGGTGCTGGGCGTCGTGCGGGACCTCAAGGAGGACGGCATGACGATGGTCCTGGCCACCCACGAGATGGGCTTCGCCAGGGACGTCGCCGACCAGGTCTGCTTCCTGGACGGCGGGGTCGTGCTGGAGCGCGGGACCCCGGAGCAGGTCTTCGGAGAACCGCGCGAGGAGCGCACCAGGAGGTTCCTGCGCCGGATCGTGGAGGCGGGCCGGCTGTGAGGGAAGGGGTAAGGGGCTCTGTCCATGGACAGAGCCCCTTACTTCACCTCGGGCACTCCGCCTCGGGGGCTTCTCCTCAGGCCAGTTCCTTGATCAGCAGCTCGAACTCGAGGTCGTCGCGCTGCGGGATGCCGAAGCGCTCGTCCCCGTACGGGAAGGGGCTCATCCGCCCCGTGCGCCGGTAGCCGCGGCGCTCGTACCAGGCGATCAGCTCGTCGCGCTGCTTGATGACGGTCATGTGCATCTCGGTGGCGCCCCACTCGGCCCGGACCAGCCGCTCGGCCTCCGCTATCACCGTCTTGCCGAGCCCGCCGCCCTGTATCTCCGGGCTGACGGCGAACATCCCGAAGTACGCGTGGGCACCCCGGTGTTCGAGCTGGCAGCAGGCCACTATCCGGCCGTCCCGCTCGACCACCAGCAGCCGGCTGTCCGGGTCCGTCACCACGGCCTTGACGCCCTCGGGGTCCGTGCGCTGGCCGTCCAGCAGGTCCGCCTCGGTCGTCCAGCCGGCACGGCTCGCGTCACCGCGGTAGGCCGACTCGACGAGCGCGACGAGGACGGGCACGTCGCCGACGGTCGCGTCACGGAAGGTCGTCTCGGTGCTGCTGGTGGTTTTCATCGTGTTCCTGGGGTCCTCTCCGTACGGCGGTTCCGGCTCCACGTGAACACTAACCCGGCCAAGGAAAGGCCCCCGCGCGCCGGTGCGCCCCCGGCATGCCACCGCGCGTGCGCGGGTTTGAAGCGAGGTGCGCGGCGCCCCCTCTGTGCGCCTGTGCGCTCCCGTGTGTTCTCGCCGCCGGGGGAATCAACCGGGGGTGGGCCTGCGCGTCCGGGGAGGTGTGCCGTGCACGGACCGCCGCTGATCGGCTGGCTTCTGGTGGCGCTGTGCGCAGCGACCGGCTCGTACTGCCTGGTGCGCCTCCATGCGGGCGCGGGCGGGGAGCGCCGGGCCGCCGGGAGCGACGCCCTGATGGGGCTCGGCATGGCGGCCATGGCCGTGCCGACCACCGTCCTGGACACCCGGCCGTGGGGTGCCCTGCTGTTCGCCGTCGTCTTCGGCGCGGCCGGGATACACGTGCTGCTGGGCGTGGCGCGGGGCCGCGCGGAGACCCAGCACCTCCACCACGCCGTAGGCGCTTTCGCCATGGTCTACATGGCCCTGGCCATGGCGGGCGGCCCGACGGGCGGCCACGGCGTCCACGCGGGGACGGCCGCGCACGCCGCGACGGCGCACGAGCCGGCCGGCACTCCCCTGCTGACGGGGCTGCTGCTGGTGTACTTCGCCGTGTACGTGGTCCGCACGGTGGCCGTGCTCGTCCCGGTGACGGTGGCCGCCGGGCAGGTCAACTGGCCGGGCCGGCCGGACCTCACGCACGCGTGCCGGCTGTCCATGGGCATCGGCATGCTGGCGATGCTGCTGACGCTCTGAGCCCGCACCCCGCCTGGGGCACCAGGGGGGCGCACAGGCCGGCCGTGGCATGCGTCACTTCGCGCACGGGACCGTACCCGTGCCCGCGCCGCCGCTCATAGGCTGACGGCCATGATGGTCCCGCTCGCGCTGCTGGTCCTCGGCGCACTCGTCGCAGCCATGGCGCCGCGCGTGCTGACCCGCTCGGACTGGCCCGACCGGGAACCGGTCGTGGCCCTGTGGGTGTGGCAGTGCGCGGTTGCGGCGGTCCTGCTGTGCTGCCTGCTCGCCATGGCGCTGAGCGCCGCGGCGGCCTGGGAGGCCGTGCGCGGGCACGTCTTCGCCGGTGCGCCGCACGGTGTCGTGGAGGCCTACGCCTTCGCCGCCTACGGCTCGTGGGCCGCGCCGCTGGCCCTGACGCTGGCCGGCGGCGGGGCGTGGACCGCGGCGATGCTGACCCGCGAGATCCGCTGGGCGCGCGCCCGGCGCCGTCAGCGCCACGCGGAGCTGCTGGTGCGCTCTCCCCGGCTGCCCGGCGAGGAGCCGGGTGAGGACCGTCTCGTCGTCCTGGAGGGCGACCGCCCGGACGCCTGGTGGCTGCCCGGCGGTCCCGCCCCGCAGCTGGTCATCACGACCGCTGCACTGCGCCGCCTCAAGGGCCCGCAGCTCGACGCGGTGCTGGCTCACGAGCAGGGGCACGCCCGGGCCCGCCACCACTGGCTGCTGTGCGTCTCCTCGGCCCTCGCGAACGGCTTCCCGCAAGTGCCGGTGTTCGCGGCCTTCCGCGATCAGGTGCACCACCTGGTGGAGCTGGCCGCGGACGATGCGGCGTCGCGGCGCTTCGGCCGGCTGACGACCGCCCTGGCCCTGGTGGAACTGAACGAGGACCGAGGGGTGTTCGGGCCGTGCCCGTCCCGGCTCTCCCAGGTGCCGACGCGGGTGCAGCGGCTGCTGGCCCCCGAGCCCCGGCTGACGGCGGCGCGGCGGCTGCGGCTTACGGCGGTGGCGTCCCTGGTTCCCGCCGTTCCGCTGCTGGTGACGTTCATGCCGGGCCTGAGCGCACTGAGCCGGTCCGGCTCGTAAGCGCCGGCAGGGCTCCCGGGCACGGCCGGGCGGGCGGGCGGAGCAGGGGGAGACGTTCTGCCCGGGCACCGGAAATCAGGTCGTCGTACCGGACGGGTAGCCCCGTCGGCGCCCCATGAACGACGATCTCCCCATGCACGCCCCTCCACGCCCTTCGCCCACCCCCTCCCGCTCTCCTGCTCCCGCCTCCTCCGCCCGCACGGTGCCGCTGTGGACCGGAGTCGTCCTTGCGCTCGTGTTCGGTGCGCTGCTCGCCCTGGTGGCCGAGGCGTGGGAGCCTCTCGTCTCCCTCGACCGGCACGTCGCCGACGGGCTGCACCCGGCGGCCGTGGAGCACCACGGCTGGACCCGCTTCGTCCGTGTGCTCTCGGACTGGCTGTGGGACCCCTGGACGATGCGTGCCGCCCTGGCCGTGGCCGTCTTGTGGCTCCTGCGGCGGCGCGACCGGTTGCTGGGCGCATGGATCGCCTGCACGTCGGCCGTGGGCACGGCCCTCCAGCAGGGCATCAAGTCAGCGGTGGGACGGCCCCGGCCGAGCTGGCCGGACCCGGTGGCGACCGCGCACTACGCGGCCTTCCCCTCCGGGCACGCCCTGACGGCGACGGTCACGTGCGGGCTCCTCGTATGGCTGCTGTGGCGGCACGGGGCGCGGGCGGGAGGGCTGTACGCGGCGTTGGCGGCCGGTACGGTGTCGGTGCTCGGGGTCGGCTTCACGCGCCTGTACCTGGGCGTCCACTGGCTGTCGGACGTCGTGGGCGGGTGGCTGCTGGGCGGGGCGCTGGTGGCGGTCTCGGTGGGCTTGTTCGGGATGCTCACGGACAGGCGGGGGCGGACGATGACTGAGGGGGCGTCATGACGGTCAAAGGTGTGCTCTTCGACTTCTCCGGCACGCTGTTCCGGGTCGAGCCGGCCGCGTCCTGGCTGGCTGCGGCGCTGGAGCGGACGGGCGTGCGGATGGACGAGGCCGAAGCGGCCGGGGCCGCCCTCCGGCTGGAGGAGGCGGGCGCGCTCCCGGGCGGCAGGAGTCCGCGCTCCGTGCCGCCGCACCTGGCCGGGGTGTGGGCCGGGCGGGACAAGAGCGCGGAGCAGCACCGTGCCGCGTACACCGGGCTGGCGCGCGAGGTGCCGCTGCCCCGGGCCGAGATCTACGACGCGCTGTACGAGCGCCACAAGGAACCGGCCGCCTGGCGCCCGTACGCCGATGCGGCCGGTGTCCTCGGCGAACTGCGGCAGCACGGTCTGCGAACGGCCGTGGTCAGCAACATCGGCTGGGACCTGCGGCCGGTGTTCCGGGAGCACGGCTTCGACGCATGGGTGGACACCTATGCCCTGTCCTTCGAACACGGGGTGCAGAAGCCCGATGCCCGGCTGTTCCTGGCGGCTTGTCAGGCGCTCGGGCTGGATCCCGCCGAGGTGCTGATGGTGGGGGACGACCGCCGGGCCGACGGGGGCGCCGCCGCGCTGGGCTGTGCGGTGCATCTGGTGGACCATCTGCCGGTCGAGGAGCGGCCCGCGGGCCTGCGGCCGGTGCTCGGCCTGCTCGACTGACGGCCGGGCGACAGGCCCGGTGGACACCCGGCTGCACGCTGGTCTGGGCGGTCCCCCGCGCCGCCCAGGCCAGCCGGTACGCCGGAGTCGTACCACGCCGGGGCGGGCAGGACGGCCGGACACCCCCTGAGTATATTGGCCCGGAGCCAGTCAACGCAGGAGTTACGGAATGTCCCCGCGCAGCGCGTCGGCCAACCAGGAGATGCGCCGTCGTTCCCGCGAGCGGCTGCTGCAGGCGACGGTCGAGCTCGTCGGTGAACGCGGGTACGAGGCGACGACGCTTGCCGACATCGCCGACAGGGCGGGCACGGCACGCGGCCTGGTCTCGTACTACTTCCCCGGCAAACAGCAGTTGCTGCAGTCCGCGGTGCACCGCGTGATGCATCTGGAGCTCGAGGCGGGCCTGGAGCGCGCCCCGTGCGCCCGTGACGGCCGCGAGCGTCTCGCACGCGCGATCGACGCCATTCTGGGACTCGCGCGGGACCGGCCGTTGCTGATGCGCACCCACATGGCCGGAATCCTCCAGGCGGAAGGGTTCATCCAGTGTCCCGAGCAGCAGCGCCTCGCGCGCCTGCTCCACTCCACGGTGGCGGACTACGGCTCCCCCGACCCCGATGCGGACTACCCGCTGCTGCGCGCGCTGCTGATGGGCGCCGTCGTGGCGGTCCTGCTGCCGGGCGCGCCCATGCCGTTCGAGCGCCTGCGCGCGGAGCTGTTCCAGCGCTACGGACTCGACTGGGAACTGGGCGTTCCGCCGGGGCCCGAGCCACCCTCCGCGGGCACCTGATCGCGGCCCCTCCTGCCGCCCGCTCCGGTGCTCTCCGGTCCTGACCGGCCGTGGCCCGCCCTGGCCGGTTCCGTCCGTTCCTGGCCGGTTCTGCTCGGGATCTCGCGCCCCGGCTCCCCCGTCCGGCCCCATGAACCGGCCATGGCCTCGCGCCGCCCTCCCGTTCCCCGCCCCCCGGTGCGATCCTGGAGGGACGTGCGGGACATCTGCGGAGGTCTGCGGAAAGGGGCCCACCGTGCTTCGCGTCGCAGTGGTCGGGTCGGGGCCGAGCGGGGTCTACACCGCCCAGGCCCTGGTGCAGCAGCGGGACGTCCCCGGAGTGACGGTGGACGTGCTCGACCGGCTGCCCTGTCCGTACGGGCTGGTGCGCTACGGAGTCGCCCCCGATCACGAGAAGATCAAGTCGCTGCAGAACAGCCTGCGGGCCGCCATGGAGCACCCGGACATCGCGTTCTTCGGCAACGTGCCGGTGGGGGACGGCCCCCGCGGCCTCGCGCCCCGCAGGCTGCTGGACCTCTATCACGCGGTGGTCTACTGCGTCGGGGCCGCCACCGACCGGCGGCTCGGCATCCCGGGCGAGGACCTGCCCGGCAGCTTCTCGGCGACCGAGTTCGTCTCCTGGTACAGCGCCCATCCGGACGCCGCGCCGGGCGGTTTCGTGCTGGGTGCGCGCTCCGCGGTCGTCATCGGCGTGGGGAACGTGGCCGTCGACGTGGCCCGGGTGCTCGCGCGCGGGGCTGGCGAACTGCACCACACCGATGTGCCGGACGCCGCCCTGAGCGCGCTCGCCGAGAGCCGGGTGACGGATATCCACATGGTGGGCCGGCGCGGCCCGTCCCAGGCGAAGTTCACCACGAAGGAGCTGCGCGAACTGGGTGCGCTCCCGGGCGCGGAGCCGCTCGTACGGGCCGAGGAGGCGGCGCTCGACCCGGCGTGGGCCGATCCCACCGGGCTGCCCGCGGCGGGGCGGCGCAACGTGGAGGTCCTGCACGGCTGGGCCGGGCAGCCGCCGACGGGCCGCCCGCGCCGCATCCACCTGCGGTTCTTCCTGCGCCCCGTCGCGCTGATCGGTGACGACGCGGTCCGGGCGGTGCGCTTCGAGCGGACGGTCCCGGACGGACGCGGCGGCATCGCCGGGACCGGTGTGTTCGAGGAGGTCGAAGCCCAGCTGGTGCTGCGCTCGGTGGGCTACCGCGGGATGCCCGTCGCGGGCCTGCCGTTCGACGCCGAGCTGGGGACCGTGCCGCACGCGGAAGGCCGGGTGCTGCGGGACGGCGTGCCGTCGCCCGGCGAGTACGTGGCGGGGTGGATCAAGCGCGGCCCGACGGGCGTGATCGGCACGAACCGGTCGTGCGCGAAGGAGACGGTGGCGTCCCTTCTCGCCGACGCGGGGGCGCTCGCGGCGCGCAGGCCCGCGTCCGCCGAGGAGGCACACGCAGCCTTGCGGGCAGCGGGGCGGCAGCCCGTGGAGTGGCCGGGCTGGCTGAGCATCGAGGCCGCGGAGGCCGCTCTCGGGCGGCAGCTGGGCCGTGGGCCGGTGAAGATCCCGGACTGGGAGGGGCTGCTGTCCGCGGCGCGCTCCGGCGGCTGACGGCAGAGCAGAAGACCGTGCCGCCCGCCGGTCCGGCGGATTCCCGTCAGGATGCGGTGCCGAGGCGGGATGCCTGCAGGGCGGCCGCCGTGAGGACGGAGTCGAGCAGTCCGGGGAAGACCGCTTCGAGATCGTCGCGGCGCAGGGCGTTCATCTTCGCGGTGCCGCGGTAGATCTGCCGGACGACACCGCTCTCGCGCAGCACGCGGAAGTGGTGGGTCGTCGTCGACTTGCTGACCGGGAGGTCGAAGACCGAGCAGTTCAACTCGCCTTCCTCGGCGGCGAGGTCGCGCACGATCTGCAGGCGCATGGGGTCGGAGAGCGCGTGCAGCACGCCTTCCAGCCGGATGTCCGCACGGTCGGGGTGCGCGAGGGACCGGCCGCTCGGTGACGGCTCTTTCTGCGCTGTCCGCGCTTTCTGCGCCGGCACGGCTGCTCCTCCAGGTTCGCCGGGGATCTCCACGACGCCCTCATCGTACGAGGATCCTCGTAGTTTGACATCCCTCGTACTACGAGAGTTATCGTACAACTGGACCCGCCGCCGGCCCCTGCCGCGAGCGGGACGACGTCGCCTTGAAGCGCACCCGCGCCAGCCACAGGAGCCTGCCGTGACCGCCCTGACCGCACTCTTCAGCCCCTGCACCCTGCGATCGCTCACCATTCCCAACCGCGTCTGGATGGCCCCGATGTGCCAGTACAGCGCCGAGGTCTTCGGGCCGGGTGCGGGCGTCGCGAACGACTGGCACTTCGCGCACTACGCCGCCCGCGCCACCGGCGGGGCGGGCCTGATCCTCGTGGAGGCGACGGCGGTCAGCCCGGAGGGCCGGATCAGCCCGGCCGACCTCGGACTGTGGAACGACACCCAGACGCAGGCCCTCCGCCGCATCACCTCGTTCCTCAAGGAGCACGGCACCGTGCCGGGCATCCAGCTCGGGCACGCCGGCCGCAAGGCGGCCACCGACCGGCCGTGGCGCGGCGGCGAGCCGGTGGGCCCGGACGAGGCCTGGCAGCCGTCCGCGCCCAGCGCCCTGCCGTACGAGGAGGGCCACCCCGTGCCCGACGAGCTGACGGTGGAGCAGATACAGCGGATCGTCGGAGAGTTCGCGGACGCCGCGCGGCGCGCGCTGGCCGCCGGCTTCCAGGTCGTGGAGGTGCACGGCGCCCACGGCTACCTGATCCACGAGTTCCTCTCGCCGCTCAGCAACCGCCGCACCGATGCGTACGGGGGCTCGTTCGAGAACCGGACGCGGTTCGCGCTGGAGGTCGTGGGAGCGGTGCGCGAGGTGTGGCCCGGCGAACTGCCGGTGTTCTTCCGGACGTCGGCGACGGACTGGGTGACGGAGAACCCGGAGGACGGGCGCGACGGCTGGACCACGGGCGACACCATCCGCCTCGCGCGCGAGCTGCGGGCCCGCGGCGTGGATCTGATGGACGTCTCCACGGGCGGCATCACCTCGGGCATCCGCATCCCCACCGGCCCCGGCTACCAGGTGCCGTTCGCCCGGCGGATCCGGGAGGAGGCCGGACTGCCGACCGCCGCGGTCGGCCTCGTCACCGATCCGCAGCAGGCCGAGAAGATCCTCGCCGCGGGCGATGCCGACGCCGTCCTGCTCGGCCGGGAACTGCTCCGCGACCCGTACTGGCCCCACCGCGCGGCCGCCGCCCTCGGCGCCGCGAAGCGCCTGCCCGACCAGTACGGCTGGGCCGTCTGACGCGCCGGGCACGGCGCTTGCCCCCGGGCACACTTACGGCTGAATCCGCCGGGCGGGAACGGGCAGGCGGGCGCGCTGCTCCCCGCCCGGGCTCCGGAGCCCGGGATGTGAGCGCGGTCTCCCCCTCGCGTACGATCCTAGACTTGCGCAACAGCAAGCAGTTTGTTTACAGGGAGGGGCGGCAGCTGTGGCTGCACGACCTTTGCACGAGATCGTCGAACCGGGCTGGGCGAAGGCCCTGGAGCCCGTGGCCGGCCGGATCGCCGCGATGGGCGACTTCCTGCGCGCCGAGATCGCCGCGGGCCGTACGTATCTGCCGTCGGGCGCCAACGTACTGCGCGCCTTCCAGCAGCCGTTCGACGACGTGCGGGTGCTGATCGTCGGGCAGGACCCGTATCCGACGCCGGGTCACGCCGTGGGGCTGAGCTTCTCGGTGGCGCCCGAGGTGCGTCCGCTGCCGGGCAGCCTGGAGAACATATACCGCGAGCTGCACACCGACCTGGGGCTGCCGCGCCCGTCCAACGGAGATCTCACCCCTTGGACCCGGCAGGGCGTCCTGCTGCTCAACAGGGCGCTGACCACCGCCCCGCGCAAGCCTGCCGCGCACCGCGGCAAAGGGTGGGAAGAGGTCACCGAGCAGGCGATCCGGGCGCTGGTCGAGCGGGGGCGGCCGCTGGTGGCGGTCCTGTGGGGGCGCGACGCGCGCAATCTGCGGCCGCTGCTGGGGCAGGTGCCGTCCGTGGAGTCGGCACACCCCTCCCCCATGTCGGCCGACCGCGGCTTCTTCGGCTCGCGGCCGTTCAGCCGGGCCAACGACCTGCTGGTGCGCCAGGGCGCGGCCCCGGTGGACTGGCAGCTTCCGTGACGCCGACGGGGCCTTCGGTGACCCGGAGCGCGCCTTCCATGAGCGTGGCGGCTGCTGCCACGATCGCTCCGGCTGCTGCCGTGGTCCTGTCGGCTGCTGCCTTCGCGCCGGACCTCCGGAGGTCCGGCGGGACCGTGGTGCGACTGCGGCTGCGGCCGGTCCGGTGAGCCCGGCGCCCGCTCACGTCCTGGGCGTCGACTCCGGCGGCTCGGGGATCCGGGTCGCCCTGCGCGCGGTCCCGGCCGACGGCCCGGCCCTGACCTGGTCCTCCTCCGTCCCGGCGACGGTGGGCGAGCAGGGTGTCGACGCCCGGAGCCTTCTGGATCAGGTGCTGCCGGCTGCGCGAAACCTGCTGACGCAGGCCGGGGCACAGCGCTGCGAAGCCGCCTGTGTGGGCGCTGCCGGAATGGTGACGCTCGGTGCCGGTCTGCGCGCCGTGCTGCCCTCCGCGCTGCGCGAGGCCCTCGGAGTGCGCACGCTCGCCCTGGCCGCGGATGCGGTCACGGCGTACGCGGGCGCCCTGGGGCAGCGGCCGGGAGCCGTCGTCGCGGCGGGCACCGGGCTGATCGCGGTGGGCACGGATCTGACCGCGGAGGGCGGCTGGCGGCGCGCCGACGGCTGGGGTCACCTGCTCGGCGACTGCGGGAGCGGCGCCTGGATCGGCCGCGCAGGGCTGGAGGCGGCGATGCGGGCGTACGACGGGCGGGCCGGCGGTTCTCCTGCCCTGCTGGAGCGGCTGCAGGCGGTCTTCGGGCCGCCGCCGGAGCTGCCCGCCGCCCTGTACCCCCGGGCGGACCGGCCCGCGGTCCTCGCCTCGTTCGCTCCGGAGGTCGGCCGGTGCGCTCCGGCCGACCCGGTGGCCGCCGGGATCCTCCGTCGTGCGGCACGGCACATCGCCGAGGCGGCTGCCGCCGTCTGCCCTGCGCCCCGGTCCGGCCGGGAACGCCCCCCTGCCGGAACCGGCCGGCAGGCAGGTGTGGCGGATACGGCCGGTGCCGTGTACGCGGACGGCGTCGGCGCAGGCTACGAGGTGGCCCTGACGGGAGGCCTCCTCCGCCTGGGCGCTCCCTTGCTGGACCCCCTGCGCGAAGAGTTGCAATTGCAACTCCCTCGTGCGCGGCCGGTCACGGCGGCGGGAGAGCCGCTGGACGGCGCGTTGTGCGTGGCCGAAGCCCTGCTGACGGACAGTCTGCTGCTGCCGGCCGATCCGCCGATGCTCCGGATCGTTTGCTGAACAAGTCCGCAGGCTTCTGCGATGAGCGTATTTTTGGGCGAATAAATCCGGACAGACGCCACCGAGCCGCCCCCACCCGAACGGCCCAGTCCCCCGAACGACTAACATGCGGCGCCATGAGCTCCCCCACAGGGCCCGCGCCTGGCCTGCCTGTACGAATGCCGCGACCCCGTCAGCCCGGACGGCACCGGCGGCCGGAGCCGGCGGCCGCCCCCGCCGGTGCGCCGCCGCTGGTTCTCGCCGTTCCGGGGCTCCCCGACACGGCGACGCGCCTCCTCGCCGAGGAGGTCCTCAGCATCGCGCGCTCCGAGCTCCCGGGCCTGGACGCCCGCATCGGCTACGTGGACGCCGACGGGGCCACCGAGGGCTACCCCTCCCTGGAGTCCGTCCTCGCCTACGCCGCCGCTCAGCGCGCCGCTCGCGCGAGCGAAGCCCGCGAAGCCGGTGCCGAGGACGGTGCCGCCGACGCCTGGGACCAGTGGCCCCCGGCCATCGTCGTGCCGCTCCTGGCCGGCCCGGACAACGCTCTCCTGCGCCGCATCCGCCAGTCCGTCATGAGCAGCGGTTCCGCCGCCGAGCTGACCGACGCGCTCGGCCCGCACCCGCTGCTCGCCGAGGCCCTGCACGTGCGCCTGTCGGAGGCCGGGCTGGCCCGCGCCGACCGCGCCCGACTGTTCACAGTCGCAACGGCGGCGGACGGGATCATCCTGGCGACGGTCGGTGGCGAGGAGGCCGTGCAGGCCGCCGGGATCAGCGGCATGCTGCTCTCCGCCCGCCTCGCCGTGCCGGTCCTCACGGCCGCGCTCGACATCGAGGGCGACATCGCGCGCGCCGCCGACCAGCTGCGCGGCTCCGGCTCGCGGAACCTGGCGCTCGCCCCGGGCCTCATCGGCCCGGAGATCGCCGAGGGGCTCGCGGACGCCGCCGCAAAGGAGGCGGACTGTGCGGCTGCCGCGCCGCTCGGCGCCTACCCGGCGATCGGCAAGCTCGTCCTGGCCAAGTACGCGGAGGTCCTGGGCATATCCGTGCAGCCGGCCCAGGTTCCGGCGCACTGACCGCCTCGGGCGGCCGCCGTCTTCGCTGACCGTGTCTCCGTACGGGGCCTGCGACCAGACCGTGCCGTGACTGTCTGACCGTACGACCCGTCCGTTTCCCGGAAGAGGGGCTCCCGCACCGCGGAGAGCCCCTCTCCGCATGTGGGGCCCGTGCCACCGGGTTCAGCCGAAGATCACGCAGGACGCCGCCGGCACCGCCGCCGAGCCCGCGAACGCCGGTATGCCGCTGTCCGGGTCCACGGCGAACCAGGTCACGTCGCCCGACCGCTCGTTGGCCGCGTACAGGTACCGGCCCGACGGGTGCAGGGTCAGATCGCGCGGCCATACGCCCCCGCAGCCGACCACGTGGCGCAGCCCCGCCACGTCGCCCGCCGCGTCGAGGGCCAGGACCGAGATGCTGTCGTGGCCGCGGTTGGCCACCCACAGGAACCGCCCGTCGGCGGAGACCACGGGCTCGGACGGGTACGTGGGGACGCCCTCGCCCGGCGGCAGGACGCGCGTCTCGCCGAGCGGCTCCAGTGCCCCGTCCGCACTGCTCCAGCGGCAGACCGTGACGGTCGGCGTCAGCTCGTTCAGCACGTAGACGCGGTCGGCCTGGGGGGCGAACGCCAGGTGCCGCGGACCCGTACCGGAACGGAGCGGGGTCTCGCCGTGCGGGCGCGGCAGGCCCGTCACCGGGTCGAGGGCGTACGTCCACACCGAGTCCGTACCGAGGTCCACGGCGAGGAGCATGCTGCCGGACGGGTCGGGCACGACGGCGTGGGCGTGCGGGCCCTTCTGCCGGTCCGCGACCGGGCCGCTGCCCCGGTGGGCCAGGACGGCCGCAGGAGTGCCGAGGCCGCCGCCCCTGCGGACCGGCAAGGCGCTGACGCTGCCGGAGCCGTAGTTGGCGGTGAACACATGGGTGCCCGTGACGGCCAGGTGTGTGGGTCCGTCGCCCCGCACGGGCACGGGCTCGCCGAGCGGCTCGGGCCGCACGGGGTCGGCGAGGGAGAAGGCCGCGACGGCGCCCTCGTCGGTCTCGCTCACCGCGTACAGCACGTCGCCACCGGGCGAGAGCGCGAGGAACGAGGGGTTCACGAGCGCGTCAGTGGAGCCCAGGAGCTTCAGCGCGCCCGTGCGGGCGTCGGCCTCGGCGACCGTGATGCCCGGGCCGCCGGCTTCCGTGAACGACCCGATGTACGCGAGCCGCCCTCGCTGTCCGGCTTGCCCGCCGTCGACCGTCATGCCGCCCTCCCCGCCCCGAAGACTGTGATCCCGACGCTACACGGAGGCACCGGCACAACGGGGTCAGGCCTCCGCGAACACTCCGCGAGCGCCGCCGCGCAGCGGCGTGGCCAGCGACGACAGCGCCTCTTCGAGATCGCGCAGATGGGCCAGTGCGGCCTCGGCACCGGGGTGGTGGTGCGGCGCGGCACCGGGCAGCACCGCGGCCGGCTGGGTCTGGCCGCCGGGCGCGACGAGACCGAGCAGCGCCGATTCGACGCGCTGGCAGGCGGCCGTGAGGCGGGCGTCGTGCGAGGCGTCCGGGTCGGCGGCTACGGCCGCGAGGCCGCGCGCCTGCCGGGCGCAGTCGTCGAGGAGCACCATGACCTGCCGTGCGCGCTCCTTGCGGGCGCGCAGCGGGCTCAGGGGGTGCAGCAGGGGGGCCAGGGAGACCCGTACCTTGCCGAGGAGCAGTTCGAGCTCGGCCACGTGCGGTGCGGGGTCCGCGGACGCGTCGCCGGCCAGCCGCCGTGCCGAGTCCGCCGTGCAGTGCCGTACGGCAAGCAGGGCGCGCTGGATCCAGGCGTCCGTGGCGGCGTGGGTGGTGACGGGCAGGACGACGGCGACGGCGATGGCGGCCCCGGCGGCGCCGACGAGCGTCTGCTCGAAGCGCAGGGCGAGCAGGCCGGGGTGCAGGACGCCGAGAAGCCCGTACAGCAGTCCGGCCATGACGGTCACGAAGAACATCATCCAGCTGTACGACGGGGCCGCGGTGTAGAAGATCCCGAAGACGCAGAGGGCGACGAGGACGACGGTGGGCACGGGCGCGCCGTGCAGCGGGACGGCGACGAGGAGCCCGGCGGCGATGCCGGCCAGGGTGCCCACGACGCGGCGGAAGCCGCGGACGAGGGTCTCGCCGCGCGAGGCGGTGTTGACGAAGATCCACCAGGCGGTGCCGACGGCCCAGTACCAGCGCTGGTCCGAGACCAGCTGGCCGACGCCGAGCGCCAGCGCGCAGGCGAACGTGTTCTGCAAGGCCAGCCGCGTGGTGGGGCGCGCGAGACCGCGCCCGGTGAGCGGGGCGGGGCCGGCGGGCGGCGGGGTGCGGCGCTCGATGCACCACAGCCCGAAGCGCACGAGGCCGCTGGCCGAGAGGGCCATGGTCACGGCCGCGTAGAGGTGCGGGAGCTGGGCGGGGACGGCATGCAGGAACTGCGTGGCGAAGAACATCATGAAGCCGAAGATCCCGAGGGCCTGTCCCCGCGCTCCCCAGCGCCGGGCGTAGACCCCGCAGAACACCACCGCGAGGAACGCCGCGTCGCGCAGCAGGGGCGCGCCGTGCAGGGCGGCCGCCAGCGCGAGCACGGGGAACCCGACGACGGGCAGCAGGGCCGTGGTGACCACCTGCCGGCCGGGCGTCGCGTCGCCGACGGTGAACATCGCGAGCAGCGCCGCGAGGCCGCCCGCGATGGAGGCGGGCAGCGGCAGGCCGGACAGCTGCACGACGGTGACGGCGAAGCCCACGCCGATGACGGCGCGGACGGCGGTCCGCAGCCGCAGGCGGCCCGGATCCGGAGCCACGAAGATCCTCTTCAGAGGTACCGCCCCCTTCTCGCCGGGTTCTCCCCGAGCGGGACGCGCGCGCCCGCGCGCGTACGGATGGTTTACGGATGGTTCTCGGCATGACAAAGGCGCTGCGGGGGCCCGGTACGGCTTCCTTGCCGCCCGGCGCAGCCAGCGCAACGCCATCGATGAGTAGAGGAAAACATCTGTGGTCCCATTGGCTCAACAGCAGGCGTGCCGACTGGGCCATTGGTACAGTTACCGGCCGGAAACCCGGACCACGAGGAGGCCGTTGGCTCATGGCCGTGGACGCGCTGGACGCAAAGATCCTCCGCCTGCTGGTGGAGCAGCCCCGGACGAGCGTGCGCGAGTACGCGCGCGTGCTGGGCATCGCCCGCGGCACGCTGCAGGCCAGGCTGGACCGGCTGGAGCGCGAGGGCGTGATCACCGGTACGGGGCCGCGCCTGTCGCCCGCCGCCCTGGGCCACCCCGTCCTGGCGTTCGTGCACATCGAGGTCACCCAGGGGCACCTGGACACGGTCGCCGAAGCGCTCGCAGAGGTCCCCGAGATCATGGAGGCCTTCTCGATCACCGGGGGCGGCGATCTGATGGCCCGGGTGGTCGCGCGCGACGCGGCACATCTGGAGGACGTGATCCAGGTGCTGGTGCAGACGCCGGGCGTGGTCCGCACCCGGACGGAGATGGTGCTGCGCGAGCGGGTGCCGTACCGGGTGCTGCCCCTGGTGGACGCCGTGGGGCGCGCGGCGCAGCGGGGTGCCTGAGCGGCCCGCGGAGCCCGTCCGCAGCAGGCCGGCCCGGAGGCGTTCCACCCCTGCCGGAGGCCGTCGGCGACCCGTCCTTCGCGTCGGCCGGGCTGCTTTTCAGCGGCGGCCAGACGGAGTTCGTCGGCCGCTTCGCCTACGAGCGGTTCACCGGCGGTAACTGAGGCGCCCCCAGGTTCTCGCCGCTGGGGAACTGGTGCGATCATCGGCTCGCTCAGCATTGCGGGTGAGGTGACTCACCCGGGCTCAACACGCGAGAAACAGAGGCATATATGGAGCGATCCGGAAGACCGGTCAGCCGCTGGGGCGCGGCCGCGGTCGCATCGGCCGCTGCGGTCGCCGTCGTGCTCCCGGCGACGACCGCCGAGGCCGCGAGCGGCCCGTCGGTCAGCGCGAAGGGCGCGTTCCTGCTCGACGGCGGCAAGAACCGCCAGCTGTGGGGCAAGGACGCCGACACCAAGCGGCAGATGGCCAGCACCACCAAGGTGATGACCGCGGTGACCGTCCTGGACACCAAGGGCGTGGACCTCGACAAGAAGGTCACCATCAAGCAGTCGTACCGCGACTACGTGGCCCGCCAGGGCGCGAGCACGGCCGATCTGCGCACGGGCGACAAGATGACCGTGCGGCAGCTGCTGTACGGCCTGATGCTGCCTTCGGGGTGCGACGCCGCGTACGCGCTCGCGGACACCTTCGGCAGCGGCGGCACCGAGGCCGCGCGGACGGCGTCGTTCATCGGCCGGATGAACAAGAAGGCCGCCGAACTCGGCATGAAGAACACCAAGTACGACTCCTTCGACGGCATATCGCGGGCGGGGAACAACTACACGACCCCGCGCGACTCGGCGCAGCTGGCCCGTCACGCGCTGGGCAACAGCACGTTCAGGACGGTCGTCAAGACGCCGGCGACCCGCCAGAAGGCGGCGAACGTCAACCGCACGTACTACTGGGACAACACCAACAAGCTGCTCGGCTCGTACAAGGGCGCCATCGGCATCAAGACCGGCACCGGCACGTCGGCCGGCGCCTGCCTGGTGTTCGCCGCCGAGCGGAGCGGCCGGACGGTGGTCGGCGTCATCCTCAACGACGGCGCCGACCGCTACCCGGACGCCGTGAAGATGCTGGACTGGGCCTACCGGAGCAAGACCAGCGTGAAGCTGCGCCGGCTGCCGGAGTCGGCGCAGAAGGACTGACGGCCCGGCGGGCCCGGCGCTCAGCCGAGGAACGTCAGCCGCACCTGGCGGTCCGGATTGTCCTTGTTGGTGTCGACCAGGCACACCGACTGCCAGGTGCCCAGCTCCAGCCGCCCGCCGATGACCGGAAGGGTCGCGTGCGGGGGCACGAGAGCGGGCAGCACGTGGTCGCGCCCGTGGCCGCGGCTGCCGTGGCGGTGGCGCCAGCGGTCGTCGGCGGGGAGCAGGTCCTGCAGGGCGGCCAGCAGGTCGTCGTCGCTGCCGGAACCGGTCTCCAGCACGGCCACGCCGGCCGTGGCGTGCGGGACGAAGACGTTGAGCAGCCCGTCGCGGCCGGCGGCCGCCTCGCGCAGGAACGCCTCGCAGTCGTGCGTGAGGTCGTAGACCGTCTCCGCGGAACCGGTGGCGATGTCGAGGACGTGAGTGCGGAAGGTGCCATGGGTGTCTGCCATGGCTCCATTTTCGTACGAGTTCGTACGGGGGAAGAGATCTCCCCTCTCCCAGGTTAGTAGAACCATGAACAATCCTGGGGTGCGTGACGCAGGGGTGCGCGAGACGGAGGTCGTGGTGATCGGCGCCGGGCAGGCGGGGCTGTCGGCCGCCTACCACCTGCGCCGCGCGGGGTACGAGCCGGACCGCGACTTCGTCGTCCTGGACCACTCCCCCGGCCCGGGCGGAGCCTGGCAGTTCCGCTGGCCCTCGCTCACCTACGGCAAGGTGCACGGCATGCACGCCCTGCCGGGCATGGAGCTGACCGGCGCCGACGGGTCCCGGCCGTCGTCCGCCGTGATCGGCGGCTATTTCGCCGAGTACGAGCACGCCTTCGGCCTGCGGGTGCACCGGCCGGTCGACGTGGGCGCGGTGCGGGACGGGCGGGGCGGACGGCTGACCGTCGAGAGCTCCGAGGGGCCGTGGTCGGCGCGGGCCCTGATCAATGCGACCGGCACCTGGGATCGCCCCTTCTGGCCCCGCTACCCCGGCCAGGAGACCTTCCGCGGCCGCCAGCTGCACACGGCGCAGTACCCCGGCCCGCAGGCCTTCGCCGGGCAGCGCGTGGTGGTCGTCGGCGGCGGTACCTCGGCGGTGCAGCACCTGCTGGAGATCGCCGAGGTCGCGGCCGCCACGACGTGGGTGACCCGCAGGCCTCCGGTCTTCCGCGAGGGCCCCTTCGACGAGGAGTGGGGCCGCTCGGCGGTCGCCCGCGTGGAGGAGCGGGTCCGGCAGGGGCTGCCGCCGCAGAGCGTCGTCTCGGTGACCGGGCTGCCGATGACCGAGGCCATGCAACGGGCGCGGGCGGCCGGCGTCCTCGTCCCCCGGCCCGTGTTCGACCGCGTGACCCCCACCGGAGTGGCCTGGGCCGACGGAAGCACCGCCGACGCGGACGTGATTCTTTGGGCCACCGGCTTCCGGGCGGCCGTGGACCACCTCGCCCCGCTGAAGCTGCGCGAGCCCGGCGGCGGCATCCGCCTGGACGGCACGCGCGCGGCCCGCGACCCGCGCGTGCACCTCGTCGGCTACGGGCCGTCGGCGAGCACCATCGGAGCCAACCGGGCGGGCCGTGCGGCCGTGCGGGAGATCCGCGCCCTGCTCGGCCCTCCGCGGTCCGGCTCGTCACAGCCCGGTCCTTCACAGCCGCCGGTCCCTGCGGCAGTATGAGGCGCTCCGGATGATCACGCCGGGAACGCCGGTGACGGGGACGGCTCCGCGGTGACCGCCGCCGCCCGGCGAGCAAGGCCGAGCGACGACAAGCGAGGACGAGCGAGGAGGGGCCATGCGCGTGGGCCTGTTCGTGACCTGTGTCAACGACATGCTCTATCCGCGCACCGGCCGGGCGGTCGTCACCCTCCTCGAACGGCTCGGTGTCCGCGTGGACTTCCCCGCGGAGCAGAGCTGCTGCGGCCAGCCGCTGTTCAACACCGGCTACCGGCACGGCACCGAACCGCTGCTGCGCCGCTACGCCGCCGCCTTCCGCGACCACGACTACATCGTCACTCCTTCCGGATCCTGCGCGGCCATGGTCCGCGACAACTACCCGCGGATCGCGGCCAAAGCGGCCGCGGAAGGGCGTGCCGGCGCGGTCCCCGGAGCCGTGGCCGAGGCGGTGTCCAGGACCTACGAGCTCACGGAGTTCCTGGTCGACGTCCTGGGGGTGACCGACGTGGGCGCCTACTACCCGCACGCCGTCACCTACCACCCCACCTGTCACGGGCTGCGGGTCCTCGGACTCGGGGACCGGCCGCGCCGGCTCCTGGAGCACGTGGAGGGCCTGGAACTGCGGGAGCTGCCCGGAGCGGAGGAGTGCTGCGGCTTCGGCGGCACGTTCGCCGTCAAGAACCCGGCGGTCTCCTCCGCAATGGGCTCCGACAAGGCCCGGGCCGTCACGGCGACCGGCGCCCGCGCCGTGTGCACGGTCGACAACTCCTGCCTCATGCACATCGGCGGAATCCTCACCCGGGAGGGCTCGCCCGTCCGTCCCGTGCACATCGCCGAGATCCTGGCCAGTGGTGCCCGGTGACCGGAACCTACCTGGGGATGCCCTCCTTCCCGCGCGCCGCCGGCGTCTCGACCCGGGACGGCCGGCTCCGAGCCAACCTCCGGCGCGCCACGCACACCATCCGCGCCAAGCGCGACCGCGCCGTCGCGGAACTGGACGACTGGGCGCAGCTCCGGGCCGCCGGGGCCGCGGTCAAGGACCGGACCCTGCGCCATCTCGACCACTACCTCGTGCAGCTCGAGGAGGCCGTGACCCGGGCGGGCGGAACGGTCCACTGGGCGGCCGACGCCGCCGAGGCCAACCGGATCGTCACCGGTCTGGTGCTGGCCACCGGCGAACGCGAGGTGGTCAAGGTCAAGTCGATGGCCACCCAGGAAACCGGGCTCAACGACGCCCTCGCCGCGGCCGGTGTCCGGGCGTACGAGACGGACCTCGCCGAGCTGATCGTGCAGCTCGGCGACGATCTGCCCTCGCACATCCTGGTGCCCGCCATCCACCGCAACCGCACCGAGATCCGGGACGTCTTCCGCAGCCGTATGGCGGACTGGGGCCTGCCCGCGCCGGAGGGGCTGACCGACCGGCCCGCCGACCTCGCCGAGGCCGCCAGGCTGCACCTGCGGGAGAAGTTCCTGCGGGCCAAAGTGGCCGTGTCAGGGGCCAACTTCGCGGTGGCGGAGACCGGCACCCTGGTCGTGGTCGAGTCCGAGGGCAACGGCCGTATGTGCCTCACCCTTCCCGAGACCCTGATCTCGGTGGTCGGCATCGAGAAGGTCGTGCCCACCTGGCGCGACCTGGAGATCTTCCTCCAGCTGCTGCCGCGCTCGTCGACGGCGGAGCGCATGAACCCGTACACCTCGATGTGGACGGGCACCACCGACGGCGACGGCCCGCGCGCCTTCCATCTGGTACTCCTCGACAACGGCCGCACCGACACGCTCGCGGACGACATCGGCCGCGCGGCCCTGCGCTGCATCCGCTGCTCGGCCTGCCTGAACGTCTGCCCCGTGTACGAGCGGGCCGGGGGCCACGCGTACGGGTCGCCGTATCCGGGGCCCATCGGGGCCATCCTCACGCCGCAGCTCCGTGGTCTCGCCTCGCCCTTGGAGGAGTCGCTCCCGTACGCCTCCTCCCTGTGCGGCGCCTGCTTCGACGCCTGCCCGGTGGCCATCGACATTCCCGGAATCCTCGTCCATCTGCGGGAGAGGGTGGCGGAAGGCGGTCCGGCGACGGTCCGCGGCACCCGCACCCTCATCAGGCCCGCGAAGCGGCACACCGCCGAGCGCGCCGTCATGCGTGCGGCGGGCTGGGCCTTCGACCATCCCCGTGCGCTGCGCCGGGGGCAGCGGCTGCTCGCCCGGACGCGCGGGCTGCACCCCCGGCGGCTGCCCGGCCCGGGCCGGGCCTGGTCGGACACCCGTGATCTGCCGGAGGTGCCGGCCGAGTCGTTCCGCGACTGGTGGGCCCGGACCCGCGGCGGACCGAGCCAGGGAGGAGGCGGCTCATGACCGGTGGCTCCAGCAGGGAACGCGTCCTCGGCCGGGTGCGGCGCGCGCTGGCGGACGTGCCGCCGCGGGAGCAGCCGGCCGATCAGCCCGTGCCGCGCGACTACGCGGAGAAGCACGGCGAGCGCTCGCATGAGGCGACCGTCGGTCTCCTCGCGGAGAACCTGGCGGACTACCGCGCGCTCGTCCACCGCGTGGACGCGACGGGCCTGCCCGTCCTCCTCGCCCGCCTGCTCCGCGAACACGGTGCCCGCAGGGTCGCCGTACCGGCCGGGCTGCCGGCCGGCTGGCTCGCCGATGTGCCCGCCGAACTCGCGGCCGACTCCCCTGAGCTGACGGCCCGCGAGCTCGACTCCGTCGACAGCGTCGTGACCGGCTGCGCACTGGCGATCGCCGAGACGGGGACGGTCGTGCTCGACGCGGGCCCGGATCAGGGGAGCCGCCGGCTCACCCTCGTGCCCGACCATCACATCTGCGTGGTGCGGACCGGCGACCAGGTCGTGGACTCCGTGCCCCAGGCCGTCCGGCGGCTGTCCCCGGCCCGGCCTCTGACCTGGATTTCGGGCCCGTCGGCGACGAGCGACATCGAACTGGAGCGGGTCGAGGGCGTGCACGGGCCGCGCACCCTGGAGGTGGTCCTCGTGACAGGCGATCCGCGCATGCTGTGAGCTGGTGTCCATGGCGCGACACTAGGCCCGGAGCCGTCGTCGGCGCTCCGGACTGTCCACAACCCCGGTCATATGAACTGACTGGCGGGAGGAGTCGAATTGAAGCTGCCGTCGCACGACGTCACGGCCCTGCCCCTGTACGGCATCACGGTCGTCGCCCTCGAACAGGCGGTGGCCGCACCCTTCGCCACCCGTCAGCTCGCCGACCTCGGCGCGCGCGTGATCAAGATCGAGAGGCCGGGGCGCGGGGACTTCGCCCGTGACTACGACCGCAGGACCAGAGGACTCTCCGCCTATTTCGTCTGGGTCAACCGCGGGAAGGAAAGCGCCGCCCTCGACCTCAAGGACGACGCCGACCGCGCTCTGCTCGAACGTCTCCTCGCCCGTGCCGACGTGTTCGTCCAGAACCTGGCCCCCGGGGCTGCGGGACGGCTCGGCCTCGGCAGCGAAGTGCTGCGCGCCCGGCACCCCCGTCTGATCACCTGCGACGTCTCCGGCTACGGCGCAGAGGGCCCGTACCGCGACAAGAAGGCGTACGACCTGCTGGTGCAGTGCGAGACCGGGCTGGTCTCGCTCACCGGGGACGCCGGCTCCCCCGCCCGCCCCGGCATCTCCATAGCCGACATAGCAGGGGGCATGTACGCCTACACCGGCATCCTCGCCGCCCTCTACGAACGGGAACGCACCGGAGAGGGCACGGCCCTGTCCGTCTCGCTCTTCGACGCACTCGCGGAGTGGATGGGGCAGCCTTACTACGCGGAGGCCTACGGAGGCGCCCCGCTCACCCGCAGCGGTGCGCGCCACCCCTCCATCTCCCCCTACGGCCACTACCGCTGCGGTGACGGCGGGCAGGTGTTCCTGAGTGTGCAGAACGACCGGGAGTGGTCAGCCCTGTGCGAGCAGGTGCTCCGGCAGCCCGCGCTGGTCCGCGATCCCCGGTTCGCCGACAATCCGCTGCGCCGGTCCCACGACGACGAACTCACCGCCGTCATCGAGGAGCACTTCGCCCCGCACACCACGGACGGAGTGGCCGCCCTGCTCGACGGGGCGGGGATCGCCAACGCCCGGCTGCGGACGGTGGCCGAGTTCACGGCCCATCCGCAGCTCGCCGCGCGCGACCGCTGGCGCGAGTTCGGCTCCCCTGCCGGCCCGCTGCGCGGGCTGCTGCCGCCGGTCGAGGTGGAAGGCCGGGAGGCGGCGATGCGAGCGGTGCCGGCGCTGGGAGAGCACACGGACGCCGTACGCGCCGAGTTCGCCGCACCGGACGGCGCCGCGGCAGCACCCTCCGGGACGGTTCAGCGGTCGGCGGGCTGACCGGAACGGCCGAGCGGGCGCTTCGCGGTCTCCGGGAGGATCACGTAGACGCACCCGGACACGAGGCAGAGCCCGGCCACGTACCAGGGGAACGCCCCCGGATGGCCCGAGTCCTTGAACCAGGTGCCGAGGTAGGGGGCGGTGCCTCCGAACAGCGCCACGGTCAGCGAGTAGGGAAAGCCGATACCCGCTGCCCGCACCCGCGCGGGGAACACCTCTGCGTTCACGGCCGCCGAGATCGAGGTGTATCCGGTGAGCAGCACCATGCCGGCGCACTGCACGAGCAACAGCGACACGAACGAGCTGCCGATCGCGTGCAGCAGGGGAACGGCGAGGACGGCGAACCCTCCTGCGAAGCCGATCAGCAGCGGCTTGCGGCCCACACGGTCGGACAACAGCCCGCCCAGAGGCTGGAGAGCGGCGAAGAAGGCCAGTGAGATCGTGCCGACGGCGAGCGCATCGCCCTTGCCGAATCCGGCGTTCACCTGGGCATAGGCCGGCAGGTACGTGGTCCAGGTGTAGTAGGCCAGCGTGCCGCCTGCGGTGATCCCGCAGATCAGCAGGGACTCGCGGGGGTGCCGGCGCAGCGCCTCGAAGACGGCCGGGCGCTCGGCCGCCTTCCCGGGCACGGTGTGCGTCTCCTCCGCGCCCTGCCGGATCCAGAATCCGGCCAGGCTGATGACGGCGCCGATGAGGAACGGCACGCGCCAGCCCCAGTCGCCCATCTGCCCTTCGGTGAGGAGGTGGGCGAGGAGGGCGGCCGTGCCCGAGGCGAGGAGCTGGCCGATGGTGGTGGACACGTACTGGAAGCTGGCGAACAGCCCTCTGCGGCCCGGGCCCGCGGACTCCACGAGGAACGTCGTGGACGCCGCGAACTCACCGCCGACCGAGAGGCCCTGGATCAGCCGTGCGACCACGAGGACCACCGGGGCGAGAACACCCGTCGCGGCGTAGGTGGGAGTGAGGGCCAGGAGCAGGCTGCCGGCGCCCATGAACAGGATGGTGACCGTGAGGGCCGCGCGCCTGCCGCGCCGGTCTGCGACCGCTCCCATGAGGAGGCCGCCGACCGGTCGCATGAAGAAGCCGACGGCGAAGACGGCGAAGGCCGAGAGCAGCGGCACGAGGGAGTTGCCGGAGCCCTTGGGGAAGATCCGGTCGGCGAAGTAGACCGCCAGGAAGGAGTAGGCGTACCAGTCGTACCACTCCGCGGCGTTGCCGACGGACGCCGCGGCGAGCTGGCGGAGGGAGGAGCGGGACGGGACTGCGGGGACGTGCGGGGCCGGGGCACGGCCGGCGCCGGTGTCGGTGTCGCTGCCGGCTGGCGCGGACAGTGGCTCGGATTGCGTCATGATCCTTTGGATCCCCCCGGCAGCAGCCCCGCACACCTGTACTAACTTTCGTCACATGCTCGTCACACGTCGGCCGTCACGCGCCCTGCGTCCCGGCGTACGAGTGCGGCGTAGTGCCCGTCCTGGGCGAGGAGTTCCTCGTGGGTGCCGCGCTCGGTGACGCGCCCCTGGTCGAGGACGACGATCTCGTCGGCATTGCGGACCGTGGACAGCCGGTGCGCGATGGTGATCGTCGTCCGCCCTGCGGAGAGGGCGTCGATGGCCTCCTGGACGGCGTGTTCCGTGCGGGTGTCCAGGGCGCTGGTCGCCTCGTCGAGGATGAGGACGGGGGGATCCCGCAGGATCGTGCGGGCGATGGCCAGGCGCTGCTTCTCGCCGCCGGAGAACCGGTAACCGCGCTCGCCGACGAGGGTGTCGTACCCGTCGGGGAGGGCGGCGATGTGGTCGTGGATCTGTGCCGCGCGGGCCGCCGATCTGATCTCCTCGTCCGTCGCGTCGGGCTTGGCGAAGCGGAGGTTGTCCGCGACGGAGGCGTGGAAGAGGTAGGTCTCCTGGGAGACCACGCCGACCGCTCTGGCGAGGGTGTCGAAGTCGAGCTCGCGCACGTCGGCTCCGTCGATCAGGACACGGCCGTCGGTGACGTCGTAGAGCCGGGGGACGAGATAGCTGAGCGTGCTCTTTCCGGAGCCGGTCGGGCCGACGACGGCGAGGCTGCCGCCGGCCGGGACGGTCAGGTCGATCCCGCTGAGCGTGGGGGCCGCGGGCTCGCGTGAGCCCGGTGCGTCGTAGGCGAAGGTGACCTTCTCGAAGCGCACTTCGCCCCGCACCTCCTCCAGCCGGACGGGCTTCTCCGGTTCGGCGATCTCCACCGGAAGGTCGAGGTATTCGAAGATGCGCTGGAAGAGCGCCGTGGAGGTCTGCATCTGCACGCCGGTGGACAGCAGGCTGACCGCGGGCCGGAACATGCCCTGCTGCAGGGAGACGAAGGCCACCAGCGTGCCGATGGAGATGCCCGGTCCGCCCGTCTGCAGGGCGATCCCCGCGGCCCAGTAGATGACGGCGGGCATGGCGGCCATGACGACGCCGATGGTCGACATCCGCCAGCGCCCGGCCATGTTCGCCCGCACTTCGAGGCCGACGAGCCGCTCGGACTCCTTGGCGAAGGCCTGGGTCAGGGAGTCGGCCCGGCCCATCGTGCGGCCGAGGAGGATGCCGCTGACGGAGAGCGATTCGGTGACCATGGCGGCCATGGCGGCCATCTGCTTCTGCCGCTGCGACGTGATCCTCTTGCGCTCGCGGCCGACCCGGCGGCTGATCGCCACGAACACCGGCAGCAGGAGCAGGGAGACGACGGTGAGCCGCCAGTCGAGGGCCAGCATCGCCACCACGGTCGCGACGACGCTCGTGAAGTTGGAGACGAGCGAGGTGGCGGTGGAGGTGACGGTGGCCTGCATGCCGCCGATGTCATTGGCGATGCGGGACTGCACTTCACCGGTGCGGGTCCGGGTGAAGAACGCGAGCGGCATGCGCTGGAGGCGGTCGTAGACGGCGGCGCGCAGGTCGTGCATGACGCGCTGGCCGACAGTCGTGGACAGCAGGGTCTGCAGGACGCCGAAGACGCCGTTGACGACTGCGGCGGCGATCATGCCGAGCGCGAGGAGGCTCAGCAGTCCTGTGCGCCCCTGGGGGATCGCAGTGTCGAGGATCTCGCGCAGCATGAACGGCGAGGCGACGGAGACGAGCGAGGAGGCGGCGACGAGGAGGCCGACGAGGGCGAGTCTGCCGCGGTAGGGACGGAAGAGCCGCAGGATGCGCCGCACCTGGGCGGGCTGCTCGGGATCTGCGGGCGGTGGGGTCCATTGCTGTTCGTCGTGGTGCATGAGCTCCTGGTTTTCGGAGACGATGATGTCGGATCCCGAGCTTAGCTCACTGTTACCTAAGCTCACAATGAATTGCGTCCTGGTAACCTTGTGATCATGACCGCCCCCGACACGTCCGGACAGCTCGCCGAGCAGTTGCTGCGCCTCACCCGCAGGCTCCACCGGGCCCAGAAGCGCTATCTGGACCCGGTCGGGATCACCCCTGCGCAGTCCCGGCTGCTGCGCACGGTCGCGCATTACGACCGTCCGCCCCGGATGGCGGACCTGGCGCAGCGCCTGGAGGTCGTGCCGCGGGCCGTGACCACTCTGGTCGACGCCCTTGAAGCCGGCGGTTCGGTGCGCCGGGTGCCCGATCCGTCCAACCGGCGGGTCATCCGGATCGAGCTGACCGACGAGGGCCGCAGGGTCCTGCGGAAGCTCAGAGAGGCCCGGAGGGCGGCCGTGGAAGACCTGCTGGCGCCCCTCTCCGCCGCACAGCGCGAGCAATTGGGTGGCCTGCTGGACGAGCTGATGGCGGGCCCGGGTTCCGCCTGCTGACACCGGTAGGGACCGGGTGGGTGTGCGGCGGCCCGGGGCCGTCGCACACCCACCCGGCGCAGTGCCTCCGTGAGGCCTTGAAGGTCAGCAGGAGCGGCTGTCCTCCGTCAGCTCTCCCTGGGCGGTGGCCAGGGTCCGGTCGTAGCACGTGCCGGGCCCGAGGAGGCGGTAGCGCTCACGCGAGACGCCCGTCGCGTGCCGCTGCTCGCGGGGGACATTCTGGTTGTACGCCGCGTCGCCCGTGTAGGTGTCGTCGAACCTCGACCAGTCGATCCGCTTTCCGGCACGCAGGGTGACGCTGTCGGAGCGGTCGCCCATCGTCATCACAGTGCGCAGCCGGTCGCCGGAGCCGATGCTGATCTCGCCGTTCATGCTGTAGACGCGGTGGGAGCGGGTCGTGGTGGCGGGCCCCCGGCCGGCCACGGTGATGCTCTCGTCGTCCGTCCAGCGGGCCTCGAGCCCGTCCTTCGTCTCCCCGTCGGTCCAGCGGTGGGTGGAGGCGGCGGCGACGTTGCGGGTGACCGTGGTCGTCACCCTGCCGTGCGAGGTGTCGACGTAGCCCGCGACCGTCAGGGAATGACCGCCGTCGGCCTTCAGCGTGTGCTCCGTGCCGGGCTCGTACGCCACCTTGTTCGCGGGCGCGCCGGTCTCGTGTGCCGTGAGGGCGCCGGTGACCCGGGAGGCCTTGGCGTCCCGCCACACCAGGATGTTGGTGGGGGTGCTCCAGCCGCTCTGGCCCTCGGGCACTCCGGCCACGGAGACGGTGACCCGGTGCGGCTTGCCGTCGTTGAGCTGCCCGGCGAACGGCGTCAGGTCGTACTCCACGGGTCGCACGTCGAAGGCGCGCGGGCCGGGGATGACGTACCAGAGAAAGGGGTTGGACCAGCCGCCCGTCCAGACGGTGGGGAAGGGTGCGGCGATCCCGGCGAGCTTTCCGTCCACGGACACCCGGACCTCGCGGTACGGGCCGTCCTTGGCCTTGCAGGAGTACGGCGCCGCGTCCGGCACCGTCAGGTACCAGAACTCCTCGCAGCCGCCGCCCGAGCCGGTCGCGTACACCTCCGCCACGATCCGCTCGCTGTTGCGCGGGGTGGTCAGCAGGCCTTCGTAGGAGGTGCCGGCGTTGTGCGCGCTGTCGAGAGTGAGCACTTTGTCGGGCGTGTGCGCCGCCTTGGTGCGTCCCTCGGCGGCGTAGAAGGTCAGTGTCGCCCTGACCTTGATGACGCCTGTGTAGGTCTCGTTCACCAGGTTGCCGATGAGCATCTCGACGGGCTGCCGGTCCCGGAAGGTGGCGGCGTAGCGGGTGACGTCCTTCTCGACGTGCCAGGTGATGCCCTTGGGCGAGGGTTCCGGGGTGGAGGTGCGCAGGACTTCGACGCCGCCGACCTGCAGGTAGCCGAGGCGGTCGTACTGCCGTCCGGCGACGGCGCCGTCGAGCCGCAGGACGACCTTGCTCCAGCGGTCGCCGCATCCCTTGGGCGGTATGTACGTGCCCTTGTAGGGCATGTAGTCGCGGAACTCGGTGTCGGCGAGCGTCACCGAGCAGGAGGTGGTGTCCGGCGTGGCGACGGGCGGTCCGGCGGTGACCGGGTCGTGCCAGTGGGTGCCGAACTCGGTCGGCGGGCCGGCGGCCGTGGCGGGGCTCGTGCCCAGCACCAGGCCGGCGGTGGCGGCGCACACGGTGAGGAACAGTCGTCTCATGGGGCAGGAGTGAAGCGCTTCGTACTGCAGTGCGCCAGGGCCCCTTTTGGCCTGATCCGGCGTCAGTGTGTGAAAACCAGTTGAATGCGGAACTCCAGTGGCGCGAACCTTTCACAACTCCTGCCGGCCCGCCCACCCCCTGGGATGTCATGCAGATTCGCGACCTTCCGTACAGCGATCCCGGCCGGCCCGACACGAGGTCGGGACCGCGGTTCCTGCTCTGGCTCGGGCGGAACCAGGCGGCGGGGCAGGCCAAGGCCCTGGTGTGGGGCGTGGTGAA
Source organism: Streptomyces sp. NPDC008001 (assembly GCF_042958085.1). NCBI lineage: Bacteria > Bacillati > Actinomycetota > Actinomycetes > Kitasatosporales > Streptomycetaceae > Streptomyces > Streptomyces sp. NPDC008001. The sequence goes on along the minus strand of NZ_JBIBIZ010000007.1, from coordinate 419,278 downwards.
CATGGCGGCCGTGGCCGCGCTGCCGGTCGCCCTCGGCATCGCCGTCCAGGCCGTTGTGGACCGCTCGGGCGCACGGCTGGCCCTGGCGGGCGGGCTGATGGTGCTGCTGGGTGCGCTCATCGCGCTGGGCGACACCATGCTGCACCGTGCCGCGATCACCAACTGGATCACGGCTGCCGCCCGGGTGCAGCAGCTGCTGGCCCGCAAGACGGCCGAGTTGGGTGCCACTCTCACCCGCCAGGTCGCGGCCGGCGAGGTCGTCGCGGTGTCGACGGGTGATGTCGAGAAGATCGGCTGGTTCGTGGAGGCGCTCTCGCGCTTCGCTTCCGCGCTGTTCACCACGGTCGCCGTGTGCGTGGCCCTCGTGATCTACCAGCCCGCCCTGGGCACGCTGATCGCGCTGGCGGTGCCGGCGCTCGTCCTGGCGGTACTGCCCCTGCTGCCCCCGGCGACGAAGCGGGCCGACGAGCAGCGCGAGAAGGCGGGGTACGCCACCGAGCTGGCTTCCGACACCGTGGCCGGGCTGCGCGTGCTGCGCGGCATCGGCGGCGAGGAGCTGTTCCTGGGCCGCTACCGGCGCGCCTCCCAGGAGGTGCGCCGGGCGGCGGTGCGCAGTGCCCGGATGTGGGCACTGATCGCGGCGGTCCAGGTGCTGCTGCCCGGGCTGCTGCTGATCGCGGTGGTCGGGTACGGGGTGGGGCTGGTCGAGGACGGCCGGGTCGGTGTCGGTGAACTGGTCACCGTCTACGGCGTGGTGACGTTCCTGCTCTTTCCGCTCAGGGTGTTCGAGGAGATCGCCATGGCGTACTCCTTCTCCCGCCCCTCGGCGGTGCGCGCGGCACGCGTGCTCTCCCTGGGACGCACGGCCCGCGCGGAGCGGTGCGGAGGCCTCGCAGCCGTACCCTCGGGGGACCTGTACGACCCGGGGAGCGGGCTGTCGGCCCCGGCGGGCCGGCTGACCGCGGTCGTGTGCGGTGACCCGGACACCGCGGGCCGGCTGGCCGACCGGCTGGGCGGTCATGCCTCGGCCGGCTCCGAGGGCGCGCCGTCGGCGCTGCTGGGCGGTGTCGCGCTGGACGACCTGCCGCTGGACACGGCCCGTACCGCGGTGCTCGTCCAGGACAAGGACCCGGTGCTCCTGTCGGGGACGCTCGCCGAGTTGCTGGACGTACCCGCGTCCGGGGCCGTAGCGGCCGGTGCCGCGCTGGAGGCGGCGCAGTGCGGGGACGTCCTGACCGCCCTGGCGCAGGCTTCGCCGGACGCCTCCGGGGATCCCATGCGGACCCGGATCACCGAGCGGGGCCGCTCCTTGTCGGGAGGGCAGCGGCAGCGGCTGGCCCTGGCCCGGTCGCTGGTGACCGACCCACAAGTGCTGGTGCTCGACGAGCCGACGTCCGCCGTCGACTCGCACACGGAGGCGCGGATCGCCGACGGGCTGCGGGCCCTGCGGCAGGGCCGTACGACGGTGGTGTTCTCCTCCAGCCCGCTGCTGCTCGACCGGGCGGACCGCGTGGTGTTCGTACAGGAAGGCCGGGCCGTGGCGGTGGGAACGCACCGCGGGCTGCTGCGCGCCGACCCGGCCTACCGCGCCGTGGTCACGCGCGAGACCGACGGCGGGGCGGCTGCGACCGCGGTACCGGCCCCGGGGCTCTCCGGGCCCGGCGGCAACGAACAGATCGAGGAGTCGGCATGATCGGAGTGAGGCCGCCGGCGCACGACCCGGCGGCACCGGAGTCGGCGACCACCCTCCCGGTCGCCCTGCCCGCGACCGTACGGGCCTACGTGCGCGAGCTGCTGCGCAGACACCGGACGGCGTTCGTGCTGCTGGTGGCGGTGAACGCCGTCGCCGTGACGGCTTCCATGGCCGGTCCCGCCCTGCTCGGCGGGATGGTCGAGGACCTGGCGGCGGGGACGAAGGAAGTCCATCTGGGGCGCACGCTCTCGCTGTTCGCGGTCGCTCTCGCCGTGCAGACCGTATTCGTGCACATGGTGCGGCTGCGCGGATCGGTGCTCGGCGAGGAGATCCTGGCGGATCTGCGCGAGGACTTCCTCGTGCGGTCGGTGGGGTTGCCGCCGGGCGTCCTGGAGCGGGCCGGTACCGGTGATCTGCTGTCCCGGATCACCACCGACATCGACCGGCTGGCGAACGCCATGCGCGAGGCCGTGCCTCAGCTGGCGATCGGCTTCGTGTGGGCGGCGCTGCTGCTGGGGGCGCTGACGGTGACGGCGCCGCCGCTCGCGCTGTGCGTGCTGGTCGCGGTGCCGGTGCTGGTGGCCGGCTGCCGCTGGTACTTCCGCCGGGCGCCCGGCGCCTACCGTTCGGAGGCCGCGGGGTACGCGGCGGTCGCCGCGTCCCTCACGGAGACCGTCGACGCGGGGCGGACCGTCGAGGCGCACCGGCTGGGTGAGCGCCGCGTGGCGCTCTCCGACGACCGGATCGCGTCCTGGACCCAGTGGGAGCGGTACACCCTGTGGCTGCGCTCGGTCCTCTTTCCGGTGATCAACGTGACCCACTCGCTGGTCTTCGGCTCCGTGCTGATCATCGGTGGTGTCTTCGTGCTCCAGGGGTGGGTGTCCGTGGGGCAGCTGACGACAGGCGCGCTGTTCGCGCAGATGCTCGTCGAGCCGATCGGCCTCATTCTGCGCTGGTACGACGAGCTGCAAATCGCGCAGGTGTCCCTCGCGCGGCTCGTGGGGGTGCGTGAGATCGGGCCGGAGGGGGCCGATGACGGCCCGGAGCCGAGGGGCCGGGAGGTGCGGGCGGACGAGGTGCGGTTCGGCTACGCGGCGGGCAACGACGTCCTGCACGGCGTCTCCCTGGCGGTGCGGCCGGGAAGCCGGGTGGCGCTGGTCGGTCCGTCCGGTGCGGGGAAGTCGACGCTGGGCCGGCTGCTGGCCGGCATCTACGCGCCGCGCTCGGGTGCGGTGACGCTCGGCGGCGCGGAGCTCGCGCGGATGCCCGCGGAGCGGGTGCGCCGCCATGTGGCTCTGGTCAACCAGGAACACCACGTCTTCGTGGGGTCGCTGCGCGACAACCTGCTCCTCGCGCAGCCGGCCGCCGGGGACGGGGAGCTGTGGGCCGCGCTGGGCGCGGTGGACGCAGGCGGCTGGGTGCAGGCGCTGCCGGCGGGGCTGGACACCGCGGTGGGCTCGGGCGGGCTCGCGCTCACCCCGGCGCAGGCGCAGCAGATCGCCCTGGCCCGGCTCGTCCTCGCCGATCCGCACACGCTGGTGCTGGACGAGGCGACGTCGCTGCTGGATCCGCGTGCGGCCCGGCACCTGGAGCGTTCGCTTGCGACGGTTCTGGAGGGCCGTACGGTGGTGGCCATCGCACACCGGCTGCACACCGCCCATGACGCGGACCTGATCGCGGTGGCGGAGGACGGCCGGATCTCCGAGCTGGGCAGCCACGACGAGCTGGTCGCGGCGGGCGGTACGTACGCGGCTCTGTGGCGCTCCTGGCACCGCTAGCGGCAGGCGCGGCCGGGGCGGAGCGCCCCGGTCAGATGAACTCCAGGGCCCCGAGCCCGCTCAGACCGCCGAGCACGAGGAACGCCGGCATGAGGACCTTGAGCTCCACCCAGCTGCCGGCCTTGAAGCGCATGGCCTTGGGCGGTCCGACGGGATACCACCGCTTGCGTCCGACGGGTATGGGCCACAGGACCGGGCAGCCGGAGACGGTCAGTGCGTCGCCGATGTCGTGCATGAGGGCGCCGAGGACGATCGGCAGGCCCAGCCACAAGTACTCCTGGCCGGGGCCCGCGAAGAGCCAGTCCGAGCCGTTGCCCGGCTTGTCCAGCACGCCGGCCAGTATCCAGGCGCTGGTGGCGCCGAGGAGCCAGACCAGGACGTCGCTGGAGGTGCGGGCCGCCCGCCACAGGAGGCCTTCGACCGCGAGCACCAGGTGGACGAAGAGGATGCCGAGCACGGCCCAGCGGCCGCCGGTCACGGCCAGCGCCGAGGCGCCGGCGCCTATCAGGACGGCCCACAGCCAGGTGTGGGTGAGGGTGCGGTGGCCGCCGTTGCGGCGCGGGTCGCCGCGCCCGCGGGTGGCCTTGTAGACGGAGTGCGACAGCTTGTCGATGATGCCGCACAGCGCACGCGATATCGGGCCGAAGGCGCGCGATATCGTCGCCGACTTGTGGTCGAGGTCGGGGGCGAGCGCCGCTCCGGCGCAGATCAGGGCGCCCACGACGAGCACCGGCCAGGGCATCGGATCGCCGGCGGCCGCCATCGCCGCCCCCACGCCCAGCCAGGCGGCCGCTCCTGATAGCGAGTGCGCCGGTCCCATCATGGTCGTCCCACTTCCTCGTGCCGTTCTTCGGTCCGGACGCCGAGCGCTGTCCTGACGCCGGGTCGGCGACTCAGCGTAGCCGCCGGATGATCATCATTCGACCGGCCGGTTCTCTGATCCGGTCCGGGGCCAGGCAGTATGGAGGGGTGACCCTTATCGATCAGATGCCGAGCCATGCCGACCCCGATGCCCTCTTCGAAGCCTTCTCGACCTGGGCCGAGGAGCGGGGCATCTCGCTGTACCCCGCGCAGGAGGAGGCGCTGATCGAGGTGGTCTCCGGGGCGAACGTGATCCTTTCGACGCCCACGGGTTCCGGCAAGAGCCTCGTCGCGGCGGGGGCGCACTTCACCGCACTGGCCAACGACCAGGTGACCTTCTACACCGCGCCCATCAAGGCGCTGGTGTCGGAGAAGTTCTTCGACCTGTGCAAGATCTTCGGCACGGAGAACGTCGGCATGCTCACGGGCGATGCCTCGGTCAACGCCGACGCGCCCATCATCTGCTGCACCGCCGAGGTGCTCGCCTCCATCGCGCTGCGGGACGGCAAGGACGCGGACATCGGCCAGGTCGTGATGGACGAGTTCCACTTCTATGCGGAGCCGGACCGGGGCTGGGCCTGGCAGATCCCGCTGCTGGAGCTGCCCCAGGCGCAGTTCATCCTGATGTCGGCAACTCTGGGCGATGTGTCCCGGTTCGAGGATGATCTGACCCGGCGCACCGGGCGCCCCACGACCGTGGTCCGCTCGGCGACCCGGCCCGTGCCGCTGTCCTACGAGTACCGTGCGACGCCGCTCACCGACACCCTCACCGAGCTGCTGCAGACGCACCAGGCCCCCGTCTACATCGTGCACTTCACCCAGGCCGCCGCCGTGGAGCGGGCGCAGGCGCTGATGAGCATCAACATGTGCTCGCGCGAGGAGAAGGACGAGATCGCCAAGCTGATCGGCAATTTCCGCTTCACCACCAAGTTCGGCCGGAACCTCTCGCGCTACGTCCGGCACGGCATCGGCGTGCACCACGCGGGCATGCTGCCCAAGTACCGCCGCCTGGTGGAACGGCTGGCACAGGCGGGGCTGCTGAAGGTTATCTGCGGCACGGACACCCTCGGCGTCGGCGTCAACGTGCCGATCCGCACGGTGCTGTTCACCGCCCTCACCAAGTACGACGGCCAGCGGGTGCGGACACTGCGGGCCCGGGAGTTCCACCAGATCGCGGGCCGGGCCGGGCGGGCCGGCTTCGACACGGCCGGCTTCGTGGTCGCCCAGGCCCCGGACCACGTCGTCGAGAACGAGAAGGCCCTGGCGAAGGCGGGCGACGACCCCAAGAAGCGGCGCAAGGTGGTCCGCAAGAAGGCGCCCGAGGGCTTCGTCAACTGGGGCGAGAACACCTTCGAGAAGCTCATCGCCTCCGAGCCCGAGCAGCTGACCTCGCGCTTCCGGGTCACGCACGCGATGCTGCTGGCGGTCATCGCCCGCCCGGGCAACGCCTTCGACGCGATGCGCCGCCTGCTGGAGGACAACCACGAGCCGCGTAAGAACCAGCTGCGGCACATCCGCCGCGCCATCGCGATCTACCGCTCCCTGCTGGACGGCGGCGTGGTCGAGCGGCTCGACGAGCCCGACGCCGAGGGCCGCATCGTCCGCCTGACCGTGGACCTGCAGTCGGACTTCGCGCTCAACCAGCCGCTGTCGACGTTCGCTCTCGCCGCCTTCGAGCTCCTGGACCCGGAGTCGCCCTCCTACGCCCTGGACATGGTCTCGGTGGTGGAGTCCACGCTGGACGACCCGCGGCAGATCCTCGCGGCGCAGCAGAACAAGGCGCGCGGCGAGGCCGTGGCCGCAATGAAGGCGGAGGGCGTCGAGTACGAGGACCGCATGGAGCGGCTCATGGACGTGACCTACCCGAAGCCGCTGGAGGAGCTGCTGACCCACGCCTACGGGCTCTACCGCAAGAGCCACCCCTGGGTCGGCGACCACCCGCTGTCTCCGAAGTCGGTCATCCGCGACATGTACGAGCGGGCCATGACCTTCACCGAGTTCACCTCGTTCTACGACCTGGCCCGGACCGAGGGCATCGTCCTGCGCTACCTGGCCGGCGCGTACAAGGCGCTGGACCACACCGTCCCCGACGACCTGAAGTCCGACGACTTCGAGGATCTGATCGCCTGGCTGGGCGAGATGGTGCGCCAGGTCGACTCCAGCCTGCTGGACGAGTGGGAGCAGCTGGCCAACCCCGAGGAGGAGACGGCCGAGCAGGCCCAGGACCGCGCCGACCAGGTCAAGCCCGTCACGGCCAATGCCCGTGCCTTCCGGGTGCTCGTGCGCAACGCGCTGTTCCGCCGGGTCGAGCTGGCCGCCCTCGACAAGGTCGGCGAGCTCGGCGAGATGGACGCCGAGTCCGGCTGGGACGAGGACCGCTGGGCCGAGGCCATGGACGCCTACTGGGACGAGTACGACGACCTGGGCACCGGCCCCGACGCGCGCGGCCCGAAGCTGCTGCGCATCGAGGAGAAGCCGGAGGACGGGCTGTGGCGGGTGCGGCAGACCTTCGCGGACCCCGGCGGCGACCACGACTGGGGCATCACGGCCGAGGTGGACCTCACCGCCTCCGACGAGGAGGGCCGCGCGGTGGTCCGCGTCGTGGACGTCGGTCAGCTGTAGCCTCCGAGGCGCGGCCCCTGCGGCCCGCCCCGGCAGCGAAGGAGGCCCGATGACCACACCGACCGACCGTCTGGTGGGTCTGCTCGACCTGGAGCGGATCGACCTGAACATCTTCCGGGGCCGCAGTCCCGACGAGTCGCTGCAACGCGTCTTCGGCGGGCAGGTGGCCGGGCAGGCGCTGGTCGCGGCCGGGCGGACCACCGACGGTGACCGCCCGGTCCATTCGCTGCACGCGTACTTCCTGCGCCCCGGGCGGCCGGGTGTGCCGATCGTGTACCAGGTGGAGCGGGTGCGGGACGGGCGCTCCTTCACCACGCGGCGCGTGGTGGCCGTCCAGCAGGGCCGTACGATCTTCAATCTCACTGCTTCCTTCCACGAGCCCGAACCGGGCTTCGAGCACCAAGTGGCCATGCCGGACGTACCGGCGCCCGAGGAGCTGCCGCGGCTCGCCGACGAGATCCGCGAACGCCTCGGCGAGCTGCCCAGCGCCCTGCGGCACATGGAGCGACGGCTGGCCTTCGACATCCGCTACGTGGACCGGCTGCGCTGGACGCCGCAGGAGCTGGCGTCCGCCGAGCCGCGCAGCGCGGTGTGGATGCGCGCGCTGGGGCCGCTGGGCGACGACCCGCTCGTGCACACCTGCGCCCTCACGTACGCGAGCGACATGACGCTCCTCGACGCCGTGCGCATCCCGGTGGAGCCGCTGTGGGGGCCGCGCGGCTTCGACATGGCCTCGCTGGACCACGCCATGTGGTTCCACCGGCCGTTCCTCGCCGACGAGTGGTTCCTCTACCAGCAGGAGTCACCGATCGCGACGGGCGCCCGGGGCCTGGCCCGTGGTCAGATCTTCGACCGCGAGGGCCGGCTGCTGGTGTCAGTGATGCAGGAGGGGCTGTTCCGCAAGGTGGGCTGAGCGCCCGCCGGCACGGCCACGGCACGGCGTTCACGCGATGAGCCGCAGGCGGCGGAGCCAGCCACGCAGACCGGCCGGTGGCACCGGCTCCGCCCGCGCCTCCTCCGGCTCCCCTCCCGGCCCCTGGTCCCGCCCTTGCTCCGATCGAAGCTCAGGTTCCGGCTCGGCCTCCGGTTCAGGCGCCGACTCCGGCTCCGGCTGCGGCTCCTCAGCAGCACAGCTCAGGTGTGCGTGGGGCTTCGGCGCGGGCCGGTCCGCGCGGGCGGCGGACAGAGCCCCGGCGAGCCGCTCCCGGTGCCGCCCGATCTCGTCGGCGTCGACGGCGAGCGTCACCTTCTCGATGACGTCCCGCGCGGCCGCCGAGTCCGAGCGGATCCCCGCGAGATCGGGACGCAACGCGCTCAGGTACGCCCGCTCGTACGGGTCGGGGACCGCATCCGCGAGCTGTCCGGGATCGAGCACGGCCGCGAAGGCCGCCGCGCGCTCCCAGGGGTCGGCGGCCCGCGCGGTCAGCTGGTCGAGCCGCCGGGCGCGCCAGCTCCGGGCCCGCTGGTCGTCACGCTCCTCCAGCTCCATGCGGAGCCCGGGAGCCGTACGGCCGGTGAGCAGGCCGGGGTTGGCATCGGCGAACTCGACGAGGTCGGCGGCCAGATAGTGCCAGACCACGGCCCGGTAGCGGTTGACGTAGAACCTGACCGGGGCGAAACAGCCCGCTCTGGCGAGGCGGGCGAAGCGGGCGGGGCTCACGCCCATCAGCTGGGCGGCCTCCGCCGTACCCACCGCCCACAGCCGGTTCCGCAGCGAGTCGGGGAATCCCGCGCCGGAGCGGAGCCGCTCGATTTCCTCGCGGGCGACCCGCGGTCTGCCGCCGGGCACGGACACCGTCCGCACGTGCCCCAGCTGCACGGCGAGCTCGAACTCGCGGGGCTTGAGGCCCAGCTCCCGGGCCGCCCTCCCGCAGGCCACCGTACCCGCCGTACCCCGTTCCCGGCATTCCTGCACCGCCATGACGCCCTCCCCGCAACCATCCGATCACTGACAGTGACGACGATAGTGGCGAGGTGCGAGCGCGATTCCTGCCTGTGGATAACTTCCGTGACGGCCCGCTGTCAGCTCCTGCCGCCGAGCCCCCCGGCCGCCCCGCTCTGCTGCCGGGCCGCGACGCCGAGGTGCTCGCCGACGCGGTTGACGAGCAGCGCCATTTCATATCCGATCTGGCCGATGTCCGCCTCCGCTCCCCCGAGGATGCACAGACAACTGCCGTCGCCGGCAGCCGTCACGAACAGCACGCCTTCGTCGAACTCGACCATCGTCTGCCGCACCCGGCCGGCCCGGAACTGCCGGCCCGTGCCCTTCGCGAGGCTGTGCATCCCCGACGCGACGGCGGCAAGATGCTCGGCATCCTCCCGCTTCAGGCTCGCGCTGGCCCCCGTCACCAGACCGTCGTTGGAGAGCACCAGCGCGTGCCGTATGTGCTCGATGCGCTCGGTCAGGTCGTCCAGCATCCAGTCGAGCCCCTTGCCGACTGCCATGTCCCGCCTCCCCGTTCCGCTTTTCCCCGTGACTGCCGTGCAAGCCTTGCTCACCTGCGTGCCGTCGGCAACCCGTCCCGGCCCGTCGGCACGTCTCCGTGCACAAGTTGGCACATGATGGGGACATGGCACAGGAAACGACCAAGGACCAGTGGCGCGATCCCGCCCACGTGCAGGAGTTCTTCACGGTACGGGCGCGCGACTGGGACGCCCGGTTCCCCGATGACGGGCCGGCCTACGACGCGGCTGTCGCCGATCTCGGGCTGCAGGACGGCGACGTGGTCCTGGATGCGGGATGCGGCACCGGCCGGGCGCTTCCGGCCCTGCGGGCGGCCGTCGGACCGAAGGGCGTCGTGCTCGGCGCGGACCTCACGCCCGCGATGCTGGAGGCGGCCGTACGGGCGGGCCGGCACGATGACGGCCGGCTGCTGCTGGCCGACGTCACCAGGCTTCCGCTGCACGACGGTTCGGTCGACGCCGTCTTCGCGGCGGGGCTCGTCTCGCACCTGGCGGATCTCGTGGAGGGCCTGCGCGAGCTGGCCCGCGTCGTACGGCCGGGCGGCCGGCTGGCACTCTTCCACCCCGTCGGGCGGGCCGCGCTCGCCGCCCGTCACGGCCGTCCGGTGACGGCCGACGACGAGCGCGCCGAGCCCAACCTGCGCCCTCTGCTGGCGCGCGGCGGCTGGCACCTCGACTCCTACACGGACGAGGACAACCGCTTCCTGGCGCTCGCCCACCGCTCGGACCGCCCTGCGCGGAACGGAGCGGTCCAGGGCTGAGGCGCTACGCGGGCAGCGGGCTCACGAGGACAGGAGGGACTGCGCGGCGACCGCCCGGACGAAGGCGGCGGGGTTGTCGAACATCATGTTGTGCCCGGCACCGGGCACGGTCTCCACGACCACTCCCGACGCCTCCAGCTCCTCGCGCCCCGGGAGTTCGCCGCTCAGCTCGCCGATCAGGTACGTCCGCGGAATGGCCAGTTCCTGCAGCATGTGCCGCATCGTCGGCCGGGTCCCCCGCACCAGGCCGACCGCGCTGCGGTGCAGGGCCGTGGGGTCGGCCAGCCGCATCGTCGCGCGCCAGAGCGGGCCCACGCGCTGCAGCGTCTCCGAGAAGCCGCCGCCGTGGACGAAGCCCTCCTCCGTATACGAGGAGATGCCGCTGCTGCCGGCCGTGCGCGGCGGGTCGGGGTCGAGGTTCGCCTCGGCGAGGACGAGACCGGAGACCAGCTCCGGCCGCCGGGCCGCGAGCACGACGGCGACCGATCCGCCCATGCTGTGGCCCACGAGCTCGGCCCCCTTGATCCCGGCCGAGTGCAGGGCCGCGGCAACGGCGTCGGCGTGCTCCTCGAGCGTGTAACCGAAGTTCAGGGGGCGGTCGCTGATGCCGTGCCCGGGCAGGTCGATGAAGAGCGAGCGCCGGTCGGACAGCGCCGGGGCGGCAGCGATGTGCGCGTGGTAGACGGCCGACGCCGACCCCAGGCCGTGGAGGTAGACGCGCGCCGGGCCGCCTCCGGCGGCCTCGGTCCATCGCACGCAGGCCCCCGTGGATCCGAACTCCGCCTGTCGCATGCCCTTCTCCCCTCCAGCGATTCCGTACTGGATCATCACCATACATCGATCCCGATGTATGGCCATAGCGATGTACAGCGGCTGTCGGGTTGAATACCGCCATGCTTGAACTCGCCATCCTCGGATTCCTCTACGACGCTTCGCTGCACGGTTACGAGCTGCGCAAACGCATCGCCGCGCTCACCGGGCACGTGAAGCCCGTGGCGGAGGGCTCGCTGTATCCGGCGATCAAGCGGCTGGAGTCGGCGGGGCTGCTGGCCCGCGAGACCCGGCCCGGCTCGGGAGCGGCCCCCCGGCACGTGCTCAGCCTCACGCCGGACGGCCGCGAGGAGCTGCGCCACCGGCTTGCGGAACCGGCCGAGAACGACATCACGGACGAGAACCGCTGGTTCACCGTGCTCGCGTTCCTGCGGCACCTCGGCGAACCGGCGGGGCAGGCCGCCGTGCTGGAACGGCGGCTCGCCTTCCTCCAGCAGCCGGCGAGCTTCTTCTACGCCGGCGACCGGCCGCTGCACGCGGAGGAGGTCGAGGACCCCTTCCGGCGCGGGGTGCTCACGATCGCCCGCGCCACCAGCCGCGCGGAACTGGCCTGGCTGCGGGAGACGATCGGCTCACTCCGCGGCGCCTGAACCGGCTTCCGCAGCGGGCCGTCCGTGCGGCACCGGGCAGACCGTTCCCCGCCGGGCAGCGGGGAACGTGCCCAGCTCCGCGACGACATAGCCGTCCGGATAGCCCTTGATCTCGGGGTTCTGGCGCACGTAGTGGGGAGTGCGGCGCGGCGGGAGGAGGCGCACGGCCCTGGCCCGGGTCCGCAGCGCGCCCCGCACCAGTGCCCGGGCGGCGGGGTGGGGCCGCTCGTACCGGAAGGCCCGCAGCAGCGAGTCGTCGAGCAGGGCCTTGCTCGCACCGCGCACGAGCGGGGCGAGCGGACGCGGGTACCAGGAGGCCATCAGGTCGAGCGTCGCGTCCGACACGCGGCGGCCCCCCTCGTCCCAGCCGAAGTGCTCGGCCTCGTAGTCGTCCAGGCAGCGCTCGAACTCCGCATAGGATCCCGGGATGCCCTGGATGCCCATGTGCTTGCCCAAGGCGCGGTAGTACGCGGCGATCGCATGCCGCTCGTGCCCGGAGAGCCGTCGCCAGCCGTACGCGTCGACCCACCTTCCGGGGATGACGACGAAGGTGCACAGGACGTAGCGCATGTCGTCGTTGCTGATGTCATAGCCGCGGTGCATCTGGTTGATTCGGCGGATCGCTGTGCGCCCGCTCTCGCTGTCGAATCCGTGCTCGACGACGGTGTCCAGGAGGAGGGCGGTGTCGTCGTAACGTTTCTGTGTGCGGTCGGGGAGCTCGCCCGTCTCGGCGAGGAGCCGGCCGATGCTGGGCACCGCGTAGGTCCTGTAGAGGGCGAGTTCGAGTGCGCGGGTGATGTCCCAGGGGAACTCCAGGGTCGCCGTGATCCGGTAGATCCTGAGGAAGTCCCGTTCGGGGTCCAGCCTCCGGATCTCCTTGAGCCAGTCGAAGCGCTTCACTCGGCGGTCGCCCCTTCGTTCGTCGGAGGTTCAACTCTACGGGTGGCGGGCACACTTGAACGACCACGGCACGGACCGCTCGCGGAGGCAGGTGAGGATCGGTGTTCAGCAGGCTCCGCAAGCGCATCGAGGAGGCCCGGCAGCTGCCGGAGCCCGTGCCGCCCGCCGGGCGGCAGCAGCACAACCTCTTCGAGGCGGCTGCCACCTATGTGGCGGCGTGCGCCGAGGACGACCACGACAGAAGCGCCGAGGCCGCCCGCTGGGTGTCCCCGGACGCGCTCTGCTTCGGCGTGAACGAGCTCGCCTGCCGGGCCGTGGTCGCGCTCGCCCGTGAACACGACGAGACGCCGCAGCACATGGCGCGCAAGCTGCTCAACCTGCCCGTCGCGTAAGGCGCGGACCGGTCACGGACCGGCCGCCTCCGACCGGCTCCCCCTTCACCGCGCAGGCCTGTGTGCGGGTCGGTCGTGCCCGCACACAGGTCGTGGGCACCCACAGTTCCCGAAGCCGACACCTTGAAGGCGTGTACATGCCACTTTCGGCGTTCTACATTGCCATCACGTCCCGGCCCCCCACCTCGTCCCGGGCCTCCCCACCAGCGCCCGCCCGTACGGAGGACACCGTGCCCGCCGCCACCAGACACCTCCACAGCTCCCGCCGGCTCCGCCGCCGTCATCTCGGCGCCATGGCCACGGCGATCGGCCTCGCCGCCACCTCCCTCGGCCTGTGGGCCTCGGACTCGTCCGCGGCAGCAGCCGTGCCCACCCCCGATCACGTGGTGGTCGTGGTCTTCGAGAACCACGCCTACGACCAGGTCATCGGCAGCTCCGGCGCCCCCTACATCAACTCCCTCGCCGCGGGCGGGGCCGGGCTGACCGCCTCGTACGCCGAGACGCACCCCAGCCAGCCCAACTACTACGCCCTCTTCTCGGGCGACACCCAGGGCGTCACCGACGACAGCTGCGTCACTCCGGGCTTCAGCGACGAGCCCAACCTCGCCTCCGAGCTGGACGCCGCGGGAAAGACGTGGGGGAGCTACAACGAATCCCTGCCCGCCGAAGGGTCCACCACCTGCAAGAGCGGCAAGTACGCGCAGAAGCACAACCCCTGGTTCGGCTTCGGCAACGTGCCCACCGGCACCGCGCACACGATGACCGCCTTCCCTGCCGACTACAGCAAGCTGCCGACGGTCTCGTTCGTCGTGCCCAACCTCTGCAGTGACATGCACGACTGCTCCGTCGGCACCGGTGACACCTGGCTGAAGAGCAACCTCAAGGGCTACGCCGACTGGGCCAAGACGCACAACAGCCTGCTCCTCATCACCTTCGACGAGGACAACAGGCTCAGCGGAAACCGCATCCCGACCGTGCTGTACGGACAGCCCGTCAAGCCGGGGTCCACGTCCGGCACCACGTACAACCACTACGACGTCCTGCGCACGCTCGAGGACATGTACGGGACCGCGCACGCCGGCCGGGCCGCGAGCGCCCAGGACATCACCGGCATCTGGAACAGCTGACCGTGTACCTCGCGGACAGCCGCACCGCTCCGGGCGTCCACGACACCGCCGGCCGGGCCCCCTCCCCCGGCCGGCGGGCCGCCGTGCCCGCAACCGTGCTCACCCTGGGCACCGTCAGCCTCGTCACCGACGTCTCCTCGGAGATGGTCACCGCCGTCCTGCCGCTCTACCTCGTCGCCGAACTGGGGCTCTCACCCCTCGGCTTCGGCCTCCTGGACGGCATCCACAACGGCGTCAGCGCGCTCGTCCGGCTCGCCGGCGGCAGGTTCGCCGACCGGGGCCCCGGCGGCCACAAGGCGGTTGCGGCGGCCGGTTACGGCCTCTCCGCCCTGTGCAAGCCACTTCTGCTCGTGGTGCACGGCGTCCCGCTGATCGGCGCGGTGCTCGCCGCCGACCGCACGGGCAAGGGCCTGCGCACCGCGCCGCGCGACGCCATGATCTCGCTGGCCTGCGATCCCGCGGGCCGGGGCCGGGCCTTCGGGGTGCACCGGGCGATGGACACCGCGGGAGCCCTGATCGGCCCCCTGGTCGCCTTCCTCATCCTGCGGGCGGCAGCCGGCGGTTACGACGCCGTGTTCACGGTGAGCGGCTGCCTGGCCGTCCTCGGGGTGCTCGTCCTCCTGCTGTTCGTGCCCGGCCCCACGGCCGCCCGCGGCCGGCGCAGCGCCCCCGCGGGGCGGGCTCCGCTGCGCGCCGTGACGCGCCGGCCGGAGGTGCGCCGGCTGACCGCGTGCGCGGTGCTGCTCGGGCTGACCACCGTGAGCGACTCGTTCCTCTACCTCACCCTGCAACGCCGCCTGGACCTGTCCGAGGCGTGGTTCCCGCTGCTGCCACTGGGGACGGCAGGAGCCTTTCTGCTGCTGGCCGTACCGCTGGGGGCCGTCGCCGACCGCGTGGGGCGGCGACGGCTGTTCCTCTGCGGCCACCTCGCGCTGCTGGGCGCGTACGCCGTGCTCGTCGCCCCGCTCGGGGGCTCCCCCGCCCTCCCGTGCCTCACGCTCGCGCTGCACGGGTGCTTCTACGCGGCGACGGACGGGGTGCTGGCGGCGGCCGCCGCCGATGCCGTTCCCGAGGCCGTCCGCGGCAGCGGGCTCGCCGTCGTCCAGACCGGGCAGGCCGCCGCCCGGTTCGCCTGCTCGATCGCTTTCGGTGCGGCCTGGACCGCGTGGGGCGACCGGACGGCGCTGGAGGCGGCAGCCGCCGGTCTGGCCGTCTCCGCCGCCGTCAGCGCCCTTCTGCTGCGTCCCTCGAAGGCGCCGGCGGGCGGCTCGGCCGAGCCGCCCGCCGGACCGGGACGCCGGATAAGCCCGGCGAGCCCGGCACGTCACGAGGGCCCTCCCCGGTGAGCCTCAGGAACCGCGTGCTGACCCTGATCGCGGCCGTGCTCGTCCTCGGCGGTGTCGCGCTGGCCGCCACGCTGCACGCGGCGGGGCGGGCCGCCGAGAAGGACCGCACCCGGCCGGGCGACCCGCGGGTCGCCCGCGGCGAGGTCGTCCTGGACGCGCCGGGCCGGAGCGTCTTCCGGAACATGGCCTGGGGGCCGCACCGCGACGAGATCGCCTCGGTGCCCGCCGCCGACCCGTCCGGGCCCCGGACGTCGTCCGGAGTGCGGTGCCTGCGCTTCCACGCGGCCGGCGGGACGGGAATCTGCCTGCAGGCGGTCCACGGCAGGCTCCACGACGGCTACCGGGCCGTCGTCCTGGACGCCCGGCTGCGCGAACTGCACCACTACGACCTGGCAGGCGTGCCGACCCGCGCGCGGGTCTCCCCCAGCGGGCGCTCCGTCGCCTGGACCGTGTTCGTGAGCGGCGACTCGTACGCGGGCACGAACTTCTCCACCCGGACCTCCGTCCTGGACCTGCGCACCGGGACGCTGGACCGCAACCTGGAGGACTACCGGTTCTACCTGGACGGGCGGCTGCACGAAGCGGCGGACACCAACGTCTGGGGCGTCACGTTCGCCGACGACACGCACTTCTACGCGACCGTCGCCACCGGAGGGCGGACTCATCTGGTGCGCGGCGACCGTACCGACCGGACGCTGCGGTCCGTGCACGACAACGTCGAGTGCCCGTCCCTCTCGCCCGACGGAACGCGCGTCGCCTACAAGAAGCGCGTGGAGGGCGCGCCCTCCGACGCGCCCTGGCGGTTGTACGTCCTGGATCTGCGCACTCTGCGCGAGACCCCGGCGGCCGAGCGGCGCAACATCGACGACCAGGCGGTCTGGCGGGACGACCGCACGCTCGTCTACGCGCTGCCGGGCGACTACGGATCGGATCTGTGGACCGTCCCGGCGGACGGTTCCGGCAGTCCGCGGCTCACGATGCCCGCGGCGCTGGCGCCGGCCTTCACCGGCTGACCCTGCCGGCCGTCACAGCCGTCACCGTCCTCAGCGGCCGAGCTCCTTGCGCGACACCCGGCGCAGCCTCTTGCGCTGAGAGGAGTCCAGCAGCAGATACGCGCCCACGGGGACGCCGACCATCACGAGCAGCGCGGCCCAGAAGGGCAGCAGCCACAGCAGGATCACTCCGACCGCGACGCCTCCGACGGCGACCTTGGTCCTGTTGCTCATATCCCTGCCTCCTTCGCGGCGGCTGCCGCTCTGTCGTGAGAACGCCCGGCGGATCCGCCCGGTTCCTCAGCCGGCCCGCAGCGGCGCGCCGACGTCATGCATGTGGTGCAGCGCCTGGCGGTACGAGTCGACGATTCCAGTCTCCGTGTACGGGAGCCCCGCCGCGCGGCAGTGCGCGCGGACCAGCGGCCGGGCGAGGCGCAGGTGGGGGCGCGGCATGTTCGGGAAGAGGTGGTGCTCGATCTGGTAGTTCAGGCCGCCCATGAGCCAGTCCGTGACGGGGCCGCCGCGCACGTTGCGCGAGGTGAGGACCTGGCGGTGCAGGTGGCCCCAGCGCTCGCCGTCCGGGTCCGGCATCTCCATGCCCTTGTGGTTGGGGGCGAAGACCATGCCGAGGTGGAGACCGAAGAGGGCGTGGTGGACGAAGGCGAAGACGGCGGCCTTGCCGGGGGACATCGAGGACAGGAGGAGGGTGGCGTAGCCGGCCGCGTGGAGGGCCAGGAGTGCGGCTTCCGTCCACCGCTCACCGGGCGTCTGCCGCTTGAGGTCGCGCACGCCGGAGACCTTCAGGCTGATGCCTTCGAGCAGGAGCATGGGGAAGAAGAGGCGGGCCTGGTTGCGGGTGAGCCACCGGGAGAGCCCCTGGCGCTGTGCGGCCTGCTGCCGGGTCCAGACGAGTGCGCCGACACCGACGTCCGGGTCCTTGTCGACGTGGTTGGGGTTGGCGTGGTGACGGTTGTGCTTGTCGTTCCACCAGGCGTAGCCCATGCCGAGCAGCAGGTCGGCATGGAGGAGGCCGATGAGCCGGCCCGTGCGCCGCGTGGCGGCTATCTGGGCGTGCCCGCTGTCGTGTCCGACGAAGGCGGTGCGGGCCCAGAAGAGGGCGGCGGGGACCGCCAGCAGGAGCGTCCACCAGGAGTCGCCGGCGAGCACGATCCCGGTGGCCGTGGCGGCGAGTGCCAGGAGGTTCACGACGATGCTGCGGGCGTACCAGCCCCTGCGGCGTTCGAGGAGGCCCTCGTCCCGTACCTGGCGCAGGAGCGGGGCGAATGCGCTGCCCGCGGCAGGCCCGTCGGGCGAACCCGCGGGAGGCTCCGTGAGCAGAGTGGCGGCCTGGGACATGAGGGCTCCGGACGGTCGGAAGGACGGGGCGGGTGACGGCAGACGGCGATCTCGGAAGAGTGCGGCCCGACCTCACCGAACGTACGGACCGGGGCGGGCCCGTAGCCATGGCGTCACCACCCGGGCCGTGCGGGGGCAAGCCCCCGGCGGGCGCAGGGGGTTTAGGTACACCCCTCGTCCGGCGGTGTGGTCCGGCTCACGCTGTGGAGGCCTTCGCCGGGGGCACGCGTCCTGTACCCTCGGCCGCTCCGGACCCGACTAGTCAAATTTGAGGAATGCGCAGCGCTGTGACACCGCCCTCTGCCGCAACACCCTCCGAGATCTCCCGGCTCGCCCGGTGCTCGGCGGTCTTCCTTCCCGGAGACCCCGCGCGCACCGGGCGGGTGGCCTTCTGGCTCCCGGACGACGAACCACCCGCCTCCCCGGGCGGCGTCGAGGACCTGACCGTCGCCGTCGCGGACGGCACCGGCGTCACCACCACGACCGTGCGGGCCGCCGTGCTGCCCGTGCGCGACGCCCTGCCCGTCCTGACCCGCGCACGGTCCGCGCGGGCGTGCGAAGCCGCCGCCTTCTGGGGCGCCGCCGCCGTACTCGCCCTGCAGCTGGCGGCGCGCGGGCGCCTGCTGCCGGGGCTGTCGGCCACCGACCACGACGCGTGGCGGGCCGGCCCGCTCACCGCCGACGACCTGCGCCGGGTGCGCGACCTGGCCGCCGCCATGCCCCCCGCAGCGCATGCCGTGCCCCTCCCGGGCACCGGCCCGCTGCTGCTCCCCGAGCCGGAACAGCTCCTCCGCGCCTTCCTGGACGCGGTCGCCGACGGACTCCCCCGCTCCCCCGCCGCGGCCCTCGCCGCCGGCGGACCAGCCTTCGCCACGCCCGAACCGCGCCGCCTGCCCGAACAGCGCGCCTGGGCGGAGGGCGTCGCCGCGGGGCACGACGCGGGCGTACGGCTCTCCCTGCGCGTCGAGGCGCTGGTCCCCTTCGGTGACGACGCGGACGCCGCCCCGCGCTTCCGGGCCGTCCTGCAGCTCCACAGCCTCTCGGACCCCGCCCTCGTGGCGGATGCCGCCGAGGTGTGGTCCGGGGAGTCGCCCGCGGGCGCCGCGCTCGGCCGGGACGCGCGCATGAAGGCGCTGCTCGCGCTGCGCCGTGCCGCCCGCGCCTGGCCGGCGCTCACGCCGCTGCTCTCCGCCGCGGTCCCCGACGCCATCGACCTCGCCGACGAGGAGGTCGGCGAACTGCTGGGAGGAGCCTCCGCGGCGCTGGACGCCACCGGCGTCGAGGTGCACTGGCCGAAGGAGCTCGTCCGCACGTTCACCGCGCGGGCCGTCGTCGGCCCTCCGGACGACGACGGCGAGGGACCGGACCGCGAACGCTCCGGCATGCCGTCCCTGCTCTCGGCCGACGCGCTGCTCGCCTTCAGCTGGCGCTTCGCCGTCGGCGGCCTGGAGCTGACCCAGGCCGAACTGGACCGCCTCGCGGAGGCCGGCCGGCCCGCCGTACGGCTGCGCGACCAGTGGGTGCTCGTCGACCCCGCGGCGGTGCGCCGCGCCCGCGAGCGGCAGGACCGCAAGATCACACCGATCGAAGCGCTGGGAGCCGCGCTCACCGGCAGGGCGCACGCCGAGGGCGGTGACGAGGAGGGCGAGCTCGTCGACGTCCGGCCCACCGGCTGGCTGGCGGCGCTCCGCGACCGGATCGCCGATCCCGGGGAGAGCCGCGAACCCCTGTCGCAGCCCGCCGCGCTCGCCGCCACCCTGCGCGACTACCAGCTGCGCGGCCTGGACTGGCTGCACCGGATGACCTCGCTCGGCCTCGGCGGCTGCCTCGCCGACGACATGGGCCTCGGCAAGACCATCACCCTGATCGCCCTCCACCTGCACCGGCAGACGCTGCCCGGCGCGGCCGGGCCCACGCTGGTCGTCTGCCCCGCGTCCCTGATGGGCAACTGGCAGCGGGAGGTCGAGCGGTTCGCGCCCGGCACCCCGGTGCGCCGCTTCCACGGCTCCTCGCGGTCCCTGGAGGGGCTCTCCGGCGGGGAGTTCGTGCTGACCACGTACGGCACGATGCGGCTGGACGCGCGGCGGCTGGGCGGGACCGCCTGGGGGCTCGTCGTCGCGGACGAGGCCCAGCACGTGAAGAACCCGTACTCCGACACCGCGCGACAGCTGCGCAGCATCGGGGCGAAGGCACGCGTGGCGCTCTCCGGCACGCCGGTCGAGAACAACCTCTCCGAGCTGTGGGCGATCCTCGACTGGACGACTCCCGGGCTGCTGGGCCCGCTGAGCCGGTTCCGCAAGCGCTACGCCCAGGCCGTCGAGGGCGGCGCGGACCCGGCCGCTGCCGAGCGCCTGGCGGCCCTGGTCCGCCCGTTCCTGCTGCGCCGCCGCAAGTCCGACCCCGGCATCGCGCCCGAGCTCCCGCCGAAGACGGAGACGGACCGGGCGGTCGCGCTCACCAAGGAGCAGGCGGCGCTGTACGAGGCCGTGGTGCGGGAGATGCTCGCCGAGGTCGAGGGCGCGGACGGCCTCCAGCGGCGCGGTCTGATCGTCAAGCTCCTGACCGGCCTGAAGCAGATCTGCAACCACCCGGCGCAGTTCCTCAAGGAGAAGTCCCCGCGGATCGCCGGCCGCTCGGGCAAGGTCGAGCTCCTGGACGAGCTGCTGGACACGATCCTCGCCGAAGGGGCGAGCGTGCTGGTCTTCACGCAGTACGTGGCGACCGCCCGTCTCCTGGAACAGCACTTGGGGGCGCGTGGCGTCCGCACGCAGCTCCTGCACGGCGGCACGCCCGTGGCGCGCCGCGAGGAGATGGTGCGCCGCTTCCAGGACGGCGAGGTCCCCGTCTTCCTGCTGTCGCTGAAGGCCGCCGGTACGGGCCTCAACCTCACCCGGGCGGAACACGTCGTGCACTTCGACCGGTGGTGGAACCCGGCCGTGGAGGCACAGGCGACCGACCGCGCGTACCGGATCGGCCAGACGCAGCCGGTGCAGGTGCACCGGTTCGTCACCGAGGGCACGGTCGAGGACCGCATCGCCGAGATGCTCGCCCGCAAGCAGGCCCTCGCGGACGCCGTCCTGGGCAGCGCCGAGGCGGCCGTGACCGAACTGACCGACGCCGAGCTGGCGGATCTCGTCGCACTGAGGGGGAACGGACGTTGACCGGACAGGATGCCGCCGGCCGGGCGGAGCGCACGTTCGAGGCGCTGCCGCCCGAGCCCGGTCGGAGCGGGGCGCGGACCTGGTGGGGCCGGGCGTGGCTGAAGGCGCTGGAGGACACGGCGCTGGACGGCAAGCAGGTCAAGGCGGGGCGCAGGCACGCGCGCGCGGGCGCGGTGGGCGCGGTCTCCGTGCGGCCCGGACGCCTCACGGCCCTCGTACGGGACCACGACGGCACCCCGTACCGCGCGGACGTGGTGGTGCAGGAGTTCAGCGCGGCGGACTGGGACCGGCTGCTCGGCCTGGTGGCCGCCGAGGCGGGGCACATCGCGGCGCTGCTCGACCGCGACATACCGCCGCACCTGGCCGAGGACGCGCTGGCGACCGGGGTGGAACTGCTGCCGGGCATCGGGGATCTCGAACCGGAGTGCTCGTGCGGGGCCTGGGACCACTGCGCGCACACGGCGGCGCTGTGCCATCAGATGGCGCGGCTGCTCGACCGGGACCCCTTCGTGCTGCTGCTGATGCGCGGGCGCGGGGAACGTGAGCTGCTGGACGAGCTGCAGGAGCGCAACGCCGCACGCGGACCGGGCAGCACGCCCGTACGGGGTGCCGGTGCGCCGTGCGGGGTGCCTGCCGTGGACGTGTTCGCCGGGGCCGCGTCCGTACGCCCGCTGCCCGACCCGCCTCCTGCGGTGGACGCTCCGGGCCGCCCTCCGGTGCTCGCGGGTGATGCGGGGCCCGCGCCCGGACTCGACACCGGGGCGCTGGAGTTCCTGGTGGCGGCAGCAGCAGTACGCGCCCGGCAGCTGCTGGCGGAGGCGCTGACCGCCGGCCATGAGGGCTCTCCCGTCGCGAGGGAGCTCTCACTGTGGGAGGACGCCGTACGGCTCGCGGCGGCCGGCCCGGACGACCGGATCGCCGGACGGCTCGCAGCGGGCTGCGGCCGGGAGCGGTCCGAGCTCGCGCGGGCGGTGCGGGCGTGGGGGCACGGCGGTCCCGCCTCGCTCGCCGTGCTGGAGGAGGACTGGGCCCCGGGGGCGGAGGACCTCGCACGCGCGCGTGCCCAGCTGACGGCCGCATGGGAGGAGGAGCAGGCGCCGCGGCTCAGGGCCGTGCGCAACCGCTGGACCGCGGTCGGCACGGGCGCGCAGCTGCGCTACGGCAGGGACGGCCGCTGGTGGCCCTACCGGAAGGAGGGCGGCCGCTGGGAGCCCGCGGGGGCCTGCGACCACGATCCGGCCGCCGCGCTCGCGGCGCTCCTCGCGGACGAGGTCCCCTCGCCTCCCCCAGTCGACCGGTGATCCGAAGGCCCGAGAAGACAAAAAGGAACCTTTCGTAGGCAACCCCAAGGTTTTTTCCCATCAGCGACAGATTATGGTGATCTACAGTTCAATCACCTTCTGTCGCAGAAAGGCCCTTTGGGATGGCTTTCGCCCTGCTCCGCCGGTTCACGCGTTTCTCCGGTCCGGAGACCACGCCGATTCCGTTCGGAGCGGGGGCCCTCGACTGCACGGTGACGGACGCGGCGCAGTCTCCGCTGCACAGAGCCGAGGTCTCCGTACGGGACGCCAGTGGCCAGGAGGTGGTGCGCGGCCAGACCGACCCGCACGGCCGGTTCACGACGACCGTCGCCCCCGGCGAGTACAGCCTCGCCCTGACGGCCGACGGGTTCCAGCCCGTCCTGCGCACCGTCACCTGCGCGGAGGGCGTCAGCACCTCACTCGGCACCGTGGCGATGGTGACGGCCCCGGCGCCCGCCATGCCCGCGCCGGGCGCATGGCGCATCGATCCGGACCACACGGCGGTGCGCTTCATCGCCCGGCACATCGGGCTCGCCGAGGTGCACGGGCGCTTCAACCGCTTCGAAGGCACCCTCTGGATCGCCGAGGACATCGAGCACTCCCATCTCGACGTCGTGATCGATACGGCCAGCATCGACACGGGCGTGGCGCAGCGCGACGAGCACCTGCGCTCCCGGGAGTTCCTGGACGTCGCGCACTACCCGTACATGCAGTTCACCAGTGAGCGCTTCGTCCACAAGGGCGGCTCGCGGTGGACCGTTCAGGGCGTGCTCAATCTGCACGGCGTCAGCCGGAACATCGCCCTCGACACCCGGTACCTGGGGATCGGCACCGGCATCATGGGCGAGACCCGGACGGCCTGCTCGGCGTCGACCGAGCTGCACCGCGAGGACTTCACCCTGGACTGGCGCTCCATGCTCCGGCGCGGCATCGCCATGATCGGCGCCACCATCAGGATCGAGCTGGACATCCAGGCCGTCCCGGAGCAGGTCCCGGCCGGCTGACGGCCCGTACGCCGCCCCGGTCAGCCTCTGCCGCCGTCCCCGGAGACCGGGAGCAGGCCCGTCGGGAAGCCGCTCGGCAGACCCGTGGGCAAGGACGTGGGCAGACCGCTGGGGAAACCGCTGGGAAAGCCGCTGGGCAGACCGGACGGCAGCGCCGTCGGCCACCGGGACGGAAGCCCGGTGGGAACGGTGAGGGACGGCGATGCGGATGACCCGCCGTCACCCGGACTGCCCGGACCGGCGCTCTTGCCACCGACGATGAGGACGGCGCCCAGGCCGAGCCCTGCGACCGCCACCACCGCGGCGGCGAGGAAGGCGGCCCGACGGCGACCACCGCCCCGGCGAGGGGGCGGCGGAGGCGCGTCCCACGGCGGCTGGGCGGGCCCGAAGCCGCCCGGAGGCGGGCCCGCCGGCGGCCCGTGAGGCGGTCCAGATGGAGTGGCCATGCATCCAGCGTCCCGCCGGACCCGCGGCCCCCGGCGGGCGGTGACGGTACCGCCACACGATCCGCCCGGGACCGGGACATTCCGCCGGACGGCGCCCGGCCAACCTCAGGAGACCTGCGAACCGCCCGGAAGACCATCCCCCGTTCAGGAGTGCGGCGCCCGGCGGACGCTCAGCCCGCCGCCCGCAGGAACGCCTCAAGGCCCGCCAGGTCGTCCGTGTTGAGGAAGTCCACGCCGGCCGAGTACAGCTCCCGCCACACGGCCTCGCGCGCCGGGCCGGGCCGGTCGGGCGTGGCCCAGAACCGCACCTTCCGGCCCTCTGCGTGCGCGGTGGAGACGATCCGCCGGAGGCGGGCCCGCTCCGGGGCCGGCATCGGGCCGGCGCCCTGCCACCCGAAGACGCTGTTCCAGTTGTCGCTCACCAGGGGGACGAAGGACGCGGGCGCGCCGCCGCCGAGGTCGGCGAGCCGGCCGTCGTAGAACGCGTGGCGCAGCCGCTCCTCCGCCATGGGTCCCCGGGCGCCCCGGTCCCCCGACACCACGGCGGTGACGGCACCCCGGCGGATCCGGCCGTCGGCGCAGGAGGTGAACAGCGTGCCGTAGCGGCGCAGCCGCCGTGAGAGCTCGCGGTACGTCGCGGCGCCCTCGGTCTTGATGTCGACGAGCAGTTGCAGCGAGAGGTCGTGGCCCGGGTAGACCCGGCCGTGACCGGCTCTGACCCGGCGCTCCAGGGGGTCGAGGTAGAGGGCTTCGAGGGTGCGGGCCGGATCGAGGCCGGACGCGTCGTGGGCGACGAGGAGTTCGCCGTCGGCGAGCCAGATGTCCGCCTCGACGCTGCCGAACCCGTGTCCGAGCGCATCGGTGAGCGGATGGGGGTGCTCGT
The DNA here is from genome assembly GCF_042958085.1 of Streptomyces sp. NPDC008001. Taxonomy (NCBI): domain Bacteria; kingdom Bacillati; phylum Actinomycetota; class Actinomycetes; order Kitasatosporales; family Streptomycetaceae; genus Streptomyces; species Streptomyces sp. NPDC008001. The sequence continues at coordinate 394,771 of NZ_JBIBIZ010000007.1, read as the reverse complement.
AGTCGTTGTGCGCGTGCGCACGGCGCAGGGGCGGACGGCCCGGCGCGCCGGACGCGTCGTGCTCCACTGCCGCCGGGGCGGCCAGGGCCGGTGCGGCGAGGGACCCCGTGAGCGCGGCGCCGAGGGCGGCTCCGAAGGTGACGACGGCCGCGCGGCGCGAGCGAAGGCTCATGGCAGCTCTCCCAGTTCTCCGGGAACTCCCGGGTCGGTGCGGGCCCGCCGGGCGGCTGCGGTCCGTCCGCGCAGGCCCGTACGGGTGAGTATCCGGGCCCGGGCGGGCCTCTGGGCAGGGATGTGCCGGGAGTTGCCGAGAGTTGCCCGCGTCGACGCCGGCGCTTCCCCTGTCGTTCTTTCGGGGCATGGTGAACTGTTCTGCGCCGTGCCAGAGTTGACGGGACCTCTGGGGTGACTGTGAAGAGACGCAGAAGACGTGTGCGCTCGGTACTGACGGTTCTGGTGGCGTGGTCCTCGCTGATCGGCGGGGGCACCGCCCTGGCGGATGCGGGCGACCGGCCCGCGCTGCGGCTCGGGGCCCCGGCCCCGATCGCGCCCGGCGTCGAGTACCGGGAGTTCTCCCTGTCCGCCTCCCACGGTCCGGCGTACGGGCACGTGCTGAGGGTCGACCTGAGCGAGCCGGGCGTCTCGCTCGACCTGCTGTACCCGGGCTCGGTCGCCGCGCGGGCGACGGTGTCCCGGATGACGGCCGCCCGCAAGGCGGTGGCCGGGGTCAACGGCGACTTCTTCAACATCACGGAGGCCCAGCACCCGGGGGTCGAGGCGACGGGCGCGCCCGTGGGCCCGTCCATCACGGGCGGCCGCCGGCTCGGTGCCGCCGTGCCGGACGGCCAGCGCTTCGGGCCGGTGCTGCCCCCGGGCGGCACCACCCGGGACGTCATCGGCCTCGGCACCGACGACAGGGGCCGGCTGGACCGGCTCACCCTGAAGGGGACCGTCTCCGCCAAGGGCAGGACCCTGCCGCTGCGCGGGCTCAACCAGTACGCCCTCCCGGTCGGCGGGATCGGCGCCTACAACTCCTCCTGGGGCTCGGCCTCACGGCTGCGGGCGACCTGCGGGACGGACGTCAACAGGGCCGCGCCGTGCACGGACGACACCTACGAGCTGACGGTCCGGCACGGCAAGGTGACGGGCGCGGCGCGGAAGCCGGGGCACGGTGCGATCGCCTCCGGCACGCTGGTGCTCGTCGGGCGGAACGCCGGGGCGCGCGAGCTGCGCCGGCTGAAGGTCGGCGACGCCGTGCGCGTGGAGGAGCGGCTGCAGCCGGCCCACCGGGGGGCGCTGCGCTTCGCGGTCGGCGGGTTCCCCGTGCTGCGCGACGGCCGGCTGCTGCCCGGCCTGGACTCCACGACCTCCGCCGTGCGGACCTCCGCCGGTCTGGGCGACGACGGCCGGCTGTTCTACCTGCTGGCGCTGGACGGCGCCCCCGGCTACCGCTCGGGGCTCACCGTCGCCGAGCTCGCAGACCTGATGCGCGACCTGGGATCCGACGACGCCGTGAACCTGGACGGCGGCGGTTCGAGCACGCTGGTCACCCGTGATCCGGACAGCGGGCGGACGACGGTCCGCAACCATCCGTCGGGCGGCGCGGAACGACCGGTGGCGAACGGCATCGGAGTTTTCCTCAGAACGTAACATCATCGATCAATCCACCCTTTTGAGTGACTGCGCCCGCTGATATCCCGCTGCTAGCTTCGATAGCGGCCAAGGGGAATTCTTCGGCACGTCCGCAATGAGCTGCGGGCTGTCCCGTAACGGATGGGTGGGCATTCGGATATGACGACGTCAGTGGAGACCGGTAACGACGGCAATAACGGTCCCGGACAGCTGAGCCTGGGCACCGCGGCCGCGCGGAATCTGGCGACCACGACAAAGTCCGTGCCGCAGATGCAGGCAATCACCTCGCGGTGGCTCCTGCGCATGCTGTCATGGGTGCACGTCCCGGGCGGTACGTACCGGGTCAACCGGCGGCTGACGCACACGCTCGGCGACGGCCGGGTGGAGTTCGTCTCGACCGGCGCCGATGTCCGGGTCATCCCGGCCGAGCTCGGCGAGCTCCCATTGCTGCGCGGCTTCGACGACCCGGCGGTCCTCGAAGCGCTCGCGGGCCGCTTCACCCAGCGCGAGTTCCGGCCGGGCGACGTCCTGGTGGAAGCGGGGCAGCCGGCCGACCAGGTGGTGCTGATCGCCCACGGCAAGCTCAACAAACTCCATCAGGGCGAATACGAGGATCCCGCCGTCCTCGGCGTTCTCGCCGACGGCGGCTATTTCGGCGACCAGGCGCTGGCCGCGGCGTCGGAGAGCAACTGGGACTTCACCGTCAAGGCCGTCACCGCCTGCACCGTCCTGACCCTGCCGCGCCAGGCGTTCCAGGAGGTCATGGAAGGTTCGGAGGGTCTGCGGGCCCATGTGGAGGAGTTCCGCGCGGCCGCCGGCCGCCCGCAGAACGAGCACGGCGAGTCCGCCATCGACGTGGCCGCCGGCCACTCGGGCGAGCCGGCGCTGCCCGGCGTCTTCGCGGACTACGAACGCTCCCCCCGGGAGTACGAGCTGAGCGTCGCCCAGACCGTGCTGCGCGTCCACACGCGCGTCGCCGACCTCTACAACGAGCCCATGAACCAGGTCGAGCAGCAGCTGCGGCTGACCATCGAGGCCCTGCGCGAGCGCCAGGAGCACGAGATGATCAACAACCGGCAGTTCGGCCTGCTGCACAACGCCGACCTCAAGCAGCGCATCCACACCCGCAGCGGGCCGCCCACCCCCGACGACCTCGACGAGCTGCTGGCCACGGTCTGGAAGGACCCCGGCTTCCTGCTCGCCCACCCGCGCACGATCGCGGCGGTGGCCCGCGAATTCAACAGGCGCGGCGTGTATCCGGACAATGCTGCCGTCGGCGGCCACTCCGTACCCGCCTGGCGCGGAATTCCCATCTTCCCGTGCAACAAGATCCCGATCAGCGAGACCGGCACCAGTTCCATTCTCCTGATGCGCACCGGCGAAGAATCCCGGGGTGTCGTCGGGCTGCACCGCACGGGAATTCCCGATGAATACCGGCCGAGCCTCTCCGTACGTTTCATGGGCATCAGCGATCAGGCCATCATGTCCTATCTGGTGAGCGCCTACTACTCCGCCGCCGTCCTGGTGCCGGACGCCCTCGGAATTCTGGAGAACGTCGAGATCGGGCACTGACCCGGCCGCCGCGCCACACCCCGCACACCGTGAATCCGCGCCAGGTACCGCATACAGATGGGTGACAACCAGCCATGACCACGTCAGTGGAGTCCGGAGAGGCCACTACGTCCGCGGAGGCTCAGCTCAGCCTCGGCACGACGGCGGCGCGCCAGCTCGCCACGACGACCAAGACCGTCCCGCAGATGCAGGGGATCTCCTCCCGGTGGCTCCTGCGCGTGCTGCCCTGGGTACAGGTGTCCGCCGGCACCTACCGGGTGAACAGGCGCCTCACCTACACCGTCGGGGACGGGCGGGTCGAGTTCATCTCCACCGGCTCGGAGGTCCGGGTCATCCCGCCGGAGCTCGGGGAACTGCCGCTGCTGCGGGACTTCGGCGACAACGACACGCTGGAGGCGCTGGCGGACGGCTTCGTCCAGCGCGAGTTCGCCGCCGGTGACACGCTCGTCGAGGCCGGCACCCCGGCCGACCAGATCTTCCTCGTCGCCCACGGCAAGCTCAACAAGACGGGCACCGGCAAGTACGGTGACGAGATCGTGCTCGGCGTGCTGGCCGACGGCGACTACTTCGGCGAGCAGGTACCCCTGGAGCCCGACGGCACCTGGGAGTTCAGCGTCCGGGCCGTGACCCGCTGCACGGTTCTCGCGCTCTCGCTGCAGGCCTTCCGGGAGCTGTCGGAGCGTTCCGAGGCGCTGCGCGAGCATGTCGCAGCGTTCGCGTCCCGCCCCGCCAAGCCGCAGAACAAGCGCGGTGAGGCCGACATCGCCGTGACGTCGGGGCACGTCGGCGAGCCGGTCATCCCCGGCACCTTCGTGGACTACGAGCTCCGCCCGCGCGAGTACGAGCTGAGCGTCGCCCAGACCGTGCTGCGGGTCCACACGCGCGTCGCCGACCTCTACAACGAACCGATGAGCCAGCTCGAGCAGCAGCTGCGGCTGACGGTCGAGGCGCTGCGCGAGCGCCAGGAGGACGAGATCGTCAACAACCGCGAGTTCGGTCTGCTGCACAACGCCGACATCAGCCAGCGCATCCACACCCGCAGCGGCCCGCCCACCCCCGACGACCTCGACGAGCTGCTGGCGCGGCGCCGCAAGACCCAGTACATCCTCGCCCACCCCCGGACCATCGCGGCGTTCGGCAGGGAGTGCACCAGCCGCGGCCTCTACCCGAAGTCCATCGACGTCCTGGGCTCCTCGGTGCGCTCCTGGCGCGGTGTGCCGCTGCTGCCCTGCAACAAGATCCCGATCAGCGAGAACGGCACGAGCTCGATCCTCGCGATGCGCACGGGCGAGGACAACCAGGGTGTCGTGGGCCTGCACCAGACGGGCATCCCGGACGAGTTCCAGCCGAGCCTCAACGTGCGGTTCATGGGCATCAACGAGCAGGCGGTCTCCTCGTATCTGGTGAGCGCCTACTTCTCGGCGGCGATCCTCGTCCCCGACGCCCTGGGCGTCCTGGAGGACGTGGAGATCGGGCGCTAGGCCGCCCGGCGAGCGGCATCGCCCGGGCCGGGTCCCCTGACAGCGGGGCCCGGCCCGGGCGGTGTCAGGGCCGCACGCCGCTCACGAGGCGTGCGGTGGTGTTCAGGCCGTCGGAGATCGTCGGCGCGACGCTGGTGCTCGCGAGGAGGAAGCCGAGCAGGACGCAGACCAGGGCGTTCGACATGCGCAGGGAGCCGCTGCGCATGAACACGACCACGAGGACGAGCAACAACAGGACCACGGAGAGCGAAATGGCCATGGCGAACCTCCTCGGTGGAACGGTTGCCCGTCAGTGTGTCGCACCGGACGCCCCGGCCCGGCGCGCCGCGTGTACTCCATTCAGGTACGAGCGCCGCCGTCCGGGCCGGTGCGCTCGGCAGGCAAGCCGCCCGCAGGGTGCCTAGGCTGGCGGAATGAGCCGCACAGCCTCCGAGAGCGGGCCCATCGCGGAGCGGCCCGCCCCGGCTCCCGAAGGCCGGTCCGGCGGGGAGCGCCCGTCCGCGTGGCAACGGCTGCTGCACCGGGTGCCCAACGGGTTCGCGGTCTTCTTCGGCGCCCTCGGGCTGTTCTGTGCGATCACTTCGCTGATCATGCCGCTGCGGCGGGCGGTGCGGCCGCTGACGGAGGCGCTCGACACGCTGACCGTCCCCACGGCCCCGAACCTTGCCTATGCCGTCTTCCTGCTGCTGCTCGCGGCGGCGATGGCCGCCCGCAAAAGGGTCACGCTCTGGTTCGTCCTCGGCTACCTGTCCCTGCTGCTGCTCGCCGACGTCCTGCTGCTCACCGTGGGCTACTGGGACACGATCCCGTCGCTGGTGCTGTGCCTGGCCGCGATGGTGCTGCTGGTCCTGGCCCGCCGGGAGTTCTACGCGGCGTCGCGCCGGGGGGCCTTCCTGCGGGCGCTGCTGGTGCTGGCGGCGGGGCTCGCCGTGGCCACCCTGGTGGGCTGGGGCCTGGTGTCGCTGTTCCCGGGGTCGCTGGAGCGCGGGGCGGGGAACAGGCTGCTGTTCGTCGCCAACAAGGTGTGCGGCGGGCTGGTGAGCGGCCGGCACTTCACGGGGCATCCGCCGCACTGGCTGTACTTCCTGCTCGGGCTGTTCGGTGCGCTGGCCCTGCTCAACGCCGCGATGGCGCTCTTCCGCTCGCAGCGCCTGGAGGCGGCGCTCCACGACGACGAGGAGCCCCGCATCCGCGCCCTCCTGGCCCGCTACGGCGGCCGGGACTCCCTGGGCTACTTCGCGACCCGCCGGGACAAGGCCGTGGTCTTCTCCCCCAGCGGCAAGGCGGCGGTGACGTACCGCGTCGAGGCGGGTGTCTGCCTGGCCTCCGGGGACCCGCTGGGGGATCCGGAGGCGTGGACTCCGGCCATTGACGCCTGGCTGGAGGTCGCGGGCCGGTACGGCTGGCAGCCGGCCGTGATGGGGGCCAGCGAGGCGGGCGCGAAGGCGTACTGCCGCTCGGGGCTGGGCGCGCTCCAGCTGGGTGACGAGGCGATCCTGCAGGTCGCCTCGTTCGACCTGGACGGGCGGGAGATGCGGGTGACGCGGCAGGCCGTGCACCGGGTCGAGCGCACCGGCGCCACCGTCCGGATCCGGCGGCACTCGGCGCTCACCGACGAGGAGATGGGCGAGGTCATCCACCGGGCGGACGCCTGGCGGGACACCGAGACCGAGCGGGGCTTCTCGATGGCGCTGGGGCGGCTCGGCGATCCCGCCGACGGCGACTGCCTGCTGGTGGAGGCGTTCGACAGCGAGGGGACGATGATCGCCCTGCTGTCGTTCGTGCCGTGGGGCCGGGACGGGGTCTCGCTGGACGTGATGCGCCGTGACCGGGCCGCGCCCAACGGCGTCATGGAGTTCATGGTCGCCCGGCTGTGCGCGCAGGCCGGGCGGTTCGGGGTCAAGCGCATCTCGCTCAACTTCGCCGTGTTCCGCTCCGCGTTCGAGGAGGGGGCGCGGATCGGGGCGGGGCCGGTGCTGCGGCTGTGGCGCAAGCTGCTGCTGTTCTTCTCCCGGTGGTGGCAGCTGGAAGCCCTCTACCGCTCGAACGTGAAGTACAACCCGGAGTGGCACCCTCGGTTCCTCTGCTACGCGGACGCGGGCGCCCTGGCGCGGATCGGTCTGGCGGCGGGCATCGCCGAGGGATTCGTCGCGGTGCCGAGCCTGGGCCAGTTGTGGAACCGGGGGCGGGCCAGGGGCGTCACCAGCCCGTCGTCCACCGCGGGCCTGCCGCCGCTCTCCGAGCTGGGCCTGGAGGCCGGCGCCGAGGAGGCGGGCGCGGACGGGCTCGCGGGCCTGCCGGAGCAGGTGCGGGTGCGGCGGCGGAAGCTGGAGCTGCTGCGTGCGGCGGGCGTGGACCCGTATCCGGTCGACGCCCGCCGCACGCACACGCTCGCCGCGATCCGTGCCGCCCACGCGGGGCTCGGCCCGGCGTCCCGGACGGGCGAGCGGGCGACTGTGGCGGGCCGCGTGCTACTGGTCCGCAACCACGGCGGGGTCGCGTTCGCCGTGCTGCGCGACTGGTCCGGCGACCTGCAGCTGACGCTCACCCGCGAGGACTGCGGGCGCGAGGGACTGCGCCGCTTCGCCACGCACATCGACCTCGGCGACCACATCGAGGCGGAGGGTGAGATCGGCACGACCGACCGCGGCGAGCTCACCGTCTTCGTCAGCGACGCCCGGATGATCGCCAAGTGCCTGCGCCCCCTGCCCGACAAGCGGCACGGCCTGAGCGACCCCGAGGCGCGGGTGCGGATGCGGTACGTGGACCTCGCCGTCTCGCCGGAGGCGCGCCGGACGGTGCGGGCCCGCAGCGCTGCCGTGCAGGCGCTGCGCCAGGGGCTGCTCGACCGCGGCTTCCTGGAGGTCGAGACGCCGATGCTGCAGCAGGTCCACGGCGGTGCGAACGCCCGGCCCTTCACCACCCACATCAATGCGTACGACCTGGATCTGTATCTGCGGATCGCGCCGGAGCTGTATCTGAAGCGGCTGTGCGTGGGCGGCATGGAGAAGGTCTTCGAAATGGGCCGCACGTTCCGCAACGAGGGGGTCTCGTACAAGCACAATCCCGAATTCACGATGCTGGAGGCGTACCAGGCGTTCGCGGACTACGACGTGATGCTCGACCTGACGCGCGAGCTGATCCAGGCGGCGGCCGTCGCCGCGCACGGGTCGATGGTGGCGGTGCGGCCGGATGCGGACGGGAAGCTCGTCGAGCGCGACATCTCGGGGCCGTGGCCTGTGAAGACCGTCTACGGTGCGCTGTCGGAGGCGCTCGGCGAGGAGGTCGGCTCGGACACCCCGGTGGAGGCGCTGCGCCGGCACTGCGACGCGGCGGGGGTGCCGCACCGGCCGGAGGACGGGCGCGGGGACATCGTCCTGGAGATGTACGAGCGGCTGGTCGAGGAGCGCACGGAGCTGCCCGTCTTCTACAAGGACTTCCCCACGGACGTCTCGCCGCTGACGCGGCCGCACCGGGCCGATCCGCGGCTCGCGGAGCGGTGGGACCTGGTGGCGTACGGCACGGAGCTGGGCACGGCGTACTCGGAGCTGATCGATCCGGTCGAGCAGCGGAGGCGGCTGACGGCGCAGTCGCTGCTGGCGGCGGGCGGCGATCCCGAGGCGATGGAGCTGGACGAGGACTTCCTGCGGGCGCTGGAGTACGCGATGCCGCCGACGGGTGGCCTGGGGGTGGGCGTGGACCGGCTGGTGATGTTCCTGACGGGGCTGTCGATCCGGGAGACGCTGCCGTTCCCGCTGGTGCGGAGGCGGTGACAAGGCGGGATTGGTGAAACGCCTCCCGTGAAAGGATTCCTTTGAGAGGCGGATAGAATCCGTTATTTGCCTTATAGATCGGCCGTTGTTAGCTTGCGGATATGACCTCCGCACAGCGCACCAGCATTCCGTGGATACCGATGGCGGCGACCGCGCTGCTGTGGGGATCCGCGTTCACCGCTATTCAGGTGGCGCTGCCGGACTATTCGCCGGCCGCCATCGCGCTCCTGCGCATGGCCATCACCGTCGTCGTCCTCCTGCCGTGCCTCTTCCTCGGGCGCATCGGCCGGCTGCGGCGTGCCGACGTGCTGCGCATGGCGGCCTTCGGCCTCACCGGGATGACGGCCTACCAGGTGCTGCTGTGCGCCGGCGAGGAGAGCGTGGACGCGGGCACCGCGGCCATGCTGATCGCCGCGTCCCCCGTCTTCACCACCGTGCTCGGCATGGCCTTCCTCGGCGACCGGCCCGGCCCGCGGGGCCTCGCGGGGCTCGGCGTCGCGCTCACCGGCGCGCTCACCGTCGCCGTCACCTCGGGCGGCGGGAGCGGCTCGCTCATGGGCGCGCTCATGGTGCTGGGTGCCGCCGCGACGCAGGCGACGTCGTTCGCTCTGCAGAAGCCGCTGCTGAAGAGGTACTCGGGCGCGGAATGCGTCTTCTACGGCAGCCTGTTCGGCATGCTGCCGTTGCTGCCGCTGTCGCCCGGCGTGGTGGGCCAGGTCGCGGCGGCCGGCGGGCACCGCACGCTGGCCGTGCTGTGGCTGGGCCTGGGCTGCACCGCGATGGCCTTCTGGACCTGGTCGCGGACGCTGCGGGCGACGACGGCCTCCGCGGCTTCGCTGGTGCTGTACGCGGTGCCGGTCGCCGCTCTGCTGCTCGACGCGGCGTTCCTGGGCAATCTGCCGGCGCTCAACGCGGTGGGGGGCGGGCTGCTGGTGCTGGCGGGGGTTGCGGTCGCTACGGTGCGGGGGGCTGCGCCACGGCGGGTACGGGTGAAAGGGGCGGAGCGGGCGGAGTCTTCTGCGGTCAAGCGGGAGCTCGTGGGCGGGCGGCGCTAGGTTTCGGGGCTCTGCCCCGGACCCCGGTCCTCAAACGCCGGACGGGCTGAGTTGTTGTGGTGCCCGGACGGGCTGAGAGGTCATGCCCGGGCAGGTGAGAGGCCCGGCCGGGACACGCTGAGATGTCGGGGCTGCCTATTTCGGCTGTTGCGTCAGCTTGTTCCAGTGCGTCGTTTCGTCGCACCAGCGGTCCAGGAGCACCCGGTCGTGGCCGACCGCCAGGAGCCCCGCGCCGCCTTCCACCCGGTAGTCCTCCACGACCGCCACGAGGGCGGCCGCCGTCGACGCGTCCAGCATCGCCGTCATCTCGTCGCAGATCAGCCAGCGCGGGCGCAGGACGAGGGCCCTGGCCAGGCACGCGCGCTGCAGCTGGCCGTCGCTGACCTCGTGCGGGCGGCGCCCCAGGAGTTCTCCGGAGAGGCCGGCGCGCTCGGCCAGTGCGGGCACCTCCACTGCCGCCTCGTCCCGCCGGCCCGTCGCCCGCAGCGGTTCCGCGATCAGGTCGGCGAGGCGCATGCGCGGGTCCGCGGCCAGGCGGGGCTGCTGGAAGACCACGCCGAAGGCCGTGCGCAGCTCGCGCGGAGCGCGGTGGCGTGCGCCGCGGACCGGGACGCCGTCGACGACGACCGTGCCGGAGTCCGGCGCGTGCAGCAGGGCGGCCACCCGGGCCAGGGTGGACTTGCCGCAGCCGCTCGGGCCGAGCAGGCCGACGGCGCGGCCGGGCTCGATCGTCAGGGAGACCTCCCGGACCACGGGCGCGCGCCGGTCGTAACCGGCGGTGATACGTATCAGCTCAAGCACGCGGCGTCTCCTTTGCCCGGCGTCTCGTCGGCCGGCATCTCGTGACCCGGCGTCTCGTCGCCCGGCGTCCCCTCCGGGTGGTGGCAGGCGACGCCGCCGGCCGTCTCCGGGACCGTCCCGCAGCGGTCGCTCGCCCGTGCGCAGCGGGCGGCGAAGGCGCAGCCGTCCGGCAGGTCGCCGAGTTCGGGGGGCATGCCGGGTATGGGGGTGAAGGCGCGCTCCGGGAGGGCGTCGAGCAGGGCGCGGGCGTAGGGGTGGCGGGGCCCGGGCGTGCCGAAGAAAGCGCCGGCGTCGGCGATCTCCACGATGCGGCCGGCGTACATGACGGCCACGCGGTCGGCGATCCGCCGGGCCGCCGCGAGGTCGTGCGTGATCATCAGCAGGGCGCGGCCGGTGTCGGCGTGGCGCCTCAGTTCGTCCACGGTGCGGTCGACGAGGTCGCGGTCGAGGCCGGTGGTCGGTTCGTCCGCGAGCAGGAGCGGGGCGTCGCCCACGAGGGCGAGGGCGGTGGCCGCGCGCTGCGCCAGGCCGCCGGAGAGCTGGTGGGGGTGGCGGTCCAGGTGCGTGGCGGGGAAGGCCACCCGTTCCGCCGCGGCTTCGGCCGCTTCCCGCAGCCCGGCCCTGGGCACGCCCGTCAGTTCCCGGACGGTCTCTTCCAGTTGGGAGCGCACCGTGCGGACGGGGGTGAGGTGGGCGGCGGGGCTCTGCGGCACGAGGCCGATCCGGCGGCCCCGTACGGTGCGGGCGAGGGTGCGCTCGTCCGCGGTGAGCAGGTCCAGGTCGCCCTGGAGGAGGGCGTGGCCTTCCGTGGTGGCGTTGCCGGGCAGGAGTCCGAGGAGGGCCGAGGCCAGGACGGACTTGCCGCAGCCGCTCTCGCCGATGAGAGCCAGGCACTCTCCGGGGAGCAGCTCGAACGAGGCGTCGGTGACGGCGGCGATGCGGCGGCCGTGCCGCATCCAGAAGCGGACGGAGAGGTTCCGTACGGACAGTACGGGCTGTACGGGCTGTACGGGCTGTTCGGAAAGTGCAGGCTGTACGGACTGCACGGGCTCCGCAGGCTGTACGTGCTCCGCAGGCTGTACGGAATGCGCAGGGCTCACAGCGTCAGCTCCGATCGGCGCCGTGGGTTGAGGCGTTCCCGCCACGCCCCCGCCAGGCCCGCCACCGCCAGCGTGGGGACGATGATGAACAGCCCGGGGAAGAGCGTCGGCCACCAGTCGCCCGCGAGGAGGGAGCTCCGCGCGCTCTGGACCATGTTGCCGAGGCTCGCCTGGTGCGTGGGCAGGCCAAGGCCCAGGAACGAGAGAGCGGACTCGTGCCAGATCGCGTGCGGGATCATCAGCACCGCCGCGAGCCCGGCCTGCGGCAGGACGGCCGGGAGCAGGTGGCGCACGGTCACCCGCCACCGCGACGCGCCGCCGGACACCGCCGCGTCGATGTACGGGCGCGACCGCAGGGACAGCACCTCGGCCCGTACGATGCGCGCCGTCGACAGCCAGTGCGTGACCACCACGGAGGCCACCACGGGCCAGACGCCCGGGCGGAACATGGTGACGACGAAGATGCCGAGCAGCAGGTGCGGCACCGAGGAGAAGAGGTCAACGACCCGCATCAGGACGCGGTCCGTCCAGCCCCCGAGGGCGCCTGCCGCCGCACCGACGGCCGTGCCGATCACGGTGGCGGCGAGCGCCGCGGCGACGCCGACGAAGAGGGAGACGCGGAGCCCGTACACGCTGCGCAGCAGCAGGTCGCGGCCCACCTCGTCGGTGCCGAAGGGGTGCGCCCAGGTGGGCGGCCGGAGCTTCGCGGCGAGGTCGACCGCCTGTTCGTCCAGGGGGACGGCGAACGGCACGGCCAGGGCGGCGAGGACGACGGCCGCCGTCACGGTGGCGGAGGCGCGCATGCGCGCGTTGCCACCCGCGCCACGCGTGTCACCCATCGAAGCCCACCCTCGGGTCCGCCAGCCCGTACAGCAGGTCCGACAGCAGGTTCCCCACCAGCACCGCTGCCGTGGCGAGCACCGTCAGGGCCGCGAGGAGCGGGAAGTCGACCTTGGTCGCGGCCTCCACGGTCGCGGAGGCGATGCCGGGCCAGCTGAAGACGGTCTCCACCAGCAGGGCGCCCGTGATGAGTTCGGGGACGCGGGAGCCGACGAGGGTGAGGACGGGCAGGAGGCCGGAGCGCAGGGCGTGGCCGAGCAGGACGGTCCGCTCGCGCAGGCCGCGGGCGCGGGCGCCGCGCACGGGGTCCTCGGCGAGGGCGTCGCCGACGCCCTGCCGCACGTACAGCACGAACCAGGGCAGCTGTGAGACGGCGAGCACCGCCGCGGGCAGGACGACGTGGGAGGCGACCTGGCCGGGCAGGACGACGTCGCTGCCGGTGCCGGTGAGTCCGCCGGCGGGCAGGGCGCCGAGCTTGAGGGAGAACAGCCAGATGGCGAGGAGGCCGAGCCAGAACGGCGGGGCGGCTTCGAGCGCGTACGCCAGGAAGGTCACGGCCCGGTCGAAGAGGCTGCCGCGGCGGCGTGCCGCGAGGACGCCGAGCAGCGTACCGGCGGTGACGGCCAGGGCGAAGGCGGTGCCGCACAGCAGCAGGGACCAGCCGATGCGTTCGCCGATGACCTGGGCGACGGGCTGGCGCAGCGAGGCGGAGACGCCGAGGTCGCCGGTGAGGGCCGAGGTCAGCCAGTCCCACCAGCGGGCGGTGAAGGGCCGGTCGGCGCCCAGGTTGTCGCGCAGCTGGTCGAGGACATCCTGGCGCGCGCCGAGCGCGGCGCTGCCGGCGTACGCCTTGGCCGGGTCGAAGGGTGAGGCGGCGGCGAGGGCGAAGACCCCGAAGGTGACGGCGGCGAGGACGGGGACGGCGGCCAGCAGCCGCCGTCCCGCCATGCGCGCCATCGGCCCCCAGGGCAGGGAGGCCTGGGCGGTCACTGCTCGGGCTGCCAGGCCTCGACGTTCCACCACGGGCCGGCGCCGAGGCCGTGGTCGTGGGGCTCGACCTGGGTGGTGATGTCCTTCCACCCGGCGTTCATGACGTAGAGGTGGTCGACGTGGGTGAGGAAGGTGTAGCCGGGGTTGTCGGCGAGGCCGCGCTGGACCTTGTCGTAGGCGGCCTTGCGGGCCGTCTTGTCGCCGCTGCGCCGGCCTTCTTCGAGGGCCTGGTCGACGCCGGGGTCGGCGTAGGCGGCCATGTTGTTGAAGCCGTTGAGGGCCAGGGAGGAGTGCAGGAGGTTGTAGAGGTCGAAGTCGGGGTCGGCGGGGTTGCCGCCGCCGGCGAGGACCGCGTCGTTCTTCATGCGCGGCTCGATGACCTCCCAGGTGCCGCTCTGCACCTTGACCTCGATGCCGGCCTTCTTGGCGTCGGAGGCGAAGGCGAGGGCGTGCTCCTCGCGGAGCTTGTCACCGGCGGGAAACCAGAGGGTGAAGCCGGCGCGCTGTCCGTCCTTCTCCCGGATGCCGTCGCCGCCGGGCTTCCAGCCGGCCTCGTCCAGCAGCTTGCCGGCCTTGCCGGGGTCGTACGGGCGCTCGGTGCCCTTGGCGAACCAGTCGCTGTCGGTGGGGACGGGTCCGTAGCCGGCGCGGCCGGCGCCTTCGAGGAGCTTGCCGACCATGGCCTTGCGGTCGACGGCGAGGTCGAGGGCGCGGCGGACGGCGAGGTCGCCGGTGACCTTGTTCGCGGTGGGCAGGGTCACGCCGCGGAAGTCGGTGGTCCGGGCGGTGACGGTCACCTTGGACTTGTCGCCCTTGAAGCCCTTGGCGAGGTTGGGCGGCAGGATGGCGCCGTCGAGGTCGCCGGAGCGCAGCCGGGTGGCGCGCACGTCGTCGTCCTTGATGATCGCCATGGTGAGCTTCTTGACCTTCGGTTCGCCGCCCCAGTAGCCGGGGTTGGCCTTGAAGGTCAGCTTCTCGCCCTTGCTCCAGCCGGTCAGGACGTACGGGCCGGTGCCGATGGGAGCGGTGTTGAAGGAGCCGGAGTTGACGTCCTGGCCCTTGGCGGCGTGCTCGGGGACGACGGGCAGCACGGTGCGCTCGGCGAAGGGCGCGTAGGGGTACTTGAGCGCGAAGACGACGGTGTCGTCACCGGCAGCGGTGACCTTGTCGATGGCGTCGAGCTCGCCCTTGGCGGCGTTGTTGGTCTTCTCGTCGAGGATGGTGCGGTAGGTGAAGACCACGTCCCGGGCGGTGAACGGCTTGCCGTCGCTGAACTTCACGCCTTTGCGAAGCGTGAAGGTGTAGGTACGGCCGTCGTCGGTGACCTTCGGCAGCTCGGCGGCGAGGGCGGGCTGCAGCTTCATCGCGGCGTCGCGGCGGAGCAGCCCGTCGAAGATCTTGGAGTTGCCGTCCTTGCCGTAGCCGAGGAGCGGGCTGAGGGTCTCGGGCTCGTTGGCCAGCCCTACGACGAGGGAGTCCTTGGCGCCCTTGCCGGCCCCGTCGCCCCCGCCCGGTGCCGAGCAGGCCACCGCGCCTGCCGCGAGAACGCCTGCCATGGCCGTGGCGGCCACTCCCCGTACGGACCGGGCCGTCATGCCCACACCTCTACTCAAGATCTCTTGCTTTTGCGAACTGCTTGCAACTAACAGTCGTCATTAAACAACAGGCAAAGGGCCGGAGCGGGGGCGGGGGTGAGGCGGAGGTATGTTGAGGCCTCCATGACACGCACTGACATCACCACTGGGGCCGGCGACGGCGCCTCCTCCCCCGACGGGCGGTACGCCCGGGACATGGCCGCGGAGCGGCGGATCATGCGGGAGGCGGTCCGGACGGACACCGTCGGGGCGCACATAGGGCTCGGCGTCACGGTCGCCCTCCTCGGCGCCTGCGCGCTCGCGTCCGGCCCGCGGTGGGCCCTGGTCCTGGGCGGGGCCCTGGCGGCGTGGTTCGTCCTCGCGCTCGGCGTGGTGTGCGTCCGGGGCGGCCGCGGATGGGAGATCGCACGGCGGGCGTACGTCGCGACCTTCGGGTGGGGCGACTACGTCTCCTGAAATTCAGGCCTCCTGAATCGCCGGTTGGGGCGGTTTCGTTCAGGGTGGGGCCGTGCTGCCTCGGGGGGTGAGGCGGGGGCGTGCGTCCTGGATGCTCAGTGGGGGGCCGCCGTCGAGGAGGGCGAGCAGGGACTCCGCCGCGCGCCTGCCGAAGGCGGCCGTGTCGCGGGTCAGGGCCGTCAGGGTGGGGTGGGCGTGGCGGCAGAGGGCCGAGTCGTCCCACGCCACCACGGACAGGTCGCCGGGGACCGAGAGGCCGCGTTCCGCGGCCGCCGCCAGGCCCGCCACGGCCATCACGTCGTTGTCGTAGACGAGCGCGGTCGGCGGGTCGGGGTCGGCGAGAACGCGGCGGGTGGCCTCGGCGCCCTGGGCGTCGGAGTAGTCCGTGGTCACCGACCTCGCCTCCGCAAGGCCCAGGCGGGCGGCCGCCGTGCGCAGGGAGTCGATGCGGCGGCGGGTGTGGGCCAGGTCCGGGAGGCCGGCGATGTGGACGACCCGGCGGTGGCCCAGGGCGTGGAGGTGGGCCACGACGGAGGCCATCGCGCCGGCGTCGTCGGCCCACACCGTGGAGATCGCCGCGCCGGGCGGGGCCGTGGCGGCGGGAGCGCCGATGACGACGGCGGGCAGGCCGAGTTCGGCGAGCAGCTCCGGGCGCGGGTCGGCCGTGCGCGGGTCGACGACCAGCAGGCCGTCCACGCGGCGCTCGGCCCACCAGCGGCGGTAGACGGCGCACTCGGCGCCGGGGTCCTCCACGACCTGGAAGAGCAGCCCGAAGCGGCGGGCGGCGAGGGCTTCCTGCACGCCCGACACCAGCTGGAGGAAGAACGACTCGACGCCCAGCGTGCAGGCGGGCCGGGCCAGGACGAGCCCCACCGTCGCCGCGCCCTCGCCGGACAGGGCCCGGGCGGCGGTGCTCGGCTGCCAGCCGAGCTGCTCGGCGACCCGGCGCACGCGCTCACGCGTGGCCGCGGAGACCCCCGGGCGGCCGTTGAGCGCGAACGAGACCGCGCTCTCCGAGACGCCGGCGCGGCGCGCGATGTCCTTGATCGTCGGCCGGCGGGCCGGCGTACGGCGCATACCGCCTCCCCTCGCCATGCCTCCTCCCCTCGCCCCAACACACTAAAGCGCATTAGCAGTTGACGGAAGTATTGACTAACTCCCCTTCCGGGTGCACCTTTTGGACCGCCACCTCCCGGCCCCGACCGAAGGAGTCCGCCGGCCATGCCGATACGCCGCAGAGCCGTCGCCGTGTCCGTTCCGCTGCTCGTGTCCGCCCTCACGCTGACCGCCTGCGGCTCGGGCGGCACGGACTCCGGGGGCGGCGGTGCGGACGGCAAACCGGAGGGGGACATCACCTTCCAGACCTGGAATCTGCGCAGCAATTTCAAGGACTACTTCACCGGCCTGGTGGCGGAATTCGAGAGGGCCACCCCGGGCGTCCGCGTCAAATGGCTCGACCAGCCCGCCGACAACTACGCGGACAAACTCAGCGCGGACGCCGCGGCCGGTACCCTCCCTGACGTCGTCAACGTCTCACCGGACCTGTCCTTTCCCCTGGCCAGGGCCGGCCTGCTGATGAACCTCGACAAGGAGCCGGCCGCCGCGCGCTTCAAGGGCGAATACACCCCCGAAGCGTGGCAGGGCAATGTACTGCCGGGCCTGGACGGCTCGTACTCCTTCCCCTGGTACCTCAACACCGGTCCGCTGTTCTACAACAAGGCCCTCTTCCGGCAGGCCGGCCTCGACCCGGAGAAGCCCCCGAAGAGCTACGACGAGCTGTTCGCGGCGGCCCGCACCATCGCGGAGCGCTCGGGCGGGAAGACGGCGACGCTCGGCGGCACCCCCGCCGTCGAGGACTTCGGCCGCTACGGCGTGCAGCTGATGAACGGCGACGCCACCCGGTTCACGTACAACGAGCCGAAGGGCGTGGAACTGCTCACCGAGTACAAGAAGCTCTACGACCGCGGCGGCCTCGATCCGCAGTCGCTCACCAACACCCCGGACAAGACGGGTCAGAAGTTCCTGGAACAGAAGGTCGCCATGAATCCGGGCAGCGCCCACGACCTGGAGAACTTCAAGAAGAACGCGCCCTCCCTCTACCGGAACCTCGGCATCACCGACGCCCCCAACAACACCGGCAAGCCCAATATGTACGTCATGGGCCTCGGGGTCAGCAGCCGCAGCAAGCACAAGGCCGCGGCCGTCGCGTTCGCCCACTTCGTGACGGACCGGAAGAACCAGGAGGCGTTCGCCCACAAGGTCGCCGTCTTCCCCAGCACCAAGGGCTCCCTCGACGACCCGTACTGGACGAAGGACGACGGCACCGACGAGGGCCGCGTGCGGGTGGCCTCCGCGAGAATGCTCAAGGGCGCGGTCAATTACACACCGGTCGTCCTCAGCGAAGAGATGAAGACCGTCCTCAAGAACGAGGTCGCCAAGGCCCTCCAGGGAAAGAAATCACCCCGGGAGGCCCTGGACGACGCGGTCGCGCAGAGCAACAAGCTGCTCAAGCAGAGCTGACGACCGTGAGATTCCTTCGTGCTCATGCGCGTACGCGTACCGGTGCACGTACGCACCGGGCCGCCACTCCCTGGCTCTTCCTCCTGCCCGGCCTCGGCACCGTCGCTGCCTTCAGCCTCTACCCCTTCCTCACCACCCTCCACAAAGCGTTCACCGACGCCCGCACCCTCACGCCCGGCGGCTGGGTGGGACTGCGCAACTTCCGGGACATGCTGCACGACGAGCAGTTCTGGGTGGCGCTGCGCAACAGCGGCCTCTACGTCGTCCTCGTCGTCCCCTGCACCGTGCTGCTGCCGCTGCTGCTCGCGCTGCTGGTGCAGAAGCAGGTCCCGGGCGTCGCGTTCTTCCGGTCCGCGTTCTACACGCCCGTCGTGGCCTCCACCGTCGTGGTGGCCCTGATCTGGGAGTGGATGCTCGACGACCGCGGCCTGGTCAACGGCATCCTGCACGCCCTGGGGACAGGCCCCGTGGCCTTCCTCGGCGACGAGTGGCTGCTGCTGTTCAGCGCGATGGCCCTGACGGTCTGGAAGGGCCTCGGCTACTACATGATCATCTACCTGGCGGGGCTGGCGAACGTGCCCCGCGAGCTGTACGAGGCGGCGGCCGTCGACGGCGCGGGCGCGCTGCGCCGCTTCACCGCCGTCACCGTCCCCGCCCTGCGCCCGACCATGGTCCTGGTCGGCGCCCTGTCGTCGGTGGCCGCCTTCAAGGTCTTCTCCGAGGTCTATCTGCTGGCCGGGCCCACCGGCGGGCCCGCCGGGCAGGACACCACGCTCGTCATGCTCGTCCAGCGGACCGGCACGGGCCTCAACGGCCGCGTCGGCTACTCCTCCGCACTCTCCCTGGTCGTCTTCGCCGTCGCCCTGCTGCTGATGCTGCTGGTGCTGCGCGCGAACCGCCGAACCGACAGCCGCGCCAACCCCCGCGCCGATCACCGCACCGACCGCCGGCGGAGGCGGCGGAGGCAGCGATGAGCCGTACCACACCCTGGGAGAAGGTCCTGCGCTACGTCCTCCTCCTCGCGCTGCTGGCGCTGACCGTCGGTCCGTTCCTCTGGCAGCTCTCCACCTCACTCAAGAGCACCACCGAGGACGTCTACACCTCCCCGCCCCGCTTCCTGCCCGCCCACCCCACCGGGCACAACTACGCCGCGGTCGCGGACGTCATCCCCGTCTGGGACTACGCGCTGAACTCCCTCAAGGTCGCCGCCGCGAGCGTCCTCACCAACCTCGCGGGCGCTTCGGCGGCCGGTTACGCGCTCGCCCGGCTGCGGTTCCGCGGGCGCCGGGCGGCCGGGCTGGCCTTCGTGGCGGCGGTGCTGGTGCCTCTGGAGTCCGTCGTCGTCGCCCAGTTCACGATGATGCGCGACCTGCAGCTCAACAACACGCTGGTCGCCGTCGTCCTGCCCGGCGCGGTCGGTGCGCTGAACGTCCTGCTGATGCGCAACGCCTTCGCGAACCTGCCCTACGAGACCGAGGAGGCGGCCGTCATCGACGGGGCGAACGCGTGGCAGCGGTTCGTCCGGATCGCGCTGCCGTCCGTACGGGGCACCCTCGCCGTCGTCGCGATCTTCTCCTTCATGGGGGCGTGGGACGACTTCCTGTGGCCGCTGATAGTGCTGTCCGACCCGGGCAACTTCACGCTCACTGTCGGCCTGAACTACCTGCACGGCACCTTCCAGCAGGATCCGCGGCTGGTCGCCGCCGGCACGGTCGTCGCCGTCGCCCCGCTCGTCGTGCTGTTCGCATGCCTGCAGCGGTACTTCTTCCGCGGCGTCGGAGAGGGCGCCGTCAAGGGCTGACACCCCATCGGGGGCACGGCACCCGCACCAGGGACACGACACCCACAGAAGGGACACCCCCGCCCCATGCGTTTCGGCGTCAACTACACCCCGTCCCGCGGCTGGTTCCATCACTGGCTCGACTTCGACCTGGACGACGTCCGCGCCGACCTCGACTCCGTGGCGGCGCTCGGCCTCGACCACATCCGTGTCTTCCCCCTCTGGCCGCTCTTCCAGCCCAACCGCACCATGATCCGGCCGCGCGCCGTCGAACAGCTCGTGAGCCTCGTCGACGCCGCCGGCGAACGCGGGCTCGACGTCAACGTGGACGGGCTGCAGGGGCACCTGTCCAGCTTCGACTTCGTGCCGTCCTGGACCACGACCTGGCACCGCCGCAGCCTCTTCACCGACCCGGACGTCGTCGACGCCCAGGCCCGCCTCCTCACCGAGCTCGCCGGCGCCCTCGCCGGGCGGCCCAACTTCCTCGGCATGACCGTCGGCAACGAGTTCAACCAGTTCGCCGGACCGCCCCACCCCGACCCGGACCGCATCAGCCCCCGGCAGGCCGGCCGCTGGCTGCGCCGCATGCTCGCGGCGTGCGAGGAGGGAGCACCCGGCAGGACCCACCTGCACGCCTCGTACGACGCCGCCTTCCACGACGGCACCCACCCCTTCACCCCGGCGCACTCCGCCCGGCTGGGGGCCATGACCGCCGTACACGCCTGGGTGTTCAACGGCACCGCACAGCGGCACGGGCCCGGCGGCGCGACCGAACACCTCGCCGCCTACCTCGTCGAGCTCTCCAAGGCCTGGGCGGACGACCCGGCGCGCCCCGTCTGGCTGCAGGAGACCGGCGCGCCCGCCCCGCACGTCCCGCCCGCCCGCGCCGCGGCCTTCACGGAAGCGACCGTCCGCAACGCCCTGGACTGCCCGGACCTCTGGGGCATCACCTGGTGGTGCTCCCACGACGTCGACCGCGGGCTCGCGGACTTCCCGGAGCTGGAGTACGGGCTGGGGCTGCTCACCAACGACCGCAAGGTCAAACCCGCCGGGGAGGTCTTCGCGCGCCTCGCCCGCGAACACCGCCACGCCGGGCCCCCCGCGCCACGGCGCACCGCGCTCGTGCTGGACGCGGGTGACGACGAGACCGCGCCGGGGCGAGCCGTGTGCGCGCCGGGCGGGGCGTTCTTCGAGGCGTGGATGCGGGGCGCCTCCCGCGGGGGGCGGCCGGCCGTGGTGCTGGCCCGGCGGGCCGGAGATGCGGCGCATCTGGCTGCGCGGGGCATCGCCGAAGTCGTCGCCGTTGACGACTTGTCAAGTGGTCGGACTGACGCCTGATCAGTGGAGGAGCCACCATGGACATCACCCGCCGGACGGCCCTCGCCGCCGGCCTCGCCGCCGTCGCCCTGCCCGCCGGGCACAGCACGGCCGCCCCTGCGCCTGCAACCGCCCCCACCCCCACCCTCCAGCCGTATGCCTCCTACTGGTTCCCCGACAGCCTGCCGGGCGGCTCGCCGGAGCCCGGGGTGGTCTGGCGCAGTCTCAGCGCGTGGGAGCCGGAGAAGGACGCCGACCTGCCGTTCAACCGGGCGACCGTGCCGCTCGCCGCGCGCTTCGCTCCCCCGCCGCCCAACGCCACCGCCCGCGCCGGACAGGCCCGGGTCTGCGCGCTCGCCGCCTTCGCCCACACCTCCGGTAACCCCTCGCAGGGCGCGCCGACCGCCGACTTCTACGCGCTGACCCACTGGGCCTACCTCGACGAGCTGGTCTTCTGGGGCGGATCCTCCGGCGAGGGCCTGATCCTGGCGCCCAACGCGCCCGTCGTGGACGCGGCCCACCGCAACGGCGTGCCCGTGCTGGGCACGGTGTTCCTGCCGCCGGCGGCGTACGGCGGGCGGCTGGAGTGGACGCGGGACCTGGTGCGGCGCGGCCCGGACGGCGGCTTCCCGCTGGCCGACCGGCTGATCCGGGTGGCCGGGGCGTACGGCTTCGACGGCTGGTTCGTCAACGCCGAGACCGGCGGCGGCGACGTCCGGCTCGGCGCGGACATGCGCGACTTCGTGGCGTACCTGCAGGAGCAGGGCGGGGCGCGCGGGAAGGGCCTGCGCGTCACCTGGTACGACGCGATGGCGATCTCGGGCGACGTCGCCTGGCAGAACCAGCTGAACGACCGCAACTCCCCGTTCTTCCGGGCCTCCCGGTCGATGTTCCTCAACTTCGGCTGGGACCGGCCCGGCCTCGTCTCCTCCGGCGGGGTCGCGCGGGGGCTGGGGCGCAGCCCGTACGACCTGTGGGCCGGGATCGACGTCGAGGCGCGCGGCTGGGACACGCCCGTGGACTGGGACGCCGTCGTTCCGGCGGCCGGCCCGCACGTCACCTCGTACGGCTTCTACCGGCCCGAGTGGACGTGGACGAGCCTGCCCGCCGGGGACCGCGGCCCCGCCGCCTTCCACGCGCGCGACGACCGCTTCTGGTCGGGGCGGGCCCTGGACCCCGCAGCGCCGGAGGCGGGGCCGTGGCGGCCGCCGGCCGCGTCCGTCGCGGACCGGTCCACCCTCACCGCCCTGCCGTTCGCGACGACGTTCAACACCGGCCACGGCCTGGGCTGGTACGAGAAGGGCCGGCGGACCGGCGAGGCGGCCTGGAACCACCTGGGGCTGCAGGACCGGCTGCCCGGCCGGCGCTGGGTGGTCCGTACGGCGGGGCCGCGGCCGGCCGTCGGGTTCGACTTCGCCGACGCCTGGCGGGGCGGCAGCAGCCTCCTGGTCGACGGCGGGCTCGGTGCCCCGGCGACGGTCGAGCTGTACGCGGCGCGGCTGCCGCTCTCGGACGCCACGGTCGTGGAGCTCGCCCACCGGACGGACCCCGGTTCGGCCGCGGTGCGCGTCGAACTGGCTGTCGCCGTGGACGACGGCGTCGCGTACCTCCCGGCGGGCGTCCTTCGCGCGGGGGGCCGCGGCTGGGCGACGGCGACCGTGCGGGCCGGACGGAAGCTGCGCGGCCGCCGCGGACGGACGATCCGGACGCTCGGCATCCGGCTGACGGCGCCGGACGGCGGGGCGGTGCGCTGGCGGCTGGGGCTGCTGGCGGTGCGCGACGCGGTGCCGGCGGCGCCCGCCCGGCCCGTGGCGCCGGTCGTCACCGCGTCGCGGACGGGCCCCGGCGGGACGGCCGAGCTGCGCCTGGCCTGGGGCGCCGCCGCCGGGAGCGGCCACCGTGCCCGCCCCGTACGCCAGTACGAGCTGCACCAGGTGCTGCCCGGCGGGCGCTTCCGCTTCCTCGGGGGCACCTGCGGGCATGCCTATTACGTCCCGGCGCTGCGTCGTACGGACGGCGAGGCGGCCACCCGGATCGAGGTGCGCGCCGTGGACGAGCTGTACACCGCATCCGCTCCCGCTTCCCTCGCCTTCCCCTGGTGAGGCACCGCTTCCCCTGGTGAGACGTCCGGCCTCCCCGGCGGGACGTCCGACTTCCCGGTAAGGAACCCGACCTGATGCACAACGACCGCACCATCACCGAAGCCCGGCTGAAGCGCGTGCTGGACGAGCGCATCCGGCCGGCCGTGTACCCCGAGTCGGTGCCGCTGGCCGTCACCGTGTGGCACGCGCCCGGCGAGCCCGTCCCGGTGGCCGAGGGGATCGCCGGCAGCGGCGTGCCGATCGAGGCGGGCGCGGCCTGGGGCCCGCCGTGGGGCACGAGCTGGTTCACCGTCGCGGGGAGGGTGCCGCAGGAGTGGGCGGGCCGCACGGTCGAGGCGCTGCTGGACCTGGGGTTCGACGAGAACATGCCGGGGTTCCAGTGCGAGGGCCTGGTCTACCGGCCCGACGGCTCGCCGGTGAAGGGCCTCAACCCGCGCAACCAGTGGGTCCGCGTCGCCGAGCGGGCAGCGGGCGGCGAGGAGGTGCTGCTGCACGTCGAGGCGTCGTCCAATCCGGTGATCCTGGACTACCACCCCTTCGTCCCCACCGAGCTCGGCGACCGGGAGACGGCGGACGACGCCCCGCGCTACCGGCTGGCCCGCATGGACCTGGCCGTCTTCGACCGGACGGTGTGGGAGCTCGTCCAGGACCTGGAGGTGCTGGAGGGGCTGATGACGGAGCTGTCCCCGGACGATCCCCGCCGCTGGGAGATCCTGCGGGCGGTCGAGCGGGCGCTGGACGCGGTCGACCTCCAGGACGTCGGCGGTACGGCGGCCGAGGCGCGCGAGCGGCTCACGGCCGTGCTGTCCGCGCCGGCGCACGCCTCGGCGCACCGGATCAGCGCGGTCGGGCACGCGCACATCGACTCGGCGTGGCTGTGGCCGCTGCGCGAGACGGTGCGGAAGGTGGCCCGGACCACGGCCAACATGACCGCGCTGCTGGAGGACGAGCCGGAGTTCGTCTACGCCATGTCGCAGGCGCAGCAGTTCGCCTGGATCAAGGAGCACCGCCCGGAGGTGTACGCGCGGGTGAAGAAGGCGGTCGCTGACGGCCGCTTCGTGCCGGTGGGGAGCATGTGGGTGGAGTCGGACACGAACATGCCGGGCGGGGAGGCGCTGGCCCGGCAGTTCGTGCACGGCAAGCGCTTCTTCCTGGAGGAGTTCGGGATCGAGACGGAGGAGGTGTGGCTGCCGGACTCGTTCGGCTACTCGGCCGCGCTACCGCAGCTGGTGCGGCTCGCGGGGGCCAAGTGGTTCCTGACGCAGAAGATCTCGTGGAGCCGGACGAACAAGTTTCCGCACCACACGTTCTGGTGGGAGGGCCTGGACGGCACCCGCGTGTTCACGCACTTCCCGCCGATCGACACGTACAACGCGCAGCTCTCGGGCCGGGAGGTCGCGCACGCGGTCCGCAACTTCCAGGAGAAGGGCGGTGCCACGCGTTCCCTCGCGCCGACGGGGTGGGGCGACGGGGGCGGCGGCACGACGCGGGAGATGCTGGCGCGGGCGAAGCGGCTCGCGGATCTGGAGGGCTCGGCGCGCGTGGTCTTCGAGAAGCCGTCGGCGTTCTTCGAGAAGGCGCACGCCGAGTACCCGCAGGCGCCCGTGTGGGTGGGCGAGCTGTATCTGGAGCTGCACCGGGCGACGCTGACCAGCCAGGCCCGCACCAAGCAGGGCAACCGGCGCAGCGAGCACCTGCTGCGCGAGGCGGAGCTGTGGTCGGCGACGGCGGCGGTGCGGACGGGCCTGCCGTATCCGTACGAGGCCCTGGACCGGCTGTGGAAGACGGTGCTGCTGCACCAGTTCCACGACATCCTGCCGGGCACGTCGATCGCCTGGGTGCACCGGGAGGCGGCGCAGACGTACGCGGCGGTCGCCGCCGAGCTGGAGGGCCTGATCGGGGAGGCGGTGACGGCGCTGGCGGGTGATGTGCCGGCGGGCGGCACGGTGGTGTTCAACGCGGCGCCGCACGGCCGCGGCGGGACGCCCGCGCACGCCGCCGGGCCCGCGGGCCGCTCCGGCCCCGAGCGGGCCACGGCCGAGCCGCGCGAAGGAGGCGGCTTCGTCCTTGGCAACGGCGTGCTGCGCGCCGAGGTCGACGCGCGGGGCCTGGTGGTCTCGGTGTACGACCTCGAGGCCGGCCGGGAGACCGTCGCTCCGGGGGCGGCGGCCAACCTGCTGCAGCTGCACCAGGACTTCCCCAACATGTGGGACGCCTGGGACGTCGACCACTTCTACCGCAACACGGTGACGGACCTGACGGACGCCGGGACGCTGGAGCTGACGGACGACGGGGCGGTGCGGGTCGTGCGCGCCTTCGGGTCGTCGCGCGTCGAGCAGCGGATCTCCCTCCCGGCGGGCGCACGGCGGCTGGACTTCGTCACGGAGGTCGACTGGCACGAGACGGAGAAGTTCCTCAAGGCCGCGTTCCCGCTGGACGTGCACGCCGACCGGGCGGCGGCCGAGACCCAGTTCGGCCACCTGTACCGGGCCACGCACACCAACACCAGCTGGGACGCGGCCAAGTTCGAGGCGTGCGCGCACCGGTTCGTCCACGTGGAGGAGCCGGGCTGGGGCGTCGCGCTGGTCAACGATTCGACGTACGGCTACGACGTGACGCGGACGGTCCGCCCGGAGGATACGGGGACGACCACCACGGTCCGGCTCTCCCTGCTGCGCGCGCCGCGCTTCCCGGACCCGCGCACGGATCAGGGGGTGCACCGCTTCCGGTACGCGCTGGTGCCGAACGCGTCCATCGGTGACGCCGTCCGCGAGGGTTACGGCATCAATCTGCCGGAGCGGCGGGTCCCGGGGAGTTCCGTGGTGCCGCCCCTGGCGCAGGTCGGCAACGAGGCGGTCGTCATCAGCGCGCTGAAGCTCGCGGACGACGGCAGCGGCGACGTCGTCGTCCGGCTGTACGAGTCGCTGGGCGGGCGGGCCCGGGCGCGTCTGGAGGCCGGCTTCCCGCTGGGCTCGGCCTCCGTGTGCGACCTTCTGGAACGGCCGCTGGCAGCGGCGGCGACGGACGGCGACGCCGTGCCGCTGGCGCTGCGGCCGTTCCAGGTCCTCACGCTGAGGCTGGAGCGGCGCGACTGAGCGGACGTGCTGAACCCGGTGGATTCGCCGCGCCCCGTCAAGGGCTCGGGGAACTGCCCGACGAGCCGAGGACGGCCCGCAGCCGCCGGATCGCGGTGGGCACGCTCAGGCCCCTATCGCGCCCATCAGCATCGGGAAGGAGGCGACGAGCTCCCTCTCCCAGTACGGCCACGTGTGCGTGCCCTCCGAGGCGCACACCGTGGCCGGGATGCGGAGCTCGGCGAGGCGGGCGCGGAGCTCCTGGTTCATGCCGAAGACCGCGCGTTCGACCGCTTCGCCGCCGTGCGCGGCCGGGTCGGTGCAGCGGGCCGGGGAGGGCGGCGGATCGCCCCACTTCCAGCCCGGGCCGCTGTCGGTGCCGTTCCCGTAGGAGAGGTAGAGAGGGGTGCCGGCGAGCGAGGCGGCCCGGTGGAGGGGGCTGTTGCGCTCCCAGAGGGCGCGCTGGCGCACGTCGGCCGGGTCGGTGGTGTCGAAGGGATAGCCGGGCTCGCCCCACAGGCGCTTCCAGTCCGTGAGGCAGGTGAGGCCGCCCAGCTTGACCGCGTCGGGGCCGTTGAAGCCGCCGTCGGGCGACTTGTAGAGGGGGTCGGCGGCGCCGCTGTAGGAGGCTGCCGCCTTGAACATGCCCGGGTGTGCGGCGGTGAACTTCAGGGCGCCCTGCCCGCCCATGGACAGGCCCGCGACGGCCGCCCGGTCCGTACCGGCCCGGTACGTGCGCTCCAGGAGCGGTCTGAGCTCGTCCAGGAGGTAGGTCTCCCAGGCGGGGGCGCCGCCCTTGCCGTAGTTCCACCAGTCGCTGTAGCTGCTGCAGCCGCTGGTCTCCGGCATGACGACGATCACGTCGCGCGCGGCGGTGAGCTCTTCGACATGGGTGTTGGCGGTCCAGTCCTTGTGGTTCCCTCCGCCGCCGTGCAGCAGCCACAGGGTGGGCCAGGTGCGCTGCGCGTTCCTGTCCCAGCCGGCGGGGAGCAGCAGCCGCACCCACCGCGTGCGGGTCAGGCCGTCGATCTCGGGCGACCGGACGGCCACGTCGAGCATCCGCTCGCCGGCCCGCACTTCCCGGACGACCCGGGCCGGGCCGTCCGCGGCGCGGGCGGGTGCCGCGCCGGCGGCTCCGGGGACCTGCGTCCCCAGCAGCGTCAGCAACAGCGCGAGCACCGTCCACGCCCCTCGCACACGTGCCTTGCCCATCACGTAACGCCCCCTCACCGCCGGTGATGTCCATCAGATTACGGTGAGGGTGTGACAACGTATGTGGCGCTGCTGCGCGGTATCAATGTGGGCGGTAAGAAGCGGGTTCCGATGCAGACCCTGCGGGAGCTGCTCTCCGGCATGGGGTGCGGCTCGGTCCGTACGCATCTCAACAGCGGCAACGCCGTGTTCACCCATCCGGCGGCGGACCCGGACGAACTGGCCCGGGAGCTGGAACGGGCGATCGAGCGCGAGCTGGGCTTCGCGGTGACGTGCATGGTGCGCGATGCGGGTGACATGCGCCGTGTCGTCGACGCCGATCCGTTCGCCGGACGGGATGTCCATCGCTCGCGGTACATCGTGACGTTCCTGGCCGGGCCCGCCGATCCGGCCGCCGTGGCCGGCCTGGATCCGGCGGCGTACGCGCCGGAGGAGTTCGTCCTGGCCGGGCGCGAGCTCTACGTGTACTACGCGGACGGCGTCCGCGACGCGAAGCTCACGAAGGTGCTGACGGAGCGCCGTCTGGGCACGGCGGGCACCGGGCGCAACTGGAACACGGTCACCAAGCTGGCCGCCATGGCGAGCGAGACGGAGGCGGCCGGGGAATGAGCCCGGCCCGGAACCCTCTCCGGGCCTCGCTGCGACGCCCGCACCGGCCCGGCCCTCAGCCGGACGACGTCTCCGCTTAGCATGCGGACATGAAGCTGCGCTTTCCCCGGCCGCGCGCCTCCGGGCCGCGTGTTCCCCGGCTGCGTGCGTCCCGCCCGGGCGTTTCCCGCCCGGATGCCTCCCGCCCGGGTGTCTCCCGCCTGCGCGGGCGACGGCTCGCCGCCACCGTCGTGGCGGCCGTCGTGCTCGTGGGCGGCGGCACCTGGGCCGTGGCCTCCGGCACGGGCGGCGATCCGCCCGTGCACCGCGAGGACCGCTTCATGACGCTGCCCGAGGGGCCCGGCAGCAGCGGCTCCGTACGCATCGACACGTCGTTCTTCACCGCGGGCGGTGCGGGCCGCAGGCCGGCCGTGCTGCTCGCGCACGGCTTCGGCGGCAGCAAGGACGAGCTGCGCGAGCACGCCGAGGACCTGGCGCGCTCCGGCTACGCGGTGCTCACGTGGTCCGCGCGCGGCTTCGGGCGCTCCACCGGCCGGATCGGGCTCAACGACCCCGACCACGAGGTCGCCGACGTGAGCCGCATGCTGGACTGGCTCGCCGCGCGTCCCGAAGTGGAGCTGGACGGCGACAAGGACCCCAGGGTCGGCATTGCGGGCGGCTCCTACGGCGGCGCGATCGCCCTGCTCGCGGCCGGTCACGACAAGCGCGTCGACGCGATCGCCCCGCAGGTCACCTACTGGAACCTCGCCGACGCGCTCTTCCCCGGAGGGGTGTTCAAGAAACTCTGGTCGGGGATCTTCTTCACCTCCGGTTCGGCGGGGCCCCCGCCACCCGCTGCGGGGAGCAAAACCGGTGCGGACGGCAAGGCCGGTACGGGCCCGCGCAGCGCGCCGGACGCCCCCTCCCCGGCCCCCGGCTGCGGGCAGTTCGAGAAGCAGCTGTGCGAGATGTACGAGCGGGTGGCCGTGGCCGGCAAGCCGGACGCGGAGGCCCGGGAGCTGCTGGAGCGCCGCAGCCCCTCCGCGGTCGCCGGCCGCATCAAGGTGCCGACCCTGTTCTTCCAGGGCCAGACCGACTCGCTCTTCCCCCTGGACCACGCGGACGCGGCGGCCGGGGCGATCGGCCGCAACGGCGCGCCCGTCGCCGTCGACTGGATGGCGGGAGGCCACGATTCCGGCTTCGGGGAGACCGACCGGACGGCGCTGCGCACGCGCGCGTGGTTCGACCGCTACCTCAAGGGCGACGAGAGCGCGGACACCGGTCCCGCCTTCCGCATCAGCCGGACGGGCGGCATCGACACCACCGACGGCAAGGCGCAGTTGCGCGGCGCGAGCAGCGACAGCTATCCGGGCCTGCGGAACGACGTGCGGACGATCGGGCTGTCCGGGCGCCGGCAGTCCTTCGCCAACCCGCCGGGGGCGGCACCGCCGGCGATCTCCGCCGTGCCCGGGATCGGGGGCGCGGCGTCGCAGCTGTCCGGCCTCGGCCTGGGGTTCTCCCTCGACTTCCCCGGGCAGCACGCCCGGTTCGAGTCGGCGCCCCTGAGCGAGGGGATCCGGGTGACGGGGACGCCGACGGTGAAGGTGAACGTCAAGGCGGACTCCGCGACGGGTGACGCCGTGCTGTTCGCCAAGGTCTACGACGTCGGCCCGAACGGGCAGCAGGTGCTGCCCGCACAGCTCGTCGCGCCGGTGCGCGTGACGGACGCCAAGGACGGCCGGACGGTGGAGCTGCGGCTTCCGGCCGTCGACCACACCTTCGAGGCGGGGCACCGGATGCGGTTCGTCCTCGCCGCGACCGACCTGGCCTACGCCTCGCCGGCCGCGCCCGCCACGTACGGCGTTTCCCTGGAGGGCGGGCTGAGCGTGCCCACCGCGCCGGACGTGCGGACGGCTTCGTCCGCCCTGCCGTGGTGGACGTGGGGGCTCCCGCTGGGCGGTGCGGTCGTCGCGGCCGCCGTGCTGCTGACCGGGCGCCGCCGGGTGACCGCCCCGGCCCCGGATCCGGAGCTCGCCGGAGTGCCGCTGCAGATCACCGGCCTGAGCAAGCGGTACGCCAAGTCGGCCGACCGGTACGCCGTGCGCGACCTGTCGTTCCGGGTCGAGCGCGGGCAGGTCCTGGGGCTGCTGGGGCCGAACGGCGCCGGCAAGACCACCACCCTGCGCATGCTCATGGGGCTCATCCGCCCGGACGCCGGTGAGATCCGGGTCTTCGGGCAGGCGGTGCGGCCGGGTGCGCCGGTGCTGTCGCGGGTGGGGGCGTTCGTGGAGGGCGCGGGCTTCCTGCCGCACCTGTCCGGGCGCGCCAACCTCGACCTGTACTGGCGGGCCACGGGCCGGCCGGCCGAGGACGCGCACCTCGACGAGGCCCTGGAGATCGCCGGGCTCGGCCCGGCCCTGGAGCGCGCCGTGCGGACGTATTCGCAGGGCATGCGGCAGCGGCTCGCGATCGCCCAGGCCATGCTGGGGCTGCCGGACCTGCTGATCCTGGACGAGCCGACGAACGGGCTCGACCCGCCGCAGATCCGCGAGATGCGCGAGGTGATGATCCGTTACGCGGCCGCCGGGCGCACGGTCATCGTCTCCAGCCACCTCCTGTCCGAGGTCGAGCAGTCCTGCACCCACCTCGTCGTCATGGACCGCGGGCGCCTGGTGACCGCCGGCCGCGTCGGAGACATCGTCGGCTCGGGCGACACGCTGCTCGTGGGCGTCGAGGGCGAGGTCACGGAGGTGACGGCGGAGAAGGTGGCCGCGCTGCCGGGGGTGGCCTCGGCCGTACGGGCCGAGGAGGGCCTGCTGGTGCGGCTGGACGGTGCGACTGCGCCGCAGCTGCTGGCCGAGCTGGTCCGGCTGGAGATCCCGGTGGCGCGGGTGGGTCCGCACCGCCGTCTGGAGGACGCGTTCCTGACCCTGATCGGAGGCCCGTCGTGAGCGCAGTGGTGAACACCGGCGAGTCCGCTCCCGGCTACCGGGCGCGGCACACCCTGCCCCTGCGCGTCGAGGCGATGCGGCAGCTGCGGCGGCGCCGGACGATGGTGGTCGGGGCGGTGCTCGCCGTGCTGCCGTTCGTCCTGATCGCGGCGTTCGCGATCGGAGGGCAGCCGAGCGGGCGCGACGGGCGGGTCACGCTCATCGACACCGCCACGGCGTCCGGGGTGAACTTCACGGCGACGTGCGTGTTCGTCTCGGCGGGCTTCCTGCTGGTCATTCCGGTCGCGCTGTTCTGCGGCGACACGGTGGCGTCCGAGGCCGGCTGGTCCTCCCTGCGCTACCTGCTGGCGGCGCCGGTGCCGCGGACGCGGCTCCTCCTCAGCAAGCTGACGGTGGCGCTCGCGTTCAGCGCGGCGGCGATGGTGCTGCTGCCGGTGGTCGCCCTCGCCGCGGGCACGGCCGCGTACGGCTGGGGGCCGCTCCGCCTCCCGGCGGGCGGCTCCCTGCCGGGCACCACCGCCGTGGGCCGGCTCGCGATCGTCGTCGCCTTCGTCTTCGTGGGGCAGCTGGTGACGGCGGGGCTGGCGTTCTGGCTGTCGACGGTCACGGACGCGCCGCTGGGGGCGGTGGGCGGCGCGGTCGGCCTGACGATCGTGGGGAACGTCCTGGACGCGGTGACGGCGCTGGGCCACTGGCGGGACTTCCTGCCGGCGCACTGGCAGTTCGCGTGGGCGGACGCGTTGCAGCCGCGGATGGAGTGGGGCGGGATGGTGAAGGGGACGGCGGTGTCGGTGGCGTACGCGATGGTGTTGTTCGCCCTGGCGTTCCGGCACTTCCGGGGCAAGGACGTGGTGTCCTGACGGGCGGCCGGTTCGCACCGGGCCGGGTTTTCCGTGGGGGCGCGGGTCATGCCCGGCGGTGCCCGGCTGCCCCGGCCAAGGCCCCCGTCACCCCGCCCCGTACACCCGTCCCGGCTGCCGTGCGCTCGCCAGGAGGGCCCGGGCCGCTTCTCCTGCTTCCGCCGGGGTCCAGCGGTCGCCCTTGTCGGTGACCGGGCCGGGGTGCCAGCCCTCCATGAGGGTGATGCGGCCCGCTTCCGCCGCGAAGACCCGTCCCGTGACGCCGGACGAGCGGGCCGAGCCGAGCCAGACGACGAGCGGGGAGACGTTGGCGGGGGCCATGGCGTCGAAACCGGTGGCGGGGGCGGCCATCGCGTCGGCGAACGTCCGCTCGGTCATCCGCGTGCGCGCGGCGGGCGCGACGGCATTGACCTGGACGCCGTAGCGGGCGAGTTCGGCGGCGGCGACGAGGGTGAGGGCGACGACGCCCGCCTTCGCGGCGGCGTAGTTGGCCTGGCCGACGCTGCCGAGCAGCCCGGCCCCCGACGTGGTGTTGACGACGCGCGCCTGCGGCGTCCGCCCGGCCTTGTGCTCGGCCCGCCAGTGCGCGGCGGCGTGCCGGAGCGGCAGGAAGTGGCCCTTGAGGTGGACGCCGACGACGGCGTCCCAGTCGTCCTCGCCGAGGTTGACGAGCATCCGGTCGCGCAGGATGCCGGCGTTGTTGACGAGCGTGTCGAGCCGCCCGTAGGCGTCGAGGGCCGTGGCGAGGAGGGAGGCGGCGCCCGCGTCCGTGGAGACATCGCCGCCGTGCACGACGGCTTCGCCGCCCCGGGCACGGATCTCGGCGGCGACGCGCCGCGCTTCGCCGGCCGATTCCCCTTCCAGTTCGTTCACGACGACACGCGCGCCCTCCGCCGCGAAGGCGAGGGCGTGGGCCCGGCCGAGGCCGCGTCCGGCTCCGGTGACGGCGGCGACGCGCCCGGTGCAGATTCCGGTCATGCGGGCGGCTCCTCGTGGTTGGCGGTGGCGGCGGCGAGGTAGGCCGGGCGCTCGCCGCCGCCGTGGACGAGCAGTTCGGCCCCGGTGATGTGGGCGGCGTCGGCGGAGGCGAGGAAGACGGCCGCGGCGCCGATCTCGTCGGGCTCGGCGAGCCGTCCGGCGGGCACGGTGCGGGCGACGGCGGTGAGCCCGACGGCGTCCCCGTAGTGGAGGTGCGCGGACTCGGTGCGCACCATGCCGGGGACGAGGGTGTTGACGCGGACGGCGGGCGCCCATTCGACGGCCATGGTGCGCGCGAGGCTGTGCAGCCCGGCCTTGGCCGCCCCGTAGGCGGCGGTGCCGGGCGAGGGCCGGGTGCCGCTCACGCTGCCGGTCATCAGGATGCAGCCGCCGCCGGGCTGCTCGCGCATCAGGGGGTACGCGGCGAGGGACGCCGTCAGCGGGGCGAGGAGGTTCAGGGCGATGACCCGGGCGTGCCGGTCCGCGTCCGCCGCGCCGAGCGGCCGGAAGGGCGTGCCGCCCGCGTTGTTCACGAGGACGTCGAGCCGCCCGTACTCCTCGGCCACCCGCGCGAAGAGCTCGCTGACGGCGGCTTGTTCGCGCAGATCCACCGGTACGTAGCGGGCGGTGCGGCCGGCGGCGGTGACGGGCCGGTCCGGCGGCCGGCGGGCGCAGACGACGACGCGTGCGCCGGTGCGCAGGAAGGCGCGCGCGATCCCGGCGCCCACGCCGCGCGTGCCTCCGGTGACGACGACGGTGCGCGACTCCTTGCCTGCCGGCACGGCGCCACCTCCCACGGCGGGTCGTCCGCTGCTACCTTCGAACAGCGAGAGCACCTAACAAACGTTTGGTGGAAAGGTAGCGGATCCTCCGATGAGTGTCTCCACCTCACGCCCCGAACCGGCCGTCGCCGTCGTCACCGTGGACTTCCCGCCCGTCAACGCCCTGCCCGTGCGCGGCTGGTACGACCTGGCGGAGGCGGTCGCCGCGGCCGGCGCCGACCCCGCGGTCCGCTGTGTCGTGCTGGCCGCCGCCGGGCGCGGCTTCAACGCCGGTGTGGACCTCAAGGAGATCCGGCGCTCCCCCGGCCACGAGGCCCTGATCGGCGCCAACCACGGCTGTGCGGCGGCGTTCTCGGCGGTCTACGACTGCCAGGTGCCGGTGATCGCCGCCGTGCACGGCTTCTGCCTGGGCGGCGGGGTCGGCCTGGCGGGCAACGCGGACGCCGTCGTCGCCTCGGACGACGCCACGTTCGGCCTGCCCGAACTGGACCGCGGTGCGCTCGGCGCCGCGACGCACCTGGCCCGCCTCGTCCCGCAGCACCTCATGCGCACCCTCTACTTCACCTCGCGCACGGTCACCGCGCAGGAGCTGCACCGGCACGGGTCCGTGTGGCGCGTCGTGCCGCGCGCCGGGCTCCGGGCGGCGGCCCTGGAGCTGGCCCGGGAGATCGCCGCCAAGGACGGCTCGCTGCTGCGCCTGGCGAAGGCCGCACTCAACGGCATCGACCCGGTCGACGTGCGCCGCAGCTACCGCTACGAACAGGGCTTCACCTTCGAGGCGGGCCTGTGCGGCGTCGGTGACCGCCTCCGTGCGGCCTTCGGGCAACAGGACAGGGAGAGGGAGGCCCCGTGACCGGCGGCGAGGACAGGACGGCACCCGCGGACAGGACCACGGGCAGGACCACGAACCGGACCGAGAACCGGACCACGAACCGGACCGCGGACAACACGAACCGGACCGCGGACAAGACGATGACCGCGGACGAGGCCGTGGCGCGCCTGGAGAGCGGCATGACCCTCGGCATCGGCGGCTGGGGCTCCCGGCGCAAGCCCATGGCCCTCGTCCGCGCCCTGCTGCGCTCGGACGTCCGCGACCTCACCGTGGTCTCCTACGGCGGCCCGGACGTCGGCCTGCTGGTGGCCGCGGGCCGGGTCCGCAAGCTCGTCGCCGCCTTCGCGACGCTCGACTCGATCCCGCTCGAACCGCACTTCCGGGCCGCCCGGCAGCGCGGCGACATCGAACTGGTCGAGCTGGACGAGGCGATGTTCATGTGGGGGCTGACGGCCGCCGCGCACCGGCTGCCGTTCCTGCCCGTACGCGCCGGCCTCGGCTCGGACGTCATGACCGTCAACCCGTTCCTGCGCACCGTGACGTCCCCCTACGGGGACGGCGAGGAGCTCGTCGCCGTGCCGGCGCTCACCCTGGACGCGGCCCTCGTGCACCTCAACCGGGCGGACGCGCGCGGCAACGCCCAGTACCTCGGCCCGGACCCGTACTTCGACGACCTGTTCTGCGAGGCGGCGCGCGAGGCGTACGTCTCCTGCGAGCGCGTGATCGGCAGCGCCGAGTTCACCAGGAACGCCTCGCCGCAGACGCTCCTGGTCCAGCGGCACTGCGTCAACGGCGTCGTCGAGGCGCCGGGCGGGGCGCACTTCACCTCCTGCGTGCCGGACTACGACCGCGACGAGGCGTTCCAGGCCGCGTACGCGGCGGCCGCGGCCGACCCGGCGGCCTGGCGGGAGTTCACCGCCCGCTTCCTGTCCGGGGACGAGGACGCCTACCGCGCCGCGGTCGCCGACTTCGCACGGGGTGCGGCGTGAGCGCCGGGCGGGCCGAGGTGTGCGTCGTGGCGTGCGCGGAGGCGTGGCGCGGGGACGGGGAGATCCTGGCCGCCCCGATGGGGGTGGTCCCGGTGATCGGGGCGCGGCTCGCCCGGCTCACCTTCGCCCCGGACCTGCTGCTCACGGACGGGGAGGCGCTGCTGGTCGCGGACGTGCCCGCGCTGGGCGCGAAGGCCCGGACGGTGGAGGGCTGGCTGCCGTACCGCCGGCACCTGGCGCTGGTGGCGGGCGGCCGGCGGCACGTGATGATGGGCGCGGCCCAGCTCGACCGGCACGGCAACCAGAACATCTCCTGCATCGGCGACTGGCGGCGGCCCGACCGGCAGCTCCTGGGCGTCCGCGGGGCACCGGCCAACACGCTGAACAACCCGGTCAGTTACTGGGTCCCCCGGCATTCGCCGCGCGTGTTCGTGGAGAAGGCCGACATGGTCAGCGGCGTCGGCTACGACCGGGCGGCCGCGGCGGGGCCGTCGGCGACGCGCTTCCACCGCATCCGGCGCGTGGTCACCGACCTGGCCGTGCTGGACTTCGAGACGCCCGGCCGCACGATGCGGGTCCGCTCGCTGCATCCGGGCGTCACCGCGGAGGAGCTCAGGGCGGCCACCGGTTTCCCTCTGGAGGTTCCTGCCGGCGTGCCGCGCACCCGGCGGCCGACGGCGGAGGAGCTGCGGCTGATCCGGGAGGTCATCGATCCGGACGGGCTGCGGGCCGGGGAGGTACGGGGGTGAGGACGGCCCTGACCGGCCTGGTGGGCGTCCGGCACCCGCTCGTCCAGACCGGCATGGGCTGGGTCGCCGGCCCCCGGCTGGTGTCGGCCGTGGCGGAGGCGGGCGCGCTCGGCATCCTGGGCTCGGCGACGATGACGCCGGAGGCGCTCAGGGCCGCGATCAGGAAGGTGCGCTCCCGCACCGGGCGGCCCTTCGGGGTGAACCTGCGGGCGGACGCGGGCGACGCCCGGGAGCGCGTGGACATCCTGATCGAGGAGCGGGTGCCGGTCGCGTCGTTCGCGCTGGCCCCGTCCCGGGAGCTGATCGCCCGGCTCAAGGACGCGGGGGTGGTCGTCGTGCCGTCCGTGGGCGCCCGGCGCCACGCCGAGAAGGTCGCGGCGTGGGGCGCGGACGCGGTGGTGGTGCAGGGCGGTGAGGGCGGCGGTCACACGGGCGAGGTCGCGACGACGGTTCTGCTGCCGCAGGTGGTGGACGCCGTGGACATTCCGGTGATCGCGGCGGGCGGCTTCCGCGACGGGCGCGGTCTGGTGGCGGCCCTGGCGCTCGGCGCGGCGGGCGTCGCCATGGGCACGCGCTTCCTGCTGACCGCCGACAGCACGGTGCCGGACGCGGTGAAGGCGGCGTACCTGGCGGCGTCGGTGCGGGACGTCGTGGTGACGACGAAGGTCGACGGCCTCCCCCACCGGATGCTGCGCACGCCCTTCGTCGCCGGCCTCGAACGCTCGGGGCGGCTCGGCGGGCTCGCCCGCGCGCTGCGGCACGCCGTCTCGTTCCGGGCGCTGTCGGGGATGAGCTGGCCGCAGATGGTGCGGGACGGGCTGGCGATGCGGCACGGCCGGGAGCTGACGTGGAGTCAGGTGCTGCTGGCGGCGAACACGCCCGTGCTGCTGAGGGCGGCGATGGTGGACGGCCGCACGGACGTGGGGGTGATGGCGTCGGGGCAGGTCGCCGGCGTCATCGACGACCTGCCGACGTGCGCGGAGCTGGTGGAGCGGGTGATGGCGGAGGCGGAGGGGGTCCTGGAGCGGCTCGGGGTCCCGGGAAGCGCCCCGTAGGACCGGTGAAAGGCAGTCTGCGGCCCCTTACAGCCGTTCGATGATCGTCACGTTCGCCTGTCCGCCGCCCTCGCACATCGTCTGCAGGCCGTAGCGGCCTCCCGTGCGCTCCAGTTCGTGGAGCAGGGTGGTCAGCAGCTTCGCGCCGGTCGCGCCCAGGGGGTGGCCCAGGGCGATGGCGCCGCCGTTGACGTTGACCTTCTCCGGGTCGGCACCGGTCTCGCGGAGCCAGGCCAGGACGACGGAGGCGAACGCCTCGTTGATCTCGGTGAGGTCGATGTCCGCGATCGTCAGCCCGGCCTTCTTCAGCGCGTGGGCGGTGGCCGGGATGGGCGCGGTCAGCATGCGGATGGGGTCCTCGCCGCGTACGGACAGGTGGTGGATGCGGGCGCGCGGCGTCAGCCCGTGGTCGCGCACCGCGCGCTCGCTCGCGATGAGCAGGGCCGCCGCGCCGTCGGAGATCTGCGAGGAGAGGGCGGCCGTCAGCCGGCCTCCCTCGACCACCGGCTTCAGGGCGGCCATCTTCTCCGGGGAGGTGTCGCGGCGGGGTCCTTCGTCGGCGGACAGCCCGCCGTACGGGGCGAGTTCGCGGTCGAAGCGGCCCTCGTCGGCGGCGCGCACGGCCCGCCGGTGCGAGAGCAGCGCGTACTCCTCCATGGCCGCCCGGCCGATGTCCCACTGCCGGGCGATGAGTTCGGCGCCGTGGAACTGGCTGACGGGCCGGTCGCCGTAGCGCGCCCGCCAGCCCTCCGAGCCGGCGAACGGGCCGCGGGTGAGGCCGAGCGGGACGGCCGCCTGGTGGACGGCGTAGGCGATGGGGATCTGCGACATGTTCTGGACGCCGCCCGCGACGACGAGGTCCTGGGTGCCCGAGAGGACGGCCTGGGCGGCGAAGTGGACGGCCTGCTGGCCGGATCCGCACTGCCGGTCGACGGTGACGCCGGGGACCTCCTCGGGCAGCCCGGCGGCCAGCCAGCTCGTGCGGGCGATGTCCCCGGCCTGCGGCCCGACCGCGTCCAGGCAGCCGAGGACGACGTCCTCGACGGCGGCCGGGTCCACGCCCGTGCGCTCCATCAGGGCGCGCAGGACGTGCGCGCCGAGGTCGGCGGGGTGGACGGCGGAGAGCCCGCCGCCGCGCCGGCCCACGGGGGTGCGGACCGCTCCGGCGATGTATGCCTCGGTCATGGCTGCTGCTCCTCCAACCGGTCACTCCCGCACGGCGATGCCGTCCAGGACCATCGACAGGTACTGGCGGGCGATCTCCTCCGCCGGGTGCTGCCCGCCCGGCCGGTACCAGGACGCGGCGACCCACACGGTGTCGCGCAGGAACCGGTAGGCGAGGCGGGCGTCCAGGTCGGCGCGGAAGGCGCCCTCCGCCGCGCCGCGTTCGATCGTGCCGAGCCAGACCTCCTCGAACCTGCGCTGCGACTCGGCGAGGTAGCCAAAGCGCGGCAGGCCGGCCAGGTGCCGCGACTCCTTCTGGTAGATGGCGACCGCGTGGCGGTGCCGGTCGATCTCGCGGAAGGACTCGGTGACCAGCGCTTCGAGGGTCTCGCGGGGGCCGAGGCGGGCGGCGAGCACGGTGTCGTACCCGGCCCACAGCTCGTCCAGGAAGGCGGAGAGGATCTCGTCCAGCATCGACTCCTTGGAGTCGAAGTGGTAGTAGAGGCTGCCCGCCAGCAGCCCGGCCTCCTCGGCGATCCGCCGCACGGTGGTGGCGTTGTAGCCCTGCGCGGCGAACACCTCGGCGGCGGTCGCGAGGAGCTCCCCGCGCCGCTCGGGCACGGGCCGCTCGGTGGTGGTCTTCTTGCTGTTCGGCACAGTGCCATTCTCGGTCACGCGCGCCGGCTCCCTTCCCGGTCACGCGCGCTGGCTGCTGACGGAGACCGTCTCGCCGGTCATGTACGACGAGTAGCCGCTGGCGAGGAAGACGATGACGTTGGCGACCTCCCAGGGCTCGGCGGCCCGCCCGAACGCCTCGCGCCGCGCCAGCTCGTCCAGCAGCTCCGGGGTGGTGACCTTGGACAGGTGCGGGTGGAGGGCGAGGCTCGGCGACACGGCGTTGACCCGCACGCCGTAGGCGGCCGCCTCCACGGCCGCGCAGCGCGTGAGCGCCATGACGCCGGCCTTGGCGGCGGCGTAGTGGGCCTGGCCGTGCTGGGCGCGCCAGCCGGCGACCGAGGCGTTGTTGACGACGACGCCGCCGGTGCCGCGGCCGCGCATGCGGCGCAGGGCGGCGCGGGTGCAGCGGAAGGTGCCGCCGAGGGTGGTGCCGACGACGGCGTCCCACTGGTCGTCGGTCATGTCGGCGAGCTCGGCGGTGCCGCCGAGGCCGGCGTTGTTGACGACGACGTCGAGGGCGCCGTGCCGCTCCTCGGCCAGGTCGAACAGGGCCGCCACCTGCGCCTCGTCGGTGACGTCGCAGGGCAGGCCGGCGACCTGGCGGCCGCCGAACTCGTCGCTGAGGGCGGCCACGGCGACGCGCAGGCGGCGGGCGTGCCGGTCGCCGAGCACGACGCGGGCGCCCTCTTCGAGGAACCGGCGGGCGGTGGCGGCCCCGATGCCGGCCCCGGCCGCGGCGGTGATGACGGCGGTGCGGCCGGACAGCAGGTCGTGGCCGGGGACGTACGGCGGCGGGCCGGAGCTCTCGACGCTGCTCATGGGGGGACGTTAACCTACCAAACACTTGTTAGGGAAGGATGCCCGATGGCCACTGACCCTGTGGTGCTCTCCGAGCGCACCGGCCCCGTCGCGACGGTCACCATGAACCGGCCCGCGTACCGCAACGCCCAGAACTCCGCCATGACGTACGCCCTGGACGAGGCGCTGTACGAGGCGGCGGCCGACGACGCGGTGCGGGTGATCGTGCTCGCGGGCGCGGGCGGGCACTTCTCGTCCGGCCATGACATCGGGACCCCCGCGCGCGACGCCCACCTGCCGTTCGAGCGCCGGGCCGGGCTGTGGTGGGACCACTCGGACAAGGCGGGCGCGGAGAGCCGGTTCGCGCGCGAGTCCGAGGTCTACCTGGGCATGTGCCGCCGCTGGCGCGAACTGCCCAAGCCGGTGATCGCGTCGGTGCAGGGGGCCTGTGTGGCGGGCGGGCTGATGCTGGCCTGGGTCTGCGACCTGATCGTCGCGAGCGAGGACGCCTTCTTCGCCGATCCGGTGGTGCGGATGGGCATTCCCGGCGTGGAGTACTTCGCGCACCCGTGGGTGCTGCCGCCGCGCGTCGCGAAGGAACTCCTCTACACGGGCGACCGGATGACGGCGCGGCGCGCTCACGAGCTCGGCATGGTCAGCCGCGTCGTGCCGCGCGAGCAGCTCGCCGCCCGCACCCGCGAGCTCGCCGAGCGGGTCGCCGCGATGCCGCGCATGGGGCTCGCCCTCGCCAAGCGCGCGGTCAACCAGGCCGAGGACCTCCAAGGTCTGCACGGCGGGCTCGACGCGGCGTTCGCCCTGCACCACCTCGCGCACGCGCACAACGCCGAGACCGGCGGCGATCCGCTCGGCGGCATGGACGTGCGCGGCATGAAGGCGAAGGCCCGGCCGGAAGCGAGGACGGAAGCGGGCGGTTCCTGATGGACCTGGACTTCACCCCGGAGGAGGAGGCGTTCCGCGCGGAGGCCCGCGCCTGGCTCGCCGCCCACGTGCCCCGTACGCCGCTCCCCTCGCTGGAGACCGGGGTGGGCTTTGCCCGGCACCGGGAGTGGGAGCGGGAGTTGCACGCGGGCCGCTGGTCGGCCGTCTCGTGGCCGGCCGCGTACGGGGGCCGCGGCCGCTCGTTCACGGAGTGGCTGGTCTTCGAGGAGGAGTACTGGGCCGCGGGCGCGCCCGCCCGGGTCTCGCAGAACGGCATCGGGCTGCTCGCCCCGGCGCTCTTCGAGCACGGCACGGAGGAGCAGCGCGCCCGGATCCTGCCCGCGATGGCGAGCGGGGAGACGGTGTGGGCGCAGGCGTGGTCGGAGCCCGAGGCCGGTTCGGACCTCGCGTCCTTGCGGTCGGTGGCGGTGCGCACGGCCGGCGGCTGGCTGCTGAGCGGGCAGAAGGCGTGGTCCTCGCGGGCGGCGTTCGCCGACCGGGCCTTCGGGCTGTTCCGCAGCCACGCGAGCGGGGGCAGGCCGCACGAGGGCCTGACCTACGCGATGTTCGGGCTGGACGCCGAGGGGGTGACGGTGCGTCCGGTGGCCCGTCTCGACGGCAAGCCGGCGTTCGCGGAGATCTTCCTGGACGAGGTGTTCGTGCCCGACCGGGACGTCGTGGGCACGGCCGGCGACGGCTGGCGGGTGGCCATGAGCACCGCCGGCAACGAGCGCGGCCTCGCCCTGCGCAGCCCGGGCCGCTACGTGGCGGCCGCGCGCCGGCTCGTCGCGCTGTGGCGGGCCGCGGCCGACCCCGGGGACACGGCGCTGCGCGACCGGGTGGCCGATGCGGTGGTCCGGGCGCGCGCGTACCAGCTGTACGGGTACGCGCGGGCGGCGGCCGGCCCCCGGGGCGCGGAGCCGAGCCTCACGAAGCTCTTCTGGTCGGAGCTCGACCTGGCGCTGCACGAGACGGCGCTCGACCTGCTCGGCCCGTACGGCGAACTGGCCGGCCCGGCGAGCGACGCCCCCGCGCACGGCGCCTGGGCGGAGGGGTACGTCTTCGCGCTGGCGGGGCCGGTGTACGCGGGCACGAACGAAATCCAGCGGGACATCGTGGCGGAGCGGCTGCTGGGGCTGCCGAGGGGGCGGCGGGAGGGGCGGCCAGCATGAGGTTCGCACTGGACGCCGAGCAGCGGGAGTTCGGCCGTACGCTCGGCCGGATGCTGGCCGCGGCGGACACGCCGTCGGCCGTACGGGCCTGGGCGCGCGGCGATCACAAGCCGGGGCTGGCCGTGTGGGAGCAGCTGGCGCAGGCCGGGGTGTTCGGGCTGGCGGTGCCGGAGGCGTTCGGCGGGACGGGCCCGCTGCCGGTGGAGGTGGCGGTGGCCTTCACGGAGCTGGGCCGGTACGCGGTGCCGGGCCCGGTCGTGGAGGCGGTCGCCGTGACGGCGCTGCTGGCCCGGCTGGCCGCGGCGGGCCGGCCCGTGCTGGCGGAGGCCTGGTTGCCGCGGGTGGGCGAGGGTGCGGCGCGGGTGACGGCGGCGCTGCCGACGGTGCCGGGCGGGAGTCCGTACGCGCTGGACACGGACGTGTGCGACGGGGTGTTCGCCGTGCCGGACGGGGCGGACGACCTCTTCGTCGCCGCCGGTCACGGTCCCGTCCAGCCCTCCCTGGACCCGGCGCGGCGGCTCGCCCTGCCGCACTGCGGTGCCGAGCCGGTGGAGGCGGGGCGGGCGGTGCGCGAGGCGGCGCGGCACGCGGCGGAGTGGGCGGCGTTCGCGGCGGCCGCGCAGGTGCTCGGCGTGGGGCTGGCGCTGCTGGAGCGGACGGTGGCGTACGTGGGGCAGCGCAGGCAGTTCGGGGTGGCGGTCGGCGGGTTCCAGGCGGTGAAGCACCGGCTGGCGGACACGCGCGCCGGGCTGGAGTTCGCCGGGCCGCTCGTGCACGGGGCGGCCGTGGCCCTGGCGGCGGGGGCGCCGGGCGCCGGGGCGGAGGTCGCGGCGGCGAAGGCGGCCGCGTCCGATGCGGCCTACGCCGCGGCGCGGACCGCGCTGCAGCTGCACGGCGCGATCGGCTACACCGCGGAGTACGACCTGTCGCTGTGGCTGGGCAAGGCGAGGGCGCTGCGGTCCGCGTGGGGGTCGCCGGCGGACTGCCGGGCTCGCACCCTCGATATATTTTCCGAGTAAAACACTTGCTAATATCTTAGGCATGGTGAGACGACCCGCCCTGCCCGGAACCCTGCACGCCGCCTTCCGGATCGGCCGCCCGGCGGACACCTGGTACGTGTCGGCCCTCAGCGCCGTCGTGGCCATGGGGGTACCGGACGCCGCCCTCCTCGCGGCCGGGCGGCTGGACCTCGCGCTGTACACCTCCGCCGGGGCCCTGTGCGCGCTGTACGGCCACGACCGCGGGTACGCCGCGCGCGCCCGGACGCTCGCCCTCGTGGTGCTCGGCATGACGGCGGGCGTGGGCGCGGCCCTGGGCGCCGCGTCCCTGACCCGCTCCCCCGCCGTGCTCGTCCTGGTCGCCGCGGTGCTCGCGGCGGCGCAGAAGACGGTCTGCGACGCGTCCCGCACGGGGCCGCCCGGCAGCATCATCCTCACCTTCGTCACGTCGTCGGCGTGCTTCGTGCCGCAGCGGGCCGCGGACCTGCCGTTCCACCTCTCGCTGACCCTGGCCTGCGGGCTCTGGGCGTGGCTGGTCTGCATGGCCCCCGGCCTCGTCCGGCCGCACGGCCCCGAGCGCCGCGCCGCCGCCCGCGCCCTGGAGGCCGCGGCGCGCGCGGTCCGCGCGGACGGGCCGGACGCGCCCCGCGCCCGGCACGCCGCCTGGCAGGCGCTGCTGCGGGCGCCCGCCGGGATACGCGCCCACGTGCACCGCGGGCTGGCGCACGCGGAGCCGGACGCGGGGCACTGGGAGGCCTGGGCGCGGGACCTCCGCGCGGGCCGCCGCGCCCTGCCCGGCGGAACCGGAGCAGCACTTTCCGGTCGTCCGCCGCTGCCCCGGCTGCTGCCCGCGGGCGCCCGGGTCCTGGTGGGCTCCGCGCTCGCCGGGTGGGCGGCGCTCGCCTGCGGCGTCGGGCACCCGTACTGGGCGGTGGTCACCGCCGCCTCGGTCGTCCAGGCCAGCACCGCGCTGTCCTGGCACCGCGCGCTGCAGCGGGTGTCCGGCAACCTCCTCGGCGTCCTGCTCTTCGCCGCGCTCGTGCCCGTGATCCGTACGGGCGCCGTGGCCATGGTGCTGGCCGCGCTCGCCCTGCAGGCGGGCGCCGAGGCCCTCATCTCCCGCAACTACTGGCTCGGCACGGTCTGCGTCACCCCGATGGCCCTGCTGCTGACCGAATTCGGCGGCAGCCGCCCCGCCGGGGAGCTCGTCGGCGACCGGTGGACCGATACGCTCGTCGGCGCGGCCACCGGCCTGCTCGTCTGCGCGCTGGTCACCGACCGGCGGGCGGCGGACCGGGTCGAGGCCGCCGTGGTCCGGGTGGACGGGGCGCTCGCCGCCGCCCTCGCGGTGCCGGCCGGTGCGCACCCCGCTCGCGAAACGGCCCGCGACCGGCTCGCGGCCGCCCTCGTCGACCTGCGGGAGGCGGCCGACACCGCGGCCGGCGAGTGGCGGCAGCGGGGCCTGCCCGGGGAGCGGGTGGCGCGTGCCGAGCGCGACGGCCACCGGGCGCTGGCCTCACTCGTACGGGAGCACGCTCCCGCCGGCGGCCCGGCGCCGGCCTGAGCCTCCCTCCGGGCGGGCACCGGCGGGACGGCAGAATCTACCCGGAGCACCGACTGGAAAGGATCACCACCGTGACCGAGGACATCGTCGCGCGCGTGCTGCGGCAGTGGCAGCAGGTCCACCCCGGACTCGACACCGCGCCGATGGCCGTGATCGGCAGGCTCAACCGCTGCGCGGCGCTGCTCCAGCAGGCCACGGACGCGCCGCTGGTGCGCGAGGGACTGACGCGCGCGGAGTTCGACATCCTCGGCACCCTGCGGCGCACGGGACGGGAGCTGACTCCCGGCCAGATCGCCCGGGAGACCTTCGCCTCGGGGGCCGCGGTCACCAAACGGCTGCGGGTGCTCGAAGCGCGCGGGCTGGTCGCGCGCCGCCCCGACGAACGGGACCGGCGGGTGGCGCACCTGTCCCTGACGGAGGAAGGGCAGGAGCTCATCGACCGCCTGATCCCTCATCAGCTGGGCTACGAGAGCGCCCTGCTGGAGGGGCTCGGCGACGAACGCCGGACGGATCTGGCGGAAACGCTCGCCGACCTGCTCGTCCTCCTGGAGGGAAGG
This sequence comes from Streptomyces sp. NPDC008001, assembly GCF_042958085.1. NCBI lineage: Bacteria > Bacillati > Actinomycetota > Actinomycetes > Kitasatosporales > Streptomycetaceae > Streptomyces > Streptomyces sp. NPDC008001. The sequence continues at coordinate 349,817 of NZ_JBIBIZ010000007.1, read as the reverse complement.
CTCGGCGGCCTCCAGCCGTAAACCCCGCCCCGCAACCCCGCCCTTTCCGGCCCGTACCCCCCAGGGGTACGGGCCGGACTCGTTCGCCGCCCCTTGCGTGAAATACACCCCGGGGGTATACATAGAGCCAAGGGATACCCCCTAGGGGTATGAGGGGAACGGCGGCGAGGAGCAGGGATGAGCACCACGGGCAGTATCACCGGGACGGCCGAGGTCGAACTCACGATCGGCGGCATGACCTGCGCTTCCTGCGCCGCCCGCGTGGAGAAGAAGCTCAACCGCATGGAGGGCGTCGAGGCCACCGTCAACTACGCCACCGAGAAGGCCCGGGTCGTCTACGGCGGCGACGTCGCCGTGGACGACCTGATCGCCACGGTGGTGGCCACGGGGTACACGGCGGAGCCGCCCGCGCCCCCCGCCGAGGCCGCGCCCGCGGGCGCGCAGCAGCAGCCGGCCGCCGGGGAGGGCGACGAGCTGCGGACCCTGCGGCAGCGGCTGGTCACCGCCGTGGCGCTGGCCGTCCCGGTCGTCCTGATGGCGATGGTGCCGGCCCTGCAGTTCACCTACTGGCAGTGGCTGTCGCTGACCCTGACGGCGCCGGTCGTCACGTACGCCGCCTGGCCCTTCCACCGCGCCGCGGTCACCAACGCCCGGCACGGCGCGGCGACCATGGACACCCTGATCTCGGTCGGCACCTCGGCGGCCTTCGTCTGGTCGCTGTGGGCGCTGTTCTTCGGCGACGCCGGCATGCCCGGCATGACGCACTCCTTCGAGCTGACCGTCGCGCGCAGCGACGGCGCGGAGAACATCTACCTCGAAGCGGCCGCGGGCGTCACCGCCTTCATCCTGGCGGGCCGCTACTTCGAGGCGCGCTCCAAGCGCAAGGCGGGGGCGGCGCTGCGGGCGCTGATGGAGCTGGGCGCCAAGGAGGTGACGGTCCTGCGGGGCGGGCGCGAGGAGCGCATCCCCGTCGCCGGCCTGGCCGTCGGCGACCGCTTCGTCGTCCGGCCGGGCGAGAAGATCGCCACCGACGGCACCGTCGTCGAGGGCAGCTCCGCCGTGGACGCCTCGATGCTCACCGGCGAGTCGGTCCCCGTCGAGGTCGGCGTGGGCGACGCCGTGACCGGCGCGACGCTCAACGCGGGCGGCCGCCTCGTCGTGGAGGCCGGCCGCGTGGGCGCGGACACCCAGCTGGCCCGGATGGCGAAGCTCGTGGAGGACGCCCAGAACGGCAAGGCGGCGGCCCAGCGGCTCGCCGACCGCATCTCCGCCGTCTTCGTGCCCGTCGTCATCGCCCTCGCGCTCGGCACGCTCGGGTTCTGGCTCCTCTCCGGCGCCGGGCTGACCGCCGCGTTCACCGCGGCCGTGGCCGTGCTGATCATCGCCTGCCCGTGCGCCCTGGGCCTCGCCACGCCCACCGCCCTGATGGTCGGCACCGGGCGCGGCGCCCAGCTCGGCATCCTCATCAAGGGCCCCGAGGTCCTGGAGACCACCCGCAAGGCCGACACGATCGTCCTCGACAAGACCGGCACCGTGACCACCGGCCGGATGACCCTGCTCGCCGTCCGCACCGCCGGCGGCGTGAGCGAGGCCGAGGCGCTGCGGCTGGCCGGCGCGCTGGAGCACGCCTCCGAGCACCCCATTGCCCGCGCGATCGCCGCCGGCGCCGCCGAGCGGCACGGGCAGCTGCCCGTGCCCGGGGACTTCGCCGACCTGCCGGGGCTGGGCGTCCAGGGCGTGGTCGAGGGGCACGCCGTCCTCGTGGGCCGCGAGAAGCTGCTGGCCGAGTGGGCCATGACGCTGCCGGACGGGCTGCGGGAGGCCAAGGACGCCGCCGAGGCCGCGGGCCGCACGGCCGTCCTCGTCGCCTGGGACGGCGAGGCCCGCGCGGTGCTGGAGGTGGCCGACGCGGTCAAGGACACCAGCGCCGAGGCCGTCCGCCGGCTGCGCGGGCTCGGCCTCACGCCGATCCTGCTCACCGGTGACCACCGGGCCGTCGCCGAGGCCGTCGCCGCGGAGGTCGGCATCGACGAGGTGATCGCCGGGGTCATGCCGCAGGACAAGGTGGACGTCGTCAAGCGCCTGCAGGCCGAGGGCCGTTCGGTCGCCATGGTCGGCGACGGCGTCAACGACGCGGCCGCCCTCGCCCAGGCCGACCTGGGCCTGGCCATGGGCACGGGCACCGACGCCGCCATCGAGGCCGGCGACCTCACCCTCGTCCGCGGCGACCTCCGTACGGCGGCCGACGCGATCCGCCTCGCCCGCCGCACGCTCGGCACCATCAAGGCCAACCTGTTCTGGGCCTTCGCCTACAACGTGGCGGCCCTGCCGCTGGCGGCCGCGGGGCTGCTGAACCCGATGATCGCCGGAGCGGCGATGGCCTTCTCCTCGGTCTTCGTCGTCGGCAACAGCCTGCGGCTGCGGGGGTTCCGGCCGGCCGCCTGAGGTCCGGGCAGTGTCGTCAGCGGGCGGGTGCCCCGTCACGGTCGCGGTCCGTGGCGGGGCGCCCGCCCGCCGGTGCGACCAGGCCGCGCACGATCCGGAGCATCGCGGAGACGAGCACGCTCCGCGGGGTGTCCCTGTGCTCCGGCCACCACAGGGCGAGCCCGTGGAGGGCACTGCGGAGGGCCTCGCCGAGCGGCTCCAGCTCGGCGTCGGGCAGCCGGGGCGCGTACTGCCGGAGCAGGGCCGTGGCGGCCTCCCGCTGACGGGCCTGGATGTCGCGGTGGAGCTGCCGCACCTCGGGGTCGCCGGTGGTGCCGGCGGACAGCAGCCGCCAGGTGTACGGGCTGGACTCGATCTGCTCGAACCAGGCCTCCAGCACCGCCCGCAGCCGGCTGTCCGGGTCGCCGTCGCCGCTCAGCGGCTTCCCGGGCGGGGCCGCGGTCAGCACGTCGCGCTGGCGCTCCAGCAGCTCCAGGTGGAGCTCCTTCTTGGAGTCGAAGTGGCGGTAGAGCATCGGCTTGCTCAGCCCGGCCGCGGCCGCGATGTCGTCGATGGTGGTCGCCGCGTAGCCGCGCTCACCGAACAGCCGGGCCGCCGCCGCCTCGATGCGGGCCCGGTTTTCGGCGCGCGCCGCACGGGTGGCGCGCGCGTGGTCGAGATGGCTCATTGCTGATCGCCTCGGAGCTCGGAGGGGGGTGGCGCTGAACCGTGCCGGGGCACACCGCACGGCGGCGGCCCGTGAGTTACCGATGAGTTCACCCTCAGGAATACCGGAAAGTAACGGCTGCAGTAAGCCCTTTGGGAAACCCTGGGGTCGGGCCGGCCCGGAGGCCGCCCGTCGCCTGCCCGGCCGGGTCTCAGCGGGAGGGCGCGGGTGTGGGCACCTTGGCGGCGGGGAAGGCGTTGTTGCTGTCGCAGACCAGGTCGGAGATCACGAGGCCGCCCCCGCTGAGCTCGACCTTCACGTCGTGGATCTGCCGGCCGCGGGGCACCTCGTTGGCGGCCGCGGTGCACACGAACTGGCTCCGGGCGACCGGTGACAGCCGCAGGACGTTGTACGGCATCTGGATGCTCACGCGCAGGGTGCCGGTGGTGACGTGCACCTCGCCCTTCATCTTGGGCACGTCGGTGGTCAGGCCGCGGATCCGCTGGTCCTCGTCGGGGCCCTCCAGCAGCAGCACGATGGCGTCCTCGGCGCCGAGCTTGGTCTTGGCCGGGCGGCTCACCTGCGTCACGCCGGTGGGCGACATGAAGTAGAGCTTCGCCTCGGCCGCGACCTCGCCCTGCTTCTTCGCCCCCGTCGCGGGCAGTCCCACGTCGATGACGTCGGTGGTGGTGACGCCGCAGCCGCCGAGGGCGGTCATCAGCAGCGCCGTCAGGGTCACCAGGGCGGCCGGGGCGGCCCGCCGTGCTCGCCGTGCCGTCACGCCGCCTCACCCCCGCCCTGCCGCAGCGGCAGCTCCACCGTGAACACCGCTCCTCCTTCCGGCCGGTTGGCGGCCCGCACGGTGCCCTCGTGCAGGCGTACGTTCTCCAGGGCGATCGCGAGGCCGAGGCCGCTGCCCTCGGAGCGGGCGCGGGCGGAGTCCGCCTTGAAGAACCGCTCGAAGACGTGCGGCAGCACGTCGGGGTCGATGCCCCTGCCGCGGTCCGCGATCTCGATCAGCAGGCGGCGCCCCTCCTCGCCGTGGGCCACCCGCACTGCGACGGCCACCGGTTCGCCGCCGTGCTTGAGGGCGTTGCCCACGAGGTTGGCGACGACGACGTCGATGCGGCGCGGGTCCAGCCGGGCGCGCACGCCCTCGGGCAGGTCGGCGGCGACCTTGTCCTGCCAGCCGCGGGCCTGCAGGGTCTTGCGGACGGTCTCGGAGACGTCGACCTCGTCCAGGTGGAGGGCGGCGGCGCCGGCGTCGAAGCGGGAGATCTCCATCAGGTCCTCGACCATCCGCGCGAGCTTCCCGGTCTCCTCGCTGATGAGGCGGACGGCGTAGGCGGTGTCGGGGTCGAGGGAGCCGGCGTCGTCGTCGAGGACGTCGACGACGGCGGTCATGGCGGCCAGCGGGGTGCGCAGCTCGTGGGAGACGTCGGCGGCGAAGCGCCGCGAGTTGGCCTCCATGCGGCGCAGCTCGGCGACGTTCTCCTCCAGGGCCGCGGCCATGTCGTTGAAGGTGCGGGAGAGGTCGGCGAGTTCGTCGCGGCCGGTGACCTTGAGCCGGGTGTCGAGTTCGCCGGCGGCGAGCTTGCGGGAGGCGCGGCGCAGTTCGCGCACCGGCCGCAGCACGCCGCGCGCGGCGATCAGGGCGGGGACGGCGGCGAGGGCGACGGCGGGCAGGGCGCCGCGCCGGGCGGCCTTGACCAGGGCGTGGACGTTCGCCTCGTCCTCGCGCAGCGGCATCTCCGCGTAGACCTCCAGGCCGGAGTCCTCGCTGGTGCCGCGGTACGTGACGGGCAGGCCGATGGCGAGCCACGGATCGCCGCCGCTGTCCAGGCGCTGGAAGGCCGGGACGCCGGCGCGGACCTTCGCCTGGACCCCGCGGGGGATGCGGCCGGGGTCGCCGCCGGGCACGAGCCCGCTGCCGCGGTAGCGCAGGTGGATGGTCCAGCGCTGGGCGCTGCCGGCCGCGTTCAGCCGGTGCTGGAGGTCCTGCAGGGACTGCTGGGTGAGCGGAAAGCTGTAGTCCGGCACCTGCGAGTTCACCTGGGAGCGCAGCGCCACGATGGCCGTGTCCTGGGTGCGCTTGAGGATGGCCGTGCGGGCCTCGCGGAAGGTCAGGGCCGCCGTGGTGAGCGCGCTGAGCGCGGCGACCAGCAGGAAGGCGAGGACGAGCCGGGCGCGGAGGCCGGCGGCGACGGCGCGCAGGGACGGGCGGCGGAGGGCGGGGCGGCGGAGCTCCGGCACGCGCGGGAAGGCGGGCCGTCTCACAGGGGCCCGAAGCGGTAGCCGAAGCCGCGGACGGTCTGGATGTACTTCGGCGACCGGGTGGAGTCCTCGACCTTGGTGCGCAGCCGCATCACGCAGGCGTCCACGAGGCGGGCGTCCCCGTGGTAGCTGTGCTCCCACACGTGCTCCAGGAGCTGCTGGCGGCTGAAGACGCGGCCCGGGGTCGCGGACAGGTAGAGCAGCAGCTTCATCTCGGAGGGCGCGAGCGGCAGGTCCTGGCCGTGCTTGGCGACGAGGAGGCCCTTGCGGTCGATGGTCAGGTCGCCGTGCGTCTCCACGGGCTGCAGGGCGGCCGGGTCGGGGCCGCCGTCGCCGGGGGCGGCCCGGCGGAGCACGGCCCGGATGCGGGCTTCGAGGACCTCGCCGCGGGCGGGCTTGACGATGTAGTCGTCGGCGCCGGCTTCGAGGCCGAGGACGACGTCTATGTCGTCGCCGCGCGCGGTGAGCATGATGATCGGGATCTGCTGGGTGGCCCTGATGCGGCGGCACACCTCGAAGCCGCTCTTGTCGGGCAGCATGAGGTCGAGCAGGACGAGGTCGGGCCGGAAGGTCTCCATGGCGGCGAGCCCGGCCTCACCGGTCGCCGCGCCCTCCACTTCGTGGCCGCGGCGGCGCAGGGTGAGGGAGACGCCTTCCCGCACCGCGCGGTCGTCCTCGATCAGCAGCACCCGTGACATGCGGACAGTATCGTTCCCTTCCGTGTGCTCGTGCGCCGCGCGGCCCTCCGGGCGGCAGAACTGTCACAGAGTGCTCATATTCATGCGGCATATGCCCTCGCCTCTGTGCCGAGATGCCGTGCTCATATGCCGATGTGCCGCCGCAGCAGGGCGCGGAAGTCGCGGTCGAAGGCCTCGTAGCGCTGCCGCAGCCCCTCGCCGGGCCAGTCCGCCGGGAGCAGCGCCTCCGGCAGGACGGGGTCCGCCAGGAGGTGGCGGAGGACGGCGGCGGAGACCGTGAAGCGCTCGGCGAGCTCCGCCGTGCGGTCCTCGCGGAGGGCGCATTCGAGGAGGCGGGCGCGGGAGGCCCAGCCGTCGAGGTCCCACAGGGCGGCCGCGAGGCGCGCCGGATCGCCCTCCGGGGCGCCGGTGAGCAGGGTGCACTGGGCGGTGACGACCGGCGGCCGGTCGCGCAGGAGGTTGGCGGGGCGCATCCAGCAGCCCTCGCGGAGCTCGCCGAGGCGGAGGGCGGCCATGGCCTGGCGGAAGGCGGCGCGGTCGGCCGCGGAACGGCGGTCTGCGGTGACGACGGCGATCTCCCAGCCGCCGTTCCAGGGGCGAGTGCGGGGCGCGCGGCTGTCGTCCTGGCGGGCCTGGCGGGCGATGAGCCGGTCGGTGAGGCGGTAGGTGCCGTCGTGCTGTTCCAGGTCGCCCGCGGCGACCATCCGGGTCAGGGCCGTCCGGACGGTCCCTTCCGCCGTGCCGAAGAGCTCCCCGACGCGGACGAGGGCACGGGCGGGCAGCGCGGGCGGGTGGTGCCCCAGGAGCGTGGAGAGCACGACCGAGCGGGCGGTCAGGGGGCGCAGCGAAAGGGATTCGTCCATGACCGGCCACACCCTATCCATTACGGTCTCGCATCACGCATCATGAAAGTGTAATGCCACCGCCCAGGAGGTCGCCGTGAGCGCCACCCACGAAGTGTTCAACCAGGCCCCGCCCCTGACCGGCTTCACCACCGCCGACGACCCCGCGCTGCTGGAGGCGCTGCGCCGCGACGGCGGCGCGTGGGGCGAGGCCGGAGTCCGCGAGCTGGGCGCGCGCGCCGGGTCGGAGGAGGTGCAGGACTGGGCCCGCATGGCCGAGGCGCACCCGCCGGTGCTGCACACGCACGACCGCTACGGCCACCGCATCGACGAGGTCGAGTTCCACCCCGCCTGGCACCGCCTCATGAACGCCGCCGTGGAGAGCGGCCAGCACGCCGCCCCCTGGGCCGAGGCCCGGCCTGGCGCCCACCTGGTGCGCGCCGCGAAGTTCTACGTGTGGGCCCAGGCCGAACCCGGCCACGGCTGCCCCGTCTCGATGACGTACGCCGCCGTCCCCGCGCTCCGCGCCCAGCCCGGACTGGCCGCGGTCTACGAACCGCTGCTGGCCTCGCGCACCTACGACTACGGACTGCGCCCCCCGCTCGGCAAGCAGGGCCTGATCGCGGGCATGTCGATGACGGAGAAGCAGGGCGGCTCGGACGTCCGCGCCAACACCACCACGGCCGTGCCCGCGGGCGACGGCTCGTACGTCGTCACGGGCCACAAGTGGTTCACGTCGGCGCCGATGAGCGACGTCTTCCTCGTCCTCGCACAGGCCGCGGAGGGGCTGACCTGCTTCCTGATGCCGCGCGTGCTGCCCGACGGCACCCGCAACGCCATGCGCCTGCAGCGGCTGAAGGACAAGCTCGGCAACCGCTCCAACGCCTCCGCGGAGATCGAGTACGAGCGGGCCGTTGCCTGGCCGGTCGGCGAGCCCGGCCGCGGAGTGCGCACGATCGTCGAGATGGTGAACATGACCCGGCTCGACTGCGTCATCGGCTCCGCGGCCGGCATGCGCGCGGGCCTGCGGCAGGCCCTGCACCACGCGGCGCACCGCAAGGCGTTCGGGGCCGGGCTGATCGACCAGCCGCTGATGCGCAACGTCCTGGCCGACCTCGCCGTGGAGTCGGAGGCCGCGACGGTGCTGGCCATGCGGCTGGCGGCGGCGCTCGACCGCTCCGAGGCGGGCGACGCCGCCGAGGCCGCGCTCCGCAGGCTCGCGCTCGCCGCCGGCAAGTACTGGGTCTGCAAGCGCGGCAGCTCGCACGCCGCGGAAGCACTGGAGTGCCTGGGCGGCAACGGCTACGTCGAGGAGTCCGGCATGCCACGGCTCTACCGGGAGGCACCGCTGCTGTCCATCTGGGAGGGCTCGGGCAACGTCGCCGCCCTGGACGTGCTGCGCGCGCTCACCAGGGAACCCGCCGCCCTGGACGCCTACTTCGCCGAAGTCGGCGCGGCGGCGGGCGCGGACGCCCGGCTCGACGCGGCAGCCAACCGCCTGCGGGACCTGCTCGGGTCGCTCTCCGACCCCGGCCGCGCCCAGCTCCTGGCCCGGCGCGTCGCCGAACAGCTGACGCTCGTCCTGCAGGGCAGTCTGCTCGTGCGGCACAGCACGCCCGCCGTCGCGGACGCCTTCTGCGCCTCCCGGCTGGACGGCGACTGGGGCGGCGCCTACGGCACGCTCCCCCCGGGCACGGACCTCAAGCCGGTCCTGGAACGCGCCCGGGCCGAGGAGGAGCAGTGACCGTCCGTACCGAACGCAACGGTCCCGTCACCACCGTCATCCTCTCCCGCCCGGAGGTGCGCAACGCCGTGGACGGGCGGACCGCCGCCGGACTGGCCGGTGCGTTCCGCGCGTTCGAGGCGGACGAGAGCGCTCACGTCGCCGTGCTGTGGGGCGAGGGCGGCACGTTCTGCGCCGGGGCCGACCTGAAGGCGTTCGGCGGCGAGCGGGGCAACCGCGTGGCGCCGGACGGCGACGGCCCGATGGGGCCCACGCGGCTGCGCCTGTCCAAGCCCGTCGTCGCGGCGGTCAGCGGACACGCCGTCGCCGGGGGCCTGGAACTGGCCCTCTGGTGCGACCTGCGCGTGGCCGAGGAGAACGCCGTCTTCGGCGTCTTCTGCCGCCGCTGGGGCGTGCCGCTCATCGACGGCGGCACCGTCCGCCTGCCCCGGCTCATCGGGACGAGCCGCGCCCTGGACATGGTGCTGACGGGCCGCCCGGTCCCGGCACCCGAGGCGTACGCGATGGGGCTCGCCAACCGCGTCGTCCCCACGGGCACGGCCCGCGCGGCCGCGGAGCAACTCGCCGCGGAGATCGCCCGCTTCCCCCAGGACTGCCTGCGCGGCGACCGCGCCTCCGTGCTGGACCAGGAGGGCCTCGGCGAGGAACGGGCGATGGCCGCGGAGTTCGGCCACGGGGTGGCGTCGCTGCCCGGAGCCGCCGCAGGGGCGGCGCGCTTCGCGGCGGGCGCGGGGCGGCACGGGGAGTTCCGGGGGTGAATCCCCCACACAAAACACACAGTTCTTCATCCCTTCGATGGGATTGCCCCCGCCACGGGGCAGTTGGGGGCCGGCCAACCGGCAGGATCTCTCCCCGTGAGCGGATGGGTGCGCGCTGGGCGTGCGGGGATCGTGGCCTTCGCGGCCGTGCTGGCGACCACAGGGGCGGCGGCGGGGGCGGCGTCCGCCCCGGGCGACGATCCCGGCTCCGGCCGGGGACCGGCGAACCGTTCCCTCCGGGCCGGTGAGAACGACGGTGAGAACGATGGGGCCGGGGAGCACGACCGGGCCGGGGTGAAGGGCCGGGCCTCGGGGAAACACCGGGCCGAGGAGCAGCACCGGGCGGATGACCAGCGCCTGACCGGCAGTCCCCCGCCCCTCCACCGCCTCCGCGCCGGATCCGCCGTCATCGAGTCCGGCCCGGGCCGCGACGGCATCCCCGGCCGCGACCGCACTCCCGGATCCGGCCGCCTGCGCGTGGCGGCCGGTGACAGGGGCGACGGCACGGCCGCCGCAGCGATCCGGAGCGAGCCCGGCTGCCTGATCCTCAGCGCCGGTGACGGTGCGGCCTTCGCGACGATCGTCATCGGGTGCGGCCGCGCCCCGCGCCCGGTCACCCCGTCCGCACCCCTCCCGCTCCCGCCCGCGCCCCGCCCCGTACCGCCGCCTCCCCGGCACCTGCCGCCGCCTCCACCGCCTCCGGCCCCGCCCCTCCCCGTGCCCCTCGCGCACCCCGCCCCGCCACCGCCGCAGCTCGTTGCGGCGGCACCGCTCAGTGCAGCGCCTGCCGCCCCCGAGCCCCCGCCGCCGACACCCCCGCACGTCATCCCGCGCGCCTATCACCAGTCCGCCGCGCCACCGCCCAAGAGCGGCGCGTCGCTGGTCACCACCACCCTGCTGCTGACCGCCCCCGCCGTGCTGGCCGCGGCGGCGCTGCGGCCGCGGGGAGGCGGCGGCGGGCGCAGCCGCGCCTGACGCCGGCGGCCCCCCGGCCTCCACGCCCTTCCGCCCGTCCTCACGCTCTCGTTCTCCGGAGGTTTTCCTTGTCCGAGTGGCTGGTCCTGGTCATCGCCATGAGCGCGGCATGCGCGGTCGTACTGACCATCACCGTGCTCAGGGAGCGCAGGCTCGGCGAGCACGACGACCCGAGCGAGACGCCCGACGTCATCGAGTACATGACGATGATGGTGGGCGTCGTCTACGCCATCGTGCTGGGTCTGGCCATCGCCGGCGTCTGGGAGGCCCGCAACGGCGCCCAGGACGGCGTCCGCGCCGAGGCCCAGGCGCTGCACGAAATCACCGAGCGGGTGCAGGTCTACGCCCCCGCGGCGCGGGACCGCGTCCGCGAGGACGTCAACTCGTACGTGACGTACGTGGTCCACAAGGAGTGGCCCGTCATGCTCAAGCAGGGCGAGCTGACCGACCGCGGCGCGATGCTGCTGGACAAGGTGCGCGAGGACCTCACCTCGTACGAGCCGCGCAACGACCACGAGGGCCAGTCCTACCAGCCGCTGCTGGACCAGGCCGGAGCGGCGGACGCCGCGCGCAACACCCGGGGGCAGAACGCGGGCGACACCATGCCGGGCGTGGTGTGGTTCGGGCTGGTCGCGGGCGCGCTGGTGGCCGTGGGCCTGATCTTCACGCTGCAGATCAGGCGCTCGCCGCGCGAGTTGCTGCTGGCCGGCCTCTACAGCGCCCTGATCGCCTTCCTGCTCTTCCTCATCTGGGACTTCAACTCGCCGTTCGGCCATACGGTGGCCGACGCCACGTCACCGTTCACCGACCTCTTCGCCATCTGACCATTCACGCCGCCTGACCCGTGCACACTGCCCAGCCGTTCATGCAGTCCGTACGGGCAGGTGCTTGAGACCGTTCTGGAAGTTCGACGTGAGCCGCACCGCCTCGCCCGCCCGCTCCAGGACGGGCAGCCGGTCCAGGAGCGCCCGCAGCAGGGCGCGCATCTGGGCGCGGGCGAGGTGGGCGCCCAGGCAGAAGTGCGGGCCGTCGCCGAAGCTGACGTGGTCGTTGGGCGTGCGGGTGATGTCGAAGCGGTCCGGGTCCGGGAAGACCCGCTCGTCGCGGTTGGCCGACGGGTGGAAGACGGCGACCTTCTCGCCGCGCCGGATGAGCTGCCCGCCGAGCTCGGTGTCGCGGGCGGCGGTGCGCCGGAAGTGCACGACCGGCGTCCAGTAGCGCAGCATCTCCTCCACGGCCGGCGGGATCAGGTCCGGCCGGGCGCGCAGGAGCGCGAGCTGGCCGGGGTGGTCGAGCAGCGCCAGCAGGCCTCCGGGGATGGCGTTCCGCGGTGCTTCGCTCCCGGCGACCGCGACGAGGAAGAACATCATCTCGAACTCCTCGCGGGTGAGGCCCGCTTCGCGCATCAGCGCCATCACGCTGCCGGGCGCGGGCCTGGCGGCCAGGGCGTGGGCGTAGTGGAACATGTCGGCGAGGGCCTCGCGCGAGCGCGGGCTGGCACGGTAGCCGTCGGGCCGGGTGCCCGGGGCCGGGCGGCGGGCCAGGGCCGCGCGCCCCATGGGGGTGAGCCCGGCCCGGGCGGCGGTGTCCGACAGGGCGTAGTCGGTGTCCTGGTATCCGACGATCCGGTTCGCCCAGTCGTAGATCAGGGCCCGGTCCTCCTGGGGTACGCCCAGGACGTGGGCCAGGGTCCGGACGGGCAGGTCCGCGGAGAGCTCCACGAAATCCGCCTCGCCGCGCTCCGCGAGGCCGTCGGCCAGCGCCCGGGCCCGCGCCTCGATCACGTCCTCCAGTTCGCGCACGGCGCGCGGCGTGAGCGAGGCCGCGACGATCCGGCGCAGCCGGCTGTGGGCGGGCGGGTCCTGGTTGAGCATCGTGGCCCGGACGAACCGCAGGTCGGCCTCGGTGTCCGGGTCGCGCAGCTGGGTGGCGCCCAGGTACGAGGAGAAGAGCTGCGGGCTGCGCAGGACGTGCTTGACGTCGGCGTGCCGGAAGACCGCCCAGAAGCCGGGCCCCGGCGGCCAGGGGCCGACGGCGGGTTCGCCGATCCTGCACACCGGGCTGTGCTCGCGCAACTCCCGGAAGCGCGCGTACGGCACGCCGCGTGCGTAGGTGGCGGGGAGGAAGACGTCGGCGGTCACCTGTTCTACGGTCACGCGGGGACCGTAGACCGTCCTCTGGCGGCCGGGTCAAGTGCTCGCCACAATGTTTGGGGTGACCATCCGGCACGAACGGAGGTACGGACAGTGACCGACATCAGGTCCGGCAGGGCGGGCCCGCCCCGCGTGGTCGACGAAGCGGAGGCGGAGGCGCTGATCCATGGGATCTGTTTCAAGACGGGCCCGCCGCGCTTCCTCGGTGTCGAACTGGAATGGCTCGTCCACGACCTGCAGGATCCCCGCCGGCCCGTCTCCCCCCGCCGCCTGGCAGCCGCCGCCGACCGGCTGCGGACCCTGGCGCTGCGCTCCCTGATCACCATCGAGCCCGGCGGGCAGCTGGAGTTCAGCTCCCGGCCCGCGGAGTCCCTCACCGCCTGTGTGGAGGAGGTCTCCGCCGATCTGGCCGCGGCCCGCCCCGCGCTCCGCTCCCTCGGACTCTCCCTCGCCGGCTACGGCAAGGACCCCTGGCACCCTCCGCGCCGCGTCCTCACCACGCCCCGCTACCGGGCGATGGAGGACTTCTACGCCCACTGGAACGGCGCCGGGCGCACCATGATGACGAAGACCGCCTCGGTGCAGGTGTGCGTGGACGCCGGGCACGAGGAGCCCGGGCCGCTCGGCTTCGGGCGGCGCTGGCGCCTGGCCCACCTGCTGGGCGCGGTCCTCGTCGCCGCGTTCGCCAACTCCCCGCTCGACGGCGGCCGCCCCACCGGCTGGCGCTCCACCCGGCAGGCCTGCTACGAGCGGATGGACCCCGGGCGCACGCTGGCCCCGGCCGAGGACCCGGACCCGCGGGCCGCGTGGGCGGCGTACGCGCTGGACGCCCGGATCATGTGCCTGCGGTCGCCGGGAGGGCGGTGGGAGCCGCCCTGGGGGCTGGACCTGCGGAGCTGGATCCGCACGGGGCGGCCCCGCCCGGCCACCGACGACGACGTGACCTACCACCTCTCCACGCTGTTCCCCCCGGTGCGGCCCCGCGGCCACCTGGAGCTGCGCATGATCGACGCCCAGCCGGGCGAGGACGGCTGGGTGGTGCCGCTGGCGGTCACGGCCGCCCTCTTCGACGACCCGGTGGCCGCCGAGACGGCCTACCGCACCGTGAAGGCCCTGGCCGACACGGCGGGCCAGGAGCCCGCTCCGCGCAACGCGCTGTGGCGCGCCGCCTCCCGGCACGGGCTGGCCGACCCCGAGCTGCGCGCGGCCGCCGCCGTCTGCTTCGCCGCCGCCCGCGAGGCCCTCCCCCGGCTCGGCGCCGCGCCCCGGGTGCTGGAGGCCGTCGACGCCTTCACCGGGCGGTACGTCGACCGCGGCCGATGTCCCGCTGACGACCTCCTGGACCGCCTCCGCGGCGAGCCGGTCCGGGGGAGCAAGGAGAGCACCGCATGACCGCCCCCGGCCCGGACCCCGACGTCCTTCGCCGGCGCGCCACGGACGCCCTGCTGGGCGCCCGTGAGCGCACCCGGCTCCTCACCGGCTGTGTCGACGACCACGACCTGACCGCCCAGCACTCGCCCCTGATGTCGCCGCTGGTGTGGGACCTGGCGCACATCGGCAACCAGGAGGAGCAGTGGCTCCTGCGCGCCGTGGGCGGGCACGAGGCGCTGCGCCCCGAGCTGGACCCGCTGTACGACGCGTTCCGGCACCCGAGAGCGGCGCGGCCCGGGCTGCCGCTGCTGCCGCCCGCCGAGGCCCGCAGTTACGTGGCGGACGTCCGCGGCCGGGTGCTGGAGGTTTTGGAGGGCATCCCGTTCGAGGGCCGGCCGCTGGTCGAGGCCGGCTTCGCGTTCGGCATGATCGCCCAGCACGAGCAGCAGCACGACGAGACCATGCTGATCACCCATCAGCTGCGGCGGGGGGCGGCCGCTCTCGGCGCTCCCGAGCCGCCGCCGGCCGCGCCGGACACCGCGCGGCTGCCGTCCGAAGTGCTGGTGGAGGGCGGCCCGTTCACGATGGGCACCTCGTCCGAGCCGTGGGCGCTGGACAACGAGCGGCCCGCCCACCACCGCTTCGTCCCGTCGTTCTTCATCGACACGCTGCCCGTGAGCAACGGCGCCTACCTGCGCTTCATCGAGGACGGGGGCTACGGCGACGCCCGCTGGTGGCACCCGGAAGGCTGGCGGCAGGTCCGCACGCACGAGCTGACGGCCCCGCTGTTCTGGCGGCGCTCGGGCTCCGGCTGGCTGCGGCGGCGCTTCGGCACCGTCGAGCCCGTACCGCCGGACGAACCGGTGCTGCACGTCAGCTGGTACGAGGCCGCGGCGTACGCGGCGTGGGCGGGGCGGCGGCTGCCCACCGAGGCCGAGTGGGAGAAGGCCGCCCGGCACGATCCCGCCTCGGGCCGCTCCCGGCGCTACCCGTGGGGCGACGCCGACCCCACGCCCGGGCACGCCAACCTCGGCCAGCGCCACCTGCGGCCGGCGCCGGTGGGGGCGTATCCGGAGGGCGCCTCGCCGCTGGGCGTCCGGCAGCTGATCGGCGACGTGTGGGAGTGGACGTCCAGCGACTTCCTGCCCTACCCGGGCTTCCGGGCCTTCCCCTACCGGGAGTACTCGGAGGTCTTCTTCGGCAGCGCCCACAAGGTGCTGCGCGGCGGGTCCTTCGCCGTCGGGCCGGTCGCCTGCCGGGGCACCTTCCGCAACTGGGACCTGCCGGTCCGCCGGCAGGTCTTCGCCGGGTTCCGCACCGCACGCGATGCCGAGCCCGCCTGATGTGCCGGCACATCGCGGTCCTGGGACCGCCGGAGCCCCTCGGCGCGAGCGTCGCGGACCCGCCGCACTCGCTCGTGCGCCAGTCCTGGGCGCCGCGCCGGCAGCGCCACGGCACGGTCAACGCGGACGGCTTCGGCATCGGCTGGTACGCGGACGGCGACCCGGTGCCCGCGCGCTACCGGCGCGCCGGGCCCGTCTGGGCCGACCTGTCCTTCGCCGACCTCGCCCGGGTCGTCCGCACCCGCGCCCTCCTCGCGGCCGTCCGGGACGCCACCGGAGCGGACGCGGACGGCGAGGCCGCCGCCGCGCCCTTCGCCTCCGGGCCCTGGCTGTTCAGCCACAACGGCGCGATCACCGGCTGGCCGGACAGCGCCGCGCCGCTCGCCGCCCTGCTGCCCGCCGGGGCGCTGCTGCGGCTCGCGGCCCGCTGCGACTCCGCCCTCGTCTGGGCCCTCGCCGAGCACCGGCTGCGCGGCGGCGACCCGCCCGGCGGCGCCCTGGCCGACACCGTCACGGAGCTCGCCGAGGCCGCCCCCGGCTCCCGGCTCAACCTCCTGCTCACGGACGGCACCAACATCGCCGCCACCGCCTGGGGCGACACGCTCTGGTACCTGGCGGACCCGGCCGGCCGGACCGCCGTCGCCTCCGAGCCCTACGACGACGACCCGCGCTGGACCGAGGTCCCCGACCGCACCCTGCTCACCGCGACCCGCACCGCAGTCACCCTGACACCGCTCAAGGAGCCCCGCCCGTGAGCCCGTTCGCCCTGACCCGCACCCTCCCCGCCGACGCGACCACCGCCGCCCTGCGCGCCGACGTCGCCACGGGCCTGACACGCACGCCCAAGGAGCTCCCGCCGAAGTGGTTCTACGACGCGCGCGGCAGCGAGCTGTTCGACGAGATCACCCGGCTGCCCGAGTACTACCCGACGCGCGCCGAGCGCGAGATCCTCATCGCCCGCGCGGACGAGATCGCCACGGCCACGCGCGCCCGGACGCTCGTTGAGCTCGGCTCCGGCTCCTCCGAGAAGACCCGCCACCTCCTCGGCGCCCTGACCTCCCGCAACTCGCTCGACCACTACGTGCCCGTCGACGTCAGCGAGAGCGCCCTGACCGGCGCCGCGGAGGGCCTGCTCGCGGACCATCCGCGGCTGACGGTGCACGCCCTCGTCGCCGACTTCCAGTACGGGCTGCGGCTGCCCGCCACGCCCGGGCCCCGCCTGGTCGCCTTCCTCGGCGGCACGATCGGCAACCTGCGCCCGCGGGAACGATCCGCCTTCTTCACCGCCGTCCGCGCCGGGCTCGCCCCCGGCGACGCCCTGCTCCTGGGCACGGACCTGGTGAAGGACGAGCGGACGCTGGTGCGCGCCTACGACGACGCGGCGGGCGTGACCGCCGCCTTCAACAAGAACGTCCTCACCGTCATCAACCGCGAGCTCGGCGCCGACTTCGACCCGGACGCCTTCGACCACGTCGCCGTGTGGGACGCGGAGGAGGAGTGGATCGAGATGCGGCTGCGCGCCCGCGGCGCGCTCGTCACGAAGATCCCGGCGCTCGACCTCGCCGTCCACTTCACCCCGGGAGAGGAACTGCGCACGGAGATCTCGGCCAAGTTCCGCGAGCCGCGGGTACGGGCCGAGCTGGCGGCCGCCGGGCTGGGGATGACGCACTGGTGGACGGACGAGGAGGGGCGGTTCGCGCTGTCGCTGTCGGTGCCGGTGGAGGCCGGCTGACGACGGCCGGGGTGTCCGGCGCGATCTGCAGCGCCGGATACCCCGGCCGTGCGCCGGGCGCACGCGCTCGCCTCGCGCGCGGGCGCGGCGTGCGCCACGGTGGTGGTGACCGCACCGCTTCCCCCACCACTGGAGCAGCGCCCATGACGCACCACACGTACCGCGTGACCGAGATCGTCGGCTCGTCCCCGGACGGCGTCGACCAGGCCGTCCGCAACGGCCTCAGCCGCGCCTCGCAGACGCTGCGCAACCTCGACTGGTTCGAGGTCACCCAGATCAGGGGCCACCTGGTGGACGGCGCGATCGGCCACTACCAGGTGGGCCTGAAGGTCGGCTTCCGGCTGGACGACGGCGACTGAGGGGCCGCCGCGGCGGCCCGGGCTACGCCTCCCATCCCGGCGTCCGCGCCACCTCCGGGGTCTCCGTGTCCAGGGGGACGGAGCCGGCGCGGACGAGGCCCAGCTGGACGCCCTGGCGGGGCAGGAGCGCGTCCAGGAGCCAGTCGGCGGCGACGCGGACGCGGTTGCCCGGCATGGCCGCCAGGTGGTAGCCGCGGGTGACGGCGCTCGCCAGGGGGCCGGACAGCGGGATGTGCAGGGGGTCGGCCGCGGCCTGGACGCCGCCGAGGTCGACGGTGAAGCCGAGGTCCCGGTGGCGGTACGGCTTGCGCTCGCCGCGCCCGTAGGAGGCGGCGATGTTGCGGCCTGCGGTCCGGCCCTGGCGCTGTGCGTGCTGGGCGGTCATCGGGGTGTACTCGCCGGGCCGGGTGAGGTCGGGCACGGCGGCGGCGTCGCCGCAGGCGAAGACCTCCGGGTGCCCGGGGACGGTCAGGTACTCGTCCACGCACAGCCGCCCGCGCGCGGTGGGCAGGCCGAGCCCCTCGACCAGCGGGTCCGGGCGGACCCCCACGCACCACACGAGGGAGCGGGACGGGACGAACTCGCCGTCGTCCAGGTGCACGCCCTCGCTCGTGGCCTCCTTGACGGAGGTGCCCGTGCGGATCTCCACGCCGCGGCGGCGCAGCACGCGGTCCGCGGTGCGCGAGAGGCGCTCGTCCAGCTCGGGGAGGACGCGCGGGGCCAGGTCGAGGAGCAGCCAGCGGGGGCGGACGCCCGCCGCGCGCAGGGCGCTGTTGCGGCGCACGAGGGAGTCCGTGAACAGGACGCCGTGCGCGGCCACTTCGGTGCCGGTGTAGCCCGCGCCGACGACCACGAAGGTCATCCGGGCGGCGCACTCGTCCGCGGAGGCGGCGGCGCCGGCCAGTTCGGTCTGGCGTACGACGTGGTCGCGCAGGTAGAGGGCCTCGGGCAGGCCCCGGAAGCCGTGGGCGCGCTCGGCCACGCCGGGCACGGGCAGCAGCTTGTTGACGCTGCCCACGGTCAGCAGGAGCCGGTCGTAGCCGAGGGAGCCGCGGTTGCCCTCGGGGTCGGTGTACCCGATGCGCCGCCCGCCGAGGTCGACCTCGTCCACCTGGCCGAGGACCAGCCGTACGCGCGGCAGGGCCGCGGTGAGCGAGACGGAGACCCTGCGCGGTTCGAGGACGCCGGCCGCGACCTCGGGGAGGAGGGGCAGGTAGAGGAAGTAGTCGTGCGGGTTCACGAGCACGATCTCGGCCGCGCCGCGCGCGGTGCGGGACAGCTCGCGGGCGGCCTGGAAGCCGGCGAATCCGGCTCCGACGATGACGATCCTGGCTCGGCTGCTCACTGACGGCTCCTGAGGTCGGAGGCTGGGGTCGGGGGCTGGGAGCAATGCCCCTCCGGGTATCCGGACTCCGGGAGCCCCAAACCGGGGGGCGGGGCCGGTGGCCGGGACCGGGGGTGCGGGGAGGAGCCGGCGGGTGGGTATGCAAGTCGCCTATTCCGGTCGTATACAGAACTGCACGATTGTGCAGTGGTTCGTGGCGTGACGCTCCCGGGCGGGGCCCGACGGGCAAGCACTGGACAGGCCCTTGGACGGGCACGGGACGAGCGAGGGGCCGGGCATACCGTGGTGAGCGACGAATACATCAGTTGGCGCAATCATTTCCTGCTGCTCCTCGACCGCATCCCGACCCCGATCGCCGTCTGCCGGGCGGACGGCGAGGTCACGGTCGCGAACCCGGCCATGGCCGCCGAGTGGGGGACGTCGCCGGGCCGGCTGCGCGGCCGGAACCTGCACGAGCTGTTCCGGCCACGGCTGCCGGGCCGGCTCGACCGGCACATCGAGGCGCTGCGGCTCGGCCGCCGGCCGCGTCACCCGATCGAGGTGCGGTGGCTCGCGGGCGCGGGCGGCGTCGAACGGGAGGGCGAACTGCTCGTGGACCCGGTGGGCGACGGCTTCCCGCCGAGCCCGATGCTGCTCGCGGTGCTGCGGGTGCGGGCCGCGGAGACGATCCCCCGCCCGGCGGAACCGGTGGCCGAGGTCAGCGTGGTGGAGGGGCACATCCTGGCACTGGCCGCCGCGGGGGCGACGACGGCCGCCATCGGCAAGGCGGTCGGGCTGACCGTGGACGGGGTCAACTACCACCTGACCCGGCTCACCCGGCGCTGGCGCGTGCCCAACCGCACGGCGCTGGTGGCGAAGGCGTACGTCCTCGGGGTGCTCTCGACGCGGGAGTGGCCGCCCGCGCCGTTCCCTCAGCGCACGCGGGGCGGGGCGTGCCGCAGCACGCAGTCGCCGCACATGCCGCCGGGCAACGCCCGGTAGTAGAGGCAGCAGGTGCTGCGGACGAAGGGCGGGGCCGCGCCCGGCGCGGTGCCGGGGGCGGCGTCCGGGGCGAGGGTGCCGGTGC
Organism: Streptomyces sp. NPDC008001; assembly: GCF_042958085.1. NCBI lineage: Bacteria > Bacillati > Actinomycetota > Actinomycetes > Kitasatosporales > Streptomycetaceae > Streptomyces > Streptomyces sp. NPDC008001. The sequence continues at coordinate 330,066 of NZ_JBIBIZ010000007.1, read as the reverse complement.
CGCGCAGGAGCGGGTCGCCGAGGACGGCGCGGGCGAGGGCGGTCGCGCGGGCCGCGTCCTCCGGGCGGCCCTGAGCGCAGCACCAGGCGTGCAGCACGCGCAGGGAGCCGGCGAGTGACGACGCGGCGTTGCCCCAGAGGAGGCGGCCCGAGATCGCGACGACCCTCCGCGTGGCGGCGTGGAGCTCCGCCAGCGGACCGCGGAGGACGCGCTCGCGGATCAGCCCCGCGAGGCCGTCCCCGGCGGGCGGCAGGGCCACCGGCTCCGGCAGCCACAGGTCGTCCGGCGCGGTGCGGGCCGGGTCCCAGCGCAGCCGGCCGCCTGCCGCGTCGGGGACCTCGCCGCTGAGGACGGCCGAGCCCAGGGCGACCGACAGCAGCCGGCCCGCGATGCCCTGATAGGCGACGGACGCGGCCACCCGCCGGTCCTCCGTCCCCAGCCGCTCCGCGACGACACCGACCCGGGCCCGCACGGCCTCCTCGCCGAGGAGCAGGTATCCCGCGCGCTCCGCGGCCCCGGCAGGCCCCTCTCCGGCCCGCACGGCGAAGAACGGCCCCACGGATGCGAGTTCGGTCAGGCGCATGGACATGATGATCCCATTCGCCGGCCGGGACACGCGGGCGGGTCGTGCGGCGCCCCTTCCCCCACCAGTGAGGCTCCCCTGCCAAGAGTGCGGGGCGTGTATCCCGCGACCCCTGCGGCGCCCGTCGCCACACCTGGCGCGCGGGGCATCATGACAGAGCGTCAACCACTCGGTACCCTCGGCGCTGACAACGATGTCGGCATCCTGCGTGGCGTCACCCGAGGGGCGTGGACGATGAGATGGACCGGACACCTGCGATCGCGCACCGCCGCGGCCGCACTCGCACTCGCCGCCGTGCTGGGCGGCATCTCGCTCGTCCCGCCCCCGCCGGCCGCGGCGGCCGACGGGCTCACCGGGCTGGTGAACCCCTTCATCGGCACGCAGAACGAGGGGAACACCTTCCCCGGGGCCGCCGTGCCCTTCGGCATGGTGCAGCTCTCCCCCGACACCGGCCACAGCACGGGCTACGACTACAAGCACGACCACATCCGCGGCTTCAGCACCGTGCACCTGTCCGGCGTGGGCTGCCGCATCGGCGGCGACCTTCCCGTGCTGCCCACCACGGGCGACGTGACCCGGACCGACAACGCCCGCTACGCCGCCGCGTTCAGCCACCGCGACGAGACCGCCCGCCCGGGCTACTACCGGGTCGGCCTCTCCTCCTACGGCGGGATCACGGCCGAGCTGACGGCGGGCCCGCGCACCGGCCACCAGCGCTACACCTTCCCGGCCACCGGCAAGGCCAACGTCCTGCTCAACACCGGGCAGTCGCTGCACCGCACCGTCTCCACGACGGTCGAGGTCCTCGGCGACCGCACGGTCCGCTCCGCCATCACCGGCCGCGGCTTCTGCCAGGACACCCGCCCGTACACGGTGTACACGATCACCCGCTTCGACCGGCCGTTCACCGCCTTCGGCACCTGGAACGGCGACAAGGTCAACGAGGGCACCCGGAGCTCCACGTCCACCGGCCGCAACGGCGCCTGGGTGCGCTTCGACACCACCCGCGACCGCACCGTGGAGGCCACCACGGCCATCAGCTACGTGGACGCGGCGGGCGCCGCCGGCAACCTCCGCGCGGAGGACGGCGGCTTCGACCGCACGGCCCGGGCCGCGCGCGACGCGTGGGAGCGCCGGCTGGGCGACGTCCGGGTCCAGGGCGGCCCGGCGGCGCTGCGCCGCACCTTCTACTCCGCGCTGTACCGCGCGTTCCTGGCGCCCAACGTGGGCAGCGACGCCGACGGCCGCTACACCGGCTGGGACCAGCGCGTCCACCGCGCCCGCGGCTTCACCTACTACCAGAACTGGTCGCTGTGGGACACCTACCGCACCCAGGCGCAGCTGCTGGCGCTGCTGGCGCCGGAGGAGTCGCGGGACATGGCGCTGTCGGTGCTGCGGGTGGAGGCGGACGGCGGCTGGCTGCCCAAGTGGGGCTACGGCACGGTCGAGACGAACATCATGACGGGCGACCCGGTCACCCCCTTCCTCACCAACGCCTACCAGCACGGGCTGCTGAAGGGCCACGAGGAGGAGGCGTACCGGGTGCTGAAGCGGAACGCGGACGGCGTGCCGCCCAAGGACTCCCCGTACGTGGGCCGGGACGGCAACGACCGCTACATCAAGGACGGTTACGTGCCCTGCACGCCCTCCCGGCCCAAGGACAAGCCGGGCGACTCCGACCTCCACCAGGGCGGATCGGCGACGCTGGAGTACGCGCTGGCCGACGGCATGCTCGCGAAGATGGCCCGCTCCCTGGGCCACCGTGCGGACGCCGACCGCTACGCGGCCCGTTCCCGCAACTACCGCAACGTCTTCGACCGGGAGACGGGCTTCTTCCGGGCCCGGGGCGCCGACGGCGCGTTCACCGGCCCGGCCGACCCGGCGAAGAGCGTCTGCTTCCACGAGGGCACCGCGTGGCAGTACCAGTGGCTCGTGCCGCAGGATCTGCCGGGACTGGTGGACCTGATCGGCGGCAAGGCGAAGGCGAACGCCCGCCTGGACTCCTTCTTCGCCTACGACCGGCTGGTGCGGGACCCCGGGCGCACGGCCCGCGAGGTGTGGGTCCACGGCCCGTACGACTACTACAACGCCGACAAGTACAACCCGCAGAACGAGCCCGACCTCATCGCCCCGTACACGTACCTGTCGACCGGGCAGCCCTGGAAGACGACGGACGTGGTGCACGCCGCCCTCACCCTCTTCACCGACGCGCCCACCGGGATGACCGGCAACGACGACCTGGGCACGATGTCCGCGTGGATGGTGCTCTCCGCCATCGGCGTGTTCCCCGTGCAGCCGGGTGCGGACGTGTGGGGGCTGAGCACCCCGGTGTTCGACCGGGTGGACGTGCGGCTCGCCGGCGGCCGGTTCGCCGTGACCGCCCCGGGGACCTCGGACCGGGACCGCTACGTGCAGTCGGTGCGGCTGGACGGGGAGCGCTTCGAGCGGACGTACCTGACGTCGCGGCAGATCACCGGGGGCGGCCGGCTGGACTTCACGGTCGGCGAGCGCCCCTCGGAGTGGGGCACCAGGGCCGCCGCCGTGGCACCGGCCATCGGCTGAACCCGGCCCGCCGGCCCGGGGCGGCGGCTTCCGTAGCCGCCCCGGGCGGGCCATGATGTCCGCGATGATCCGCCGTCAGCGCCGACGAGAGGACATGACATGGCCGGGCTCCGGACGGGACAGGGCATCCTGCGCCGCAAACCGATCGAGACGATCGAGGAGGCGGAGGAGACCGAGGCGCACGGCGAGCACCTGACCCGGGTCCTGGGCCTGTGGCAGCTCACGGCGATCGGGGTCGGCGGCATCATCGGCGCGGGCATCTTCAGCCTCGCGGGCACCATCGCCAACGGTGTCGCGGGCCCCGCCGTGCTCGTCTCCTTCCTCATCGCGGGCGTGGCGAGCGCGGCGGCGGCGTTCTCGTACGCGGAGTTCGCGGGTCTGATCCCGCGGGCCGGCTCGGCCTACACGTACGGCTACGCGGTGCTCGGCGAGATCGGCGGCTGGTTCATCGGCTGGGACCTGCTGCTGGAGTACACGGCGATCGTCGCGGTGGTGGCCATCGGCATCTCGGGATACATCAACTTCCTGCTCGGGGAGATGAACGCCCACCTGCCGGCCTGGATGCTCGGCGCGCCGGGCACCGGCGCGGGGCACCGGGTGGACATCTTCGCGGCGGTGCTGTGCCTGCTGATCGCCTGGCTGCTCAACATGGGCATCAAGAGCGCGGCCCGCTTCGAGACGATCGTCGTGGGCCTGAAGGTCATCGTGGTGCTGCTGGTGATCGCCGTGGGCTTCTTCCACATCAACTCGGACAACTACACGCCGTTCTTCCCGTTCGGGATCAGCGGCGCGTTCACGGGCGCGGCCACCGTGTTCTTCGCGGTCTTCGGCTACGACGCGATGTCCACGGCGGCCGAGGAGTCCAAGGACGCGCAGCGGCACATGCCGAGGGCGATCCTGTACTCGCTGGGGATCTCGATGGTGCTGTACGTGCTGGCCTGCCTCGTGCTGACCGGCATGCAGAACTACAAGGACATCAACAAGGCCAGCGGCTTCTCCACCGCCTTCAAGTCGGTGGGGCTCGGCGGGATCGCGGACGTCATCGCGGTGGGCGCCATCATCGGCATCCTCACCGTCATGTTCACCTTCATGCTCGGGGTGACCCGGGTGTGGTTCGCGATGAGCCGGGACGGCCTGCTGCCGAAGTGGTTCGCCAAGACGCACCCGACCCGGCACGTGCCGACGCGCGTGACGTGGATCGTGGGGGCGGCGTCGGCGGCCATCGCGGGCCTGGTGCCGATCGGTGAGGCGGCGGAGCTGACCAACATCGGCATCCTGCTGGCCTTCGCGGTCGTGTGCACGGCGGTGATCGTGCTGCGTTACCGGCGGCCGGACCTGCCGCGCTCGTTCCGCTGCCCGTGGGTGCCGGTGGTGCCGGGGATCGGGGTGGCGGCGTCGATCTGGCTGATCACGTATCTGGCGTGGCAGACGTGGGTGCGGTTCGCGGTGTGGTTCGTGGTGGGGCTGGTGGTCTACTTCGCCTACTCGTACAAGCACTCGGAGCTGCGGCACGCGGATGCGCGGGGGATCCCGCGGGACTGACCGCCGGCATTCCGGTTACTTCAGCAGCCGGGAGAGGCGGCGGTCGGCGAGGGGCTTGCCGCCCGTCTGGCAGGTGGGGCAGTACTGCAGCGAGGAGTCGCTGAAGGAGACCTCGCGGACGGTGTCGCCGCAGACGGGACACGGCTGCCCCGTGCGGCCGTGCACCCGCAGGCCGCTCTTCTTCTCCGTCTTCAGCTCGGCCGCGGCGTGGCCGCGGGCCCGCTCGACGGCCTCGCGCAGGGTCGTGCCCAGGGCCTCGTAGAGGGCGGCGGTCTCGGCGTCCGTCAGGCTCGCGGCGAGCTTGAAGGGGGACATGCGCGCCGCGTGCAGGATCTCGTCCGAGTAGGCGTTGCCGATGCCGGCGACGACGCTCTGGTCGCGCAGGACGCCCTTGAGCTGCCGCCGCTCGTCGCGCAGCAGGGCGGCGAAGGCGCCGAGGGTGAAGTCCGGGGCGAGGGGGTCGGGGCCGAGCCGGGCGATGCCGGGCACCTCGGAGACGTCGCGCACGCAGTAGGCGGCGAGCCGCTTCTGCGTGCCCGCCTCGGTGAGGTCGAAGCCGCCGCCCCCGGCGAGCCGGACGCGCAGCGCGAGCGGGCCCTTGCCGGGGCGGGGCGGCGCGCCGGGCAGGGTCTCCTGCCAGCGCAGCCAGCCGGCGCGGGCCAGGTGGAAGACGAGCTGCGGGCCGTCGCCGGTGGCGAGGGCGAGGAACTTGCCGTACCGGCGCACGCCGGTGACCTCCCGGCCCTCCAGGGCGGTGAGCGGCGGGTCGTAGGTCTTGAGGACGCTCACGGCCACGGGCAGCACGCGCTCGACCGTACGGCCGGTGAGGTGCTCGTCGAGGAACCCGGCGAGGGCCTCGACCTCCGGCAGCTCGGGCATGGCTCCAGTCTGCCGCAGTGCGGGAGCACGGCAAGCGGGACGCGTGGCACGAGGGGGTGCCGCGCCACGAGCGGCCGGACCGCCGCAGCGAGCCGGAGGGCAGGGCCGGCACGGCAGAAGCGCCCTCCCCGGCCCCGGCGGGCCGGGGAGGGCACCACTCTCCCGCCGCGGCGGCGATCAGCCTTGACGGCGCAATCCGGCGGTGCCGGGCTCGCCTCGGCCGCCCGGCGACGGCGTACCGGGGCGCGGTCAGCCGGTGGGATGGACGTGGCCCGCGCGCAGTGCAATTCTTCCGCCGCAGCAGTGATCAGCCTTGACGGCGCAATCCGGCGGTGCCGGACCCGCCTCGACCGGCCCGGTCAGCCGGCGGGTGCGTCCCAGTCGACGCGGTAGGACGTCAGCCAGTCGTCCGCCCCGCCGGAGCTCGCGGCCGTCCGGGACTGCTCGGGTGGGGTGGCGATGCGCCCCGCCATCGCGGCGCTGAGCTCCACCACCCGCTCCACGCGCTCGCGCCGCAGGCGTTCGTACGCGGCGAAGGCATCCTCCGGCCGGGGCAGGTCGCGCAGGCAGCGGGCGAGGACGACGCCGTCCTCGATGGCCATCGAGGCCCCCTGGGCGGCGTTGGGCGCGGTGGCGTGGACGGCGTCGCCCACGAGGACCGTGCGGTCGCTGTGCCAGACGGGAAGGGTGGGAATGTCGTAGGCGTTCACGCCGACGACCGCGTCGCCGGTCGCGGCCACGAGGCCGGTCACGGGCGTGCGGTCGCCGGCGAAGGCCGCGAGGACGCGCTCGCGCCAGCCGGCGGGGCTGATCGCGGCGAGCGCCGGGCGGGGCTGCTCGGGCGCGGGGATGTTGGCGAACCAGTACGCGGTGCCGTCGGGGGCCGCCGTGCAGCCGAAGAAGGCGCGCTGCCCGTAGACCATCCGGTACGTGCGCTCCGGGACGGCGTGACCGGCGCCGCTGGTGCGGCCGCAGACCGTGAGCTGGCCGGTGTGGCGGGGCGGGGGTGCGGCGGGGTCGAGGAGGGTGCGGGTGCGGGAGTGGATGCCGTCGGCGCCGATCAGGACGTCCCCCTCGGCGCGGGTGCCGTCCGCGAAGTGCGCCACGACGCCGTCCGGGCCGGTCGTGGCGTCCACGAGGCGCTTGCCGTAGACGACGCGGACGCCCCGCCGGACGGCCTCGTCGCGCAGCGCCCGGTAGAGGGCGGACCGCTGCAGCGTACGGGGACTCAGGCCGTTGTCGCCCGCGCCGGTGAGGGGGCGGGCGCCGAGCCGGGCGCCGCCGGGGCCGAGGAACTCCACGGTGTCCGCGGGGAAGGAGCACGCGAGGACGGGCTCGTCGGCGCCGACGGCGCGCAGCGCCGCCAGGCCGTTGGCGAACAGGACGAGGAACGCCCCGAGATGGTCCGCACCGGTCGGATGCGCCTCGTGGACGGTCGCGTCGAGGCCGGCGTGCCGCAGCGCCATCGCGGTGACGGGACCGGCGATGCCGCCGCCGATGACCAGGGCGTGGGTCATGCGACGAGCGTAACGGGGGAAGGGGGCGGTGCGTCCAGGGTGCGTCGACGCACCGGCGGCGGCGCCGGGACCGGGCCTCCGCCGGCGGCGCCGTGCGGCCGGAGGCGTTCGCCGCGGCCGGGACCCGCACGCGGCGCCGAGCTCAGCCCCCGACCCCGGCCCCACCCCCGGCCAGCGCCTCCGCGAGGTAGCGTGCCGTCACACTCCCTGCCGCGCGCGCCACTTCCTCCGGTGTCCCCGCCGCCACCACGCGGCCTCCCGCGTCGCCGCCGCCGGGCCCGAGGTCCAGCACGTGGTCCGCGCCCGCGGCGACCGCCATGTCGTGCTCCACGACGACGACCGTGTTGCCGGCGTCGACCAGGCCGTGCAGCTGGCGCATGAGCAGTTCGGTGTCGGCCGGGTGCAGCCCGGTGGTGGGCTCGTCCAGGACGTAGAGGGTGTGGCCGCGGTGGGTGCGCTGGAGCTCGGTGGCGAGCTTGATGCGCTGCGCCTCGCCGCCGGAGAGCTCCGTGGCGGGCTGGCCCAGGCGCAGGTAGCCGAGGCCGACGTCCTGCAGGGTGCGCAGGCCGCGGCGCGCGGCGGGCACGTCGGCGAGGAAGTCCGCGGCGGCGTCGACGGTCATGCCGAGGACTTCGGCGATGTTCGCGCCCCGGTAGGTGATCTCCAGGGTCTCGGGGTTGTAGCGCGCGCCTCCGCACGCCTCGCACGGGGCGTACGAGCCGGGCAGGAAGAGCAGTTCGACGGCCACGAAGCCCTCGCCCTGGCAGGCCTCGCAGCGGCCGGCGGGGACGTTGAAGGAGAACCGGCCGGCGCTGTATCCGCGTTCGCGGGCGCCGTCCGTCGCGGCGAAGACCTTGCGCACGGCGTCGAAGAGGCCGGTGTACGTGGCGAGGTTGGAGCGCGGCGTGCGGCCGATCGGCTTCTGGTCGACGCGCACCAGCCGGTCGACGGCGGCCAGGCCCTCGGCCGCGAAGTCCCCGTCGCGTCCCTCCAGGCGGGCCGCGACGGTGCCGGCGAGGGCCTGGCCGACGAGCGTGGACTTGCCGGAGCCGGAGACGCCGGTGACGGCGGTGAACACGCCGAGCGGGAACTCGGCGTCGAGGCCGCGCAGGTTGTGCCGGGTGACGCCGCGCAGGCGCACGGCACCGGTGGGCTCGCGGGGCGTGCGGGGCGCCGGGGCCTCCTCGGCGAAGACGAAGCGGCGGGTCGCGGATTCCCCGACGTCCGCGAGGCCCGCGACCGGCCCGCTGTAGAGGACCTGCCCGCCGTGCTCCCCGGCTCCCGGGCCGACCTCGACGATCCAGTCGGCGCGGCGCACCACGTCCATGTGGTGCTCGACCAGGAAGAGGGAGTTGCCCGCGGCCTTGAGCCGGTCGAGGACGGTCAGGAGCGCGGCACTGTCGGCGGGGTGCAGGCCCGCGGAGGGCTCGTCGAGGACGTAGACGACGCCGAAGAGGCCCGAGCGCAGCTGCGTCGCGAGCCGCAGCCGCTGGAGCTCGCCCGCGGACAGGGTCGGGACGGGCCGGTCGGTGGCGAGGTATCCGAGGCCCAGTTCGGTGAGGACCTCGATGCGGGCGACGAGGTCACGGGCGAGGGTCGCCGCGGCGCCGTCGCCCGCGCAGGCGGGCCGGAGCGTGTCCGCGAGCGCGGACAGCGGCAGGGCGGCCAGGGCGGCGATGTCCTGCCCGGCGAAGGTCACGGCGAGCGCCTCGGGGCGCAGCCGCCGGCCGTGGCAGGCCGGGCAGGCGGCGCTGACCAGGTGCTGCTCGGCGCGGGCGCGCAGCGCGGCGCTCTTGGAGTCGGCGGCGGTGTGCAGGACGTAGCGGCGGGCGCTCATGTAGGTGCCCTGGTAGGGGCGTTGGATGCGGTCGGCGTCGCGGACGGGGTGGACGGTGACGACCGGCTGCTCGTCGGTGAAGAGGATCCAGTCGCGGTCCTCCTGCGGGAGCTCGCGCCAGGGCCGGTCGACGTCGTGGCCGAGGGCGCCGAGGATGTCCCGCAGGTTCTTGCCCTGCCAGGCGCCGGGCCAGGCGGCGATCGCGCCCTCGCGGATCGACAGGGAGGGGTCGGGGACGAGGGACTCCTCGGTGACCCGGTGCACGCGGCCGAGGCCGTGGCACTCCGGGCAGGCGCCGGCGGCGGTGTTGGGCGAGAACGCGTCGGAATCGAGGCGTCCGGCTCCTTCGGGGTAGTCGCCGGCGCGGGAGAACAGCATGCGCAGGGAGTTCGACAGCGTGGTGACCGTGCCGACGGAGGAGCGCGAGGTGGGGGCGGAGCGGCGCTGCTCCAGGGCGACGGCCGGGGGCAGCCCGGTGATCTCCTCGACCTTGGGCGCGCCGACCTGGTGGATCAGCCGGCGCGCGTACGGGGCGACGGATTCGAAGTAGCGGCGCTGGGCCTCGGCGTAGACGGTGCCGAAGGCGAGGCTGCTCTTGCCGGAGCCGGAGACGCCGGCGAAGACGACGAGGGCGTCGCGGGGGATGTCGACGTCGACGGCCCGGAGGTTGTGCTCGCGGGCACCGCGCACCCGGACGTAGGGGTCGTGCATGGGGGCTCCGGGGCGTCGGGGTGCGTGCGGCGATGGGGGTCGGAACGGGTGCGACTGAAGAGGGCGATTCTATTTCCCCCGCCCGCCCCTTCCCGTAACCGGGGGGCTCGGCTCCGGCCCGGGGAGCCTCGCTCCGGGCCTGCCGGAAATCCCTTGACGGCGTCAGTGTTACGTATAACCATGCGTCTTGTGATCTCACCCACGAGCACGTCATCACCGGGCACACCGGATGCACCGGCCTCACCGGACAGGGCCTCGCGGCCGGGGGAAGCGGCGGACGGCGGGGCCGCGTCATGAGCTACGCGGACCTGCTGCGCGGCCCCCACGTGGTCCGGCTCCTCCTGGGCACGCTCGTCGGGCGGCTGCCGAGCGCGATGGCGTCCGTGGCGGTCCCGCTGGCGCTCCGTCAGGCGGGCGCGTCGTACGGCTTCGTCGGCGTGGCCGTCGGGGCGTTCGCCATCGCCTCCGCCGCCGGCGGGCCGCTGCTGGGCCGGCTCGTGGACCGGGTGGGACAGCCGCGTGTCCTGCTGCCGACGGCGCTCGTGGCGGCCGTGGGCTTCGCCGTCGTCGCCGTCGCGCCCGGCAGCACCGCGGCCGTCCTGACGGGCGTCGTCCTCGCGGGTGCGGCGACGCCCCCGCTGGAGCCGTGCCTGCGGGCCCTGTGGCCGGACCTCGTCGCGCCGGGGAAGCTGGAGTCGGCGTACGCCCTGGACTCCGCCTCCCAGGAGCTGGTCTTCGTCGGCGGGCCGCTGGTGGTCGCGGGCGGCGTGGCGGTCGCCTCGCCCTCGGCGGCGCTGTGGGCCGGCGCGCTCCTGGGCGTCGCCGGGGTGCTCGTGGTCGCCACCGCCCCGCCCGCGCGGGTCTGGCAGGCGCCCGCCCGTGCCGCCGGCCGGCTCGGGCCGCTGCGCAGCCGCGGCCTGGTCGTGCTGCTCACGGGGCTCACGGGCGCGGGCGTCGCCATCGGCACGCTCAACGTCCTCGTCGTCTCCTACGCGGAGGAGCACCGGATGCCCGGCGGCGCCCCGGCGCTGCTCGCGCTCAACGCCCTCGGCGCGCTCGCCGGAGGACTGGGCTACGGGGCCGTGCGGCACTGGCGGGTGGCGCCGCCGCGCCGGACGCTGCTGATGATGCTCGGTCTGACGGCCGGGTACGGGCTGTTGTGCCTGCTGCCCGCCCCGCCGTACATGGCCGGTCTGATGCTCTTCACCGGGCTGTTCCTCGCGCCCGTCCTCACCGTCGTGTTCGTGCTGGTGGGCGACCTCGCCCCGGCCGGCACGGTCACCGAGGCGTTCGCCTGGCTGGTGACGCTCATGACCGCGGGCGTGGCGCTGGGGTCGGCCGTCACCGGCACGGTGCTGGAGGAGGCGGGGCCCGCGTGGGCCGCGTCGTGCGGCGTCGCGGGACTCGCCGCCGGCACCCTGGTGATCCTCGCCGGGCAGGCGCAGCTCGTGCCGGCGGCGCGGGAGGCGGCGGAGGAGGCCGCCGCGCACGCAGCCTGACCCGGGGTCAGCTCTCGGCCGTGGCCGCCGTGCGGGCGGCCCAGCGCTGCTCCACCTTCCCGAAGCGCCAGTAGCCGAGGGCCGCCGCCCACACCACCACGAACAGGCCGACGATGACGAAGCCGGCGTTGTCGAGGTTCAGGCCGGAGATCCAGCCGGTCACCGCGTCCTCCATGCCGAGCTTCTCGTGCAGGACGCCGACGAGTTCGACGGTGCCGATGAAGAAGGCGACGGCGATGGACAGGCCCGTGATGGTGAGGTTGTAGTAGACCTTGCGGACGGGGTTGGAGAACGCCCACTGGTAGGCGAAGTTCATGAACGTGCCGTCCAGGGTGTCGAAGAGGCTCATCCCGGCGGCGAACAGCAGCGGCAGGCACATGATCGCGTACCAGGGCAGGCCGGCGGCGGCGCCGCTCCCCGCCATCACCATCAGCGTGACCTCGGTGGCCGTGTCGAAGCCGAGGCCGAAGAGGAAGCCGAGCGGGAACATCTGCCCGGGGCGGGTGATGGAGCGGGTGAAGCGGCCGAGGATGCGGTTCATGAAGCCCCGCGAGTCCAGGTGCTGCTCCAGCTCGGCCTCGTCGTAGCGGCCCTCGCGCATCGCGCGGAAGACGCGCATGATGCCGGCGAGGGCGACGAGGTTGAGCGCGGCGATGAGGTAGAGGAAGCCGCCGGAGACCGTGGTGCCGACCAGGCCGAGCGTCCGGTGGGTGGTGGACCCCTCGTCCATCAGCTTCCCGGCGAGCCGGGTGCCGCCCGCCACCAGCAGCGTCAGGAGGACCACGACGCCGGAGTGGCCGAGCGCGAACCAGAAGCCGACCGACACCGGGCGCTTGCCGTCGGCCATCAGCTTGCGGGTGGTGTTGTCGATGGCGGCGATGTGGTCGGCGTCGAAGGCGTGCCGCATGCCGAGGGTGTAGGCGGTGACGCCGAGGCCGGCGCCGTAGACCTGGGAGCCGACGGTGTAGTGGCCGGGGGCGACGAGCAGGTAGAGCACGCCGAACGCGACGACGTGCAGGGCGGCGACGACGGCCAGCAGGCCGGCGGTCCGCACGGTGTCCTGGCGGCGCCAGTGGAAGGCGGCCGCGGGGCCGCCGGGAGAATCGGTGGGTCGGGACATCTTGGGTTGAACGCTCCAGCACCTCGTGGACCATTTGCGAGATGCCGTGGCCGGTCTCCTGGCTTACGGGTCCGTTCGCGCCCGTCCCCGCCTTCCCGGCAGCCGGCTGCGGCCAGTGGCTCCGCGCGCCGTGGGGCGGCGCGCGGAACGGGACGGTCACTCCCCGATCACAGTGGCGAGGGCCGCTCCGGACTGGGACCTCGACGGTCCTTCACCGGTCTTCCCGAACACCACGGCCGGGTCACTGTAACGCTCGGGGGGCCTTGACGCGAAGGTTCCGCAGCTGCGAGGAGTTTGCAGCTGCCGGGGGCGGGGTGGGGGAGCACGACCTGGGGAACGGTGCGCCGTCCCGGCCGGGCCGGGGTCAGGCCTCCCGCGGGCCGTCCAGCGCGCGGCCGCCGAAGCTGCCCTCGCCCTCGGACGCCTCCTGCCACCAGGCCTCCAGGGCGGCCTGGTCCATGCCCGCCCACACGGGCGTGGCCCGCACCTGCGCCCGGCCGAGCCGGCGGCCGAGGTCCACCACCGCGCGGCCGGCGGGCGACCGCGCGGCGTCGTAGGCCGCCACGGCCTCCGCCCAGCTCCCGGCGGAGGCCAGGCAGCGCTCCAGCACCGCGGCGTCCTGCAGCGCCTTGACCGCCCCGCTCCCGGAGTGCGGCCGGGCGACGGCGGCCGCGTCGCCGACGAGCACGAGCCGGCCTTCCCCGTAGTGCGGCACGCACAGGTCGTAGACGGGCTGGACGTAGGTGGCGTCCTTGGGCGTGCGCCGGACGACCTCCTGCCAGTACGGCGGGAAGTGCGCGTCGACGACGGCCCGGTGCTGGTCCGTCAGCGCGTCGGGCACCTCGCCCGGCGGCAGGCCGGCCGCGTCCTTCAGGGACAGGCCGTGGGCCGGGTCGGCGGGCACGGCGTAGAAGACCCAGTTGGCGCCGGTGCCGGTGCCGCCCGGCCCCGGGATGCGGTAGACGATCATGTGGCCGCCGGGGAAGGCGACGGTGGCCGCCTCGTCGCGCGCCCACGCGCCGGGCGGGCCGGGCAGTTCCTCCTCCGGGAGCACGCCGCGCCACGCCAGGTATCCGGCGTAACCGGGCACCGTCGCGTCCCGGGTTGCGGCCCGGACGACGGAGCGGTACCCGTCGGCGCCGACCACGAGGTCGAACCGCTCCTCGCGGCCGCCGGCGAAGCGCAGCACGGCCCCGTCCGGCCCGGGCAGCACCTCTTCGACCGCCGTCCCGCGCTCGTAGGCGACGGAGGAGGGTATCCGCGCCCGCAACCCCTGCCAGAGCGACCCCCAGTTGTACGAACGGAACCCGAACGGCAGCGTCCCGATCCTCCGTCCGGCCCTGTCCGCGCCCTCCCGGACGATCCAGGGGCGCGAGGCCAGCCGCACCCAGGGGACGGCCGGGTCGAGGTGCCCGGCCGCCACCAGCTCGGCGTGCCGCCGTTCGTGGACGGCCAGGCCGACGCCCCGGTCCTCCAGCCCCGCGGCCGCCCGCTCGTACACCACCACCTCGCGGGCGCCCGCGCGCGCCGCGGCGAGCGCAGCCGCGCACCCCGCGATGGACCCGCCCACGACCGCCACTCGTCCTGCCTGCATCCCCAGCCCCTCCCCTTGCTTCTGGCACCTCGTGCCACTTCCGTCACGGGCGGAACCTACTCCGCCGGTCCGGCCCCCGTCACCGGCGTGTCGGAACGGTGGACGGAGCCGACACGCCGGTGCTACCAGTGCACTGAACGCATAATCAGGTCAGCCGGACCCCATCCGGCACGAGAAGGGGCTGACCGCCATGGCAGACACGGCAGGCAGGGCAGACACCGGAAGACAGCCGGACGACCGGGTCGGCTTCGTACGCCGTATCGGGCTGTTCCAGGCCACCGCCATCAACATGAGCCAGATGTGCGGCATAGGCCCCTTCGTCACCATCCCCCTGATGGTCGCGGCCTTCGGCGGCCCGCACGCCGTCATCGGCTTCGTCGCGGGCGCCGTGCTGGCCCTGGCCGACGGGCTGATCTGGGCGGAGCTCGGCGCCTCGCTGCCGGGGGCGGGCGGCAGCTACGTGTACCTGCGCCAGGCCTTCCAGTACCGGACCGGGAAGCTGATGCCGTTCCTGTTCGTCTGGACGATGATGCTCTACTTCCCGCTGGCCCTGTCGACGGGCGTCATCGGCTTCGTGCAGTACCTGACGTACCTCTGGCCGGGCATGACGCAGACCCAGGGCGACCTCACCGGCCTGGTGCTGATCGCCCTCGTCGTCGTGCTGCTGTGGGGCCGGGTGGAGAACATGGCCCGGATCACCACCGTGCTCTGGTGCGTGATGATCCTCTCCGTCGTCCTCGTCATCGTCGCCGCCTACACCCACTTCAGCGCGGATCTGGCCTTCACCTACCCGTCGGACGCCTTCGAGCTGACTTCGAGTCACTTCTGGATCGGGTTCGCCGCGGGCCTGACCATCGGCATCTACGACTACGGCGGCTACAACACCACCGCGTACATGGGCGCCGAGATCAAGAACCCCGGGCGCAACATCCCCCGTTCCATCATCTACTCCATCCTCGGCATCATGGCCATCTATCTGCTGCTGCAGATCGGCACCCTGGGCGTGGTCGACTGGAAGGACATGCTCGACCCGGACAACCCCGCGTCCTCCTCCATCGCCTCGGCCGTGATGGAGACGACCTGGGGCAAGGGGGCGGCGGACGCCGTGACCGTGCTCATCCTCGTCACGGCCGTCGCCTCGGTCTTCACGGGTCTGCTCGGAGCCTCCCGGATCCCGTACAACGCGGCCCGGGAGAAGGTCTTCTTCCGGCCCTTCGGCATCCTGCACGCACGCCACCGCTTCCCCGTGCTGGGCCTGCTGTCCATGGGCGGGATCGGCTGCGTGGGCTTCCTGATAGGGCGTCACACGGATCTGGCGACGCTGATCCAGCTGCTGCTGACGGTCGTGGTGCTCGTCCAGGCACTGGGGCAGATCGCGGCCGTCACGGTGCTGCGGCGGCGCCAGCCCGCGCTGCGGCGCCCGTACCGGATGTGGCTCTACCCGCTGCCGAGCCTGGTGGCGCTGGTGGGCTGGCTCGTCATCTACGGCTACGCGGACCGCAATTCACCCGGCCGGCACCCCATCGAATGGTCCCTGGCCTGGGTCGGGGCGGGCTGCGTGGCCTTCGTGCTCTGGGCGCGCTACGAAAAGGTGTGGCCGTTCGGACCGCGGGAGATCAGCGAGGAGTACCTGCACGGCGCGGACCCGGACACGGATCCGGCCGTGGATCCGGAACCGGAGGCGGATCCGGAGGCGGTGGTGCGCTCCGTGCCCGATCCCCGCCCCGACGCCGAGGGGCGCACCGGTGGCGGCGGGAACCCGGACGCGGACCCCGACGCGGACCCCGGCACAGGAGTCCCCGCCGAGCGGTGATACTTGCATTCATGCCTGTTTCTGCCTCCCCGCACTCACCTCCCGCCCCGCGCACCCCTGCCGCCCGCCGGCGCAGGCTGTACTGGCACCGCCTCTTCTTCGGGTTGTGGTTCCGCCCGGTCGAGATCCTGGACGAGGCGCGGGACCGGAGCGTGTGGGGGGCGGCGGCGTTCCTCTGCGTGCTCTGCGGGGCACTGGGGACGATGGGCCGGGACTCCTTCTGGGAGGGGTGGCGGGTGGGCCCCGCGCTGGCCCTGGAGGCCATGGCGATAGCCGACGTGGTGCTCCTCCTCGCCAGCCTGCTGCTGGGCATCGTCACCCAGGCGATCGCGCGCCGGCTCGGCGGCAACGGCAAGTTCGGCCCGACGGTCACGCTGTTCGTCGTGCTGTTCTGGGCGACGGACCTGCCGCGGCTCGCGCTCGACGCGTGCCTGCCCGGGGACTCCTTCCCCGTACGGGCGGCGGCCTGGATCACCTCGGCCTTCGGCTACGCCTTCGCCACCCTGCTGATCCGCGGTCAGCACCACCTGCCCACGCACAAGGCCGTGGCGGCGGTGAGCATACAGATGCTGGCCGCGGTGGCCCTGCTGAAGTTCCCTGCCGCCGCGGGCTGATGCGCCCGGGCCCGGCCCTCGGGGAGTCGAAGGCCCGCCCGGTGCGACGGGGGATGCACACCGGGCGGGCTCGAGGACAGTTCTACCTCATCAAGGATGGGTTATGCACCAAAAACCTGTTCGGCTTTGCTGACTACCAGCGAACAGGGAGCGAAATCAGGCCACGTGCTCGCACCGAAGGGCGCCACGCCAGTTCCTCCCGCGCCACGTCGAGCGCGAGCCCCGGGAACCGCTCCAGCAGCGCTGCCAGCGCCGTTTCCGTCTCCATCCTGGCCAGCGGCGCGCCGAGGCAGTGATGGATCCCGTGACCCAGCGCAAGATGGCCGGAACGATCACGGTGCGGATCCAGCCGGTCCGGCTCGGAAAAGTGATGAGGGTCACGATTGGCCGCGGCGAGGGACAGCAGGACGGTTTCCCCGGCCGGTACGGTCACGCCGCCGATCTCCACGTTCTCCAGCGGAAACCTCCGGATCGCGAGCGGCGCGGGCCCGTCCCAGCGCATGAACTCCTCCACGGCCGCTCCGAGTCCGGCCGGATTCGTGCGCAAGAAGTCCGTCAAGGCGGGGTGGTCCAGCAGCGCCAGGACGGCGTTGGCGATCAGGTGGACGGTGTTCTCGTAGCCCGCGAAGAGGATGAGGAAGGCGAGCGAGGTGAGCTCGTCCTCGGAGAGCCGGTCGGCGCCGTCGCCGTCGCCGCTGTCGCGGACGGCGATCAGGTCGGAGAGCAGGTCGTCGCCGGGGGCGGCGCGCTTGCTCGCGACGAGGCCGGTGAGGAAGCGCATCATGTTGCCGATGGCTTCCTTCATCAGGTGCGGCCGGGACGGGTCCGGGGTGATGAGCGCGTCCGTCCAGGCCCGGAAGTCCGTCCGCTGGTCCTGCGGCACACCGAGCAGGTCGCAGATGACGATGATGGGCAGCGGCCCCGCGTAGGACGCGAGCAGGTCCGTACGGCCCTCGGCCTCGACCGCGTCGAGGAGTTCGCCGGCGATCCGGCGGACGGGCGCGCGGAGCTTGTCCACGCGGCCGGGGGTGAAGGCCTTGACGACGAGCCGGCGGATCCGGGTGTGGTCCGGGGGATCCATGTTGAGCAGGTTCTTGTCGAGGGCCGGAGGCAGCGAGAAGCCGGCGTAGTTGCCCGGAGCGGCATTGCGCTTGTCCAGCGAGAGCCGCGGATCGGCGAGGGCCCGGCGCACGTCCTCGTAACGGGTCACCAGCCAGGCCGGCCGCCCGTCGGGGCCGGTGAAGCGGTGGACCGGGCCGGCCTCGCGCAACCGGGCGTAGGTGCCGTACGGGTCGGTGGTGAGCGCGGTGACGTCGGCGGGCGCGAGGGCGCCGGGCGGGGCGGTGTTCTGCATGGGATCCGACTCTAGGCCTGTCCGTTGGCTCTCGGGTCTCGGGTCTCGGGTCTCGGGTCTCGGGTCTCGGGTCTTCCGGGATGTTGCGCCGGCCGCCGGGACGACACGGGCCGCGCCGGGTCCGTCGTGGTGACGGACCCGGCGCCGGCCTGTGGCGCAGGCGGCCTTGACCCCCGTCCAGGGCCGCCTCGTCCATGGGCCGCACGCCGTCAGGGACGGCGTGCCGCGCTGATTTCCCGTAGTTCGCCGAGGACGGCCTCCACCACCGGGTCGTGGTAGACGTCCGCGACGAGCGCCAGGTGCTCGTGTTCTTCCGCCGGATCGGCGCTGACGGTGATGACGACGCTGTCGGCGTGCGGGACGGGCACGTGCCCGGTGATCTGGTTCTGCAGGCCGCGGCGGAGGGCCGCGGCCTCCACGACCGCGGCGAGGCGGCGCTCGTCGAACGAGGCGCCGGCCGCCTTGCTGCGGGCGATGTCCAGGGCGGCGGGCTCGACGTGGCGGCGGATGCCGCGCTGGATGTCACGGATCTCCGCCATCTGCCGGTTGGCCCGCCACTCCAGGTCGGCGAAGGGCCAGCGGCCCGTCAGACCGTGCCCGGTGAGGGTGACCTCGGGGGCGTGCTCGGTGACGGCCTGCCAGAGCGGCTGGAGCCGGCGGAGCCTGCGCCACGCGGCGACGCGGGGTCCCGCGGCGGGCAGCGAGAAGCCGAGCAGGACCAGCAGGGCGGCCACCGAGGCGCTCAGCGGGGCGACGCCGTTGGACAGCCAGTAGACGTCGTGGCCGGCCCAGGTCAGGGCGAAGCCGGCGAGCTTGCACACGCAGTAGAACAGGCCGAGCCAGCAGCCCGCGGCCAGGGTCCGCAGGCCCTTGGCGAGCCAGGACGGGCCGAGCTGGGCGGCGTAGCGCGGGCAGAGGGCGCCGAGCCCGGCGAGGCTCGTGCCGAAGATGGCCAGATACAGCACCAGGAAGGCGACGACGCCGGGGGCGTCGGCGTAGGCGGTGCTGAAGTCGCGGGGGTGCTCGACGGCGTCGGGCCGGCCGACGGCGAAGCAGACGACGGCCGCGGCCCAGGCGGCGGTCACGACGGCGACGGCGAGGCGGGAGCGCACGGCGGCCCGGGCGCGGGCCGCCGCGTCGCCGTGGCTGGTCCAGCGCAGCAGCAGGATCGTGGCGCCGGTGGCGAACAGGACCACGGCCGAGTAGAGGAAGACCATGGCCAGGTTGGCGACGCCGGTCAGCCGGTCGAAGGCGCGGTAGACGCTGGGCGCCGAGAACAGGAAGACGACGGGCACGCCGGAGGTCATCAGCGCGGTGAGACCCAGGTCGACGTTGCCGCGGTCGCGGAACCACGCGCGGGCCTTGTATCCGACGATGGCCCAGGTGATCGCGCTGAAGGTGAGGTAGAGGGCGTCAAACAACGTCGCCTCCGCCGATATCGCCGCTCTCGCCGTTCAGGCTGCTTTCAGTGCCCTCGCCGTGCTCCCTGATCCGGCGGCGGACGTGCTGCAGGGCGGGCCCGAGGGAGGCGGCCAGCTCGGCGGCCGCACCCTCCAGGCGGGCGTCCTGGCCGGGCGGCGGGGGCACGACCTTCTCCATGAGGAGGGTGCCGAGGATCTCGGTCTCGCGCTCGGTGAGGTTGTCGTAGCAGTGGTGACGGGCGAGACCCATGGTGAGGCCCATGCGGCGCATGGCGGTGGCCACGTCGACCGAGGGGGTCCACACCTTGAGGGCGTCCTCGGTGACGGCCGGGTCCTGGTCGTGGCCGAGCAGCAGGTGGCCGATCTCGTGGAGCACGATGTGGACCTGGTGCCAGGGGGACGTCTTCTGCTCGTAGATGACCCAGTAGGCGTCGTCGGTGGTGGCGGTCATGCCGGAGACGACGCCGTCGAGGCTCATGGGGACCAGGCGGATCGGCCGGCCGACACGGCGCGCGACGATGTCGCACAGGCCCTGCAGGTCGGTCGACGCGGGCAGCGCGAGCTCCTGGATGAGCTGCTTGCACCGGCGCCGTATGCGCCCCACTCGCATGCCTGCACCGTCCTCGTCCTCGGTACGCCGCCAGTAAGTGAAGAGCCGGTCATCCGCCGTGACGGTCACGGGCGCTCCTCACCACCCGCGTCGGGCGGGTCGGACGGAAGGTTCATCTGCTGCCGGAACTGGCTGATGATCGTGGTCAGGCTGTCCTGCACCTCGGGGGGCAGCCCGACCGAGCGCAGGGCGATGGCCCGCACCCGCTGGTCCCGCATGGCGACGAGGAAGCGCACTTCCTCCTCCACGCGCTCGGCCTGGGAGGCCGAGAGGTCACCCATCAGGTAACCCACGGGCACGGCGAAGAACTTGGCCAGGGCGCGCAGCACGTCCGGGCTGGGGTTGGCGCGGCGGCCGTTGCGCAGCATCGACAGATACTGCTCGGTGAGGCCGGTCTCGCCGTACTCCTCGCCGTTGGTGATCTCCTCGGCGACGTGGGCGTTGGTGTACGGCGCGCCGGGCGGGTGCATGTTCGCGAACAGGTAGTTGAGCCGTGCCGCGAGCGGGCTGCCCGCGTCACCTGCCGCCCTGTCGCCCCCGACTGCCATCTGCTCCGTCCTCACCGGCCGATGTTCCTCAACGGCACCTCACGGCCAGTTAAGCCGGAAGTGACTGCGAGAGGCATCCTGTCACGGGTTGAACCCGTAGCACTAGTCCGCTGGGCATTTCAGCTGGTGATGGACTTAACCACGGGTTGATGCGCGGGGGTGGTTCCGCTTCCCGGCAAGGAAACGCCGAGGTGGCTGCAAGCATTCCGGTCAGCCGGGAACAGCCTCTCCGGCGTGTCCCACGTCCTCGTGAATCCTGTCGCGTCCTGGCCTGTTCACCCCGGTCCCGTCCGTAGGACGATGACACGCTCGCCACGAGGAGGTATCCGACCATGCCCAGACCTCACAGACCCCGCTCCCTGCGCGGGCTGGCCGCCGCCCTGCTGTCGGGGCTGCTGGCCGTCGCCGCGTCCGGAACCGGTGCGGCGGCCGCCGGCGCACCACCGCGACGCACGGCGGCCGAGGCCGACGCCTACTGGACGCCCGAGCGCATGGTGGCGGCCCTGCCGGCCGGACAGCGCGCTGGAGGAGCGGAGAGCCGGGCGCACGCCGGTCCCGTGCCGCCCAGCCATCCGTTCGACGGACTGCCGCAGGTCGGCACGTTCTTCTGGACCGACGGGAACAACACCGGCCGCTTCTGCGGCGGCACGGTGGTCCGCAGCCCGCACCGGGATCTTGCCGTCAGCGCGGCCCACTGCCTGCGCTCGCCGGACCCCAAGAAGCGGCTGACGTTCGTGCCCCAGTACCACGACGGGCTGAAGCCCCACGGCGTCTTCCCCGTGGAGGACATCTACATCGACCAGCACTACTACGACCTGGGAACCGACCGCGGCGCCCGCTGGGACTTCACCGTCCTCCGGCTCGGCGAGCGCGCGGACGGCGACAGCGTGGAGGAAGCCGTCGGCGGCTTCGAGCTGGCGATCCGACCGGGCTACACGCACCGCGACGTGCGGCTCATCGGCTATCCGGGCAGCAGCGACGCCAAGTACCCCAAGCCGCTGGACTGCTCCTCCTCCACGCACCGCTACACCAGCACCGACCCGAACGCCCCGGGCGACTTCCTGGAGATCGCCTGCGCGGGCTACGTCGGCGGTACGTCGGGCGGGCCGTTCCTCGTCCGCGGGGAGGACGGGTACGAGGTCATCGGCGTGATCGGCGGCTACCACACGGGGGGCGACACGCCGGACATCTCGTACAGCTCGTACTTCACGGAGGACCTGATGGACCTGTATGCGGACGCCGTGGAGGGCGACCGGCCCGCACGCCGGTGAGCGGGAGGCCGGAGCTCCCGCCCACCGGGCGTGCGGTGCGCTACTGCTGCGCGGGGCGCCGCGGGTGGCGGGTGAGCACGTAGCCGCCGATGGCCGCGAGCGCGCCGAGCACGGCACCGCCCACGGTCCACGCCCAGCGGTCCGTCCACCAGCTGCCGTTCCAGCCGTCCTCGGGCTCCTTGACGGCCGCGGCGTGCAGCGGGGCCACCTCGCCGCCCTCGGCGCGGGCACCGCCCGCGTCCTTCGCCGTCGCCTCGATCTCCGCCTTCACGGGCAGCCCGTGGTCGCGGTCGGGGGCGTCGGTGAGGGTGAGGCGGACGTAGTACGCGCCGGGCAGCGGATCGTTCGCCCACCGCTCGGACCACGGGCGGACGGTCCGCAGCGTGCAGGTCAGCGTCACCGAGGCGTCCTGCGCGGAGGCGCGCTGCACCGGCTCGCCCGAGGCGCAGGCCTGGTGGCGGCGCAGCCCGTCGTAGACGTCGAGCTGCCAGACGGCGGCGCCGTGCCGCGCGGACGCCTCCGGCAGGTTCACGGTCGCCTTCACTTGCGGCTGCTGCCCGGCGCCCGCCGGGAACTGCCAGTACAGGTAGTCGCCGGTGGAGGCGTCGGCCGTGGCCTTCTGCCCCTGCTTGAGGGCGGTGGCGGTACGGAAGCCCGTTCCGGCTTCCGTGGGGGCGCCGTCCTCGTCGGCCGAAGCGCCCGGCGACGGGGAGGCGGCCGCGGCGGCGCCCGCCGAGGTGAACAGTGCGGCGGCGGCGAGCAGTCCTGCCGCGGCCGCACGGGCCGTACGGGTGAGTCTCATCAGTTCGCCCTCCACACCGAGACGCGCCAGCGGGAGACCCAGCCCCACACCAGCCCTGCGATCAGCCCGGTCAGGGCCAGGACACCCAGCAGCACCCAGCCCCGGCCGAGCCCGAAGGCCGCCAGGTCGGAGGGGTCGTCCGGGGCGTCCACCAGGTCGACGGCCAGCTCGACGGGCAGGCCGGGGTCGCGCTTGACGTTCGCGGGGGCGGAGAAGGAGCTGGAGACCTCCAGGCACACGGTCCGCGGCTCCTTGCCCTTCTCGTCCTTGTCGCCGGACTGACCGTACGGGTAGCGGAGGCCGGACGAGATCACGTCCGTGCGCCCGCTGCCCGCCTCCGCGCCGCGGACGAGCTCCTGCCCGCCCTCGCTCACGGCGCGCACCAGCACGCCGTAGTCACGGTCCACCGCGCGGTCCGCGCCGATGCTCACCGACGTCCGCAGTTCCTGACCCCGCTTCACCTTGACCCGGTACCAGCGGTGCTCGGAGAACGTCTCCCGGTCGGTCCACAGACCGGCGCCGATCTCGGGCGCCTTGGCGCACTCGCCGGCGCCCTGGACGGCCTTCGGGGTCTCGACCGGCGTCTCGGACCGGCGCACGAGCTGCTTGATCCGGCCGGACAGCTCCTTGGTGTGCCGCACGGTGGAGTACGTGCCGCCGGTGGCCTCGGCGATGCAGCTGAGCTGCTCGCGCGTCTTGTCGTCCTGGGTCAGCCCCAGGGTGTCGACCGTCAGGTGCGTGCCCTTCGCGGCGAGTTCGCGCGCCACGTCGCACGGGTCCGGCTGGCCGCAGGAGTCCTCGCCGTCGGTGATGAGGACGACGCGGCGGGTGCCGCCGTCCGTGCCGAGGTCCTGGTCGGCACCGCGCAGCGCGTAGCCGATGGGCGTCCAGCCGGTGGGCCGCAGCGTCGCCACGGCGGCCTTGGCCTCGGTGCGGTCGACCCGGCCCACGGGGTAGAGCTGCTTGCTGTCCCGGCAGCCCAGCTCCTTGTTGTCACCGCCGTAGTCGGCACCGAGCGTACGGATGCCGAGCCGTACCCCTTCCGGCACCGCGTCGATGACCTCGTTGAACGCCTGCTGCGCGGCCGCCATGCGGGTACGGGTACCGCCGTCCACGTCCTGGGCGCGCATCGAGCCGCTGACGTCCAGCACCAGCTCGACCTTGGGTGAGTCCTTCGGGGGGCCGTCGGCGGCGTGCGCCGGCGCGATCCCCCCGGCCAGGGCGGCGAGGAGGGCACAGGCGCCCACTGCCAGCCGTTTTCTGATGATCATCCAAACGATCCTACTGACCGCCGGTGCTCCGGCTCAAAACGGCGATCGGCGCCCCCGCAACGGGGGACGCCGATCAGGCCGGTGAGGGTCACGCCCGGGCCATGTCCGAGGCGTGTCCGGGCTACTCGCCGCCCGCGCCCTCCTCCAGGTTCCCCTCCGTCTCCAGGAAGACCTGGCGCAGGGCTTCCAGCGTCTGTGCGTCCGGCTTGGCCCACATGCCGCGGCTCTCGGCCTCCAGGAGGCGTTCGGAAATGCCGTGCAGGGCCCAGGGGTTGGCCTCCTGGAGGAAGGCGCGGTTCTCCGGGTCCAGGACGTAGGTCTGGGCGAGCTTGTCGTACATCCAGTCGGCGACGACACCGGTCGTGGCGTCGTAGCCGAACAAGTAGTCCACGGTGGCGGCGAGTTCGAAGGCGCCCTTGTAGCCGTGGCGGCGCATGGCCTCGATCCAGCGGGGGTTGACCACGCGGGCGCGGAAGACGCGGGACGTCTCCTCGACGAGGGTGCGGGTGCGGACCGTCTCGGGGCGGGTGGAGTCGCCGATGTACGCCTCCGGGGCGCGGCCGCGGAGCGCCTTGACCGTGGCGACCATGCCGCCGTGGTACTGGAAGTAGTCGTCGGAGTCGGCGATGTCGTGCTCGCGGGTGTCCGTGTTCTTGGCCGCGACCGCGATGCGCTTGTACGCCGTCTCCATCTCCTCGCGCGCCGGGCGGCCTTCGAGGCCACGGCCGTAGGCGTAGCCGCCCCAGACCGTGTAGACCTCGGCGAGGTCGGCGTCGGTGCGCCAGTCGCGGCTGTCGATCAGCTGGAGCAGGCCCGCGCCGTAGGTGCCCGGCCGGGAGCCGAAGATGCGGGTGGTGGCGCGGCGTTCGTCGCCGTGGGCGGCGAGGTCGGCCTGGGCGTGGGCGCGGACGTAATTGACCTCCGGGCCCTCCTCCAGGGCGGCCACGAGCCGTACCGCGTCGTCGAGGAGGCCGATGACGTGCGGGAAGGCGTCGCGGAAGAAGCCGCTGATGCGGAGGGTGACGTCGATGCGGGGGCGGCCGAGCTCCTCGGGAGTGACGGGTTCGAGTCCCGTCACCCGCCTCGACGCCTCGTCCCACACCGGGCGGACGCCGAGCAGTGCCAGGGCCTCCGCCACGTCGTCGCCGGCCGTGCGCATCGCGCTCGTGCCCCACAGGGACAGGCCGACCGACTGCGGCCACTCGCCGTTGTCGGTGCGGTAGCGCTCCAGCAGGGAGTCGGCCAGGGCCTGGCCCGTCTCCCAGGCGAGGCGGCTGGGGACGGCCTTGGGGTCGACGGAGTAGAAGTTGCGGCCGGTCGGCAGGACGTTGACCAGGCCGCGGAGGGGCGAGCCGGAGGGGCCCGCGGGAACGAAGCGGCCGGCCAGCGCCTTGACGGCGTTGCCGAGTTCGGCGGTGGTGCCCGCCAGCCGGGGGACGACCTCGCGGGCGGCGAAGTCCAGGATGGCGGCGACGTGTTCGCCGTGGCCGGCGGCCACGGAAGCAACGGCCGCACGGTCCCAGCCCGCGGCCTCCATGGCCTCCACCAGGGCGCGGGCCTCGGCCTCCGCCGCGTCCGCCGTCGTCCGGGTGGCCGCCGACTCGTCCAGGCCGAGGGCCTCGCGCAGGCCCGGCAGGGCCGCCGTGCCGCCCCAGATCTGGCGGGCGCGCAGGATCGACAGCACGAGGTTCACCCGTGCCTCGCCGGTGGGCGCGCCACCGAGGACGTGCAGGCCGTCGCGGATCTGGGCGTCCTTGACCTCGCACAGCCAGCCGTCGACGTGCAGCAGGAAGTCGTCGAAGCCGTCGTCGTCCGGGCGGTCCTCCAGGCCGAGGTCGTGGTCGAGCCTGGCGGCCTGGATGAGCGTCCAGATCTGGGCGCGGATGGCGGGCAGCTTGGCCGGGTCCATCGCGGAGATCTGCGCGTACTCGTCGAGGAGCTGTTCGAGGCGGGTGATGTCGCCGTAGGACTCGGCGCGGGCCATCGGCGGCACGAGGTGGTCGACGAGCGTGGCGTGGGCGCGGCGCTTGGCCTGGGTGCCCTCGCCGGGGTCGTTGACGAGGAAGGGGTAGACGAGCGGGAGGTCTCCGAGGGCGGCGTCGGGGCCGCAGGCGGCGGACAGGCCGGCGTTCTTGCCGGGCAGCCACTCCAGGTTGCCGTGCTTGCCGAGGTGCACCATGGCGTCGGCGCCGAAGCCGCCGTCCTCGCGGGAGGCGGCGATCCAGCGGTACGCGGCGAGGTAGTGGTGCGAGGGCGGCAGGTCGGGGTCGTGGTAGATGGCGATGGGGTTCTCGCCGAAGCCGCGCGGCGGCTGGATGAGGATCAGGAGGTTGCCGCGGCGCAGGGCGGCGAGGACGATGTCGCCCTCGGGGTTGCGGCTGCGGTCGAGGAACATCTCGCCCGGGGGCGGGCCCCAGTGCTGCTCGACGGACTCGCGCAGCTCCTGCGGCAGCCGTGCGTACCAGCGCTTGTAGTCGGCGGCGGGGATGCGGACGGGGTTGCGGGCGAGCTGCTCCTCGGTGAGCCAGTCCTGGTCGTGGCCGCCGGCCTCGATGAGGGCGTAGATGAGCTCGTCGCCGTCGCCGGACTCCAGGCCGGGGACCGCTTCCGCACCGAAGTCGTAGCCCTCGTCGCGCAGGCGGCGCAGCAGGGCGACAGCGCTGGCGGGGGTGTCGAGGCCGACGGCGTTGCCGATGCGGGAGTGCTTGGTGGGGTACGCGGAGAGGACGAGCGCGATCCGCTTCTCGGCGGCGGGGACGTGGCGCAGCCTGGCGTGACGGACGGCGATGCCGGCGACGCGGGCGGCGCGCTCGGGGTCGGCGACGTAGGCGGGCAGGCCGTCCTCGTCGACCTCCTTGAAGGAGAACGGCACCGTGATGATGCGGCCGTCGAACTCGGGCACGGCGACCTGGGTGGCGGCGTCGAGCGGCGAGAGGCCCTCGTCGTTCTCCTCCCAGGCGCTGCGCGGCCCGGTCAGGCACAGGGCCTGCAGGATCGGCACGTCCAGGGCGGCGAGGGCGCCGGCGTCCCACGACTCGTCGTCGCCGCCGGCGGAGGCCTCGGCGGGCTTGGTGCCGCCGGCGGCGAGGACGGTGGTGACGACGGCGTCGGCGCCGCGCAGGGCGTCGATCAGCTCGGGTTCGGGGGCGCGCAGCGAGGCCACGTACAGCGGCAGGGCGCGGCCGCCGGCGTCCTCGACGGCGTCGCAGAGGGCGTCCACGAAGGCGGTGTTGCCGCTCATGTGGTGGGCGCGGTAGTAGAGCACGGCGACGAGCGGGCCGCTCGCGCCGGGCTTGGGGGTGCGCTCCAGCTCGCCCCAGGCGGGGGCGGCGGCGGGCGGTTCGAAGCCGTGGCCGGTGAGGAGCACGGTGTCGGAGAGGAAGCGGGCGAGCTGTTCGAGGTTGGCCGGGCCGCCGTGGGCGAGGTAGGCGTGGGCCTCGGCGGCGATGCCGACGGGGACGGTGGAGGCCTCCATCAGCTGGGCGTCGGGCGCCTGTTCGCCGGTGAGGACGACGACCGGGCGGTCGCCGGCCAGCAGCAGGTCCAGGCCCTCCTGCCAGGCGCGGATGCCGCCGAGGAGGCGGACGACGACGAGGTCGGTGCCCTCCAGGAGGGCCGGGAGGTCGTCGAGGGCGAGCCGGGCGGGGTTGGCGAGCCGGTACGGGACCGGGCCGCCCTGAGCAGCAGCCGCGCGGGCGCTGAGCAGGTCGGTGTCGGACGTCGACAGGAGAAGGATCACGCGGCGCTCCCCAGGGCATCGTGGGTCGCCCGGGGTGCCCGGCACCGGAATGTGCGCATGCGGCGGCAAGCCTTCCTCGGGGTCCGCGCCCCGGGCGGTCGGAGGACGGCGGGAGTTCCTGACTCGCCCGGCGGGAGGGCCGGGCTCACAGTGGCGGGACCGTGCCGGAGTCTCACCGGCTTCCTCCCCTGTCGCCGTCGCTGGCGTTTGGCGGAGCGGTGCTCGCGGAGCGGGCACTGTTCCACCGTGGAGCATAGTAAAGCCCAGGCAGACGGCGGTACGGGAGTGTGCGGGGCGTGCGGTACGGGGCCGTGCGCCGGGCAGGGGCGTCGGTATGCTCGCCGCCATGTCCACCACCCCCGCACCTCCTCCGGACCGGGCCGCGTCCGGCGCCGGCGCGCCCTCCGCGGGGCCCGTCCGCGAGCGGGGCGACGCCTGCCCCGGCGCGCTGCGCCTGCACGCCGCGGACGACGGTGCACTGGCCCGGATCCGGCTGCCCGGCGGCCTGTTGACGGCCCGTCAGGCAGAGCTGCTGGGCGCGCTCGCGGAGGAGCTGGGCGACGGGCACCTCGACCTCACCTCGCGCGGCAACGTCCAGCTGCGCGGCCTTCCCGCGGGCTGCGGCGGGCGGCTCGCCGGGCGGCTGCGGGCGGGCGGACTGCTGCCGTCGGAGCGGCACGACCGGATCCGTAACGTGGCGGCCTCGCCGCTGTGCGGCCTGGACGGCCGGCCCCCGGGTCCCGCTTCCGGGCCGGACCCCCTGGCCGAGGCGGATTCCGTTTCCGGGCCGGACGGGGCTCCGGCGGGCCTCGGTGCCGCCCCGGCCGACGTCCAGGCCTGGGCCCGTGAACTGGACGGACTGCTCTGCGCCGAGGACATTTCCGAGGCCGTTCCGGGTGTTTCCGCGAATCTGGCCGGCCTCTCCGGCAGGTTCCTCTTCGGGCTGGACGACGGGCGGGGCGACATCGCGGCGCTGCGGCCCGATGTGACATTGATCGCAAGCGGTTCCGGGCGGGCCGCCCTGTGCTTCGGCACCGAAGGACCGGGCGTCCGCATCTCCGCCGCGGACGCCCCGCGTGCGGCCGTGCTGGCTGCGGCCGAGTTCCTGGCGGTGCGGGAGGCCTGCGGCAGCACGGCGTGGCGCGTGCGGGAGCTGCCTCCCGAACAGCGGCCGTCCGCGGCCCGGCTGGCGGACCGGCTCACCACGGCAGGCATCACCTGCACGCCGCTCCCCTCCCTCCGGATCCCCCTCGGCGAGCCCACCGGTCCCGGCCTGGTGACGGGCCCCGACGGGGTCTGCGCGCTGTCGGTGACGGCACCGCTGGGGCGGCTGACCGCCGCTCAGTGGCGGCTCGTCACCCGCATGGCCGGCGAGCAGGGGGACGGGACGATCCGGGTGACGCCCTGGCGTGGTCTCGTGGTCCCCGGCTTCCCGGCGGCGAAGGCAGCGGGGCTCCTGGCGGACCTCGCGCACGCCGGGTTCGTGACCTCCGCGGAGTCCGCCTGGCACCGCGCGGGCGCGTGCGCCGGGCGTCCCGGATGCGCCAAGTCCCTCGCGGACGTGCGGGCGGACGCGGCGGCCTGCCTCGCGGGCGGGCAGCCTTCCGGTGCGGCGGCGCTCCCGGTGGGCCCGGTGCTCCCGCTGCTCCCGGTGTACTGGTCCGGGTGCGAGCGGCGCTGCGGGCATCCGGGGGGCGGCCCGTGGGTCGACGTGCTGGCGACGGAGGGCGGCTACCGGGTGACGGTGCAGGACGGCGGCGGCCGGGGCAGCAGCGGCGGCAGCAGCAGTGAGCAGCACGGCGGCAAGCAGGACGGCAGGCAGGACGCCGGGCCCCGGACGGTGACGGCGGCAGGACTCGCCGGCGCGGTGGCGGCGGCACGTACCACGACATGAACGAGGACAGAGTGTTCGACTACGACAAGGACGGCGCGTCCATCTACCGCCAGTCCTTCGCCACCATCCGCGCCGAGGCGGACCTCGGCGGGCTGCCGCCGGACGTCGGCCGGGTCGCGGTGCGCATGATCCACGCCTGCGGGATGACGGACCTCGTCAAGGACCTGGCCTACTCCCCCGGCGTGGTGGCGAAGGCGCGCGCCGCGCTGCTCGCCGGGGCGCCGGTCCTGTGCGACGCGAACATGGTCGCCAGCGGCGTCACCCGCAAGCGCCTGCCCGCGGACAACGAGGTGCTGTGCACGCTCGCCGACCCGGCCGTGCCGGAGCTGGCGCAGCGCATGGGGACGACCCGCAGCGCCGCCGCGCTGGAGCTGTGGCGCGACAAGCTCGACGGCGCCGTCGTTGCCGTCGGCAACGCCCCCACGGCGCTCTTCCGGCTGCTGGAGATGGTGGCCGAGGGCGCGCCGCGGCCGGCCGCCGTGCTCGGCATACCGGTCGGCTTCATCGGCGCCGCCGAGTCCAAGGACGCCCTGGCGGACAGCCCGCTGGGGCTGGAGTACCTGGTGGTGCGGGGGCGGCGCGGCGGCAGCGCCATGGCCGCGGCCGCGATCAACGCGATAGCGAGCGAGGAAGAGTGAGCGAGCAGCATCCGCAGACGACGGGCAGGCTGTACGGGGTCGGTCTCGGCCCCGGCGACCCGTCCCTGATGACCGTACGGGCCGTCGAGGTCATCACGGCGGCGGACGTCGTCGCGTACCACAGCGCCCGGCACGGCCGCTCCATCGCGCGCTCCATCGCCGAGCGGCACCTGCGCCCCGGGCACATCGAGGAGCGCCTGGTCTACCCGGTGACGACGGAGACCACGGACCACCCCGGCGGATACCGGGGCGCGATGGAGGAGTTCTACGAGGAGGCCGCGGCGCGGCTGGCGGCGCACCTGGACGCCGGGCGCACGGTGGCGGTCCTGGCGGAGGGCGATCCGCTCTTCTACAGCTCCTACATGCACATGCACAAGCGCCTCGCGGACCGCTACCCCACCGAGGTGATCCCCGGGGTCACCTCCGTGAGCGCCGCGGCCGCCCGGCTCGGCGAGCCGCTCGTCGAGGGCGAGGAGATCCTGACGATCCTGCCGGGCACGCTGCCCGAGGAGGAGCTCGCGGCGCGGCTCGCCGCCACGGACTCGGCGGTCGTGATAAAGCTCGGGCGCACGTTCCCCGCGGTGCGGGGTGCGCTGGAGCGGTCCGGCCGGCTGGCCGAGGCGCGCTACGTCGAGCGCGCGACGATGAGCGGCGAGCGCACGGGGCGCCTGGCGGACGTGGACCCGGAGTCCGTGCCGTACTTCTCCGTCGCGGTGCTGCCGAGCCGTGCCGACGCCGCGCCGCGCGCGGGGCGGGGCGAGGTCGTCGTGGTCGGGCTCGGCCCGGCGGGCCCGCAGTGGCTCACGCCCGAGGCGCGCGGCGAACTGGCGGCGGCGCAGGACGTCGTCGGCTACAGCACGTACGTGGACCGGGTGCCGGCCCGTCCCGGCCAGCGCCGCCACGCGTCCGACAACAAGGTGGAGTCGGAGCGCGCCGAGTTCGCGCTGGACCTGGCGCGGCAGGGGCGGCGGGTCGCCGTCGTCTCGTCGGGCGACCCGGGCGTCTTCGCGATGGCCACGGCGGTCCTGGAGGTGGCCTCGGAGGGCCCGTACCGGGACATCCCCGTGCGCGTGGTGCCGGGCATGACGGCGGCCCACGCGGCGGCCGCCCGCGCGGGCGCCCCGCTGGGCCACGACTACGCGGTGATCTCGCTCTCCGACCGGCTCAAGCCGTGGGAGGTCATCGCGGAACGGCTGCGCTCCGCCGCCTCCGCGGACCTGGTCCTGGCCCTGTACAACCCCGGTTCCCGCAGCCGCGTCTGGCAGGTCGGCAAGGCCCGCGACCTGCTGCTGGAGTTCCGCGCCCCGGACACGCCCGTGGTCGTCGCCCGCGACGTGGGCGGCCCGTCGGAGTCCGTCCGCATCGTTCCCCTCGGCGAACTCGACCCCGCCGAGGTCGACATGCGCACGATCCTCCTCGTCGGCTCGACGCAAACCCGCGTGGCCCACCGCACGGCGGACGGCTCCCCGGAAAAGATCGTCTGGACGCCGCGACGGTATCCGGAGGGGTGACGCCGTACGCCTGACAGGTCAGTACAGCGGCCGGGCCGGCACCGCCGGCCCGGTGCGCGGCGCTCGCCTAGGGTGCCGGACCCGGCTCAGCCGCCGGGGAACTGCTGCCGCAGCCACTCCCGGGCCTCCGCCGGGTCCGCGGCGGTCGGGACGCCCTCCGGGGCCGCGGGGCGGCGGACCACGACGACCGGGACGGCCGCCTCGCGGGCCGCGGCCAGTTTGGCCGATGTGGCCGACGCTCCGCTGTCCTTCGTCACGAGGACATCGATCCGGTGGCGGCGCAGCAGCTCGCGTTCGCCGTCGAGCGTGAACGGGCCGCGGTCGAGAAGGACTTCCATGCGGGGCGGGGCCGGCGGCTCGGGGGCGTCCACGGAGCGGACGAGGAACCACATATCCTCGAGGTGCGCGAAGGCCGCCAGGCCCATCCGGCCCGTGGTCAGGAACGCGCGCTCCCCCAGCGCGGGCAGCACCCCGGCGGCTTCCGCCAGGGAGGCGACCTCGTGCCAGCGGTCCCCCGGGCCGGGCTCCCAGCCGGGGCGGCGCACGGCCAGCAGGGGAACGGGGACGGCGGCGGCGGCCTCCGCCGCGTTGAAACTGATCGTGCCGGCGAAAGGATGGGTGGCGTCGATGAGCGCGTCCACCTGCTGCTCGCGCAGCCACCGGGCGAGGCCCTCGGCCCCTCCGAACCCCCCGATGCGGACCTGTCCGGCGGGCAGCCGCGGCTGTGCCACGCGCCCTGCGAGGGACGTGGTCACCCGGATTCCGGGGTCCGCGTCGAGTTCGCCGGCGAGCCAGCGCGCCTCGGTCGTGCCGCCCAGGATCAGGATGTGGCGCCGGTCGCTCACGTGGTGCCTTTCTGCTCGGGTTTCTGCCGTTCCGTCCGGACCCGGCCCGGCGTTCCGCCCGGCCGGCGACCCACCCTACGGCCGGAGGCAGCCGTGACCGACACCGCAGCCACCACCGACGGTTCGCCCGGAGCAGCCGGCAAGGCCACCGGCGGGCGCGCCGCGCAGCTGCAGCACACCGGGCTGCGGCACGGCTGGACCACGGGCGCCTGCGCCACCGCCGCCACCACCGCCGCGTACACCGCGCTCCTCACGGGCGAGTTCCCCGACCCCGTGACGATCACCCTGCCCAAGGGGCAGACGCCCGCGTTCGCGCTCGCCGCGGAGGCCTTGTCCGGCAGTGACGCCGAGGGCGGCCCCTCGGCCATGGCCGGCATCGTCAAGGACGCCGGTGACGATCCGGACGTCACGCACGGTGCGCTGGTGCGTTCGACGGTACGGGTGCTGCCGCCGGGCTCCGGAGTCGTCTTCCGGGCCGGGCCGGGCGTGGGGACCGTCACCCGCCCCGGGCTGCCGCTGGACGTCGGCGAGCCGGCCGTCAACCCCGTGCCGCGGCAGATGATGCGCGACCACGTCGCCGAGGTCGCGGCCCGGTACGGCGGCTCGGGCGACGTCGAGATCGAGGTGTCCGTCGACCACGGCGCGGAGATCGCCCGCTCGACCTGGAACCCGCGCCTCGGGATCCTGGGCGGCATCTCCATCCTGGGCACCACGGGCATCGTCGTGCCCTACTCGTGCTCCGCCTGGATCGACAGCATCCGGCGCGGCGTGGACGTGGCGCGCGCGGCGGGCCGTACGCACGTCGCGGGGTGTACGGGGTCGACGTCGGAGAAGGTCGCGGTCGCCGTGCACGGCCTGCCGGAGGACGCCCTGCTGGACATGGGCGACTTCGCGGGCGCGGTGCTCAAGTACATCCGCCGGCACCCGGTGGACCGGCTCACCGTCGCGGGCGGGTTCGCCAAGCTGTCGAAGCTGGCCGCGGGCCACCTCGACCTCCACTCGGGGCGGTCCCAGGTGGACAAGGGGTTCCTCGCGGAGCTGGCCCGGCACGGGGGCGCCGGTGAGGAGCTGGCGGCCGCCGTCGCCTCCGCCAACACGGGGCTGGAGGCCCTGCGGCTGTGCGAGGCCGCCGGCGTTCCGCTCGGTGACCTCGTCGCCGCCACCGCCCGCGACGAGGCGCTGGCCGTGCTGCGCGGCGCGCCCGTCGCGGTCGACGTCATCTGCATCGACCGCGCGGGCGCGATCGTGGGACGGGCGGGGCCGGTGGGGCCCCATAGCGACTAGCGGAGCGTGTTCACCGCTGCCGCGGTCACCGGTGCGTTCTTCGCCGGCTTGTCCGCCGCCGCCTTCGGCAGCGCCCCGCAGAACTCGCCCTCAAACATGTTCTCAAAGGGCGGGCTTTCGTTGAGCCAGTCACCGTTGATGTTGAAGGTGAGCATGTGCTTGCCGTCGCGCGTGCCGGCGGCGCCCGTGAGCGAGCCCCAGACGACGCCGTCGTGGCCGTACACCTGAGCTCCGCAGCTCAGCTTGCGGGAGATGATGCCGAGGCCGTACGTGTAGTGCTCGCCCGTCTCGACGGTGGTGAGCATCTCGTCCAGCTGCTTCTTCGGCAGCAGCTTGCCCTGCAGGAGGCCGCTGAAGAACCGGTTGAGGTCGCCGCTGGTGCTGACGACCTCGCCCGTGGCGCCGGACCAGGACGGCCGGTACTCGGTGGCGTCGTAGACCTCCGGGCCCGGGTCCGGCACGTAGAGCTTCGAGTAGCCGACCGGGTGCGGGGCGGGCAGCTTCGGGTCCGTGCCGGGGAAGGTGGTCTCCTTGAGGCCCAGCGGCTTGACGATGCGGCGCTCGGCCTCGCGGGCGTACGGGTTCCCCGTGACCTTCTCGATGATCATGCCGCCGAGGACGAAGTTGGTGTTGGAGTACCGCCAGCCCTTGCCGGGCTCGAAGTCCGGGCCGTACTTGACGCCCATGGCGACGATCTCGCGGGGCGTCTTGACGTCGTAGCGGTGGGCGAAGAAGCCCTGGCCGTTCATCTGCTCGTTCCACTCGGGCGTCGACACCATGTCGTGGATGCCGCTGGTGTGGTTGAGGAGCTGACGGATCGTGATCTTGCCGGCGTCGTAGCCGTTGCCCTTGACCACGCCCGGCAGATGGTGCTCCAGCGAGTCGTCGAGGCGGAGCTTCCCCTCCGCCTCCAGCTGCAGCAGGACCGTGGCGACGAAGGACTTGGTGATGCTGCCCGCGCGGAAGTGGTCGGCGGCGGTGCGCTTGCGCTGCGCGGCGGTGTCCGCGTAGCCGGCGGAGCCGGACCAGGTGCCCTTGGGCGTGAGGGTGCCCGCGGCGACACCGGGCATGCCGGCGGCGACGAGGCCGTTCAGGGCGGCCTGGGTGGCCGCGTGGGACTCGGCGCCGGCCGGGGCCGGCGGGGCCGCTGCGGCGGCCGGGCCGGTCGCCGTGGTGGTGACGGCTGTTGCCGCCAGGGTGATGAGCATTGCTGCTCGCAGGACCTTGGGCATGCGCTTCCCCCCTGGGATGATCAAGTCGAGGTAAGCATAGGCTAACCTCACTTCGCGCAGTGGTCCCGGTCCCGGTCCGCCGAGTAGAGGTAGCTGTCCGGGAACTGCTCCGCGGCCAGCGTGCGGCCCACGACGATGACCGCCGTACGGATCACCCCGGCCGCTTCGACCTGCGCGGCGATGTCGGCGAGCGTGCCGCGCAGGACCAGTTCGTCCGGGCGGCTGGCCATCGCCACGACGGCGGCGGGGCAGTCGGCGCCGTAGTGCGGGAGGAGTTCGGCGACGACCTGGCTCGTGTAGCGGACGGCGAGGTGGAGGACGAGCAGGGCGCCGCTGCGGCCGAGGGTGGCGAGGTCCTCGCCGGAGGGCATGGGGGTGGCCTGGCGGGCGATGCGGGTGAGGATGACCGTCTGGCCGACCGTCGGCACGGTCAGCTCGCGGCCGAGGGCGGCGGCGGCCGCGGCAAAGGCGGGGACGCCGGGCACGATCTCGTACGGGATGCCGGCCGCGTCCAGGCGGCGCATCTGCTCGGCGACGGCGCTGAAGACGGACGGGTCGCCGGAGTGCAGGCGCGCCACGTCGTGGCCCGCCTCGTGGGCGCGGACGAACTCCTCGGTGATGGCGTCGAGATCGAGGCGCGCGGTGTCGACCAGGCGGGCGTCCGGCGGGCACTCGGCGAGGAGTTCGCGCGGGACGAGGCTTCCCGCGTAGAGGCAGACGCCGCAGCGGGCCAGGGTGCGGGCGCCGCGCACGGTGATGAGGTCGGCGGCGCCGGGGCCGGCGCCGATGAAGTAGACGGTCACGGGGCGGGGTCTCCTGTCGGTCGGGGGTCGTCCTGCGTCTGCGGCCCGGGCTTCACCACGGACCACTGCGTGACCGGCATCGCCTGGCGCCAGCCCGTGAAGCCGCCGACCGGGGCGGCGTGCGCGACGGCGAGGCGGGTCAGTTCGCCGCCGTGGCGGCGGTAGCGGTCGGTGAGCAGCGCCTCGGATTCGAGCGTGACCGTGTTGGCCACCAGGCGCCCGCCCGCCGGCAGCGCCTCCCAGCACGCGTCCAGGAGGCCGGGGGCGGTGAGGCCTCCGCCGATGAAGACCGCATCGGGGGACGGCAGTCCGGCAAGTGCGGCGGGTGCCGGGCCGGTGACGACGCGGAGGCCCGGCGTGCCCAGCCGTTCGGCGTTGCGGGTGATGCGGGCCGCCCGTACGGGGTCGCGTTCGATGCTGATGGCGCGGCAGGTGCGGTGGGCCCGCATCCATTCGACGGCGATCGAGCCGGAGCCGCCGCCCACGTCCCACAGGAGTTCGCCGGGGGCCGGGGCCAGGGCGGCGAGCGTCACCGCTCGTACGTGACGCTTCGTCAGCTGCCCGTCGTGCTCGAAGGCCTCGTCCGGCAGGCCCGGCGTGAGGGGGAGGCGGAGGGCGCCCGGGGCGCGGCGGCAGGTGACGGCGATGACGTTCAGGGCGTCGCCGGGGGCGTGGGGCCAGTCGTCGGCCGTGCCGTCGACGCGCCGTTCGGCCCGGGATCCCAGCTGTTCCAGGACCGTCATGCGGCTCGGGCCGTAGCCGTGCGCGCGGAGGTGCGCGGCGACCTCGGCGGGGGTGGCGGCGCCGGAGCTGAGGACGAGCAGGTGCCGGTCGTGGTGGAGCGCCGCGGTGAGGGCGGCGATCGGGCGGCCGACGAGGCTCACGACCTCCGCCTCCTCCAGCGGCATGCCGAGCCGGGCGCAGGCGTACGAGACGGAGGAGGGGTGCGGGAGCACGCGGAGCCGGGCGGGGCCGAGCTCCTCGGCAAGGGTGCGGCCGATGCCGAAGAACATGGGGTCGCCGCTGGCGAGCACGCAGACGCGGCGGCCCGCGTGCGCCGCCAGCAGGCCGGGGACGGCCGGGCGGAGCGGGGAGGGCCAGGCGATGCGCTCGGCGCGGCAGCCGGCGGGCAGCAGGTCCAGCTGGCGGGGGCCGCCGATGATCACCTCGGCGTCGCTCAGCGCCTCCTGGGAGACGGGGGCGAGGCCGGGCCAGCCGTCGGCACCGATACCGACGACGGTGACGGCGGCGGGGGCGGGGCTCACAGGGCTGTCACCTCGGCATTCGCGGCAGGCAGGGGGCACGGGAACTCTACTGACCACCGGTGGCCGGGCGGCATGCGGGCCCTTATTGCATATGCTGTGCAATTACGAATAGAAGGCAGGAGGCGCGGCGTGGGGCGTTCACCGGTGGTGCTGGGTATCGAGTCGTCGTGTGACGAGACCGGTGCCGGTCTGGTGCGGGACGGGAAGCTGCTGGGCCACGCGGTGGCCTCCAGCATGGACGAGCACGCGCGCTTCGGCGGGGTCGTCCCGGAGATCGCCGCCCGCGCGCACGTACACGCGGCGGCGCCCGTCGTGCGGGCGGCGCTGGCGGACGCGGGGCTGACGATGCGTGACATCGGCGCGGTCGCCGTGACCACCGGGCCCGGCCTCTCCGGTGCCCTCCAGGTCGGCCTGGCCGCGGCGAAGGGGCTCGCCTACGCGCTGGACGTCCCGCTGTACGGGGTGCACCACCTCGCGGGGCACGTGGCCGCGGACACGCTGGAGCACGGGCCGCTGCCCGACCCCTGCATGGTGCTCATCGTCTCCGGCGGGCACACGTCGCTGCTCCTCGTACGGGACCTGGCCCGCGATCCGATCGTGCACCTCGGTGACACGCTCGACGACGCGGCGGGCGAGTGTTTCGACAAGGTCGCCCGGGCCTTCGGGCTGCCCTATCCGGGCGGGCCTGCCGTCGACCGGGCGGCGCACGAGGGCGATCCGCGGGCAGTGCCGTTCCCGCGGCCGCTCACGGGGCCCCGCGACGACCCGTACGCCTTCTCGTTCTCCGGGCTGAAGACGGCCGCCGCACGGTGGGCGGAGCAGCACCGGGCGGCGGGGCGGCCGCTGCCGGTCGCGGACGGGGCGGCGTCGCTGCAGGAGGCGGTGGCGGACGTCCTCACGCGCAAGGCGGTGGCCGCGTGCGGGGAGTACGGGGTGGGGACGCTGGTGGTGGTCGGCGGCGTCGCCGCCAACTCCCGCGTCCGGGCCCTCGCGGAGGAGCGGTGCGCCGCCGCGGGCGTCACGCTGCGGGTGCCGCCGCTGCGGCTGTGCACGGACAACGGCGCGATGATCGCCGCCGTCGGCGACCTCCTCGCTCGCGCGGGCGCGCCCCCGGCCCCGCTGGACGTCTCGATCGACCCGTCGGCGCCCCTGGAGTACGCGACGCTCCACCCGTCGGCACGGATTGCCGCGTAACGGGCCCCGAGGCGCCGGATCGCGCCGGTACGAGCTGATCGTCGCGACGGCAACTGAAACACCTCCGGCAAACCCCGGCCCCCGAGCCCCCGTACCACCGCCGGCGCGGGCCGGTCGCCGATCCGGCGGAGGGCGACGCGCGCGGCCGTTCCGCTCCGGCCTGCCGAAGGCCGTCCGCCGCGGCGGCGCGTCACCACCACGGCGGAATCCGGCGGTGCCGAACCCTCCCGCTCCCCCGGCCGGGCCCGTCACCCCTCGGTAACGCGGCCTCCCAGGGCCACCACGCCCTCGCCCTCGTAGCGCGTGCGGATCCTCGACGCCCTTCCCTGGGCGATGTCCAGGTCCCGTTTCCGTTCGGCGGTCAGGGACAGGGCCGCCGCGCCCGTGGCCTCGTCCTCGGTGATGCCGTCGCCGCGGCGCGGGAAGCCGCGGGCGCGGACGCGGCCCGCCGGTTCGTCCTGCCAGGACCAGGCGTAGAGCCAGCCCTCCCCGGGCGGGGGCGCCGGCAGGGCGTCGACGGCGGCCGGGGTCGCGTACTGCTGGAGGCGGCGGCCCGTGGCCCAGGACGCACGGGCGCGGATCCACGTGACGCCGTCCGCCGTCCAGGACGGCACGTCGCCCGCCGGCGGCCGCAGCACGTCCGCCGCGTGCCCGTACTGCCGCAGCAGCCACGCCACACCCACCAGCGGGTGCCCGGCGAAAGCCAGGCGCCCTCCGGGCGTGCGGATGTCGACCTCACCCCGCAGGGGGTCGTCGACGAACACCGTCTCGCTGAAGCCCAGTTCCGCGGCCAGGCGCTGCCGGGCACCGGAGTCCGGAACGGACGGGCCGTCATAGACGACGCCCAGCGGGTTGCCGCCGGAGCCGTCCGGGCCCGTGAACACCCTCAGTACGCGGACGTCCACGCGGGCCGCCTACCAGCCCGCCGGGCGGTAGTCCTTGAGGAAGCAGCCGTACAGGTCCTCGCCCTGTTCGCCGCGCACGATCGGGTCGTAGACGCGCGCGGCGCCGTCGACCAGGTCGAGGGGGGCGTGGAAGCCGGCCTCGGCGAGGCGGACCTTGTCCGGGTGGGGGCGCTCGTCGGTGATCCAGCCGGTGTCGACGCTGGTCATGAGGATGCTGTCGGTCTGGAACATCTCCTGCGCGCTGGTGCGCGTGAGCATGTTCAGCGCGGCCTTGGCCATGTTGGTGTGCGGGTGGCCCGCGCCCTTGTAGCCACGGCTGAAGACGCCCTCCATGGCGGAGACGTTGACCACGTACTTGCGGCGCGCGGGCGACGCGGCCATCGCCGGCCGCAGCCGGTTGACCAGCACGAACGGCGCCGTGACATTGCACAGCTGGACTTCGAGCAGCTCGACGGGGTCGACGTCGCCGACGGCCTGGATCCAGGTGTTGGTGGGGTCCAGGTCGGGGACGAGCCCGCCGGCGTCGATGGCGGTGCCCGCCTCGACGCGGGCCAGGGACGCGGAGCCGCTGGTCAGGGCGAGCTCGGTGAGGGCCTGCGGGGTGAGCGCGTCGTGCTTGCTGCCGGCGGGGGCGGGCAGCTCGGGCTGGGCGCCGCTGCCGAAGGCCCCGAAGACCTCCGAGGCGGGCAGCTCGCCGGCGGGCAGCGGGGCGGACTCGGCGCTGATCAGCTCGCGGTAGGCGGCCGGGGAGCGGCGTACGGTCTGGGCCGCGTTGTTGATCAGGATGTCGAGGGGGCCCTCGGCGCCGACGGAGTCGGCGAGCGCGACGACCTGTGCCGGGTCGCGCAGGTCGATGCCGACGACCTTCAGCCGGTGCAGCCAGTCCGCGCTGTCCTCCATCGCCTTGAAGCGGCGGATGGCGTCGTTGGGGAACCGCGTGGTGATCGTGGTGTGCGCCCCGTCGCGCAGCAGCCGCAGCGCGATGTACATGCCGATCTTCGCGCGGCCGCCGGTGAGCAGGGCCCGCTTGCCGGTGAGGTCGGTGCGGGCGTCGCGGCGGGCCCGGTTCTCGGCCGCGCAGGGCTGGCAGAGCTGGTGGTAGAACGCGTCGACCTCGGTGTAGCGGTCCTTGCAGATGTAGCAGGACCGGGGGCGCTCGAGGATGCCGACGATCTGGGTGGAGGCGCTGGCGGCGAGCGGTATGCCGCGGGTCTCGTCGTCGATCCGGTCGGCGGCGCCGGTGGCCGTGGCCTCGGTGACGGCCTTGTCGTGGGCGGTCTTGGCGGCCCGGCGCTCCTGGCGGCGGCGCTGCTTGACCGTCCGGTAGATGCCGGCCGTGGCCCGGCGGACGGCTATCGCGTCGGGGTGGTCGACCGGCAGCTCGTCGAGCTCCTCGAGCACGCTCAGGCAGACCGCCATCCGCTGCGGGTCGATGCCCGGCCCGTACTCGTCGTCCGCGCCTGCGCCGTGGCGGCTGTCTTCAGTGACCTCGGTGACCGTCATCGCCGCTGTTGTTTCCCAGTTCGTCTGTTCGAATGAAGCTTCCGGGAAACTGTACGTAGACAGGGGTGG
Organism: Streptomyces sp. NPDC008001; assembly: GCF_042958085.1. Classification (NCBI taxonomy): domain Bacteria; kingdom Bacillati; phylum Actinomycetota; class Actinomycetes; order Kitasatosporales; family Streptomycetaceae; genus Streptomyces; species Streptomyces sp. NPDC008001. The sequence continues at coordinate 289,636 of NZ_JBIBIZ010000007.1, read as the reverse complement.
TGACACCAAACCCGCAGGCGCGGGGCCCTATAGCACGCGCTTCCCGCGCGTCGCACGCACCCCGGGCATCACATACCACTTATTGGGTCTTCCGGGTTAATTACTCCCTTCAGCGTCGATATCCGACCTTTCTCCCCAGTTACACCGGACACAATTGCCGCTCACCACCCATGAGAAAGGTTTAGCCATGTCGCGTATCGCCAAGGCCGCCGCACTGACCGCCGCTGCCGGCGTCGCCGTCACCGGCGCCGCGGGGCTCGCTTCCGCCAACGCAGGAGCGAGCGGCGCGGCCGTCGGCTCACCCGGCGTCATCTCCGGCAACACCATTCAGATCCCGATTCAGGTGCCGATCAACCTGTGTGGCAACACGATCGACATCATTGCCCTCCTGAATCCGACCTTCGGCAACACCTGCGTCAACGCCGACTAGTGACCCCCGCGCCCGGGCGGGACCACCGGATCCGCCCGCGCGGCAGGCGCGGGAAGGGTCACAGTCAGCCGCCGGAATCCTGACCTGCGCTTTCGTGGCGCCCATCACGCTCGGCGTGGTGGGCGCCATGGTCTTGTCCGGCGCCCTTCCGCCCGTCCTCGCCGTCCGCGTCCCCCTCCCCGTCCCGCCCGGTCACGGTGCGGCCGGGCCGCTGGGCGCCGGGGAGGTCGGGGGTCTCCACGAGGGGCGGGAGGTCGGGGGTCAAGTGCGTATGCCCTGCGGTCATCGCTGGTCCTGCCTTCGTCGGAAAGATCGGGGAGGTCGGGGAGGCCGGGAAGAGAAGTGGGGAGGGGAAGCGCGGGGCCGGGCTCAGCCGGGCGCCGGGGTGCGCTGCGGGGTCCCGGCGGGGCCGAGGAGCTCCTCGCGCAGCCGCGCGCAGGTCCGGCTGAGGATGCGGGATATCTGCATCTGGGAGACGCCCAGCCGCGCGCCGATCTGCTTCTGGGTGAGGTTGCCGAAGAACCGCCAGTACAGGACGTACTTCTCCCGCTCGGGCAGCGCCCTCAGCAGCGGTTTGAGGGACTGGCGGTCGACCACGAGGTCCAGCGCCCGGTCCAGGGCGCCGAGGGTGTCGGAGAGCGCGAGGTCGTCGGCGCCCAGCACCGGGTGGTCGAGGGAGAGCGTGTTGTGCACGCCTTCGGCGGCCAGGCCGCGGCGGACCTCGTCCTCGGACAGGCCGCTCTCCGCGGCCAGCTCGGCCGGGCTGGGCCGGGTGCGGGCGTCGCGCTGGCCGAGGGCCGTCTGCGCGGTCCGCACGGCCGTGCGGAGCTCCTGGTCCCGCCGGGGTATGTGCAGCGACCAGGCGTGGTCGCGGATGTGCCGCTTGAGCTCGCCGACGATCGTGGGGACGGCGAAGGTCTCGAAGGCGTGCCCGAGCCGGGGGTCGTACCGGTCCACGGCGTTGACCAGCCCGAGCGCCGCGACCTGCCGCAGGTCCGCCGGGCTCTCCCCGCTGCTGCGGAAGCGCAGGCTGATGCGCTCCGCCATGGGCAGCCAGGCGGCGATGACGTCCTGCCGCAGCCGGTCGCGCTCGGCACCGGCCGGCAGGTCCGCCATGCGGATGAAGGAGTCGGCGGTGTCGGGGGCGTCACGGTTGCGCCGGCGCATCGTCTGGGCCATGGTCACGGTTCTCCTCGCTCCTGGGCAAAGAGTGCCTGCCGGCCGGAAGCACCTTCCGGTAGGTGCGGCTGCCCCCGCGGGGCCACCGCAAACGCACAGGTCGGCGGACCACCTCCGCGGCTCGGGGGCGGCGGCCGGGGGCCGGCTGCAGTCCTCAGGATCACTCGGGCGGGCCGGTCCCGCGACTCGGAGCGCCGGGGCCGCGACGCTGGGTGACGCCGCTCCCGTGCCCCCGGCCGCCCCGGGCCGGACGGGGTCCGAACCTGGCCGGACCGGCCCTACGCGCGGGCCCGGGGCGGCTGCCAGCGTGTCGGGTGCCGGGCAGCGAGCCCGTTTCGCGGGCCCGCCGGCGGGTACCCGGCACCCCGTCCCGAGGAGGCCGTATGCCCGAGCACGCCGACCGTATCGCCGGACCGGGAGCGGACGGAGCCGCCGGTCCACGGACGGACGGGCCCGCCGAGCCACGGACGGGCCGGCCCGCGCACCCGCCCCCTCCGGCCGAGGGGCCCGCGGACCCCCGGCCGGACGGGCTCTCCGGCACCGAGCTGGCCGCGCTCGACGCCCACTGGCGCGCCGCCAACTACCTGGCCGCCGGCCAGATCTACCTGATGAGCAATCCGCTGCTGACCGTCCCCCTGGAGCCCGAGCACATCAAGCCCCGGCTGCTCGGCCACTGGGGCACCTCCCCCGGCCTCAACCTGATCCACACCCACCTCAACCGCGTCGTCAAGGCCCGCGGGCTGGACGCGATTTGCATCTGGGGCCCGGGGCACGGCGGGCCGGCGGTCCTCGCGAACTCCTGGCTGGAGGGCAGCTACAGCGAGGTGTACCCGGACGTGAGCCGCGACGCCGAGGGCATGGAGCGGCTGTTCCGGCAGTTCTCCTTCCCCGGCGGGGTGCCCAGCCACGTCGCCCCGGAGACGCCCGGCTCGATCCACGAGGGCGGCGAGCTGGGCTACTCCCTCGCCCACGCCTACGGGGCCGCGCTCGACAACCCCGGCCTGCTGGTGGCCTGCGTCATCGGCGACGGCGAGGCGGAGACCGGCCCGCTGGCCGCGTCCTGGCACTCCAACAAGTTCCTCGACCCCGTCCACGACGGCGCCGTCCTGCCGATCCTCCACCTCAACGGCTACAAGATCGCCAACCCGGCGGTGCTGGCCCGGCTGCCCGAGGGCGAGCTCGACAAGCTCCTGCGCGGCTACGGCCACGAGCCGCTCCACGTCACCGGCAGCGACCCGCAGGAGGTGCACCAAGCCCTGGCCCACGCCATGGACCGGGCCCTGGACCACATCGCCCTCGCACAGCGCGTCGCCCGCGAGGAGGGCGTGACCGCCCGGCCGCACTGGCCGGTGATCGTGCTCCGTACGCCCAAGGGCTGGACGGGGCCCGCGGAGGTCGACGGGCTGCCGGTGGAGGGCACCTGGCGCTCGCACCAGGTGCCGCTCGCGGGCGTCCGCGACAACCCGGACCACCTGCGGCAGCTGGAGGCGTGGCTGCGCTCCTACCGGCCGGAGGAGCTCTTCGACGAGGACGGCCGGCCCCGGCCCGAGGTCCTCGCCCTCGTGCCCGAGGGCGACCGGCGGCTCGGCGCCAGCCCCTACGCCAACGGCGGCCGCCTCACGCGCTCCCTGCCCGTGCCGCCGCTGGAGCACTACGCGGTGCCCGTCGACAAGCCCGGCGCCGCGATGCACGAGCCGACCCGGGTCCTCGGCGGCCTGCTGGCCCAGGTCATGGCGGAGACGGCGGGCAGCCGGAACTTCCGCGTCGTCGGGCCGGACGAGACCGCCTCCAACCGGCTCGGCGCCCTCTACGGCGTCACCGGCAACGCCTGGCAGGCCGAGGAGCGGCCCACGGACGAACACCTCGCCCGCGACGGCCGGGTGATGGAAGTGCTCTCCGAACACCTCTGCCAGGGCTGGCTGGAGGGCTACACCCTCACCGGCCGGCACGGCCTGTTCTCCTGCTACGAGGCGTTCATCCACATCGTCGACTCGATGGTCAACCAGCACATCAAGTGGCTCAAGACCTCGCGGGCCCTGCCGTGGCGCCGTCCCGTGCCCTCGCTCAACTACCTGCTGACCTCGCACGTCTGGCGCCAGGACCACAACGGCTTCTCCCACCAGGACCCGGGCTTCGTGGACCACGTCCTCAACAAGAGCCCCGAAGTGGTGCGCGTCTACCTGCCGCCGGACGCCAACACGCTGCTGTCGGTGGCCGACCACATCCTGCGCAGCCGCGACTACGTCAACGTCGTCGTCGCCGGGAAGCAGCCCTGCTTCGACTGGCTGACCCTGGACGAGGCCCGCACGCACTGCGCCCGCGGCGCGGGCGTGTGGGAGTGGGCGGGCACCGAGACCGGCGACCGGCCCCCGGACGTCGTCCTCGCCTGCGCCGGCGACGTCCCCACCCAGGAGGTGCTGGCCGCGGCGGACCTGCTCCGCCACGAGCTGCCCCAGCTCGCCCTGCGGGTCGTCAACGTGGTCGACATGACCCGGCTGCTGCCGAAGGAGGAGCACCCGCACGGCATGCCCGACGCGGAGTACGACGCGCTGTTCACCCCCGACAAGCCCGTCATCTTCGCGTACCACGGCTACCCGTGGCTGATCCACCGCCTCGCCTACCGGCGCACCGGCCACGCGAACCTGCACGTCCGCGGCTACAAGGAGGCCGGGACGACGACCACGCCCTTCGACATGGTCGTCCGCAACGACCTCGACCGCTACCGCCTCGTCATGGACGTCATCGACCGCGTCCCCGGGCTGGGCGTCCGCGCGGCGTCCGTACGGCAGGCGATGGCGGACGCGCGGACGCGGCACCACGCGTGGATCCGGGAGCACGGGGTCGACATGCCCGAGGTGGCGGACTGGACCTGGCAGGGCTGACGCCGCCCCCGCCCGCCCCCGCCCGCCGCAGCCCTGCGGGCGGCCCGCCGGCCGTGTCCGCGGGGTGAGAAGCTGGCCGCACCGGTGAAGGTGCCGGTGACCGAGGACGATGCGGCGGAGTTCGATGGGTGACGAGCGGATGTACGACGTACTGGTGGTGGGGTCGGCGAACGCGGACCTGACGGTCCGGGTGGAGCGCCGGCCCGGCGCGGGCGAGACCGTCCTGGGGACGGATCTGGTCGAGTCGGCGGGCGGCAAGGGCGCCAATCAGGCCGCGGCGGCGGCCCGCCTCGGCGCCCGGACGGCCCTGCTGGCCAAGGTGGGTGACGACGCGTTCGGCGAGCTGCTGCTGGCCGGGCAGCGCGAGGCGGGTACGGAGCTGCGGCACGTGCTGGTCGAGGCGGGCGCCCGGACGGGCACGGCGATGATCGTCGTCGGCCCGGACGGGGACAACAGCATCGTGGTGTCGCCGGGGGCGAACGCCCGGCTGCTGCCGGAGGACGTCGAAGCGGCCCGCGAGGTGATCGCCGCCTCGGCCGTGGTGTCCCTGCAGCTGGAGATCCCGCCCGCGACCGTACGGGCGGCCGCCGAGGTCGCCGCGGACACGGGCACGCGCGTGGTGGTCAACCCGTCGCCCGCGCCGGACCGCCTGGACACCGAACTCCTCGTGGCCGCCGACCCGCTGGTCGTCAACGAGCACGAGGCCCGGCACCTGACGCAGCTCGTGGACGGCACGCCCGGCGCCTGGGCCCGTGCCCTGCTCGGCCAGGGCGCCCGCTCCGTCGTGGTCACCCTGGGGGCCGAGGGAGCGCTGTGCCTGGAGGCCGGTGCCGGGGAGCCGGTGGCGGTGCCCGGCGTCAAGGCCGATGCCGTGGACACCACGGGCGCGGGGGACGCCTTCACGGGCGCGCTGGCGGCCCGGCTGGCCGCCGGTGACTCCCTGACCGAGGCGGCCCGCTTCGCCGTCCGGGTCGGGGCCGTGTCCGTGACCCGGCCCGGCGCGCAGCCGTCGTACCCCACCCTTGAGGAACTGCCGCCGGAGAGCGGTTCGTTCGGCTGACTTCGAGAGTCCAGGGCTTCACCCTCCGGAAGGAACTGCCTTCCCCGGCGGGTGAAGCCTTCGTGACGGGAATTGCACGGGTGCCATAGGCAGAGTGGGGTGAACGCAGCAGGATCGGGTACGCAGGTGCCCGACCGTCCCTGTGAGTCCCCACAAGTCCCTACGAGCCGGAGGTGCCCGATGCGCCTGATGCGCCGTCACGCCGCCGCAGTGGCCGCCGCTGCTGCCGTGGCCGCCACTGCCGTCGCCCTGCCGTCCCCGCAAACAGCGGCGGCCGACGGGGAGAAGACCCTCGCCTGGACCGCCGTGCACCGCACCGGCGGCCCGCCCGAGCACCCCAAGGCGGGCGACACCTGGGCCGTCTACGCCGACCTGCGGGGCCCGGGCGGCGAGCCCGCCGGGGACGGCAGTGCCGTCTGCACGGTGGTGCTCACCCGGTACGAGGGCGTGGTCGCCCAGTGCCGGTACGTGCTGCGGGCACCGGACGGCACGCTGGTCCTCGACTCCATGGAGAACCGCTTCGGGCGCGGGCCGTACCGCGCCGATGCGGCCGTCGTCGGCGGCACGGGAGCGTACGCGGGCGCCAAGGGCGAGGTGCAGCTGACCGTGGAGAGCGGGCGGACGGCCTACCGCGTTCATCTGAGGTGACCTCGGGAAGGCGCGGACCGGTGCCCGTCCTACGCTCGGACGATGGACACCGCCGACACCACCGGGCCCACCGGCACCGCCGCCCTTCCCCGCCCGTTCGACGCCGCGTTCTTCGCCGACCCCTACCCGGTCTACGCCCGGCTGCGGGCGGCGGGCTCCGTGCACCGGATCGCGCTCCCCGACGGCTCTCCCGTCTGGCTCGTCACCCACGAGGCCGACGTGCGGGCCGCGCTCACCGACCCGCGGCTGTCGGTGAACAAGGCGCATTCCACCAACGGTTACCAGGGCTTCGCCCTGCCGCCCGCCCTGGACGCCAATTTGCTCAACATCGACCCCGCCGACCACCTGCGGCTGCGCCGCCTGGTGTCGAAGGGGTTCACGCCGCGCCGCGTGGAGGACCTGCGCGGCCGCGTCCAGGGCGCGGCGGACCGGCTCGCCGTTGCCCTCGCCGGGCGCATCGCCGCCGGGGGAAGCGCCGACCTGGTGACGGAATTCGCCAATCCGCTGCCGCTGACCGTCATCGGCGACCTGCTCGGCGTGCCGGAGGCGGACCGGCGGCCGTTCTCCGCGGACGTGGGCACGATGCTCGCGCCCGAGCGCCCCGCGCAGATCGGGGAGGCCGTGGGCCGCATCCACCGCTTCCTGCTGGACCTCGTCGCCGCGCGCCGGGCCGCGCCCGCGGACGACCTGCTGTCCGCGCTGATCGCCGCGCGCGACGACGGCGACCGGCTCGGCGAGGACGAACTGGTCTCCCTGGCCTTCCTGATCCTGATGGCGGGCAGCGAGAACGCCCAGCACCTGATCAGCGGCGGCCTGCTGACCCTGCTCGGGCACCCGGACCAGCTGGACGCGCTGCGCGCGGACCCGGCGCTGTGGCCGGCGGCCGTCGAGGAGCTGATGCGCCACGGCCACCCGAACCAGATGGCCGTCCGGCGCTTTCCGGTCGAGCCCGTGGAGATCGGCGGGACCCTGATACCGCCGGGCGACACGGTCCTGCTCTGCCTCGCCTCCGCACACCGGGACCCGGCCCGCTACCCGGACCCGGACCGCTTCGACGTCCACCGCGCGGACAAGGCGCACCTGGCCCTCGGCCAGGGCATGCACTACTGCCTCGGGGCGCCCCTGGCCCGGATGGAGACCGGTATCGCCCTGGCCACGCTGCTGCGCCGGCTGCCGGGCATCGCGCTCGCGGTGCCGCCCGGCGAGCTGCGGTGGCGGGCGTCCTTCCGCTCGCACGCGCTGCGGGAGCTGCCGGTCACGGTGGCGGGACGGCCGGGAGGGCGCGGGCGATGAGCAGGGCGACGTCGTCCTGGTCGTTGTCCGAACGCAGGGACGTCAGCAGCAGGTCGCAGGTCGCCTCCAGACCGGCGGGGGCGTCGTCCAGGACGGCGAGGAGCGCTTCGAGCCGGGCGTCGATGGCGGCGTCGCGGGTCTCCACCAGACCGTCCGTGTAGAGGACGAGGCCGTCGCCGGGCGCGAGGTCCACGCCCGTGTTCTCGAAGGGCACGCCGCCGACGCCCAGCGGCGCTCCGGCGGGGAGGTCCACGAGGGCGGGGGGACGGCCGGGGCGCAGGTGGACGGGCGGGAGGTGGCCGGCGTTGGCCACCCGGCAGCGGCCGCTCCGCGGGTCGTAGACGGCGTACAGGCACGTCGCGATCATCTGGTCCAGACCACTGGCGGTGCGGTCGAGGTGGTGCAGCACCCGGGCGGGGTCGAGGCCTAGCTGGGAGAGGGTGCGGGCGGCGGTGCGCAGCTGGCCCATGGCGGCCGCGGCGTTGATGCCGCTGCCCATGACGTCGCCGACGACCAGGGCGCTCTTCTCCCCGTCCTGCGGGATGACGTCGAACCAGTCGCCGCCGACCCTGCTGGCGGTGCCGGCGGGCTGGTAACGGAAGGCGATCTCCAGGCCGGCGGCGTCCTGGGGCCGCTGGGGCAGCAGCGTGCGCTGGAGGGTGAGGGCGGTGGCGCGCTCGCGCTGGTACCAGCGGGCGTTGTCGATGGAGACCGCGGCGCGGGCGGCGAGCTCGGCGGCGAGGGCGGCGTCGTCCTCGTCGAAGGGGCGGGCGTTGCCGATGCGCTTGAGGTCGAGGGCGCCGAGCACCTCGCCGCGGGCGATGAGCGGCACGGCCAGGTAGGAGTGCAGGCCGGCGCGGGCCAGGAGCCGGGCCGCCTCGTCGTCGCGGGCGATCTCCGGCAGGTCCTCGGCGTGCACGCGGGGCACCCTGACCGGGCGGCCGGTGGTCACGCAGCGGGTGACGAGCCGGTCGTGGTCGTACTTGGCGATCTGCCCCGGGCGGTCGGCCGCCCGCACGGCGTCGGAGGCGGCCGCCGAGTCCGCCGCGGCGACGGCCAGCGCCCGGAAGACGGCGCCCCGGCCTTCCGGGGCGGCGGAGCGGTCGCCGTCGACGACGGTGTCGAGGACGTCGACGGCCGCCACGTCGGCCAGCCGGGGCACCACGACGTCGGCGAGCTCGCGCGCGGTCTGCTCCAGCTCCAGCGTGGTGCCGATCAGCACGGAGGCGTCGGCGATGAGCGCGGTGCGGCGGCGGGCCTCCTCGTTGGCGCGGTGCCGGTCGGTGACGTCGACCAGCGAGGTGGCGACGCCGAGGATCCGGCCGCCGGGGTCCTCCAGCCGGTAGTACGAGACGAGCTGCGCCTGCGCCTCGGCCGCGCCGCCGCCCTCGTGGCCGACGGCGAACCGGTCGAGCAGCGGGACGCCGGTGGCCAGGACCTCGCGCATGGCGGCCTCGATGGCGCCGGTGTCCGCGCGGGGCAGGACCTCGCGGACGGTGCTGCCGACGCACGCCTCGGCGGACAGCCCGTAGATGCGTTCGAGCGCGGGGTTGACCATGACGTAGCGCAGTGAGGTGTCCAGGACCGCGAGCCCGATCGGGGACTGGGTGACCAGCCCCAGGGACAGGGCGAGGTCCCGCTCCACCTTGCGCAGGACCTCCCGGTCGGTGGCGATGCCGAGGGCGAAGAAGTCGCCGTGCCGGTCCTCCAGGCGCACGTTGCGGAACTCGATCAGCCGGGTGCCGCCGTCCTTGTGGCGCGCGGGGAAGACCACGGCGAACGTCTCGCCCGCGCCCATGACCTCGGCGAACAGCTGCAGGACCGCGTCGACGTCCTCCTCGGCGACGAGCAGCCGGGCGGCGTGCTCGCCGAGCGCCTCGGCGGCGCTCCAGCCGAAGAGCTGCTCGGCCTGCGGGCTCCACAGCACGATCCGGCCCTCGCGGTCCAGCACGCCGGCGGCCACGCCCAGGACGTCCAGCAGACCGCCGGGCACGTCGGACGCGCGGCCGGGAGGCCGGACGGGGCGGGCCCGGAATGCGTCGGTCGCGCCCATCGAGGCCTCCTTCCGCCCGCCGGAGTGGTGCGGCCACGGACCGGCCGGCCCGGTCCGCCGGTCCCTCGTCGCCGTGACACCGCAGCGACTCCATGGTCTCTCCGAACCGGGCAGGTGCGCATCGTGCGGGGCGGATCACCTGCGGCGCCGCGCGTTCCGGATTACGGAAGGCGCAGCGTGAACCAGACCGTCTTGCCGTTGCCGGAGGCGTGGTGGCCCCACTGGGCGGCGATCTGCTCGACGAGCCACATGCCGCGCCCGTTCTCGCTGTCGGGCCCGGCCTCGCCGCAGCGGGGCAGGTAGCCGCCCGTGTCGGTGACCTGGGCGACCAGATGGCCCTGGCTCCGGCTCAGCACGAGCTGGATGCCCCGGGAGGTGCCGGGGACGTGCACGACGGCGTTGGTGACGAGCTCGGAGAGCAGGAGGGCCGTGTCGTCGGCGAGGTCGTGGAGGCCCCACTCGGCCAGCAGCTGCCGGGAGAACCGGCGGGCGGCCGCCACGGAGCGCTCCGTCGCCGGGAGCGAGAGGGCGTGCGTGGCGCGGCCGGGCGCCGGGATGCCGTGCGGCGGGTTCACGTGGGAGTGCCGCCGGGCGAGCGGGCCGTGCATGCACAGGGGGATCTGATGGATGTGCTGGTCCCAGGGACCGGGAAGCTTCCGCGGGAAGGCGCCCGGAAGGGCTACCGCCGGGTCGGTGGCGCTGATGAGGGCGTCAGCCGAATGCAAGGGACTCGCGGTGTCGCGGCTGGTTGCATACATGTGGCTCAGTGCAATCGGGATGGCGCGAAGGGCGCTGGACGAGAGCTCGTCCCCGTCGCCGCCACGGCCCTGGAAGCTGTGCGGGCCGCGGGTCTCCGCTGTGTGGTTCCCCCCACAGTCGCCTGATTTTCGCCAGAGGTCTATACCCACTTGGTCACGGCTCCCGAGCGGAGCGCTATCAGCGCAGGTGGGAACGGGTGAGGGCGGCATAAATTCGCGCCCGGGCCGGCGGACTCCGCGATGGGTGCGGCGGGCCCGCCGGCCCCTGCGTCCCGGAGGTGCGGGGCCGCTACTTTCTCGGGCACTCCTTCCAGGCCAGGTGGTAGACGGTGTTGATGTCACCGTCGGTGGAGTCCATCGTCATGAAGCTGGTGGTCTTGGCCGGGTCGGAGGTGCCCGCGTTGACCCGCAGCTCCGTGTTGATGTTGAAGTTGCGCTTCTCGCCGCAGGGGGCCCAGACCAGCGCGGCCACGTCGACGCGGTCGGTGGCCTGCCAGTTGTCCGCGAAGTTGCCGCGGAAGGTGTGGCTGATGGGCGTGGTCACGGAGGACCCCTGGAAGTAGTACGAGGCCTTCTCCGTGCCGGTCGCCCCGGGCTCCAGCTTCGCGTACCCGCGGTAGTCCGCGCTGGCGATGGCGTACGTGAAGCCCTGCGGCACGTGCACGATCAGGTTGAGCTGGCAGTTCTTGCGGAAGTCGGTCGGCTTGGACCCCACGCCCACCTGGGCGAGGTAGTCGCTGTAGGTGACCGTGAAGGCCGTGTTGTCGGGTGCGACGGCCACCGCGGCCGTCCCGGCGGGACAACCCGAGCCGTTGACCGTGGCGATCTCGATCACGATCTTGTCCGGGGGCGGGTTGACGATGATCGACGCGTCGTACGTGGATAACGGTGAGGCGAACAGCGCCGCGAGCGCGGCTCCTGCGATGAGGGCGCCGGGCATGGCTCTCCAATCGGTTGTCCTCGGAATGAGCGACTGCATTCCGGCCGGGACCGCGCGGGGCGCCGGACCGGAATGGGTGGGAGCATGGAACGGTTAGGGCATGCACATGCCATGCCCTGCCTCCCAAGAACCCCTGGGGACGGGGAGCGTTCGAATGGTAGGAGTCGCCACCCGAGTGCGCCAGACTCCGCGTCGGACAACCGTTCCCCGGTTCTCACGGCACCGGAGAAGCCCAGGTGGCCGGGGTCCGCGGGCCGTCACAAGCGCCGCCCGCCTGTAGACACATGCTCAATACAGGGAAATCGGCGAGGCGGGGCCATACCCGGAACCGTGAATTCACCCCGGTTTTCCCGGCACCGGTCACCGGCGCGGCAGCGTTCCGGAATTCGGACGGCGCCGGGCGTAACTCCGGCGGCCGGGATTCCCCGGCCGCCGGTCTTACTTGTCGGCCAGCCCCGGAAAGGCCTGCCCGAGATGGACGCAGAGCATGGAGATCAGAACGGCGGCCGTGATCACACCCAGGCACCCCAGGACGTCGCGCAGGGTGCTCGCCAGCGGGCCCAGCGGCTCCGGCGGGGCCGGCAGCGGTGCGGGCGGGACGGGTGGTGCGGTCGGGGCGGCCGCCCGGTCCTCAGGTCTGGGCGGGCTGTGCATGGGACGAACTCGTGTGCAGACCCGGGGCGGTGCCCCGGGGGGAAGCGGGCGCGGGGGCCGGAGCGGTACCGGCGCCCCCGGACTGCGGCGCACCGAAGCCGTACTGGGCGGCCTGGAGCTCGTACATCGACCGGTACAGGCCGCCTTCGACGGCCATCAGCTCCTCGTGCGTGCCCTCCCCCACCACGCGGCCGCGGTCGAGGACGTAGATGAGGTCGGCGGTGGCCGTCGCGGCGAGCCGGTGCGTGATCAGCAGGACGGTGGTTCCGTCGTCGGTCAGCGTCCGCAGCGACTGGAACGCCTCGGCCTCGGCCCGCGGATCGAGGGCCGACGTCGGCTCGTCGACGATCAGCAGCGGCGCGCGGCGGTAGCGCGCGCGGGCGCTGCCCAGCCGCTGCCACTGGCCGCCGGAGATCTGCGTCCCGCGCTCGAAGCCCTTGACCACGAGGCTGTCCCACTGGTGCGGCAGGGACGAGATGACGCCCGTGGCACCGGATTCGGCGGCCGCGCGCTCGATGCGGGCCTGGTCCGGCGGCGCGGCGGGGCGGCCGATGTGCACGTTGGCGCGGGCGGTCATGGGCCAGCGGGGGAAGTCCTGGGAGAGGACGGCCACGTGCTCGAAGAGCTGCTCGCGATCGGCTTCGCGGATCTCGACGCCGTTCCAGTACAACTGCCCGGAGGTCGGCAGGTACAGCCCGGCGACCAGCTTGGACAGGGTGGTCTTGCCCGAGCCGTTGGCGCCGACCAGGGCGACGACCTTCCCCGGCGGGACGGTCAGGCTCACGTCGCTGAGCGCTGCCGCCGTGGCACCGGGGTAGACGAAGGTGACCTTGTCCAGCCGGATCTCCTTCACGCCGCGCGGCAGCGGCGTGCCGCCGGTGGGGATGGCCCGGCGCTCGGCCTCCGCGCAGGCGCGCTCCAGGTCGCCGAGGTACATGGCCTCCTCGTAGAGGCGGTTGGTCTGGGTCACCAGCGCGGTGAGGCTCGCACCGGCGGTCCGCACGGTGATCACCGCGGTGCCGGCGACGGCCAGCGGCATTCCTCCCGACGCCAGCAGCAGCCACAGCACGCCGTAGACGGCGAGGGCGGCGGCCCCCGAGAGGGCGGACGCGGCGCTGCGCGTGACCGCCTCGGCACGGGCGAGGCGCTGCTGTTCCCGCTCCACGGTCGCGGCCATGTCGTCGTAGGCGCCGACGAGCATGCGGCCGGCGCCGTGCACGCGGATCTCGGCGGCGGTGTCGTGGCCGGTGAGCGTGGAGGTGAGGACGGAGATGGCGCGCCGGTGCTCGATCCAGGCGTGCCGGGAGGCGTACTGCCGGCGGGCGGTGACGACCGCGCCCCAGCCCTTGGGGGCCGCGACGAGCACGAGCATGAGGACCAGCGACGGGTGGAGCAGCGCGAGCACTCCGGCCGAAGCGGCCAGCCCCACCAGGGCGTTGACCACGGTGACGGTCGATCCGATCATCAGCCGGACCGAGTCGGTGCCGAACCGGCCGGCGTCGAGCAGGCGGTGGAAGTCCTTGTCCTCCAGGACCGCGAGCTCGACACGGACCGCGCCGCGGTAGAAGCGGGCGGTGCACACCCGCTCCACCTTCGGCTCCAGTTGCCCCGCGGCGGCCAGGGAGACGGCCGAGAGCAGGGCGGTGGCGGCGGCGACCGAGGTGATCGCCAGCAGCGACGGCAGGGCCTCGCGCAGCCGCCCGGGGGTGGGCCCGGCGGTGAAGAGGGCGGTCAGCACCCGGTTGGCGGCGACCAGCCCGAAGGCGCGCGTCAGGCCCTGGCCCAGCTCGGCGCCCAGCAGGACGCACAGCGCCGGGCGGTCCTCGCGCCAGGCGGCCCGGCCTACGGTGGCGACCATGGCCGGGAGCTGACGGGCCATCGACCAGAAGGACAGCCGCAGCAGCGGCCGCTCGTGGGCGACGAAGGCCTTGTCGGGCCGCAAGGCACCGCCGAAAAGGAGGAGTTCGCTCTCCGAGACGGGGATCGTGCGCGGCGGGCGCCGCGCGAAGGGCGTCACCGCCCCTCCGGTACGCGGTAGGCTCGCGGGCCGGTCGCGGGCGCGGCGGGGAACGCGCCGGAGGACGCTCCGGGGGACGCGTGGGCGGACGCCGCGGGGGACGTGGAGCGGGACATGGAAGCCTCCTGAGGACGGTGGGGCTGGCCGGCGGGTGCGGGCAGGAGGGCGCTGGTGCTTGGCGGCGAGACGCGTCGGTGAACCGATCCGTGCCAAGGGCATGGCCGAGGGACACGCCGGCGCTGCGGTACGCGGCGACGTGCCGTGGGGTCGGGCTGAGGGTGGTGGGCGGGCCCCCGGCGGACGGCTGCTCGCCCGACGCCGTCGGGGTGTCCGCGGCTTTCCGGTGCCCGTTTCCGGACAGGTAGGACTCTATCCGCCCCGGCCGGGGGGAGCGTTCGCCATCCCGCAGTTACGCGCAGACTGTTCACTCGTTCAGGTATAAATCACCGCGGCTTCGCGGGAGTTGGTAGAACGCGAGCCCGGACCCTCGGCGGGGGTCCGGGCTCGGGAAAATCCTTCGGGAGGGGCGGGCGGTCAGTCCTCGTGCGCCATGGAGGGGAGCCGGCGCAGCTTCAGGGGCGTGTGCTTCCCGAAGGCGTAGTCGAGCATCTTCGCGGCGTCCGGATAGCGGTTCGCGGCGTCGTTGAGGAGGACGCCGACGACGGTCCGGCCGCCGTTCCGCGCGGCGAAGACCAGGCAGGGGCCCGCGGCCGTGGTGGTCCCGGTCTTGACCCCGGTCACGCCGCCGTACGAGCCGAGCAGCTTGTTGGTGTTGTACCAGGTGTAGAGCCGGTTGACGTTCGCGGCCTTCTGCTGGGTGTTCAGCGCTCCGGTGACGGTGCGGAAGGTGCTGTTGTTCAGGGCGTGGGCGGCGAGCCTGGCCAGATCCTGCGGGGTGGAGTGGTTCCCGCCCGCGGAGGAGATGCCGTCGAAGGAGTCGTAGTTGGTGCCGGTCAGCTTCAGCTGCCGGGCCTTGGCGTTCATCTTGGCGATGAAGGACTTCGTGCGGGCCGCCTCGTCGGGGCCGGTGCCGAAGGCGTCGGCGAGGGCGTAGGCCGCGTCGCAGCCGGAGGGGAGCATCAGCGCGTAGAGCAGCTGACGTGCCGTCAGCTTGTCGCCGGTGCGCAGGTCGGCCGTGCTCGCGCCGGTCCGCTGGACGTAGTCGCGGTAGGCCTGCTTGATCTCGATCTGCCGTTCCAGGTCCGCGCCCGGAGTGTCCAGGACCACCACCGCGGTCATGATCTTCGTGGTGCTGGCCATGGGCCGCTCGACGGTCGCCGCCTTGCCCCACAGTGGGCGACCGGAGCGGGCGTCCATCAGATAGGCGCCCTTCGCGCCGACCGAAGGGCCGGGCGCGGCGTGCGCCGCCGGTGCCGGGAGGGCGGCGGCGACCGCCGCGGCCGTCGCCGTCACCGTTGCCGCCAGGGGCGCTCCCCACGTTCCCCGGCGGCGGTCCTGCTCTCCCCCACGTCGCTGCATCAAGGCTCCATTCCTCTGGTGTCGGGTCGGGCGGACGGCATCGTCGCACCGGCCCGGGCACGAGAAGAAATCCCGAACACGCGTGGGTGAAGGGCACTTCAGGGGCTGACGGGAGCGCGGGGGCCTGCTGCAACGGAAGAGCCCGCCCGGGTGCACCCGGGCGGGCTCTTCGTACGGCGGTCTCTCCCGCGCGGCCTCAGCCTGCCGTGGCCGCGGTCCGCGCCGGCTTCTCCGGCGACCCGGCCCGCGGGACCAGGAGCCGTTCGGCGAAGTGGCCGAAGACGAGGCCGAAGCCCGTCCACAGCAGGAGCTGCATGGCGAGCGCCGACATGCGGAACTTCCAGAGCAGGCCCGCCGGGAAGTCGTCGGGCAGCTCGTTGACCGAGGGCAGGAACGCGTACGCCAGGCCGACCGCGACCACGAAGGCCGCGCCCGCCGCGACGGTGGCGTTCCAGTTGCCCAGACGGGGCGCGAGGCGCTTGCCGAGGATGACCGTGCCGACCGCCAGCAGAACGCTGAGCGCGATCATCAGGAAGTAGAGCGCGGTGCGCTTGCCGATGGTGTCGGGGTCGCCGACGGACGGCGGGTTGGCCGGATACTTGAGGAACGGCACGACGTAGACGGCGAGGAGCGCGCCGAGCGACACCAGGGCGGCCGTGGCCCGGGGGCCGAAACGGCCGATGCGGCCCAGCGCCACGCAGAAGACGAGCGAGGCGATGCCGCCCAGGGCGACGCCGTAGACGAGGATGCCGGTGGCCAGCCCGGCCGTGGACTGCAGGGTGCGGCTGACCGGCTCGTCACCCCCGCCGTGGTCATGGCTGTGCGCCTCCTCGAAGGCGATGGCGGAGTCCACATGGGGCTCGCCGAGCAGATAGGCGACGACGAGGGCCAGGACGCCGGCTGCGAGGCCCGCGAGCATGCCGCGGACGAGCAGGGCTCTGACGGAGATCGAGTTCACGGTGGTACCCCTGGCGGGTCGTCAGTGGCAGGGGAAACCGAGGAGGTGGCGCCCGTCGTGGAGCCACTCGTGGACGTTCTCGCCGGAGACGACGGAGGTGGCGCCCTGCTCGGCGCCGACGAAGTACAGCAGGACCAGCATGAGGATGCCGGCGAAGAGCGCCCACGGGGCGATCGCCTTCAGCGAGATGGGGGCGACCGCGGGTATGGCGGCGGGCGCAGCGGTGGCGGGGGCGGTGGACTGGGCCATGGCAGAACCTCCTGGGGAAACACGCGTCCCGATTGTTGGGGCTTAGGACGACAGTGCGGGGTCTGACTTCCCTGCGGGCCTTCCGCCGGGTACACAGTGGCGCGACCGTGCCGGGTTCTCACCGGGCTTCCGTCACACCGTCGTCATTGCCACGCGACCGTACCGCGCGCCGGTCGCCCGCGCCACGGCGTACGGGTGCGCACCCCGGCGCGCGGGCCCGGTGACGCCCGTGGTCTGCTACTGCGCGGCGCACACCGCCCGTTGACCGAAGGGGGACTTGGACCACCGTGACCGTCCGTGTGATGCTGATCTCACCGGCCGTGACCGCCTCCCGCGAGGCCCGGTTCGGGGACGACGGACCGCTCGACGCGGCGGGGCTGCGCCGCACGCGCGGGGCCGCGGGCGCGGTGCCGGCGGCGGGGCTGGTGCTGACCGCGCCGTCCCCCCGCTGCCGGGACACCGCGGCGGCCCTCGGCGCGGACGCCCGCGCCGAACCCGCCCTCCGCGACCTCGACGCGGGCCGCTGGCGGGGCCGCGGGCTGACGGAGCTGAGCGCGTCCGAACCCGGGGCGCTCGCCGCGTGGCTGACCGACCCGGGCGCGGCGCCGCACGGCGGCGAATCCGTCCGGGACGTGGTCGCCCGCGCCGGGACGTGGCTGGACGGCCTGCCCGACGGCCGGGTCCTGGCCGTTACCACCCCCGCGGTGATCCGCGCCGCACTCGTCCACGCACTGGCCCTGCCCGCCGAGTCCTTCTGGCGCCTGGACGTCCAGCCGCTGACCCTGACGGAACTGTCGGGCCGCGGGGGGAGGTGGAACCTCCGGTGCGGGGCGCCGCTGGCCGTGCCGGGACCCGCACATGGGGAGTCTCCGGCAGCGCCGGAGGCGTAGCAGGGGGCTGAGCGCCGCGGCGACGGAAGGGGGCGGCGCGGCAGACCGGACTGTCCTTGCACGCGCCGCCGCAGGCGAAACCCTCCGCCGCAATGGCGATCGGCCCGGTTCGGCCTCACCGGCGGTGCCCGCGGCAGGCGAGCCGGGCCTGCGGACGTCTGGACTGCCCGCAGCGGGCCGTTCCGCCGCTCGGCCGGCGCCTGGCCGTGGACGAGAACCGGACGACGTTCGTTCCGTATCCGGTGGCGCCGCATCCCGGCTCGCCCGCGGAAACAGAGATTTATTAGGTTAGCCTTACCTTATGATTGTCTCGCAAGCCGGCCCTCCGGAGGTACAGCTCGCCGGCCAACAGGCCCCGGCGGGACGCGTGCAGGGCAACCGGACCGTCCTGACCGCCTCGGTCGCACTGGCGGCCGTGGTCCTCGTGCTGTCCGCCCTCTCCCTGTCCACCGGGGCGGGAGAGGTCGGGGCGGGGGACGTGCTGGACTACGTCCTCGGCCGGCACGGGGCGCGGGACGACTCCCGTCTGTCGCTGGTCGTGGGGGACTTGCGCCTCCCCCGGACGCTCACCGCGCTGGCCGTCGGCGCGGCGCTCGGCACGGCCGGCTGCCTGCTGCAGGCCGTCACCCGCAACCCCCTGGCCGAGACCGGCCTGCTCGGCGTCAACGCCGGCGCCTCGCTCGGCGTCGTCACCGGCATCGCCTTCCTCGGCGTGCACAGCGGCTACGGCTACCTGCTGTGGGCCTTCGGCGGCGCCGTCCTGGCCAGTGCCCTGGTGCTGCTCGTCGCGAACCGCCGCGGCGGCGGCTCCCCGATGCGGCTGGTGCTCGCCGGGTCCGCGCTGGGCGCCACCTTCGGCGGCATCACCAGCGTGCTGGTCGTCAACTCCGCCGAGACCTACGACCGTTTCCGCTTCTGGGTCCTCGGCTCGCTCGCGGGCGTCGAGGGCCTCACCCGGCTGACGAGCCTCGCCCCCGTCCTCGCCGCCGGCTTCGTCGTCGCCCTGCTGATCGCCCGCCCGCTGTCCGCCCTCGCCCTCGGCGACGACCTCGCCAAGGGGCTGGGCCACCGGCCCGGCGTCATCCGCACCGTGGTGGCCGTGGCCGTGACGCTGCTCACCGCGGCGTCGGTGGCACTCGTGGGGCCCGTCTCGTTCCTCGGCCTGCTGGCCGGATTCCTCGCGCGGGCCGTCACCGGGCCCCGCCTGACGGCACAGATCCTGCTCGCCGGGCTCATCGGCGCGGGCGTGCTGACCGGCTCCGACGTCCTCGCCCGCGTGGTCTCCCGGCCGTTCGAGGCGCCCGTCTCCGTCATCATCGCCCTCTTCGGCGCGCCCGTCCTCATCGGCATCGTCCGTTCGCGGCGGATGGCCTCGGCGGGCATGACCGGCCCCGCGGCGGAGGACGGCCCGGAGTCCGGGCGCGGAGCGGCCGTCCGGCTGCCGCGGCCCCGCAAGGGAGAGGGAGACGGCGACAGCTTCGTTGGCCGGGCCGACGCCCTGTCACTGCTCCTCCACCGCCGCGCCGCCGTCGCCGCGACCGTCCTCGCCGCCCTGCTCGTTGCAGCCGTCGTGCTGTCCGCGTACGCCGGGCAGAGCGACATGGGCCTGAGCCGTACGGTCAGCGCGGTCTTCGGATCGGGCGACCGGTTCGACGTCCTGCTCGTGCAGAAGTTCCGGCTCGGCCGGATCGTGGCCGGGCTGGCCGCGGGCGCGGCCCTCGGCCTCGCCGGCTGCCTGACGCAGACCCTCGCCCGCAACCGGCTCGCCACGCCCGAACTGCTCGGCGTCAACGACGGCGCCACCGCCGCCGTGCTGCTGTCGGCGACGCTCGGCGGCACGTTCGGCGCCTGGTGGGCCGGGCCGCTCGGCGCGCTGGCCGCCGTGCTCGTCGTCACCGCCGTGTCCGGCGGCCTCGGGCAGCGCGGCTACCGCGTCCTCGTCGTCGGCCTCGCCATGTCGGCGCTGGCCTCGGCGGTCACCCAGGTCGTGCTCTCGCGCCGCTCGCTGAACTCGGCGAGCTCGCTGTACGTGTGGACCTCCGGCAGCCTCAACGGCCGCAGCTACTCCGTGGCGGTCCCCGTCCTCACCGGCCTCGCCGTGCTCGTGCCGCTCGCGCTCGTCGTCGCGCGCCACCTCAACGTGCTGCGGTTCGACGACTCCACCGCGGCCTCGCTGGGCGTCGCGCCGGGCCGGGTGCGGCTGGTGTGCATGCTGCTCGCGGTCGGCCTCGCCGGCCTCGCGGTCGGCATCTGCGGGCCCGTCGGCTTCATCGCCCTCGCCTCGCCCGTGATCGCCGGCCGGCTGGCCGGGCCGCTGCGGGTGCCCGTCGTCGGGTCGATGCTCGTCGGTGCGACGCTCGTCGTCCTTGCGGACACGGTGGGGCGCGTTGCGCTCGACGGGACGGAGATTCCCGTCGGGATCGTCAGCACCGTCCTTGGCGGACCGTTCCTGCTGTGGGTGCTGCTGGGGCGGTCGTCGGCGACGCGGGTGTAGGCCCTGCGGGGCTCCTTCCCCACCCCGCCCCTCCCCGTAACCGGGCCCCGTATCGCGCTGAACGCGCTCGGCCTCAATCGCCGGCCGGGCTGAACCAGGGAGCACCATGCCACTGCAAAGTCCCGCCCTCCGCGAGCTCGCCGACGCCGTCCGCCACGGCGCACCCGACGCCCTCGGCACCTTCTGGCGGCATGCCGCCACCGCCGGCACCCCCCTGGTGGAGCCGGACCCCGAGGGCGACCCCGCCCGGCGGCTCGTCACCTTCGTCTGGCGCGATGCCCCCGCCTGCCCCGCCACCGACGTGCTGGCC
This sequence comes from Streptomyces sp. NPDC008001, assembly GCF_042958085.1. Classification (NCBI taxonomy): domain Bacteria; kingdom Bacillati; phylum Actinomycetota; class Actinomycetes; order Kitasatosporales; family Streptomycetaceae; genus Streptomyces; species Streptomyces sp. NPDC008001. The sequence continues at coordinate 269,342 of NZ_JBIBIZ010000007.1, read as the reverse complement.
CTCCTCCACACCGTCACCGACAAGGACCGGCACGCGGGGAACCTGGCACCGCACCTGATGGAGAAGCTGCCCGGCACGGATGTGTGGGCCATCAGCCACCGGCTGCGCGGCGACCACCGGGCCTCGTACCAGTTCTACGCGGCCCGCGGCCCGCGCGAGGAGACGCTCCGCACCGACCGCGAGTCCTGGCTGCGCGTCCTGGACGCGGCGGTGCCCGACCCGCTCAGCGCGCGCCCGCAACTGCCTTCGCGCGACGGGCGCAACCCGTCCTCCGTGCTGGAGCTCCCGGACGCGCCCGCCCAGGCGTGGGCCGCCCCGCGCCCCGGGACGGCACGCGGCGAGCGCGCCGCCACCGTCGTCGGCGGGCGCCGCATCCATGTGCACCTGCCCGCCGGGCACCGGGCGGACGGCGGCCCGTACCCCGTAGTCGTGCTCCTGGACGGCGAGATGTGGGGGCCGGTCCTGGACTTCGGCACCACGCTCGACAACCTGTACGCGGACGGGGAACTGCCCCCGGCCGTCACGCTGATGGTGGACACCATGGGCCGCGAGCGGCGCATGGCGGACCTCAGCTGCAGCGAGGGGTTCGTGGACTGGCTGGCGGACGTCCTGCTGCCGTGGGCCGCGCAGGCCTGCGGGGCGACGGACGACCCGGCCCGTACGGTCGTCGCGGGGCAGAGCGCGGGCGGGCTGACGGCCGCGTTCGCGGCGTTCCACCGGCCCGGCCGGTTCGGCAACGCCCTGTCGCAGTCGGGTTCCTTCTGGTGGCCGGACGGGACCGAGTTCGGCAGCGGCAGCGAGTGGCTGACCCGGCAGTTCGCCGTCACGGAGAAGCGCCCGGCCCGCTTCCGCCTGGAGGTGGGGCTGCAGGAGTGGATGCTCCTCCCCCAGAACCGCCACCTGCGCAACGTCCTGGACGCCCGGGGCTACGAGGTCGCCTACGGCGAGTTCAACGGAGGGCACGACTACGCGTGCTGGCGGGGCGGACTCGCCTCGGGGCTGGCCGCCCTGCTGGGCGGCTCCTGACACCGGCGTAACTGCGGGCCGGGACCGGCACATGAGCACCGGTCCCGGCCCGCAGTACGCCGGAAGGCCCGTCAGGCCGCCACGGCCCGTGCCTCCTGCGGCTCGTCGTCGTACGGCGGCGGTGCCGGCGCGTCCTTGGGCATGCGCAGTGCGACGAGCGCCCCGGCGGCGATCAGTCCGGCCGTGACCAGGATGGCCACCCGGTACGGGCCGGGGTCCGCGTCCTGCGCGTGCGAGCCGCCGGAAGCGGCGATCACCGCGGCGGTGGCGGCGATGCCGAGCGCGCCGCCCAGCGTGCGCACGATCGTGAACAGGCCCATCGCCTGCCCCATGGCCGGCGGCGGGACGTCCCCGAACCCGGCGATCTGCACGGTCAGCACGGCCGTGCCCAGCACGAGACCGACGCAGAACATCAGCACCCGCACCGCCCACGCGCTCTCGGCCACGCCCGGCACGGCCAGCGCGGCGAACACCGCCGTGGCCAGCAGCAGGGCGGGCACGGCCAGCAGGCGCGGGCCCGTCCGCGGCAGCAGCCGGTCGGTGACCTGCGAGGCCAGCATCAGGCCGAGCGCCTCGGGGAAGACGCTCAGGCCCGCGTCCAGGGCCGAGGCTCCGAGCGCGGCCTGGTGGAGCAGCGGGAAGGCGAAGAGGACGCCCATCAGCCCGGCCGAGGTGACCAGGGCGAGCACCGTGGCCGAGGCGAACGCCTTGCCGGCGAGGAGGCGCAGTTCCAGCAGCGGGTGTCTCGCCCGGAGCTGGTGCACGCACGCGGCGGCGAGCAGGAGGAGCCCGAGCGGGCCGGCCACGGCGACGGACGGCGAGGTCCAGCCGTGCGCGGGGCCGAAGCCCAGCGCGTAGGTGAGCAGGCCGAGCGCGGGGGTGGCGAGGAGGAAGCCGGTGACGTCGAAACGGCCCTCCGCCTCCTCCTTGTGCTCGCGCAGCCCCGCCGCGCCCAGCAGCACCGCGGCCGCGCCGGCCGGCACGTTGACGAAGAACAGCCAGTGCCAGGAGAGGTGCTCGGTCAGGAAGCCGCCGAGCGGCGGCCCGAGGGCGGGCATGAGGGCCGTCGGCACGATGAGCACCTTCGACAGCTTCGTCCGCTCGTGCGGCGCGAAGGCGCGGAAGAGGAGCGTCATGCCGACGGGGGTGAGCAGTCCGCCCGCGAGGCCCTGCACCACGCGCGCGAGGACCAGCGCCGTGAGGCCCTGGGCGAGCCCGCAGGCGGCCGACGCCGCGGTGAAGACGGCGAGGGCGCCGAGGAAGACGCGTTTGGTGCCGAAGCGGTCGCCGAGCCGCCCCGCGACGGGCAGGGCGACGGCGAGCGCCACCAGGAAGGCGACCTCGACGGTGCTGGCGGCGGAGGCCGGCTCGCCGAAGTCCCGGGCGATGGTGAGCAGCGCCGGGTTGACGATGGTGGAGTCGAGGCCGTTCATGCACATCGCCGCCGTGTACACGATCACGACGGCGGTGCGCGGGTGCACGCTCTTCACCCCTGTGCCGCCGGGGTCAGGTCGGTCCAGTGCTCGGTGATCCAGTCCAGGGCCCGCTGCCGCTCGCAGGGGCCGTGGGCGGTGGTCCAGCCGTCCGGTACGGCGGCGAAGCCCGGCCAGAGGCTGTGCCGGCCTTCAGCGTTGACGAGGACGAGAAAGGGGCCGTCGCCGTCGAAGGGGTTGGCGGGTGCGTCGCTCATGGTGTCAGTTCTCCAGGTTCTGCAGGCGGTCAGCGATGACGCTCGCGATGTGCGCGATCGGCTCGGGCAGGGTCATGTCCTTGTGCGAGCACGCGACGTCGGTGTTGTCGATGCGCCCGGTGGCGTAGGGGGCCCAGGTGCCGGGGGTGAGTTCGTCGTCGATGGTGTCGACGGTGGCGCGGAAGAAGAGCACGTCGCCTTCGTGGACGCGGTGGTCGAAGGCGCGCACCAGGTGGTTGGTGTTGAGGTAGGTGCGATTGAGGGCCTCGATGGTGGCGTCGTCGAGGCTGGCGAGCGGGGAGCCCTCGCGCCGCAGCACGTCGGTGACGTGGGCGAGCTCGAAGGGCTTGCCGTCCAGGCTGTCGGGCCCGTAGCCGCCCATGGCGAGGAGTGCTTCGAGGGCCTCGGCCTGGTCGGGCACGGGCAACTCGCGGAAGCCTTCGGCGGGGTAGGCGTCGAGGATCGCCAGCAGCTCGACCCGGTGGCCGAGGTCCTGCAGGCGGGTGGCCATGGCGTGGGCGATGATGCCGCCGGTGGACCAGCCGAGGAGGCGGTACGGGCCTTCCGGCTGGATCTCGCGGAGCCGGTCGGCGTAGTGCGCGGCGAGCTCCTCCAGGGTCCGCGGCAGCGGCTCGGCGGCGGTGGCCGGGCCGACGCCCTGGGCCTGCAGGCCGTAGAGGGGCACGTCGGCGGGGAGGTGGCGGATGAGGCCCGCGTAGCACCAGCTGAGGCCGCCGGCGGGGTGCACGCAGAACAGCGGGGCCCGGTCCCCGGCCTTCGCGGGCCGCAGCGGCAGCAGCACGTCCAGCGCGTCGGTGCGCTCGGCGGCGTCGATCGCCGCGTCGAGGGCGGCCACGGTGGGCGCCTGGAAGATCGTGCCGATGCCGACGTCCGCGCCGAGGGCGTCCTTGATGCGTCCGGCGAGGCGTACGGCGAGCAGCGAGTGGCCGCCGAGGTCGAAGAAGTTGTCGTCCACGCCGACCCGGGGCAGGCCCAGGACGTCGGCGAAGACCGCGCACAGCTGTTCCTCGCGGGGGCCGCGGGGGGCGCGGCCCGCGGTGACGGCGGTGGTGAGGTCGGGGGCGGGGAGGGCCTTGCGGTCGAGCTTGCCGTTGGCGGTGAGCGGCAGCCGGTCCAGGAGGACGACGGCCGAGGGCACCATGTGGACGGGGAGCCCGGCGGCGGCGTGCTCGCGGAGCGCGGCCGGGGTGGTCGCGCGGGCGGGGACGGCGTAGGCGACGAGGCGCTTGTCGCCGGGGGTGTCCTCGCGGACGACGACGGCCGCGTCGGCCACGTCGGGGTGGTCGGCGAGGACGGCCTCGATCTCGCCGGGTTCGATGCGGAAGCCGCGGATCTTGACCTGGTGGTCGGCGCGGCCGACGTAGTCGAGGCTGCCGTCGGGGCGGCGGCGGGCGAGGTCGCCGGAGCGGTACATGCGGGTGCCGCTCTCGCCGAAGAGGGAGGCGTACGGGTCGGCGACGAAACGTTCCGCCGTGAGGGCGTGCCGGCCGAGGTAGCCGCGGGCCAGTCCTTCGCCGGCGACGTACATCTCACCGGTGACGCCGGGCGGGACAGGCTGCAGGTACGGGTCGAGGACGTAGACGCGCAGGTCGGGGATGTTGACGCCGATGGTGCTGGAGGCGCCTGCGGCGGCCTTCTCCCGGTCGAGGGCGATGTACGAGACGTGCACGGTCGTCTCGGTGATGCCGTACATGTTGACCAGCGTCGGTGCGTCCTCGGCGTGGCGGGCGTACCAGTCGTCGAGGCGGCCGAGTTCGAGGGCCTCGCCGCCGAAAACGACGTAGCGCAGGGCGAGTTCCGTGCCGGGCCGGTCCTTGTCGGCGGCCATGAGCTGGTAGAACGCGGACGGCGTCTGGTTGAGGACGGTCACCCGCTCCTCCTCCAGCAGGCGCAGGAACGCGCCCGGGTCGCGGCTGACGAGGTGCGGGACGATGACGAGCCGGCCGCCGTGCAGCAGCGCGCCCCACATCTCCCACACCGAGAAGTCGAAGGCGTAGGAGTGGAACAGCGTCCACACGTCGCTCTCGTCGAAGCCGAACCAGTGGTCGGTGGCGGAGAAGAGGCGGGCGACGTTGTGGTGGGTGACGGGGACGCCCTTGGGGCGTCCGGTGGAGCCGGAGGTGTAGATGACGTACGCGACGTCGTCCGGGCGCTGGGCTCGGGTGCGGTCGTCGTCGGTCAGGTCGGCCGGCGCGTACGCGCCGGCCTCGGTGCCGTCGACGAGGACGACGGGCAGGTCGTGCGCGGGTATGCACGCCGCGGTCGCGCTGTCGGTGACGACGGCGGCGGGTGCGGCGTCGCGGAGCATGTACGCCAGGCGGTCGGCCGGGTAGCCGGGGTCCATCGGGAGGTAGGCGGCGCCGGCCTTGGCGACGGCCAGCAGGCCGGTGACCAGTTCCGGGGAGCGGGGCAGGGCGAGGGCGACGACGGAGCCGGGGCCGATGCCGCGGGCGGCCAGCAGCCGGGCGAGGCGGTTGGCGCGAGCGGACAGCTCCGCGTAGGTGAGCGCGGTGCCGTCCCAGGTGACGGCCGTACGGACCGGGTGGCGGCGGGCGGCGTCCTCGTAGAGCTCCACGAGGGTCTGCTTCGAGGGCGCGGGGGCGGGGGTGCCGGTGTTCCACTCGACCAGCAGCCGGTGGCGCTCGTCGTCGCCGAGCAGCGGCAGCCGGCCGATGGGCGCGCCGGGGTCGGCGGCGGCCTCGGTCAGCAGGCGGGCCAGGTGGGCGGAGAGGCGTCCGGCGGTGGCGCGGTCGAAGAGGTCGGTGCGGAACTCCAGGAAACCGGCGATGCCGCCGCCGGGCTGCTCGCCCGCGTTGAGGGTGAGGTCGAACTTGGCGGTCCCGGACGGGGTGGCCGTCATCGTGGCGGTCAGCTCCGGGCCCATGGCGAACGCCTCGTCGGGCAGGGACTGCCAGGCGAGCATCACCTGGAAGAGGGGGTGCCGGGCGAGCGAGCGCGGGGGGTTGAGCTCCTCGACGAGCCGGTCGAAGGGCAGGTCGGCGTGGGCGTACGCGCCGAGGGTGGTGGTGCGGACGCGGTCGAGCAGCGTGCGGAAGCCGGGGTCGCCGGAGGTGTCGGCGCGCAGGACGAGGGTGTTGACGAAGAAGCCGACGAGGCCGGCGGTCGCCTCGTCGTCGCGCCCGGACACGGGGGTGCCGAGGGGGATGTCGGTGCCGCAGCCGTAGCGGGTCAGGAGGGCCGCGAGGGCCGCCTGGACGACCATGAAGACGCTGGTGCCGGTGGTGCGGGCGAGCCTCTCGACGGCGGCGTGGGCGTCCGCTCCGAGGTGGAAGGGGACGGTGTCACCGGCGGCGGAGGCGACGGCGGGGCGCGGCCGGTCGGTGGGGAGTCCGAGCTGGTCGGGCAGGCCGGCGAGGGCCTGTTTCCAGTACTCGGTCTGGCGGGCGGCGAGCGGGGTGGGGGCGCCGGCGGTGCCGAGGAGCTGCTGCCGGTGTGCGGTGTGGTCGGCGTACTGGAAGGGCAGCGGCGGGAATGCGGGGGCCCGGCCCGCGGTGCGTGCGGTGTAGGCGGTGGCGAGGTCGCGGGCGAGGGGCGTGGTGGAGGCGCCGTCGCCGGCGATGTGGTGCAGGAGGAGGAGCAGGGTGTGCCGCTCCCCGCCGTCGGTGAAGAGCGTGACGCGCAGCGGGAGTTCGGCCGCAAGGTCGAAGCAGTGCCGGACGGCGGCGGTGAGGTCGCCGCTCGGCGGCGCGAGGTGCAGCTCGGGGTGCGCCTCGTCCGGCGTCAGGATCCGCTGGTAGGGCTCGTTGTCAGTGGCCGGGTATACGGTCCGGAGTGTTTCGTGACGCTCAGTGAGGTCCCGGAGGGCGAGGCGGAGTGCGTCCTGGTCGAGGGGGCCGGTGAGGGTGAGGAGCAGGGGGATGTTGTACGTGGGGCTGGGTCCTTCGAGCCGGTGCATGAACCACAGCCGCTTCTGGGCCGGGGAGAGCGGCATCCGCTCCGTGCGGGGCACGGGGACGGGCGCGGGTGCGACGGCGGGGCGGTCGCCGGCGGGGGCCGCGAGGGCGTTCCCGGCGTTCTTGCTGTTCTTGCTGTTCTTGCTGTTCTTGCTGTTCTTGGCGTTCTCCAGGAGGGCGGTGAGGGCGGCAGGGGTGGGGTTGCGGAAGACGTCGGCGAGGCCGAAGCCCTCGCCCGCGCTCTCGCGGAGGCGGGCGGCGATGCGGCCGGCGAGCAGCGAGTGGCCGCCGAGGGCGAAGAAGTCGGCGTCGGGGGACGGCGGTGCGTCCAGGCCGAGGACGTCCTGGAAGAGGCCGCAGAGCGCGGCTTCCCGCGGGCTGCGGGGCGCCCTCCGGGCCTCGTCCGGGCCGGGCCCGGGGTCGGGCAGGGCGCGGTGGTCGAGCTTGTCGTTGGCGGTGAGCGGCAGCCGGTCCAGGAGGACGACGGCCGAGGGCACCATATGGCCGGGCAGGCGGGCGGCGAGATGGGTGCGCAGGGCCTCGGCATCGGCGGTGGCGCCGGCGGTGAGGACGGCGTAGCCGAGGAGGCGCTTGCCGGCCGGGGTGTCGCGGGCGATCACGGCGGCCCGGTCGACGGCCGGGTGGTCCGCCAGGGCCGCCTGGATCTCGCCGAGTTCGATGCGGAAGCCGCGGATCTTGACCTGGTCGTCGGCGCGGCCGAGGAATTCGAGGGTGCCGTCGGTGCGGCGGCGCACCAGGTCGCCGGTGCGGTACATGGCGGCGCCGGGCTCGCCGTGGAGGGCGCCGAAGGGGTCGGCGGTGAAGCGCTCGGCGGTGAGGTCGGGGCGGCCGAGGTAGCCGCGGGCGAGGCAGGCCCCGGCGATGTACAGCTCGCCGGTGACGCCGGCGGATGCGGGGCGGAGGGAGGTGTCGAGGACGTAGGCGCGCGAGCCGCGGACGGGTCTGCCCTGCGGGGTGCCGTCTTCGCCGGGCAGCCAGTAATAGGCGTCGACGGTGGTCTCGGTGGGGCCGTAGAGGTTGACGGGGCCCAGGCCATCGGTACCGGCGAGGCGGCACCAGAGCGGGCCGGGCACGGTCTCGCCGCCCACGACGACGACGGCCGGGCGGTGCCGGCCCTCGTCCAGGAGGCCTTCGGCGAGGAGGGCTTCGGCGTAGGAGGGGGTGACGTCGAGGTAGTCGAGGCGCTGGTCGTGGACGTAGGCGGCGAGGGCGGCGGGGTCGCGGTAGCCGGCGTCGTCCAGGAGGTGCAGTTCGTGGCCGTGGACCAGCCAGATCAGCGGGTCCCAGGAGGCGTCGAAGGCGAAGGAGGCGCTGTGGCCGATGCGCAGGCGGTCGCGGCCGGTGCGGGCGACGGCGGGGGCGATGTGGTCGCTGCCGTGCCCGGCGTGGAGGTTGGCCAGTGAGGCGTGGGTGACGATGACGCCCTTGGGGCGGCCGGTGGAGCCGGAGGTGTGGATGATGTACGCGGCCTGGCGGGGCGTGGGCGCGGCGGGCGGGGTCGCCGGGCGGGCGTCGATCCGGGCCCGGGTCTCCGGGTCGTCGAGCAGCAGGGTGGGGACGGTGTGCGGGGGCAGGCCGCGCACGGCGTCGGCGGTGCCGACGAGGCGGCCGGGGCGGGCGTCGTCGAGGACGGCGGTGATGCGCCGGCCGGGGTGGCCGAGGTCGAGGGGCTGGCAGACGCCGCCGGCCTTGAGGACGGCGAGCACGGCGACGACGGTCGCCGCGCTGCGGGGCAGCGCCAGGGCGACGGGGGTTTCGGCGGTGACGCCGGCGGCGGTCAGCTCGTGGGCGAGGCGGTTGGCGGCGGTTTCGAGCTCGGCGAAGGCGAGGGTCTCGCCGGCGCTGCGGACGGCGGTGGCGTCGGGGGTGCGGGCGGCCTGCGCGGTGAAGAGCTCGGGCAGGGTGTGCCGGGCGGGCGGCTCGGCGCGTCCGGCGGTGACCCTGCGGATCTCGTCGGCGTCCAGGAGGTCGAGGGTGCCGACGGGCCGCTCCGGGTCGTCCAGGAGGAGGCCGGCCAGGGCGTCGAGGTAGCGCAGGAAGGCGTGTTCGTGGGCGGCGAGCGACGCGGCGTCGTAGCGCCCGGGGTTGGCGTCCAGGCCGAGGACCAGCGAGTCGCCGGGGCCGGGGACGACGGTGACGGCGAGGTCGTCGACGGGGCCGGCCGCGAGGTTGCGGACGGTGCCGGGCAGGCCCGCGAAGTCCAGGTCGCCCTCGAAGGGCTTGATGTTGACCATCGGCCCGAACAGCGGCCGGTCGCTGCCCGCGAGCCCGAGGTCGCGGCGCAGGTCCTCCAGGCGGTAGCGCTGGTGGCGGCGGACGGCGCGGACTTCGAGGACGACGCGGCGCAGCAGCGCGGCGCCGCTGTCGTGGGGGCGCACGGCGATGCGCAAGGGCATGACGTTGACGGTCATGGCGGGGGTGCGCAGGGCGGCGGGGGTGCGGCGGTTCGTCAGCGGCAGGCCCAGGAGGACGTCCTGGGCGCCGGATATGCGGTGCACGTAGCCGGCGGTCGCGGCCAGGACGAGCTCGGCCCAGGTGGCCTTGACCGTGTCGGCCGCCTCCTGCAGGCGGGTGCGGGTGCCGGCGGGGAGGGTGGCGGTGCGGCGCAGGACGGTGGTCGCGGGCGCGGCGGGGCCGGTGGAGAGCGAGGCGGGTTCGGGCCGGTCGGCGAGGCGGGCGCGCCAGTGGTCGCGGTCGGCGGCGTGGCGTTCGCTCGCGACGTACGCGGCCTCGTCGTCGGTGAGTTCGCGCAGCGTGCCGAAGGGGGCGGGAGCGGGCTGCCCGCCGCCGGCGAGGGCGGTGTAGACCTCGGCGACGCGGCGGCCGATGAGGGTCAGGGCGTACGCGTCGACGGCGAAGTGGTGGACGCGCTGGTACCACCAGTGCGTTTCGTCGCCGATGCGGAAGAGGGCCTGGGTGACGAGGGGGCCGCGGGTGAGGTCGACGGGGCGGTCGAGGTCGGCGCGCATCCACGCTTCGGCCTCGGCCCGGGGGTCGCCGGCGGTGCGCAGGTCGATCCGGTGGAGCGCCGGTTCCGGGGAGGGGGTGATGCGCTGAGTGGGAACGGCGTGCTCGTCGGCGGGGTGGGCCGGGACGGCGAGGAGGGAGAGCGTCTCGGCTTCGCCGGCGGTGCGGCGCAGGGCCTGCGCGAAGAGCTCCTCGTCCAGCGGGCCCCGGATCTCCACGCAGTCGCCCGTGTTGTAGACGGGGTTGCCGGGGGCGAGTTGCTGGGCGTAGAGGATTCCGGCCTGGGCGGCGAGCAGCGGCAGCTCGGCCTGAGCCGTCTCGGCCTCGTGGTGACGCATGGCGTGGGGACTCCCGTTGGATGACAGCGAACTGGCCCCACCGGCACCCCGGCAGGTCGACTTAGGTAAGCCTAAGCTAATTTTTACCTCATCCGTGAGCCCCGCCCCACCGTGCGGACCGAACAGGAGCACCCACCATGACCGCGGCCGACGGCCTCAAAACCGCCCTGCGCGAACGCGTACTCGCCCACCGCGGGGACCTCGTGGCGCTGAGCCGGCGCATCCACGCGCACCCCGAGACGGCCTTCGCCGAGCACCGCGCCGCAGGCTGGTGCGCCGACTTCCTGCGCGGGCACGGCTTCGAGGTGACCGCGCCCGCCTACGGTCTCGGCACCGCGTTCGCCGCGACCGCGGGCAGCGGGCCCGTGACGGTCGCGATCGTCTGCGAGTACGACGCCCTGCCCGGCCTCGGGCACGCCTGCGGGCACAACCTGATCGCCGCCGCCGGCCTCGGCGCGGCCCTCGCCCTGGCCCCGCACGCCGGCGAACTGGGCCTGACCGTACGGGTCCTGGGCACGCCCGCCGAGGAGCGCGGCGCGGGCAAGGCGCTCATGCTGGAGGCGGGCGCGTTCGACGGGGCCGACGCCGCGATGATGGTGCACCCGTGCCCGTTCGAGGTCGCCGAGTTCCGGTCGTTCGCGCTCGGCACGCTCTCCGTCGCGTACACCGGCAAGGCCGCCCACCCGAGTCTCGACCCGCACGAGGGCCGCAACGCCGCCGACGCGCTCACCGTCGCCCAGGTCGCCCTCGGGCTGCTGCGCCAGCACCTGCCGCCGCAGTGGAAGGTGCACGGGGTGACCACCGGTGCGGGCACGGCACCCAATCTGATCCCCGACCGGGCCACGGCCGAGTACGAGATACGCGCCGCGGCCGCGGAGGACCTGCGGGAGCTGCGCGAGCGTGTCGAGGCCTGCTTCCGCGCGGGCGCCCTGGCCACCGGCTGCGAGGTCGAACTGACCCGCCCCGAGCCGGACTACCTCGACTTCCGCACCGACGCGGGGCTCATCGCGCTCTGGCGGGACAACGCCCGCGCGCTGGGCCGGCCGGAGCCGCTGCAGCGGGAGCCCTTCGCCTGCACGGACATGGGCAACGTCTCGCACGCCGTGCCGTCGATCCATCCGGTGCTCGACATCACCGGGGGCGCCTGCGGGCCGCACGAGGCGGAGTTCGCCGACGCGGCGGTCTCGCCCCGCGGCGAGCAGGCCCTTCTCGACGGAGCCGTCGGAATGGCCTGGACGGCCGCCGACTTCGCGAGCAGCCGCTGAAAAGGCCGTGTGCCGGGCGGGCATCCGGGCCCGTCCGGCACACGGAAGCGTTACTTGAGCGCCTTCACGATGTCGTCCACGACGACCTCGCTCGCGATCGGGCCGCCCCGCGTCGACCACACCGAACCGTCCACCGTCACGGCGTGGTTCTTCCTGACCGCGTTCAGGTCCTTGTACGCCGGCTTCTCCTGGACGTCCTTCAGCGCCTTCTCGCCGTCGGAGGTGAGGGTCGACAGGAACAGCCAGTCGCCGTCGATCTCATTGATCTTCTCCAGGCTGAGCGCCGGGGTGTGGGCGTTGCCGTCCTTGTCCTGGTTCTTCGGGCGCTTGAGGCCCATGTCCAGGGCGACGCCGCTGGCGAACTGCTTCTTCTCCATCCAGCTCGGGCCGTCCGGGTTCCAGCGGACGATGCTGACTTCGGCGCCCTTGTTGCCGCCCAGGCCCTCGCCGGCCTGCTTGGCCTTGGCCTCGTAGTCGCCGATGACCTTGTTGGCCTCGGTCATCTTGTTCAGGGCGTTGCCGATACCGCGGAAGGAAAGCTTCCAGTCGTCGGCCGGCGCCATGGTGACGAGTGTGGCCGGGGTGATCTCGCGCAGCTGCTTGAGCATCTGCTCGTCCTGCATGTCGCCGGCCAGGATGAGGTCGGGCTTGGCGGCGACGACCTTGTCCATCACCGGCTGCAGCAGGTTGCCGACGACGTTGATGTCCTTGACCTTGGCCGCGAGGTAGGCCGGCGGCTTGCTCAGCCCCTGGCCGTTGGTGATGCCGACCGGCTTCACGCCGAGCGCCAGCACCGCGTCCAGGTCCTCCTGGGTGAGCGTCACGATGCGCTTGGGGCTGGCCGGGACCTTCACCGCGGTGCCGGTCGCGTCCTTGACCGTACGCGTGCCGCCGCTCGCTCCGGAGGTGCCGCCGGACTTCCCACCCCCGTCCTCGTCCGAACCGGATCCGCATCCGGTGACCAGCAGCGCGGCCGCCCCCACGGCGGCGAGCACCTGCACCGCGCGGCGCGGGGCGAAGGGGAGGAGGCGGGTGGATGCGGTCATCGAAAACTCCGGGCGTGAGGAAAAAGGGATGGAAAGGAAGGAGGGGGCCGGCAGGAAGTGCGGGAAACCCCTCGCACGGACCCGCAATAGACATTAGGTTAGCCTTACCTTACGACCCTCCTTCCGAAGGGTCCACACAACCGGCGATCTTCTGGAAAGGCCCGCCCGTGGAGCTCCGCGTCGAACAGCTCGTCGCCGGTTACCCCGGCCACCGCGCCGTGGCGGGGGTCGACTTGACGATCCCCTCCGGCGAGGTCGTCGCGATCGTCGGGCCCAACGGCTGCGGCAAGTCCACGCTGCTGCGCTCCGTCGCCCGCCTCCACCGGCCCGAGTCGGGCCGGGTGTACGCGGGCGACGCCGACGTCTGGCAGCTCAAGCAGCGGCAGGCGGCACACCGCATCGCCCTGCTCCCCCAGTCACCGCTTGCCCCCGAGGCCGTCACCGTGGCCGGGCTCGTGCGCTACGGCCGCCACCCGCACCAGGGCCTGTTCCGCCAGTGGTCGCGCGACGACGAGCGGGCCGTCGCGGAGGCACTGCGCGCCACCGGCGTCGCCGCGCTCGCCGGCCGCCGGCTCGACCGGCTCTCCGGCGGCCAGCGCCAGCGCTGCTGGCTCGCGATGGTCCTCGCCCAGGAGACGCCGGTCGTCCTGCTCGACGAGCCCACCAGCGCGCTCGACATCGGCCACGCCGTCGAAGTCCTCGAACTGGCCCGCGAGGTGGCCCTCGCCGGACGGACGGTCGTGATGGTCCTGCACGACCTCGCGAGCGCCGCCCGCTACGCCGGCACCGTCGTCGCCATGAAGGACGGCCGGGTCGTCGCCCACGGCGCGCCGCGCGACGTCGTCGACGCCGCTCTCGTGCGCGAGCTGTACGGCATCGAGGCCGACATCCTGGAGGCCCCCGCCGACGGCTCCCCCGTCGTGGTCCCCGCCCGCCGGGGACCCGTCACGAGCCCGCCGCGGGCCCGGCTGTCCGCAGCGGGGTGAGCTGCTCGATGTCGTAGCGGACGCGCAGTGCCGCGATGGCCTCGTGGTCCACCGGCGGGGCCGCCTCCAGGATCTCGAACAGCTCCTCGAAGTACCGCTCGTGGTCGGGCGGCGGCGAGGCCTGGAAGAACATCCGCACCGGTTCGGACGTCGGGTTGGCGAAGGCGTGCGGGCAGCCCGGCGGCACGAGGATCACCGTGCCCGGCGTGGCCCGCGCGTACCGGTCGCCGGCCGCGGAGCGCCACTCCCGCCAGTGGTCGGGCGTCCGGACCAGCGGCTCGAAGGCGAGGACGTCCAGCTCGCCCTCCAGCACGTAGAAGAGCTCCTCGCTGCGGGTGTGCAGGTGCGCGCCGACGTCGAAGCCGGGCGGGACGACCACTTCGAAGCTGGAGGCGGCCCTCGAGTGCTCCCCCGTCACCTTGAACGTGACCTGCTGGGCGGGGTTGACGAGGGTGCGGCCCCCGCCGGGTGGCACGACGAGACCGTCCCTGGCGGAGATGAGGGTCATCGCGGCAGTCCTTCCCGGCGGAGCTCCACGACGTGGCGGAACCACGTCGTCCGATACTCCGGAGAATTCCCGTCCGCCGCGAACGGCATCCGTCCGTCACCCGTACGGGTAAGGCACGCCCGCCCCGGCCGCTCACCCCGCCCCCGCGGCCTCCGCCGCCCGGCCGTACGGCTCAGACGTCACGGGAGAGCCGCTCCACGAGCCCCGGGTCGGGCTGCGGGACCTCGCCGAAGTCCTCGTCGTCGCTGTCGACCGCGAGGCGGTTGATGACGCTCTCCAGCGCGGCGGGCAGGTGGGGCGTCAGGCCGCGGTGCCACTGGACGAGGAGCTCGTGGCGGGCGGAATCGGACAGGAGCAGGCGGCGGCCGTCCGCCCGGGAGGCGGGGCGGGGCCGCTCCTGCGGGTCGTGGGCGGCCTGGGCCCGCCAGAACGCGGCGTCGCGGAACTCGCCCTTGCGGCGGTGCGAGAGGTGGAGGCAGTACGCGGCGGTCCGGCTGCCGCCGCCGGCGGCGAACTGCCACCAGAAGTCGGCCGCCGCGGTGTGCCCCGCGACGTGCAGCAGGCAGGCGAAGACGAGGGCGCCCTCGGGGTCGATGCCCCGGTCGTCCACGAACCGGCCGAGGCTCGCGGCCGCCTCGACGGCGTTGATCACCAGGACACAGGCGAGGTCGAGCTCGTGGGTGGCCTCGTCGCGGGCGCTCGGGCCGCTCGCCGGGGCGGGAGCGCTCGCGGGGCGGTGCGCCGGGCCCGCCGGCCGGCGGCGCGGGCGGCGCCGGCTCTCGAACGCCACCGCGATGGAGCGGGCGTCCGAGGTCAGCATGGCTTCGATGACGTCACCTTCGCTGGCGTGGCTGCGCGGCATTACTTCCCCCTGCCGGAATCCCGGGCCTCCGGCCCGGAGTGCTGGACCTCTAATGCGGACAAGGCTGCGGCGACCTTGCGTTTGGCGTGGCCGATGAGGGAGCGCACGGCCGCCCGGTCGGCACCGAGCAGGTCGGCCACCTGGCCCACGCTGTAGCCGATCACCAGGTGGAGGACGAGCGCGTCGCACTGCCGCTCGGGCAGCCGGGCTATCGCCGCGTAGAGCGCGATGCGGCTCTCCAGGAGCCGGAACCGCTGGGCGCGCTCCGGCCCCCGGGCCTGCGCCGCGCGGTGGAAGGCGGCCGTCGCGAGGGCCGTGCCGCGCCGGTTCCGGGCCAGCCAGCCGGCGACGTGCTCCTTGAGCAGCGACCAGGCGTAGGAGTCGGCGGAGGGCTGGCGCAGGGCGTGCGGCCACTGGACGCACAGCCGGTCGAAGGCCGCTTCGGTGATGTCCGCGGCCGCTTCGGCGCTTCCGGTGTGCATGAAGGCGTAGGCGCCCCACCTGCACTCGTGCAGTTCGCGGAAGGCCGTGAAGGCGATCTCCATCCGGCGCTCGGAGGGGACCGGGGTCCCGGCGGGCGCGGTGGTCCGACCGCTGTCTCTCATGGGCGCCTCTCGTCGCGTGTCCTGGTGTCTGCGCTGCGTCCTTCCAATGAACCGGAAAAGCAGCCCCCGCCGTGCCGCAACCCCGTAAAAAACCCGGTTCTCCGCCCCGGTGGGGTTACCCGCCTGTGACCGGGGACAGGTACGGGGCAGCCGTAACGCCAAGGGGAGGCAGAGAAGATGGGCGAGACCCGCGAGGATGCCGTGGTCGACCTCCGGCTGGACCGGGCCCACTCGGCCCGCATCTACGACTGGTTCCTGGGCGGCCGGACGAACTTCGCCGCCGACCGCGAGGCCGGGGAGCAGGTCCTCCGCGTCTTCCCGGCGGCCGGGGACGCGGCCCGGATGAACCGGGCGTTCATGCACCGGGCCGTCAGCCACCTGGCGCGCGAGGGCCTGACCCAGTTCCTCGACATCGGCACGGGCATCCCCACCTCGCCCAACCTGCACGAGATCGTGCAGGGGATCACCCCCGCGGCCCGCGTCGTCTACACCGACAACGACCCGATCGTCCTGGCGCACGCCGCGGCGCTGCTGCGCGGGCGCCCGGAGGGCCGCACGACGTACGTGCAGGCCGACGCCACCGTCCCCGACAGCATCCTGCGGGCGCCGGAGCTGCTCGCGACCCTCGACCTGGACCGGCCGGTGGCCCTGACGCTCAACGCCGTGCTGCACTTCGTCCCCGACGACGGCCGGGACCGCGCCCACGCCCTCGTCGAGCGGCTCAAGGCCGCGCTGCCCAGCGGCAGCGCGCTCGTCGTCACGCACGGCACCTCCGACTTCTCCCCACCGGTGACGGACCGGATCACGGACATCTACGAGCGGGCCGGGACGCCGCTCCAGCTGCGCAGCGAGGCCGAGTTCCGCCGGTTCTTCGACGGCTGGGAGCTGGTGGAGCCGGGCGTCACGCTCGCCCACCGCTGGCGCCCCGGCGAGACGGGGGGCGCGGGCCGGCCCACGGCGGCGGAGGCGATCTGTTACGCGGCGATCGCCGTCAAGCCGTAGCGGCACGGCACCGCGGCCGTCTCATATCGCGTACTTCCACACCGTGAGCATGAACGCCCCGTACCAGCAGCCGAACAGCGTGGCCGCGCACAGCACGGTCACCGCCGTACGGGTGCGGGCCGCCGCCAGCCCGCGGGCGACGGGGACGAGGAAGAGGACCGCGGGTATGAGCAGCCGCAGCTTGGAGTGCGAGTAGTTGCTCTGGGCCAGGGTGAGGACCACGATGCCCGTGCCGTACACGAGCAGCGGCGGCCAGGTGCCGCGGTGCCAGGTGAGGAAGGTGGTGCAGAGGAGGGCGAGGAGGAGCACGGCGGTGCTCACCGGGATCCAGCCGTCGCCCCGGTGCAGCGTCTCGCCGAGGAAGCGGAGGAACGACGCTCCGTTGTCCCAGTGGGTGCCCCAGCCGGCTTCCTGGATGCGGAACCAGGCGCCGGGGTCGCCGGCGCGCCGGCCCACCCACCACAGGTAGAGCGGCGTGCCGAGGCAGCCGAGGGCGACGGCGGCCAGGGGCCGCGGTCGGACGCGGCGTTCGCGGAGCAGGTGCAGGCCGGCGGCGACGGCGAGCGCGGCGGCCACGGCCGCGGCGGCCGGCCGGGTCAGCCCGGCGAGCAGCGCCAGGGTTCCGGCGGTGAGCCAGGCCCGGCGGTGCGCGGCGAGGAGCGTGCCGGCGGCCAGGGCGAGGAAGAGCGACTCGCTGTAGGACATGAGGAAGGACACGGCCATCGGCTGGGCCCCGGCGAGCAGCACGATCGCGAAGAGCGCGGTGCGCTTCCCGTGGAGCCGGGCGAGCAGCCGGTGCACGGCGAGCAGCGCGCCGATCAGCGCGAGGTGGGCGGCGACGATGCCGGAGGTGCCCCAGCCGAGGCCGGTGACGGCGTGGACGGCGCGGATCAGCATCGGGAACAGCGGGAAGAACGCGAGGTTGTTGCCGGCGAGGGCGCCGTCCTCGCCGTGGGAGTAGCCGTGCGGGTATCCGTGTTCGGCGATGCTCACGTAGAGGTTGCCGTCCCAGGCGAGCAGGTGCCCGCGGAGGCCGGGGCCGTCCGGGCCGCTCATGACGGCCAGGATCAGCAAGTGGAGGACGGTGGTGACCGCGTACACGGCGAGCGCGGGCAGCGCCAAGCGGAAGATACGTTTCACTCGCTGCTGCGCCGACGGCTCGGGCGGGGCCGGTATCGCGCCGGGGCCGGCGGTGGAGGAGTCGGGTACGAGAGCCGTCATGGGCGGTCATGCCATTTCGTCGGGGGCGCACGGGCGCGCGCGGTGCGGTGCGGCGGAGGGCCGGGCGGTCACACGGCGGGATAGTGCTCCGTGCGGGCGGCGGTGATCAGCGCGGAGACGTCCGTCCAGTCGAGGCCCTCGCGGCGGGCCCGGCGCATCCAGTCGGCCAGCTCGCCGCGCAGCGGGGAGTCGGCGAGGGAGCGGGGCCGCACCGGGGAGGCGCTCACGAACGTGCCGACGCCCGGCCGGGCCTCCACGAGCCCGAGGTGTTCGAGCTCGCGGTAGGCCTTGAGCGTGGTGTTGGGGTTGAGCTTGGTGTCGGCGGCGACGCGGGCGGCGGTGGGCAGCTGGTCCCCGGCGGTGAGGATGCCGAGGCGCAGCGCCTCCTGGACCTGCTGGACGATCTGCAGGTAGGCGGCCATGCCGCTCTGCCGGTCGATCCTGAACTCGACCATGGTGCAGCCCCCCTCATCCCGTCCCGGCGTGCGGCGACCGTGCCGTGCGGCTCACAGCGCGCGCCGCCGGCCCCACCACAGGACGAGGGCGAGGAGGGCGAGGGCCGCGGCCAGCACGAGCGCGGCGTAGGTCCACTGCATGCCGGGCATCTGGTCGTACCCGAAGTATTCCAGGCGTTCGGCGACGATGCCCTTGTTCGTCCTGCACTCCGCAGGGGTGCGCTCGTTGAAGCACGTGCCGAAGCCGTGGAGCCCGCCGTGCGCGTCGACGGTCCAGTTGTCGTGCCGCACGGCGCCTTCGGGCAGCTTCGGCTGGCCCTCCTCGACCGGGTTGACGAGCACGCGCGGCGTCGCGAGGAACCGCACGAGGTAGTGGGACACGACGAGGTCCCAGGCGAAGGCGAACCCGAGGGTGATCCCCATGGCGGTCAGGGTGCGGCGGACGAACAGGCCGCACGCGACGCCCACGGCGAGGTAGAGCAGGGCCAGCGCCACGGGCACGGGGCCCGTGTTGAGGAAGACGTTGTCCGAGGTCCACACGCCGCCCTCGAAGAGGTCGTGCGCGGGTTCCCACCAGGCGGTGAAGGCGGCCGAGAGCGCCGCGGAGCACGCGACGGCGATCAGCGCCGCCGTGCCGAGCTTGACGGCGAGCCAGCGGCCGCGGGTGACCGACTGGGTGGTGACCAGCTTCACGGTGCCGCGTTCGCGGTCCCCGGAGATCAGCGGGGCGCCGAGGAAGACGCCCGCGACGACGGGCACGAGCGACATCAGCGTGGCGGCGTTCCGGAACGACTCGGCGTACGCCTGCCCGGAGGCCTCGACGAGCTTCAGGGGGCCGTGGGTGCGGGCGGGGTCGAGCCAGGAGAGCGTCACGTGGCGCTGCCAGAGCATGTGGACGCAGCCGGCCGCGGCCAGCAGCAGGCAGGCCACGAAGGCGGTGCGGTGCTGGCGCCAGGCCAGCCAGGGCAGGCCGCGCAGGATGCGGGGCGGCTGCTTGCCGGGCTGTGCGGCGGCGGGGGCGCCGGGGTGCTGTACGGCCTTGCTCATGCCGCCACCTCTTCGTCTTCCTGGTTCTGCGGGCCGTCGGCACGGGCCTCGGTGGTGAGCATGGGGGGTGCGGAGGGAGAGCGCATGTAGCCCAGCAGGACCTCTTCCAGGGTGGGTTCGACGGACTTCCAGGCGCCCTCGACCGGACCGCGGGGCCTGATGAGGGCGGTGAACTGGCGGCCCACGGCGCGCGCTTCGACGACCGTGTGCCGGGCGATCTCCGCGGGGACGCTCTCGGTGAGGTGCACGCCGGTCACCAGCCGGTGGGCGGCGAGCAGTTCCTCGGTCCCGCCGGCGAGGCGGACCCGGCCGCCGTCGACGGCGACGAGGTGGTCGCACATGGTGGCCACGTCGGCCAGCCGGTGGGAGGACATCACGACGGTGGTGCCCTGCTCGGCCGCTTCGGCCATCAGCAGGCCGCCGATCTCGTGGGCGGCGAGCGGGTCGAGGTCCGCCATCGGCTCGTCGAGGAGCAGCAGGCGGGGGCGCTTGCCGAAGGCCAGCGCGAGCGCCAGGCGGGAGCGCTGCCCGCCGGAGAGGCTGCCGGTGCGGGCGCCGAGGGGCAGCTTCCCGGACCGGACGATCCGCTCGGCCGCCTCCTGGTCCCAGCGCGGGTTCAGCTCCCGGCCCAGGCGGAGCGTCTCCTCGACCGTGAACCGCGGGAACAGCGGCTTGTCCTGGGCGAGGAAGGCGGTGCCGGCGAGGACCGCGGAGTCGGCGACGGGAGATCCGAAGATCCGCAGATCCCCTTCCGTCGGCCGGACGATGCGGGCTGCCAGGCCCAGCAGCGTGCTCTTGCCCGCCCCGTTGGGGCCCACGAGCCCGCAGACCGTGCCGGCCGGGATCCGGACGGAGAAGTCCCGCACGGCCCAGCGGCGCCGGTAGCGCTTGCCCAGTCCCCGCGCCTCGACGGCCCAGCGGCCGGCGTCGTCGGCTGAAGTCATCCCACCCCGCCCGTCTCCTGCTCATTCCACTAGTCAGCTAGTGGAATGAGCATATAGACCACCCCCGCGCTGTCAATATCCGGTACGGGTGTGGACAAATAGGGCAATGCCCGGCGCATCGGGCGCGGTTCCGGCTCAGGCCGGCGTGCCCGCGGCCTTCCGGCGGGCCCGGTGGGCGGCCGCGGTCGCGCGGTTGCCGCAGATCTGCGGCGAGCAGAAGCGCCGCGACAGGTTGCGGGACGTGTCCACGAACACCTCGGCGCAGCGGTGGCCCACGCACACGTGGAGCCGCTCCATGCCGCTCACGGTGACCACGGTGAGCAGCCCCATGGCGGCGTTGACCGCGTACTGGTCGGCGAGGGGGGCGTCGGGCGCGGCGACGTGCAGGTGCCACGACCCGTCGTGGTCCGTGTAGTGCGGGACGGCGCGGTGGCCGGCGAGGACGTCGTTGAGCAGGGCGACGGCCGCCGCCGCGTCCGGGGCGCCGAAGACCTCGCGCAGCGCGGGCCGCAGGGCGCGCACCGCGGCGAGGTCCGCCTCGGTGGGGGCGGCCGGCGGGTGGATGCCGTGGGCGTCGAGCAGGGCGGACAAGGCCGCAACATCGGGCATCTTCTCCACATTGCGCACGATGTTGTAGGTATTGACCAGGTCCTCAGCCAGGGTCACCGAATCGTCTGAGTAACTAGTAAACCTCACCATGACTCCGTACTATGGCTGCTCGTAGACGCCACCGCATCACGTACGGAGGCGCTGTTTCCTGTTGGCCGCATGTCCGCGGAGGACGTCGATGGACTCTCAAGAGGCATTACCCGCAGAGGGGTTGGCGTCACCGTCCCCGCCCTCCGTGCCCGCCTCCGACGCCGCCCCCGCGACCGCGACCGGGGAGACCGCCGGGGAAACAACCGCCCCCGCCGCGGGATTCCGGGAGGAAGCACTCTACGGTCTGCGGGCCGCCGTGCCCCTGGCGATCGCCGTCTTCGGCTTCGCGGTCTCCTTCGGCATCGTGGCCCGCGCCGCGGGCATGGGCGTGCTGGCCCCCGTGGTGATGTCGCTGACCACCTTCGCCGGGTCCGCGCAGTTCGCCGCGGCCTCGGTGCTCGGCACCGGCGGCGGCGTCGCCGCGGCGATCGTCGCCGCCGTCCTGCTCAACTCCCGCTATCTGCCCATCGGGATCAGCGTGGCCCCCGCCATGACCGGCGGCGTCCTCAAGCGCTTCCTCTCCGCCCAGCTGGTGGTGGACGAGTCCTGGGCCGTCGGCCACGTCGGCAACGGCCGCTATTCGCGCGGCCGGCTGCTCGGCGCGGGCGTGCTGGTCTACGCCGCCTGGGTCGGCGGCACGGCGGTCGGCCTGTTCGGCGCCCATTACCTCGGGGACCCCGAGCGCTTCGGGCTCGACGTGGTCTCGCCCGTCCTCTTCATCGCCCTCCTCAAGGGGCAGATCACCAGCCGCAAGGCGCTCGCCGCCTCGATCCTGGGGATCGCCATCGCCCTGGCGCTGGTCCCCTTCGCCTCACCGGGCGTCCCCCTCATCGCCGCCACCGCCGCCTGCCTGTTGGGACTGAGGAAATGACCGGACTGTGGCTCGCCGTGCTCCTGGTCGGCGCCGTCTCCATGGCGCTCAAGGCGACCGGCCCCGTCCTGCTGGGCGGCGAGGAACTGCCCGCGGCCATGCAGCGCGTCGTCACGCTCATGGCCCCCACCCTGCTGGCGGCGCTGATCGCCACCCAGATGTTCAGCCAGGGCAAGTCGCTGGTCGTCGACGCCCGTGCGGTCGGGCTCGTCGTCGGCGCCTTCGGCGTCTGGCGGAAGTGGCCCACCCTGCTCGTGGTGGTGCTCGGCGCCGCGGCCACGGCCCTCACCCGGCTGGTGACCGGCTGACCGGGACCGCGGGCAGCCCCCGCAGCCGTCCCGCGGAGACCGTGCTCTCCCCCGCCCGTTCCCCCCGCCCCCCGCTCCCCGACCGGAAGGAGGCACCCATGACCACGGCATCCACGCCCCCCGTGGAGAGCACGGGCGTCACGGCCGCACCGGACGGCACCGCCGCCGGCACCCCGGCACCGCTGCCCACCTCGGCCCTGTGGGACGCGGGCGTCCGCCTGGGCACCGCGGTCGAGCTGCCGCCCCTGCCGCTCGCGCCGGTCGCGGCGGGCATGCGCTGCACCGGTCCGGTGCGCCGCGTCCAGCACGACGAGGGCGTGGTCTCGATCCTCGCCGGGATCGACGCGGCCGCCGCGGGCGACGTCCTGCTCATCGACAACTCCGGCCGGACGGACGAGGCCTGCGTGGGCGACCTGGTCGCCATCGAGGCCCGGCAGGCCGGCATCGCGGGCATCGTGGTGTGGGGCTGCCACCGGGACACGGACGAACTGGCCGCCATCGGCCTGCCGGTGTTCAGCCTCGGGCCCTGCCCCGCCTCCCCGCGGCTGGGCCCCGGCCGCCCGGCGGCGCCCGTCCTCCCCCGGATCGCCGGGCGGGACGGCGACGGCGTGGCGGCCGACTCCGACGGCGTGCTGTTCGTCCCGGCGGCCGCCCGCGAGGACGTGACGGTCCTCGCCGGGCGGATCGTCCGGGCGGAGCGGGCCCAGGCCGAACTGGCCCTCGAAGGCGTCAGCCTGCGCGAGCAGCTGAGCTGGGACCGCTTCCTGGAACGGCGGCGCGCCGACCCCGGCTATGCGTTCCGCTCCCATCTGGCCCAGATCGACGGGGCGCTGGAGTAGGCCGGCCCGGGGACGTACGAGGGAAGGCCCCGCCGCAGCAGCAGATGCCGGCGGGACCAGGGAGGGGGCTCCGGAATCCCGTCCCGCAGGCGCGACGAGAACGCGAGCACGGCCAGTCCGTTCACCGATCCGTTCAAGGAGGGCTCCTCTCCCCATGCCGTCGACGTCGGTACAGGCACAGCGGGCTCCGGCCCGGTTCCCGGTGGACCCCCGCCGCCGGGGACCGGACCAGAGCCCGCTGCGCCCTGCCCCCGGCGCGACCGGGGGCGGCTCGCAGGAGGCGTTACGGGCCGGCCGGCGGCAGATGGGTCCGCGCGAACTCCAGCTGCCGGCGGAACAGCGCCACGCGCTCCTCCACGCCGGTCACGCTGTGCCCCCCGTCGTGCACGTGCAGACCGTGGGGGACGCCGCGCTGCGCGAGCCGCCCGGCGTAGTCCCGCACCTGCTCCACGGGGCAGCGGGCGTCCTGCGCCCCGGCGAGGATGAGCACCGGCGCGCGCACGGCGTCGACGTAGGTCAGCGGCGAGGACTCCCGGTAGCGCTCGGGCACCTCGTCCGGCGAGCCGCCGAAGAGGCTGCGGTCCAGTGCCTTGATCTCCTCCATCGCGCCGTGGTGCGCCGCCGCGCAGTCGGCCACCGGCGCGCCCGCGAGCCCCAGCGCCCACTCCCCCGGCTGGGTGCCGAGCGCGAGCAGCGTGAGGTAGCCGCCCCACGACCAGCCCGCCACGACCAGCCGGCGGGGATCGGCCACGCCCCGGGCGACCGTCCACTCCCGGACCGCGGCCACGTCCTCCAGCTCGGTGAGGCCGACGCGGCGCCGCAGCGCCTCGGTCCAGGCGCGCCCGTAGCCGGTGGAGCCGCGGTAGTTGACGCGCACGACGGCGAAACCGTGGTCGGTCCAGGCGGCGACGGCCGGGTCGAAGGCGTCCTCGTCCTGCTCGTCGGGGCCGCCGTGCAGCAGGAAGACGGTGGGGTACGGGCCGGGCCCGGCGGGCGTGTTCAGCAGGGCGTGGATGCGGCCGCCGGGGCCGTCGACCCACAGGTCGCGGGCCGAGGCGGCCGGGGGCGGCGGCTGGTCCGGCAGCGGCAGCCGCGGCTCCTCCAGGAGCCCGCGGAACTCCGGCGGGCGGGCCGAGCTCGACCACAGCAGCCAGGCGTCGCCGCCGGGCCGGGTCCGCGCGTGCGCGATGACGCCGGCCGGGGTGGAGAGGCGCTCCAGCCGCCCGCTGCCCAGGTCGTAGCGGTGGAGGGTGGAGCGGGCCTCGTGGTCGTGGACGACCAGCAGCGCGCGGGCGTCCTGGGTCCACTGGACGGACACGTCGCCGGGCAGGCCGAGGCGCAGCTCGGTGCGCTCGCCGGTGCGCGGGTCGAAGAGGACGGGCTCCCAGCGGTCGTCGCGCTGGTGCTGCAGCAGCAGCCGCGCGTCGCCCCGCAGGGGCGAGAAGCCCACGGCCTCCAGGCCGCCTTCTTCGTCGTCGGCCAGGTCGGCCACGGTGGTGCCGTCGTCCGTGGTGAGGACGCGGACGCCCAGGTCCCAGAGGTCGCCGCGCTCGCTGTGGGCGATGACGGCCAGGTCGAGGGAGCGGGAGAGGTCGACGGCGTAGGCGGGTTCGTCGTGCCGGTAGAGCGGGCGGGCCGCGCCGCCGGGCAGGACGAGGTGGACGGCGGCGCCCTCCTCCGTCGAGCAGCCGAGCAGGGCGTGCCCGTCGAGGCCGACGGCCAGGCCCGAGGGCCAGTAGCGGCCGGTGGACGGCACGGCCGGGGTGTCGGGGCCGCCCGCGAAGGGCTGGCGCATCCACTGCCCGTACTCGTCGCCGTCCCCGTCGTCGAACCACCACACGGCCTCCCCGGACGCCTCGATGGCGCACTGCTGGGTGCCGGCGGGGCGGTCGGTGACGCGGCGCAAGGTGCCTGCGGCGCGGTCCCAGGCGTAGACCTGGGCGATGCCGGAGAGGTCGCTGACGAAGACGCAGCGGTCGGGCGCGCTCTTGGCCCAGGCCGGGAGGGTGTGGCGGGGGGCGCGGAAGCGCCGTTCCCACACGGGACCGTCGGCGAGGTGCTGCCGGGGTGCGGTCGTGGTCATCGAGGGGGTTCCTCCCATGGCTCCCTGAGGTGTGCGCCCCCGGTCCTCGCGCAGCGATCGGCCGGCCCCGGCGGTGGGCCGGGGCGGCCGGCGGGCAGCCCGGACCGCCGGGCGCGTGGTGTGCCGTGCGCGTCAGTGGCAGCCGCAGCTCGCCGAGGAGACCCTGTTCATCCGGCGCCGGGGCCGCTCGCCGCCGGCCTCCGTGCCGGCTCCGGCCAGGGCTTCGCTGCTGCCGAGGGCCGTGACCGTGCTCGTGGAGCAGGCCAGCGTGAGCTGGTACGGGGTCTGCGGCAGGGCGCCCAGGACGATGTGGGCGGAGACGGCGGCCTTGCCCGCGGCGGCCGAGTTGGCCTCGGTGTTGAAGGGCAGGGGCTGCGTCCCGCTGCTCAGGCCGAACTCGATCCCGGAGACCAGCGCGTGGTCCGGGTGCTCGGCGAAGAGCCGCTCCAGCTCGGCCGCGGCCGTGCCGGATCCCGTGGCCGCGGCCTTGAGGTCGGTGACGGCGCCGTTCTCCACAGTGAGCACGAGCGGGTAGTGCGACAGCCCGGTCAGCTGCTCGTAGATCTCGTGGCGGCGGTCGGCGCTCGCGCTGCGGGCGCGGACGACGGGCCAGCCCTTGACCGTGATCTGGCCGGAGAGCTCGGTGCCGGTGATGTCGGCGGCGAGGCGCAGCCGGCCGGTGGGTGCGGTCCGGACCGCACCCGGCTGGAAGACACCGGCGTCGGTCCGCGACCACGTCGGCTGAAGGTAGGTCAGCTTGGCCACGGAGCCGGTGAGCGTCTCCTCGAACTGCAGCCCGCCGGAGGCGGCGAGGGCCGAGGTGAGCCGGTCGGCACGGGCCTGCACCTCGCCCGGGTCGGTCTTCTCCAGGCCGGTGAGGACGGTGCCCGCCTGGTCGAGGGCGAGCGGGCCCTGGCCGGCACGGATCGCGGCGACCGTACGGCCGGGGCCGATGTCGGCGGACGGAGCGGTCAGCAGGGCGTCGGCGGTGGCGATCACGAGGACGTCGCAGTTGTCCGGCACCTCGGTGCGCAGGATGTCGCCCAGGGTGCGGCCGGGGGCGGCCGTCACGACGGCGCACTGCTCGTACCGGCTGCCGCCGTCGATGCGGAAGAACCCCTCGAGCGCCTTTTCCAGGACCAGTATGAAGTGTGTGCGGCCGACCGGATACTGGCGGTAGGCCTCGGGGCGGACAATAATCATCGCGACACCACTCCCAATATGCGTGTTGCGTGTCGGCGAGGCGGGTCGAGTCAGCACCTCGACCCGCCTCGCGCCAGGGCTGATTCTTCAGCCCGTCACCCGGGTTCAGCCCAGCAGGGTCCCGAGGTAGTTGCTGTTCTTGCGGACCTTGATGGTCTTCTTCATGGGAACTCACCTCCCGCCAATGGCTATTTATTATGGATGGGATGCGGGGCTATTAGCCCAGCAGGGTCCCGAGGTAGTTGCTGTTCTTACGGACCTTGATGGTCTTCTTCACGGGAACTCACCACCCTCCATCGGCTCGGATCCGGCCGGGTCACCGGGCTATTAGCCCAGCAGGGTCCCGAGGTAGTTGCTGTTCTTGCGCACCTTGATGGTCTTCTTCATGGGGAATCACCTCCCGTCTTCATGGATTTCGCGCTCCCGTCGCGTCCGCCGCGGGCCGCTCAGGCGGCCGGTGCGATGCGGACGCTCGGGGCGCCGCCTTTGTTGCCGAGCACCACTTCACCGCTCTCGGTGTAGACGGTGGTGTCGGGCGAGATGATGTCGAGGTGGTACTGGGTGAAGGGGGTGAGCCCGAGTCCCCAGTGGAGGCAGCCCTGGTCGCCGCCGTAGACCTCGTTCATCGCGTGGTTGCCCCGGACGATGTCCAGGCTGGTGTTGAGGGCGTGGCCGATCTCCCAGACCAGGGTGTAGCGGGAGTCGATCTCGAACATCGCCTGGAAGACGTCGGCGACCGGGGCGCCGGCGGGGCGGAACGGCCGGAGCGAGGTGATCGCTCCCTTGTGCACGTCGGCCACCACCGCCTCGTGCTCCAGCCCGGCCAGCTTGCCCTGGAGGCGGGCCTGGTCCTTGCGGAGGAAGGAGGGCGTGCCGTTGTGCAGGATCGGGAATCCCCGGAAGGCGATGCTGCCTTCGAGCGGGAGGTGCAGCGATTCGTCGAACTCGACGATCTGCATGGGCAGGACGCTGATCTCACCCGAGGGTACGATCTGCTGCTCGCCCCATTCAAGGGGGCCGGCCTGCTGATTCCAGACCAGGCCGTCGGCGAGGTGGTCCAGGACCGCGCGGGTGCCGTGCCGTTCGTCAACGTACACCAGGTGGTCGGTGGATTCGGCGAGCTCGAAGAAACGGTCGCTGAACTCGGCCTGCTCCTGGGCGGAGGTGCGCTCGATGACGCCCAGGAAGTGCCGGATGATGCCGAGGTCCGTCGGCGTCGAGTTGCACGCCATGCCCATCAGCTTGCGGCGCGGGCCGAGCGCTTCCTCGGACGGGGACTCAAAGAACCGGTAAGGCGAGATCACCAGCGAGTGGGAATTCTGCGGAACCGTTTCGTCAGCGAGCATCTTCTCGAAGTCGTCACCGGGCTTCAGGATGATCGTCCGGTACTCCGCGTAGGGGGCATCCTTGACGATTTCGAATTCCTGAACCATCTCCTGATTGGTGATCAGGCAGAAGATGCTCCCGTCGGCCGGGCCGAACTGACTGAATCGCGCCGGGTTGATCTTGATTGCCATAATCGGCGATACCCCCAGGTGGCTGTTTATCTGGACGCAAGAAAACAGCACCCGGTGAACCCTGCGCAATATGCCGGGGGGCAATGGCCGGATCATATGCGGGTTTGAGATCCGAACCTGCCCGTTTTGTACGGATGGTGACGCTTGACCGGTTCTGCGGGCGTCTTGCGGTAGATAAATGCACGAGATCCGGGGTCCGGGCCACGTGGCGGCCCGGGAAACAGACCGTATGCCCGCTTCACCCTTCACTTCAACCGCCCCTCCCCGCGCTTCACTTGCCGGCCACCCCGAGCTCCCTGAAGCCTCCCGGGCAAACCGGAAGGCCTCGACCCATGCACTTTCAGCCATGATCCACAGGACGGAGGGCGCTCCATCCGGCACCGCAGGCCGGAATCACCGGCTCCACACTGATGTGATCTGAATCACTCCTGATGCTGAATCA
Source organism: Streptomyces sp. NPDC008001 (assembly GCF_042958085.1). Lineage (NCBI taxonomy): Bacteria > Bacillati > Actinomycetota > Actinomycetes > Kitasatosporales > Streptomycetaceae > Streptomyces > Streptomyces sp. NPDC008001. The sequence continues at coordinate 241,462 of NZ_JBIBIZ010000007.1, read as the reverse complement.
GGGATTCCGGGAAGAAAAACGCCGGGCGGTCACGCGCGGTCGGGGGTGTCCGCGCGGACCGCCCGGCTCGTATGCCGTGGCTGTCCTGTGAGCGTCAGGGCGTCACACGGCTGGCTTCTTGGGACGGGGGATGAACAGGCACGCCAGGGCCGCTGCGGCCGTCGCGACGAGGACGAAGTCCCAGCCGTGGTCGAAGGCCGTCACGGCCTCGTCCGCGCCCTTCGGCGCCCCGATGAAGGCGACCAGCAGGGCCACGCCGAGCACGGAGCCCACCTGACGGGCCATCGTGACGACGGCCGAGCCCGTGGAGAAGCTCTGCGGCGGCAGTGCGGACACGGCGGCGCCGACCAGGGTCGGGACGACCATGCCGACCCCGACGCCCGTGAGCAGCATGCCCGGGAGCAGGCCGGCGGCGTATTCGTGTGCGGTGTCGAGCCGGTAGACCCACCAGCCGATGCCGGCGCCGAAGAGCACGCTGCCGACCGCGGAGACCGCCGCCGCGCCGAACTTCTTGATGACCGGGCCCACGCCCATCGCGAAGGCCGGGACGAGGACCGGTCCGGGAGCGATGGCGAGGCCCGTCTTCAGCGGCGACCAGTGCCACACGTTCTGGCACCAGAGCACCGCGGAGAGCAGCATGGCGCCGAAGGAGATCGCGAACAGGAGGTTCGCGAACGTGGCGGGCCCGACCCCGGGGATCCTCAGCAGGCCCAGCGGCAGGATGGGCGAGGGATGCCGTGCCGAGCTGACGAAGAAGGCCGCGAGCAGGACGGCGGCGGCCAGCAGCGAGCCGAGCACCTTGCCCGAAGTCCAGCCCCAGTCCTCGCTCTTGACCAGGCCGAGCGCGAGGACCGCGATGCCCAGGGTGAGCAGGACGGCACCGGTCAGATCCAGCCGTGCGGCGGCGGGGCGGGCGGCGATGCGCGGCAGCACCCGGGCGCCCAGGAGCAGTGCGAAGACACCGATCGGCAGGTTGACCAGGAAGACCCAGCGCCAGTCGAGCTGGGTGAGCAGGCCGCCGATCACGGGGCCGAGGGCGGCGGCCAGACCGCTGATGGCGGTCCAGCCACGGACCGCGGGGATCCGCTTCTCCGGCGGGGCTGCGGCGAGCAACAGGCCCAGGGAGGAGGGGATGAGCATGGCCGCCCCGACGGCCTGTACGACGCGGGCCGCGACCAGGAGCCACACGCCGGGCGCGACGGCGCACAGCGCGGAGGCCACGGTGAAGACCGCGATGCCGAGGAGGTAGGCGTTCCGGGGGCTGGTGCGGTCGGCGAGGCTGCCGGCCGGGACGAGCAGTGCGGCGAAGACCACCGCGTAGGCGTTGAGGATCCACGACAGCGATGCCAGGGAGGACCCGGAGAACTGGGTGCCGATGTCCGGCAGGGCGACGTTGACGATGAACATGTCGAGGTTGGACATCGCAACCCCGGCTACAACGACGGCGAACACCGGTCCGAAGGCGGGCTTCGTCACGCTGACCGCCTGTCCGGCGGCAGTCTGAGTCATCGCTCTCCTCGCTAGTGAGTTGGCTTTTCCAACTCACGTGAGCATACAGCGTCCCCCGGAGGCCGTCGGTGTGATGTAGGCGTCACATCAGTACGGCCGCACCGGAGGCCTGGGGACTGCGGTGCGGCCGTACTGATGGTTTGTCAGGTCGGGGGTGCGTCAGCCCGTGACGGCCCGGTAGGCCAGGGCTCCCGCCGTCACGAGGACGACGCCGAGCACGGGGGCGAGGCAGCTGCCGCCCAGCAGCCACATGGGCAGCCGCCACGCCGTGCGGCCGGTGGCGGCACGGCGGTCGGCGAACAGGGTCAGCAGACCGGCCGGGACGATGCAGGCCGTCGCGCCCAGCCACCAGTACAGGCAGGCCGCGGGGTGCGCGGTGAGGGCGCCGGGGTGACCGGACATCACGGTCACGGCCAGTACGGCGGCCGCGGCGACGGGGGCGGGGGCGGCCAGGGCGGGCAGCCACCAGCGGGCGTCGCGACCTCCGTCGCCGCGGGCGCTTCCGGGCCGGGCCGACCGCGCCGCGAGGCGGCGGGCGAGCGATGCGGTGGGAATGACCAGGACGGCGGCCAGGACCGCGGCCACGACGGTGAGGGCGGCCAGGAAGAACGGCAGGAAGACGATGCCGAAGATGCCGCTGTCGTCCTCGGAGGGGGACAGCGGGCCCGTGTGCGTCACGGGGGACGGGTGCGCCGACGGCCAGAGCGTCAGCGCGACGACGGTGCAGCCTGCTTCTGCTACGAGGGCGCCGGTCGCGGTACTGAAGGTGGAGGGCGTCCACAGGCTACGACGTGCGGGGTGTTGCTTCACGCGACCATCATGACGTGAGGGGTGCGGACGGCTGTCCGCACCCCTGGTGCACTCGGCCTGCGGCCCTGCACGGCTGCGAGATCACGGGCGCGGGCGCCTGTACGCCCCCTGCTCGCTGCACGGCACCGCCGAGAACCGCCGTTGGGGCCGAGCGCCGTCGCGGCGGGATTAATGGGGGCGAGCACCCATACCCCCCCCCTGCGCACCCGCACTATCCATCCGCCGCGGCGGCGCTCAGCCGACCACAACGCGATCGGCGGTGCCGACCCACCCGAAGGTGAGCGCGGCACCGCCGAAAACCGCCGTAGGGGCCGAGCACCGTCGCGGCGGGATTAATGGGGGCGAGCGCCCGTCACCCCCTGCGCACCCGCACCATCCATCCGCCGCCGCGGCGCGCCCTCAGCCCAGTTTCACCGGGAGCGTGGCGAAGCCTCGTTGGACGAGCTGGTCGCGGAAGGTGGGCTCGGCGGCGAGGGCGATGCCCGGGAAGCGGCGCAGGACCGCGGGGAGGGCGATTTCCGCCTGCATGCGGGCGAGGCCGGCGCCCAGGCAGTAGTGCGCCCCGCCGCTGAGGGTCAGCGCGTGGTTGCCCCGGCGGTGCGGGTTGAACGTGCCGGGGTCCGCGTACTGCCGCGGATCGCGGTTGCCCGCGGCGATCAGGAGCGTGACCTTCGTGCCCGCGGTGAGCGGGACCCCGAAGAAGTCGAAGTCCTCGGCGGCCATGCGGTTGAGGGCCTGCGCCGCGGGGTCGAAGCGCAGCACCTCCTCCACGTAGCCGGGCGCGAGCGCGTCGTCCTCACGCAGCTCGTCGGCGTACTGGGGGTGCTCGACGGCGAGCCGCAGCGCGTTGCCGATGAGGTCCATGGGCGCCTCGGTGCCGGCGACGAGCAGCAGCATGAAGTTCGCGACGAGCTCCTCCTCGCTGATGCCGCCGGTGGTGTCCAGCTGCCGGACCATCTCGCTGACGAGGTCGTCGCCCGGCTCGGCGCGCCGCTTGGCGACCAGGTCCGTGAAGTAGACGGCGAGCTCCTCCATGGCGGCGTCGCCCGGCCGCAGCTGGGCGAGGTCCTGGATGGGCTCCAGCGCGGTGGTGATGGCGCCGACGTGGCCCCGGAAGCCCGGCTGCTCCTCCTCGGGTATGCCGAGCAGCTCGCCCATCACGGCCATGGGCACGCGGAAGGCGAACTCGTCCATGAAGTCGACCGGTTCGCCGTCCGCGCCGAGCGCGGCCAGCCGGTCCACCAGTCCGCCGATCAGCCGCTCCACGGCCGGCTGCAGCGCGGCGATCCGCCGTGGCGTGAAACCGACGCTGAAGAAGCGCCGGTAGCGGTCGTGGTCGGGGTTGTTGCTGAAGAGCATGTTCTTGGTGAGCCACCCCCAGGAGGAGTGGTCGCGCCAGCCGGGCATCATCGTGTCCTGCACGGCCCCGTCGGTCGACAGGAGGGCGGGCTCCCGCAGCGCCCGGGCGCACTCGGCGTGCCCGGTGACCACCAGCTGGCCGGGGCCGAGCGGCAGCAGCGGGCCGTAGGAGCGCAGCGCCTCGTAGAGCGGGTACGGGTCCCGCTTCCCGGCCGGGCTCAGCAGCGTCATCATCGCCCGGCCCGGGTCCATCACCGGTGTGCTCATGTCTCTCCTCTGTCTCCGGCGGTGTCCAGCAGGTTTCTGCAGCGGGTCTACAGCGGGGCCATGACGAAATCGGCCTTGGTGGTCCCGCAGTCCGGGCACTCCCAGTCGTCCGGGATCTCCTCCCAGGGCGTGCCGGGTGCGATGCCCTCCTCCGGCAGCCCGAGGGATTCGTAGTAGACCCAGCCGCAGACGAGGCACATCCATGCCCTTTTCCCGGCTTCTTCGCTCACGGGATGGTCTCTCCAGTTCTCATTCCGTGTTCGGCGACGAACGCGGAGATGGCGCTTTTCACTTCGGGGGACATCAGGATCCCCATGTGGCCACGGCCCGGGGCCCTTTCGAGCCGTACGTCGCGCAGCCCGGCGGCAATGGCCTCGGCCTCGCAGTACGGCACGACCGGGTCCTCGGGATCGTGCAGGGCCAGGACCGGGATGTCGAGCTCACGGCCGAGGCCGACGACGTCCCAGTGGCTGACCGGCACCCCGTTGCGGCGGTGCAGCTCGCGGTAGATGCGGTCGACGATCGCTCGCGACAGCATCAGCTCGCCCTTGGACCACCGCTCCAGCACCGCGGTGAGGGTGCAGGTCGGGGCGACCAGGGCGATGCAGTCGACGTCCGGCCGCTCCTCCAGGGCCACCGCCCCGACGGCGGCGATGGAGCCCAGCGAGTGGGCGACGATCACCTTCGCCCCGCCGAGCGAGTCCAGCGCGGCGCGGACGGCGGCGGTGTACTGGGTCATGGTGGCCTGCGTGCCGCGGTTCACGCCGTGCGCCGGGGCGTCGAACGCCGCGACGCGGTAGCCGAGTTCCCGCAGCGGGGCTATCAGCGAGTACATGCTGCTGCTGTCGGCGCCCCAGCCGTGCACGAGGAGGGCGGTGGGCCGGTCGTCGTCGCCCCACAGGTATCCGCCGTGCACGTCCGGGTTGCCGAGGATGTCGAAGCCGCGGGCGCCGAGCGGGAGGACGTTGTCGGGCTTCGTGCCCAGGGCGCGGGTCCGGCTGAAGACGTCGGTGGCCCAGCGGCCGCCGGGTCCCGGAGCGAGGGCGCCGGCGGCCGCGTGGGCGAGCCTTCTCAGGACGAGGGGCGTCATGACCGGGCTTTCGCCGTCTGTGCCGGCACCGGCCTGGCGTCCTCCGGGGCGATCCGGGTCCGCTTGAAGTCGGTGTAGAAGCCCGACTCGGTGTCGTAGAAGTGCAGCCGCCGGATGATGGTGCTCAGCTGGCCGAGCTTCACCCGCTCCTCGCGGACCATGCCCGGGTAGGCGTCCTTGAGGGCCTTCTGCGCCTTCTGCAGGTTGTAGAAGGGGACGACCGGGGCGACGTGATGGGCCGTGTGGATGGAGATGTTGTGCGTGAGGAACAGCAGCCACTTCGGGTAGACGAAGTCGGTGGTGACCAGCAGGCGGCTGGCGTTGCGCGTCCAGTGCTCGTTGGTCAGGTACGGGATGTCGCTGGAGCTGTGGTGCATCAGCGTCGTGGCGCTGAACCAGGCGTGGGTCGCGAGCCACGGGGCGACGAAGTAGATGAGGAAGCCCGTGAAGCCGGTGAACCAGATGAGCGGGACGAAGTAGGCGACCATGACGGCCAGGACGAAGAGCATCGACCGGCGGACGTCGCGGCGCGCCTCCCGCTTGGGGAAGTAGCCCGGCCGGAAGCCGGACTCCCGCCAGTAGTTGATGGTGCCGCCCCAGAAGGCCCAGGTGCGCGTCCCGTGGTAGATGATCTTCTCGTGCAGCGGCATCCGGTCGTAGAGCGCCGCCGGGACGGGACGCCAGTCGGTGTCCAGCTCCAGGTTGTTGGTGTGGCTGTGGTGCAGGTTGTGCACGTGGCGCCAGGCGTGGAACGGGTAGATCAGTGGCAGCAGCGAGACGTGCCCGATCGCGAAGTTGAACTTGCGCGAGCGGGAGAAGGAGCCGTGCCCGCAGTCGTGCGCGATGCAGTGCAGGCCCCAGCCGCCCAGGCCGGCGACGATCCACAGCGGGATCCACAGCAGCCAGTGCGGTGAGTACGCGATGCCGACGAGGGCGCCGATGTACAGCACCCAGCTGACGGCGAAGCCGAGCAGGCCGCGGCCCACCCGTGGTTCGAAGTACTCCCTCGGGATGGCCCCCGCGAGCCGTTCGCCCTCGATCTGCTCGGACTTGCGGAGGAAATCCTCGAACGCACGGTCCGGAGCGGACGGAAAGTTGTATGCCCCCATCGTCGTGGTTCCCTTCAGCCGGTCCGGCGGGACAGCCTGAGTTCCTGCGCCAGATAGCTGCTCAGGTCGTCGATGGTCTGGTGCTCGTAGAGCAGGCCGGGCGAGAGCCGGCGCTCGACGACCTTCTCCAGGGCGCCCGAGACCTGGACGGCGACCCGCGAGTCGAGCCCGTAGGCCTCGAACGACTTCTGCGTGTCGATGTCGGCGGGCGCCACCTCGATCCGCTGGGCCAGGTGCTCGACGAGCCACTGGCGCAGGGATTCCTCCGTGAGCGGGCCCTGGATCCGCTGGGCGTCCTTCTTGCGTCCGAACATGTGGTTACGCTCCTGCTGGTTTCCGGAAGTGGCAGCGCTGTGCGTGAGAGCGCTGCGGGTGGCGGCACTGCTGTGGGGGCGCGGGCGGCTACGCGGCCTGCTTCATGGCCCGTTTGCGCTCGATGGTGGCCTTGTCCGGTTCCCTCAGGTCCCAGACGACCCCGGCCTTGCCCAGGCCGAAGAGGAGCCAGCCGCTCAGGTCCGGCTCCCACCAGGTCACGCCGTGGCGGTACGAGCCGGGGAAGGCGTGGTGGTTGTTCTGCAGGCCCTCGCCGAAGGTGAAGGCGGCGACGGGCCAGTTGTTCGCGCTGCGGTCCTTGTTGTCGAAGGGCCGGCTGCCGATGGCGTGGCAGATCGAGCCGACGCACCAGGCGGCCTGGTTGGCCACGAAGATGCGGGCGAACCCGCCGAAGACCAGGCCGGTCAGCAGCGACATCGGGGTCTGCTCGACGGCGAAGCCGGCGACGGCCGGGATCAGCAGGCCGGTGAGGACCCAGGCCGGGTACGTGCGGCTGTACCACATCAGCCGGCGGTCGCGCAGGACGTCGGGGGCGAAGACGCTCCACTTGGAGGTCTCGTCGCTGAGCATCCACGGCATGTGCGCGTACCAGAGGCCGCGCAGCCGGGCCTTGATGCTCCAGCCGTGCAGGTTCGGCGAGTGCGGGTCGCCCTCGCGGTCGCTGAAGCGGTGGTGGCGCCGGTGGGTGGTGACCCAGAACATCAGCGGGCCCTGGGCCCCCATGGACCCGGTGATCATCATGATGCCCTCGAACACGGGCGAGGTCTTGAACGCCTTGTGCGAGAGGTAGCGGTGGAAGCCGATGGTGATGCCGCCCATGTGCACGAAGTACATGACGGCGAAGAGCACCAGGTCGGTGGTGGTGAAGTTGCCGGTCCACAGGAACCAGGCGGCGGCGACGGTGCCGAGCAGGGGCAGCGTCATGGTGGTGAGCGCGGAGAAGCGCTTGATGCGGGCGCTGGCGGGGTCGAGCTTGACGATCGCCGACGCGAGCGGGTCGGCGGTAACGGAAGACACGGGGCCGCTCACTTTCTGTTCGGATCCACTCGGAGCTTCTGCGCGGGCCGTGCGCGCTTGGGATAGCGCACGTTGGTGACCAGGCCCAGGACGTCCAGCAGCCGGATGAAGCCGCCGGCGATGTCGATCTGCCAGAACGTGTGCCGGTTGTGGGCCAGGGCGGGCTGGGCGTGGTGGTTGTTGTGCCAGGAGCCACCGACCGAGAAGGGCGCGAGCGTCGCGACGTTGCGGCTGTTGTCGCGGGTGCGGTGGGGGCGGCTGCCCAGCGTGTGCCCGACCGAGTTGACGCTCCAGGTCACGTGGTCGAGGAGAAAGATGCGGGCGAGCCCGCCCCACAGGAGCCCGCCGGCCGCGCCGCGGAGGCTGCCGCCGGTGAGTACCCAGCCCAGCAGGGCGGGCAGCGCGAGTCCGGCCAGGACCCAGACGAAGTAGTACTCGTTGATCTTCATCACGAGCCGGTTCTTCATCAGGTCCGGAACGTACTTGCTCCAGTTCTGCCGGCGGACGGTGAACAGCCAGCCGACGTGCCCGTGCCACAGGCCGCGCAGCCGCGGGAACTTCCGCCCGTCCTGCAGGGGGCGGGGCGAGTGCGGGTCGCCGTCGCGGTCGGTGAACGCGTGGTGCTGGCGGTGGGTCGCCACCCAGAAGACGACCGGGCCCTGCGCCGCCATGCTGCCGGCGATGCCCCAGAAGGCGGTCACGCCCGGCTTGGCCGCGAAGGACAGGTGCGAGAAGAAGCGGTGGAAGCCGCCCTCCACGCCCAGGGAGGTCAGCAGGTACATCCCGAGGAGCAGGCCGAGGTCGGTGCCGGTGAAGCCGTAGTGGTACGCGAAGACCAGCGCACCGGCGAAGCCCAGCGTGGGGACGCCGACCGTGAGGTAGGCGAGCCGGCGGGCGGAGGCGTCGGTGTCGGCCGCCACCTGCTGCGGGGCCGCGGCGGGGCGGGACGTCCGGGGGGCGCCGGATGCGGCGGTCCCGGGTGACTCAGGCGACATCGTCATGGTGGGCTCCCGTCACCGCACGGCCTGCGGCGTGTCGTCGGCGGCGGGGACCAGCTTCTTCAGCGTCCCCTGGACGTAGGCCTTGCGCGTCGCGTCCCTGCGGACCTTGCCGCTGGTGGTCATCGGGATCGCGCCGACGGGACCGAAGTGCACGTCGGCGGGCCGGACGCCGTGCTCGGCCGTCACCGCGGCGATCACCCCCTCCAGCACGGCCGCCCCCTCCGCGGCCAGCCGGCGGGCGGTGCCGCGGTACTCGGCCACCACCACGAGTTGCTCGCCCTGCTCGCCGGGGACCGAGAAGGCGGCGCAGCCGCGCACCTGCTCGTGGGCCCGGCGGACGGTGAGCTCGATGTCCTGCGGGTAGAGGTTGCGGCCGGCGATGACGACGAGGTCCTTGAGCCGGCCGGTGATGAACAGCTCCCCGTCGAGGAGGAACCCGAGGTCGCCGGTGCGCAGGTGGGTGCGTCCGTCGCCGCCGGCGATGCGCGCGGCGAACGTGGCGGCGGTGAGGTCCGGCCTGCCGAAGTAGCCCTGGGCGACGTTGGGCCCGGTGACCCAGATCTCGCCGACCCGTCCGGCCGGGACCGGACGCAGGCTCTCCGGGTCGACCACGGTGACCTCGTGCCCGTCGGCGACGGTGCCGCAGCTGACGATGTGCGCGCCCCGCCCCGGCTCCCCGTCCCCGTCCTCCTGCACGGACCGGCGGACGATGCCGTTCTCCAGGGCTTCCTTGTCGAGCCGTTCGGTGCGCAGCGGGGTGCCGGTGGGCTTTCCCGACACGTAGAGCGTCGCCTCGGCCAGCCCGTAGCAGGGAATGAGGGACGTCTCGTCGTAGCCGCGGGGGCCGAATCGCTCGCGGAACTTGTCGAGGGTCACCCGGGAGACGGGCTCGGAGCCGCAGAAGACCTGGCGCAGGGTGCTCAGGTCGAGCGTTTCCAGTTCCTCGTCGGTGATGCCCGAAGTGCACATGTCAAAGGCGAAGTTGGGTCCGACGGAAATGGTGACCTTGTGGTCGGTGATCGCCTTGAGCCAGCGGTACGGCTGCTGGACGAAATGGGCGGGTGCCATCAGCACGAGCGGCCATCCGCCGTGCACCGCGAGCATGATCGTGCCCATGAGGCCCATGTCGTGGTACGGCGGCAGCCAGGTGCAGCCGACCCGGTCGGCTTCGTACCCCATGTTGTGTTCCAGGGCCCGGCAGTTGCTCACCAGGTTTTCGTGGGTGAGCACGATTCCCTTCGGATCACCGGTGGATCCCGAGGTGTACTGCAGGAGTGCCGGGTCGGAAACGACGTCCGGCACGGATTCGGCGGGCACCGGGCCGAGGAAGTACGCGTCGTCGACGAACAGCCATTCCGGCGCGCGCACCGTTGCGGGGAGTTCCGCGGTGAATTGCCCGACGCGGCTCTCCAGCCGCCGGTCGGCAATGATCACGTCGGGGGTGCTGTCCACGACGATGGAGGCGAAGCGGGCCACCGCGCGTTTCCCGGTGGGCGGGAAGGACGGCACCGCGGTGGCGCCGGCGCGGAATATCCCGAAGAGGGCGGCGATGTAGTGCAGCCCGGGATCGAGGGCCAGCACGACGCGGCGCCCGGTGAGTTCGCGGCTCAGCAGGTCCGCGGCGATACGGCCGGCGTGTTCGTACACGTCGTGGTAAGTCCAGTCGACGGCCTCGTCGCCGGTACCGTCGGCAAGAAAGCGGAATGCCGTGCGCCGGGGCCCGGCCGCCCGCTCCCGGAGAATGCCGGGCAGCCCGGGCAATGCCGGACGGGCCCGCCCCGCTATGTCGTCCACAACGCCCCCGTGATTTCAGTTCTGTTACGCGGCGGCCGGCGCCCGGTGTCACCGGTGCGCGGCGGCCCGCGGAAATTGGTGTGCGCCGTACCTGCGGCTGTCGCCCTTGTCAGCCGGTACGGATGATGCGGAGCTGCTGTGCGGAGCCCAGGTGGGCGCCGTCCCTCCCCCAGGCGTCGATCTCCTCGTCGACCCAGCCCTCGGCCGTGGCGGAACGGGTCCGTGCGCGCAGCAGGATCCACGGCGAGGACGCCTGCTCGAGATTGCTGCCGGGCCGTACCGTGAGTTCCACGGTGGGCACCAACGCTAGCGTCGAGAGCACCGCCGCGTAGGACGGTGCGAGTGAATCCATCAGAAACACAAAACGCGCCGCGTCCGGCGGCCGTTCGTCCTCCAGGATCCTGATCCACGCGATCAGCTCGGGCTCGGTGCCGCCCGCGTAGGGCCGGTTGGGACCGACCGGGCGGATCTCCAGGTAGGCGGAGATGGCGACGAACTCGGGCGGAATGACGAAGACCTCGCACTCCTCCGGCGCCGGGGCGTCCGGAGCAGCCGGGGCGAAGGGCTGCCACTCGGCCGGCTCCGGATTTCCGAAGACGGCCGATCCCGCTACGTGAATACCCTTCTCGGTAACCGCTTGGGCACCGAGAGTGGTGAGGGTGCGCCCGGCACGGATCAGCGAGGTCTCCAGGCGGAAATCATCGCCGATCGGCCGCAGGAAACGCGCCGTTGCGCTCTGCAGCCGCAGGCCGGGGGACGCCTTACGGGCGGCGTCCTGCATGGCGGAAGCCATGAGCGCGAGCGTCAGGCCGCCGTGAAAGCCGCCGAAGCCGTGCAGATGACTTCCGGCGGCGATCCCGGGGCCGGACGGCCGGTCCAGGAGCGCCACCGGGGAAAGCGGTGAAGCCGTGCTGGTCATGTCTCCTCCGACCCGGCGGCCGGCAAGGCGGCGGCGGTGCGGAGGAGAGGCGGATTAGTGTGGTGGTGCTCGGTTCCTGGCAACGCGCCATTCAAAGTGCCGAGTTGGATCACACGAGGACCGTAGAAGGGCCGTGTGTCACCAAGCAAGCAGAATATTTTGTGACCCGCATCACGGTGCATTCGAATCCTCGGAGCGGCGTGACGTTCACCACGCACACTCTCTACGGCAGTGGGTTGCGTCCTCCAACCCACCCGGGGATAGTTCTCGCCGCCAACACGTTCAGAGGCGGCTTGGGGGAGCCTGATGCTCGGATTGACGCAGCGAACTGCAGTGAACGGTGCAGGAATTCTGGGCATCGGCGCGTACCGCCCCCACCGGGTGGTGGGCAATGCGGAAGTCGCCGCCCGCACCGGCCGTACCGCGGAGTGGATTGAGCGCCGCACGGGCATCGTCGAGCGCCGATATGCGGCAGCGGACGAATCGGTGACCGATATGGCGGTGGAAGCCGCGCGGAAGGCCGCCGCCGACGCCGGTATCGCCCCGGGAAAGCTCGGCGCGGTCGTCCTCGCCTCCATGTCGTATCTGCGGCAGAGCCCGGGAGGCGCCGCAGAGATTGCCGACCGGCTCGGAATCCGCGCCGCCGCTTTTGATCTCAACGCCGCCTGCGCGGGGTTCTGTTACGGCCTCGCGGTCGCCGCGGCCATGGTGCGCGACGGCACCGCGCAGTACGTGCTGGTGGTCGGCTCCGACAAGATGACGGACATCGTCGCGCCGGACGACCCGTCGGCGGCGATCCTCTTCGCGGACGGGGCGGGGGCGGTGGTCGTCGGCCCGCAGGAGAGCGAGGGGATCGGCCCGGTCGTCTGGGGCTCGGACGGCAGCCGCGCCCGGCTCATCGCGCACGACGCCGCGTGGGACGCGCTCCGGGAGGACCCGGCCGGGACGTGGCCCGTGATGCGGATGGCCGGGCCCGAGGTGTTCCGCTGGGCCATGGAGGAGATGCCGACGGTCGCCCGGGAGGCCCTGGACGCGGCCGGGATCACGGCCGCGGACCTCGACGCGTTCGTCCCGCACCAGGCGAACCTGCGCATGATCGAGGCCGTCGGCCAGCGGCTGGCGCTGCCCGCACACGTCACCGTGGCCCGCGACGTGGTGCACAGCGGGAACACCTCCGCCGCCTCGGTCCCGCTCGCCGTGGCCCGCCTCAAGGAGCTGGGCACCGCCGGCAGCGGCGGGCTCGCCCTGCTCCTGGGCTTCGGCGCGGGGCTCACGTGGGGGGCCCAGGTCGTACGGCTGCCCTGAGCGGCCGGCGGCACCGGTCACTGAACGTCCTCTTACGGGAACGCACTTCCGGACGCCCGGCCGAACGATGCATTCCGGCCAGCCGATCCGGTAATCGGCCTACTGTCGGTACCAGGCGCATCCCCGTACGAAGGCAGGAACCACCATGACCTCCAGTCCACCGGGCGCACCCGCCGCAGCCCCCCGCCCGCCCCGCACGCCATCCGGCGCACCGGCGGGCCCCGGCGGCCCGCCCTTCGGTCACTTCGGCCCCGAGCTGCTGCGGGACGCCCTGGGCGGGGTCCCGGCGGGCGCCGTCGAGGAGTTCGCGGAGTCGTGGGAGGACCTGCCGGCCGACGCCCACCTCGGCACCGACACCCCCTACCGCTTCCGCCGCTACGGCCGCTTCCGCATCCGCGCGGACCGGCTGGAGCCACTCCCGCACGCCGCGTTCTTCCAGGACGCGTCCGTCAACAAGGTGCACGGCGGAGTGGAGCGCCTGTTCGCCCCGCTCACCGGCGCCGTCGCCGGCGGTGAGGTGCTGCGGGCGGTCGTGCACGCCCTCCGCCGCCACCTCCCCGGCCCGCGGGCCGGCATGGACGCCTGCGGGGTGCACCAGATACGCGTCACCGCCACGGCCGGCGCCGAGGGCCACCCGGCCCCGGAGGGCGTCCACCAGGACGGGCACTGCTACGTGGCCCAGGTGCTGATCCGGCGCGAGGACGTCCGCGGCGCGGAGTCCTGCCTGTACGACCTGCGCCGCCGCCCGCTGCACCGGGCCGTGCTCACGGCCCCGCTGGAGACGATCGTCCTCGACGACCGCCGGCTGCTGCACGGCGTCTCGCCGGTGCGGCCGGCGCCGGGGGCGGCCTCCGGGGTGCGGGACATGCTGCTGGTCGACTTCTTTCCCGGCGACCCCGGCGACCCCCGTGACCCCGGCTGCTGATCGCCCGGCCGGGACGGCCCGCGTGAGCCTGCGGTTCGACGCGGACAGCGTCGTCCTCGACATCGAGGGCACGACGAGCGCCACCGGATTCGTCGTGGACGTCCTCTACCCGTACTCGCGCCGCCGGTTCGGCCCCCTGCTGACGGAGCGGGCCGGGGAGCCGGCGGTCCGGCGCGCCGCCGAGCAGGTCCGTACGCTCCTCGGAGAGCCGGCCGCGGACGCCCCGCGGATCGAGCAGGTCCTCAACGCCTGGCTGGACGAGGACCGCAAGGCCACGCCGCTGAAGACGCTGCAGGGCATCGTGTGGTCCGAGGGGTTCGCCCGGGGCGAGCTGGTCGCGCACTTCTACGAGGACGTGGTGCCCGCGCTGCGGCGGTGGCACGCGCGCGGGGTGCGGCTGCACGTGTACTCGTCCGGTTCCGTGGCGGCGCAGCGCGCGTGGTTCGGGCACAGCGCGCAGGGCGATCTGCTGCCGCTGGTCGAGGGGTTGTACGACACGGAGAACGCCGGGCCGAAGCAGTCGCCGGGTTCGTACCGGACGATCAGCCGGGCCATCGGCGCGCCGCCGGGCCGCACCCTGTTCCTGTCGGACCGGCCGGCGGAGCTGGACGCGGCGCGGGCGGCGGGCTGGCTCACGGCCGGGGTGCGGCGCCCGGGCGAGCCGTACTACGCGCAGGGCACGGGCGGCCACCCGGAGGCCGGGTCGTTCGCGGGCATCGAGGTCGCCCGCGCGGACGGCGGGCCGTGACCGGCGCCGGCGGGCACGACGGCGCGGACCTGGAGCGGGCCGGTGCGGTGCTGGCCGCGGAGGCGGCGCGCTTCGCGTCGTTCGGCTGGATGCGCGGCACGTCGGGGAACCTGTCGGTGGTCACCGGCCGGGAGCCGCTGCGGCTCGCGGTCACGGCGAGCGGTCTGGACAAGGGCGAACTGACGGCGGCCGACGTGGTGCTGGTCGACGGCGACGGCGCGGCCGTGGGGGACGGCAGGCCGTCTTCGGAGGCGGCGCTGCACGCGCGGGTGGCCCGGGTGACGGGCGCGGGCTCGGTCGTTCACGTGCACACGGTGGCGTCGGTGGCGATGGGCCGCCGCCGGCCGGCGGGCATCGTCCTGCGGGACCTGGAGATGCTGAAGGGCCTCGGGCAGCCGGCCGACGGCCCGGGGGTGGTCCTGCCGGTCATCGCCAACAGCCAGGACATGCGGGTGCTGGGCGACCGGCTCGAGGCGGCCCGCGAGCCGCGGGTGCCGGCGGTGGTGGTGGCCGGGCACGGGCTGTACGTGTGGGGTGCGGATCCGCGCGAGGCGCGGCACCGGACGGAGGTCGTGGAGTGGCTCCTGGAGCTGGAGCTCCTGGAGGAAGGAGGGCCGGCCGGCCGGAGGGAGGAGCCTCCGGCCGGTGCCCGGCGGCGGTCACTCGGCGGTGCGGGCGACCACGTCCTCGATCCTGGGTGACCGGTTGACGTGCAGGACGCCGATCTCGCTGTAGCGGCCGGTCTCGTTGCTCCAGTCGAGGTTCCCGCGCATGCAGGCGCGGTTGGCGTCGAGGAAGAGCCGGGTGTTCTCGCGCTCTTCGGGGCCGAAGCCGAAGACTTCGCAGAGCCGGGCGGCCTCGGCCTCCAGTTGCAGGAACCGGGTGGTGCGGCGGCGGATCATCTGCTGGACGTGGCCGATGGCCTCCTCGCGCGAGCACTGGTGTTCCAGGCCGAGCAGCAGCACGGCGTTGTTGAGCTCCCCGTTGGCCAGGTCCTTCTCCAGCGAGTGCAGGTCGTTGGTGAGGGTGACGACCTCGGCGGTGATGGCCCGGGCCTCCAGGACGCACATGCTCTGGTGGATCTCGGGGGGCGCCTCGAAGTGGCCGCAGCGCTCGGAGACGTCCACGACGACCTCGCTGCCGATGCCGAGGCGCCGCAGCTTCATGTACGAGTCCATGCCGAGGACCGTGCCGCTGCGCCGGTTGACGGCCTCCGAGACGTAGGTGAGGAAGTACTCCTCCCAGTGCCGAACGGCGCGGGTGCGCCAGGCCGCCGACATGCCCAGCTGCGCCTGCTCCCACAGCTCGGTCCAGACGCGCGCGAGCGGGAAGCTCGGACTGACGTCCGCCGTGCCCGGCTCCTGGCGGGCCAGGGCGGCCATCTCGTGGCAGATCTCGTAGGTGGCCGCGGGGTCCTCTCCCAGCCCGCTGTCGAAGAGATCGTCGAAAAAGAAGAAGAAGCTCTGCACGGCGAGCCCGAACGTCAGGTCGTTGACGCCCACGCCGGGCAGGAACCCCGCGGCGAGC
The DNA here is from genome assembly GCF_042958085.1 of Streptomyces sp. NPDC008001. Lineage (NCBI taxonomy): Bacteria > Bacillati > Actinomycetota > Actinomycetes > Kitasatosporales > Streptomycetaceae > Streptomyces > Streptomyces sp. NPDC008001. Next base: position 225,749 of record NZ_JBIBIZ010000007.1, on the reverse strand, counting down.
CGTTCGATCCGCCAGGTCCGGTACCGCTCGACGTTGTGCGGACTGCTGAGCAGGCCCGTCGAGACGAGCCAGTGCTGGTTGCGCGCCCGCGCCACCTCCACATAGGGGTTGAGCCGCTTGGGGAAAGGAATGTCCAGGGCGATGTCCTGTGGCATCGAGGCCAGCCTCCTTCAGGGCCGCGCTGAGCCGATCTCGATCCTTTCGCGGTGCCGGGCCCCGGCCTGCGCGGAGAACGTGCTCCGCCCCGTGCGTTCCGCCCGGGCCTGGCTGAGTGCTGCCCTGTTGACGCCGCTATTAAAACGACAACCATATCTCGCTTGGGCGCATTGGGGCCGCCGGGCGCATTCGGAGCTCACTGCATAGGCCCCGGGCCTTAGTCCGCACGCCAGGCGCCCCGCGAGCCCGGGGCAGGGCATCGCGGGGCGTGATCGCCATGGGGGCGGGAGGGCATCGGCGCGGCCGGCCGGCAGGGTGGCTTCCGCCGGGCCGCGGCGGTCACTTGAGGGCGCTGCGCTTCTGCCACTGCTCCCAGGACTCCTGCCAGACCTCCAGGCCGTTGCCGGGGTCGGTGACCTTGGTGCTGGTGGTGTTCTTGACCTCGACGGTGGAGCCGATGGGGAGGAAGTCGTAGGCCCGCTTGGCGTCGGCGGTGGTCATGCCGAAGCAGCCGTGGCTGTTGTTCTCCACGCCGATGGAGCCGTTCCACGGCGCGGAGTGCAGGAAGGTGCCTGAGGCGGTGAGGTGGGTGACCCACTTCGCGTCCAGCATCCACTCGTTGCCGTGGCCGATGGTGGCGGAGTCCATGACCTCGTCGGCGTTCTTGCTGCGGACGGTGTGGACGCCACCGCGGGTCGGGTCCACCGGGGAGCCCGCGGAGCCCTTGATGGTGCCGACGGCCTTGCCGTCCTCGTACATGGTGAGGGTGTGCGAGGGCACGTCGATGACGGCCTTGTGGTCGGCGCCTATGCTGAAGCCGAAGTCGTAGTTGCGGGCGAAGACGCCGCCCTCGCCGGAGTCGACGCCGGCCAGCAGGCCCTTGACGGAGACCTTGGTGCCGCTGGGCCAGTAGGTCTTGGGCCGCCAGTCGATGCGGTCCTGGCCGGACCAGTCCTTCACCCAGCCCCAGGCGCCCTCCACCTTCGGCTCGGAGGTGACCGTCAGGGACTTCTCGATCTCGGCGCGCTTGCTCTTGTCCACGGGGTGGTCGAAGAGGATCGAGACGGGCATGCCCGTGCCCACGGTCTGCCCGGCGGAGGGAGTGTTGGAGAGCTTGTTCACGCTGGTCGCCGCCTGCGTGGTGAAGGTCGCGCTCGCGATGGCCTCCTTGCCCTTGCCCTCCTTGCCGCCCTTGGCCTTGGAGCGCACGGTGTAGGTCGTCTGCGGGCCGGCCTTGCCGTCGGAGGTCCAGGAGGCGCCGTCGTCGGCGAGCCGGCCCGGGACCTTGTTGCCCTTGGCGTCCTTGACCTCGACGTCCGTCAGCCGTCCGCCCTCGGCGCGCACGGATATCGGGGAGCCGAACTTGACGTCCTTGCCGTCGCCCGGCGTGACGGTGATCTTCGGCTCGGGCCCGGCGTCGAGGCCGGCCTCTCCCGAGCCACCCGAACAGGCGCTGAGCACCAGCGATCCCACGAGAGCGGCGGATGCCCACAGGGCGGAGCGACGACCCGGTCCGACGTGCACGGTGAGACGACCTTTCTGGCTTTCTGCGTGTTTTTTCCTTCGCCCGTAGAGATGATCCACACGCTTGTACGGTTGCAGGAAGAAAAGAAACGTTTGTGTATCGGAAGGCCCGGTCGAGTGTCCGGCCGAGTGGTTCGCCCTCACGGGTGACCCCGCCCCCCGTTCCACCCCGCCCGGGCCCCGGCTCCCCCACAGTCGTCGTACCGGACGGCGTCCGGTGTGTCCAATCGACGCTCTTCCGCGGGGAGTTGACGGCCGATGGAGTGGGACGGGAAAGCGGCGGACCGGGCGGTCGCGGTGGTGGGGGCGGCCTGCCGGCTGCCCGGCGGGGTGGACGGGCCGGACCGGCTCCGGGAGGCGCTCGACGAGGGGCGCGACCTGGTCACGGAGGTGCCGGCCGACCGGTTCCCCGCCTTCCGGTTCGTCGACCCGGCCGTGCCGCGGCCCGGCAAGAGCTATACGGGAGCGGGCGGATTCCTCGACGACATCGCCTCGTTCGACGCGGACTACTTCGGGATCTCCCCCAAGGAGGCCGCGCAGATGGACCCGCAGCAGCGGCTGCTGCTGGAGCTGGCGGTGGAGGCGTGCGACGACGCGGGCATCGCCCCCGCGGCCCTGGCCGGCTCGGACACGGCCGTCCACGTCGGCATCTCCGACACCTCCTACGGCGCCCTGCAGATGCTCTCGGAGGAGGGCGTCAACGCGTACACCATGTCCGGGGCGGCCTCCGCCATCGCCGCGAACCGGATCTCGCACTTCCTCGACCTGCGCGGGCCCAGTCTGATCGTGGACACCGCCTGCTCCTCCTCCCTCGTCGCCCTCGTCCAGGCCTGCCGCACGGTGCTCGACGGCACCAGCCGGTGCGCCCTGGCCGGCGGGGTCAACCTCCTGCTCAGCCCGTACCACTTCGTGGGCTTCTGCCAGGCGGCCATGCTCTCCCCCAGCGGCCGCTGCCGGCCGTTCTCCGCCCGCGCCGACGGCTACGTCCGGGCCGAGGGCGGCGGCATGGTGGTGCTGAAACGACTCTCCGACGCGCTCGCGGACGGCGACCGCGTCCGCGCCGTGCTGGCGGGCGGGGCCTGCAACAGCGACGGCCGCACCATGGGGCTGGCGCTCCCCAACCCCCGCGCCCAGGAGCAGCTGCTGCGGGACGTGTACGACCGGTCCGGCGTGGATCCCGACGACGTCCTCTACGTGGAGGCACACGGCACCGGCACCCCGGCCGGCGACCCCGCCGAGTGCCTGGCCATCGGCCGGGCCCTGGGCGTGCGCCGCACCCGGGGCGACCTGCCGGTGGGCTCGGTGAAGTCCAACCTCGGGCACCTGGAACCCGCGTCCGGCATGGCCGGGCTGCTCAAGGCCATGCTCGTCCTGCAGCACGGGGTCGTCCCGCCGACGCTGCACGCCACGCCGCCCAGCGAGCACATCGACTTCTCCGGGCTGCGGTTGCGCCCGGTCGTGGAGCCGCTCCCCGTGGAGGTCGGCGAGCGGTCCGTGGTGGGCGTCAACTCGTTCGGCTTCGGCGGCGCCAACGCCCACGTCGTGGTCGCCCCGCCGCCGCCCCTGCCCGCGGCCCGCGAGACACCGGCCCCCGGAGAGCGCCCCGTCGTGGTCTCGGCGCGCTCAGCGGCCGCCCTGCGGGAAGCGGCCCTGCGCACGGCCCGCCGCCTGGCGGCCGCCGGGCCGGAGGAGTTCTACGACCTGGCCTGGACGGCCGCCCTGCGCCGCGGCCTTCACCCGCACCGCGCGGTCGTCCTCGCCACGACCCCGGAAGAGGCGGGGGAACGACTGGAACGGCTGGTGGCGGGGGCGGCGGCGCCCTCCGGTGAGGGCACCTCGCAGGAGAGCCCGGCCTCGCGGCCGGAAGGCACAACTCCGCAGGCGGATGCGGCGGAAACACGACCCGCCGGGACGGCAACCCCCGTACACGGTGACGGGACACCGCCGGACCGCACCACCGTCGCAGCCGGGCTCGCCGCGCCCCCGTCGGACGGCGCAGCCGCCCCGCACCCCGCTCCCCCGCCGGACGGCGCCACCGGTCAGGCCGTTGCCGACGGCCGGGTCGTGTTCGCGTTTGCCGGTAACGGCGCCCAGTGGGCCGGCATGGGGGCGGACCTGCTCGACCGCGACGCCGGCTTCCGGGAGGCCGTGCTGGCCGCGGATGCCGCCTTCGCGCCCCATCTGGGCTGGTCGGTCGCCGGGTTGCTGGCCGATTCCGGGGCGCCGGAGGAACGGCTGGCGGCCACGGAGGTTGCCCAGCCCCTGCTGTTCGCTGTCCAGGTGGGCATCGTGGAGGTGCTGCGGCGGCGGGGCGTGGTCCCGGCGGCCGTGGTCGGCCACAGCGTGGGCGAGATCGCGGCCGCGCACGTCGCCGGAGTCCTGTCGCTGGAGGACGCGGCCAGGCTCGTGGCCGTGCGCGGCAGCACGCAGGCGGGGACGGCGGGGACGGGACGGATGCTGGCCGTCCCGCTGCCGCTGCAGGAGGCGGCGGAGGCGGCCGCCCGCCGCCCCGGCCTGGAGGTCGCCTGCGTCAACTCCGACCGTCACGTGACGGTCTCCGGCCCGGCGGAACAGCTGGCGGCGCTGGCCGCGGACCTGGCCGGCGAGGGCGTCGCCTGCGTGGACGTGGGCGTCGCGTACGCGTTCCACAGCCGCGCCATGGACCCCGCCGAGGGACCGCTGAAGGCCGCGCTGCAGTGGCTGCGGCCGGGCCCGGCCCGGATCCCCGTGATCTCCACGGTCACGGGCGGCCCGGTCGACGGGGAGGTGCTGGACGCCGCGTACTGGTGGCGCAACATCCGCGAGCCGGTGGACTTCCGGGCGGCCGTCGGGCACCTGCGTGACGCCGGCTTCGACGTCTTCACCGAGATCGGGCCGCACCCGGTGCTCTGCCCGCACCTGCGCCGCACGGCGGCCCGGGGCGGCGCGCCGGTGGCCGTCGTGCCCACGCTGGCGCGGGGCGGTGACGGCCCGTCGGACCTGCGGACCACCGTGGCCCGGCTGACGGCGTGCGGGGCCCGGCTGGACCGGAGCGTTCCCTTCCCCGTGCCCGGCCGGGTCGCGGACCTGCCCGCGTACCCGTGGCAGCGGCAGCGGCACTGGAACGGCGGCCCGGGGGCGTGGACGGGCGTGGACGGCGACGGCGGTTACGACCATCCCCTGCTGGGCGAACGGCTGCCGCTCGCCGGGCCGGTCTGGCGCGGTGCGCTGGAGCCGGTGCTGGTGCCCTGGCTGGCCGACCACCGCGTCGGCGGAGCGGTCATCCTGCCCGCCACCGCCTACGTGGAGATGGCGCTGGCCGCCGGGCGGCGCGTGTGGGACGCCCCCGCGGAGGTGCGGGCGCTGGAGCTGACCCGGGCCCTGGTGGTGCCGCGGGAGAAGCCGGACAGCGTGCACCTGCAGTGCACGCTGTCGCCCGACGACGGCATCCTCACCGTCGCGAGCGGCACGGGGCGCACGGGCGTGCCCCAGGTCCACGCCCGGGGCCAGGTCCGGCTACTGCTGAGGCGGCAGCCCGCGCCGGTCGACCTCGCGGCCGTACGGGAGCGGTGCGGCCGGCGGATCGACGGCGACGAGCACTACCGTGCGCTGTACGAGACCGGCCTGGACTACGGTCCCGCGTTCCGGCCCCTGCGCGAACTGCGCGTGGGGCGGGGCGAGACGCTCGCCTCCTACCGCCACGAAGCGCCCGCGGACGGCTACGAGGCCCACCCCGCGCTCCTGGACGGCGCCCTGCAGGCGGGGTTCCCGCTGCTGCTGGACCTGATGGCGGGCGGCCGCCGGGGCTATCTGCCGGCCGCCGTCGGAGCCGCCCGCGTGTGGCGGACGCCCTCGCCCGAGGGCATGGTGCACGTGCGCGAGCGCAGCAGCACCCCGGCCGAGGTCTGCTGGGACGTCACCGTGACCGACGACGACGGCACGGTCACGGCCGAACTGGAGGGCTGCCGGCTCCGCCGCCTCGACCGGACGCACACCACGCCCCTGAACCGCTACGCGCTCGTCATGCGGGCCGCGCCTCACCCGGACGTGCCGGCCGCCCGGTCACCGCTGCCTCCCCCGTCGCGGATCGCCGCCGCCGCCGGCCGGGACGTCGCCCGGCTGCAGGTCGACTGGCGCCGCTCCCGCCCGGCCCCCGGAGCCCGCCGCCTGAAGGAGTGCTACGCCGCGGGCAGCCCGGCGACCGTCGCCGGGCTGCTGCCCGACCCCACGGCGCCCTTCACCGTCGACGACCTCGTCGCCGCGGGGGTACTGCCCGCACACCGGCGTCTGGCGGAGCACCTGCTCGTGCTCGCGCAGCACCACGGCGACGGCGTCGTACCGGCCGGCGACGGGCGGTGGCGGCTGACCCGGACGGAGTCCCGCCTGGCGGACCACGTGCGGCAGCTCGTACGGGACTTCCCCGCGGCCGGCGCCGAGATCGCGCTGCTCGCGTCCGCCTCCACGTCCTACGGAGCGCTGCTGACAGGCGCGACCGACCCCCTTGAACTGCTGTACGGGGACGGGGGGCGCGAACGGGTCGAGCAGTTCTACGACATCGCCCCCACCATGCGCTTGCACAACCGGCTGCTGCAGACGCTCGCCCGGGAGGCGGTCCGGCGCTGGCCGGCCGACCGGCCGCTGCGCGTCCTGGAGGTCGGCGCGGGCACCGGCGGCACCACCGCCGCCCTGCTGCCAGTCCTGCCGGTGGACCGCACCCGCTATTGCTTCACGGACATCTCCCCGCTCCTCGTCGCACGGGCCGAAAAGCGCTTCGCGGCCCACGACTTCGTGGAGTACGCGGCGTTCGACCTCGACGGGGACCCCCTCGGCCAGGGCTTCGCAGCGGGCTCCTTCGACCTCGTCGTCGCGGCCAACGCCCTGCACACGGCCAAGGACCTCGCGCACGCCCTGACGGGTCTGCGCCGTCTGCTGACCCCCGGTGGCCACCTCATGGCGATCGAGATGCACGACCCGGAGCTGCTGGCTCCGCTCTTCGGCACGCTGGCGGGCTTCTGGCACGCCACGGACCGCGAACTGCGCCCGGCCTCCGTCCTGCTGCCCGCGGCGCAGTGGCCCGGACTGCTGCGCCGCTGCGGGTTCACCGACGTCACGCGTACCGGCGACGGGCGGCGGGACGGCGCGCCGGCCGAGCTGTCCGTCCTGCTGGCGGCCGCCCCCGACGGCGTCGTGGCGAGCACGCCCCTGCCGTGCGGGGGCGATCCGCAGGACTGGGTCGTGGCCGGTGAGGGCGTGGAGGGTGCGGCGCTGCCCGCCGCCGTGGCCGGTGCCCTCGGCGCGGCTGCCGGCGGACACGTCACGTACCGCCCGGACGCCCCGCGCGAAACGGAGCAGTGGACTGAACTCCTCGGCGGCGACGGCGACATGACGGCCGTCCTGCTGCTGGACGGCCCGGAGGAGGAGTCCGGCGGCCCGGGCCCGGAGGAGCTCCTGGACCTGACCACCCGCCGGCTGGCCGCGCTGCGGGCCTTCGCGGCCGCCTGCGAAACGGTGCCGGACGGCCGCCGGATCCGGCTGTGGCTGGTCACGCGCCCGAGCGGAGCCCTGCCCTTCCCCGAACGGCCCCTGGCCCCGCAGGACGCGGCCGTCTGGGGGGCCACCCGCTCGCTCGCCAACGAGCTGCCGCACGTGACGGTCCGGCGGCTGTCGCTGGAGCGCACGGGCGACGTGACCGAGGACGCCCACCGGGCCGCCCGGGAGCTCCTCACCCCCACCGATGAGGACGAGATCGCCCTCACCGCAGGCGGCCGCTTCGTGCCGCGCCTCGTCGAGGAGACGGACGCCGCTCCCCAGGGCCGGGCCTGCAGCACGGAGGTGCCCGCCTTCGCCCTGGAGGTCCGCAACCCGGGCCTCGCCTACGAGCTCGCGTGGGTGGAGACCGAGCCTCCCCCGGCGCCCGGGCCCGGCGAAGTCGTCATCGCCGTACGGGCCGCGGCCCTCAACTACCGGGACGTCATGCAGGCCGTGGGCTTCCTGACCCCGGACTCCGGTCTCGGCGCCCTCGCCGGCCGGCCGGGCATGGAGTGCGCGGGCGTGGTCACCGCCACCGGCCCGGACGTGACCACCCTCTCCGTGGGCGACCGGGTCTTCGCGCTGGCGCCCTGCGCCTTCGCCTCCCACGTGCGGACGGCCGAGCACGCCGTGGGGCGGCTGCCCCGCAGCATGGGCTTCGCCGAGGGCGCCACCGTGCCCGTGGCGTTCCTCACCGTCCACTACGCCCTCGGGCACCTGGCCCGGCTGGCGCCCGGGGAGACGCTCCTGGTCCACGGCGGCGCGGGCGGCGTGGGGCTCGCGGCCCTGCAGTACGCCCGGCGGCGCGGCGCCCGCGTCATCGCCACCGCCGGCAACGACCTCAAGCGCGACCTGCTGCGCATGCTCGGTGCCGAGCACGTCCTCGACTCTCGGAGCCTCGCCTTCGCCGAGGAGATCCGTGAGCTGACCGGCGGCCGCGGCGTGGACGTGGTGCTCAACTCCCTGGCGGGCGAGGCGATTCCCCGCGGCCTGGAGGTGCTGCGGCCGGGCGGTCGCTTCGTCGAACTGGGCAAGCGGGACATCGAGGAGAACAAGCCGCTGCTGCTGCGCCCGTTCCGCGGCAACATCGCCTTCTTCGGGGTGGACCTCACGGCGCTGCTCCACGAACCGGAGCTGGCCCGCGCCCAGTTCCGGCAGGTGGCCACGCTGGTGCGGACGGGGCGCTACCGGCCGCCGCTGCACAGCGTGCACCCGGCGGCGCGCGTCACCGAGGCGTTCCGCCTGATGCAGCACTCCCGGCACATCGGCAAGCTCGTGGTCTCCTTCGACCCGCTGGACGAACCGCTGACCGTCGAGCGCCGGCGGCGCACGCCCCGCCTCGACGGCGAGGCGACGTATCTGGTCGCGGGCGGGCTCGGCGGCTTCGGGGCGGCGACCGCCCGGCGGCTGGCCGGCCTCGGGGCCCGCCACCTGGCCCTGCTGGGCCGCCGCGGCGCCGGGTCGCCCGAAGCGCCGGCCCTGCTGGCCGAGCTGGCCGACCGGGGCGTGACGGCCCGCGCCCACGCGGTCGACGTCACCGACGAGGCGGCCGTCCGCGGCATCGTCGAGGACGCGGCCGCCGCGGGCCGGCCCGTGCGGGGCGTGGTCCACTCGGCGATGCACGTGGACGACGCCCCGCTGACCGACCTCGACGACGAGCGCCTGCGCGCCGTGCTGGCTCCGAAGGCGGCCGGCGCCGCCGTCCTCGACGCGGTCACCCGGGGCCGCCCCCTGGACCTGTTCGTGGTGTACTCCTCGATCGCCGCGTTTGTCGGCAACATCGGCCAGGCGCCGTACGCGGCCGCCAACGTCTTCCTGGAGGCCCTGGTGCGCCGGCGCCGCCAGGAGGGCCTCGCGGGTACGGTCCTCGTCTGGGGCGCCCTGGGCGGGACGGGCTACGTGGAGCGCAACGGAATGACCCGGATGGTGGCCCGGGCGGGCCTGGAGCCGGTCACGCCCGAGGAGGCGTTCGCCGTGGCCGAGGACGTCCTCGCCGGCGGCGCCGAACACGGCTGCGCGGGCCGCTGCAACTGGGTGGCCGCCCACCGCCTGCTGCCGACGATCAACACTCCGCGCCTCGTCGACCTGCTGCCCACCCTGGTCGAGGGCGGCGCCCGGAGCCACGAGAGGCTCCTGGAGGACCTGGTGCGCATGCCGGCCGACGAGGCGCTGGCCTTCATCGCCGACTCCTTGGCGGGCATGCTCGCCGCCGTCCTGGAGCTCCCCGCCGAGACGCTCGACCACCACCGCCGCCTCGACGAGTACGGGCTGGACTCCCTGATGGCCACGGAGCTGCTGGTCACCCTGCGGCAGCAGTACGACGTCGACATTCCGCCGATGGAGCTCCTCCGCAGCGACGGGACGGTCGCGGACCTCGCGCGGATCGTGCACGCGCGGCTGGGGCTCGCGGGGGGCGCTCCGGCCCCCCGGCGGGACGAACCCGGGGACTGAGGCGGCTCAGACGGACGGGTCGTCGCCGATGCTGATCGCCTTGTTGTCGCCGTCGACGAAGACCACGCGCGGCTTGAGGGCGCGGGCCTCCTCGTCCTCGACCGACGCGTACGCGATGATGATCACGATGTCGCCGGGGGCGACCAGCCGGGCCGCGGCGCCGTTGATGCAGACCACGCCCGAGCCGCGCTCGCCCTCGATGACGTAGGTCTCCAGCCGGGACCCGTTGTTCACGTCCACGATGTGGACCTGCTCGCCCGGCAGCAGGTCGGCCTGCTCCATCAGCACGGGGTCGAGGGTCAGCGAGCCTATGTAGTTGAGGTCGGCACCGGTGACGGTCGCGCGGTGGATCTTGGACTTGAGCATGGTGCGGCGCATGGAGAACTCCTGTGTCGTCGGCTCCCTGCCTGCTCGTGCAGGTCAAGGGCTGTCTCCGCAGCCTACAACGGGTCGCGTACCGGACAGCCCCGAGGTGATCGGGTCGGGGGCGCGGGGGCGCGGGGGACGGGCGGGGGCACGCTTCCCCGCCCCGGCTTGAGGCGCCGGTCCGTCTCTCGAACGAGTGAAACCGGTGGGTAGTTCACTATTCACCGGGGGTCCGGAAATGCCTCATGTTCCGGCCCGGCCGCGCCCGCGCCCATCGGTCTCGCCTGCCCGAAGCCGGCCATGAACTTCCTCGTCACCGCCACCACTTGAGAAGGAGCCGGGCATGAACCCACCCGAAGGCAGGACCTCCTGGAAGAAGGCCGCCGTCATCGCCGTACCGGCGCTGGCGGCCGTCGCCGTGCTGGCCGTCGGCATGGCGGAGGGCGTGCTGGCGTCGTCGTTCGCCGTTTCGGGGTCGGCGTTCCAGGTGTCGTCGGGCAGGCTGACGAGCAAGGGCCTCGCCTCGTACGTGCAGGTCGACCGGTCCGCGGACGGCGAGGGCCACCCGGTCGCGCTGCTCGGCATCGGCGACGCGACGCTCTCCGACATCTGCCAGTCCGCGCAGGTCAGGACGCCGCTGGGCACCGTCGTCTTCAAGCTGACGGCCGGTGGCGACTCCGGGGAGGTCACGGCGAGCAACCTGGTCCTCGACAGCGAGGATCTGGTCGGGGACGCCGCCTTCGGGCAGGTGCAGATCGGCCGCGACGCCTCCACGCTGGACACCGTGCCCGGGATGCGGGGCGAGGCGGGGCAGTTCGGGCTGCAGGCCTCGCAGGCGTCGGTGTCCAGGGTGCGGTCGCACGCCCGGTCCGCCACCGGGGGCGACTTCAAGCTCAAGGGACTGGCCCTGGGCGTGAAGCTGAACGGCAAGGCGTGCTTCTGATCCCCCGCCTGCGGCCGTGCGAACCGGCCGCGCTGCGCCGCTGGCGGCGGACCCGGCCGTTCTGGGCCGGCGCCCTGCTCGTCCTCGCGGGCGCCGAGATCGCCGTCGTGCCGCTGGCGCCCGTGTCGGTCCTGGTCGGTCTGGGGCGGGGAGGCGTCGCCGCGCTCGGCATCGGTGCCGCGCTCGTCGTCGCGGGCCTGTTCCTGTGGTTCCTGCCGCACACCCGGCACTACGTCGGGGTGCACGCGGTGATCCTTTCGGTGCTGTCGTTCGCGGTGACGAACCTGGGCGGCTTCCTCGCGGGGATGCTGCTGGGGATCGCGGGCGGTGCGATGGGGTTCGCGTGGACACCGGTCCGGCCGGTGCCTCCGGCGCCCCCGCGGCCGCCGGACCCGCCCGGTCCCCCGCCCCAGAAGCCGCTGGCGCTCGTCCTCCCCCTCGTGCTCCTCGCGGCGACGGCCGCACCGGCGCCCGCCCCCCGCGCGCAGGATCCCGGCCCCGTCACCACACCGCGTACGCCCCCGACCGTGACCACGACCCGGTTCGCGCCCGACGGCCTCACCTTCGCCCGCGTCGCCGACGTCCCGACCGCGGGCGGCCCGCGCAGGGCGATGGTGCTGAGCATGCGGGCCGCGACCCTCAGCGACTACCGGCTGCGGACGCGGGACGGCGGCGGCGCCGAACTGACCCTGTCGGCGGACGAGCTGAGGCTCGGCGGGCGGGTGACGCTGTACCTCACCCGCCTCACCGGCTGCGTCCAGGGCGCCCTGTGCCTCACCTTCACCCCGGACCGGCTGCCCGTGCCGCCGCTCTCGCCTCCGTTCGTCTTCATGACGGACGTCACGGCCGAGCAGGCCCTGGTGACGAGCGGCACCATCGGAGCCGACGGCCTGGACCTCAGGCCCGGCCGTTCCCCTGCTCCCCCGCCGCCCGCTCCCGCCCTGCCTGCTCTCCGCTTGCCTGCTCCCCCGCCGCCTGCTCTCCCGCCGCCTGTTTCCCCACCGCCGCGAGAGCCTCGGTGAGCCACTCCGTCCAGAAGGTCTCCAGGCCGATGCCGCCGCGCAGCACCGCGTGGCGCAGCCGGTCCTCCTCGCCGTCCCGCTCCGGCGGGAAGTCGCGCTCCTCGATCGCCCGGTACTCCGCCAGCTGCCGCAGGTGCAGGTCCAGGTGGCGCCGCAGCTCCTCCTCCAGGCCGGCCGTGCCCACGACGGCCGCGGCCCGCATGCGCAGCAGGAGCGGGTCGCGGACGGGCCGGGGGTCGTCGGCCCCGGCGACCCAGGCGGTGAGTGCGTCGCGGCCCGCGGGCAGGACCTCGTACTCCTTCTTCTGCCCGCGGGCCGGGGCGGCCGCGGGCAGGGCGCGGATCATCCCGGCCTGTTCGAGCCGGCTCAGCTCCCGGTAGATCTGCTGGTGCGTGGCGGACCAGAAGTAGCCGATCGACTTGTCGAAGCGGCGGGCGAGCTCCAGGCCGGAGGAGGGCTTTTCGAGGAGCGCGGTGAGGATCGCGTGCGGGAGGGACATGCCCGCATCCTAAGGACCGGGCGGTCGCCCCGGACGGGGATGCGGCGGCCCGTGGGTCAGAGCTCCGCGGCGAGCTCCGTTCCCTGGCGCACGGCCCGCTTGGCGTCGAGTTCGGTGGCGGCGTCGGCGCCGCCGATGACGTGGACGCTCTGCCCGGCCGCGGCCAGTTCCCCGTAGAGCTCGCGGCACGGCTCCTGGCCGGTGCACAGGACGACCGTGTCGACGGGCAGCACGCTGGAGGTGCCGTCGACCGTGATGTGCAGGCCGGCGTCGTCGATGCGGTCGTACGTGACGCCCGCGGTCATCGTGACGCCGCGGTGCCTGAGCTCGGTGCGGTGGATCCATCCGGTGGTCTTGCCGAGGCCGGCGCCGACCTTGCCGGTCTTGCGCTGGAGGAGGTGCACGGTGCGGGGCGGGGCCGGGCGGCGGGCCTCGCCGAGGCCGCCGGGCGCCCGGTAGTCGGTGTCGACGCCCCAGTGGCGGAAGTACGTCTGCGGGTCGAGGCTCGCGCCGTCGCCGCTGTCGGTGAGGTAGGCGGCGACGTCGAAGCCGATGCCGCCCGCTCCGACGACGGCCACGCGCTCGCCCACCTCGGCCCCGTCGCGCAGGACGTCGAGGTAACCGAGGACGCTGGGGTGGCCGGTGCCGGGGATCTCCGGGGTGCGGGGCGTGACGCCGGTGGCGAGGACGATCTCGTCGTACGCGGCGGCCGTGAGGTCCGCGGCGGTCACGCGGGTGCCGAGGCGCACGTCGACACCGTGCAGGCCGAGCTGCGTGCGGAAGTAGCGCAGGGTCTCCTCGAACTCCTCCTTGCCCGGGATCCGCTTGGCGACGTTGAGCTGTCCGCCGATCTCCGTGGCCGCGTCGTAGAGCGTGACGGCGTGGCCGCGCTCGGCGGCGGACACCGCGAAGGCGAGTCCCGCGGGGCCCGCGCCGACGACGCCGATGCGCTTGCGGCGGCGGGTGGGCGCGAGGACGAGCTCGGTCTCGTGGCAGGCGCGCGGGTTGACCAGGCAGGACGTGATCCGGCCGCTGAAGGTGTGGTCGAGGCAGGCCTGGTTGCAGCCGATGCAGGTGTTGATCTCGTCGGCCCGGCCCTCGCGCGCCTTGGCGACGAAGCCGGGGTCGGCGAGGAAGGGGCGGGCCAGGGAGACCAGGTCGGCGTGGCCCTCGGCGAGGAGCTTCTCGGCGAGCTCGGGGGTGTTGATGCGGTTGGTGGTGACCAGGGGGACGGACACGGAGCCCATGAGCTTCTTCGTCACCCAGGCGTACGCGCCGCGCGGCACGGACGTGGCGATGGTCGGGATGCGGGCCTCGTGCCAGCCGATGCCGGTGTTGATGATCGTGGCGCCGGCGGCCTCGATCTCCTTGGCGAGGGTGATCACCTCGGCCAGGGAGGAGCCGCCGGGCACGAGGTCGAGCATCGACAGCCGGTAGATCAGGATGAAGTCGGGGCCGAGGCGCTCGCGGGTGCGGCGGACGATCTCCAGGGGGAAGCGGATCCGGTTCTCGTACGGGCCGCCCCAGCGGTCGGTGCGCCGGTTGGTCGCGGCGGCGGTGAACTCGTTGATCAGGTAGCCCTCGGAGCCCATGATCTCGACGCCGTCGTAGCCGGCGTCCCGGGCCAGCACGGCGGTCCGCACGAAGTCCTCGACGGTCGCCTCGACCTCGTCGTCGGTGAGGGCGCGCGGGACGTACGGGCTGATGGGGGCCTGCAGGGCGCTGGGGGCGACGAGATCGGCGTGGTGCGCGTACCGGCCGAAGTGGAGGATCTGCAGCGCGATCCGGCCGCCTTCGCGGTGGACGGCGGCGGTCACCGTCTTGTGCTCCTCGGCCTCGGCCGCGGTGGTCAGCTTGGCGCCGCCGGCCCAGGGGCGCCCGTGCTCGTTGGGGGCGATCCCGCCGGTGACGATCAGGCCGGCGCCGCCGCGGGCCCGGGCGGCGTAGAAGGCGGCCATCCGCTCGAAGCCGCGCTCGGCCTCCTCCAGCCCGACGTGCATCGACCCCATGATCACGCGGTTGGGGAGGGTGGTGAACCCGAGGTCGAGGGGGCGCAGCAGGTGGGGGTACGGGCTCATCGGAGGCCTTTCTCGCGGTGTCCTCCCACCAGTTCTAAAGCACCCCCAAGGGTTTTGCAACCAGTTGCATAAGGTCCTGCACCATTTCAAGATCAACTACAACTTTACCAACCCTTGGTGTAGTTGACCCAAGCTATACGCGAGCCTCAAGAGCAACACCGGAATCACCCGTTCCACCAGGTGAGTTGAGAGGCACAGGATCAAGTTGAACAGGCAATCAATGCGTAAAGTCGGCAGACTGGCGGCCCTTTCGGTGGCGGCACTGGGCATGACCGCGGCCATGGCCGCACCGGCGGCCGCCGACGACCAGCCCACCCGCAAGCAGCTCATAGCCGACTGCGCGTCGGGCGAGGGGAAGTGCAGCTTCAACGAGCCCGTGCTCGGCAAGGCGTTCCTCGGCGAGTTCCGCCAGGTCTCCAACTCGCTCTACAACTGCAGCACTTCGGCCGCCACGCAGTCGATGGGCTGGTCCGACTCGGTGGGCTCGACGGACTCCGTCGGCGTCTCCGTCACGGCCGGCGGCAAGATCGCGGGCATCGTGGACGTCAGCGTGACGGCGAACTACGGCCACACGTGGTCGAGTTCGCACGAGGAGAACAGCTCGCTGAACATGACGGTGCAGCCCGGCGAGGTCGGCTGGATCTCGCGCGCCCAGGTGATGCAGACCGTCTCGGGCACGTGGCAGACCCACTACGACAGCCCGAAGTGGGGCCACTACTACTGGTACGTCCCCGACACCATCACCGGCCCCGCCAAGAACGGCACGGACGGTCAGAGCAACGCCGTGGTCGTCAAGACCCGCAAGATGACCGCTGCTGAGAAGGCGTCCTGCTCGTCCGGCAACAAGGCGGGCCACGCCTTCGTCGCCGCCCGCTGACGCCCCTCGCCGGCCCGTCCCCCGCGCCGGCGGGGACCCCGCGGTTCCGTCCGGCGGCCCGCCGCGCCGCCGGACGGGGCCGCTCCCCCCTGTCACATTTCTCCTCCGCGATCCGTCAGTGCAGTGACAGCAACGCGAAAGCGCGAAGGAGACCACGATGGAAACCCGTTCGATCACTGCCGAGATCGCCATGGGACCGCGGCTGACCGAGGACCCCGTGTCGCTCGTCCCCGAGCTGGCGGACGTGTCGGCGGCGCTGTTCAAGGCCGCCGGCAATCACTCGGTGCCGCGCTCCACGATCAGCCTGGTCCAGCTGCGCGCCGGCCAGATCGTCGGCAGCACCTACCTGACCGTGCTGCACACGGGCTTCCTCCGCAAGGCCGGGGAGTCCGAGGAGCGCATCACTTCGGTGGCGTCGTGGCAGGACTCCCCGTACTTCAGCAGCGCCGAGCGCGCCGCGCTCGCCCTGGTGGAGGCGGTGCTCCGGCCGTCGGCCCCGCACGCCGAGAGGGTCCCCGACGAGCTGTACGCCCGGGTGGCCGAGCACTACGACCCGAAGGCGCTCGTCACCCTGACCATCGCGATAGGCCAGGTCGGCTTCTTCATCCCCGTGGCCCTCGTCGCCAAGCCGGTCCCGGGCCGGTCGTTCACCGACCCCTGGAACTGACGGGGACGGCGCCTCGGCCGGCAGCCCCGGACCGAGGGGCTGCCGGCCGAGGGGCTGCCGCCGGCCGGCGCACTGCCGCGACGGCCGCCGTCACGCGCCGACGTAGGCCGCGAGGTGTTCGCCGGTGAGGGTGGAACGGGCGGCGACGAGGGCCGCGGGGGTGCCCTCGAAGACGATCCGGCCGCCGTCGTGGCCCGCACCCGGGCCCAGGTCGATGATCCAGTCGGCGTGCGCCATGACCGCCTGGTGGTGCTCGATGACGACGACGGACTTGCCGGAGTCCACGAGCCGGTCGAGCAGGCCGAGCAACTGCTCGACGTCGGCGAGGTGCAGTCCGGCGGTCGGCTCGTCGAGGACGTAGATGCCGCCCTTCCCGGCCATGTGGGTGGCCAGCTTGAGCCGCTGCCGCTCGCCGCCGGACAGCGTGGTGAGCGGCTGGCCGAGGGTGAGGTAGCCGAGCCCCACGTCGGCGAGCCGGCCGAGGATGCGGTGCGCGGCCGGCGTGCGCGCCTCGCCGGCGCCGAAGAACTCCTCGGCCTCGGCCACCGGCATCGCGAGCACTTCGCTGATGTCACGGCCGCCGAGGTGGTGGTCCAGCACCGAGGCCTGGAACCGCTTCCCCTCGCACTCCTCGCAGGGGGTGGCGACGCCGGCCATCATCGCCAGGTCGGTGTAGACGACGCCGGCGCCGTTGCAGGTGGGGCAGGCGCCCTCGGAGTTGGCGCTGAACAGCCCGGGCTTCACCCCGTTGGCCTTCGCGAAGGCCTTGCGGATCGGGTCGAGCAGCCCGGTGTACGTCGCCGGGTTGCTCCGCCGCGAGCCGCGGATCGGGCTCTGGTCGACCGGCACCACGCCCGCGTCGGCCGGGATCGACCCGTGCAGGAGCGAGCTCTTGCCGGATCCGGCCACCCCCGTGACGACGGTGAGCACCCCCAGCGGGACGTCGACGTCGACGCCCTGCAGGTTGTTCGTCGTCGCGCCGCGGATGGGAAGCCGGCCGGTGGGCTTGCGCACCGTCTCCTTGAGTGCGGCCCGGTCGCCGAGGTGCCGGCCGGTGACGGTGCCGGCGGCCCTCAGCTCTTCGACGGTGCCCTCGAAGCAGACGGTGCCGCCCGCCGTGCCGGCGCCCGGCCCGAGGTCCACGATGTGGTCGGCGATCGCGATCGTCTCCGGCTTGTGCTCCACGACGAGCACCGTGTTGCCCTTGTCCCGCAGCCGCAGCAGCAGGTCGTTCATCCGCCGGACGTCGTGGGGGTGCAGGCCGATGGTGGGCTCGTCGAAGACGTAGGTGACGTCGGTGAGCGAGGAGCCGAGGTGGCGGATCATCTTCACGCGCTGCGCCTCCCCGCCCGACAGCGTGCCCGACGGCCGGTCGAGTGCCAGGTAGCCGAGGCCGATCTCCACGAACGAGTCGAGGGTCTGCTGCAGCGCGGCGAGCAGCGGCGCCACCGAGGGCTCGTCGAGGCCGCGGACCCATGCGGCCAGGTCGCTGATCTGCATCGCGCAGACGTCGGCGATGCTCTTCCGCTTGATCTTCGACGAGCGGGCCCCCTCGGCGAGCCGGGTGCCGTCGCACTCGGGACAGGTGGCGAAGGTGACCGCCCGGTCCACGAACTCCCGGACGTGCGGCTGCATCGCCTCCTTGTCCTTGGCCAGCACCGACTTCCGGAGCCGCGGGATCAGCCCCTCGTAGGTCATGTTGATGCCCGCGATCTTCATCCTGACCGGCTCGCGGTGCAGGAGGTCGTGGAGCTCCTTCTTGGTGAACCTGCGGATCGGCTTGTCCGGGTCGAAGAACCCCGACTCGGCGTAGAGCCGGGAGTTCCAGCCGCCCCCGGTGTAGCCGGGAATCGTGAACGCGCCCTCGTTGATCGACTTGCTGTCGTCGTACAGCTGGGACAGGTCGATGTCGGACACCGCGCCCCGGCCCTCGCAGCGCGGGCACATGCCGCCGGTGCGCTTGAAGGTCACCTTCTCGGCCTTCTTGGCGCCCCGCTCGACGGTGATCGCGCCGGCCGCGTGCACCGAGGGGACGTTGAAGGCGTACGCGCCGGGCGGGCCGATGCGGGGCTTGCCGAGCCGGCTGAAGAGGATGCGCAGCATCGCGTTGGCGTCGGTGACGGTGCCGACCGTGGAGCGCGGGTCGGCGCCCATCCGCTGCTGGTCGACGATGATCGCGGTCGTGAGGCCGTCGAGGAGGTCGACCTCGGGCCGTGCCAGGGTGGGCATGAAGCCCTGCACGAAGGCGCTGTAGGTCTCGTTGATCAGCCGCTGCGACTCGGCGGCGATGGTGTCGAACACCAGCGAGCTCTTGCCCGAGCCGGAGACGCCGGTGAACACCGTCAGCCGGCGCTTGGGGATCTCGACGCTGACGTCCTTGAGGTTGTTCTCGCGCGCGCCGTGCACGCGGATCAGGTCATGGCTGTCGGCGGCGTGCGGGGCGGGCGGCTGCGGGGCCGTGCTCGTGCCCTTGCTCATCGTCTCTCCGTCCGTGCTGTCCTGCCTGTCCCCGCCGGTGCGGCGTGGGGCGTGCGGCGTGGGGCCTGGGGCGTGCGGCGGGGCCGTCGCTCCGGTCTTCGCCGGCGGCGTCGCCCGGGCTGCGGGCCGAGAATATCCCCCGCTCCGCCACCCTCATGATCGTCCGGCTTCGGCTCGCCGGTGCCGTGCGATGCTGGTTCACGTGACACTCGAGGACCTCGTACGACTGCGCCGCGCCCGGGACGCGATGGACCGCGACTACGCGCAGCCGCTGGACGTTCCGGCGCTGGCCGCCGTCGCCCTCATGTCGCCCGGGCACTTCTCCCGCAGCTTCCGCGCCGCTTTCGGCGAGACGCCCTACGGCTATCTGATGACTCGCCGCGTCGAGCGCGCCAAGGCGCTGCTGCGGCGGGGCGACCTGAGCGTGACGGAGGTCTGCTTCGCCGTCGGGTGCACCTCGCTGGGGTCGTTCAGCTCGCGCTTCACCGAGCTGGTGGGCGAGAGCCCGAGCGCCTACCGGGCCCGCCGCCACGAGGCGGGGGCCGCGATCCCGGCGTGCGTGGCCAAGATCCTCACGCGACCGCTCAGGAACGGCGGACCGGCCGGGGCCGGCCGGCGGGGCACGGGCGGGACGGAGGCGGGGCCGGAGGCCGGGCCGGAGGCCGGGGACGGGCCGGAGGCCAGGGCTGCCCGACCGGTCAGGACCGGAGAAGCGGTCAGCATCGGAGAACCGGTCAGGATCGGAGAAGCGGAAACCGCCGTCGCCTCGTAGCGTCGGAGGCATGAACATCAAGCTCTCACAGTGCTTCATCGCCGTCGACGACCATGACAAGGCGCTCGCCTTCTACCGCGACGTCCTCGGCCTGGAGGTCCGCAACGACGTCGGATTCGAGGGGATGCGCTGGGTGACCGTCGGGTCGCCCGCGCAGCCGGACGTGGAGATCGTCCTCGAACCGCCGGCCGCCAACCCCAACGCCTCTCCGGCCGACAAGCAGGCGATGGCGGAACTGCTGGCCAAGGGCATGCTGCGCGGCGTGATCTTCTCCACCGACGACTGCGACGCCACCTTCGAGCGCATCCGCGCGGCCGGCGGCGAAGTCCTCCAGGAGCCGATCGACCAGCCCTACGGCGTCCGCGACTGCGCCTTCCGCGACCCGGCCGGCAACATGCTCCGCTTCACCCAGCCCCGTACCCGCTGACCGGCCTCGTTACGGCAGGACGACCGCCCGCGGGGCCGGAGAGCCTCGCGGGCCGGGTCGACGGCCCTGTTCCCGGCCCCGGCCTTACCGGTCGGGGCGGCGGAGGCCGTGGCCGCCCTCGCCCTCCTGCGGCTGATCGGCCTGATCACCAACCCCGTCTTCCGGCAGTGCATCAGCACGTCGCTCATCGCCCCGGGCGAGGCGCGGCCCGCCTGGCGGCTGGTCCTCGGCGCCCCGGCCCTGGGGGTCTGGTCATCGGGGTGATGACCAGGTGCGGCTCGGAGAAGATCCTCGGGCACGGTATGCCCGAGGCCATCGAGGCGATCTGACCCGCGGCAGCGTCATTGCCCCGCGGCTGGCCCTGCTCAAGCCCGTCTCCGCCGCGATCAGCATCGGCACCGGCGGCCGTTCGGTGCCGAAGGGCCGATCACCATGACCGGCGGCGCGATCGGCTCCCTGATGACCCAGGTGCGGCACCTGACGGCGGCCGAGCGCAAGACGCTGCTCATGGCCGGCGCCGCCGCCGGCATGGCGGCCACCTTCAACTCGCCCGTGGCAGCCGTTCTGCCGGCGGTCGAGCTTTCGCCAGGCTCCGCCGTCAGGTCGTCGGCACTCCCCGCGTATCCGGCGCGCCGGATCAGCTGCCTCCGGCAAGGCGGGACCGGTGGCTCAAGCGGCCTGCGGTGCTGAAGCGGGCGGTGCGGCGCCGCAGATACCGGCGGTCGGCGGACGGCCGAGGAGCTGCGGGCGGAGGGGTGGGCAGGGTCCGGTAGAAGAGCCTCTTGCCGTATTCGATGAGGGCGAGGTAGCAGACCACCATGGCGGCCAGAGCGGCGAAGAAAGCCGGGGGAAGCGGGCGGAATCCAAGCGTGTGCGCCAGTGGGGTGGCTGGTAGGACGGCACCGATGACGGTGACGCCGAGGGCCGCCAGGGTCAGCGGAAGGCCAGGGCGGCTGCGCCAGAACGGAATGCGGCGCGTGCGGATCGCGAAGATCACCAAGGTCTGGGTGGCGAGGGATTCCACGAACCAGCCGGTCCGGAATTGGGCGGGCCCGGAGTGGAAGACCCACAACATGACCCCGAAGGCCGCGAAGTCGAACACCGAGCTGATCGGCCCGAAGCAGACCATGAAGCGGCGGATGAAGCCGATGTCCCAGTGTGAGGGGCGGCGCAGTTGTGCCTCGTCCACGTGGTCGGTGGGGATGGCCAGTTGGCTGGTGTCGTAGAGCAGGTTGTTGAGGAGGATCTGGGAGGGCAGCATCGGCAGGAAGCCGAGGAACAGCGAGGCGCCGGCCGCGCTGAACATGTTGCCGAAGTTGCTGGACGTCCCCATGAGCACGTACTTGATGGTGTTGGCGAAGATCCGCCGTCCCTCCACGACGCCGTCCGCGAGGACGTTGAGGTCTTTGCGCAGCAGGATGACGTCGGCGGCGTCCTTGGCGACGTCGGTGGCAGAGTCGACGGAGATGCCCACATCGGCGGCGTGCAGGGCCAGGGCGTCGTTGACCCCGTCGCCGAGGAAGGCGACATCACGTCCCGTCGTCCGCTGGATCCGGACGACGCGGGCCTTGTCCTCCGGGCTCACCCGGGCGAATACCGTGGTGTGTGCGATCGCGGTGGCGAGCCGGGTATCGTCCAGGGCCGCGAGGTCGGCTCCTGTCAACGCAGTTGCCGAGGTCAGGCCGAGGTCGTGACAGACCTTCGCGGCGACCACGGGGTTGTCACCAGTGACGATCTTCACGGCGATACCGAGTCCGGCCAGCCTGCTCACGGCCTCGGCCGCGTCGGGTTTGGGCGGGTCGAGGAAGACCAGCAGGCCGGCCAGCCGCAGGTGGTGCTCGTCGGCGGCAGCGGGGTGGTCGAGCCCGGGGGTCTCGCGGGTAGCGACGGCGACCACCCGGTTGCCTGCCGCGAATTCGGCGTCCAGTGCCTTCCGAGCTGCTTCGGGTACGTATGTGCAGCGTTCCAGAACGCTCTCCGGAGCGCCCTTGGTGATCAGGACTGTCGTGCCCGCGGAGTCGCGGACCACGGTGGAGACCATGCGCCGCTCGTGGTCGAACGGCACCACTGCGACCTGCGTGTACCCGGCCAGAGCCTGGCGCTGACGCTGCGCAGCCGGGGCTTTCCACAGGGCTGCGTCCAGCGGGTTGCCCCCCACCGCCGGACCGTCGTCGTCGCCGGTCTCCGTGCACAGCAGGCCCCAGCGCAGTACCGCCGGCGCGTCCTCGCCGTCGGCGGGCAGGCTCCGCATGAACTCGATGCGGCCCTGGGTCAGGGTTCCGGTCTTGTCGGTGAACAGCACGTCGACGTCGCCCAGGTCCTCAATGCACACCAGTCGTTTGACCAGTACACCGAGCCGGCTCATCCGCCGGGAACCGGCGGCCAGACTGGTGGACACCACCGCGGGCAGCAACTGCGGGGTGATCCCCACCGCGATCGCCAGGGAGAACAGCAAGGCGTCCATGAGCGGTTTGTGCAGCACTACGTTGATCACGAAGATCGACGTGGTCAACGCTCCCGCGACATACACCAGCAGCATGGAGAAGCGGCGCAACCCCACCTGGAACCCGGTCTCCAGCTGATGCGTGCCCAGCCCGGCCGCGATCTTCCCGAACTCGGTGACCGCGCCGGTGGCCACCACCACTCCCCGGGCACTGCCGGCGTGTACGACGGTACCCATCAGTGCGCAGCCGGACAGCTCGGCCAACGCCGCACCGGCCGAAGCAGCCTCCGTGTCCTTGGCCACCGGCATGGACTCGCCGGTCAGCACCGACTCTGCGCACTCCAGACCGGTGACCTCGAGCAGCCGTACATCGGCCGGAACGATGTCACCGAGCCGCAGTTCCACGATGTCACCCGGGACCAGGGCCGTGATCTCCACCTCGGCCGGGTGACCGCCGCGCACCACCACGGCCTGGTGGCGGACCTGGCCGTGCAGTGCCTCGGCCGCCTTCTCGGCCCGGTACTCATTGACGAAGCCGAGCCCGACGGACAGTGCCACGATCACACCGATGATCACCGCATCGCTGCGCTCGCCGACCAGGTAGGAAGCCGCCGCAGCAACCAGCAAGAGGCACAGCAGCGGTGACCGCAGCTGGTGCCACAACACCGGCAGCAGACGGGCCCGGTGCGAGGAGACCGCGTTCGGCCCCCACCGGGCCAACCGCTCAGCCGCTTCCCGCGCCGACAGGCCCTTGCGCGTCACCCCGAGCCCGTGCAGTACCTCCTCGCCCGGGAGACAGGCCGCCGCCGCGACGTCCGCCAGGGCCGGGGGCCGCGCCGGCACGGTGAGGTTCACTGCGCCCGGCCGCTGTACGGCCACATGCTCACCAGGCCCATCGACCGGAAACCGCCGGGCAGTTCGAGGACAGGTGGTGTTCCGGGTCCGCGGCACATGAAGGTGATGAGGGTGACTCCGGCATCTGCGCCCACCACGCACCTCCAGGGAGCGGAACGGGCTCCACGCTGCCGGGGGCCGGGGCATCGGCCCACAGCGTAGTCCTGCCCTCGTCACGCAACCAGCACCCGGACCGGCCGACCGGATCTGCCGGTCAGGCCTCGCGCCCGCGCCAGGCCTGACCGGCCCTGTCGTCCACACCCCGGGAAACGCCACGGCCGCTCCCTGTGAAGGAGCGGCCGTGGCCGGCTTGCCGGGTCTTCGGTGCGCAGCGGCTTGTCAGCCGATGCAGCCGGGGACGGGCGAGGGGCTGCCGGTGCAGTTGGTCGCGATGTTGGCGGTCACGGTGGAGGTGTTGAGTGTTGCCGAGCCGGCGGTGTAGTAGATGCCGCCGGGGTTCACCGTGGCGGTGTTGGCGTTGACCACGCTGCTGGTCAGGGTGAGCGTCCCGTTGACGCTGGCGATGCCGGCACCCTGGTGAGCGGTGTTGCTCTTGACGGTGCTGCTGGTGAGCGTCGCCGCGGACGCCGTGCCGGTGCTGGAGAGAGCACCGCCCAGACCGTCGGCGGTGTTGCCCGAGAGCTGGCTGCCGGTGAGGGTGACCGCACCGGAGCTGAGGATGCCCCCGCCGTTGTTGTGGCCGGTCGCGGCCGCGTGACCGCCGCTGAGCGTGACTGCCTTGAGTGTGAGGCCGCCGGTGGGACCGACCTGGGCGATGCGGAACGCGGGCGCCGTTCCCGCACGGGTGATGGTGTTGGCATTGCCCTCGAGCGTGACGGGGGTGGTGATGACCGGCAAGCCGGCAGGACCGTTCACTCCGTCGTCGCCGTGGCCGGCGGTGAGGACGTACGTACAGCCGGGTGTCAGGGTGACGGTCCCGCCGCCGGCTGCGTTCGCCGCGGTCACCGCAGTGACCAGGGCTGTCTCGTCGCACGCGACGGACGCAGGCCGGGCCTGCGCGGTCCCGGGCAGAAGCACGGCGGCGCCGGCGGCCAGAACCGTGACGCCGGAAAGGGCGAGAATTGTGCGAGTGTTTCGCATCAGGACTTTCATGGCACTGAGACCGGTGGTGGCTGGGCAGAAAACCCAAACGTCCCGCAGGAGCGGTCACCGGCGGCCAATGAACAACCGACTCCGACGCTACACTACCCAACCGAAAATAGTGAGCGCGGTAGCATTTCCAGGCCTTTCCGTTATAACGAAATTTCCGCTGATGCACGGAAATGCATGGCTGATTCTCCACGAAGATCCGTTCGGGCCTCCGCCGTGAAAACACAGGAAACCTGCCCTTCTGCCCACCGTGGGACCCGTCGCTCTGCCGCGAGAATTTCGCGAATCCCAGCTCTTGGAGCTGCCCCGCCGGAGTATGCTGAGGCCGCTGGGAACATTCCGTGCACCGATTCCGTGTCGTGCCGTTCCCGGCGAGCGGCTATGCCGGGCGCGCATCAACGCGTCCGGGGTCAGGTCCGTCTCATGACGACGCCCATCAAACCTGCGTTGATCCTCAAAGAGGGCGTTTCCCCGCCACCGGTGCGCCCACTGGCGCGTCTGGCGCTGAAGCCGGCGGTTGCGGACCGGGGTCTCCTGGACGGGGCCTGGTGGCCTCGCTCCCGCGATCTCGCACGGGAACTTCCCGCCCTGACCGATGTGCTGGACCACCGCTGGGCGCGCATCACCCGGATCACGGTGAACCCGGCCTACTGGCCGGTGATCCCGCGAAAGATACCCGTCACCGGGCATGTGGTGCACGTGGGCTGGTTCGAGGCGGAGCAGGACCCGCACAAGCTCCTGCTGCTCTCCTACACCGACGGCCGCTGGGACCTGCTGGTCATACCGCCGGAGAGCAGCGAGCCCACGGCCGCCCGGCTGATGGCCGCCGCAGCCGACCCGCACAACCACTGCACCGCCAGCACCTTGATCGCGAGCGAGAAGCCTCCCGGCGCCCAGGAGACCGGGCATGGCGGGGAACAGGCACGGGGGATGGGTGGCGGTACCGCGCCGTTCGCCCTCGGGAGCCCGGTCACGCTCCCCCGCCCGGCCCGCCCGCGGTGAATGCCGGCGGAAAACACCGGGCCCAGGGCAAAGAGCACCAACAGGTACGGACCAGGCCGCACGCAGAGCGAACGGGCCCCGGCACACGGGGCGTCACCCGCGTCGCTGACGTACTGCCCGGGGCCCGCATGCAGGAGCGGCGGGACCCGATTCCGGGGAGTGGGACATGGCAGCTTTGATCTTCGTCGTGGTGGTGGTCGTTGTCCTGGCCCTGATCGGGCTGACGATGGCCACCAGGGTCGTCAAGCAGTTCGAGAAGGGGGTGCTGTTCCGGTTCGGTCGGCTCGCCGGGGAGCGCGCCCCTGGTCTGCGGTTCATCATTCCGTTCGCCGATGTCCTGCACCGGGTGTCACTGCGGATCGTCACCATGCCCATCCAGTCCCAGGGCATCATCACGCAGGACAACGTGAGCGTCGACGTGTCCGCGGTCGCCTACTTCCGCGTCGTCGACGCCGTGAAGTCGGTCATCGCGATCGAGAACGTCTACGCAGCGATCGACCAGATCGCGCAGACCACCCTGCGGAAAGTCGTCGGCCGGCACACTCTCGACGAGACGCTGTCGGAGACGGACCGCATCAACCTCGACATTCGCGCAATCCTCGACGTCACCACCGCGGAGTGGGGCGTGGAGGTCACCTTGGTCGAGCTGAAGGACATCCAGCTTCCCGAGAGCATGAAGCGGGCGATGGCCCGCCAGGCGGAGGCCGAGCGGGAGAAGCGCGCGAAGATCATCGGGGCCGAGGGCGAGTCGCTCGCCGCCGCCGCACTGGGGGACGCCTCCGACACCATGATGGCCCACCCCCTGGCTCTGCAACTCCGCAACCTGCAGAGCCTCGTGGAGATCGGCGTCGACAAGAACACCACCGTCGTCTTCCCCGCACCCCTGATGAGCACCATCGGCGAACTCGGCTCCTTCCTCGCCCGCGAAGCAGCCGCCGCAGCCCCGCCGGTGCCGGACACATCAGTCCCCTCGGCGACCAAGCCACCAGCTCAGGACTTACCGGTCAATGGGGGCACTCACGCCCCCGGGAAGTAGGCGCTGAGTCACTTTCCGACGATCCTGCGGCCGGGGCGGTCAGGATGCGCCCCGGCACGCGGGCTGATTGCTGCCTGAGCTGCTGGTTCTTCCCGGCGAGCAGGAGATTTCCCTCGGCCGGCCGCCCAGCACACTCCTGAGCCCTCGCAAGCCGTCCCCGTCAGGCCCGCCCGAAGTGTCTTCTCCTGCTGCCTCCGGGCCGTTACGGGTGCGCAGGGCCTTCCCTGCGTGATGGCCCTGCCCGGCCGGAGAGCGGCTGCGGAGCCGGTAGCAGAGCCGACGCCGCGGTGGTAGTCGGTGTCGCCGAGGTGCTTGCCCTTGCCGAACTCAGGGGATTTCTTGGTCTCTTCCCGGGTTCGCGAGATGTGCAGCGCGTGCCGGGCGGCGCCGGCCCTGGAGATGGCACCGGCCGGGCAGCCCCGGACGTCTTGATCGGGACGGTGGCTGTTCCGGGAACGTTCCGGGGCCCTGCCGCTTCGGCGTCGCGCTGCGGTTCCTTCCACTGACCGGGGGACTCGTGCCGCCGGCTCATGGCCGACACCTGGGATCAGCACCAGGGCCGGCGGCACGATAAGGCGCGGGTGGCGACCCTCGCAGAAAGGCGGTTGCCCGAGGGCGGTGCGGGAGATTCCGGCACCTACGCGCATCGCACGCCTCCTCGGAGCGGAAGGGATCTCACGCTGCCGGGGACCAGGGCCTCGCCGCACAGCGTAGCTCCGCCCATGCACCGCGGACAGGAACCGAACAGGCCGATCCCACAAGCCTGTTCGGATGAGTCAGGGAGGACTAGCCTGCAGCGGTGTGGCCCCGGCCCCCGGCGGCATCGAGCACGCCCCCCGTGCGCCCCCGGGGCGCACTCTGCGCATCGGGGGCGCAGGACTTCCCCGCCACGACCGGGGGCCGCTCCCGCGTCCACCGGCGCCACGCGATCCTGGCCCGGTCCCGGTGCGCCCCTCGCGGGCAGCGTTCTGCTGCCCGTCCATGTCGCACGCAGATGGCAGGCGGTACTCATGTACGCGCTGATCCTCTCCGCTCTCACCCCCGTCGCCCTGCTCGCCGGTGTCATGGGCCTGTCCTGGTGGGAGGATCACGTCCTGCCGCCGGCCGACCCGGTGGAAGCCTCCACCGCTCCCTCGCGAACCCCGTCAGTACCGGCTCCGGGGCCGGAACGAGCCAGTACTGCCAGTTCGTTGACAGGGAGCACTCCCGGGCGTTGACTGGCCATCACGGCGAAGGACTACGGCGCTCCGGCATCCTCCGGGCGCCACCCTCCCGTCCAGCTTCGCCCGGACCCCGCGGAACTCAGGGAATCCTCCCTGGCTCATCCGGAGGCCCGACCATGATCGTCTTGATTGCTCTTCTCCTGCTGGCCCTGGTGCTGTTGGGGTTCGGCTTCGTCGCGCATCTGCTGTGGATCGCTGCGGCCGTGGTGCTGATCGTCTGGATCCTGGGTTTTGCACGCCACCGTCACGGCCGCAGCGGCGGACGTCGGTACGCCGGGAACCGCCGGTAATCCGTGTATCCGTGTCAGGCCCCGTCTCGTCCGGCAGGAATGGCGGCCTGTGCGAAATCCGCATCCGAGGGACGAAAACGAAATCAGGGACGTTATGAGCCTCGCAAAGAAGATCAGGGACAAGGGGCAAGTGTTCAACGGCAGGATCAAACAGAGCTTCGGGCGGATTACCGGGAACAGGCGGCTGACGGCCGAAGGGAAGACGGACCGGGTCGCGGGCAACCTGAAGCAGTCCGGCGAGAAGGCCAAGGACGCCTTCAAGCACTGACCCCCGGACCGCCCCGGGCCGTACCCGCGTCGCGTGGGCACCACCCGGCAGCACCGATGCGGGGCACGAGCGAGCAGAGGCTGAGGTGAATGAAGCAGAGCAGACCGGTCCGCGCACCGGAAACCGGAAAGGGCAGCCATGTGCCTAGCCGCAGTCATCGCCCCAACCGCCGGGGCCGCCGTGTTCTTCACCGGACTCGGCCGGGCCGGAGGAAGGCACTGGAACAGGGCTTCGACCCCGAGTGCGACATGCCGTCGCCTTCAGCGAAGCCACAACCCACCTCCCGGTCACCCCCTCGTGGGGAGGGCGTGCCCTCCGCACGCCCTGCAAGGAAGCAGAGCACCGACGTGGAGGGGGAGAAACCACAGCTCGCACTCCGGCAGCACTCTCCGGCTGGTGGAGCGGCGGGTGTGGCAAGTCCTCCCCTGACCTCATCGGCAGTTGTCGTTGGGGGGCGGTGGGGTCAGGGGGGAGGACGATGGAGGGGGTAGGGGCTGTGCATGATCAGAGCAAACCATGATTGTCATCGGAGCTGTTCTGCTGATGGTGGCGTTCCTGGCCAAGATCGCCTTTTTGTGGACTGCCGGAATCGTCTTGGTTGTCGTCGGGGCGGCCCTGTTCCTCCTGGGCAGCCTGGGCCACGCAGTTGGCGGACGGCGGCACTACTGGTAGGAGCAGCCCCTCGCTGAGTGAGACCCGTCGGCGTCGGTCTGTGAGCCGCTCCCCCCGGGGTGAGCGGCAGGGGGTGACAACCTGCGGCAAGTAGCAGAAACCGTTACCTGGTGCGCCCGGTTTCGGATCTGCGAGCAAGGGGGCGCAGCGCACGGGGAGGTTGATGCGACGCCGGAGTTCCTCAGGATGCCGGCACCGTTGACCGGGAAGGACCGGGGGGAGGTGGCGGCCGGGCATCCGACCCCGGTGAACACCAGGAAGCGGAGATGGTGGAAACGCAGCCCGGAGCGCCGGGCATGTGAAGAGGAGGCTGATGGTGGTTGAGCAGACCGGCGAGGGCGTGCACGAACCCGTCACAGGCGAGTCCGGCGGGCTGAGGGAAACGGCATCGCGAGCCAAACCGGCCGGGCCGCAGGCAGCCGCGGCCCGAGGCAAGACGTCGATAGCGGACGAGGTGGTGGCGAAGATCGCGGGCATGGCCGCGCGGGAGGCGCCCGGAATTCACGCCTTGGGCGGGGGATTTGCCCGCACCATGGGGGCAGTCCGCGACAAGGTCCCCGGCGGGCGTGCGGACGTCACTCGCGGGGTCAAGGTCGAGGTGGGTGAGCGCCAAGCCGCCGTCGACCTGGCCGTGGTCGTCGAATACGGCGTTGCTATCACCGAGGTTACCCAGGACGTGCGGGAGAGCGCTATTGCGGCAGTGGAGCGGATGGCCGGCCTCGAATTCCGGCCGGGAGCCGGCATCTTATGGCGGGGTCGGGCGCGTGGAGGCGACGCGGACAGCCACGGACCAGTGCCGCCCCAAGGCCGGCCTGTCCACTGCAGGTCCTTTGAGCGCGCTCGTACGAGTGATGACGGCCGCCTGGCCGTTCCTTGGAGGACGGCCCGATCGTCTTCAGATCACATAGACCACTCATCGATGGGAGTTTCACATGGACGCGCTCGCTGGGCTTCTGGCCACCCTTGCCCCCCTCCTCGGCGACCTCCTCGGCGGGCTGCCCCTCGGCTGACCCCAGTCAGACGACAACCCCCAGGGCCTGTCCGGCGATCCGACCCACCGGACAGGCCCTGGTTTTGCGGGGGAGGTCACACGTTTTGCCCGAGACCGGCCGGCGCAGTCCTCAGCCGCTACCTCTCCGAGGGCTACCGTCGGGACGGCGGGTTTTAAAGCCACGACCCCTTGCCCCCCTCCTCGGCGACCTCCTCGGCGGGCTGCCCCTCGGCTGACCCCAGTCAGACGACAACCCCCAGGGCCTGTCCGGCGATCCGACCC
>NZ_JBIBIZ010000007.1:0-195671 GCF_042958085.1 Streptomyces sp. NPDC008001 | reverse complement strand
CATCGGACAGGCCCTGGTTTGCGGGGGAGGTCACACGTTTTGCCCGGGACCGGCCGGCGCAGTCCTCAGCCGCTATCTCGCCGAGGGCTACCGTCGGGACGGCGGGTTTTAAAGCCACGACCCCTTGCCCCCCGGTCAAGTGCCATGACGTCATATCTGCGGTAACTGGACGAACTACCGTGACAGTTCGTTCAGTAGCGATCAGCTTGTCCACTTACATGCATGACGTGTGGTCCCCAGATGGTCCCCAGCCTCTGCGCGACCCTGACAGCCCCTGGCAGTCCAGAAACTGTCGGCTAGCTACAAGGGCCGGCGTAACGCCACCCATGTCGAAGCACCGAGCGGCGCCACGGTCGCCAACGACTGCTCCGGCTCCCCCTCCCGGTTGCTGATTCCTTCCGGCGCCCCGACCGGGGCGCGAGGATGCCCGGCATGCGCACAGGGCCTGTTATCAGCCTGAACCACTGGCGGCCACCACTGGGCCGGACACCTCGGAGGGCTCCGTTCTGAGCTTGGGACGGCCCCTAGGGTCGACGCGCGGAACTGCTGCGCTCCCAGGTCCACGACCGCATGTACGCGTTCCTGACCGAGTACCGCTTCCTGATCGCCCCGGTCACCCAACTGCCGCCTTTCGACGTGCGCGAACACTGGCCGAAACGGGTCGCCGGGGTGGAACAGACCTTCTACCGCGAGTGGATGCGCATCTGCTCGCGCGTCACGCTCGCCGGCCTCCCGGTGATCTCGCTCCCCTTCGGCTTCGCGGACCGGGGACTTCCCACCGGGCTGCAGATCATCGGCCGCCAGGGCGACGATCTCGGGGTGCTGCGGATGGCGGCCGCGCTGGAGACCGCTACGGGCACCTGGCGGCGGCATCCGAGGATCGCGCGGTAGCGGCTCGGGGTTGCCGGACGGGCCGAATCGCGCTCACCCCGCTGGGCGTCGACCCCGGCCGGCAGGCGCTGATGCCGGAGCGGACGTTGCGGGCGGTGCATGACGGCAAGAGACCGGATGCGCGCTCTCCCACTGCCCGGCGGGCCGTCTCAGTCGCGGTCGACGTGCTCGCGCAGCACCTTGCGGTTGGCGGCGTCGATGTCGTAGGTGGTCTTGTTCCAGTCGTTGGTGGTCACGACGTCGACGGACCAGACCAGGGTCTTGCTGTCGTCGGTGTCCAGGTCGAGCGAGGTGACGGTCCCCTTCTTGCGGCCGGTGGCGGTCGAGGCCGCGTCCTGCCAGGTGGCCGTGGCCTTGGTGAGCCTGTCGGCGAGCTTGCGCTTGTCCTCGGCGTCCTCGTCGGTCTTCGCCTGCGACCGCGTGACCTTGCCGGAGACACCGTCGACGACGACCATGCGGGACGTGCCGTCGGACGTGGCGACCTCCGTCTCCCACTCCGGCCCTCCCTCGGCCGACCGCTTCAGCTCCAGGGCCACCAGCTTGCCGCCCGGCACCGCTGCCGCGGCCGCGCCTGCCGCCCGGTCGTAGCCCACCTTCGCCGTCGGCACCAGCGCCTGCCGCTGCCTCTGGTCCTCGGTCATCCGCCCGGTGGCCGTGGCCCCCGGGCCAGTCGCCGTCGCGGTGGTACCGGGCGGCGGGGACGGGGTGGCCGTGCCCCCGTTCCCCTTCCCGCCGTCGCCGCCGCACCCGGTCAGGAGCATCCCGGACACCGTGACCGCGCAGAGGGCGCCGAGCAGGCGGCCGCCGAGCGGTCGGCTGCCGTGGTGACATCCGCGTTCCCTCACATCGTCGCTCATGACAACACTTGTTGCCTCGACGGTCGCCCCGCATGTCCGCCACACCGCCCTGTCACCCGACAGCGCCACTCGCCACGACCGTGGGCGAGGCCCTCCTATACGGAAAGCGATTCCCCGGCGTAGCCGAAGGCCCGCGAGAGGTACGCCTGGTCGATGGGCTGGGGGTCCGGCAGATCACCTACGGCCTGGAGCAGGTGGGTGCGGTCGTACGTGCGGCGGTGCATGGCGAACTTGAGCATCCGGCTGCCGTGCTGGTGGAGGCTCGCCTCGTAGCGCGTCGGGTCGGGCACCGACTTTTCCAGGGACAGGACCATGCCTGGATACCGGGACTCGAAGGCCGCGAAGGCCACGCCGAACTCCGTGTTGACCGGATGGGTCACGTGCAGGGTGCGCAGGCCGGGTTCGCCGGTCCGGGAGCGGACCGCCCGCACCATGGCGCGGGCGGCGTAGTCCACCTGGAGCAGGTTCAGGGATGCCTCGGGGTCACCGGTGAGGCGCACGCGGATCTCGTCGCCGCGACGGTGGGCACGGGCGAGGAGCCGGTCGGCGGCCTTGACGCGTCCCGCCTCGTGGCGCAGGAGGTCGTCGAAGAGCCGGGACAGGATGTCGAGCGGCTGACCGGGCAGCCCTTCGGGTACGCGCCGGTCGGTGACCAGCAGACCCGGCCGCAGAACGGTTGTCGTGCGCCGACGGTCCGGCAGGGCCCAGGCACGCACGAGACGTTCGGCGGTGTGCTTGGTCTCCTCGTAGAGGGTCACGAAGTCGTCGCTCTCCGACAAGTCCTCTTCCATGATGTGGCCCTGGCTTCGCCGGCCGGCCACGAAAGCGGTGCTGATGTGGACCATATGGGCTCCGGGCGCCTCATCGGCGAGCCGAAGGACGTGGCGGGTGCCGAGAACGTTGGCTTTGTAGAGCGGGGCGGGATCGCCTTCGAGGGCCAGCCGGGCTGCGCCGTGCCACACGGTGGTCAGGCCGTCGACGACACGGGCGCGGTCCTCGGGGGACAGACCGAGACCCGGGTCGGTGATGTCGGCGCCGAGATAGCGCACCCGCTCCAGCGTCCCCGGTGCCAGTGGGGGGCTGTCGAGCCATGTCATCGCGGCTTCGGTGCGCTCGCGGAGTTGTCGCGCCGTGCCGCGCCCCAGCACGGTGAACGTCTCCTCGGGCGAGTCGGCCAGGAGCTCGCGCAGGAGGCGGCAGCCGAGGAATCCGGTCGCACCGGTCAGCAGTACGGACACGTGGCAGCCTCCTTGGAACGGGCGGCATCGGCGGTCAACTCCAGGGCAAAGGTGGGGGTTTGAGGGCGAACCTCCACCGATCCGGGTGAACCATGCCGCCGGAAACATGCTCCGCGACGGTG
This sequence comes from Streptomyces sp. NPDC008001, assembly GCF_042958085.1. Taxonomy (NCBI): domain Bacteria; kingdom Bacillati; phylum Actinomycetota; class Actinomycetes; order Kitasatosporales; family Streptomycetaceae; genus Streptomyces; species Streptomyces sp. NPDC008001. The sequence continues at coordinate 192,563 of NZ_JBIBIZ010000007.1, read as the reverse complement.
GAGGGCAAACGTGAACACGACCAGGCGAATGCCGAGTTGTCAACACTCCGACCGGAAAGGCCGTGCCCATGCCCGAGCCCGGGGCCGATGTTCCACGGCCCATCGCCATCGTGGGTGCTTCATGCCGCTTGCCCGGCGGCGTCAACGGACTCGATGATCTGTGGACGGCGCTGCGGCAGGGACGCAACCTGGTCGGCAAGGTTCCGGAAGACCGTTTCGACGTCGACCTGTTCGTGGACCCGGCCGTGCCACGGCCGGGAAAGAGCTACACCGCGGCCGGAGGGTTCCTCGACAACATCACGGACTTCGACGCGGGCTACTTCGGCGTCTCGCCCAAGGAAGCCGCGCACATGGACCCGCAGCACCGCCTCCTGCTGGAGCTGACGGCGGAGGCGTTCGACGACGCCTCGATTCCTCCGGCTTCCCTGGCCGGCAGCGACACCGCGGTCTACATCGGCATCTCGGACAGCTCCTACGGGTTCCTGCAGATGCTGGAACCACGGATGATCGGCCCCTACACGGTCTCCGGGGTCGCCTCCTCGATCGCCGCCAACCGGCTCTCCCACACGTTCGATCTGCGCGGCCCGAGCATGGCGGTGGACACGGCGTGTTCCTCCTCGCTGGTCGCCCTGGACCGGGCCTGCCGCACCCTGTGGGACGGTACGAGCCGTACCGCCCTGTGCGGCGGGGCGAACATCCTGATCAGTCCGTACATCTACGTCGGCTTCTCGCAAGCGGCGATGCTGTCGCGGCGCGGGGCATGCGCGTCGTTCTCCGCCGAAGCCGACGGATTCGTCCGGGCCGAGGGCGGCGGCATGGTGCTCCTCAAGCCGCTCGACGACGCCCTGGCCGACGGGGACCGGGTACTCGGCGTGATCCTGGGCAGCGGCAGCAACTGCGACGGCAGGACGATGGGGCTCTCCCTGCCCGACCCCGAGGCCCAGGAGGCCCTGCTGCGGCGGGTGTACGCGGAGTTCGGAGTCCACCCCGACGAGCTCGTCTACGTCGAGGCCCACGGCACGGGCACGCCCGTGGGCGACCCGGCCGAGGCCCGGTCGATCGGGCGTGCCCTGGGCATCCGCCGGATCAGCGGGGAACTGCTGATCGGCTCGGTGAAGGCCAACCTGGGCCATCTCGAGCCCGCATCCGGCATGGCCGGGCTGTGCAAGGCACTGCTGGTGCTCAAGCACGGCATGGTGCCGGCCTCCCCGTACGCCGGCAATCCCCACCCGGGCATCGACTTCACCGGTCTCGGCCTCCGGCTCGCCGACGAGAGCCGCCCGCTGCCCGCCACCGGCCGGCCCGTCGTCGGCATCAACTCCTTCGGCTTCGGTGGTGCCAACGCCCACGTCATCGTGGCGGCCGCCCCGCCCGATCCACCCGCCCCCGGCCTCTCCGCGAGCCCGGTGCCTCCCGAGGGCCTGCCCGTCGTCGTCTCCGCTCGCACCCCGAAGGCGCTGGGGGAAGCCGTCTCCCGGATGGCCGGCCACCTGGCCACGACCTCCCCGGAGGACTTCTACGACCTGGCGTACACCTCCTGCCGCCGCCGCGCCCTGCACGAGTACCGTGCCGCCGTCTTAGCCCATACGCCGGCGCAAGCGGCGCGGCTCCTCACCGGCCTCGCCGAAGACGACCCCCGGCGACCGGGCACGGCGGTCGGTGCCGGCCGGATCACCTTCGTCTTCGCCGGTAACGGCTCCCAGTGGGCGGGCATGGCGGCCGATCTCCTCGAAACCCACCCGGTCTTCCGCGAGGCGATCGCGGAAGCCGACGCCGAACTGGCCCCGCACCTGGGATGGTCCGTCGCCGAGCGGCTGGCGGCTCCGGCCGAGCGGGGGCGGCTGGAGGCGACGGAGGTGGCCCAGCCCCTGCTGTTCGCCGTGCAGCTCGGCATCATGGCCGTGCTGCGTGCCCAAGGCGTGCGCCCCGCCATGGTGGTGGGTCACAGCGCGGGCGAGGTGGCCGCGGCCTACGCCTCCGGGGCCCTCTCCCTCGGCCAGGCCGCCCGCCTGGCCGCCGTGCGCGGCCGGACGCAGGCGAGGGCCGCCGGCAGCGGGCGGATGGCCGCGGTCGGCCTCGACGCCGAGCGGGCGGCCGAGGACCTGCGGTCCTTCGGCCGGGGGCTGGAGATCGCCGGGGTCAACGGCCCCAAGGACGTCACCGTCGTCGGCGCCGCCGACGCGCTGACCGGCTTCGGCGCCGCCCTGCGGGAGCGCGAGGTCTTCTTCCGTGATCTGGGCCTCGATTACGCCTTCCACAGCCGGGCCATGGACCCGTTGCGTGAGCCCTTGATGGACGGCCTCGCGGGGCTCGAACCCGCCGCGGCGACCGTTCCCTTCTACTCCACGGTGACCGGCGCGCAGACCAACGGACGGGATCTGGACGCGGAGTACTGGTGGAGCAACGTGCGCCGCCCGGTGCGCTTCAAGGACGCCGTGGAGCAGATGCTCGAAGACGGAGCCGACGTCTTCCTGGAGATCGGCCCGCACCCGGTGCTGCGCGCCTATCTGCGCCGCATCGCCGAGACGCGCCCCCGGACCACCGTGGCGGTGGTGCCGACACTGCGCCGCGGGGCCGACGGGCCGCGCGCCCTCGCCACCGCCCGCGCCGCCCTGGTCGCGGCGGGCGCGCGCACCGACTGGGACCGGTACTTCCCGCGACCCGGCCGCGCTGTCGCGCTGCCCGCCTACCCCTGGCAGCGCGAGCGTCACTGGGGCGGAGGCAAGGAGCAGTGGACACGAGGCGCCAAGCGAGAGCATCCGCTGCTCGGGGCACGGGCCGAGGCCCCCGTCCCGGCCTGGGCCGGTGCCGTCGAACCGGCCGTCGTGCCCTGGCTGACCGGCCACCGCGTGGGCGGAACGGTCCTGGTGCCGGCCACCGCGTACGTCGAAATGTGCCTGTCGGCCGGAAAGCTGGTGCTGGGCACCGATGTCGAGCTCGAATACCTCGACATCGCCCGGGGACTGGTCGTGCCCTGGGAGGACGCCTCCGGCACTCGTCTCCAGACCGCGCTCACCCCCGACGATGGCACGGTCCTCGTCTCCAGCGGTGAACCCCACACGGCCGGTACGCACTGCCGTGCCCGGGTCCGTACCCTGCTGTCCCGGCGCCCGGCGGCCACGGATCCGGGCGCCTGGCGCGCCCGGTGCTCCGACCGCATCGAGCCGGATGCCTTCTACGCCTCGTGCGCCGGCGTGGGCCTGTGCTACGGATCCGCCTTCCAGGTCCTCGACGAGCTGCGCACAGGGCCGGGCGTGGCCTTCGCACGCTACGCGCACGACGCTCCCGGAGCCCCCTACACCGTTCACCCGGCCCTTCTGGACGGGGCGTTGCAGACCGGCGTCGCGCTGCTCCTCGGCCGGCTCGACGCGGGCCTGGCGTACCTGCCCTGCAGCATCCGGGCCGTCCGCGTCTGGGCCACCCCGTCGGCGACGGGCTGTTTCATGGTCCAGGAACGGTCCCGCACCCACGAAGAGGTGTGCTGGGACATCCTCGTCACCGACCCGGACGGCACCGTCACGGTTCAGCTCGAAAGCTGCCGTCTGCGCCGTGTCGCCTCCGACCGCAGCCGCTCGCCGCAGGTCACCCACACCGTCCTCCGTGCCGCACCGCACCCGGAGGAACCGGCCGGCCCTTCCCCGCTGCCCGCGCCGCACGAGCTCGTCGCCGCCTGCGCCGGGCACATCGAACGGTTGCGTGCCGACGGACGCGAGCTGCGCTGGGATCAGTTCCTTCCGCTCGCCGTCCAGCACTTCCTGCGCGCCTTCGCTGCCACGGTCGCCCGTGCGCTGCCCGACCCGGCGGCCCCCTTTACCCCGGAAGACCTCGCCGCGGCGGGCTTCGACGAGGAAAAGTACCGCCGCCTCGAACGATGGGTGGCACCGGAACTGGTGAGGACCGGGCTCGCCGAGCGGTGTCCGGACGGCAGGCTGTGTCTGACCGGTGCCCACGCCACGCCCGGCGCCCGGGGGTGGGAGATCGTCGACAGCAGCCCCGGCCACTGCGTGGAGCTGGCGCTGTTCGCTCACCAGGCCCAGCGCCTCGAGGGCATCCTGCGCGGTGCCGAAGATCCGCTGGATCTGCTGGTCGAGGACTCCACCAGCAAGGTGCTGGAGCTGTTCTACGACATCGCGCCGTTCTGCCGCTTCCACAACCGCATCGTCCAGACGCTGGCCCGGGAGATCGTGCGGCGCTGGCCGGCGGACCGTCCCCTGCGGATTCTGGAGGTCGGCGCGGGCACCGGCGGCACGGCCGCCGCCCTGTTGCCCCTGCTTCCGACAGACCGTACCCGCTACCACTTCACCGACGTCTCCGCGTACTTCCTGCCCCGGGCCCAAGCCCGCTTCGCCGCGTACGACTTCGTCGAGTACCGCACCTTCGACCTGGACGTGGCCGCCGGAGAGCAGGGCTACGGCGCGCACTCCTTCGACCTGGTGGTCGCGGCCCACGCGTTGCACACCGCAAAGCACCTGCCGGATGCCCTGCGCGGGCTCTGCGCACTGCTGGCGCCCGGTGGCCAGCTCCTCGCCATCGAGCCGCACACCGAAGACCTGGCTCTGCCGATCTTCGGCACGCTGGACAGCTATCACACACGCGCCGACACCGATGTGCGGCCCGGCTCACCGCTGTTGTCCCGGGACGCGTGGCCCGGCCTTCTCGCGGCCTGCGGATTCGCGGAGGTCGCCCAGACCGGAGACGACCGGGCCCCGGCGCGCGAGGGCAGCTCCGTCATCGTCGCCGCCACCCCCGCCGGGCAGCCGGGCACCGCACCCGCGGCAGCCCTGCCCGCCCCCCCGGGCCGGCACCCACCACCTGGTCGCTGCCACAGCCGACGCGGTCACACCACTGGCGGGCGCCGTGGTCGAGGCCATAGCGCGGGCGGGGGGCACGGCCGTCGGCCCGGTAGTGGCCGGTGCCACCGAACTGGCCTGGACCGGCCTGCTCGCCAGTGCCGCTCCGCAGGCGGGCACACTCGCCGTCACTCTCCTCCTCGGGCCGGTGGACGAGCGCGAACCGGACGGCATCGCGGGGTACACGGCTCGTCAGCTGGAAACCCTGCGCGCCCTGGCCTCCGCCTGCCAGGAACTGCCGGACACCGTCCGCCCGGAGATCTGGCTCGTGTGCGGCCCCAACGCCGCTCTGCCCGTGGGCGCGGAGCCGGACGAGGTCCCGCCCGTCGCCGCGGCCTGGTGGGGCGCGGCCCGCTGCCTGGCGAACGAGCATCCCGAGCTGCACAGCCGGAGGATCGCCCTGACCGCCGCCGCCGACGATCCGGGCGACGACGCCCGCAGGATCGTCCGCGAGCTCCTCGGCCCCGGCGCGGAGGACGAGATCCTCCTGACGCGCCACGGGCGGTTCGTGCCCCGCGAGCAGGTCCGTCCCGTGGCCGCACCCCTGGCCGCGACAGCCGGGCAGGATCGCGCCTTCACCTTGAAGGTCACCAACCCCGGCCTGTCCTACCGGCTCTCCTGGCAGGAGACCGAGCTTCCCCGGCCCGGCCCCGGGCAGGTGCTGATCCGGGTCAAGGCCGCCGCTTTGAACTACCGCGACATGATGCAGGTGGTCGGGCTGCTGCCGGAGGAGGTGTTCGAGGGCACGAGCTCCACGCACGGCTATGGAGTGGAAGGAGCCGGCGTCGTGGTCTCCCGCGGCGCGGGGGTCACCGACTTCAAGCCCGGTGACCGGGTCGCCGGCTTCGCGTCCGGCTTCCTCGCCTCGCACGCCCTGGCCGACGCCCGGGCCATCTGGTGCATCCCGGACGGTTTCCCCGTGGCCTACCAGGAGGCGGCGACCCTGCCCGTCGCCTGCGCCACGGTGCAGTACGCGCTCGGCACCCTGGCCCGCCTGCGGCCGGGGGAGACGGTCCTCGTACACGGTGGAGCGGGGGGCGTGGGCTTGGCGGCGGCCCGGTACGCGGCGGCGCACGGCGCACACGTCATCGCCACCGCGGGCAGCGGTGTCAAACGCAGTCTGCTGCGCGGCCTCGGCGTCGAACACGTTCTGGACTCACGCGGCCTCGACTTCGCCGAAAAGGTGAAGGAGATCACCGGCGGACGAGGCGTCGACGTCGTCCTCAATTCCCTTGCCGGCGAGGGCATGGCCCGGAGCCTGGAACTGGTCCGCCCGGGCGGCCGCTTCGTCGAACTGGGCAAGCGTGACCTCTTCGAGAACAAGCCCCTGTTGCTGCGCCCGTTCCTGAACAACATCGCCTTCTTCGGCATGGACTTGACCAAGGTGCTCGCCGACCCCCGCAGCGCCGTCGCCCTCCTCGCGGAGGTCTCCGAGGCGGCCGCGAAGGGAGGCTTCCGTCCGCTGCCGCACAGTGTCTTTCCCGCGGCACGCGTCGGCGACGCCTTCCAGCTCCTCCAGCATTCCCGCCACATGGGAAAGATCGTGGTCGCCTTCGACACCTTGGACGAGCCCCCGTTGGTGGAGCCGCTGCGGCGCGCCCCGCGGCTGGATCCAGAGGGCACGTATCTCGTCACCGGCGGGACGGGCGGCTTCGGGGCGGCGACCGCCGCGTGGCTGGCCGACCGCGGTGCCAGGCATCTGGCTCTGATCAGCCGTCGCGGCCCGCAGGCCCCGGAGGCGGACGAAGTCCTCGCCGGGCTCCGGCAGCGCGGCGTGACGGCCACCGCCTACGCGGCCGACGCCACGGACCTGGTGGGGATGACGGAGCTCGTCGCCCGCATCGACGCCGGCGGGCACCCTCTTCGCGGGGTCGTGCACTGCGCCATGCACCTGGACGACAAGGACTTCCTCAAGCTCGGCACCGAGCGGATGAGCGCCGTACTGCTGCCGAAGATCGCCGGAGCCACGGTGCTGGACCGCCTGACCCGCGACCGCGAGTGCGATCTGTTCCTGCTGTACTCCTCGTTCGTCACCACGCTGGGCAATGTCAAACAAGCCCCTTATGTGGCCGGCAATCTCTACCTCGAAGCCCTCGCCCGGCAGCGGCGCCGCGCCGGCGAACCGGCTCTGGCCATCGCCTGGGGCCCGATCGCCGATGTGGGATTCGTGGCCCGGAATCAGCTCGCGACGGTGATGGCGGGCATGGGCTTCGAGGCAGTTCCTCCGGCCGAGGCATTCGCCGCCGCCGAGGCCCTCCTGACCACGGACGCGGTGGTCGCCTCGGTGACCAGCGCCGACTGGCACCGGGCACGCACGCTCTTCCCCACGGCAGGCACCCCGCGCTTCTCCCACTTGGTGCCGGAGTCCGCCGACGGCGACGGATTCAGCAGGGAGGAGCTGGTGCGTGCCCTCGGCCAGATGTCCAGGAAGGACGCCCTGGCCTACCTGGCCGGCCATCTCGCGGGGCTCCTGGCCGAAGTCCTGCAGATGGACGCAGGGGACATCGACCCGCACGCACGCGTCGACAGCTACGGCCTCGACTCCCTCATGGGCGCCGAACTGCTGGTCAAGGTGCACAACCGCTACGGCATCGAAATCCCGCCCATGGAGCTGCTGCGCAACGCCAACAGCACCCTCACCGACGTCGCCCAGCTCCTCTACGTCAGGCTCGGCCTCAACCCGGACCAGGACGGCCACGTGAGCTCCTGATGAACGCACCCCCAGGCTCGCCCGTGCCTACGAGACCGACAACAACCCGCTCTACCTCGTGTCCCCGGCACCGAACTGCACCTGGGCATGTCCCGCCGCCTGTTCGCCGCCTGCGATCAGCTGCACCACGAGGACCAGATCATCGCCGAACGCACCTCGGGCCTGCGCGCCGAGTACCAACGCATCGCCGACGAGCCCGCTGACGAAGAGGCCGAGGAACAGCGCCGCCGCGAACAGCGCCGCGTCTTCCGCGAAACGCAGTATCAACGGCGCGAGCTGATCCGGGAACGCCTGCGTGACGCCTACGAAGACGGCGCCTCCCGCCAGTGGAGCGACCTCCTACCCGCCCACCAGGAGCCCCGGCTCGACCTCGACGAGCACCCCGGCATCCTCGAGGCAGCCACCGCCGAGACCTATCTCGCTGTGCGCCAGGACGACCTTCCGCACCACCGGCGCTGAGAGGCATCACCGGCCACAGGCGAGCAGGCAGGATAGGGGACATGTACACCAGCCCCGGCCCTGTGATCGTCGCTGCTGCCCTGATCGCGATAGTGGTCGCGTTCCGCATGCGCTCCCGGCGCAAGCGGAACGCGGCCCTGGCCGCCCAGTGGCACAGCCTCCAGCAGCAGCGGACCGCCGGCCACGGCCACCTGCTCCAGGTGACCCGGGTCTACCAGCGCGGCCGACGCGGCTCGAAGGCCGTGATCAGCTGGTGCGACACCGGTGCACGACAGGACGCCTGGTTCTGGAACTGGCACGTCCCGCCCGGCGCGTACCTCCTGGTCTCAGCCACCAGCGGCTACGGGCCTCACACCCACAACCCCAACGTCCTCTACGTCCAGCCCGACCAGGTCCACGCCTGGGTGCCGGCCCAAGCTGCCCGTGCCGCCCAGAGGCAAGCGGCCTGACCACCAGCCCCGACCGGTTGCTGACGTCGGCCGCCGCGAGGAGCCGCACCCTGGCTGTTTCGCGGAGGCATCGCCCATCGGCGTCCTGCTGACTGCAATGACGGCCTCGACCGCTTCTCCGCGGGCCGAGGTGTCGTCCGAGCGAGCCAAGCGGAAAGGAGAGTCTTCAACCGTGATTCCTTCGACCCTCGCCGAGATCGCCCAGGCGACCGGCGGCAGGCTCGACCAGGCCGACCCCGGCACGCCGGTCACCGCACCCCTGCTGTTCGACTCGCGCACCGTCACCGCCGGCGGGCTGTTCACCTGTCTGCCCGGCCGTACCACGGACGGGCACGCCTTCGCCAAACAGGCGGTTGCCGACGGCGCGGCTGCCGCGCTGGCGACCCGGCCGGTCCACGCCCCGGCCGTAATCGTGCCCGACGTGCTGGCCTGAGCTGTCCGGCGGCCCAGGCCCCCTGCCCCCCGCGGGCTTTGGCATGGGCGCGAGCGGCCAGCAGCATCGAGGAAGGATCCGCAGCACCGGCGGCTGCTGGGGCCAGCCGCGGAGGCGCTGGACGATGCGGTGGGGAGGGGGCCCAGGCAGCCGAGCCGGCTCGGGCGCGGCTGCGTGAGTCAGGGCGCCGGACATGTCGTACGGCAGCCTGCGGAGGATGCTGCCGGAGGAGGTCGAGCACCTTCCCATCTCTGGTGGCGCGTCGTCCGCCGCGATGGACCGGCTGGCTCCGCGACCAGGGCCGACGGGCCGACGACGAGGGAAAGGCGGACGACTGCCAGCCCCGGTCGTCTTCCTCAGGAAGCGGGCGGCATCAGGTACAGGGGCTGCTGTCCTCGGCGTAGATCTTGATGGAGCCTTCGTAGTCCTCGGCGAAGGCGGTGGCAGCGCCACCCAGCTCCTCCACTCGCTTCATGGTGCGATCGAAGAAGTCCCTGCCCGACGGCCACAAGCAGGCCAGCAGCAGGTCCTCGTGGTAGGCGAGCAGCTCTCCGTCCTCGACTCGCAGGGCAACAGGGAAGAGGTGATCCAGGGTCCGGGCGGCGAGTTTCTCGCGGGCGCCCGGCTTCCAGGAAACCCAGTGTCCGGTGAACGGCAGTATCAAATCGGGGCGTATCGTCCGGGCGTGGGTGATGGCCATCTGCTGCAAGTCCTCCCACCAGGGCATCAGCAGACGTATTCCGTCGATGTAGCTGTAGATGCGGCTGCGCGAGGCGGTGATGACCGGCCCGTAGTCGGCCTTCCTTTTCCGGTACTCCCTGGGGTCGACCTCGCGCAGTTTCACGTAGGCGTGACAGCCGACGGGGCGTCCGGTGGCGTACGCCAGGCCCCGTATGGGGCCTCCCAAGGAGACCAGGTTTCGGTCGTACATGTAGCCGACATGCCGTTCGTGGTCAGTGCCCGGGTGCTGGGGTGGGGCAGCCACGCTGACGGCTTTGGGGTTGTAGTCGTTGTCCGGGCGCGGAACGAGCTGAAGCTTGAGGGGCATGACGGTGTCCCCTCGCCCCGGCATGCGGCGGATACGGTCAAGGCCGCCTGACGCGGCCTCACGCCGGACGAAAGCGTGGAAGGCTTTCTCGGCGGAGTCTCCCCAGAGCGACACGCCGAGAGCGAATTCGGGCTGCCTGTTCCGCGGAATCAAGACGAGCCCCGATTCCTGGTCAAACTCGATGGAATCCGTCGCCTTAGCCACCCGGCCCTGCCTTTGCTTCAACGTCGTAGAGCACCGCTCGCCACGCACCTCGCCCGGCTACAGATGTGCACCGGCGGCACAGATCCAGACGCCAAGACAAGAAAAGCGCAGGCTGACAGCGACGATATCCTGCGGCCTTCCTCCAGCCCGGAGAGGGGCGGGCTCGTCCAGCAGTCCCGTCGGCATCCGTGCCGGGCCCCTCGCATCGGCGCGAGCGACAGAAATGCATACTCCGCACATCGATGCTGCGGCCGATACCGGACGCCTCACAAGCCACTGCCGGATGCAGAACCGCCAGGCGGCTGGCGGCCCCCTGGAGCGAAACAGCGGTGCTCGACCAGCCGGGATTCGACGGAAGCCGCGAACTTCAGCCGCCTATCCCATCGAGTCCCCGGTTAGCGAAGCCGGGGACTCGACGGCACCCTTGGCAGTCCACCGCCAATCCCCGCCCACTCCGTCGAAAGGCGACGACACGACCAGGCCCCAACTTCATAGTGGTGAGCACGAGTTGCCGACCTAAGACACAGCACTTGCCGTCTCTACGCCGCGGTATAGCTGCGCCGAAAGAGGTCCTGGGCCCGCTCCAGGTCGCGATCTGTGCGCAGCCGCACCTCCAGGTCACCGGTCCCGTGATGGCCGAGCGCCGTGACTTCCCGGGTGAAGCCGGGGACGAGGTCGACCTCCTTGGGGTTGACCTTGAGGTAGACGAGCAGCTTGTTCTTCTGCGGCGGGCACACGCAGGCGAAGTTCCGCAGGCGCTGGTAGGCGCGGTAGGTCTTGCGCTGGGCCTTGGTGATGTCGTCACCGAGCCCGAGCAGGACCTGGTCGACCTCCGCGAACAGCTCCTCCATCGCCGCATCCGCCACACGGGCACCGAGTCCCGCCGTCTCACTCGCCCGGCGGGTGCGCAGCACCGCCGTCTGGGCGGCGACCGAGGCGACGGGCTCCAGACCGAAGTGGTCGGCGCCGAAGAAGCGGTAGCGGACCAGGTCGATGCTGCGCTGGTGCTCGCGGACGGCATGAACGTCGTAGCGGGTGAAGTTGCCGGCCACGCAGATCAGCCTGGGCGCGCTCCACAGCACTTGGGCCGCGACCGCTGCCCCGAGCCGGTCGCGGACCAGGTGCCCGAACTCCGCCTTGTGGTCCACCAGCCACGATAGGTAAGAGAGCCCCTGGTTGATCACGCCGGCATCCGTCGCGCGCTTGAATTCAATGGCCACCGGGGCGCTGTTCTCGTCGATCCCCAGGGTGTCGATCCGGCCGCCGTGGACGGGACCGGTGCTGTACTCGCTCGCCAGGAACCGCACGCCGAGCGTCGCCTCGAGGTTGGTCTCGACATGGTCCTGGACGTCCGCCTCGACCTCGGCAAGACGCGACGGGATCTCGATCACGTCGCGCTTGGTGTGGAACAGCTTCAGTTTCGACGCCCCCTTTCCCTGAGTTGCATGCCTTCAGCGTCCGCGAGTAGGAGATTTGTTTCCGCGGAGCCCCGCGTGTGATACCGAGGCGTGGCACTACCGCATCTGAACGGCCGGCCGCCACCCGTCCTAACGGGCGGGGGCGTCAGCGTCCTCTAACACGGAATCCCCGGTTCGTGAAACCGGGATCTCTCCGGAGACTGGTCTGCAGAGTTCGTTCTCCCTGAAGGAACTGAGCATCGCAGCACTGGACTTCGTGTGTCGTGCGTTTATTGTTTCGTCCCGCCGCGAGGCTTGCATCGATGCCCCGCTTGGCAGGGGAACTCGCTCTCGGATCCCGCCCCTTCGCTCCAGGACGTACATGCCCCACTCCCGCACGACGCCCCGCATATCCGCCCGCCCGCTCACGCACGACCATGCCCTGAAAGACGACGAGCCGGAATCTTGGTAATCCACCGGTCAGCTCGCCCGCCTGCTCGACGTTGACCCCTCGACCTTGCGCAGGTGGCGCACAGCCCGGCCTCCGCAGGGTCCGCCCTTCATCCGCCTTTCGCAGCGGCGGGTGATGTACAGCTCTTTCGACGTCCGGCAATGGCTGGCCGAGCACCGCGTCGACACCTCCCAGGTAGCCTGATGGGGTACGTCGAGCAACTCCCCATCGCCGTACCGCTCTCTCCCGACATCGAATTCCGGCCCGACCGGCCGCCCCCCTACAAAGCCCGTGTCCGATGGGTGGATCCGATCTCGAAAAAGCGGATGTCGCTTTCCGAGTCCCGCGCCACCGAGGACGAGGCCCAGGGCTGGATCGACACCCTGACCGCTGCCGCGCTGCGCGGTGTCCAGCCGCACGACCAGCCGCTCCGGCAATACGGGGATGCCAACATGAAGTTGGCCCTGCGCGGTCTGGAGGCCAAAACCCACGACCCGTACAAGGCCGGCTGGCGCCTACGAGTGGTGCCGAGCCTGGGCCACATCCCGGTCACCATGATCAGCAACGGTGCCGTGGACCGGTGTGTCTACGGCTGGATCGCCGACTCCGCCGGGCGCTCCTCGGTGAAGAACAGCCTGGCCGTACTGGTCCGGGTGATGGAGCAGGCCCGCCGCGACGGCATCATCACCGACAACCCCGCTCGGGTCAGCGGGTGGCAGTACGAGTTCAAGAAGGCCGAGGACGAACTCGACGACCCCCGGTGCCTGGCGCTGCGGGACTGGGACACCCTTGAGGCCCTGGCCGACGCGCTGGTGGAGCGGTCCTACGGGCAGTACGCGGGCTGGGGCAGCGTGGTGACCTTCACCGCCTGCACCGCCGCGCGCATCGGCGAGGTCTCCGGCGTCCGGGCCCGCGACATCGACCCCGTGAACTGGATCTGGACCGTCCGACGGCAGACCACACCGGCCCCCGGCGGGCTGATCGACAAAGGCACCAAGGGCAAGGCCGCCCGCCGCGTGCCCCTGATCGAGGAAGTACGACCCCTGGTGGCCCAGCGTCTCCTTGCCGCCGGTCACGACCCCGACGCCCGGCTGTTCACCGGCCCGCGCGGCGGACGCATCACCACCGCCGTCCTCCGGGACGCCACCCACTGGGACGAGGTCGTCGCCGACCTCGGCTACGAGCACCTGCGCCGTCACAGCCTCCGTCCCACCGGCCTGACCTGGATGGCCGACGCGGGCGTACCGCTGCACGTCCTGCGCGTGATCGCCGGACACGGCTCCCTGCGAACCACCCAGCGCTACCTGCACCCCGACCTGCAGGCGCTCCTCGCCGCCGGCACATCCCTCAGCAGCCACCTCCGCGGCGCCCCGGTCCTCTCGAAGCCGCTGGCGGCCGGCCTCCAGGCCTTGTGAGATGTACACAAACGCCCGAATTGCTAGTTGATCTTGGTCTCCAGCAATACAGGGCCTGATCAGCGGTTTTTCCGGGAGGTGGTCCCCAAGCGGTCCCCAGGCGCCTGACACCCCATCAGACAGTCAAGTCGCAAGATCAATAAAAAACGCCCCCTGACCTGCGGTTTCCCGCAAATCAGAGGGCGTTTTTTCCGGTCGGGACGGCGGGATTTGAACCCACGACCCCTTGACCCCCAGTCAAGTAGATACCTGCCACAAAGGCGGCAACCTCCACCAAAAGGTGCTTCGCGAGGTTGGGCATAACGGATTTCGTTTGGCAGCGCGCACACCGTGTGGTCCCAAACTGGTCCCGCTGGACTGGCTCCGCACAGTTCTCCAGACATCGAGGGGTGTCTCATCTGGGTGAGATCTTGTGCCCTCCCGTAGCTGTCGGCGGAGAGCCTCCGTTGGCGTACGGGGGAACGTGCTCAGGTCGGTACGGGAGGGGTCGGTGCGGCTGTACTTCGCCAACCACCGGGCGGTGTGGCGGGTGGGTGATGTCGCGGGGATCGATCGGTCTTTGCTGGCGGGGGCTCTTGAGCGGTATCGCCTGCCGGCGGGTACGCCGGTCCTCCTGGACGAGGCGATGCGGCCGGTGGAGCCGGTCTCCTCGTAGTTTCGCAGTCTGGCGCTGGCCCGGCGGGACGCGAAGTCAATGCGGGCCTACGCCTACACGGTGCTGATGCTGCTCGGCTTCCTGCTGGCCCGTGGGGCGGACCTGCGCTCAGCCACCGAGAGGGACATCCTGCAGTTCCGGCAGTGGCGCCGCGAGGACGCCGAGGAAACGGTGGAGGGACCCACCTGGGACCGGGACGCTGCGGCGATCGTCAGCCTCTACAAGCACCTGGTCCGCATCGGCTACGTGCGGGCCAGTCCGTGGCGGTCGTCGCAGGGTGAGTCGCTGGGCAGCGGCTTCAGTACGGACGTGCGGGTGCGGCATCTTGAGCTGGAGCAGTACCTGTTCTTCCGGGACGTCGGGTTCGGTGGGCTGACGCCCGAGGCCAAGCTCGACGAGACGTTCGGCGGGTGGCGCCCGCATCGCAATCGGGCCGCGGTCGAACTCGCGCTGCTGACCGGGATGCGGGCCCAGGAGTGGTCCACGCTGTTGCTGCCCGAGCTCGGCTTGATGGCGGGGGACCGCCCTCGGACCACCGACGTCGATCTGGCGGCCTGCGCGAAGCAGAAGCGGCCCCGGTCGGTCTACGTCCCGGTCGGCGCAATGGAGTTGCTGGACCCCTACACCGGCCAGCCCCAGCACACCGACGGAAAACTCACCAAGAACAACCTCTGCCGCGAGGCCGGGGTCAGCCGGGTCACCATGAACCGGGCCCCTGAGATCCTCCTTGACTGGGACTCGCGCGTCGCAACCAGTCCGGCTGGCATTCAACAACGCCAGCGCGACACCGAAGTCGTCGAGCTGCAAAGAAAGCTGCGCAAGAGCCGCGAGGAATGCCACAGCCTTCAGGAGCAGGTCGACGCTGCCGCGACTGTCATCATGACCCTCCTCGCGGAGAACGTCTCCCTGCGCGAGCACGCTATCGGCCAGCCAGCAGCTGTGATCCCCTTCCCCTCAGCGAGGCGGAAGGACCTGGAAGTTGAATGAGCGGTTTTAACATGCTCTGCACTCATCAGCTCACGGGAAACAGGTCTGGGCCAGCAAGCGCCCGGTCGCGGCTTGCGACGCTTCGGATACGAAACAACCCTGGGCTGATTTCCTCAGAACGGTCACGGATTTCCGCGTGTAGTTCGGCGGGCCACTGAGTCTGCAGCGACCAGAGGGCCAATGAAAGATTGGCATCTGTTAGAGCCACGCTCCTCAGGTCGGTGTTAGTCAGGACGGCACGTGACAGGTCCGCGCTGGCAAGAATGGCACCACTCAGGTCGGCCAGAGTCAGTCTTGCCATCGTCAGGGTCGCGTTGCGAAGGTCGCCGTCGACGAGCGTGGCGCTCGTCAGGTCCGCTCCAGAAAGCGTGGCGCCTCTCAAACTAGCACCGGTCAGGTCGGCGTACGTCAAAACGGCTTCGGTCAGGTCGGCATCAGCGAGTCGGACGCCAGTGAGTTTCGCGCAGGCTAGGTGCGACCTTGCCAAACTCGCGCCGGTCAAATCTGCATGCGTCAGGATTGCACCGATAAGAATCCCGTCAAAGAATTTTGCGTCTTGCATCATGGCGCCACTCATGTCCGCGTTGGTGAGATTTGCCCCAGGTACCCAGGCTTCCCTCAAATTTGCGCCTTTGAGATTCGCACTGGCGAGGTCGACCTCGTCCGCAAGGACGCTGCCCATTTCCGCATCGGAAAGACGGGCGCCAATCAGGACCGCCCGCCTCATCTCAGCACCCACTAGCCGACCGCCGCTCACATCCGCCCCGGTAAGGAGCGCTTTATTCAGCCGGGCATCAGTCAAATCGGCACGAGCCAGGTTGGCACTGACCAGGACAGCTTCGTCGAGATTTGCGCCGTTCAGATCCCCCTCTGCAAGCATGACGCGGGATAGTTCGCGACCAGACATATCACCACCCGCCAACTGGTCGAAATCTAGGTCGACCGGCAGAGGAGACCAGCCTGCTTCCGTCGACGATGGGCCGTCGGACAGGAACACAGGGTCAGTCCGTGTCAGGAGTGACGAGAAACGGGCACGACTGCTTCCAGTAATTGGGACAGGAGTCACTGAAAAGACGGGATGTGTTCGAGTGAGAAGCGACCAAAATTGAGCAATCCTGGAACCGGCTTGCATCACGCCTCCGATCGTTCTGGTGGCGCTTCCTCTGAAGCCTTTGTCGATCCTCGCGCTTGCTTACGGAGGCCGTCGATGGTTTTCGGGCCCGAAAGTCCCGTGATGAACGCCCCCAAACCGCCCGCCAGTTGACCAAACACCGTAAGCGCTCCAGCAGCACCGATCCCGAGCGTCACCCGAGTAAGGACCATCAGGAGGTAGATTGCCTTCTCCGGTCCGTCCTTGATCTTCCATGGCAGCTTCTTCTTGTTCTCTAGAATCAGGGCAAAGTCCGCAAGCTCTCCCAGCGCAGCACCCAGCGCTCCCCACAGCGCTGCCTGCCACCACTGCATCAAACGCCCTTCGACAGCCGCCACTGGTTGGAGGTCACGGAGCGGTGGGTATGCCACGCTGGTTCCGTAACGAGGAGTGACGCGCGCAGAGAGCCAAGGTCACCCGCTTCTTGGCAGGGTATGGACGATCTTCCTGTGCTTCCCACGTGCCACACCGCGGACCAACGCCGCTGTGCCCAGTTGGAGGACGCAGAGTGGCTGGCTCCTCTGCGTCCTGACGACCTCGTGGTCACACCTTCTTCTGTCTCATGAGACACATCGAAGTCTGGAGAACGTCCGCTTGACTGCTCCTCCCCGCCGGACGACATAGAGGTCGGGGGCACTCTCCCCTCCCCTACTGACTGCCCGCTTTCTGTCCTTTGCCCCGAGAGGGGCAGGACGGGATCTCAAGCGCATGGGGCCTGTTATTAGAACTGTTGGCTCGGGCGTCCGGAGCGGCGGCGGATGAGACGCCCCACGGCAGTCGTTGTGCCGATGCGACAGCTTGGGGCCTGTTATTAGTGCCCTCACGCTGCGGCTTTGCAGCACAATGCCCCTGTGTCACATCCGTCCATCACGGTTCTCGACGAGCTCATCCGTGGTCTGGTCGTCGGACCGTCGCGCCGACGTCAGCTCGGCATGGTGCGTCAGGAGCTGGCTGCCGCCCTCGAGCAGAACCTGCTGGCCGCCCGAGCTCGGAGAGAGCTGCCACAGCTCCTCGACGAGACAGCCCTACGGCACTACGTCCAGGTGGCGGAGACCGGCGTGCTGCGCAGCCGCCTGGTGAACGGTGAGAAGCCGCCCACTTCGGAGGCAACGAACGCGGCGCGGCTGGCCTGCCTGGAGATCATCCGCCATGCAGCAGGGCTCCCGGGCGTCTTCATGGAGATCACTGGACCTGTCGCGCTGAGGTCTGTCCCCCAGAGCGAGCAGCTCACAGCTCTGCGACGACGACTGCACCGCGACATGTCCACAGTTCGGTCTCCCGGTCATGCCAGGTTCATCGCCATCCTGGCGGTGGTACTCGACACCCGGGCGCGGGTCGGCGAGCTGGTGACCCAGCACATCGACCACGTGTCAGGCGACGGCCGCAGCATTGTGATCCTCCGCCGTCCACAGCACGGCACGGACGCACCGCCGCACCGTGAAGCCATCCCCTTGTCCCTACTGAGCCGGGATGCCCTTGACCGCTGGCTGCCCGTCCGCGCGGAGCTGACCGAGACCCTCGAGGGCAGCGCCAAGGCGCTCTGGGTCTCACTCGCTCACAACCACGCCGGAACACTGCGCGACGACGGCTCGTACACCCGGCGCCGTCACGGCATGCCCCTGCAACAGCGCGGGCTGATCCGCAGCTACAACAGCGGACGCCACCGCTATGGGCTCGCAGATCTCCTGCCCCCGAAACTCGAACAGCTACGCCGTGCTCTCGAACGGGAGACCGCCGCCGACTGACCCGACAACCGGTACCTCTCCCTTGCACCCGCAAAGGCACGTGGCCCTTCGACGGCTCACGCGCCGATGACGCTCGGCAAGGCCGCGTGGTGCCCGTCCGGCGAACGGGTGCTCGTCCGCTGTTTCCCCCCGTCCTTCTGAGTGCTGCGAGTCCTCGGCTGCGAAGGTGTGGCCGAAGGAGGTGTCGACGTGGCCCGTACCGCGCACCGAGTCCCCCTCTGTCGGCGGAGCGGACCCTGATGCCGGCCACCACAAACCTGCGGCGGCCCGGTGATGCCCCCGGTCCCGGAATCCACTCACCGGAGGCCGGGCCCCTCGCGCAGACGCTGCCGCCCGCAGATGTCTTCGCCGCTCTGGGCAGCGATCCCGGTGGCCTGCCGGTCGCGGAGGTCGCGGCGCGTGCCGTGCGGTACGGCGCGAACGAGCTGCCACGCGTCGCTCGGAGGGCGCCCTGGCGGCAGCTGGCCGCCCAGTTCACCGACCTGTTCGCCGTGGTCCTGATGGTCGCGTCCGCGATCACCTTCCTGGCCTGGGGGCTCCAGCGTCCGCGTGACAGCGGCACGCTGCAGCTGGCCGTCGCGATCCTCGGCGTCGTGCTGTTGAACGCCGTCATCGGTTTCGTGCAGGAGTACTCGGCCGAGCGGACCGCGGAGACGTTGCAAGCGATGGTCCCGCATGCCTGCCGGGTCCTGCGCGGTGGGGAACGGCGGGAGGTCCCGGTACGGGAGCTGGTTCCCGGGGACGTGGTGCTGCTGGAGGCCGGGGACGCGGTCCCGGCGGACTGCCGGCTGGTGGAGGCGTACGACCTGTCGGTGAACAACGCGGCGCTCACCGGCGAGAGCGACGCGGTCACGCGCACGGCCGAGGCGGTGGCGGCCGGGCCGGTGCTGCAGGCCCGCAATGCCGTGTTCATGGGGACGGACGTGGTGGTCGGCTCGGCCAAGGCCGTGGTGTGCGCCACCGGCGCCGCGACGGAGTTCGGGCGGATCTTCCGTCTGGCTGCTGCGGCGCCACGTCAGCGCACGCCGTTGCAGCGGCAGGTGGCCGTGATGGCGCGCCGGGTGGCCGTGGCGGCTCTGGTGACGGGGGCCGTGCTGTTCGCCGTGCGGCTGCCGACTGGGCAGTCGCTGGTGTCGTCGTTCGTGTTCGCGCTCGGGGTGATGGTGGCGCTGGTGCCCGAGGGGCTGCCGGCGACGCTGTCGGTGTCGCTGGCCGTCGGAGTGCGGCGGATGGCCCGTCGGCACGCGCTGGTGAAGAAACTGCTGGCCGTGGAGGCGTTGGGCTCGACCACGGTGGTATGCACGGACAAGACGGGCACGCTCACCGAGGCCGAGATGACTGTGGTGGCCGTGTGGGCGGGCGGGGTGACGCATGCCGTGTCCGGCGTCGGGTACACGCCCGAGGGCGAGGTCTCCGGTGACGGCCAGGTGCACGAACTGCTCCGGGTGGCGGCGCTGTGCTCGGACGCCCGGCTGGTCCCGCCGTCCGACCGCCGGGGGTGGCGGGTGCTGGGCGACACCACCGAGGGCGCTCTGCTGGTGGCGGCGGCGAAAGCCGGCCTCGACCCGGTGTCCGAGGAGGCTGCCGCGCCTCGAACGGCCGACTATCCGTTCGACCCGGTGCGCAAGATGATGAGCGTGGTGTGCGCCGAGCCCGGCGACGGCCACCGCGCCTACGTGAAGGGGGCGCCGCACGAGCTGCTGGCGCGGTGCTCCGGCGTTGACTGGCAGGGGGCGTCCCGACCCCTGACGGACGACACCCGCGCCGCCGTCGCCGCGGCCGCCGACGAGCTCGCCGGACAGGGGCTGCGGGTGCTCGGCGTGGCGGCCCGTACGGTCTCCGGTCCCCGGCCGGCTCAAGGCGAGGCCGAGAACGGGCTGACGCTGCTGGGGCTGGTCGGCATGCTCGACCCGCCCCGTCCCGAGGTGAGCGCCGCGGTAGCCGCCTGCCGCTCCGCCGGCATCCGCATCGTCATGGTGACCGGCGACCACCCGCTGACCGCCGAAGCCGTGGCCCGGCGCGTGGGCATCGTCCGCGAAGCACGCCCCACTGTGGTGACCGGTGACCGCCTGGACGCCATGGACGGTAAGGACTTGGACCGGCTACTGGCGCAGTCCGGGGAGCTGCTGCTGTGCCGGGTCAGCCCTGAGCACAAGATGCGAGTAGTCACCGCCTTCCAGCGGCGCGGCGAGGTTGTGGCCGTCACCGGTGACGGCGCCAACGACTCACCCGCCCTCAAGCACGCCGACATCGGCGTCGCCATGGGCACCTCGGGAACGGACGTGGCGCGCGAGGCGGCGGTCATGGTGCTGCTGGACGACTCGTTCGCCTCCATCGCCGTGGCGGTACGGCTGGGACGCTCGGTCTACCAGAACATCCGCAAGTTCCTGGTGTACCTCTTCAGCCACAACATCGCCGAGCTGGTGCCCATCCTCGCCGCCACCTTCGTGGGCTTCCCGCTCGTTCCCATCAGCGCCGTGCAGATCCTGGCCATCGACCTGGGCTCCGACGTCCTGCCGGCACTGGCTCTCGGCACCGAGCCGCCGGAGCCCGACGTCATGGAACGACCGCCCCGTTCGCGCGAAGAACGTCTGTTCTCCGGCCACGTCGTACGGCGTTTCCTCTTCCTCGGCACTATTCAGGCGATCGGCGTGTGTGCGGTGTTCTTCTGGCGCGTGAACTCCGCTGGGATCCCCTATTCCGCCTTCACAGCGGACAACCCCGTCTACCGGGAGGCGATCACCATGACCCAGGCGGGCATCGTCGTCAGTCAGTTCTTCAACGCCCTGGCCGTGCGGACGGAACGGCAGAGCGTCCTGCGCGCCGGCCTGTTCTCCAACCCCCTGCTCCTGGCCGCCGGCGCACTGGGCATCGCCCTGATGGCCGCCATCAGCTATGCACCCTTCCTCCAAGCCGTCTTCCACACCGCCCCGCTGAGCCCGGCCGACTGGGCAGTGCTCGCCTGCCTGGGCCTGCTCCTCCTCCTCGCCGAAGAGACCAGGAAATGGCGGCTGCGGCGTCGGGAAGCCGCTGCCGAAGAGGGAGCACATCGATGAGGCTGATCATCGTCGGCTGCGGCAGGGTCGGTTCCACGCTGGCCACCCGGCTCGTCGCCGAGGGGCACGACGTCCGCGTCATCGACCAGGTCGCCCGCACCCGCCGGCTGCTCCCTGCGAACTTCTCCGGCCGCTTCCACGTCGGCAACGGCTACAGCCGTACGGCCCTGGAGGCCGCCGGCATCGAGCACGCCGACGCCTTCGTCGCCGTCACCTCCCGTGACGACAGCAACATCGTCTGCGCCCGGACGGCGAAGGAGACCTACCGGGTGCCGCTGGTCTTCGCGCGCGTCTACGACCCCCGGCGCGCTGGCCTCTACCGCGAGCTGGCCATCCCGACCATCGCCAGTGTCAGCTGGACGATCGACCGCATCCACCGGATGCTGCTGCACCGCCACCTCGAGCCGGAACTCACCTTCGGCAACGGCGAGACAGTCCTGGTGCGTTCCGCCCTCCCCCACTACCTGACGGGTCGGCCCGTTGCCGACTTCGACGTGGACGGGGAGATCCGCGTCGTGGAGGTCACCCGCGCCGGGCACTCCCTCCTCCCCGCCCACGGCACCCTCACCGAGCCGCATGACGTCGTGACCTTCGCCGTCGCCGCCAAGTCCCTCGGCCGGCTGCGCGCCTTCCTCGACAAGGAGCTGGGGACATGAAGGTCGTGATCGCCGGAGCCGGCCGGCTCGGCACGAAGATCGCCCAGGTCCTGCTCGCCACCGGCCACCAGGTGACGCTCGTCGACGTCGACGAGGACAGTGTCGCCGAGCTACGAGGTCAGGTGGCTGCCGACCTGATGGGCGGGGACGCCTGCGAGCCAGCGGTCCTGGAACACGTCGGCGCGCGGACAGCCGACCTGGTCGTCGCCGCGACGGGGCAGGACGACACCAACCTCGTCACCGCCCTGCTGGCCAAGCGGCACTTCTCGGTCCCTCGCGTGGCGGCCCGCGTCAACGACGACGACAACGCCTGGCTGTTCGACCGGAACTGGGGCGTCGACATCGCGCTCCCGGCCGCCGCGCCCCTGGTCTCGCTGATCGAGGAGGCCACGGCGGCCACCGACACAGTGGCCCTGCTGCGGCTGAGCAAAGCCGGGGTCGACGTGATCGAGACGGCCATCACCGAGCAGTCCCGGGCGGCGGGCCGGGCACTGTGCGACCTCCCGCTCCCCGCCGGTACGGTCGTCGCGACCGTCGTCCGGGACGGCCAACCGACCGCTCCCGCTCCCGGGTTGGTGCTCCAGCCCGGTGACGAGGTCCTGCTCGTCTCGCACGAGGCGTCGGAACGGGAGATTCACGCCGCCTTCCAGTAAGGGAAGGTCTCGTGAACGCCGACGAGGAGCCCAGCCATGCCGATAGCGTTGCCGCGTCGCCGACAGGGAGGGGTCACCAGGGTGGTTGAGCGGATATGGCTGGACGTTCCGTACGCGCAGAAGGACGAGGCGAAGGCAGCCGGAGCCCGCTGGGACCCTTCCGCCAAACGCTGGTACGCGCCCCGTGAGCGAATGACCGCACTCGCCCCGTGGGCGGCGGCCCCGGACATCCCGGACCTGCTGCCGGGTGAGGACCGTACGCTCGGCAGCGGGCTGTTCGTCGACCTGGTGCCCAGCAGCTGCTGGTTCACCAACGTCCGCTCCTGCGTCGCCCAACGCGACTGGGAACGTCTGCGCCGCATGATTACCCGCCGGGCCGGCCTGCGCTGCGAAGCCTGCGGGGCGACAGAGGACCGCCAGTCCAAGCGGTGGCTCGAAGCACACGAACGATGGGTGTACGACGAGGCGCGCCGCGTGCAGACGCTCAAGCGCCTGATCTGCCTGTGCACCGACTGCCACACCGTCACCCACTTCGGCTACGCCCAGGTCCGCGGCCTGGAGGCCCAAGCCTTCGCCCACCTGGTGCAGGTCACGGGGATGAGCCCGGGGCAGGCTCGGCAGCACGTCGACGCCGCCTTCGCCTTGTGGGAGCAACGCTCGGCCCTGACCTGGGGCCTGGACCTGCGCATCCTCACCGGAGCCGGTATCACCGTCACTCCCCCGCCGGACGCACGGCACCGCCGCGGCATCGCAGCAGCGACGCTGGCGGCCGAGGAGGCCGCCGGGTCGTCCCCGGCCTCGCGGGA
The DNA here is from genome assembly GCF_042958085.1 of Streptomyces sp. NPDC008001. Classification (NCBI taxonomy): domain Bacteria; kingdom Bacillati; phylum Actinomycetota; class Actinomycetes; order Kitasatosporales; family Streptomycetaceae; genus Streptomyces; species Streptomyces sp. NPDC008001. The sequence goes on along the minus strand of NZ_JBIBIZ010000007.1, from coordinate 169,439 downwards.
CATGCCGTCGCTACCTCGGCAGGACGCCCCCTCGGCCTTCGTCCGGAGCCTGTTCCGCGGTGCACGTCGGGGCTGAGGCGTCACCGGATGCGGGCCCACCGGGCTGCGCCGCCTTCCGGCACGAGCCACGCCTGCAGGCGCATCGCCGCGTACCCGAGCAGGAAGGCGGCGCCCGCCAATCCTACATCGGACAGGGCAGGAGGCTGGGTGCCCAGCAGTTCGCGCAGGAGGGGTACGTACGCCCCCGCGATCTGTAGGGCGAGCGCCGCCGCCAGGGCCAGGAGGAGAAAGGGGTTGGCCAGGCTTCCGGGCCGGGCCCGTGAGCCCAGGCCCACGCCCAGTTGGGTGGCGCCGAGGACCAGGAAGATCAGCGTCTGCCAGGGGCGGCCCGTGCCGTGGGCCCAGCATCCGACGGTCAGGGTGACCACCGCGATGAGAGTGCCCAGCGCGAGGATGCGGGCCCACAACCCCTCCCCCAGCACGCTTTCCTCCGGAGGTCTGGGCGGCCGGTGCATGGCGTCGCCGGCCGTCGGTTCGGCGCCGAGGGCCACGCCGGGCAGGCCGTGGGTGAGGAGGTTGATCCACAGGATCTGTGCCGGCAGCAGCGGCAGGGGCATGCCCAGGGCAGGGCCGGCGAGCATGACCAGGATCTCCGCGCTGCCGCCCGCGAGGGCGTACAGGAGGAAGCGCCGGACGTTGGCGTAGACCCGGCGTCCCTCTTCGACGGCCGCGACCACGGTGCCGATGTCGTCGTCGGCCAGGGCCAGGTCGGCAGCCTGCCGGGCTACTTCCGTGCCCCGCCGACCCATGGCCACGCCGATGTCGGCCCGGCGCAGTGCGGGCCCGTCGTTGACGCCGTCGCCCGTCATGGCCACCACGTGCCCGGCGGTCCGCCAGGATTCGACGATGCCGAGCTTCTGCTCCGGTGTCGTACGGGCGAACACGCGCACCGCAGTGGGGGCTCCGGCCGTCCCGCCCCGGATCTCCTGGCCGGTGACGGCCTCCTCATGGGCGGAGGCGATGCCCAGCCGCCGGGCGACGGCTTCGGCGGTCAGCGGGTGGTCCCCGGTAACGAGCACGGGGGTGATGCCCGCGGCCCGACATGCCGCGACCGTATCGGCGGCGGCCTCCCGGGGCGGGTCGAGGATCGCGACCAGCCCGAGCAGACGAAGGCCGCTCTCCCAGCCGTCCGGCGCGGAGTCCGCCCTGTCGGCCGTGGCCACCGCCAGCACCCGGTACCCGTCGCGCGCCCACTCCCCGGCCCGCGCCAGCGCTCGGCGGCACGACTGCGGATCGTCTTCGGCGATATGGTCCCCGCGCAGGACCGTTTCGGGCGCGCCCTTGCACACGACACGCAGCTGCCCGCCGGGGTGGCGGTGCACCGTGGTCATGCACTTGCGTTCGCTGCTGAACGGGACCTCGTCCACGCGCGGCATGCTCTCGCGCAACCCCGCCGCGTCCAGGTCGAATCGGGCGGCGGCAGTCAACAGGGCGGCTTCCGTCGGATCGCCCAGCGCCGTCCAGGCACCGTCGCCCGATTCGGGCGGACGAAGTGCGGCGTCGTTGCACAGCACCGCGGCGGCCAGCAGTTCGGCCAGGTCCGGTGCCTGGTCGCTCCATAGGAGGTGCCCGTCCCGTTCCACACGCCCTTCCGGCGCGTAGCCGGTGCCGGAGACGGTGGCCTCGCCGCCCGCCGGGGTCCACAGCCGCCGGGCGGCCATGCGGCCCTCGGTGAGAGTGCCGGTCTTGTCCGTGGCCAGCACGGTGATCGAGCCCAGGGTCTCCACGGCCGGCAACCGGCGGACGATGGCGTGCCGTTCGGCCATCCGGTGTGCGCCCAGGGCCAGGGCGAGCGTCACCACAGCCGGCAGGGACTCCGGGACCGCGGCGACGACCAGGCTGATCGCCGCCACCACCATCAGCTCCACCAGTTGCCCGCGCAGGGTCCCGACGAGCAGCACCACGGCGGACAGCACGACGGCGACCAGGGCCAGGACACGGCCGAAGCGCGCCAACCGGTGCTGGAGTGGAGTGAGTCCGGGCGGCGGCGCCATCAGGGCAGCGATCCGGCCGGTGGCACTGGCTGCGCCGGTCGCCGTCACCTCGACCCGGCCACGGCCCCGCAGCACCACCGTCCCCGCCGACACCGCAGCGGCCGACGGGTCATGCAACGACGTCTCCTTGGCCACCGGCACGGACTCACCGGTCAGTGAGGACTCGTCCACCAGCAGCCGCGCCGCCTCGAGGACACGGCCATCGGCGGGAACGATGTCGCCCTCACCCAGTAGGACCACGTCGCCGGGCACGATGTCCGCAGAGTTCACCTCCCGTTCGGCGCCGTCCCGCACCACGCGGACCACCGGAGCGCTGAGCACGCGAAGCGCCGCCACAGCCTTCTCCGCACGGGCTTCCTGGGCCACACCGACCGCGCTGTTGACCACGACGACGATCCCGATGATCGATGCATCGACGAGGTCGCCGGTGGCGACGGTGAGCACCATGGCGGCCAGCAGCACCAGGATCAGCGGGTCACGCAGCTGGGCGAGCACCCGCCGCCACACCGGCGTCCGGCGGACGGAACCGATGACATTGGGTCCGTGGCGCGCCAGGCGGCATGCGGCCTCCGCCTCGGTCAGCCCCTGGAGCTCCTGCCGTGGCATTGTCATAGACGGGCCGTCTCCGTCTGCCCCACCGAGGGCCTAGAGGCCGCTGCGGATGCGGCGGCCGCTGATCGTGCCGAGCGGGATGCGCACCCAGGTCTCCCGTTCGCCGCCCGCCCAGGGCTGCGGGTCGGCGATGTCCCGCAGGTGCTGCTGCTCCTGTGGGTCGGTGACCGGTTCGGCCATCCGCCGAACGAGAATGCTCCACCCCTCACTGCGCGCCTCGTCGATCCTGTCGACCTCGAAGGCCACCTCACCGCCGACCACGCTCGCGAGCGCGCCCCTGGCGGCCCTGCGGAAGACGACGGCGTCACCGACGAACCGGTAGTTGACGGGTGCGGCCTCCGGCCCCTCCGACCTGGAGAAGACCACCCGGCCGACACCCCCCGCCGCGAGCTTCTCCCAGCACTCTTCGAGTGGCAGCTCCTCCAGCACCGGACTACGGGCCAGGGAGCCCCGGCCGGGTGGCTGCTCGGTGTCCCCACCCAGCAGGGCGGAGACCGAGATCCCCAGCGCGTCCGCCAGCCCGGACAGGGCCTCCAGCGAGAGAACGCCGGTCTGCGACTCCACGTATGCGAGGTAACCGGGGTCCATCCCGGCCCGGGCAGCAGTCTCCTCGCGGGTCAGACCCAGTTCCTCCCGTCGCTGCGCCACACGCCGACCGAGATCGCTGCCAGGACGTACCCGAGGAGAGCCGGCTCCGTCTCCTGGTTCCGTGGCCATGGCCGTGTCCCGCTTCCTGATAGCAACGGCAGCTTCCGCCCCATCTTCCACAGCCCGGCCGCCGTCCGCACTCCGGAAACCCGGTGCGCCCCGCGCATGCCGTGACGACGAGGGCGAGGGATGGTGGAGGCGGGGGCAACAGCATCGGCCGGCATTCCGGTCCGATGCACCGGCAAGGCGGTGAGCACAGTGGAGCACCCAGTGGTCGTGGGCGTCGACGGGTCGGACGGCAGCCTCGCCGCCCTGGACTGGGCCACGGAGGAAGCCACCCGCTTCGGCCTCCCACTGCGCGTGGTGTACGCGTCCCTGTGGGAGCGCTACGAAGGCGCGGTGCCGTCCTTCACGGGTGAACGGCCCGCGGAGGAGGTGGCGGCCCAGCACATCGCCGCCTCGTCGGAGCAGCGTGCCCGGCAGCTCTCCCCCGGCCTGGCGGTGCACGCCGTGACCGCGCCGGACGACGCCGTGGAGGCGCTCGTGGAGGAGTCCGACAGCTCGTCCGTCGTGGTGACCGGCAGCTCGGGACGCGGAGCCGTCAAGGAACTCCTGCTGGGCTCGGTCAGCCTCGCCGTCGCGGGCCGCGCCAACTGCCCGGTCGTCGTCGTGCGTGGTGAGGAACGCAACGTCAAGGGCATGAGCCACCGGGTCGTCGTCGGCGTGGGCGAGGCCGACGAGGCCGCCACCGCCGTACGCTTCGCGTTCCGCGAAGCCGAGGCCCGCGGGTGCGAGCTGCAGGCCGTACGGGCCTGGCGCACTCCCCAGCAGCCCACGGACCCCACGACCGGGCTCGAGTCCGCCGCCCGGTCCCACGAGCAATGGGCCGGGGCAGTCCTGGACGAAGTGCTGGAGGAAGCCGTGGCTGCACACCCGGACGTCCCCGTGACCCGCACGGTGGTGGAGGGACCGGCGCACCGCGCCCTGCTCGGGCCGGCCGCGGACGCCGATCTGCTCGTCCTCGGGGCCACTCGGCGGCAGGACGGCTTCGGGCTGCACCTCGGCCGGGTCACCCACACGGCCCTGCACCGCGCGGGCTGTCCGGTGGCCGTGGTACCTCACCGGTAGGGCCCGCAACGCTCGCTCACCGTGCGTCGGCCAGGATCTCCCTCTCGATCCGGTGACGCACGTGCGTCGCGAGTTCCCGTGTCGTGCTCGAGACAGCCGCCTGGGGGACGGAGTCCAAGAGCGGCCTTCTCTCGTTTCACCTCGTCGCACGCCCAGCCAGCCTCAGCCGGCGACGACGAAACCCAATACGTAAGTGATGGGTCAGCTTGACAATTTGTCTCGGCTGGCTTGACATGACGGAGTCTCACGTCTGAGCATTGACACATGACTTCGCAGGACGTCACCACCGAAGCGTCCGGCGCCTCAACCTCTGAGGCCGGCCTGCAGCCTCGACTCGGCCAGTTCGTTCACCAAGCCATCGCCCTGCGCGACCAGGCCGACGAATTGCTCAAGAGAGCAGTGGAGCACGAGCGTGCCCGCGGTACCTCCTGGGAACAGATCGGCCAGGAGCTCGGCGTGTCGAGGTCGGCAGCGCAGCAGCGATTCGGGCGGGGCACGAAGGACTACGGGCGGGCCGCGTCCCGTGTCCGTCTCGAAACGGCATGGCTCAAAGCGAAACGCCTCGTGCAGGACTACGAGGCACTCGAAGGCCTGCAGAACCTGAGCAGCTCCGTCAGCACGGCCACGGCCAACGACGGGGAGATCCAACTGCCACCGCACACGAGAATTCACGAGACGTTCTCCGGCTCCTCAGAACCCTCGCTTGTGTGGTGGCTAAAGCGCCAAACTGCGCCGGAAGAGCCCAGGAGTATCCCCTCAGTCCTTACCGAGGCGATGGCAGCCGAGCTCTACCGCGACCTTAAACGAGTGGCAGATCGCGTCCTGTCTGATCCCGCTCCCGATACCGCAGGATCCCTGCAAGGGGCTGACGCCGAGGTTGCCCGCGGAGCCTCCGAGCGGGCGTTGCTCATCTCCTTGGCCGCACTCCGTGGCACTTGCCCGAAGGCTGTGGAGCAGGTGGCGGCACGCCTTCTCGGCCAGACGGAGCCAGCCGCGGCCATCAGGGACTCTGAATCAGGCACCTCCACCGCCGAGGGCACAATCGAGGAACGCCTCGCCCGCCTCGAGATTTTGGTGGACGAGCTCCTCAAGAAGGGCCGCACCACAGCGAAGGCCGACTAGCGAAGATTTCTGCCGCCCCCGCCACGCCTGGACAGCTTCTGCGGGGGCGGCAGACGGTCACACACCCGAACCCAACAGGAGGCAACCATGACCAGTATGCCGTCCGTCACCCACGCGGGCGACGGTCCGCGCCTACCAAACGTCCTCATCGTGGCCATGGCCACTGGCTACGTCGCGGGCTACACGGCGGCTTTCAACGGCAACGACACCAAGAGCCTGATTGTCCAGCTCGCCGTACCGACCGTCGCCTGGCTGCTCAAGGCCCGCCGCCGGTGATCTGAAGTGCCCCCCGCCGTACCCGGCGGGGGCACGCCAGCGCGAGTGGCAGCTCGGCCAGATGGGGCGCACGCAGGGTTGGCCACCCGTCCGCCCGGCGGACCTGCTGGACGTCGCCAGCCCAGTCGGCCCCTCGCGCAAGTACGACAGGGCCATGGTGAGCTCGTACAGGTCCGCCATGGTGGCGTCCGAGATCGCCCGCGCCTCCTCCTAGCCCGATTGTCCCGTCTGCGGATGGTGCTCGGGGTGGTGCACGTGGGAGTCCGGTCCGGGGTAGACCAGGGTCACTTTGTCCGTGTCCGACCAGCGAACGTCATAGGGCGGTGCGCCGTCGGCGTGACGGAGGCCGACGATCTCCCCATCGCGCTTGGTCGCGCCCGTGGCCGGGCTCTCGACGATCAAGTGGTCACCGAGTTGCGCATGCATGCCGTCACCGCTTGCGTGGTCACATCGCCGGAATACCGGTCTCCGCCTCTCCAGCAGACCACGAACGCCCGGCCCACGGAAGCCAGCACAGGGAGCGAACACCATGGTGGTGGTCCACCGCGTCACGGTCATCGGTGTCGGCAACGAGTTCCGGCGGGACGACGGGGCAGGACCCGCGGTCGTCGCCAGACTACGGAAACGGGCCCGCCGCGGCGGCCTGCCAGCCGGGATCCGGCTGGTGTCCTGCGACGGGGAGCCTGGGCGGCTGATCGGGCTGTGGGAGGGGGCGGAGCTGGCCGTCGTGGTGGACGCCGCCCGCGCCCGTCCCAGCCGTCCTGGGCGGGTGCACCGCCTGGAGCCGGCCACGTGCCCCGGGGGGCCGGCGGGTGCGACGAGCGGTCACGGACTGGGGCCGGCCGACGCGGTCGCGCTGGCCCGTGCGCTCGACCGGATGCCGGAGCGCCTGGTCGTGTACGCGGTCGAGGGAGCCGACAGTTCCTTGGGCCCGGGGCTGACCCCGGCTGTTGCCGCGGCCGTCGGTTCCGTCGCCGAGCGGGTCGTAAAAGAGGCCGTCCGGCACCTTTGCCATACCGGCCCACGCGTCCCCCTGGAAGGTGAGGAGGCGTCCGTGCCATGACCCGTACCTCGCAGCCACCCGCCGTCGCGGCGTACGCGCTGCTCGCCGATGGGACGACCGTGCACGTCAGACCCGTCGTGCCGCAGGATCATGCGGCGGTCTTCCGGTTCTATGAGCACATGTCCCCGGCGAATCTGCGGTTGCGGTTCTTCTCCGCCGGGAACCTCGTCGCCCAGCAGGCGGCGGACGCGCTGTGCCGGGACGCCGGACCGGGCGACCGGGCCGTGGTGGCCGAGGCGAACGGTGAGGTGGTCGGGCTGGCCGAGTACCACGCGGCGCCGGGCAGCGGGCCAGTGTCCGCCGAGGTCGCCCTCGCAGTGGCGGACGAGTGGCACCACCGCGGCGTCGGGACGCTCCTGCTGGAACACCTTGACGGCCGACATCGCCAGCCTGCGGCCGCTGCTGCGGCCCCGGTCGGTCGCTGTCGTGGGCGCCGGCCACCGCCCCGGATCGGTGGGCCGGGCGATCCTGCGGAACCTGCGGGCCGCCGGCTTCGCGGGCCCGCTGTACGTCGTCAACCCGCACGGGCCCGCACTCGACGACCTGCCCTGCCACCCCTCTGTAGCCGAACTTCCGGAGGTCCCGGAGCTGGCGGTCCTGGCCGTTCCGGCCCGGGCGGTGCCACCGGTCGCCGAGGAGTGCGGCGTGCGCGGGGTACGGGCGCTGCTGGTGGTGGCCTCCGGACTCGACCAGGCCCAGGCCGCCGCCTTGCGGGCGGCCTGCCGCACGTACGGTATGCGTCTGGCCGGACCCAACTGCCTCGGCCTGGCCAACACGGAGAAGGACGTCCGGCTGGACGCGACGTTCGCAGCCGGATTCCCGCTGCCGGGCACGGCCGGTGTCGCGACGCAGTCCGGCGGCGTGGGCATCGCCCTCCTGGATGGACTGTCCCGGCTGGGGATCGGCGTGTCGACGTTCGTCTCGCTCGGCGACAAGTACGACGTCAGCAGCAACGACCTGCTGCAGTGGTGGGAGGAGGACGGGCGCACCGACCTGGCGGTGCTGCACCTGGAGTCGTTCGGCAACCCGCGCGCCTTCTCCCGCACCGCTCGCCGCGTGAGCAAGCGCATGCCGGTCCTGACAGTGGACGCCGGACGGTCGCAGGCCGGGCGGCGGGCCGCGGCCTCGCACACCGCCGCTGCCGCCACGCCGACGGTGACTCGCCAGGCGCTGTTCCACCAGGCCGGTGTCATCGCCACCCGCTCGATCGGCGAACTGCTGGATGCGATCGCGCTGCTGCACAGCCAGCCGCTGCCGACGGGCGACCGGGTCGTGGTGGTCGGCAACGCGGGCGGCGTGGGCGTACTCGCCGCCGACGCCTGCAGCGAAGCCGGGTTGGACGTCCGTCCGCTGGAACCCTCACTCGCGGCGAACCTCGCGGCGGTGCTGCCGCCGGGCGCGGCCGTCGGCAACCCGGTCGACACCACGGCCGCCGTCTCGGAGGACCAACTGCGCGCGTGCCTGGAGCTGCTGGCGGCCCACCGCGATGTCGACACCGTGCTGGGGGTGCTGGTGCCCACGGCTCTGGCCGCCGCCACGGGTGACGATCCGGTACGGGCCTTCACTGGTGCCGGGGAGAGGCCACGGTGCGCGACGGCGCTCGTCCTGGTCGACCGACCGACGCGCGTCGAGCTGCTGCCGGGCGAGCGCGGCGGCGCCGTCCCCGTCTACGCGGACCCGCAGGATGCCGCCCGCGCACTGTCCTACGCGGCCGCCCACGCCCGGTGGCGCAACAGGCCGCAGACCGCACCCCCGGAACCGTCCGGCATCAACACGGAAGGCGCCCGGGCGGACGTGGCCGAGTGGCTGGCCGAGCGGCCGGAGGGCAGCTGGCTGGACCCCGTGCGATGCGCGCGCCTCCTGGACCACTACGGCATCCCGCAGGTCGCCTGGGAGTGGGTGTGCAACGAGGACACCGCCGCGGCGGCGGCCACGCGGCTGGCCGGGCCCGGCGGGCGAGTGGTGCTCAAGGCCCACTGGCCCGGGCTGGTGCACAAGACCCGCGAGGGCGCCGTCCGCCTCGACCTCCAGGGCGAGGACCAGGTACGGGCCTCCTACCGGGACCTGGCGACGCGCTTCGGTGACCGGCTCGCCGGCGTCGTCGTGCAGCCACAGGCGCCCCACGTACTGGAACTGGTCGCCGGTGTCGTCCAGGACCAGGTCTTCGGCCCACTCGTGCTCTTCGGACAGGGCGGCACCGCCACCGACGTACTGGCCGACCACGCCGCGCGGCTCGCCCCGCTCACCGCCTACGACGTGGACGCGCTGATCACCACGCCCCGCTGCTCCGCACTCCTGGCGGGCCGCCCCGGCGGCACCCCCGTCGACCTCGCCGCCCTCGAACAGCTGCTGCTGCGCCTGTCCCGGATGGCCTGCGACCTGCCCCAGCTGGCCGAGGCCGACCTGAACCCCGTGGTGCCCTGCCCGGACGGCGTCATGGCGCTGGACGCCCGCATCCGCCTGTAGCTCCGGCAGGCGTACGACCCGTATCTGCGGCGCCTGCGCTAACCCCGCTGTGTTTCTCGCGGTCCTGCAAGAAGACCGCCGGCCTCCGGACCCGGCATGACTCTCACCCCTGTCGAACATACGAGCTGGGAGTGACGCATCAGCGGCCGGTTCGCACTCCGGACGACGGCTGCATGAACAAGCCCACAGGATGGTCGATTCGAATCATCGCCTTGTGTCGTCTGCCCACGCCGAGACGGCTGTGGCACCCTGACGGACAGCCTCTTCCGGGTCGCGGGCGAGTTCACCGCAGACCACTGCGAGGTCTGGCACGCCGTCCGGTCCCACGAACGCGTCGCATACCCCGGTCTGCAGCCAGTCGGCCTGATTGTCGTCAGCATCGGCAACCGCGAGAGCGATGAGCCTCATGGCGGCTACCGTCCCCACCCGGGCCAGGGCCTCTGCTGTCTGCCGGGTCACTGCCGTGTCCTCGACGTCCAACAGCAACCCCACCAGCGCCTCCCCAGCTTCGGGAACTTCGGCGAAGGAAGCAAGGTCACGCCCGGCACGAATCCGTTGCGTCCATGTAGGAGACGACGCCTCAGCCAAGGCCGCCTCCAACCCACTCATCGTCTCTGGCACGACCAGACGGTCTCACGCCCCACGAAGAAGATCGAACCCGGGACCGAGCTGCCCACGTGCTTGACGAAGAATCCAGAGGCCCCTCTCCCGGCACGCTCAGCGTGCGGGGCACCGGACGTGTGGTCAGGCTGGAGAGGATCACCTCCGCGACACGGGCAGGAGATGTCATGGCTTCCGCGACGGCATCGCCGGCCGACGGCGACACGGCCTGCGTGCTGGACCGGGAGGGCATCGGTGCGCTCGTGCGGGAGCTGCGCGCCCGGGGCCGCACGGTGATCGGTCCGACCGTGCGGGACGAGGCCATCGTGCTGGCGGAGCTGGAGTCGGCGGATGGGCTGCCGTACGGCTGGGGCGTGGAGCACGAAGCCGGCTACTACCGCGTCAAGCGCCGCACCGACGAGGCGGCCTTCGCGCACAGCGCCGGGCCGCAGTCCTGGAAGTACTTCCTCCACCCCGAACGCGTCCGGCAGTGGACCGCCGACCGCGGCCCGGATGGCGAGATGACGGTACGCCCCGAGAACCCCGAGCCGCCGTCGTTCGCCTTCCTGGGCGTACGGCCCTGCGACCTGCGGGCCATCCAGATCCAGGACCGCGTCATGATCGGCGGCCCGCACCGCGACGCCACCTACGGCGCCCGCCGCAGCAGCGCCTTCCTGATCGTGGTGGAGTGCACCGAGCCCGGCGCCACGTGCTTCTGCGTCTCCATGGACACCGGACCGGCGGCCCGGCCCGGCTACGACCTCGCCCTGACCGAGGTGGTGGACGAGGCGGGTCACCGGTTCCTGGCCCGTGCCGGGAGCGAGGAGGGCGCACAGGTCCTGGCCGCCCTGCCACGGCGGCCCGCGGACGACCTCACCCGTACGCGCGCCCGCGAGGACGTCGAGGCCGCCGCCGGGCGGATGGGCCGCACCATGCCAGAGGTCGACCTGCGCGCGATGCTCGCCGGCACATTGGACGCCGAACGCTGGAACGACGTCGCCGCCCGCTGCCTGACCTGCGGCAACTGCACCATGGCCTGCCCCACCTGCTTCTGCACCACCACCGAGGACGTCACCGACCTCACCGGCGACCACGCCGAACGCTGGCGGCGCTGGGAGTCCTGCTACGACCTCGACTTCACCCATCTGCCCAGCGGCTCCGTCCGCAGCAGCGGGCGCAGCCGCTACCGCCAGTGGCTCACCCACAAACTCGGCACCTGGTGGGACCAATTCGACAGCTCCGGCTGCGTCGGATGCGGCCGCTGCATCGTCTGGTGCCCGGTCGGCATCGACATCACGGAGGAGGCCCACGCCCTGCACCGTGAAGCCCTCGAAGGGCACGCCGATGGAAAGGACGGGACGTCGTCGTGAAGCGCAGCGGTGTACTGGCGGCCATCCCCGAGGAGCCGCGGGAGCGGTTGCTGGCGCTCAGCAGCGAGGTGACGTTCGAGGCGGGCACCCGCGTTTTCGAGGAGGGCGGCAAGGCCGACCGGTTCTGGATCATCCGCACTGGCAACGTCGCCCTGGACATCCATGTACCGGGGCGGCGGGCGGCGGTCGTCGAGACGCTGGGGCCCGGGCGGATGCTGGGCTGGTCCTGGCTGTGCCCGCCCCACCAGTGGCACCTGGGCGCCGAGGCCACGAGCCCCGTACGCGCCTGGGAGTTCCACGCGGCGGAAGTCCTGGAGCTCTGCGACCGCGACCACGAGCTGGACCACGCCCTCCTCATGTACGTGGTCGAGGTCATCGGCCGCCGTCTGCGCGCCGCCCGCACTCGGCTGCTGGACCTCTACGGTCCAGCGGGAAGCGGGGCGCAGGGGTGACCGCCGTCCCTCTCCCCTACCGGGTGACGGCCAACCGGCCCGAGTCCGCCGACACCCGTACGATCGAGCTGGAGCCGGTCGGCGAGGCGCTGCCGTTCTTCGTGCCCGGGCAGTTCGCCATGCTCTACGCCTTCGGCGTGGGGGACATCCCGGTTTCCGTGGCCGGGCTCGACGGCGACGTGCTCACCCACACGATCCGGGGCGTGGGCGCGACGTCCCGGGCTCTGTGCGCGGTGCGGCCGGGGACGCAGGTGGGCGTGCGCGGTCCGTTCGGCACCGGCTGGGACCTGCCGTCCGCCGCCGGGCGGGACGTGCTCGTGGTGGCCGGCGGCATCGGGCTCGCCCCGCTGCGGCCACTCGTACGGGCGGCGCTGTCCGGACAGAAGGACTATGGCCGCCTGAACGTTCTGGTCGGCGCCCGTACACCCGCGGACCTCCTCTACCGGTCGGAGCTGGACGGCTTGGGCCGCCCGTACTGCGGCGTGACGGTGGACCGGGCCGGCCCGGATTGGACCGGCAACGTCGGAGTGGTGACGGCCCTGCTCGATCAGGCGGTGTTCGCCCCGCCCGAGACCACAGCCTTCGTCTGCGGCCCCGAGGTCATGATCCGCGCCACCGCGCGTGAACTGCTGCACCGCGGTGTACCGGCACAGCACATCCGCATCTCCCTCGAACGCAACATGCACTGCGCCACCGGACACTGCGGCCACTGCCAGCTCGGACCGCTCCTGCTCTGCCGGGACGGCCCCGTCGTCGGCTACGACCGGGCAGAACATCTCCTGGCCGTAAGGGAGTTGTGACATGGCTTCGTCTGCCGCACCCGCCCGCCCCCGGCTCGGCGTCTTCAAGTTCGCGTCCTGCGACGGCTGCCAGCTGACGCTGCTGGACTGCGAGGACGAGCTGCTGCCGCTGTCCGCGGAAGTGGAGATCGCCCATTTCGTGGAGGCATCGAGCGACATCCAGCCGGGTCCGTACGACCTGTCCCTGGTCGAGGGGTCCGTCTCCACCCCGGAGCACCTGGAACGCATCCGGCGCATCCGTGCCGAGTCCCGGTACCTGGTGACCATCGGCGCCTGCGCGACCGCCGGCGGCGTGCAGGCCCTGCGCAACTACGCCGACGCCGAGGAGTTCCGCGCCGCCGTCTACGCCAGGCCCGAGTACATCGCCACCCTCGCCACCTCCACCCCCATCGAGGCCCACGTCCCGGTCGACCTGGAGCTGCGCGGCTGCCCCATCGACCGCGGGCAGCTGGTGGAGGTGATCACCGCCTTCCTCGCCGGCCGCCGACCCGACATCCCCAACCACAGCGTGTGCTTCGCCTGCAAACGACGCGGCACTCCCTGCCTTCCCGTCTCCCGCGGCATCCCCTGCCTGGGTCCGGCGACCCATGCCGGGTGCGGGGCGCTGTGCCCGGCCTACGGGCGGGGCTGCTACGGCTGCTTCGGCCCGTCCGGCTCGGCCAACATGCCCGCGATGATCCCGCTCCTGCGGAGCGACGGCATGAGCGACGAGGACGTCCTCCGCCTCCTGCACACGTTCAACGTCAATGATTTCGCCGCCGTCGAACCGGAGCGGGGGCACGAGGTCGAGCCCGGCACCAAACGGCCGGGAGAGCCACGATGACCCGCGACGAACTGCGTGAACTCCGGCTCGGCGAAGTGGCACGTGTCGAGGGCGAGACGGCGCTGCGGCTGCGCATCGGGGACGCCGGCACCGTCACCGAGACCCAGCTGCGCATCTACGAACCCCCGCGCTTCTTCGAAGCGTTCCTGCGCGGCCGACGCCACACAGAACCACCCGACCTCACCTCCCGCGTGTGCGGCATCTGCCCGATCGCCTACCAGACCAGCGCCTGCCACGCGATCGAGGACGCATGCGGCGTCACCGTCGACGACCGCATCGCCGCACTGCGGCGCCTGATCTACTGCGGCGAGTGGATCGAAAGCCACACCCTGCACATCTACCTGCTCCACGCCCCCGACTTCCTCGGCTGCGACGACGCCATCGAGCTCGCCCGCACCCACCGCGCCGACGTCGAACGCGGACTACGGCTCAAGCAGGCCGGCAACACCATCGTCGAGATCCTCGGCGGCCGTGCCATCCACCCCGTCAACATGCGCGTGGGCGGCTTCCACCGTGTCCCCAAACGGACAGAGCTGCGACCGCTCTCCGAGCGCCTGCGCCAAGCCCGGGACGACGCGTTCGCCACCGTCGCCTGGGTGGCCGGCCTCGGCTTCCCCGACGCCGAGTGCGACGCCGACTTCTTCGCCCTCGCCACCCCGGACACCTACGCCATCGAGACCGGCACCCCCACCGTGCTGCCGTACGACGCCGGGCAGGACGTGCGTACCTTCCCTCTCGCCGACTTCACCGCGCACGTGGCCGAGGAGCAGGTGCCCTATTCCACCGCCCTCCAGGCCCGACTCGACGGCCGGCGCCACCTGACCGGCGCACTCGCCCGGTACGCCGTCAGCGGCCATCTGCTCCCACCCACCGTCCGCGAAGCCGCGTACTCGGCCGGACTGCCCGACCCGGCCACCGGCGCCGTCTGCCGCAACCCCTTCCGCAGCATCGTCGTCCGCGCCGTCGAGGTCCTCTACGCCGTGGAAGAAGCCCTGCGCCTGATCGACGCCTACGAACCCCCACCGCACCCCGCCGTGGACGTCCCCCCGCGGCCGGGAACCGGCCACGGCGCCACCGAGGCACCACGCGGAACCCTCTACCACCGCTACACCCTCGACACCGCGGGGCTCGTCACCGACGCCTGCCTCATCCCGCCCACCTCCCAGAACCAGGGAGCCATCGAGGACGACCTCCGCCGCCTCGTCGAGGACCGGCTGCAGCACGGCGAGCCCACCGACGCCGAACTCACCCACCTGTGCGAACGCGCCATCCGCAACCACGACCCCTGCATCTCCTGCTCCGCGCACTTCCTCGACCTGACCGTCGAACCCGGCTGATCGCTCCTCCCGGAACCCCCCGCCCGAGCGACCATGGAAGTACGGCAGCCGGGCACGACCGCCCGGCACCCCGGATGACCTGGGGAAGTGAAGCGGCCATGTTCTGGTACGACCACGGCGTCGGCGGCTGGGGCCTGTTCGCGATGACCATGAGCATGATCTTGTTCTGGGTGCTGATCATCGCGGCGGCCGTCCTGCTCTTCCGAGCGCTCGCCCGTCCGTCCCGAGGCGGTCCGTACCCCGACTGGCGGAGGGGTCAGGCTCCCACGAACGCCGAGCAGATCCTCGCCGAGCGCTACGCCCGCGGCGAGATCGACGAGGAGGAGTACGCGCGGCGCCTGGCCACTCTGCGCGGCTCGCCACCGGGTAATGCCGGACAGTGACACGTGACGGGGTTGTGTCGGCCAGCCGACGCACCACCTAGGGCACTGATCAGCCCGCTTCGCCCGTGCCCGGCCCGACGAGGGTGTTCTCGCCGAGCCGCCCAGCCAGGTGATCAGCGATGTTCGCGGCGGTCGCCTCGACGATCTGCTGCACGGCGTCGCGGCTGAAGTAGCCCTGGTGGGAGGTGACCAGGACGTTGCCGAAGGTCATCAGCCGGGCGAGGGTATCGTCCGCCATCACCTCCAGCGACTTGTCGAAGAAGAAGACGCCGGCCTCCTCCTCGTACACGTCCAGACCCACGCCGAGCAGCCTTCCCGCGAGCAGGGTCTCGACCAGCGCATGGGCGTCGACGAGCCCGCCCCTGCTGGTGTTGATCAGGATGGCGTCGTCCTTCATCAGGGCCAGCGCCGCTGCGTCGACCACGTGGTAGGTGCCGGGCACGAGCGGTGCGTGCAGGCTGAGCAGGTCCGATTCCGCGAAGAGCCGGTCGCGTTCCACGTACTCCACGCCCAGTGCGCGGCATTCGTCACTGGGTGCAACGTCGTATCCGAGCAGTCGCATGCCGAAGCCGGAGGCGATGCGGGCGAAGGCCGTGCCGATCTTGCCCGTGCCCAGGATGCCGGCGGTCCGGCCATGGAAGTCGCGACCCATGAGCCCGTCAAGCCGGAAGTCGAAGTCCCGCGTGCGGGAAACCGCCCGCGGGATCCTGCGGTTGACCGCCAGAGCCAGCGCCCAGGCGAACTCCGCCACGGCGTACGGCGAGTACCACGACACCCGCGCCACTGTCAGCCCCAGCGCCCGCGCCGCCGCCAGGTCGATGTTGTTGTAACCGGTGGCCCGCTGCGTGATCAACCGGGTCCCACCGGCCGCGAGTACCCGTAGGACCTCGCCGTCCAGGACGTCGTTGACACTGCTGCACACCACGTCCCGCCCCGCGGCCGTCGCGACCGTGTCCCAGTTGAGGATCAGGTCGAGACACCGCAGGTCGTATTCCAGGCCCAGTGCCCGTTCCAGCAGCGGTCGCTCGTCGGCGGTCACGCCGTAGGCGATGACTCCCACCATGCTCGCGCTCCCCTGGCCGGCCTCGTCGATCCCATGATCCCGGCCTTCGGCCCCGGCCGTCGGCCGGGCCGTCCGAAAGCGTGAAGGCGGCGTCCGAGCCGACTCCTCCAAAAAGCCCCGGGCCGCACGACACGCTGACAAACACGCAGGTCACCGCTATGGCGGGGCACCTCTGGGCGTGGTGTGATGGAAGTGGCGGGAGGACCTCGCAGGGGACGCGGGGAAGCGGCTCGCGGCCGTGCACCGCGCAATCCGGATCCGCGAGAAGCGGATGGGCCCTCCCGTCAGCGTCGCCGCCCAAGAACTGGGCGGCGCCCGCACCTGACTAGGAGCGCGATGTCCATCGGCGGACGCGTCATCCCCTTCTCCGAGCTCGGTCGCTCGGACGTGTCCGTGGTGGGCGGCAAGAACGCCTCACTGGGCGAGCTCATCCGGCACCTCTCTCCCGCCGAGGTGAACGTGCCCGACGGCTTCGCCACCACCGCCGACGCCTACCGCGAGTTCCTGCGGGCCGATGCCGTGGGCGACCGGATCGCCGGGCACCTGGCCCGCTTGGCGGCAGGGGACGCGCTCTCGGACGTAGGAGCTGCGATCCGCGCCGGCATCCTGGCCACGCCCCTGCCGGCGGCCCTGCAAGAAGAGATCACTCAGGCGTACGCCCGGCTCGCTCACGAGGCCGGGCGTACCGATCCCGATGTCGCCGTGCGCAGCAGCGCGACCGCCGAGGACCTGCCCGAGGCGAGCTTCGCCGGGCAGCAGGAGACCTTCCTCAACGTCCGTGGCCCGGAGGCGCTGCTGGACGCCTGTCACCGCTGCTACGCCTCCCTGTTCACGGACCGGGCGATCGACTACCGGGAGCGCATGGGGTTCGACCAGCTGTCCGTGGCCCTGTCGGTGGGCGTGCAGCTGATGGTCCGCTCCGACCTCGGCGGCGCGGGGGTGATGTTCACCCTCGACACCGAGACCGGATTCCCCGAGGCCGTAGTGATCAACGCGGCGTGGGGGCTCGGCGAGAGCGTGGTGAGCGGGCAGGTCGACCCCGACGAGTACGTGGTCTTCAAGCCGCTGCTCAAGGACCCGGCCCTGAACCCGGTCATCCGGGTGGCGACCGGCGGCAAGCACGCCAAGGTCGTCTATGCCGAGGGCGGACTCACCCGCACGGTGGACACCGCCCCCGCGGAACGTACGGCGCGCGTGCTCGACGACGGCGAGGCGCGGCGCCTCGCCGAGTGGGCGTTGGCGGTGGGGCGGCACTACGGCACCCCCATGGACCTGGAGTGGGCGAAGGACGGCCGCACCGGCGAGATGTTCGTCGTCCAGGCCCGCCCCGAGACGGTACGGTCCCGGCGCACTTCGGCTGTGCTGCGTCGCTACCGGCTCACCGGCACCGGCGAGTGCCTGGCCACCGGCGTGGCCGTGGGCGAGGCGGTGGGCGCCGGCCCGGTGTGCGCGCTCGCGTCCCCCGTGGGGCTGGATCGCTTCCCCACCGGCTCCGTGCTGGTGACCTCCGTGACCGACCCCGACTGGGAGCCCCTGATGAAGCGGGCGGCGGCCATCGTCACCGACCACGGCGGGCGCACCTCGCACGCCGCCATCGTCAGCCGTGAACTCGGCGTCCCAGCGGTCGTCGGCACCGGCAACGCCACGGCCGTCCTGGCCGATGGCCACCCCGTCACCGTCTCCTGCGCCGAGGGCTCGGAGGGCCACATCTACACGGGCCTGGTCGGCTACGAGGAGGAAGACGTCGGCCTGACCGGACTACCCCCGACGCGTACGCGGGTGATGCTGAACCTCGCCGACCCGGCCGCGGCCTTCCGCTGGTGGCAGCTGCCGGCGGACGGCGTCGGGCTGGCCCGTATGGAGTTCATGGTGGCCCACCAGGTCAAGGTCCACCCCATGGCACTGCTCCGGCCCGACCGGCTCTCCGCCAAGGAGCGGCGAGCCGTCGACGAGCTGACCGGCGGGTACGCCGACCGCACCGAGTACTTCGTCGACCGCCTCGCGCGGGGAGTGGCCACCATCGCCGCCTCGCGCTGGCCGGCCCCGGTGATCCTGCGCACCAGCGACTTCAAGACCAACGAGTACGCGAAGCTGGTCGGCGGTCGTCCCTTCGAGCCGGCCGAGGCGAACCCGATGATCGGGTGGCGGGGTGCGAGCCGCTACTACAGCGAGGGCTACCGCGACGGCTTCGCACTCGAGTGCCGGGCGATCCGGCGGGTGCGCGAGGAGTTCGGCCTGACGAACGTCGTGGTGATGATTCCTTTCTGCCGCACCTTGGCCGAGGCGGACCGCGTCCTGGAGGTCATGGGGCAGGAAGGGCTGCGGCGCAGGGAACACGGGCTTCAGGTGTACGTCATGGCGGAGATCCCCTCCAACATCCTCCTGGCTCGCGACTTCGCCGAGCGCTTCGACGGCTTCTCCATCGGCAGCAACGACCTCACCCAGCTCACCTTGGGTGTCGACCGTGACTCGGCCGAGCTGGCCGGCGTCTTCGACGAGACGGATCGCGCCGTGACGCGAAGCATCGAGACCCTGATCTCGGCCGCCCACGCCGCAGGCCGCCCCGTCGGATTGTGCGGCCAGCGGCCGAGCGACGACCCGGATTTCGCCGCGTTCCTGGTCAGGGCGGGGATCGACTCCATCTCGGTGGCCCCCGACAGCTTCGTTCCGGTGAAGCGGCACGTGGCGGAAGCCGAGCAGGCATGAGAGGTGGTCGCCGTGGTACGACCGGTTGTCGTGGGCGTTGACGGTTCGGACGAGAGCCTGAGCGCCGTGACGTGGGCCGCGCGTGAGGCAGTGACGCGGGGCACTGCCCTTCGCATCCTGCACGCGCTGGAGTGGAGGACGAGCAACCAGCAGTTCTCCGCCGGTGTTTCCGCCCAGCAGGAGTGGGCGCGGAGCCGGATTGAGGGGGCCCTGCAAGGGCTGACCTCGGCTCGTCCGGGCCTGCGGGTCGATGCCGAGGAGGTCGACGAGCTGCCGGCGAAGGCCCTGCTCGATGCGGCCCGGGAGGCCGAGCTGCTGGTGCTGGGGTCGCGCGGGCTGGGCGGATTCGAGGGCTGGCTGCTGGGTTCGGTGAGCCTGGCGGTGATCGCCCATGCGGCCGTACCAGTGGTGCTGGTCCGTGCCGGATGGGAGCCGCCCGCGGCCGGGGCCGACGGCCCCATCGTCGTCGGGGTCGGGCGGGACGGTTCGTACGATCCGCTGCTGGAGTTCGTCTTCCCGGCCGCGGCGGCCGGCGGCGCCGTGCTGCGTGTGGTCCACGTCCGGCGGCCGGAGGCGGCGATCGGTGACGAAAACGAGGGCGAATCTGATGGGAGCTTTCTCACCGGCTTGCTGACCTCGTGGCGGGAGCGGTGGCCTGACGTCGAGGTGGAGGAGTGGCTGACGGCCGGGCCGGCCGCCCAGCGTGTGGTCGAGGCAGGCAAGGACGCTCAGCTGCTGGTTGTCGGCCGCCGTATGCACCGGCCGGCCTTCGGTGCCCATATTGGCCCGGTGACACACGCCGCGGTCCACCACACCGGCTGTCCGGTGGCGGTGGTACCGCACAGCTGACATAAACACATAGACAGGGGCATCTTGCACGTTCCGGAAGGGACCCGAGGATCATGTTGCAGCACCGCACGGTCGACGAGCTCATGACCCGCAACGTGGTGCGGGTGCGTCCGGACACGCCGTTCAAGGAGATCGTCAAGGAGCTCGCCGAGAACGACGTGACCGCCGTGCCGGTCGTCGACCCGAACGGCCGGGTGGTGGGGGTCGTCTCCGAGGCCGATCTCATGCGCAAGGCGGCCGATCAGCCCGACCCCTTCGGCCACGTCCCCGTACCGAACCTCGAGGCCTGGGAACGGGCCAAGGCCGAGGGCGCCCGAGCCGAGGAGCTGATGTCCGCCCCCGCGGTGTGCGCCCGGCCGGAGTGGAACGTGGTGGAGACCGCCCGGCTGATGGCCACGCAGAACGTCAAGCGTCTGCCTGTGGTCGACGAAACCGACAAGCTCGTCGGCATCGTCAGCCGCGCGGACGTCCTGCGGGTCTTCCTGCGTGACGACTCTGCCATCCGCTCCGAGATCGAGCGCGACCTGCTGGAACACACCGTGGGCCTGGCGCCCTCGGCCGTGAGAGTCGAGGTGTCCGAAGGACAGGTCACCCTGACCGGCAACGTCGAGGCCCGCAGCACGATCCCGCTCATCGAACGTCTGTGCCGCTCCGTCGACGGTGTTGTCTCGGTCCACCAGCGCCTGACCTATACGGGCGACGACACCGGAGGTGGCTTCCCGGAAGGTGACAGCCGTGCGTGACACGCGGCGCACCGTAGACGACGTGATGAGCCACACCGTCGTGGCCGTCAGCCAAACGGCGTCCTACAAGGAAATCGCCAAAACGCTCGCGGAGTGGAAGGTCAGCGCCATGCCCGTCCTGGCGGGCGAAGGCCGGGTCATCGGCGTCGTCTCCGAGGCGGACCTCCTGGCAAAGGAGGAGTACAAGGGCCGCGAACCGCCGGACGCCGCCCGTCCCGAGGAACTCGCGGAACTGGCGAAAGCCGGGGCGAGGACGGCGGAGGACCTGATGAGCACCCCGGCCATCACTGTGCACGCCGACGCCACCATCGCCGAAGCCGCCCGCACGATGGCCCTCAAGGGCGTAAAGCGCCTGCCCGTAGTCGACGCCGAAGGCAAGCTGGTCGGCATCGTCAGCCGGGCCGACATCCTCAAGATCTACCTCCGCAGCGACGAGGACATTGCCGAAGAGGTCCGCGACGAGATCGTGGCCCACCTCTTCCCACACCGGCGCCCCAGCGTCGAAGTCCGGGTGGAGGAAGGTGTCGTCGCTCTCTCGGGCCGGCTGCCCGACGCGACGATTGCCCCACTTGTAGCCCGCCTGGTGAGGGCCGTGGAAGGCGTCGTCGATGTCGACCTCCACCTTGATACCTCCACTGGCTGACCTCCACACGAGGCTCCCTGCCCCTACCCTCCCGATCGGCGGTGCAGAGCTGGCATGACTGCCCGGCCTCTGATCCCCTGGGAGGCGGGGACGGCTCAGGAGCCCCAGGAGGTCAAAAGATGCACACCGACGGGCCGGCTCCGGGCGGCCCCGGGGGACCACCGCCAGAGGAGCACGAGGACACGGTGGCCGCGCGCTGCACCGTCCGGCGCCGGCAGCTCGGGCTGACCCGCGAGGAGCTGGCACACCGCGCCGGCATGTCGTCGGCCTACCTGAACCAGCTGGAGACGTTCAGCGGCGATTTCGACCCCGCTGCGCTCATGCGGCTCGCCGCCGCCCTGGAGATGCCCTACGACGAGCTCGTCGGGGGCCCACGGGAAGCCGCGCCCGGTCGGCGAGGGGCCGTCCCCCATCCCCTGCTGGCCCGGCTGCCCGAGGACGAGTGCTGGCGACGGCTCGGCACCCACGGCATTGGCAGGGTCGGCCTGTCGACCGGGGAGGCCCCGGTCGTGCTGCCCGTGAACTTCCTGGTCGACGGTCACAGCGTCGTCTACCGGACGGATCCGGAAGGCTCCGCGGCTCCGGGCGACGGGGATCAGCTCGCCTTCGAGGTCGATCACATCGACGAACAGCTCAGCCGCGGCTGGAGCGTCCTCATCACGGGAACAGCCGAGCGCATCACCGACGCCGGCACGGCCGAGGACCTCGCCACCCAGCCGGGCGCCCAGCCCTGGGCCGGTGGGAAGCGAGACTTGTGGGTCCGTATCCGGCCCGGGCAGGTGACGGGGCGCACCATCCATACCGGGTGAGACGGTCAACCGCTCTTCGTTCCGGCCAGTTTCAGTGATGTGCAGTCACCCGGAGAGACGGTGAGCGAGCGGCCCGGCAGGACGATCCTGACCGCCGACTCCTCCGAGTCCGGCACGCTGACCGTCAGCTCGTCGCTCCGCACGCGTACGCCGATGCCCCAGTGCCCGCGGTAGCGCAGGGTGAAGCCGAACTCCGAAAGTTCCGGCAGCTCCACCGGGTCCAGCCACAAGGCGTCCTCGCGGGTTTCCAATCCCGTCAGGCCGCGCTGAACGAGATCGAGGGTGCCGGCCATGGCACCGAGGTGGATGCCCTCGGGCGTGGTGCCGCCCTGGAGGTCGGCAACGTCGCTTTCGAGTGCCTTGTGGAAGTACCGCCAGGCGTCGCCGCGGCGGGCGCGGGCCAGCACCCAGCTGTGGACGACCTCGCTGAGGGTGGAGCCGTGGCTGGTGCGCCGCAGGTAGTGGTCGACGGTGCGCTGCCACAGCTCGTCCGTGAGCCCGTAGCCAAGGCGCTCGAACAGTGATGCGAGCTCCTTCGGTGAGAAGAGGTAGCCGAGCATCAGCACGTCTGCCTGCTTGGAGACCTGGTACCGGTTGACCGTGTCGCCTTCCGCTTCGAGGATGCGGTCCAGCCTGCGGATGTCGCCGTAGCGTTCCCGGTAGCGCTTCCAGTCCAGTTCAGCCAGGTCGCCGTAGCCGTCGAACTGGCTGATGACGTCCTGGTGGAACGGCACGACCAGGCGCCGGGAGACGTCCTCCCACAGCGGAAGTTGACCGAGGTCGAGACGGCCGCGTTCGAGGAGCTGCTGCCGACGCCGGGCCGGCAGGCTGCGTGTCAGGTCGAGGGCACGGGTGAGGACCCAGGCGGCGGTGATGTTGGTGTACGCGTTGTCGTCGATGCCGGGCCGGACGGCGCCGGGGTAGGCATCGTGGTACTCGTCCGGGCCGACGACTCCCCGGATGTGGTACTGGCCACTCGCGGGGTCGAGGACGGCGCTGCTCGCCCAGAACCGGGCGATCTCCAGCAGCATGTCCGCGCCCCTGCCGTACAGATACTCCGTATCGCAGGTGGCCTGACAGTACTGCCACACGTTGTACGCGACCGCCGAGCCCACATGCCGCTGGAGCCGGCTGTGGTCGGGCAGCCAGCGGCCGGAGCGCGGGTTGAGGTGCAGCAGCTGGCTCTCCTCGCGGCCGTTACTGCCGCTCTGCCACGGGTACATGGCGCCGGCCCGGCCCGCCTGCCGGGCCGCCCGCACGGCCTGCGGCAGACGGCGGTGGCGGTAGTTCAGCAGGGCCCGGGAGACCTCGGGGAAGTGCAGGTCGAGGTAGGGCAGGACGAACAGCTCGTCCCAGAAGACGTGTCCCCGGTACGCCTCCCCGTGCAGCCCGCGTGCCGGCACGCCCACGTCCAGGTCGGCGGTGTGCGGGGAGAGGGTCTGCAGGACATGGAAGAGGTGCAGGCGCAGCACCCGGCCCGCCTCACCGGGGACGTCGAGCTCCGCCTGCCCCCACAGCTGTTCCCACACGACAGCATGCGAGCGCAGCAGCTCGGTGAAGTCCGGTGCGTCGGCGACGCGTTCCACGGCGGCACCGACGGGATCACCGATGGCGGTGTCCCGGGACGTGTGCAGCGCGACGGTCTTGGTCACCGTCACGGGCTCGTCCTCCGGCAGGACGAACGCGAAGCGGTGCGCTGCCTGGTGGCCCG
The DNA here is from genome assembly GCF_042958085.1 of Streptomyces sp. NPDC008001. NCBI lineage: Bacteria > Bacillati > Actinomycetota > Actinomycetes > Kitasatosporales > Streptomycetaceae > Streptomyces > Streptomyces sp. NPDC008001. The sequence continues at coordinate 145,781 of NZ_JBIBIZ010000007.1, read as the reverse complement.
CCGCCGTGAGCGAGACCGGCGCCGGTGCCAGACCGTCGACGTCCACACGCTGGGCCATACCGACACCGATGTCGGACGTCCTCGTACGGCAGCGCAGCCATACGGTCCCCGGCTCCACTACGCCGACCTGAACGCCGGTCAGGTGGCGGCGTTCGAGGGCCTTGTAGCGGTGCACGTTGGCGTTGACCACGTTCCCGTCCAGTCCGGCTTCCACCTCGATCCGTCCGGTCCGGCCCTCGGCCGTGAAGACCGTCCGCAATGCCGCGAGGTGTGGCTCCCCCATGTGGACCAGCCGGCACTGCTCCACCCGCACCATCCGGCCGCCGCCGGCCCGATATCGGAAGGTCCGGGTCAGCGTTCCCTGACGGATGTCGAGCACCTGCCGGTAGTCCGCGACCTCGCAGGTGTCGGGTGTGAACCACGGGCCCGCCGAGCCGTCGTCGGACAGCAGCCGGAAGCGCAGGAGCAGCCAGTTCGGCAGGTTGACGATGTCCTCGTTCTCGACCTGCCGGCCCGCGACCGACGAGACGAGCCGGTCGTAGCATCCGGCGACGTACGTTCCCGGGCAGTGGACCAGCCCGCCCCGGCTCTCGGGGGCGGCGCCCCGGGTGGCGAAGTAGCCGTTGCCGAGCGTGTGGAGCGCCTCCCGCAACGGCTCCGTCGCCGGGTCGTACCCCTCGTACCCCCAGGTCCACTCCCCCATCAACGGCCTCGCTTCCGCTCTGCTCAAGGAGCCGGGCGCCGCGGCGGCCCGCCGTCAACGCGGCCGCCGGCGCGGTGGCCTGCCTCCCCCGTGACCGGGGGCCTCGTCATCAGCACGGCCTCAGTCGTGCGGCACCACGGCGACCGGGCAGGCCGCATGGTGCACGCACGCCTGGGCCACGTTCCCGAGGCGTGGCGCCACCGGCGGGTGATGCCGACGCCTGCCGACCACCAGCAGAGCGGCGCCGTCCGCGGCCTCCAGAGCAGCGCGGGCGGCACTGCCCAGCCTCACCGTGCTGGCCACCGCAACTCGGGGATAGCGATCGCGCCACGGCCGTACGGCAGCTGAGAGCCTCTCCTCGGCCTCCTTGCTGATCTCGCCCGCCACGTCGGGATCGACTCCCCACGGTGCGTACGCCTGCACCGGCAACGGACACCCGTGGAGGACCCGGAGCGACGCGTCACGTGCCGCAGCGGTCTCGAAGGCGAATTCCAGCACGCTGTCGCACGGACCGTGCAGGCTGACGCCGGCGACCACGTCGGCACCGCCGGCGGTAGGTGCCGGCTGTCCACCGGTTCCGGTCGCCCGGACCAGGACCACCGGCCGCTCGGCCCTCCCCGCGACCTGGAGGCTGATGTCGCCCAGGAAGAAGCTCGCCAGGCGGTCCAGCCCGCGGGAGCCCAGCACCACCATCGTCGATTCCTCGGCCGCCCGCAGCAGGGCGGTCTCGGGCTCTTCCGCCACCAGGTCCTCGGTCACGGAGAGGTCGTGGTGCCGCTCGTACACGGCTGTCGCAGCAGCACGCACGATGCGCTTCGCCCAGTAATTCTGGTCCTCGCCCGGCGGCAGCCCCGTCGAGGGCTCGCCCGCCAGCAGTATCCACGCATGCAGAAGGCGCAGCCCGAGTCCTCGGCGCTCGGCCTCGTCCGACGCCCACAAAGCGGCAGCCAGGCTCTCGGGGGAACCGTCGAGCCCCACCGTGATCGGCGCCTGATCCATGACGGCCACCTCCGTCACTTGCCCTTTCGCGTCAGCGGGCCCGGTGTGCGACTCGCCATCTCCAGCCTGGATCCACCCGGACGGGGCGGCCACCGGAGCTGTCGGGCCCAGCGCGGCCGCGGGGCTTAGTCCTCGATGGCCAGGACCTCACGCACAGGGCGACGCGGAGTAGCGGGGCCTTGCGGTCCGTATCCGAGGCGCAGGATCATCTGCACACACCCCGTCCCGGTCACAGGATCACGCAGCGGCCAGCGCAGGTCCGGCCACTCCAGGGCCTGGGTGGAGAACGAGGTGGCCAGGCCCTGGAGAGTGGCGAGAAGCAGCACACGCTCCATGGCCTGACCCGCACGCAGCCATTGCACCGGCTGATCATCATCAGTACTCACGACGGCGAGGTGCGGGGTGCCCTCGAAGGGTGTCGTACCCCGGTCGGCCACCGGTTGCCCGCCGGAGAAGTCCCGCATCGGCGCGCGCCCACCATGCTTGCGGGGCCCGAAGGCGTACTCCGGAACGCCGTCGGTCGCCGTGTCGGCCCCGTCAGCGCCGATCCGCGTCCACCGGGCGAGGTCCTGCTCACTGCCACGGTCGGTGAGATTGCGCGCCTCGGCTTCCTCGGCGAGCTCCTCCATCCACCGCGCCTGCCAGGATTCGGGAAAGGACAGAACGGCGCCCTCCTGTTGAGCTGCGTCGATCAAGGCAGTACGCACATTCTCGGGAATCGCCTCCTCGGCAAACGGGTACCGGCTGGTATGCCGTTGCCGGACCGCTGGCTCCAACAATCTCAGCCCCGTATCGTCACCGCCGTCCGAAGCCGTCGTGCGTACCGAGGCCAGCAAAGTGGCGTCCTCCGCATCGGGCAAAAGCACGGCATCTGCGTGGAGGCCGGCCGCCGCGAGTGCGACGCGCAGGTTGAACAAGGCGGCTCCGCAGCCGATATGCAGGGCCCTGCCGTCGGGGTCGGAGTGCGGCATGTTCCGCTCGGGGTCCGCATACAGGCGGAATGTTCCATCTCCTCGCGAATAGCGAAAACGCCATGGCTGCGCGTTGTGCATCGAGGGCGCGGTCACCGCCTCACCGACGAGCTCCGCCACTCGGGCGCTGTCCAGGATGGGAGCTGCGGTCATGGAAATCTCCCTTCCGGCGAGTTTCCGGCAGCGACGCCGACTCTCTTCCCATCCTCCCTCCTCAGGACGGTCACGGCATGGGCCGGTCAGCCCTGTTCCCGGACGCCGGTCTCTGCGGGCGAAGCGGCACTGCCGCCAGGCACCTGTCCTTACCGGGCGCGGCCCGGGCTTTCGAGGTTGTGCCAGGTGGCCTTGGCACCCGAGTGACCGATGTCGTTAGGTCTCCAGCAAGGCGCCCACCCCCACGGGCGTCTGCCCTCAACGGCAGAGCCCCCCCCCCGCCTGCCCCGGCTCACATCGGCCCTGCCGGATCACGGTACTGCCGTCCAGGTCCACGGGCGTGGGCCCTTTCGGCCGCGCAGGCAGTCGACCCGGTGTTGTGCCTCGGCGCGGGCATGTGGGTGTTCGTCGGCGATCTGGAGGGCGAAGGTGACCATGCGCAGTTCCCGGATGCCCGCCAGGACCGGATACCCGGGCCATGAGGTGACGTCCATGCCGTAAGTCGAGCAGAAGTCCTCGTATGCGGCTGCCGTGACGGTGGCGGTCGTGAGGTGCTTCACCGCAGTGGAGACGAGGTCCCATTCCGGTGGTCCGTAGCAGGTGTTCTCCAGGTCGAGGAGGTAGGCGGCGCCGTCGGCATCGACGGCGACGTTGCCGTCCCAGGCGTCGCCGTGCAGAGCGCACAGCGGCAGGCCGGCCGGGAGGCCGGCGAAGTCAGCGGCGAGCTGGCCGGCGTGGTCCTGGAGCCAGCGGCGGTCATCGGTGGTGAGGAGGCCGGCCTCGGCGATACGGCGCATGGGCTTGGTGAGGGGTTCGAGCGGCGGCAGGGTGAGGGAGGCCGGCGGGGTGAGCTGATGTATCTGCTTCAGCAGCCGGGCGACGTCAGCGGCGGTCCCCGGCCGATGAGGTGGGAGCTCGTCCCAGAACGTCACCGGCCGACCGTCGACGAGGACGGGGCGGTCGGCGATCGCCGGACGGACGGTGCGGACGCCGTTGTCGGTGAGCCAGCGCGCCACGGCCAGTTCTCGTTCCGCGATCTCCCGGCCATCGGGGCGACCGATGCGGGCGACGATCCCACCTGGGAGCCGCCAGATCGCATTACCGGCGATTCGTATCGGCTGGGCCCCTTCATCAGGGAGTCCGACCTGGCGGCAGGCGGCTCTGAGGACACCGCGGGACTGTGCGGCCACGGTGCTCACGCGTTGATCGTTTTCTTGATGCGCTCACGAAGCTCCGTGACCTCCGGGATGGCGCGGTGTCGGTATCCGAGGGTCGCGAGTTCGCGCAGCCCGTCCGCCGCCCGACGGGAACGCATCTGCCCGACATCCTCAAGGGCCAGCACTCCCATGGCGACGGCCTCACGCGGATCCCCGACGGCCATGTGCAGGGCGGCGAGCTTCGTCCGGGACATGGCCCGTGACCGTACATAGGCATCCGTGTGGAGCTTCACGGCGGCGTTGAAGCGTTCCACGGCCGCCGGATGGTGGTGGCCTGCGAGGGCCAGGTCGTACAGGGCGTGGCCGGTGTCGCCCTGGTGCTGGGCTTCGTCGTAGTAGGCCATCCACGCAGGGTCGACGGCGGGGTCGCGGCAGGCGAAGGCGTCGTCGGCTTGACCGATCGCCTTGAGCGCGGCCTCGGTCTCGCCGAGCTTGGCGTAGGCGCGGGCCCGGGCGGTGTGGAGCATGGCGTGCTCGGTGGCGGTCAGCCGGTCGGAGCGGGCGAGGCCGAGCTCGGCATGGGTCAAGCCGGTGTCTCCGTCGCCGAGCCAGATGGCCTGCCGGGCCCGGAAGCTGTAGATCTTCGCACGCAGGTGCCATTCCCCGGCTTCCTCGGCGCAGGCGGCGGCGAAGGCGAACACGCGGCGGGCGTCGTCGTGGGCGTACGCATCGAAGTCGGTGGCGCCGACGACCATGCCCAGCCGCGCGGCGGCGGCGAACAGCTGAGGCCGGATCTCCTCCGGGCAGCGGCACTCGAGGAGGGCAGAGGCCCATTTCAGCTGTGCCGTGGCCACTTGGCGGACGATGCCGCCCCCGCCGTAGGCGTTGTCCCAGCCGGAGACCACGTTCGCGGCGTCCTGGATCTGCTCGATGTCCTGGAGGCGTACGACGGCCGGGAGCTGCGCGGGCTCGGTGGGGGCGAGCAGGTGGGAGAAGGGAGAGGCCGCTATCGCGGTCGCACCCCCAGCGGTGAGGAAGGAACGGCGTCGCACGTCACTCCAGTTGTCACTCAGCGTGTCATCGTCGAGTGACAGCATGACCGCCTCGGGAACACCCATACGGCCGGAGTCTGTCCCGTCCTTGGTCTTGTACGCATCGCGCCGGCCGTTGTCCGCTTCGGCTTCGACGTAGGGACACATCCACTCCAGGATTCCGCCTGTGTCGAGCGCGGCGTCGAGAAGACGCGCCAGCTGTACCCGGCATATCCGCTCACCCTTTTCGATCTTGCCGATCTGATTGCCGCTGACGTGAACCAGGGCGCCGAGCTGGGTCTGTGACAGGTCCCGGACCATGCGCCAGTGGCGGAGGTGGGCACCGAACCGTTCTCTGACCGAACCGGTCGGGTTCAGTGGCTTCGGCGGCTGCGGCATCGCGTCTCCTCAATCGTCCACGCCGTTGATGCGTACACCCGGGGACCGTACGCATCCGCTGCTTTCACCGACGAGGCGGCGAAGTGCAGTATCCGTGCCCAGGCACATGGCCCAACGACCATGATTCTCCCCGGTTTTGGGCAACGCTTTCCATCCCCCGTACACAACGCGCAGACCGCTCAGGCTGGAGCCTCCCCATGCCCGTTTTTCCTGGCACGGCCATGTCCGGACCCGCCGCCCACCCGGACCAGAAGCTCGAGATCCCCGCCGAATCCCCCGTCGGGGCCCGTTACCGGAAAGCGCACGGCGATGCGACGACCTGGCCCGCCCACGACTTCGAGGTCTACTACGACCTCGCCCGCGCGGTCCCGTTCCCCGATCTCGGCCCCGGGCAGACCCAGTGAGCGGGCTCGCGGCCGCGGTCCTACGCGGCCATCTCCTGTCGCATCCGGTCCAGCGCCTCACCCGCGGCGGCCCGGATGTCCGGCAGCCGCTGACCGGCGGCGCGCATCATGCGCTGCAACTGGTGCGGCAGCCGCTGGACCACCGCTTCGCCCAGCGCCACGTCCAGGGCCTCGGCCGCCCCCGCCCGGTCCCCGCCGATGAGACGGACCTGGGCGACGGTGACCAGCTCGATCACCCGCCACTGCGGCGCCACCCTGGTCGTGAGCGCCGGCCGTTCCTCGACAAGCCGTATCGCTGCCGGTGCACGGCCCGTGGCCAGGAGCCCGCGCAGGCGGATCTCGTGGAGCGAGTAGGGATTGAACAACGAGGTGTGCGCAGCCCCGTCGAGAAGGCTGTCGGTCTCGCGCATCACCGTGTCGAACAGCTCCTGGTCGCCGAGAGCGCCGGCGGCACGGGCCAGGAGCGGCAGGACGGCAGCGCGGTCGTCGGAAGTGGGCGCGATGGCGGCTGCGTGGCGCAGGCGTTCGACAGCGGCGCCGGTGAGACGGGCCTTGCGCAGTTCGTTGCCATGCATGCGCAGGATGCCGGAGAGCAGCGCCGGGTCGTCGCCGAGGTGGCGGGCCGCTTCCAGGCTGCGGGCGGTCCAGCGCGCCGCAGTGGCCAGGCGCTCTTCGGGGAGCACGTTGCCGAGGGCGACTCCGAGGCCGACGCGGGCGCGGGCGAGGAGCCGTACGACGTCACGTTCGCTGTGCCCGTCTTCGACGCGGGCTTCCAGGCGTGCGACGAGCGGCCAGAGTTCGGCGACGGCTTCGGAGGCGTGGCCGGACTGGCGGGCGATCTCGGCGAGCCGGACGGTCGACTCACCGAACTGCACCATGGCCCGGTGGTCGGTGTCGGCGACGTCGGTCACGCCGAGGACGTGCGGCGGCAGGCCGAGCCGTTCCGCGATACGGCGGCGGGAGCCGACGTCTTCCAGCGGGCGTTTGCCGAGCTCCAGGGCCGAGACGTACGTCTTGTCGTAGCCCAGGGCCTCGCCGAGCTCGGTCTGGGTGAGTCGGTGCACGGCCCGGTGGAACCGCAGGATCGTCCCCAGGTCGCGGCTGGCGAGGACGGCCTCGGCCTGCGGGGTCGCCCAGTGCCAGAGCACATGGCGGGCGGCGGGGCGGGGCGCCGGCGGCATCACGTCGCACCTCCCGGCGGCCGGTCAGCGCTGCCGCTGCCCGTACCAGGTGGCGATGGCGCGCTTGTAGCCATCGGGCATGTTCAGCCCTGGAACCTCGTCGGCAGTGAAGAGCCCGATGCTCTTGTGCTCATGGCTGATAACCGGCGCGCGATCCGGGGTGAGCACCGTGCAGCCGTACGTCACGATCAGCACACGTCGGCCGGGGATCGGCTCGTAGATCCACACGCCGCCGTCGATGATCGGCCCGGTCTTCACCTCCCAGCCGGTCTCTTCCAGCAGCTCCCGCTCGACCGTCGTCTCCGGGCTGTCGTCGTCGTGCTCGAGGCGACCACCGGGCAGTTCCCACTCCGCGCGTTCGTTCTTGAGCAGCAGCACGCGCTGGTGGATGTCGAGGGCAACGGCCTTGACAGAGACGGGCCAGGCCGGGGGCGTATAGGTCATCGCTGTCCTTCGTGCGTCGCCGTTCCTCGGGGCGTGCGGAACATAGCACGGGTCAAGCAACAGGCCACCGCTATAAGCGAATTGTCCGAGTCGACAATCCGTCGCTGTACCACGCCGCCGGTCCGAGTCGACCCTGGCCGCACCGTCCCCGAGGAGAGGAGCGCACTGATGCGCGAGGCGAAGCCGTACACGGCCCACTACGTCGACATTCAGTCGTCGCGGGCCGAAGAGATGGTCCGCGAGCGGTTACGCGACATCGGGATGATCACAGTCAGCGGCTTCACCTCCCGCACCATTGTCCGCGAGTTCGCCTCCCGGATCATGGACATCACCCCTCACCGCGACAGCGATCCCGACGGGCTCACCACCCTCCGCGACACCCGCCGCCACACGCACCTTGCCGGATACGGGGGTTTCAGCAACGGCGAACTCACCCCGCACACCGAGCGCTCCGGCGTCCCCAAGCCGCCCCGGCTCATGCTGCTGGTCTGCGGCACGCCCGCCCACTACGGCGGCGACTGTCTGCTCACCGACGGCCGCGCGGTCTACACGGACATCGCGGCACGCCGCCGGGAAGCCATCGTCGCGCTGAGCAAGGAGCGCACGGCGTTCTTCGGCGGCGGAGACGGCCACGCGACGCAGGTGTTCACCGAGCATCCCGATGGCCGTGTGTCCGTGCGGCTCAGGCTCGACGGCCTCGCCCGCTTCAGCCCCACCGTGCAGAGCTACCTGCCGGATCTCCGAAGCGCGCTCACCACCTACCAGGTCCGGCTCCCGCTGGACGCCGGCCAGGGCTACCTGATCGACAACCAACGCTGGCTCCACGCTCGCGAATCCTTCACCGGCAGCCGCCTGTGCTGGCGCGCCCTAGGCGAACCCCGTTTCCGCCTCCTCCGCGGCTTCGCGCCCGCCTCGCGATCCGCCGCGAGGCCGACCGCGTCCGGCCGGGTGGTCGTGTCATGAGAACCCTCAAGACAGCCGCCGGTCGCCGACTGCGCGCTACCCGCCGGGGCGCTCCCCCGGCCAGGAAGGTGGCGGATTGCCCCATCGATGTCGACGACATCATGAGCACGGTCCCGCGCCACCCTCGGCAGGCTGCCGCTGGCCGCCACCGTCGACCACCTGCTGCTGCGCCTGCGCGGCCACATCCAGCTGCTCCTGCCCGAGATCGAGGCGAAGGGCTGGGCCCGGTACGGCCAGGAGGACCAGATCCGCTTCATGACCGCGGCCGTGCGAGACAGGCTGAACAACGAACCGAAGACCGGGCCCGCGGTCGTGCGCTGCGTGTACGCCCAAGAGCTCGCCCATATCTGTCGCGGCCTCCTGGCTCTCGCGCTCGCCGAGCCAGGCTTCGAGCGGCCCTACCCGGCGACCGCGTCATGAGGGGCCGCGCACAGCCTCGACGCCGCCTCGTCTGGTACGACCCCGTCGGCACCGTGTGCAAGTGGACGTACGGGGTCGGCGTCGTCGCCACGCTGGGGCTGCTCGGGCAGCTCGTCCGGCTCGAACACCACCACAGCGCCCTCCCGAGCCCACGGCCGGCCAGCGTGCCCGACCTGCCGGACGAGGAGTGATCGCCCACGCATCGCTTCGCCGACATCCGAAGGCTCGCCACGCCCTTTCGAACCACGGCACTTCCACCCCGGTCTCCAGGGAGAAGAACATGGCCTCGACACCCCGCCCCGCGATAGAGAGTCCTCACACGGATCCGGCCCGCCGCAGCGGACAGCGCTCGCTGCTCCTCGACCTCGATGGAGTCCTGCTCGACACACGACCGGTGATGCAGAAGGCGTGGCGCGCGGTCCAGCAGCGCCACCGCATCGATGTGCCATTCGAACAGTACGAGCAGCACTTGGGCCGCCCGTTCAACGACATCATGAGGCGCCTGGCCGTGACCGACGCCGAGGCGGTGCATCGGACGTACTCGGAAGCGTCGAAGGCCGTCGCCCATCTGGCTCGGCCGTTCGACGGCGTGGAGGAAGTACTCCACGCCCTCGTCGCCCGCGGGTGGCTGCTCGGTGTCGTCACGTCCAAGCCGCTGGATCGTGCGGCCCCGCTGCTGGCGCAGCTCGGGTGCCCGTTCGGCTCGGTTCGCGCAGCCGGTGGCCCTGGCCGCGGCAAGCCGGCCCCCGATCCCCTGCTGCTCGCGCTCGTCGATCTCTGTGCTGATCCGGCGCAAGCCACCTTCGTCGGCGACATGGCGGTCGACCACGAAGCCGCGCGCCGGGCTGGAATCGCCTACGTCCACGCGGAATGGGGCTATGGATCTCCCGGTGCCCCGGTCCCTCCGATCGCGCGCACTCCGAAGGACCTCCTCCACTTCCTCGGTGAGAGCCGGCACTCCGGGCCCTTCCTCGAAGGGAGCCTGCTGTGAACCCGGTCGGCGTAGGCCCGCTCTCGCTCGCCCGGGTGGGGGCGGACGGGGCGTGCTGGTGGGCACTCGTCACAGAAGACGCCCTGCCGGACCAGAGGACGGCGGCGTGGATCACCACGACGGATCTCGACGATGTGCCCATCGATCGGAAGGAGTTGGACTCCCACGTCCAGGCCGTGATGGCCGAGCTGGAGGCGCACAGCGGCCAGCGGGCTTTGACGCCGGGTGGGGCCTCATGGCTGCACGTGCAGCACGTTCCGGTGCGCCGACTCGTCGGTCGCCTTGTGCGCAAGCTGCTTGCCCTGAGCGCGTGGGAGCCATGGCTTTCCCCGCCGACCGCACCCCGCTCGACGTGCTGCGTGACTACCGCTTCGACGCCGTCGCCGCCCAGCTCAAGGGCACCGTCGAAGGCCCGCCCGAGACGCGCGACGGCATCTACGAGACCGCACGCCAGTACGCCGCCTGCCTGCTCTCAGCCGACATCGCCGCCTGGGTCACCCCCCAGCCGGACGTGCCCGAGTTCCAGCCCGGCGACTTCGTCAAGGGCCGCGACACGCTGTACCTGCTCTCCAAGGACGGCGGAGGCGGCGCCTCGGCACTGATCGCCGCCTGCGCCGACGCGGTCATGCGCACCGCCACCGCGCACGCCGAACGCTCCGGCGGTCGCCTCGACCCGCCGCTCCTCGCGATCCTCGATGAGGCCGCCAACGTTTGCAAGATCAGCGATCTCCCCGACCTGTACAGCCACTTGGGTTCGCGCGGCATCATCCCGATCACGATCCTGCAGTCCTACCGCCAGGGCCAGAAGGTCTGGGGCGACGCGGGCATGGACGCGATGTGGAGCGCCTCCACGATCAAGGTCATCGGCAGCGGCATCGACGACCCGGACTTCGCCGACAAGCTCTCGCGAATGATCGGTGACCACGACGTGGAAACCGTCTCCACCTCCACCTCCGACTCCGGCACCTCCAAGTCGGTCTCCCTGCGGCAGGAACGGATCCTGCCCGCGGACGCCATCCGCGCCCTCGCCAAGGGCACCGCCATCTGCCTGGCCACCGGCATGCGCGCCGCCATGCTCACCCTGCGTCCCTGGTACAAGGAGCCCGGCGCCGACGATCTGTCCGCGGCCTCGGCCCGCGCCTCCAAGGCCATCACCACCCGCGCCATCGCCAAGTCCTCCCCGCAGCAGGGTAACTTCGGGAAGGCGGCATGAGCCCGGGCTTCGAAGGGCTGCCGGGTATGGAAGCGACGGTGCTCGCAGAGCAGGCCCTCCTCGGTGCCCTGCTCCTACGACCGCGCCACCTCGTCGTGACCGTCAACTGGCTGGAGGCCAGGCACTTCTACCTCCCCCACCATGCCGCCCTCTACTCGACGATGCGCAAACTCGCCGCCGATGGACATCCCGCACTGGCGGACAGGCACTCGAGCGATCAGGGCCTCGACTGGCTGAAGCGGGCCACCGCCCTCGCAACGCAACAAGCCCCGGGGCTCACTCCGTCACACGCACACACTCTGGTCAATATCTGCCCTCAACCGGATCACGCCGCCGCCTACGGCCGTATGGTCCTGGCCGGCCACACCCGCCGGTCCATCGCTGAACACGCCCAACGTCTCGCCGACACAACGCGCTCGACCAGAGGCTCAAGGCTCCAAGCAGCTACGGTCAGCGCGCAGGCAGACACTCTCGCCAGCGCCCTCGACGAACTGGCCGAGCACTGGCACGCCCACCCAGGAGCCACGAATCGCGGGGGCTCGCCTCCCCCGCTTCGCAAGCTTCCCCCGAACGCCCAACGGCACGCCGATGAACAAGCCTTCCTTTCCGCAGTCACGACTCGACCGCACGAGCTGAGGGACATCCGCGCCTACCTCACCCCGGAGGACTTTGCCAGCCCTCTCCACCAACAGCTCTACCGCTGCCTGAGCGCCCTGCATCACCGCGGCGAGCCCATCGATCCTGTCACCGTGGTTTGGGAAGCCCAGCACCGCGGAGTCCTCGCCGATGCCACGCCCGAAACCGTCCTGACCACATGCGCCCGCTCCGGCAACGACCCCGCCTACTGGGCCGCGCAGCTCCTGGACCACGCACTCATCAGCACAGCAGCGACCTCGGCACAGCACATCGAACACGCCGCCGCCGACTCGACCATCACACCCCACCGGCTCATCACGATCTCCCGCCGTGCCCTCGGCGACATCACGGCCATACGGCTGCGTCGACATCAGGCACACCACGGACCACCGACTCCACCTGCACGCCCTTCCCGGCCCTCCGCACGGCACTCTTCAACTCACCCCACGCCGGGGGCCTCCCGACACCACACCCCATCAGGCCCCAGCCCCTCATCTCCACACCTTCCGGCCCCGGTTTCCGCCCCGACAGCGCATATACGCTGACGCCAGCAGAAAGGTTTTCACAAATAGAATTGACCAAAGCGCTGGCATCTCCTGCTCTACCTGCGGTTGTAGTTGAAGCGTCACAAAACCTGGCGGGGGTGCGTCAATTGCTTCAGCGGTACGCTCGAAATGAAGGTAACGGGCTCCTCCTCCATGGCCAGGTGATCAATATGGTCCACCCCAAAAATGTGGAGGCCCTGACCAGGCGTTCCCGAAGCGCGGCGCAACGCGCCCGCGCAGCGGCCGCAATCGAGCGACCCCCTGGCGGTCCGGTGGCCGACGCGGCCAGGCGAGCCGCCCAAGCTGCAACCGAGGCGGCAATGGCCACGGATGCAGCTAATGCTCTTGTACGCGCCGGCACGCTACCCGGCGGCGGACCATGGGTCCACATTGCTGAAGAGGCGGCCGCCGCAGCCACAGCAGCCGAAGAAGCCACGCGAATCATCGCCGAAGCCAAGGGGAACCCCGCTCCGTACGTCGAGGCCACCAAAGCCGCAGACTCAGCAGCCTCGTATGCGCACTACCTCGCCGGAACCGGGAGCGAGGGCTGGGCGGAGAAAGCAGAAGCATACGAGAAGCGCGCCAGCGAAACTGCCCGTGCCGCGTTCGGGGAAGCCATTTTCCTTCTCTAAGCGGGGCGCCTACCGCCATTCATTAAATGGAATGCTGGAAGTGATCCACCGATGACCGGCGACGACTACGAATCCCTTTCAACCGAAGAACTACGCAAAATACTGATTTTGGCAGATCATGAACAAGACGTCGGGACTGTACAGATAATCCTCAAGATCTTGGCGGAACGTCAACCAAACGTCAAAAGGGCACTCATAGAGTGGGCACAGCAAGATCCCGCCACTAGCAAGTCCGTATCAGCTGTGGTTCACGAAGCACTCAAGGGTCCAGGAGGGCCAGACATCCTCTAGCAGGGACGCGGCTCGGGCTTCGGGCACGTACCCAATCAATCCCGAACAGCCTTAGGGAGCCGATGTTTTCGGAACCCTCCTTGACCTGGGCAGCTTGCGGAAGCACCTACGCGCCCATACGTAGTGCACACTATTTACCGGAAGCTTGGTCGTGCTGTTGATCACGGTTGGCCGACCTGCCCAGCGCAGGTACTAGCAGAAATCAGGCGTGAGCATATCCCAGCTGGAAAAGAGGGATAGCCCGTTCGAGATCCTTCTCCGCGCGAAGACGCACCTTCAAGGGGCCCGTACCGTGATGCCCGATATTCGTCACATCACGAGTGAATCCAGGGATAAGGTCAACCTTTCCCGGATCAGTATTCAAGTAGATCAGAACGTGCTGCTTGTGCATACGGCTGACACAAGCGAAATTCCGCAGTCTCCGGTAGGCCCGATATTGCTTGCGGTCCACCTGGGTCACGTCATCACCGAGAGAGGCCAAGACCTCGTCGACGGCCGACCTCAGTTCTTCTGCCATGCCGTTGGAGTGCCGACCCGAACGACCAACAGCCCGGCGCGGACGCGCCCGGCGGTTCCGTCCGGTGACGGAGGCGACCGGCTCGAGCGCGAGCAGGTCCTTGCCGAAGTACCGGTAGCGGACCAGGTCGACCGTGCGCGGAATCTCCCCGATGGCATGGGCGTCGTAGCGGGTGAAGTCCTCGGCAATGCAAATCAGCCTGGGATCGTTCCACAGCACCTGGGCCGCAGCGGCCGCGCCGAGGCGTTCGCGGACCAGGTGCTGAAACTCGGCCTTGTGGTCAATCAACCACGACAGGTAGAAGAGCCCCTGATTGATCACACCTGCGTCCTGGCCGCGCTTGTACTCGATGATCACGGGCGCGCCATTCTCGTCGAGCCCGAGGGAATCGATCCGGCCGCCGTGTCGCGGGCCCGTGCTGTACTCGCTGGCCAGGAAGCGCACGCAGAGGAAGGTCTTCATGTGCTGCTCGACCAGCTCCTGCAGGCATCGCTCGCGCTCTACCTGTCGCGCAGGAATCTCCTGCGCGCCGCCCGCCCCGACGTTGAACAACTTCAGACCTGACACGTCCACCCCTTCTTGCCTCCGCCTGCCTTAACGGCCGATGGAGGCAAGATTGTTTCCCGGCACACGCCGACCCTGCAATCTGATTGCCGTGGCGGTGGCCAGACGAGCTCACCATGCACGCACCCTGCAGGCCGCCAGCCAGCGGCGCAGAGCAGTCAAGCCTCCTGCTGCTGACCCGTCACCACCCCAAGGAGCAGGGCGCGCTTTATAGCAGATATTCGCCGGTTATCCCAACCGACTGCGGTCAAGAAACTGGTCCTGTGCGTGTGTTCTCCGTCAGAGAATGCGCCCCCGCTTGAGTGGACTCTTCCGCGAGGTCGACCCAGTGTTGTGTCTCGCCGGAACCAGCCGATCAGCGATCGGAAGCTCTCGCGGAATTCGCCTTGCACAGATCCTCGTTCAAGCGCAGGAAGACCATGCCCGACCGCGCTACACCGCACATATCCGCTGCCTCCAGCACAGAGGCTTCGGTCGACTCCCTGACCACCAGTTGGTACACCACGGAAGAAGTTGCCCAGCTCCTCAAGCGCGATCCCTCCACTCTCCGCCGGTGGCGCACCGCGCGCCCGCCGCAGGGGCCGCCTTTCGTACAGCTGTCGCGGCGCGCTGTGATGTACAGCGCGCTCGACCTTCAGCAGTGGCTCGACAGCCGCCGAATTGACCCGGCGCAGGCCGCCTGATGCAGAAGCAGATGCCGCCGATCGGCGTCAAGCTGTCGGTGGACGTGGAATACCGTGAGGGATTCCCCAATCCCCATCGCGCCCGCGTCAGATGGTTCGACCCCGAATCCGGCCAGCGCCTCTCCCGCTCGCGGATGCTGCCCACAGACGACGAAGCCCAGTCCTGGGTTGACCGGATGGAGCGCATCGCGCAGCGCGGCGTGAGCCCCGCCGTGGCGACGATGTCGCTTGCCGAATACGGCGAGTTGGAATGGGACCTGGCCATGCGCGGCCTGGAGCCCAAGACCATGGACCCCTACGGGGCAGGCTGGCGGCTGCGAGTCGTACCGGCTATTGGGCACCTTGAAGTCCCTGTCATCACCAACGGTGTTGTCGATCGCACCGTCTACGGCTGGATCGCCGACGGTCACGGTCGCTCGACGGTCAAGAACTCCATCGCCCCGCTGAACCGGGTCATGGAGCAGGCCGTCCGCGACGGCATAATTGACGTCAATCCCGCCAAGATCACCGGCTGGCAGAGGACGTACCAGCAGGTCGAGGACGAACTCGACGACCCCCGCTCCCTGGCCCTGCGCGACTGGGACGCCCTCGACGACCTGGCCAACGCCCTCGTCGAGCGTTCCCACGACCAGTACCTGGGCTGGGGTGATGTCGTCCGGTTCTCCGCCTGCACCGCCGCCCGCATCGGCGAGGTCTCCGGTGTCCGCGCCCAGGACATCGACCGCCGCACCTGGACCTGGGAGTGCTGCCGCCAGACCACCCCCGGCCCGGGCGGCCTCATCGACAAGGGCACCAAGGGCAAGCGGCGCCGCTCGGTCCCCCTCATCCCCGAAATCCGGCCCATGGTCGGCGCCCGCCTCGACGCCGTGGGACACGACCCCATGGCCCGGCTCTTCACCGGGCCACGCGGCGGGCGGATCACCACAGCCATCCTGCGCGACGCCACCCACTGGGACGAAGTCGTCGTCCGCCTCGGCTACGAACACCTGCGCCGCCACGACCTCCGCCACACCGGACTG
Organism: Streptomyces sp. NPDC008001; assembly: GCF_042958085.1. Taxonomy (NCBI): domain Bacteria; kingdom Bacillati; phylum Actinomycetota; class Actinomycetes; order Kitasatosporales; family Streptomycetaceae; genus Streptomyces; species Streptomyces sp. NPDC008001. The sequence goes on along the minus strand of NZ_JBIBIZ010000007.1, from coordinate 129,865 downwards.
ACATGGATGGCGGACGCCGGCATCCCCGTCCACGTCCTCCGCATGATCGCCGGACACGGCTCGATCACCACCACCCAGCGGTACCTCCACCCCGACCGCCGCTCGATCCACCTGGCCGGCGCCGCCCTCAGCCGCTACCTCACCGAAGGCCGCCAAGAGCCCGTTGGTCCCAAACTGGTCCCAGAGACCGCGCCCGTGCGGCACCTGCGACTCGTCCGTTGATCGATACGAAAAGAGCCTCTGACCTGCGGTTTCCCGCAAATCAGAGGCTTCTTTCACCGTGTCGGGACGGCGGGATTTGAACCCACGACCCCTTGACCCCCAGTCAAGTGCGCTACCAAACTGCGCCACGTCCCGGTGCTTGTCCGGCGCGGGCTCTCGCCCTTGCCGACCGCGCACGAGAACAATACCGCACTTCAGCGGGTGATCGCGCACGCCTTCCGGGAGCCCCTTTCCTGCCCCACGCGGTGTTGACCGCCCTCCTGCTCCCCATGGGAGCATCGGGCTCCCGGACGTCGCTCGCGACGCGTGCAACTCTCCCGCCGCAGGAGGAAAGTTGACTGCCTCGGACACCCCGCCCTCGCGTTTCCCCCTCTCCCGGCGCAGATTCCTGCAGGCCTCCACGGCCGCGGCCGCGGCCGGTACCGCGGCTGCGGCGGGAGTCGCCGGGGTCGCCGGGCTGCTGCCCGCCGGGGTGGCCGTGGCGGCGCCGGCGGGTGGTGGGGTGCTGTCGTTCACGGCGGCCACCAACGGGGCCGCCAGCCTGGCGCCCGGCGGGGACCGGCTGGTCGCCGAGGTGCAGAACGTGCTGTGGTCCATGCCCCGCAAGGGCGGGGAGGCTGTGCCGATCACCCCGGCGGATCTTGAGCCGACCCGGCCGGTGCACTCGCCCGACGGCCGGCTGCTCGCCGTCTGCGCCTACCGGGGCGGCGGCTTCCACATCTGGACGCTGCGGCCCGACGGCAGCGGGCTGCGGCAGGTCACGGACGGGCCGTGGGACGACCGCGGGCCGGCCTGGTCGCCCGACGGCACGCGGATCGCCTTCGCCTCCGAGCGCGGCGGTGACCCGGTGGCGGGCAGCCCGTACCGGGTGTGGGTGGTGGACGTGCGGACGGGGGCGCTCACGCAGGTCACCGGGGTGAAGGACCAGGACGGGCCGCTGCAGGACGGGGCCTGGGAGGACTTCGACCCGGTCTGGTCGCCGGACGGGGCCCGGCTGCTGTTCGTCCGCGCGCGTGTGGCCGGGGCCGCGCTGGAGGCCCGTACGATCGCCTCGGTCCCGGCCGGCGGGCGCGGGCCGGTGCGGGCCGAGCACACCGAGGCGGCGGCCGCGCAGGTCATGGCGCCCGCGGTCGCCCCGGACGGCCGGCTGGCCTACCTGCGCACCACCCCCGCCCCCGAGGCCACGTGCACGCTCGTCGTGGACGGCGAGCCCGTGGCGGTCGAGGGCGACGTCGAGCCGGTGCCGCCGCGCTGGACCGGGTCCGGGGAGCTGCTGCTCACCGTCGGAGGGAAGTTCCAGGTCGTCCGCCCGAAGGCACCGCGCGACGCCGAGGTGGTCCCCTTCGCCGGCCGGCTGCCCGTCTCCCGGCCCCGCTACCGCACCAAGCGGTACGACATCGACAGCGGCGGCGTGCATACCGTCCGCTCCCTGCACTTCCCCGCCCTGTCGCCCGACGGCCGGCGGATCGCCTTCGCCGCGCTCAACGCGCTCTGGGTGACCGACGTCACAGGCCGCCGCCCGCCGCGCCGGGTCGTCAAAGCCGACCCCGCCCGCTACCCGTACGGGCCCGTCTGGAGCGCCGACGGGCGCTCCCTGATCTACGCGGGCGACGCCGGCGGTGAGGGCGGTGACGGCCTGCTCGCCGCGCGCCGGCACGACCTCGCCTCCGGCGCGGACACCGTGCTGGCCGGGGGCGGGCGCGCCTACCCCGTCCTGTCGCCCGACGGCAGCAAGCTGGCCGCCCTGGACCTGGCCGGCAATCTCGTGGTGCGCGACCTGGCCGCCGGTACGGACCGGGTCCTGGCGGCGCCCCTGGGCGGCGGGGGGCTGCCGGGCCGGCCGAGCTGGTCGCCGGACGGCCGTTACGTCGCCCTCTGCGACCGCAACCGGCTGAACCAGCGGTTCCGCGAGGGCTACAACCTCATCCGCGTGGTCGGCGCGGCGGACGGCAGCTCCCGGCTGTACGCGCTCGCGCCGCACGTGTCGCTCTCCGACCGCTACGGCTCCGGGCCCGTCTGGTCGCCCGACGGCCGGCACATGGCGGTGATCGCCGAGTCAGCCCTGTGGCTGCTGCCCGTGCGGCCCGACGGCACCCCGGACGGCGAGCCCCGTCGGCTGACGGACGAGGCGGCCGAGGACCCGTCCTGGGCGGCGGACTCCCGCACGCTCCTCTACCTCTCCGCGGGCCGCCTGCGGCTGCTGGACGTCCACGGCGGCCCGGCCCGTACGGTCCGCGTGTCCCTCGACTACCGGCGCCCGGTGCCCGCCGACACGGTCGTGCACGCCGGCCGGTTCTGGGACGGCTCGGACGCCACCGGCGACCGGGTGCGCGAGGACGTCGACCTGGTGGTCCGCGACGGCCGGATCGCCGCCGTCGAGCCGCACCGGGCCCGGCGCGCGGCCGTCCGCACCGTCGACGCCTCCTCCGGCACGGTCATCCCGGGGCTCTGGGACGCCCACACCCACCCGTACCAGAACACCTACGGCGGCCGGCAGACGGCGCTGCAGCTGGCCTACGGGATCACCACCGCGGTCTCGTTCGGCGGCGGCGCCCACGAGCAGGCCCGCATCCGCGAGGCGGTGGCCGCGGGCGAGCTCGCCGGGCCGCGGCTGCTGACCACCGGGGAGCTGCTCGACGGCTCGCGCGTCGCGTACAGCATGGGCCGGGCGCACCGCACCCGCGAGGGGCTGCGCCGTTCGCTGTCCCGTGCCCAGGCCCTCGACTGGGACTTCGTCAAGACGTACGTCCGCGCGCCCGGCTGGCTGATGGAGGAGGCGGCCCGCTTCGCGCACGACCGGCTCGGGGTCCGCTCCGGCAGCCATCTGCTCTCGCCCGGCGTGCAGCTCGGCCAGGACCTGACGACGCATCTGCAGGCCACGCAGCGGCTGGAGTTCGGCCATGCGACGACCGCGACGGGGCGCTCCTACCAGGACGTGGAGGAGATCTACACCCGCGGGGACTTCCACCTCGTCGCCACGATCTTCACCTCCGTGCCGCTGCTCGGCGAGGCACCTGCGCTGGCGCAGGACCCGAGGGTGACGCGGATGATGCCGCCGTGGGACGTGGAGCTGGTCCGCCGGACCGCGGCCGCCCGGCCGACCGACGCCCAGCTGACGGCCCTGGAGCGCGAGATCGGGGTCTACCGCCGGGTGCTGGCGGGCGGCGGCAAGGTCGCCCTGGGGACCGACGCGCCCCTGGTGCCCGTGGGCCTCTCCCTGCACATGGGGCTGCGCGCCCTGCACCGCTACGGGCTGTCCGCCGCCCAGGCCCTGCGGACCGCGACGGTACTGCCCGCGCGGGTCTTCGGCGCGGACCGCGACCTGGGCACGCTGGAGCCCGGCAAGTTCGCGGACGTGACGGTGGTGGACGGCGATCCGTTCACGGACTTCGACGCGCTGGTGCGGACGGTGTCGGTGCTGCGCGGCGGGGTGCCGTTCGAGCAGGCGGGGCTGGTCGGGGCGTACGGCGGCGGCACGGGTACGGGCACGTCCGCGCCGCCCGGGGTGCGGGGGGCCGACGCGTGGCTCGCCGTGAGCCGGCAGCTCCGCCGGGACTCCTGCTGCGACATGGAGCTCCACCTCTGACCGGGGGTCCAGACACGGCTGACCGAGGGCCCGGACGGCCCTCGGTGCCCCGGGCTCGGCCCCGGTACGGCACCGCCCGGCAGCGACGCCACCGGCGCTCACACCCGCAAGGCCACCTCCGGTGCCGCCGTGGGCTCCGTGGCCGGTTCGGGTGCTTCCTGCGCGGGTCGTACGGCGACCGCTCGCCACCACGGGTCGGCCGGGAGGCCCTCCGCCGGCTCGAAGGGCTGCCCGGGCCGCGGGGTCACGACCCGCGCCCCGTACCGGACGGCCGCGGCGAGGGAGCCCTCCGCGGGCTCCTCCCAGGGGTGCGGGGCGAGGTTGAACGTGCCCCAGTGGATGGGCAGCAGCACGCCGTGCACGCCGCCGCCCTGCAGGTCGGCGTGGGCCCGCAGCCCCTCCTCGGGCGTCATGTGGATGTCGGGCCAGAACTCGGAGTACGCACCGACCTGCATCATCGTGGCGTCGAAGGGCCCGTACCGGGCGCCGATGTCCCGGAAACCGGGGAAGTAGCCGGTGTCGCCGCTGTGGAAGATGCGGTGCTCGGGGCCGGCCACCACCCAGGAGGCCCAGAGCGTGTGCTGGGTGTTGCGCAGCGCCCGTCCGCAGAAGTGGCGGGCGGGGGTCGCGGTGAAGGTGAGGCCGGCGACGCGGGCCGACTCGTGCCAGTCGAGCTCGGTGATCCGGTCCGGGGCCACGCCCCAGTGTTCGAGGTGGGCGCCGACGCCGAGCGGTACGACGAAGCGCGCGCCGGTGCCGCGGGCGACGGCGCGGACGGTCGGCATGTCCAGGTGGTCGTAGTGGTCGTGGGAGATGACCACGGCGTCGAGGGGCCCTGTCTCGCGCAGCGGCACGGGCACGGGGTGCAGCCGCTTGGGGCCCGCGAAGGCGAAGGGCGAGCAGCGCTGCGACCAGACCGGGTCGAAGAGCACCCGGCCGCCGTCGATCTCGGCGAGCACGCTGGAGTGGCCCATCCAGGTCAGCCGCAGCCCCGACGCCGCGGGGACGGCGAGGTCGGCGACGGTGGTGGGGTGGACGGGGACGGTGCCGCGGGGCGCCCGGCGGGCGCGCTCCTCGGCGCGGAAGTACGTGGGCAGGAACTTCAGCATCGCGGCGGACGGCGTGCGTACGGTGCCGGCGGGGTTGGTGAACACGCCGTCGGCGTAGTGCGGCGACCTCCGGATGCGCGCCATCCGCTCGCCCGTCGGATCCGCGCCGAACGCGGAGGGGCGCAGGGCGTCGAGCGGTGAGCTGGTCGGGCGGAAGCCGGTCACGGCACCTCCAGTGCGGTTCGGCGAGGTCGTGCCATTATCCGCCCCTGCTCTCCGCCCCTTGCGCGCGGGCCCGCGGGCGGCTCTGCCGGCCGGCTCCGCGGCTGGTCGGGGGTGCGCCGGTGCAGCACGCGGCTGCACCGTCCGGGCTCACCCCCGTGATATGAGCCCGGACGCGCGGCCGGCACACTGCCGGGGATCCACTCTGCAGGGTTCCGGCGCCGGATGCACGTGAATTTTCACGTGCATTTTCCCTTGCTGCGGATCCGGGGAGATCCGCTCACAGCCCGCTCACGCGGAGGGTGACGTTCAGCCGGCCGGTGAGCCCGAGTCCGGCGGGCCCGGTGCCGGGGCGGGTGCGGGGCACGCCGTGGAAGACGAGGCGCGAGGGCCCGCCGAAGACGAACAGGTCGCCGCTGCGCAGCTCGACGTCGGTCCAAGGGCGGTTGCGGCTGCCGGTGTTGCCGAAGCGGAAGACGCAGGCGTCGCCGAGGCTGAGGGAGACGACGGGAGCCGGGGACTTCTCGTCGCTGTCGCGGTGCATGCCCATCGTCGCGCCGCGGTCGTAGAAGTTGACCAGGGCGATGTCGTACGCGGACGGCCCGGGATCCGTACCGCACCCGGGATCCGTGCCGTAGGCGTCGGCGACGGCCTCCGCGGCCAGCCGCCCCAGCCACTCCGGGAAGGGTTTGACCGGCGCGCCGTCGCCGTCGACGACCGTGCGGGCGTAGCCGTAGGGGTACCAGTGCCAGCCGAGGCAGACGGTGCGGACGGACATCTGCCCGCCGCTCGGCATGCGCACCGTCCGCAGGCCGGCGGGCGGCCGTGCCCAGGTGCGGCAGGCGGCGAGCAGGCGCTGCTGGGCCGGGAGGTCCAGCCAGCCGGGGACGTGGACGGCTCCGGGGGCGATCTCGGCCCGGGGCCGGGGGAAGAGCTCGTCGTCCATGGGCCGGATTCTTTCGCACGGATGTCACAGATCCACCGGCCCGGTCCGTCGTACGGGCAGAAGCAGGCAGAAGCCGGTGACAGCCGGTGACAGCCACCTCGACAGTCGCTCCGACAGTCACTCCGATGGAGGAACAAGCCATGGCCAGGATCTCACTCACCCCGGACCGCACCCCCTTGATCCGTCTGGTGCAGTGGTACAGCAAGCGCGCCTACGGCAAGGTGCTGGAGCCGCTGATGGCCGTCGCCCACAACCGGCGGGTGCTGTTCACCACCTCCCGCTTCGAGATGTCGCTGGCCCGGTGGAACAAGCTCGACCCGCAGCTCAAGGCGCTGGCCGAGATGGCGTCGGCGTCGGCCATCGGCTGCTCGTGGTGCATGGACTTCGGCTACTGGCTGAGCCGCGGGCACGGGCTGTCGCACGAGAAGCTGCAGGACGTCCCGGTGTGGCGCGAGAGCCGGGTCTACGCCCCGCTGGAGCGGGACGTGATGGCGTACGCGGAGGCGATGACGGCCACCCCGCCGGCCGTGGAGGACGAGCTGGCGGAGCGGCTGCGGCAGCGCCTGGGCGACGCCGCGTTCGTCGAGCTGACGTCGATGATCGCGGTGGAGAACCTCCGCTCGCGCACCAACGCGGCGCTCGGGCTGCACAGCCAGGGCTTCAAGGACAGCTGCGACATCCCGGCCCGGGGCCCGGGCCGCCCGCAGGAGGCCCGGCCTGCGGCCGGCTGAGCCGCCGGCCCGCGCGGCGCCGCTAGTCCTTGCGCCCCACTCCCCCGTAGAAGACCGTGTCGTTGAGCTCCTCGGGGCCCGGGACGGGGCCGTCCGGCCGCCAGAGCGGCACCCGGACCAGGCCCGGGTCCAGGAGCCGGAAGTCGCCGAAGAGCGGCTCGACGGCGGCGCGGTCGCGCAGGTTGAGGCCCGCGGTGGCGTTCTTGTACGTGCCGACGACGCTGTCGCGGGCCTCGGCGTCGGTGCGGCCGTCCGCGTAGCCCTCGTAGGGCTCGGCCGTGGCGTGGGAGAGCACGAGGTGGCTGCCGGCGGGGAGGGCGTCGGCGAAGGCCGCGACGATGCCCGCCGGGTCCTCCTCGTCGGTGACGAAGTGGAGGACGGCGACGAGGAGCAGGGCCACCGGTTCGTCGAAGTCGATCAGCTCGCGCACCTCGGGCCGGGCCAGGATCGCCTCCGGGTCGCGGACGTCGCCGAGGACGAAGCCCTCCTGCCCGGTGCCGGTGAGCTTCGCGCCCGCGTGGGTGGCGACGATGGGGTCGTTGTCGACGTAGGCCACCCGGACGTCCGGGGCGATCTCCCGCGCCACCTCGTGGGTGTTGGGCGAGGTGGGGATGCCCGTGCCGATGTCGATGAGCTGCCGGATGCCGCCGCGGACGACCTCGCGCACCGCCCGCCGCAGGAAGGCCCGGTTGGCCCGGGCGGAGAGCCGGACCTGCGGGTGGGCGCGTATGACGTGCTCGGCGGCCTGCCGGTCGACCTCGTAGTTGTCCCAGCCGCCGAGGTAGTAGTCGTACATCCGGGCCGGGTGCGGCCGGCTGGTGTCGATGTCCTCTGCGGCGAAGCCCTGCTGGCTCATGCCGTGCTCCGATCCGTTGGTTGCGCGGTAGGGGAAGGCCCGGGGGCGGCCCCGGGGCCGCCCCCGCCGCCTCAGTCGCAGGTGGCGCAGGAGCCGGCGAGCAGGAAGTCCGCCGCTCCCGCCTTGGCGCCGTTGATGAAGCTCTCCATCTCGTGACGCGTGTAGATCAGGGCGGGGCCCTCGGGGTCGGTGGACTGGCGCAGGGCGATCCGGCCGTCTCCCAGCCGCAGGGCCTCGACGCAGGAGCCTCCGTTGCCGCCGCTCCACGGCTTGCTCCACCCCTCGGTGCCGAGGTCGGTGGCGGGCATGCCGTTGTAGATGCGGTCCATGGTTCAGATCTCCTTACGAATCCCACCCAGGACGGCCTCGGTGGTCTGGGCCGGCGCGGCCTGCGCGCACATCCGGTCCAGCGCCTCCAGGAAGGCCGAGACGTCGTCGCGCTGGTCGAAGTACGAGGCGCCGACGAGGTTTTCGGCGTACGCGATGTCCGGGAGCTCCGGCAGCGGGAACCGGAAGATGTGGAACGGTCCGTACATCGCCGGGTGCGGTCCGGCGGCGAACGGCATGACCTGCAGCCGGACGTTGGGCATGGCGGTGGCCTCGGCGAGCCGGGCGATCTGCTCGCGCATGATGTCCGGGCCGCCGATGGGGCGGCGCAGGACGGTCTCGTCCATCACCACCCACAGCAGCGGCGCGCCCTCGCGGGTGAGCAGCGTCTGGCGCTCCCGGCGGACGGCGACCGCGCGCTCGATGTCGGCCTCCGGGGCGTGCGGCATGCCGGCGCGGAGCACGGCGCGCGCGTAGCGCTCGGTCTGCAGCAGGCCGGGGACGTAGTGCGGTTCGTAGGCCCGGATGAGGTTGGCTTCGCCCTCCAGGCTGACGAACGCGCTGAACCACTCGGGCAGGACGTCCCGGAAGCGGTGCCACCAGCCGGGGCGGTTCGCCTCGCGGGCGAGGTTGAGGAAGCCCTCGACCTCGGCGGCCCCGGTGACGCCGTAGACGCGCAGCAGCTTCTCCACGTAGGGGAGCTTCAGGCCGACTTCGGCCTTCTCCATCCTGCGGATGGTGGCGTGGGTGACGTCGAGGGCGCGGCCCGCCTCCTCGTAGCTGAGGCCGGCCTTCTCCCGGAGGTCGTGCAGCCGCTTGCCGAGGACGACCCGCAGAACGGTCGGTGCGCCGGCCGGACGCGCTTCCGCCACTGTTCTCCCCCTCCGTGCCCGCCGGTTGTCATATGCCCGCAGTCTGTCACGCACGCCCCCGGAGCCGACAGACTGTTCTGATGATTCTGTAATTTACAGATTGAACCTTGCCACACGTCAGCCGTATCGCACATAGTTACGGCGTGGTCCCCTCCCATGACGCACCTTCGCTCGGGCGCTTCGGCAGTTCCATGGCCGCGCGTCTCCAGGACGCCTTCCACTTTCCGGCCAGCGGCACCTCCGTGGCCGCCGCGCGAAAACGGGTTCTCGCACAGCTGCGGGAGTGGGGCATCGACGAAGTGGCGTGCGACGACGCCCAGTTGGTGGTGTCCGAGCTCTTCACCAACGCCGTCCGGCACACGGACAGCGCGAACGTCAGCTGTCAGCTGAGGGTGCTCGGCGCGCATCTGCGCATAGAGGTGGCCGACCACGGCCGGACGTCGACGGAGCCGCGGGCGCGGTGCAGCGGGGCGGACGAGGAGAGCGGCCGCGGGCTGCTGCTCGTGGGCGCGCTGTCCCAGGCCTGGGGGGTCCGGCCCGACGACAGCGGCCGGGGCCGTGTCGTCTGGGCCGACCTCCCGAGGTCCGGCACCGCCGCCGGGCCGGGACTTCCCTGCGTCTGACGGGGCGTCCGGCCGCGTCCGCCGGACGTCCGTCCGCAGCCGTAACCGCGTCCGCCGGGTGCCCGGGGGACGCGGTTACGGCTGGGGCCGGGGCTGGAGCTGGGGCTACAGCGGCAGCAGGTCCGGCCGCTTGGGTTCGACGTGGTCGCCGGAGGACTCGCCGCGCAGCCGGCGGCCGATCCACGGCACGAGGTGCTCGCGCGCCCAGTGGATGTTGTCGCGCCGCACCTCGGCGGGCGAGCGGAGGCCCTCGTCCGGCCAGGCCTGGTCCGGGTCGGCCGGCACCTCCAGGCCGAGCACCTGGGCGGCCCGCAGGGCGACCCGGGTGTGCCCGTCCGGCGAGAGGTGGAGCCGGTCGTCGCTCCAGGCCCTGCGGTCCTGCACCGAGCGCAGCGACCACAGGTCCAGGACCGGGCATCCGTGACGGTCCGCGATGGCGCGGACATGGGCGGTGTACGTCGCGATCTTCCCGCGCAGATGCCGCAGGACGGGCATGCCGCGCGTGTCGAAGCCGGTGCACAGCAGGACGGTGCCGACGGAGGAGGCCAGCTCGGCGACGGCCCTCTCGTAGCGCTCGGCCACGTCGTCCGGGTCGCTGCCCGGGCGCAGGATGTCGTTGCCGCCCGCGCAGAACGTCACGAGGTCGGGGCCGAGCTCCATCGCCCGGGGCACCTGCTCCGCGACGATCTGGTCCAGGAGCCGGCCGCGCACGGCGAGGTTGGCGTAGCGGAAGTCGTGCTCGGCGCGCTGGTCGGAGAGGAGTACGGCCAGTCGGTCGGCCCAGCCGATGAAGGTGTCGTCCGGCCCTGGGTCGCCGACGCCTTCGGTGAAGCTGTCCCCGACGGCTGCGTACGACCCGATCGCGCTCTTGCTGAATGAATTCGAATCGTCTGCCACGTCAGCACATCTTTCCTCCCCGGGAGTGACCTACGCCACCGTAACCAGGGGTTGACGAGCCGTGATGTATCCCACCCCGACGAAGTCCCCGCAAGCGGAATACGGCGGCGCGGCTACCGCACGGGGCGGATTGCCCGTACAACCGGTGTCGTAAAGTCGTTCAACCGCACGTCGTTCAGCCGCCTCGCCGGCGCCCCGTACCGGCGGCCGAGACCCAGGGAGTGCCCGTGACGCAGACGCCCCATGTGCCGTCCACCGAGCCCGAGCTGGCGGGAGTGCGCAACTTCCGTGATCTGGGCGGCCTGCCCGCGGCGGACGGGCGGCGGGTGCGGCACGGCGTCCTCTTCCGCAGCGGGCACCTGGCCCACGCCACCGAGGAGGACGCCCGCTTCCTCGGCTCGCTCGGCCTGCACACGGTCTTCGACTTCCGCAACGACGCCGACATCGCGCTCGACGGCCCGGACGTGGTGCTCACCGGCGTGCGCAACGTGAACCTGCCGCTCAACGACCCCGCCCACGGCGCGGAGTTCTGGGACATGGTGCGCGCCCGCAACCTCACGCAGCTGCGGACCGTGCTGGCCGACGGCAAGGCGGCGGACCGGATGGCCGAGACGTACCGGGAGGTCGTCAGGGGCCGGAAGGCCGAGCTCGGCCACGTCCTGCACGCCCTCGCCGAGGACAGCGTGCCGGCGCTCATGCACTGTGCGGCCGGGAAGGACCGCGCCGGGCTGTCCGTGGCGGTCACCCTGCTCGCCCTCGGCACCGAGCGCGACGTCATCGAGGCCGACTACCTGGAGTCGAACGCCCTGCACCGGCGTTACCGCATGCGGCGCGCGCCGGAGACGACCGGCCCCGAGGACCGGGAGATCGCGCAGCTGCTCTCGCCGATGTTCGAGGCGCGCGCGGAGTACCTCCGGGCGGCCTTCGACGAGATCGACGCCACGTGGGGCTCGGCCGACCGCTATCTGACCGACGGGCTGGGGTTCGCCCCGGCGGCCCGCGAGCGGTTGCGGGAGCGACTGCTCACGGACCGCCCCCTGTGATCAGCGGTTCGCCACCGCCTGCTTCACCAGCGTCCGCCCGAAGTCCCAGAGCAGCCCGCCCCCGCCGTGGGCGTCGTCCATGACGGCCGTGAAGGCGTCCACGAAGCGGTCCACCTCGCGCTCGCCGATGATCAGCGGCGGGATCAGCTTGATCACCTCCAGGTGGTCGCCGGAGACCTGGGTGAGGATGCGGTGCTTCTGCAGCAGCGGCACCACGACCATCTGCGCGAAGAGGCCCTTGCGCGCCGCCTGGAGCATCGCCCAGCGGCTGCGCAGGCCCAGCGAGGACGGCTTGCCGAACTCGATGCCGATCATCAGGCCCCGGCCGCGGACGTCGTGCAGCAGCTCGTACTTCCCCACGAGCGCCGCGAGCCGGGTGCGCAGCAGGTCGCCCGTGCGCCGGGCGTTCGCGACGACCTGCTCGTCCTCCAGCACCGAGAGCACCGCGAGGCCGGCCGCCATCGCCTGCGCGTTGGAGCCGAAGCTCGCCGAGTGCACGAGGACGCGGTCCATGGAGGAGTAGACCTTCTTGAAGATCCAGTCCTTGCCGAGGGTGGCGCCCACGGGCACGTAGCCGCCCGAGAGGGCCTTGGCCACGCACACCAGGTCCGGCTCGACGCCCCCCTCGTGCTGGTAGGCGAAGAAGTCGCCGGTGCGCCCGATGCCGGTCTGCACCTCGTCCGCGATGAGCAGCGCCTTGTGGCGGTGCAGCAGCTCCTGGGCGGCGCGCAGGTAGCCCGGGGGCGCCTCGTGGACGCCCTTGCCCTGGATGGGCTCGACGACGAACGCCGCGACGTCGCCGCGGGCCAGCTCCCGCTCCAGGGCCGCGAGGTCGCCGAGCGGGACGGCGGTGTCGGGCAGCAGCGGCGCGAAGCCGTCCCGGAAGCCGGACTCGCCGTTGACGGAGAGCGAGCCGGTGGTCAGCCCGTGGAAGGCGTGGGAGCAGTAGAGGACCCTCGGTCTGCCCGTCGCGTAGCGGGCGAACTTCAGCGCGGTCTCCACCGCCTCCGTGCCGCTGTTGCCGAAGAACACCCGGTCCAGGTGCGGCGCGTACGACAGCAGCTTCTCGGCGAGGAGACCGGGCAGGGGCTGGCAGTCGAAGCGGGTGAGGTCGGCGAGCGAGGCGTCGAGGACGTCGTGCAGCGCCTTGCGGACGACGGGGTGGTGCCGGCCGACGCCCATCACCCCGAAGCCCGCGAGCATGTCGAGGTAGTCCTGCCCGTCGGCGTCCCAGAAGTAGGCGCCCTCGGCCCGCTCGTAGACCTTGTCGAAGCCGATGGTGTGCAGCATGCGCGGCAGCTGGTGGTTGAGGTGGCGGGCGTGCAGGTCGTACCGCTCGGCGCCGCGCTCCGCGAGGAGCCGGGTCAGGTCGAAGGCCTTGGCGGCCGTGCCGGTCGTGTCGGCTGTCATGCGTCGTTCTCCTTGCCGGCCGCGGGGGCGCCCGCGGCTTCCTTGCGGGCCAGAGCGGCACTGATCCGGCCGGCGATCTCGACGGGGGTGAGCCCGAGGTCCGCCAGCACCTCGCTGCGCTTGGCGTGCGGCAGGAACTGCTCGGGGATGCCGAAGGTGCGCAGCGGCACGTCCGTGCCGGCGTCGCGCAGCGCTTGCCCGACGGCCCAGCCGACGCCGCCGGTGCGGCTGTTGTCCTCGACGACCGCGACGAGGCGGTGGCGCGCGGCGAGCGGCGGCAGCGCCGGGTCGACGGGCTTGACCCAGCGCGGGTCGACGACGGTGCAGGGGGTGCCGCGGGCGGCAAGGAGCGCGGCGGTCTCCAGGCACACCCCGGCCATGGCGCCGACGGCGACGAGCAGGACCTGCGCCTCGCCGTCCGCCGGCTCCGGGCGGCCGATCACGTCCATGCCGCCGATGCGGTCCAGGGCCGGGAGGGGCTCGCCGGCGTTCTCCTTCGGGAAGCGGATCACCGTCGGGGCGTCCTTGACGTCGACGGCCTCACGGAGCTGGGCGCGCAGCTGGTCGGCGTCGCGCGGTGCGGCGATCCGCAGGCCGGGCACGACCTGCAGGATCGACATGTCCCACATGCCGTTGTGGCTGGGTCCGTCGGTGCCGGTGACGCCGGCCCGGTCGAGGACGAAGGTCACGCCGCACTTGTGCAGGGCGACGTCCATCAGCACCTGGTCGAAGGCGCGGTTGAGGAACGTGGCGTAGACGGCGAAGACCGGGTGCAGGCCGCCGGTGGCGAGCCCGGCCGCGGACGTGGCCGCGTGCTGCTCGGCGATGCCGACGTCCCAGACGCGACCGGGGAAGGCCTCGGCGAACTTCGTCAGGCCCACCGGGTGCAGCATGGCGGCCGTGATGGCGACCACGTCGGGCCGCTCGGCGCCGATGCGCAGCATCTCGTCGCCGAAGACCGACGTCCAGGACCGGCCGGCCGAGGGGGCCAGCGGCCGGGACGTGAGCGGGTCGATCACGCCGACGGTGTGGAAGCGGTCCGCCTCGTCCTCCAGGGCGGGCTGGTAGCCGCGGCCCTTCTCCGTACGGCAGTGCACGAGGACGGGGCCGTGGAAGCGTTTGGCCCGGCGCAGCGCGGACTCGACGGCGGCGACGTCGTGGCCGTCTATCGGGCCGAGGTACTTCAGGCCCAGGTCCTCGAACATGCCCTGCGGGGCGAAGGCGTCCTTGAACCCCTTCTTGGCGCCGTGCAGGGACTCGTACAGCGGCTTGCCGATCAGGGGCAGGCCCTGGACGGCGTCCTTGCCCCAGGACAGGGCGCGTTCGTAGCCGTCGGTCGTGCGGAGCGTGGCGAGGTGGTCGGCGAGGCCGCCGATGGTGGGGGCGTAGCTGCGCTCGTTGTCGTTGACGACGATGATCAGCTGCCGGTCCTTGGCGGCGGCTATGTTGTTGAGCGCCTCCCAGGCCATGCCGCCGGTGAGGGCTCCGTCGCCGATGACGGCGACGACGTGCCGGTTCCAGCGGCCGAGGACCTGGTTGGCCTTGGCGAGGCCGTCGGCCCAGCCGAGGACGGTGGAGGCGTGGCTGTTCTCGATGACGTCGTGCTCGGACTCCTCGCGCGAGGGGTAGCCGGACAGGCCGCCCTTGCCGCGCAGCTTGGAGAAGTCCTGGCGGCCGGTGAGCAGCTTGTGGACGTACGACTGGTGGCCGGTGTCCCACAGGATGCGGTCGGCCGGCGAGTCGAAGGAGCGGTGCAGGGCGATGGTGAGCTCCACCACGCCGAGGTTCGGGCCGAGGTGGCCGCCGGTGCGGGCGACGGCGTGGATGAGGAAGTGGCGGATCTCCTCCGCCAGTTCGGTCAGTTCCTCGGCGTCCAGGGTCTTCAGGTCGCGCGGACTGCGGACGTTCTCCAGCAACGACACGCGGGCCCCCTCCTCGTCTTGCGGCCTGGGCCGGGCGGCCGCACGGTCGCTGTTCCTACGGTGGCGAGTCGCCGTTTTCAGGCCACGGTGACGTGCGGTGCCCCGCCGGGGGCGCCGTCCGCCGTCATGGCATCGGCGATCTTCATTGCTTCCTCGATGAGGGTCTCCACGATCTTCGACTCCGGCACGGTCTTGATGACCTCGCCCTTGACGAAGATCTGCCCCTTGCCATTACCCGACGCCACGCCCAGGTCGGCCTCTCGCGCCTCGCCCGGGCCGTTCACCACACAGCCCATCACCGCGACCCGCAGCGGCACCTCCATGCCCTCCAGACCCGCACTGACCTGGTCGGCGAGCTTGTACACATCCACCTGCGCACGCCCGCACGACGGACACGAAACGATCTCCAGCCGACGCTGGCGCAGCCCCAGGGACTCCAGGATCTGCATGCCGACCTTGATCTCCTCCGCCGGCGGCGCCGACAGCGAAACCCGGATCGTGTCGCCGATCCCCTCCGACAGCAGGGCACCGAAGGCCACGGCCGACTTGATCGTGCCCTGGAAGGCGGGGCCGGCCTCGGTCACGCCCAGGTGCAGCGGGTAGTCGCACTGCGCCGCCAGCAGACGGTAGGCGTTGACCATCACGACGGGGTCGTTGTGCTTGACCGAGATCTTGATGTCGCGGAAGCCGTGCTCCTCGAACAGCGACGCCTCCCACAGCGCCGACTCCACCAGCGCCTCAGGCGTCGCCTTGCCGTACTTCTGCAGCAGGCGCCGGTCCAGCGACCCCGCGTTCACACCGATCCGGATCGGGGTGCCCGCATCGGAGGCCGCCTTCGCGATCTCCTTGACCTTGTCGTCGAACTGCTTGATGTTCCCCGGGTTCACCCGCACCGCAGCACACCCCGCGTCGATCGCGGCGAACACGTACTTCGGCTGGAAGTGAATGTCCGCGATCACCGGGATCTGCGACTTCTTCGCGATCACCGGCAGCGCATCCGCATCGTCCTGCGTCGGACACGCCACCCGCACGATCTGGCAACCCGAAGCCGTCAGCTCCGCGATCTGCTGCAGCGTGGCACCAATGTCCGACGTCCTCGTCGTCGTCATCGACTGCACCGACACGGGTGCGTCACCGCCCACGGCGACCGGCCCGACCTGGATGCGCCGCGAGGGGCGGCGCACCGCGAGCGGCCGGGCCGGCACGCCGGGGAGCCCGAGGGCCACCGGCCCCGCGGAGGCCATGGCCGTCAGCTCCGGTTCCCGGCGACGCTCTCGCGGGCCGCGCGGATCGACTCCTTCAGCGACCCCATGGTGGCGAGCACGGCGGTCGGCTCGTACCCGCAGTGGGCCATGCAGTTGTCGCAGCGCGGGTCCTTGCCGCGCCCGTACTTGTCCCAGTCGGTCTCCTCGATGAGCTCGCGGTACGTGGGGACGTAGCCGTCGCTCATCAGATAGCAGGGGCGCTGCCACCCGAAGAGGGAGTAGTTGGGGATCGCCCACGCGGTGCAGGGGAAGTCGACCTTGCCCTCCAGGAAATCCAGGAAGAGCGGGCTGTGGTTGAGCCGCCAGCGGGCCCGGTTGCCCCCGGAGAACGCCTTCTTGAAGAGCTCCCGGGTCTGCTCGACCCCCAGGAAGTGGTCCTGGTCGGGCGCCTTCTCGTAGGCGTAGGCGGGCGAGATCATCATCTCGTCGACCTTCAGGTCGTCGTTGAGGAAGTTGAGCACCTCGACGATGGTCTGCGGGGTGTCGGTGTTGAAGAAGGTCGAGTTGGTGGTGACCCGGAAGCCGCGCCGCTTGGCCTCCTTGATGGCCTCCACCGCCTCGTCGAAGACGCCCTCCTTCGCAACGGACTCGTCGTGCCGCTCGCGCAGCCCGTCGATGTGCACCGCGAACGCGAAATAGGGGGACGGCGTGAACTTGTCCATCTTCTTGCGCAGGAGCATGGCGTTGGTGCAGAGGAAGACATACTTCCGCTTGGCCACCAGCTGCCGGACGATCTCATCGATCTGCGGGTGCATCAGCGGCTCGCCGCCCGCGATGGAGACCATCGGCGCCCCGGACTCCAGCACGGCGCCCACCGCCTGGGCCACCGGCATGCGCTGCTTGAGCACCCCCGCCGGGTGCTGGATCTTCCCGCAGCCCTCGCACTTGAGGTTGCAGGCGAAAAGCGGCTCCAGCTCGACGATCAGCGGGAACTTCTCGCGCTTCCGGAGCTTCTGTTCAAAGAGATAGGTTCCCACCCGGATGGACTGGCGGAGTGGCATGGCCATCTGGCTCACCTCCTGGGGAGCAGTAAAGAACGGTGCCATTCGATAAAAGCCGGGAGGACGGTGCGCAGAACCCGGAAAGCCGATATTCCACCGCGCAACGTCCCGATTCGGACGAGTTCATGTTCTGGAGCGTCCACGACCACCCGGACGGCTGCAACCGGGCGCGCGCCCGCACGGACGGCGCTCCGGAGCGTGGCGGCCGACTCCATGTCCACCGCGAGCGCGCCCGCGGCGTGCAGGGCGGCCCGCTCCGCGCCGCGCACGACGTGGTCGGAGCCGACGAGCGGGCCGGTGTGGATGACGCGCCGGGGCACGGCACGGGCGAGCTCCTTGGCGAGCAGCTCGACGCCCGAGCACTCGGTGCGGCCCGAGCGGTCCCGGGTCTCGTCGGCGACGACCAGGTCGCCGGGGTGCATCCCGGGGGCCAGGCCGGCGCAGAAGCCGGTGGCGACGACCGCCGCCTCGCGCATCGCGGGGTCCTCGCGCAGGGCGCGGGCGACGGCCTGCTCCGCGGCGAGCGGTCCCATGCCGGTCCGCAGGACGGTCACGGGCCCGGCCGCCTCACCGGTGCCGCCCCCGCGCAGGGCCAGGCGCTCGATGCCGAGCGCGCAGGCGACCAGCAGCGGTGCGGGGCCGGAGCCCGTGCCGTGCGCCATCACGCCTCCAGGCGGTCGGGGGTGAAGAGCTCCCCGTGCACGTAGCGGCCCAGGGCCGTGAGGGGGAAGACCTGCCGGTAGAGGTGGTAGTTGATGGAGAAGTCCCAGGGGAACCCCGTACCGGTGAACTGCGGTTCGTCCCAGGAGCCGTCCTCGCGCTGGGTGTCCACCAGATAGGCCACGCCCCGCTCCACCGCCTTGCCCTCCCGCTCGCCGGCGGCGAGCAGGGCCATCAGCGCCCACGCCGTCTGGGAGGCGGTGGAGGTGCCGCGCCCGATCCACTCGGGGTGGCGGTAGGAGCGCAGGTCCTCGCCCCAGCCGCCGTCGTCGTTCTGCACGCCCTCCAGCCAGCGCACGGCCCGGCGGATCGCCGGGTGCGAGGCGGGGATGCCTGCCGCGACGAGCGCGGGGACCACCGAGCCCGTGCCGTAGACGTAGTTGACGCCCCAGCGGCCGAACCAGGCGCCGCTCTCCTCCTGCTCCCCCAGCAGCCACTCGACGCCGCGCCGGGTGCGCGGGTCGTGCCGCTCGCCGAGGAAGGCGAGCATCTCCACGACGTGCGCGGTGACGTCGGCGGACGGCGGGTCGACGACCTCGCCGAAGTCGCAGAAGGGCAGCCGGTTGGGCAGCGTGCTGGTGTTGTCCGCGTCGAAGGCGCCCCAGGCGCCGTTCTTCGACTGCATGCCCAGGTTCCAGCGGGCGGCCCGGCGGACGGCCGTCTCGACGCGCGCCGGGTCGGGGTGCCGGACCCGCTTGAGGGCCAGCACGACCTCGGCCGTGTCGTCGATGTCGGGGTAGGTGTCGTTGTGGAACTCGAAGGCCCAGCCGCCCGGGGTCAGCCCGGGCCGGCGCACCGCCCAGTCGCCGGTGCGGTCGATCTGCTCGCCCAGCATCCAGTCGGCGGCCTTGACGAGCGCCGGGTGGTCGGGCGCCACGCCGGCGTCCGCGAGGGCGATGGTCGCCAGGCAGGTGTCCCACACCGGGGACTGGCACGCCTCGATCATGCGGCTGCCGTCCTCGCGCCACACGGCGAAACGGTCCAGCGACTTCAGGCCCTCGCGCAGTACGGGGTGGTCCAGGTCGTAGCCGAGGAGGTGGAGGGCGATGATCGAGTAGACGGCGGGGGGCTGGATGCCGCCCCAGCAGCCGTCGTTCTCCTGCCGCTCGATGATCCAGCGGGCTGCCGTGTCGAGCGCGAGGCGCCGCAGGCGGCGCAGTGGGAACCGGCGGTAGTGGTGCAGGGCCTTGTCGAGGCGCTGGAAGACGCCGTCCCAGCTGGCGGCGGGGGCGAGCGGGCGCGGCGGGTTCGGCCGGGCCGGGTCGGTGTGCAGCTCGTCGAGCGGGAAGGGCGCGGGGCGCACGGGGCGCTTGGCGGAGACCACGGTGAGCGGCACGATGGTCTGCCGGGCCCACTGGCCGAAGTCGTAGAGGTTGAGCGGGAACCACTTCGGCAGGAACATGATCTCGGGGGGGAGCTCGGGGAGGTCCTCCCACTTCCACCAGCCGAAGAGGGCGAGCCAGATGCGGGTGAAGACCCGGGCGGCGGCGATGCCGCCCTGCTCGCGGATCCACGCCGAGGCGGCGGCCATGTGCGGGGCACCGGGGTCGTCACCGGCGAGCCGCAGGGCGACGTAGGCCTCGATGGTCGTGGAGAGCTCGCCGGGCCCGCCCAGGAAGGTGGCCCAGGTGCCGTCCGGGCGCTGCTCGGAGCGGATGTACCGGGCGGCGGCGAGGGTGGTCTTCTCGTCCCGCACGCCCAGGAACTGACGGAGGAGCAGGTCCTCGGCGTCCATGGTGACGTTGGTCTCCAGGTCGCCCTTCCACCACCCCTGCTCGTCCTGGCGGGAGAGGAGGTGGCCGGCCGCGCGGGCCGTGGCCCGCTCGGCGGCGGCGAGGCCGCCGGGCGCCTCGCCCTCCCCGAGCGGGGGCTGTGCTGTGGTGCTCGTGGTGCTGTCGGTGGCCGCGGCAGCGCGGGGCGGGAGGGCCCCGGTGCTTCCGTCGGTCGTCGCTGTCATGGTTTCCCCTTTTTTGCAGTGAGCTTCCTTCTCTGCCTTCCTGGGGGCTCCGTCGGCCGGCGCCGCAACCTGGCGCCGGCCGGCGACCGCGATCTGCTAGATCGGGTGAATGGGAATCATCTCTTTCGTACGACGACGAAGTCGGCGAGCGCCACCAGTTGCGCTCGGACTTCTGCGGGCATGTCAACTCGGTCCAGGGCCTCGATCGCGGTCGCGTGCTGACGGCGGGCCTCCTGGGAGGTCCACTCCCGGCCGCCCGCCTCTTCGATCAACGCCGCGCGGCTGGCGAATTCTTCCTCGTCGAAGTCGGCGAGCTGGGAGTCGCTGAGCTTCGCGTCGGCCGCGAGGATCCCGGCGAGCCGCTCGGAGGCCTCCCCGCCGGCGGCGAGGGCGGCCACCACGGGCAGCGACTTCTTGCGCTGGCGCAGGTCGCTCCAGGTCTGCTTGCCGGTGGCCTCCGGGTCGCCCCAGATGCCGAGCAGGTCGTCCACCGCCTGGAAGGCGAGGCCGAGGTGGTAGCCGTAGGCCTCCAGGGTGTCGGCCGTGCGGTCGTCGGCGCCGCCGAGGACGGCGCCGATGGAGACGGCGCAGGCGAGCAGGGCGCCGGTCTTGTTGCCCTCCATCTCCAGGCACTCCTCGACGGTGACCCGCTCGCGGTGCTCGTACGAGATGTCCTGGGCCTGACCGTCGATCAGCTTGCGGGTGGCCGTGGTCAGCCGGCGGGTGGCGCGGCCGGCCTCGACGGTGCCGAGCTCCAGCAGGATCTCGTTGGCGAGCGCGAAGAGGGCGTCGCCGACGAGGATGGCCTGCTCGGGCCCGAACACCTTCCAGACGGTGTCCCGGTGGCGGCGCTGTTCGTCGCCGTCCATCAGGTCGTCGTGGAGGAGCGAGAAGTTGTGCACGAGCTCGACGGCCACGGCGCCGGGGATGCCCACCTCGGGGGCGCGCCCGGCGGCCTCGGCCGAGAGCAGGGCGAGCGCGGGCCGGACGGCCTTGCCGCTGTCGCCGTGCGCCGGCCGGCCCTCGGCGTCGATCCAGCCGAAGTGGTAGGCGGCGACGGTGTCCATGGGCGGCGCGAGCCGGTCCACGGCAGCACGCAGCACCGGCGTGGCGAGCGTCCGTCCCCGCTCCAGCATGGCGTTGACGCCTGCGGTGTCGACAGCTGGGATCGCCGAAGTCACGGTCTCTCCTCTGGTGGTCGTGCTCGTGCGCGGCCCGGTCCGGGCTCGCGACGTTTCATGGCTCGCCTCGGTCATACCGCCTCCCGCAAGGGGCTCGCGTGCGGTCGGCCGAGCCGGGAGAGTGCCGCGCCGGCGGCGTGGACACCGCTGCGCACCGCGCCCTCCATGGTCGCGGGCCAGCCGGTGGCGGTCCACGCGCCGGCCAGGTACAGGCCGGGCGTGTTCGTGCGGGCGGTCGGCCGCAGCCGGCCGACGCCCGGGGTGGGGGCGAACGTCGCTGTCCGCTCCCGGGTCACGAAGAAGTCCCGTACGCCGGCGCCGCGGGCGGCGGGCAGCAGCCGTTCCAGCTCGGGGAGGTAGCGGGCGCGCAGCTCGGCGACCGGCCGCTCGATGTCCTCCTGGGCGGCCGACTGGGAGACGGCCAGGTACTGGCCCCCGTCCCCCCGCGCGGCGAGGCCCGAGGACTCGGTGCGGTCGAAGACCCACTGCACGGGCGAGCCGAGCGCGGCGAAGAACGGCTGCCGCAGGACCTTGCGGTCGTAGACGACGTGCAGGTTGAGGATCGGGGCGGTGCCGATCTCCAGCAGGCGGCCGGGCTCGTCGAGGGCGCCTTCGGGGAGCAGGGCGTGGGTCTCGCGCTGCGGCACGGCGAGCACGACGGTGTCCGCCGTGAGCTGCTCGGCGGTGCCGGGGCCGGTCTCGGCGTCGAGCTGCCAGGTGCCGTCCGGGGCGCGGCGGAGGCCGGTGGCGCGGGTGCGCAGCAGGGTGCGGACGCCGGCCGCGTCGAGGGCGGCGCGGGCGCGGGTGTCGTGCAGCTCGCCGAGGGGGACGTGCGCCCAGCCGATGTCGGCGGCGCCGGGGTCGGTGAGCAGGGCGGTCTTGAAGACCATGGTGGCGAGGCCGAGGGAGGACTCGCCGGCGGGGGCGTTGAGCGTGGCCACGCCGATCAGGTCCCACAGGGCCTCGACCGTGCGGTCGGACTGGCCCTTGCGGCGCAGCCAGCCGGCGAAGTCGGTGCCGTCGAGCGCGGGGTCCTGCGGGTCGAGGCCGCGCAGGGCCAGTGCGGCGCGGCCCACCGAGGCGCGCTCGGCGAGCGAGAGGTGCGGGTAGGTGGCGAGGCTGGCCGCTAGGTGCAGGGGTACGGGGAACAAAGAGGAGGCAGCGCGGCGCAGCCGGCCCAGCCGGGGCTTGCCGGAGGGGTGGCCGACGTCGAGCACGGGCACGTCGAGCCGGTCCTGGAGGGGCGCGAGGTGCAGGGCGCCGATCCGGTCCAGGAAGGAGCTGTAGGCGGTGCAGCAGCGCAGGTAGACGTGCTGGCCGTTGTCGATGGTGAGGTCGCCGCGGCGGAAGGAGAAGGCGAGGCCGCCGAGGCGGGGCCGGCCTTCCAGGAGGGTGACGCGCACTCCGGCGTCGGCGAGCTCCAGGGCGGCCGTGATGCCCGCGAGACCGCCGCCGACGACCACCGCGCGGGAGGGCGCGGCGCCGTCCCCGTCGGCGGGGCCGCGGCCGGGCCCGGTTGTCGTGGCTGTCATGTGCGCACCCCTTCGGCTGCTGTCATGGACGTTTTCGCAGGGCGGAGGGTTGCGCGCCGTTTGGCGGCCCGGGACAGGGGCATCAAGCGCGCCCCCCGGCGGTCCGCCGGTGGACGCTGCGGGCGTCCAGGCCGGACAGGCCGCGCACGGCGACGTAGACCTTCTCCCGGCCGGGCAGCGAGACCCGGCCGCGCAGGACCGCCTCGGGGTCCTCGGCGATCCGGTCGAGCAGCCTGCGGTAGATGCCGGCCATGGCTGCGACGCAGGCGCCGCTGCGGCGGTCGAGCATGGGCAGCAGCCGGGTGCCCTCGGCGAACAGGGCGCGGGCGCGCCGGACCTCGAAGTGGACGAGGCCGGTGAAGTCGGCGCCGGCCGGGGGCCGGGCGGAGTGGAAGCCGGCGGAGCAGCCGAACTTCGCGAGGTCGTCGGAGGGCAGGTAGGTGCGGCCGTTGGCCGCGTCCTCGCGGACGTCGCGCAGGATGTTGGTCAGCTGCAGGGCCAGGCCGAGGGTATCGGCGTACTCCGCGGCGCGCGCGGCGTCCCGGGCGCCGGGCACGGTGCCGAACACGCCGAGGGAGAGGCGGCCGATGGCGCCCGCGACGCACCGGCAGTACACCGCGAGGTCGTCCCACGTCTCGTACGACTCGCCGCGCACGTCCATCTGAACGCCGTCGATCAGTTCGTCCAGCCCGCCGAGCGGGATGGGGAAGCGGCGCGCGGCGTGGCTGAGCGCGACGGCCACCGGGTCGGTGTCGTCCTCGGCGATCCGGCCCTCCCGGATCCGGGTGAGCAGCTCGCGCGTCTCCTCCAGCCGGCGGTGCTTCGCGGCGGCGTCCAGCGGCCCGTCGCCGATGTCGTCGACACGCCGGGAGAAGGCGTACAGCGCGGACATGGCGCGCCGCTTGGCGGTCGGCAGGAGCCGGATGCCGTAGCTGAAGTTACCGGCCTGCTGTCCGGTGACCGCTTCGCAGTAGCTGTACGCGGCGAGCACCGGTGCGGACGCGTCCGGCGATCCGTTCACGGTCCTGCTCACCCCTCTCTTCGCAGTGTCGCTCCCACCTCGCGCAGCAGGCTGAGCTTGGTGGGCTTGGGCGGTCCGGGCAGTACGTCGTGTCCCGCGGCGGCGACCGCGCGGAGCGCGGCCCTCCCCCCGCCCACGAACCCCGCGAGCAACAGCTTCAACCTGCCGTGGACGCTACCCACCAGGGGGGTGCCTTCATTCAGCAGTTCCCCGGCGCGTTCCCCTTCGTACGCGACCAGGGCACGCAACGATGCGCTGCTGGTCGGGCGCGTGAGGTCGGCCTCCGTGACGTGGAAGCGCTTCATGTCCTCGGCCGGGAGGTAGACGCGGTCGCGCCCGAGGTCCTCGGCGAGGTCCTGCAGGTGTTCCACGATCTGCAGCCCGGTGCAGACCGCGTCCGAGCGGCGGACCCGCTCGGGGGTGGTGGTGCCGGTGATGCCCAGGACGAGGCGGCCGACGGGGTTGGCGGAGAGCTCGCAGTAGGCGAGCAGCTCATCGTACGTGGCGTAGCGGTGGACGCGCTGGTCCTGGCGGTTGGCCTCGACGAGCCCGAGGAAGGGCTCCGGGGTCAGCCCGCAGCGGCGGACGGTGGGGCGCAGGCGGCGCAGCAGGGGGTGGCGGGGGCCGGGGCCGGAGCCGTTGAAGACGCGGAGCAGGTCGGCCTCGAAGGCGTCGAGCATCGCGAGGCGGTCGTCGCCCTGCGCCGGGTCGAGCCCCAGCAGCTCGGCGTCCCGGCCGCCGGGGGCCAGGTCGCCGTCGCCGATGTCGTCGACGAGGCGGGCGAAGCCGTAGACGGCCATCAGGTCGTCCCGCCAGGCGCGCGGCACGAAGAAGGGTGCCACGGGGAAGTTCTCGTGCGCGGCCTTGTCGAGCACGGCGCGCTCGTGCGCGTCCGTCCCCGCCGTCACAGCGGGCTGCCCGGACCGGGGACGGCGTGCACGCCTCGGATCCGGAGCGGCCCCGCAGCCAATACAGCCATTGCCGTCACATCTCCCGTTCTACACTGCCGACCCAGAACATCCTATTTCGGACACGCCGCAGGGTAGCCACCCCCTTCGGCGCCCCCCTGCCCCCCCCTTCGGCACCAGCCGCCGCATCGCATCCGACGCCGTCTCCGGAGTCGCGGATACACCGGTATCGCACGCTTCGCCGCAAATCAGCACGGTACAGCGTACGCCGCACACCCGTCCGATGCGCGACCGGGTAGGTGCTTGATCCATACAATGCCACGCACACCGCGAATCAACCCTGCCAATAAGCCAGTTGATCGTTACGGAACGGTCAAGGCCCCCGCCGGAGGACACCGGCAGGGGCCCGTGACGAACCGGTCGGCGCCGGCCCGCGCGGCGCTAGCGGGCCGTCTCCTTCTCGTACGCCCGGACCACTTCCTCGGTCGGGCCGTCCATCAGCAGCCGGCCGTGCTCGAGCCACAGCACGCGGTCGCAGGTGTCGCGGATCGACCTGTTGTTGTGGCTGACGAGGAAGACCGTGCCGGCGTGCTTGCGCAGCTCGCGGATGCGGGCCTCCGAGCGCTTCTGGAACGAGCGGTCGCCGGTGGCCAGCGCCTCGTCGATCATCAGCACGTCGTGGTCCTTGGCCGCGGCGATGGAGAACCGCAGCCGGGCCGCCATGCCGGACGAGTAGGTCCGCATGGGCAGCGTGATGAAGTCGCCCTTCTCGTTGATCCCGGAGAAGTCGACGATGTCCTGGTAGCGCTCGCGGATCTGCTCGCGCGACATCCCCATGGCCAGACCGCCGAGCATGACGTTCTTCTCGCCGGTGAGGTCGTTCATCATGGCCGCGTTCACGCCCAGCAGCGAGGGCTGGCCGTCGGTATAGACCTTGCCGCGCTCGGTGGGCAGCAGCCCGGCGATCGCCTTGAGCAGGGTCGACTTGCCGGAGCCGTTGGAGCCGATCAGGCCGATCGCCTCGCCGCGGTAGGCGGTGAAGCTCACACCCTTGACGGCGTGCACCTCGCGCACGCCCGCGCTCGGCTTGCGCCGCACGAGACGGTTGAGCGCGGCGGTCGCGCTGCCGCGGCCGGTGTTGCCGCCGTAGACGCGGTAGACGATGTGGACGTCGTCCGCGATCACGGTGGGGACGCGGGCGGCGTCCGCTGCGGGGTTCGGGTTCTGTTCAGCCACGGCCGTACTGCTCCTCAGCCTTCCAGAAGTACACGAAACCGCCGAGGCCGATCAGCAGCGCCCAGCCCACGGCCAGCGCCCACACGTGCGGCGGCAGGTCGATGTGCTTGTGCGCGGCGTGACCGCTGATCAGGGAGGATCGCATCAGATTGATGAAGACGGCCGCCGGGTTCGCGCTCAGCACGTCGATGAGCCACTTCGGAGCGTGCTGCTTCTCCAGCGCCTCGACCAGGTTGTACATCACACCGGACGCGTACATCCAGGTGCGCAGGACGAACGGCAGCAGCTGCGCCAGGTCCGGGGTCTTGCTGCCCGCGCGGGCGAGGATCATCGCCAGGCCGGTGTTGAAGAGGAACTGCAGCGCGAGCGTCGGGACGATCAGCAGCCAGGACAGCTGCGGGGTGTGCCCGAACCCGAGCAGGAAGAGGAAGAGCACCAGCATCGAGAACAGCAGTTGCTGGAGCTGCTGGAGCGCGAAGGAGATCGGCAGCGCCGCCCGGGGGAAGTGCAGGGCCCGCACCAGCCCCAGGTTGCCGGAGATCGACCGGACGCCCGACATGGCCGAGCTCTGGGTGAAGGTGAAGACGAAGATGCCCGTCACCAGGAACGGGATGTACGTCGCGATCCCCATGCCCTTGCTCTGACCCATCAGCACGCCGAAGATCAGGAAGTACACCGTGGCATTCAGCAGCGGCGTCGCCACCTGCCACACCTGGCCCAGCTTGGCCTGGCTGTACTGAGCGGTCAGCTTGGCGCGGGAGAAGGCGATGATGAAATGCCGCCGCGCCCACAGCTGCCGGGCGTACTCCTGCAGGCCCGGACGGGCCCCGCTCACGGCGAGGCCGTACTTCCGGGCCAGCTCGGCGGCGGGCAGTCCGCCGTCGGGCGACGGCGGGGCACTCATGGCGACCGCACTGCCGTGCGTTGTCTCGCTCACAGTTGACACTTTCGTCCTCAAGGTGCGCTGCCGGGGGCTCGCCCCGGCCCGCGCCCGGTGCTCATAGACAAGAGCTTGTCAGATCACGGGAGGCCGACCCAGCCGGGTCAGGCGCCACACGGTACGCCACTTCATGGGGCGCCGTGGACCGCAGGGCGTCGTCCAGCCCTCCTTGAAGCCCCCGAACCAGGCCCGCAGCGCGGGCAGGGAGGGCCGCCGGGCCAGGGTCAGCAGCAGCCACACCCCGAGGTAGACCGGGACCAGGGGGGCCGGCAGGTTGCGCCGGGCGAGCCAGACCCGGTTGCGGGCCACCATCCGGTGGTAGACCGCGTGCCGGCTGGGGGCCGTCGTCGGGTGGTGCAGCACCATGTCCGCGCGGTAGTCGATCATCCAGCCCGCGTCGAGGGCCCGCCAGGCGAGGTCGGTCTCCTCGTGCGCGTAGAAGAACTCGTCCGGCAGCAGGCCGGCCTCGGCGAAGACCCGGGTGCGGGCCGCGTTGGCGCCGCCGAGGAAGGTGGTCACCCGCGAGGAGCGCATCGGGTCGGAGGCGCGCAGCCGCGGCACGTGGCGGCGCTGGGTGACACCGGTGTCGGGGTCGGCGATCCGGAAGCTGATGATGCCGAGCTTCGGGTCCGCGGCGAACGCCTGCCGGCACAGCTCCGCGGTGTCCTGCCGGGGCAGCAGGCCGTCGTCGTCCAGGAACAGCAGGATGTCGACCTCGCGCCCGGCGGGCCCGAACGCCTCGATGCCCACGTTGCGGCCGGCCGGGATGCCGACGTTCTCCGACAGCTCGACGGTGCGCACGGACAGGCCGGGGACGGCGATCGGCGGCAGCGGGGAGCCGTTGCCGACGACGACGACCTCGACCGGGTCGCCGTCCTGCTTGGCGACCGACTCCAGCAGGGCGCGCAGCTCCGCGGGGCGGTTGCCCATGGTGAGGACAACCGCGCCGACCTTGACCGGAGCAGCGGAGGGAGCGTTCATCGGAGCCTGCTCGACGCGAGGATGGACACGAGGTGCAGCACAGTCTGCAGCACCGCGACGGCGGCGAGCAGGACCACCGCGACACGGGTGAAGAGCAGGTCGCCGTGGACGAAGTCCGCGATGCCGGCCACCAGGATCACCAGCGACGCCTCGACGCCGCCGACCAGCCGGTGGAACTTCAGCGCGGCCGCGGCCCTGCGGGCCAGGGCCATGCCGGAGGAGCGCGGCGTGGCCGCGGAGTCCTCGGCGGCCGCCATGCCGCTGCGGGCGCGGGCCACGTCGACCAGGTCCGTCTCCGCCTTGATCAGGATCGCGCCGAGCGCCGCCAGGGTGCCCAGGAACGCCCACTGCCACTGCGTGGCCGCGCCGTCCCGGTGCAGGACGTCCGCCGCCCGGACGCCGAAGCCCACGAGCAGCGCGGCCTCAGAGAGGTAGTGGCCCACCCGGTCGAGGTAGACGCCGGTCGTGGAGGTGACCTTGCGCCAGCGCGCGAGCTCGCCGTCCACGCAGTCCAGCAGCAGGTACAGCTGGATGAGGAGCGCACCGAAAATCGCCCCGGCCAGGCCCGGGATCACCAGGGCCGCGCCCGCGGCGACGCCGGCCAGGATCATCAGGCCGGTGTACTGGTTCGGCGTGAGCCGGGTGTTCAGCAGGACCCGTGTGCAGCGCAGGGAGATCTCGCGCATGTACAGGCGCCCGGCCCAGTGCTCGCCGCTGCGCCGGTCCTTGAGCCCGCCGGGGTGGACGACCGGGCGGAGTTCAGCTAGTGACGGTTTTGGCATAGTCGGCGTAAGCGTCCCTGATCTGGTCGGTGGAGAGGGCGAGGTGCTCCAGGATCGTGTAGCGCCCGGGGCGGGTCTGCGGCGCGTACTCCACGGCCGTGACGAACTCCTCGGCGCTGAAGCCGATCTCCTGCGGCAGGACGGGCAGGCCGTGCCGGCGCAGCACCTCGACCATCAGCGCGGACTCCTCGCGGGCGCCGCGCAGGTGCATCGCGAAGGCCGCGCCGAGGCCGCACTGCTCGCCGTGGCTGGCCGACCGCTTGGGGAAGAGCAGGTCGAAGGCGTGGTTGATCTCGTGGCAGGCGCCGGAGGCGGGGCGGCTGTCGCCGGCGACGGACATCGAGATGCCCGTGAGCACCAGGCCCTCGGCCAGCACCTGCAGGAAGCTGTCGTCGCCGACCCCGCCGGGGTGGCGCAGCACGGCCTCGCCGGCCTGGCGGGCCATGGCGGCGGCCAGTCCGTCGATGGACTCGCCCGTCTCGCGGTGGGAAAGCTCCCAGTCCGCGACGGAGGAGATGTTGGAGATCGCGTCGCCGATGCCGGAGCGGACGAAGCGGACGGGGGCCTCGCGGATCACGTCGAGGTCGATGACCACGGCGATCGGGTTCGGCACGCCGTACGAGCCGCGGCCCGCGTCGTTGTCCAGGGTGGCGACCGGCGAGCAGAGGCCGTCGTGCGACAGGTTGGTCGCGACGGCCACGAGCGGCAGCCCGACCCGGGCCGCCGCGTACTTCGCACAGTCGATGATCTTGCCGCCGCCGAGGCCCACGACCGCGTCGTAGTGCCCCTTCTTCATGGCGTCGCCGAGCTTGATGGCGTCGTCCAGCGTGCCGCCGCCGACCTCGTACCAGGTGGCGCCGGGCAGCGCCGGGGCGAGCCGCTCGCGCAGCACCGCCCCGGAGCCGCCGCTGATGGCGACGGCCAGCTTGCCGGAGCTGGAGATCCGCTGGTCGGCGAGGACGCTCGCCAGATCGTCCAGGGCTCCGGCACGGATGTCGACGACGACCGGCGAGGGGATGAGCCTCGTCAGTACTGGCACGCGATCTCCCGGCCCTTGGCGAGGTCGTCGTGGTTGTCGATCTCGACCCACCGGACGTCGCCGATGGGCGCCGTGTCGATCTTGAAGCCGCGGTTGACGAGCTCCTGGTAGCCGTCCTCGTAGTAGAGGTCGGGGTCGCGCTCGAAGGTGACCTTGAGGGCGTCGGCCAGGTCGGCGGCGGCCTCGCCCTCGATCAGGGTGACACCGATGTACTCGCCGGTGGCCTCGGCCGGGTCCATCAGCTTGGTGATGCGCTGGACGCCCTTCTCGGGGTCCACGACGACCTTCATCTCCTCGTCGGCGAGCTGCTTCACCGTGTCGAGGGCGAGGATGATCTTCTGGCCGTTGCCGCGGGCGGCGAGCAGGGTCTTCTCGACGGAGACCGGGTGCACGGTGTCACCGTTGGCGAGGATCACGCCGTCCTTGAGGGCGTCCCGGCCGCACCACAGGGAGTAGGCGTTGTTCCACTCCTCGGCCTTGTCGTTGTCGATCAGGGTGAGGCTCAGGCCGTACTTGGCCTCCAGGGCCTCCTTGCGGGCGTACACGGCCTCCTTGCGGTAGCCCACGATGATCGCGACCTCGGTCAGACCGATCTCGGCGAAGTTGGCCAGGGTGAGGTCGAGGATGGTGGTATCACCGTCCACCGGCACCAGGGCCTTGGGCAGAGTGTCGGTGTAGGGACGCAGACGCCGTCCGGCGCCGGCGGCCAGCACGAGGCCGATCATGCGGGTTCTCCTGTTTCGTCGTGTACTGCGGGTGCCCCGGAGGACACCCAGAAGCGGATGCTCTCGCTGAGCACCACGAGGGCGATGGCGGCCGCGAGGACCGTCAACGCGATGGTGAAGCCTCGGCCGTGCCACAGGGCGGCCGCGATGGTGACCGCCAGGACGCGACCCTCGTGTCCGCCGATCGCCCGCACCAGCCAGTGGGGGGGCGCGCCGGTGCCACCGCGGATGCGGTACACCGTGTCGTAGTGATGGTAGGCGACCGCGGCCACCAGGCCGAAAGCCGCCGGGAGGGCCCCCGGGGCGCCCGACTGCGCGGCCAGCCCGAGGATGATGCCGTACTCCGCACCCCGGAAGACCGGCGGGACCAGCCAGTCGAGGGGGCCCTTCAGGGGCTGGGCGACGGCGACGCCGGCGAAGACCGCGTAGACGACCGCCTGCAGGACGGCGCGCCAGGTGCCGCCGTTGCCGGTGACCAGCGGGCCGATGAGCAGCGAGGCGGCGGCCAGGACGGCCCAGAAGGGGGCGCTGTAGGCCCGGCCGGGCACCGTGCGGCCGAGGCTGCCGGCCGCGGCCTCGGCGACCGGGCCGGAGTCGGCGAGGTCCGCCAGGGCCTGCGCGGCGCGGTCCGTCCGCCGGGCCTTGCGGGTCAGGGAGCGCAGGACGCGGCCCGCGGTGGTGTAGCAGGCGGCGAAGGCGCAGCCGATCAGGAGCACGTAGAAGACGGTGCGGGGCGTGGTGAGCGCGGTGAGGACCGCGATCAGCGCCCAGCGCTCGCCGATGGGGAGCACGATCATGCGGCGGGCCCAGACGGTCCAGCCGACGCTGTCGAGCCGGCCGGAGAGCGCGGCCGTCGGGCTCGTGTTCGCCGTGGCGTCGTGGTTCGCCTCGGTGAAGGCGAAGTCGACGACGTGCCGGCAGGTCATGAGGACCATCGCGCCGAGCGCGAGCGCCCATACGTCATCGGGGCTGCCGTGGCCGCCGCCGCGGGAGGCCCCGAGGGCCAGGCCCGCGTAGAAGGCGTACTCCTTGGCGCGGTCGAAGGTGGCGTCGAGCCAGGCGCCGAGCGTGGAGTACTGCAGCGAGTAGCGGGCGAGCTGGCCGTCGGTGCAGTCGAGGACGAAGGAGAACAGCAGCAGCACGCCCGCGGCGACGAAGCCGCCCCGGGTGCCGGT
The DNA here is from genome assembly GCF_042958085.1 of Streptomyces sp. NPDC008001. Lineage (NCBI taxonomy): Bacteria > Bacillati > Actinomycetota > Actinomycetes > Kitasatosporales > Streptomycetaceae > Streptomyces > Streptomyces sp. NPDC008001. The sequence continues at coordinate 98,696 of NZ_JBIBIZ010000007.1, read as the reverse complement.
CGCCGCGCAGCCGGCCGCGATGAGCGCGGTGAGCAGGGACGCGGTGGTGACCTGGTTGGGGGTGAGGCCGCGGCGGGCGCACCAGCGGGCGAGGTAGCGCGAGTACGGGCTGATGAAGAAGGTGGTGAAGAACCCGTCGCGGGACTTCACGGCCGAGCGCAGGCGCACGGCCTCGTCGTCGACGGCCGCGGTCTCGGCGGCCGTCTTGGCGCGGGCCTCGTCGCCGTCCGGCACGGCCGCGACGAGGACGCCGAGGTCGGGTCGGTGCACGGGGACGCCGTCGGCTTCCAGCCGGGCGGCGAGGAGCCCGGGCAGGCTCGCGCCGCCGTCCGTGGCGGCCAGCGCGCGCGTCAGGGGCGCGCGCGCTTCCGGCTGGACGGTGAGCGCGCCCTCGGCGGCGCCCGCCGGGAAGCGGGGGTCGGTCAGGGCGAGGCGCAGGGCGTGCACGTGGCCCACGAAGCGGTGGTCCACCACAGCGACCCGTTCCGTGGCCGGGACGGCGGCCAGCGCCCCGGCGACGTCCGCCGCCACGCGGACGTCGAAGCCGAGGGACCGCAGGTCCTCCTCCAGGGAGGAGCCGGCGGGCGGCGGACCGGTGAGGATGGCGGTCGACAGACGAACTCACTCCTTGCGGCGGGCATGGCCGCCCCGGGGCCGCGGGGCGCGGCGGGCGGCGTCGGTGCCGGGGGCCCCGGCGGGGGCGGGCACGTCGGCAGAGGCTATCGGATCACCGGAAGGCGCCGTTCACCGCACGTGCGCCCCGGTCTCCGGCAGGGGCCCGCCGCTGGAAGGACGCTCGGACGGGGCGTCCGGTTCCCGGCGGGACACCACCGCGGCGGGGCCCGGCGGAACACGCGTCCGGCGGACCCGAGCGCACGTCGTGACCCGCCGTCCAGGCGCTAGGGTGCCGGTCATGACATGGCTGATCACAGGCGGTGCCGGGTATATCGGGGCGCACGTCGCCCGGGCGATGACGGAGGCCGGTGAGCGGGTCGCCGTGCTGGACGACCTCTCCACGGGCACGGCCGCGCGGCTGCCCGCGGACTGCGTCCTGGTGCGGGGCTCGGTGCTGGACCGCGAGCTGCTCGACCGTGCGTTCGCGGAGCTGGGCGTGACGGGCATCGTGCACCTGGCGGCGAAGAAGCAGGTCGGGGAGTCGGTGGAGAAGCCGCTCCTCTACTACCGGGAGAACCTGCACGGGCTGACCGTGCTGCTGGAGGCGGCGGTCGCCGCGGGCGTCCGCAGCTTCGTGTACTCGTCCTCCGCGGCCGTCTACGGCATGCCGGATGTGGACCTCGTCACGGAGGACACGCCGTGCGTGCCGATGAACCCGTACGGCGAGACGAAACTGGCGGGCGAGTGGCTGGTGCGGGCCACCGGGAAGGCGCACGGCCTGTCCACGGCCTGCCTGCGCTACTTCAACGTGGCGGGCGCGGCGCTGCCGGAGCTCGCGGACACCGGGATCTTCAACATCATCCCGATGATGTTCGACCGGCTCACGCGGGGCGAGGCGCCGCGGATCTTCGGTGACGACTACGCCACGCCGGACGGCACCTGCGTCCGTGACTACATCCACATCGAGGACCTGGCGACCGCGCACCTCGCGGCGGCCCGCCGGCTGGCCGGGCGGACGGAGCCGGGCGACCTGACGCTGAACGTGGGCACGGGCGCGGGCGTCTCGGTGCGGGAGATGGCCGGCCTGATCGCCGAGGTGACCGGGCGCAGGGAGCCCGCGCCGCTCGTGGAGCCGCGCCGTCCGGGTGATCCGGCGCGTGTCGTGGCGTCGAACGAGCTGATCGCGAAGGAGCTCGGCTGGAGCCCGGTGCACGACGTGCGCAGCATGGTCACCTCCGCGTGGGAGGGCTGGTGCCTGCATCACCCGGAGGCCCGGCAGGCCCTTCCGCAGGGCTGACACCGCCGCACGCAGGGTGATCGCCGCAGGTCGGCGAGATGTGCATCGCCGCAGGTCAGAGCACATGACAACGGTGTTCAGTGCCGCGTTGCCCGATACCCCCCACCCGTAGTTCACTGGGTGCCGGCCGGCAGCCGCCGGCCGGTCGGGCACTCGGTTTCCTAAGGCGGCGTTCATGGGCGCAGGGCACGATCACGGTCACTCGCACGGGGGACCTCCGCCGGGCACGAGCGGCACGGCCGCGGCGGCCTACAAGGGCCGGCTGCGCATCGCGCTGTGCATCACGGTCACGGTGCTCCTGGCGGAGATCGCGGGCAGCGCGCTGACGGGTTCGCTGGCGCTGCTCGCGGACGCCGGGCACATGGCGACGGACGCCGTCGGGGTGGGCATGGCGCTGGTCGCGATCCACTTCGCGAACCGGCCGTCGACCGGCCGGCGCACCTACGGGTACGCCCGGGCGGAGATCCTGGCGGCGCTGCTGAACTGCCTGCTGCTGCTCGGCGTGGGCGGCTTCATCCTCTACGAGGCGGTCCAGCGGCTGGTGAGCCCCACCGAGGTGCCGGGCGGGACCACGGTCGTCTTCGGTCTGGTGGGTGTCGTCGCCAACCTGATCTCCCTGGCGCTGCTGATGCGCGGCCAGAAGGAGAGCCTCAACGTGCGCGGCGCGTTCCTGGAGGTCCTCTCCGACGCGCTGGGCTCGCTGGCGGTGGTCGTCTCCGCGCTGGTCATCATGGCGACGGGCTGGACGCAGGCGGACCCGGTGGCCTCGCTCCTGATCGGCCTGATGATCGTGCCGCGCACGCTGAAGCTGCTGCGGGAGGCCCTGGACGTCCTGCTGGAGGCCGCGCCGAAGGACGTCGACATGGACGAGGTCCGGGCGCACATCATGGCGCTGCCGGGCGTGCAGGACCTGCACGACCTCCATGTGTGGACGATCACATCCGGAATGCCGGTGCTTTCCGCGCACGTGGTGGTCGATCACCTGGCCCTGGACTCGTCCGGGCACGAGAAAATGCTGCACGACCTGCAGAGCTGCCTGGGCGAGCACTTCGACGTGGAGCACTGCACCTTCCAGCTGGAGCCCGGCGGCCATGCGGAGCACGAGGCGAAGCTCTGTCATTGACGCCCCGTCCCGGTACGGCAGACTTGAGGGTCGAAGACCGACAACGAGGATGGTCAATGCCGATCACACCAGCCAATGGCCTCTCCGCCGACACCGCTGCTGCCCCCTCGCCGGAGGACGCGGCCGAACCGATCATGCTCGAGCTGGTCGACGAGGACGGCAGAACCATCGGCACGGCGGAGAAGCTCTCCGCCCACATCGCCCCCGGCAAGCTGCACCGTGCGTTCTCGGTCTTCCTCTTCGACGACAAGGGCCGGCTGCTGCTGCAGCGGCGGGCGCTGGAGAAGTACCACTCCCCCGGCGTGTGGTCGAACACGTGCTGCGGTCATCCGTATCCGGGCGAGCCGCCGTTCGTGGCGGCGGCCCGCCGCACCGGTGAGGAGCTGGGCCTGGCGCCGGCGCTGCTGCGCGAGGCCGGCACCGTGCGCTACAACCACCCCGACCCGGACTCGGGCCTGGTCGAGCAGGAGTACAACCACCTCTTCGTGGGAATCGTGCGGGCCGAGCCGCGCCCGGCCCCGGAGGAGATCGCGGAGACCGCGTTCGTGACCCCGGAGGAGCTCGACGCGCTGCGGGCGCGCTTCCCCTTCTCGGCGTGGTTCATGACGGTGCTGGACGCGGCGCGGCCGGTGGTGCGCGAGATCACCGGGGACGCGGCGGGCTGGTAGGCCCGCCGGCCGGCGCGGGGAGCGGCAGGGCGGCCCAGACCACCTTGCCGCCGCTCGCGGTGTGCTCGACGTCGCACGTGCCGCCGGCCTCGGCCGAGATGGCCTGGACGAGCAGCAGGCCGCGGCCGCCGATGCGCTCGTCGTCCGCCTCCAGGGGCTTGGGGCGGTAGGGGTGGTCGTCCTCGACGGCCACCCGCACCCAGTGGCGCCCGATGGAGACCTCGACGGTGACCTCGGGCGAGAGCAGCGCCGCGTGCTGGACGGCGTTGGTGACCAGCTCCGAGACGATCAGCAGGAGCCCTTGCAGCAGGTCGTCGCAGAGCGGCACCCGCTGGTGGCGGAGCAGGTCGCGGACGGCGTGCCGCGCCCGGGGGACGGAGGAGTCCAGCGCGGGAGCGGTGAACCGCCAGGCGCCGTCGAACGCGACCGGGCTGCGGGGTGGGGCCTGCCCGGGGTCGGGCGGGACGCTCCCGAGGATTTCCATGTCCGATACCAACCCCTCACCATGGTCGACCGCACCCAAGAGTGTTGGGAAGACAAGGGTCCGTACCGGCGGGCTGACCACAAATCAGCGGCTATCGACGGAGTTTGACCGGGTGCGTATGCCACGGTCACTCACGCGACTGATCCTGGCCACCCTGTTCCGCATTCCCTGAGCGATCCGGAGCTGCCTGTTCCAGGCGGGGAGGCGAAGGCCGCCGAACGGCGCCCGGATAGCATCCGGCGCATGGAGCCCGCACTTCACCTGGACGTCACCGGCGGTACCGCCACGGTCCGCATCGCCAACCCCGCCAAGCGCAACGCCATGACGGCGGACATGTGGCGGGCCCTGCCCGGCCTGCTGGAGCGGTGCGCCGCCGACCCGGCCGTCCGGGCGCTCGTCCTCACCGGTGAGGGGGACACCTTCTGCGCGGGCGCCGACATCTCCTCGCTGACCGGGGGCGTCGCGGCCTCCCGGGACCTCGCGATCGCGGCCGAGGACGCGCTGGCGGCCTTTCCCAAGCCCACGCTCGCGGCCGTGCGCGGCTTCTGCGTGGGCGGCGGCTGCCAGCTCGCCGCCGTGTGCGACCTGCGGTTCGCGGCCGGCGACGCGTCCTTCGGGGTGACCCCGGCGAAGCTCGGGATCGTCTACGGGGCCTCCTCCACCCGCCGCCTGGTGGAGCTGACCGGCCCCTCCACCGCGAAGTACCTGCTCTACTCGGGCGAGTTGATCGATGCCGGACGGGCGCTGCGGACGGGGCTCGTGGACGAGGTGTGGCCGGCGGAGGAGCTGGACGGGCGGGTCGCGGAGTTCACGCAGGTGCTGGCCTCGCGGTCGCAGCTGACGCAGGCCGCCGCCAAGGAGTTCGCCGCGGGTTCTCCGTCCCTGGGCCGGATCGCGCACTGGGCGGAGCAGGAACGAGCCGGCGGCGACACCGCGGAGGGCGTCGCCGCCTTCCTGGAGCGCAGGCGGCCGCGGTTCGCGTGGACCGTGGGCGAGCACGCCGCGGACGGGCGGCCGGACCCCCGTACCGGCCTTCCCGTCCCCGGCTGCTGACCGCCGCACCGCGCGTGCGGCCGGCGGGCGGCTCCCCGCGGCCCTTACCGGGCGCGGCCGCCGGCGGACCCCGGCACGTCCGCCCGGCCGTCCCCGGTTCTGACCAGTTGCGCCAGGCCGGAGTTCCGCCACTCGGCGACCAGGCCGGCCGGTGCCTTCTGCGGGGAGCCCGCGTCGTAGGGCGGCTGCGGGTCGTACTCGATGAGGAGCTGGACGGATTGCGCCGCGCGGTCGCCGGCGATCCGCCCCACGAGCGTGAGCCCCATGTCGATGCCGGAGGAGACGCCGGCGGCCGTGACGTACTTGCCGTCGGTGACGACGCGCTCGCCGGTGGCCTCGGCGCCGTACGACGCGAGCTCGTCCAGGAACAGCCAGTGCGACGTGGCGCGACGGCCCGTCAGCAGGCCCGCGGCGGCCAGGATCAGGGAGCCGGTGCACACCGACGTCGTCCAGGTGGTGGTGCGGTCCACCTGCTGCAGCCACTCGGCGACGGGCCCCGGGCGCATCTGCCCGCCCGGGTCGGGCGCGCCGGGGACGACCACGATGCCGGGGCTCGTGACCTCGGCGAGCGAGGCGTCGGCGACGAGGCCGACGGTGCCCGTCTCGTTGCGCACGGGCCCGGTCCGCTCGGCGACGAGGACGACCTCGGCACCGGGCAGCCGGCCCAGGACGTCGACGGGACCGATGGCGTCGAGGGCGGTGAAGCCGGGGTAGAGCAGGACGGCGATCTGCACGGTGTTCTCCTCGTTCGCCGGCGTTGCGCCGGGACGGCCGGCCGGCGGGCGGCCCTCGGCTGACGGCCGGTCAGGCGGCGGCGGGCGGGCGGAAGCGGCGGCGGTACTCGGCGGGTGACGTGCCCAGGGTGCGGACGAAGGCGCGGCGCATGGCCTCGGGCGTGCCGTAGCCGCAGGCGCGCGAGACCGCCTCGACGCCGTCGCCGGTGTCCTCCAGCTGCCGGCGCGCGGCCTCCAGGCGGACCCGGTCGACGTAGCGGCCGGGCGTCATGCCGGTCTCGCCGTGGAAGGCGCGGGCGAAGTGCCGCGGGGAGAGGCCCGCGCGGGCCGCGAGCGCCTCGACGGACAGGTCGGCCGCGGGGTTCTCGACGACCCAGTGCTGGATGTCGCGCAGCGCCGGGCGGCTCGCGGTCTGGACCGCGAGCGGGGCGCTGAACTGGGTCTGGTTGGCCGGGCGGCGCAGGAAGACGACGAGGTTGCGGGCGACGGCGAGGGCGGTCTCGCGGCCCAGGTCGTCCTCCACGAGGGCGAGCGCGAGGTCGATGCCCGCGGTGACGCCGGCCGAGGTGACGACGTTCCCGTCGCGCACGTAGATGGGGTCGGGCTCCACGCGGACGGACGGGAAGCGGGCGGCGAGGGTCGCGCACAACGCCCAGTGGGTCGTCGCGCGGCGCCCGTCCAGCAGGCCCGCGGCGGCGAGCAGGAACGCCCCGCTGCACACCGACACCACGCGCTCGGCGCGCGGCGCGTGCTCGCGCAGCCAGGCGGTCAGCCGGGGGTCGGGGTCGCGGGTTCCGTCGCCGCCGGGCACGAGCAGGGTGTGCGGGGCGGGGGCGTCGTGGAGCGCGGAGTCGGGCACGAGGCGCAGGCCGCTGCTGGTGCGCACGGGGCCGCCGTCGAGGGTGGCGGTGCGCAGCCGGTACGTGGCGTCGCCGGTCCACTGGCCGACGCCGTCGAACACCTCGGCGGGGCCGGTGACGTCGAGGCTCTGGACGTCGTCGAACAGGACGATCAGCACGGTGCGGCGGTGCGTCATGGCCACCATGCTGGCCGCCCCGGAACACGCCCGCAATGACGAGTACCCCACCTTTCCTGCCATCGCCCGCCGGGCCGCGGCACCCCCCTTCCCGCCGTACCGACCAGTCGGTAGCGTGCGGCGCATGACTTCATTCGACGGGGCCCTGCCCGAGCAGGCCGGACGCCACTGCCAGCTGCCCCTCAACACCCTTCACGCCACCGTGTACTTCTCGCCCGAGATCGTGCGGGAGATGGGCGCCCTCGGGATCGAGGACTTCACCGCGATCAACCTGGCCAGCCGGTCGGCCGCGTTCGGCCGCGTCGGTGCGGGCCCGGTCACGGCCGCGTTCTACAACTACAAGCACGAGCTGATCGCGCGTCACGTCCCGGGCGTCTGGGACCTCGCCTCCCCGGAGGACGTCCTCGCCGCGCGGCTGCGCGCGGTCGACTCCACGCTGCGCCGGCTGCTCGGCGAGGACGCCATAGCCTCCGCCGGGATGGCCGAGGCGGCGGAGCTCGCCCTGCGCGCCGCCGAGGGCTGCAGCCGCGGCGGCCGGCCCCTGTACTCCGCCCACGCCGGTCTGCCCGTGCCCGAGGCCCCGCACCTCGCGCTCTGGCACGCCGCCACGCTGCTGCGCGAGCACCGCGGCGACGGTCACGTCATGGCGCTCGTCCGGGCGGGCCTCGACCCGGTCGAGGCGCTCGTCAGCCACAGCGCCACCGGCGGCGGCATGAGCGACAAGTGGCTCACCGGCACGCGCGCGTGGACCGCGGAGGAGCTGCACGCCGGCCGGGAGCGGCTGCGCGTACGGGGCCTGCTGGACGAGGCCGGGAAGCTGACGGAGGCGGGCACCGCGCTGCGCGACGAGCTGGAGGCGGAGACGGACCGCCTCGACATCGCGCCGTACGAGCACCTGGGTGCGGCGGGCGTGGCGCGCCTCACCGAGCTGGGCAGGGGCTTCGCCAAGGCCGTGGTGGCGGCGGGCGCGTTCCCGGCGGATCTCCTCGGCAACGGCTGAGCCGGGCGGCGGCGCGCGGGCGGGGCACGCGGACGGGGGCGCGGCGTTGTCGGCGGCACCTGCCACAATGCAGTCCGCAGCCCGAAGAGAAAGCGGAGCGTGATCGTGACGGCAATTGGTGCGTCGCCCGGGGCGTCGATCGAAGGCAGGATCGCCGAGGAGCTCGGCGTGCGGGAGCGGCAGGTGAAGGCCGCGGTCGACTTGCTCGACGGCGGCTCGACCGTGCCGTTCATCGCCCGCTACCGCAAGGAGGCCACGGAGATGCTCGACGATGCGCAGCTGCGCACCGTCGAGGAGCGGCTGCGGTACTTGCGCGAGCTGGAGGAGCGCCGCACGGCGGTCCTGGAGTCCGTGCGCTCGCAGGGCAAGCTGGACGAGGCGCTGGAGGCGCGCATCCGCGCCGCCGACTCCAAGGCCCGCCTGGAGGACATCTACCTGCCCTTCAAGCCCAAGCGGCGGACGAAGGCGCAGATCGCGCGCGAGGCCGGCCTGGAGCCGCTGGCGGACGGGCTGCTCGCCGACCCGGGCACGGAGCCGCTCGCCGCTGCCGCCGCCTTCGCCGACGCGGACAAGGGGGTCGCGGACGCGGCCGCCGCGCTGGAGGGCGCCCGCGCCATCCTCACCGAGCGCTTCGGCGAGGACGCCGACCTGATCGGCGAGCTGCGCGAGCGGATGTGGGTGCGCGGGCGCCTGGCCGCGAAGGTCCGCGAGGGCAAGGAGGAGGCGGGCGCGAAGTTCGCCGACTACTTCGACTTCGCGGAACCCTTCACCGAGCTGCCCTCGCACCGGGTGCTCGCGATGCTGCGCGGCGAGAAGGAGGAGGTCCTCGACCTCACCCTGGAGCCGGAGCCGGCCGGCGACGTGCCCGCGGGCCCGAGCTCGTACGAGCAGATGATCGCGCAGCGCTTCGGCATCGCGGACCGGGGCCGGCCGGCGGACAAGTGGCTGGGCGACACGGTGCGCTGGGCCTGGCGCACGCGCGTCCTCGTCCACCTCGGGATCGACCTGCGGCTGCGGCTGCGCCAGGCCGCCGAGGACGAGGCCGTCCGCGTCTTCGCGGCCAACCTGCGCGACCTGCTGCTCGCCGCGCCGGCCGGCACGCGCGCCACGATGGGGCTCGACCCCGGTTTCCGTACGGGCGTGAAGGTCGCCGTCGTGGACGCGACGGGCAAGGTCGCCGCCACCGAGACGATCTACCCGCACGTCCCGCAGAACAAGTGGGACGCCTCCCTCGCCACGCTGGCCCGGCTCGCCCGCGAGCACGGCGTCGAGCTCGTCGCCATCGGCAACGGCACGGCCTCCCGCGAGACGGACCGGCTGGCGGCCGACCTGATCTCCCGTCATCCCGAGCTGAAGCTCACGAAGGTGATGGTCTCCGAGGCCGGCGCCTCGGTGTACTCCGCCTCCGCCTTCGCCTCCCAGGAGCTGCCGGACCTGGACGTCTCGCTGCGCGGCGCGGTCTCCATCGCGCGACGGCTGCAGGACCCGCTCGCCGAGCTCGTGAAGATCGACCCCAAGTCGATCGGCGTCGGCCAGTACCAGCACGACCTGTCCGAGGTGAAGCTGTCCCGCTCGCTCGACGCGGTCGTGGAGGACTGCGTCAACGGCGTCGGCGTCGACGTGAACACCGCGTCGGCCCCGCTGCTCGCGCGCGTCTCCGGCATCAGCTCCGGCCTCGCCGAGAACATCGTCGCCCACCGCGACTCCAACGGGCCCTTCCGCTCCCGCCGGGCGCTGAAGGACGTGGCGCGGCTCGGCCCGAAGGCCTACGAGCAGTGCGCGGGCTTCCTGCGCATCCGCGGCGGGGACGACCCGCTGGACGCCTCCAGCGTTCACCCCGAGGCGTATCCGGTGGTGCGGAAGATGGTGAAGACGACCGGTGGCGAGGTCGCCTCCCTCATCGGCAACACCTCCGTGCTGCGCTCCCTGCGGCCGGACGACTTCGTCGACGACACGTTCGGTCTGCCGACGGTCACCGACATCCTGCGGGAGCTGGAGAAGCCGGGCCGGGACCCGCGGCCGGCCTTCAAGACGGCCAGCTTCAAGGACGGCGTCGAGAAGATCGGCGATCTGGAGCCGGGGATGCTCCTGGAGGGCGTCGTCACCAACGTCGCCGCGTTCGGGGCGTTCGTGGACGTGGGCGTCCACCAGGACGGGCTGGTGCACGTGTCGGCCATGTCCCGGACGTTCGTGAAGGACCCGCGGGACGTGGTCAAGCCCGGTGACATCGTGCGGGTGAAGGTCATGGACGTCGACATCCCGCGGAAGCGGATCTCGCTGACGCTGCGGCTCGACGACGAGTCGCCGTCCGGCGGGGGCGGGGGCGGCGGCCGTCAGCGCCCGGAACGGGGCTCCGGACGAGGTTCCGAGCGGGGCTCCGAGCGGGCCGGCAGCCCGGGCCGCCGGGGCGGGAGCACGCCCCAGCAGCGGCGCGGCGGCTCCCGCGAGGCGGCTCCGCCGGTGAACGACGCGATGGCGGAGGCGCTGCGCAGGGCCGGCCTGCGGTAGCCGCGTACGTACGGGGTCCGGCGGTTTGCACATTCCGCCGGACCCTCGCCGTCGTGGCACTTCGCCGCTGCGGCGGGAGCTTTTCGCCGGGCTACGGTCCGACGCCGACCAAGCCGGCGGCATCGCCGCGCACGCGTTCCGCCGGGCCCCCGCCGTCGTGGTGACTCGCCGTTGCGGCGGGGAGCCTTTGCCGCGGCACCGTTCTGCAGCGCCACTGCCACGGTGTTTCCTTCCGCCGCAGCGGTGAGCAACCACCACGTGGCAGACCGGCGGTGCCCGGTCAGCCGCAGGGGCGTCAGGTGGCCTTCCCCTCCGCGGAGGGGAAGGCGGGGACCGGCGCCCCGTACAGCCACGCGTCCAGCAGAGGACGTAGCAGACGGCCCGCCACCCCCTCCGCGTGGGACACGAAGCGCTCCGTGTCCGCCGTCGATCCGCGGTGCGCCGCGTGCCACGTCCGCAGCGTGCGGAAGAAGCAGTCGTCGCCGACCGCGAGCCGCAGGGCGTGCAGGGTGCACGCGCCGCGCACGTAGACCCGGTCGTCGAAGAGCCGGCGCGGGCCGGGGTCGGCGATGCGCAGGTCCTGCGGGCGGGCCGCGAGGTCGCTCCGGGCGGCCCGGGCGAGCGTGTCCGCGTCGTCCTCGCCGAGGTGTTCGGACCACAGCCACTCCGCGTAGGTGGCGAAGCCCTCGTTGAGCCAGATGTGCCGCCAGTCGGCGAGCCCGGCGCTGTTGCCGAACCACTGGTGGGCGAGTTCGTGGGCGACGAGCGTCTCGGAGCCCCGCCGGCCGTCCACGTGGTTGCTGCCGAAGACGGACAGCGTCTGGTTCTCGACGGGAGCGGCGAGCTCCGCGTCGACGACGACGGCGCCGTAGGTCTCGAACGGGTAGGGGCCGAAGAAGTCGCCGAAGGCGCGCAGCATCCGCGGCTGCCGGGCGAAGTCGTGGCGGGCCTGCTCGGCGAGCCGGGCGGGGTAGGCGTTGCGGACGGTGCCGCGGGCCTCGTGGGCGAACCGGCCGGTGCAGACGGCCGCGAGGTAGGAGGCCATGGGCCCGGGGTGGTCGTAGGTCCAGACCGCGGAGTCCCCGGTCTCCCGGTGTTCCCGCAGGGTGCCGTTGGCCAGGACGTGGTGGCCGCGGGGCACGGTGACGGTGAACGTGTAGGAGGCCTTGTCGTCGGGGCGGTCGTTGCAGGGGAACCAGGACGGCGCGCCGACCGGCTGGGAGGCGACGAGGGTGCCGCCGTGGGCGTCCCCGGTGCGGTCCCAGCCGATCGGCCCGAAGGGCGTCCGGACGGGCCCGGGGCGGCCGCCGTAGTGGACGTCGGCGACGAAGTCCTGGCCGGGGGCGAGCGGCCGCGGGGCGGCGAGCACCGCCTTGCCGGCGTGGTGGTGCACGGTGACGGGCCGCCCGTCGAGGTACGCGGCGCGCACCTTCAGCCGGGCGAGGTCGAGGGCGATGCGGCCGGTGCGCTCGTTGGCGACGGCCCGGATGCGGGCGTGGCCGTCGAGCCGGGCCCGGCCGGGGTCGTAGCCGAGCGTCAGGTCGTAGGCGAGGGTGCGGTGGCCGTCGGAGCCGTTGCGGGGGAAGTAGCGCCCGCCGGCGCCGCCCTCCCGGGCGGCGTCGGCGGCGGTCGCGGCCAGCGGGAGGACCGCCGCGGCCCCGAACAGGGCGCGGCGGCTGCAGCGGAGACGCTCCCCCAGGGTCATGCCGTGCTCCCGGGCGGAACGACGGCGCCCCCGGCGGATGCCGTGCCGGCTCCGGTGGTGCACAGGGCGGCCTCGGCGGAACGCGCGGTGCTCCCCCGGTGCCGTCCGGCGCCGTCCCCGCCCCCCGGGAGGGGCTCCGCGCCCGCGATGGGGTTGCCCGCCCAGCGGGTGCCGGCCGGGACGGTCTCGCCGCGCATCACCAGGGAGGCGGGGGCGAGGGAGACGCCGGCGCCGACGGTGCTGCCGGGCAGGACGATGCCGTGCGGGCCGAGGGAGGCTCCGGCGTCGAGGCGGACGGCGTCCAGGCGCATGATCCGGTCGTGGAAGAGGTGGGTCTGCAGGACGCAGCCGCGGTTGACGGTGGCGCCGTCGCCGAGGGAGACGAGGTCGGTCTCGGGCAGCCAGTGCGTGTCGCACCAGACGCCGCGGCCCAGGCGGGCGCCGAGGCTGCGCAGCCACCAGTTGAGGACGGGCGTGCCGGTGAACGGGCCGGCCAGCCAGGGCACGGCGAGGGTCTCGACGAAGGTGTCGTAGAGCTCGTTGCGCCAGACGAACGAGGACCACAGCGGGTGCTCGCCGGCGGTGAAGCGGCCCACGAGGAGCCACTTGGCCGCGGTGGTGGTCAGGCCGGCGGCGAGGCCCGCGGCGAGCAGCAGCGGGGCGCCCACCGCGGCGGCGAGCAGGAGGCCGCCGGTGTCGAGGGCGTCCTGCTCGGCGAGGAGGACGAGTTCGGCGAGGGCGAAACCGGCCATCAGCGGGAGCACGCGGCACAGTTCGACGGCGGCGCGGGCGGCCACCAGGCGGCGCGCGGGCTCGAAGGTGCGGTGCGCGTCGGCCACGGTGGCCTTGCGCGGCAGCGGCATCGCGGGGCGGCCCAGCCAGGAGCTGCCGGGTTCGCTGTGCTCGGGCGCGTCGGAGAGGACGCCGATCAGGGCGTGGTCGGGGACGCTGCGGCCGGGGCCGACGATGCCAGAGTTGCCGACGAAGGCGCGCCGGCCGATGTGCGCGGTGCCCAGGCGGAGCCGGCCGCCGCGCAGTTCGTACGGGGCGACGAGCGTGTCGTCGGCGAGGAAGGCCCCGTCGCCGACGGTGAGCAGGGAGGGCAGCGGCAGGACGGTCGAGATCTCGGCGCGCCGGCCGACGCGGGCGCCCAGGAGGCGCAGCCAGACGGGCGTGGCGAGGCTCGCGTAGAGCGGGAAGAGGCTGCCGCGGGCGCCGTCCAGGAGGCGGGTGACGAGCCAGGCGCGCCAGGCGACGGCGCCCCACGCGGGGTGGTCGCCGGGCCGGATCCCGCGCCCGAGCAGCCGGACGGTGGCGGCGACGAGGAGGGCCCAGGACAGGGTGCTGACGACGGTGAGCACCGGTACGGCGGCGAGCAGCAGCAGCGACACGGACAGCAGCGTGGTGCAGTCCTTGACGAGGTAGTAGGTGCCGACGAGCGCGGGCAGGGCGGCGAGGAACGGGAGGAGGGGCAGGCCGGCCAGGGTGAGGGCGTAGGCGGCCTTCGCCCGGAGGGAGGGGGCCGCGGGGCCCCGGGCGGGGAGGGGTTCGGCCCGGCCGGCGGAGCGGGCGGGGGATCCTTCCCAGCGCTCGCCCGTGGCCGCGTGGCCGTCCAGGCAGGCGCCCGGCGCCAGTTCGGCGCCCGCGGGGAGGGTCGCGCCGGGCATCATCGTGCTGCGGTGGCCCGCGCGGGCCCCCGGGCCGAGGGTGATCGGGCCGATGTGCAGGTCGTCGCCGTCCAGCCACCAGCCGGAGATGTCGGCCTCGGGTTCCACGGCGCAGCCGTCGGAGAGGGTGGCGAGGCCGGTCACGGGCGGCATGGCGTGCAGGGCCACGCCGCGGCCGGTCGTGCAGCCGAGGGCGCGCGCGTAGCGGGCGGCCCAGGGGGTGCCCAGGAGGGCCGGGACCCCGAAGGAGGCGACGGTGCGCTCGGCGGCCCACAGCCGGATGTGGACGCGGCCGCCGCGCCGGTACGTGCCGGGGGCGATGCCGCGGGTGAGCAGGCGCGCGGCGGTGGCGCCGACGACGAGGCGGGCGGGGGCGCTGAGCAGGACGAGCCAGCCGGCCAGTATCAGCCACCAGGAGGTGTGCGGCGCCCACTGGCGGGGCGCCAGCAGGCCGAGGACGTTGTCGGCGGCGGCGAGGGCGACGAGGCCGCGCAGTCCGGCGACGCCGAACAGGGCGGTCTGGATGAGGATCTGGGCCGCGCCGGTGCGTCTGCGCACGGGGCGGACGGTGCGGGCGGCGGCGCCCTGTGCCGGGGCGGGGGCGGCGAGGGAGTCGAGGTGGGCGGCCATGTCGCGCAGGACGGGGTGCCGGTAGAGGCCGGCGACGGACACGCCGGGGTGGTGTTCGCGCAGTGCGGAGGCCATGCGGGCGGCGGTGAGGCTGGTGCCGCCGAGGGTGGTGAAGTCGGATCCGGCGCCGGGCCGGGTGCCGAGGTGGAGTTCCCACAGGTCGGCCAGGCGGGCGGCGGTGCCGTGCAGTTCGCCGTCGCCGTCGCCGCCGGCGGGTTCCGGCGGGGGCCAGGGCAGGGCGTCGCGGTCGACCTTGCCGGAGGTGCGGGTGGGCAGGTCGCCGACTTCGGTGAGGACGGGGACGAGTGCGGCGGGCAGGCGTTCGGCCAGCAGCGCTCTGGCGTCTTCGCGCCGGTAGGCGGCGTCCGGCACGACGTAGCCGACGAGGATGTGCCCGCCGGCGGGGGTGCTCCGTACGGCCGCGGCCGCTCCGCGCACGCCCGGGAGGGCGCCGAGGGCGGCGTCGATCTCGCCGAGTTCGACGCGCCGGCCGCCGAGCTTGATCTGGTCGTCGGCGCGGCCGGCGAAGACCAGGCCCTCGGGGTCGGCGCGGACGAGGTCGCCGGTGCGGTAGGCGCGGGGGTCGCCGAGGGCGGGCGAGTGGCGGAAGCGGTCGGCGTCCTTGACGGGGTCGAGGTAGCGGGCGGTTCCGGCGCCGGCGACGACGAGTTCGCCCTCGGCGCCGTACGGCACCGCTTCCCCGGCCTCGTCGACGACGGCCAGCCGCCAGCCGGCCAGGGGCAGTCCGATGCGTACGGGTTCGCCGGGCAGCAGGCGCGCGGCGCAGGCGACGACGGTGGTCTCGGTGGGGCCGTAGGTGTTCCACATCTCGCGGCCGGGGACCGCGAAGCGGGTGACGAGCCCGGCGGGGCAGGCCTCGCCGCCGACGATCAGCAGGCGCACCCGGTCGAGGGTCTCCGGGGGCCAGAGCGCGGCCAGGGTGGGCACGGTGGAGACGACGGTGATGCCGCGTTCGGCGAGCCAGGGCCCGAGTTCGTGGCCGGCGCGGACGAGGGCGCGGGGGGCGGGGACCAGGCAGGCGCCGTGCCGCCAGGCCAGCCACATCTCCTCGCATGAGGCGTCGAAGGCGACGGACAGGCCGGCCAGCACGCGGTCGCCGGGCCCGAGGGGCGCGTCCTGGAGGAACAGCCCGGCCTCGGCGTCGACGAAGGCGGCGGCGCTGCGGTGGGTGACGGCGACGCCCTTGGGGGCGCCGGTGGAGCCGGAGGTGAAGATGATCCAGGCGTCGTCCTCGGGAAGGACGGCGCGGGGGCCGGCGTGCAGGGGCGGCGTGGGGGTGGGCGAGAGCCGGCCGCCGGGGCCGAGGACCGCGCAGACGGCGGCCTCGCCGAAGACGGTGGCGGCGCGTTCGTCGGGGTCGTCGGCGTCGACGGGCACGTAGGCGGCGCCGGAGCGGAGGACCGCGAGGATCGCCAGGTAGAGGTCGGCGGTGCCGGAGGGGATGCGGACGCCCACGCGGTCGCCGGGTCCGATGCCGGCCCGCCGCAGGTGGTCCGCCCGGCGGGCGACCTCGTCGCGCAGGGCCCGGTAGGTGAGGACGTCACCGGCGGCGTCGAGGGCGGGGGCGCCGGGGTTCCGGTCCGCCGTGGCGTCGAGGACGTCGAGCAGGGTGCGCGGTGGTGCCGGCGGGGCGCCGTCGTAGAGCGCCCGGGTTCTGTGCGTGCCGGGGGCGGAGACGGTGGAATGGGACATCGGGGCGGCCTCACTTGATGCCGTGGTGCGGGGTGGTACGGGCGTCCTTCGGACGTCCGCCACCACAGACGGCGGCTGCGGTGCGGCCGGTTCGGATCGCGGTCCCAACATTCCGTAAATCGAACAGAGTCCGCACGGCCCCAAGAAACCGTGATGTCCCGCCTGCCGCAGGGGTTTTGCGGCCGGCGGGCGGGCCGGGGCGACGGCGGTCCTTGGGGAAGGTTTGGCCTGAACCTGGGGTTGTTTTCGGACACTCCCGGGTAGGGAGTGTCCGGGTCTCAGGTGTCAGCGCTCCGTCAGGCGCCCCTCGGAGACCTCGATGCGGCGTGTGGTATGCACCGCGTCCAGCATCCGGCGGTCGTGCGTGACGAGGAGCAGCGTGCCGTCGTACGAGGCGAGGGCGGACTCCAGCTGCTCGATGGCCGGCAGGTCCAGGTGGTTCGTCGGCTCGTCCAGGACCAGCAGGTTCACGCCGCGGGCCTGCAGCAGGGCCAGCGCCGAGCGCGTCCGCTCCCCCGGCGAGAGCGTGGCGGCCGGGCGCAGCACGTGATCCGCCTTCAGGCCGAACTTCGCCAGCAGCGTGCGCACGTCGGCGGGCGCGAGGTCGGGGACGGCCGCGCCGAAGGCCTCCAGCAGCTTCTCCGTGCCGAAGAAGAGGGCGCGCGCCTGGTCGACCTCGCCGACGACGACGCCGGGGCCGAGCGCCGCGTGCCCGGCGTCCAGCGGCAGCCGGCCGAGGAGCGCAGCGAGGAGCGTGGACTTGCCGGAGCCGTTGGCGCCGGTGACGGCGATGCGGTCGGCCCAGTCGACCTGGAGGTCGGCGGGGCCGAAGGTGAAGTCGCCGCGGCGCACCTCGGCGCCGCGCAGGGTGGCCACGACGGCGCCGGAGCGCGGGGCCGCGGCGATCTCCATGCGCAGCTCCCACTCCTTGCGGGGCTCCTCGACGACGTCCAGCCGCTCGATGAGGCGCTCGGTCTGCCGGGCCTTGGCGGCCTGCTTCTCGGTGGCCTCGGAGCGGAACTTGCGGCCGATCTTGTCGTTGTCGGTCGCCTTGCGGCGGGCGTTCTTGACGCCCTTCTCCATCCAGTTGCGCTGGGTGCGGGCGCGCGCCTCCAGCCCGGCCCGGGTGTCCGCGTAGTCCTCGTAGGCCTCGCGGGCGTGCCGGCGGACGGTCTCGCGCTCCTCCAGGTAGGCGCCGTAGCCGCCGCCGTAGAGCCGGATCTCCTGCTGGGCGAGGTCGAGCTCGAGGACCTTCGTCACCGTGCGGGTGAGGAACTCGCGGTCGTGGCTGACGACGACGGTGCCGGCGCGGAGCCCGGTGACGAAGGACTCCAGGCGGGCGAGCCCGTCGAGGTCGAGGTCGTTGGTGGGCTCGTCCAGCAGGAAGACGTCGTAGCGGCTCAGCAGCAGGGAGGCGAGCCCGGCGCGGGCGGCCTGCCCGCCGGAGAGGCTCGTCATGGGCCGGTCGAGGCCCACGGCGAGGCCGAGGGAGGCGGTCACCTCCTCGGCGCGCTCGTCCAGGTCGGCGCCGCCCAGCCCGAGCCAGCGGTCGAGGCTCACGGAGTAGGCGTCGTCGGCCCCGGGGGCGCCGTCGACGAGCGCCTGGGTGGCGGCGTCGAGCTCGGCCTGGGCCCGTGCGACACCGGTGCGGCGGGCCAGGAAGGCCCGCACGGTCTCCCCCGGCCGCCGCTCGGGCTCCTGCGGCAGGTGCCCGACGGTGGCCGTGGGCGGGCTGAGCGAGATCCCGCCCTCCTCGGCCCCGGTCAGCCCGGCGAGCAGACGCAGCAGCGTCGACTTCCCGGCGCCGTTGGCCCCGACCAGGCCGATGACGTCACCGGGCGCGACGACGAGGTCGAGCCCGGAGAAGAGGGTGCGGTCGCCGTGGCCGGCGGCGAGGTTCTTGGCGACGAGGGTGGCACTCATATCCCGTCGACTGTAACCGGAGCGGACGGCGGTCCCGTACCGCTTTTCCCGGTTTCCCCGGCCCGCGGACCGGCCCGCGGACCGGGCTGCCGCCGGGCCGCCGCCGGGCCGGTGACCTGCAGGGTGCCGCACGGCGTGACGCGTGCGGCACCCTGCCCGGTCCCGTGGTCCGGGCGCCGCCTACGGCACGTGGGTCAGCGACGGCACCCGCAGCCCCCACGGCGCCGCGGGCTTGCTGTGCCCGCCGCCCGAGGTGGCGCGGGCGAAGGCCGCGTAGCCGCCGGCGAGGGGCAGGCTCGCGGAGGTGTCGTGCAGGTCCACGCTCACGTGCGGGGTGGTGGAGGCGGGCTCGATGAGGCCCGCGTCGGTGCCGGCGACGATCAGGGCCAGGCGGTGGCCCGCCGGGACGACGTGGTCGGTGGCGGCGAGGCCGATGGTCATCGTGTAGGGCTGCCCGGGGGTCAGGGGGCCGCCTTCGCCGGAGCCGTCCCAGTGGCCGAGGTCGGCCCAGCCGCGGCTGAAGACCGTGTGGCCGGCCTTCGCCGTCGCCGCCTCGGTGCGCTGGAAGCAGGCGCTGTCACCGGCGTTCCCGCTGCCCCAGCAGGTGCGGTCGGGCAGGGTGCGGATGCCCTCGCCGGAGGCGGAGTAGTCGCGGATGGTGGCGGGCCCGAGGTCCACGAGGACGGCGGACAGGTGGGCCGAGGCGGTGGACGGGGTGACGGTGAGGGTCACCTCGGAGGAGCCGGAGAGCCGCAGGTCGCGGGTGAGCGGCGGGGTGGTGAAGCCGGCCTTGCCGGGGGTGGGCTTGTCGATGTCCGCGGACCAGTCGCTCTCGCTCAGCTTCGGGTCGTCGGTGAACGCGGCGGTGGCGCCCTGCGGGGCGCGCTTCAGGCCGAGGGTGCCGACGCCCGCGACGGGGCCGGCGGCCGGGCGCAGCGTGGTGGGCCGGGTGTCGCGCGGCGGCCAGACGCGGTCGGTGGACCACTGGTCGGGGGCGCGCTCGATGTCGGCCATGGGCTCGCGCTCGATGCCGTTGTCGTAGCCGAGGAGGTAGTGGTCGAACCAGCGGTGCAGGGTGGGCACCCAGGCCTCGCGGCGGAAGTCGAACGGGTCGACGTGGCCGGTCTGGGAGAGCCAGACCTTGCGCTCGACGCCGTTCTCCGCGAGGGCGTCCCACCACTGGCCGAAGTGCTTGGTTCGTACATTGAGGTCCTGCAGGCCGTGCACGGCGAACACGCTGGCGCGCACGTTCCCGGCGTCCTTGACGTAGTCGCGGTCCTCCCACAGCTGCGTCCGGTCGCCGTTGCGCGGGGCGCCTTCCACGAGCGCACGCTGTACGGCCTGGCAGCGGCCGCGCGCCGCGGGGCTCTCGATGCCGTCGGAGAGGCCGTCGGGGCCGCCGTCGTAGAGGGCCGCGCCCTGGGCGAAGTAGTAGTCGTACCAGGAGCTGATGGCGCCGATGGGGACGATGGTCTTCAGGCCTTCGACGCCGGTCGCGGCGACTCCGTTGGCGACGGTGCCGTCGTAGCTCTTGCCGATCATCCCGACGGCCCCGGTGGTCCAGCCGGCCTTGACCGTGGCCTGGCCGCCGCGCGTGGTGTAGCCGCGGGCCCGGCCGTTCAGCCAGTCGACGACGGCCTTGGCGGACTGGATGTCGGACCGGCCGCCGATGTCGACGCACCCGTCGGAGCGGTTGGTCCCCGCGAGGTCCACCAGGACCACGGCGTAGCCGCGCGGGACGAAGTAGTTGTCGTAGTACAGCGGGAACTGCACCGGCCGGCCCTGCGCGTCGTAGGTCTTCTTCTGGCTCTCGTTGCCGCGGCCGCAGCACGAGTAGTACGGGCTCGCGTCCATGATGACCGGGACGCGCTTGCCCTGCTCGGCCGCCTCCCGGGGCCTGATGATGTCCACGGCAACGCGGTCGGTCCGGCCGTCGCCGTCGGCGTCGACCCGGGTGTCGACCCACACGGATTCGCGGACGGCGCGGTCGTAGGAGTAGACCGGCGCGCTCTCCCCGCGGCGGGCCGGGGCGGCCTGCGCGGCGCCCGGCGGCGCCACGAGAACCGTCAACAGGGCGGCGACGGCCGCCAGTACGAGTGAAGTCCAGGGTATGCGGGCGTCCCGCGGGCGTCTGATCACTGCCGGACGGTAGCGCTGCGGGGGCGGTGAACAGAAGGGGTGACGGCGGCTTCAGGAGTTGACGGCTGTCCCGGCGCATGACGCCCGCGTGTCGATCACATGTCGGAAGGCCCCATGGACATGGCCCCTTGGATGGTGAGTACATAGGCTTCGAGTGATCTTTCTCCTCTACGAGTTGGAGTGACTCGTGCGTCAGAGACTCATCGTTCCGAGCACGGCCGCTGCCGCCTTCCTGCTGCTCGCGGTCCCGGCGTCGGCGGCGGACGCCACCCCCGGCGCCCCGGGCGTCGGGGACTCGTACTACCCCGAAGACGGGAACGGCGGCTACGACGTCTCCCACTACGACCTGCGGCTGAAGTACCAGCCGAAGACGGACCGGCTGGAGGGCACGGCGACCCTGCTCGCCACCCCCACCCAGGCGCTGTCCCGCTTCAACCTCGACTTCACCCTCGACGTGAGCGAGATCCTGGTCAACGGCAAGAAGGCGACCTACCAGCGGTCGGGCGCCCACGAGCTGGAGGTCACTCCGGCGGGGCCGCTGGAGAAGGGCAAGCCCGTCACCGTCGTGGTCCGCTACAGCGGCGTCCCGTCCGCCGTGAAGATAGACGGCTACTCCGCCTGGAAGCACACCCCCGACGGCGCGGTCCTCGCCCAGGAGCCGCAGTCGGCAGCCTGGTGGTTCCCGAGCAACGACCACCCGACCGACAAGGCCACCTACGACGTGTCCGTCTCCGTACCGGACGACGTCCAGGCCATCAGCAACGGCGTGCTCGTCTCCCAGTCCTCCAAGCTGGGCTGGACGCGCTACAACTGGCGCTCCACCAAGCCGCAGGCCACCTACCTGACGACGCTGGCCGTCGGCAAGTTCGACATCACCACGGACACGACGGCGAACGGCCTGCCCGTCGTCAACGCGTACAGCAAGGACCTCGGCGACAACCTCTCCTCCGCCAAGGCGAGCGTCGAGCGCAGCGCCGAGATCGCCGACTGGGCGAGCACGGTCTTCGGCCCGTACCCCTTCACGGCCCTCGGCGGGTACGTGCCGAACGTGACGTCCTCCTACGCGCTGGAGACCCAGACCCGGCCCTTCTACAGCCCCTCGGTCTTCTCCAACGGCGCCAACACCTCGATCGTCGTGCACGAGCTCGCCCACCAGTGGTTCGGCGACAGCGTCTCCGTCAAGGACTGGCGCGACATCTGGCTGAACGAGGGCTTCGCCTCGTACGCCCAGTGGCTGTGGTCGGAGAAGGAGGGCGAGGGCACGGCCCAGGAGCTCGCCGAGTACGTCTACAACAGCGTCCCCGCCGCCAATGACTTCTGGAAGGTCAAGCCGGGCGACCCGGGCGCGGACCGGCAGTTCGACCGCGCCGTCTACAACCGCGGGGCCGTCGCCCTGCAGGCGCTGCGCAACACCGTCGGCGACAAGACGTTCTTCGGCATCCTCAAGCAGTGGCCGGCGGAGCACCGGTACGGCAACGCCTCCGTGCAGGACTTCGTGAAGTTCGCCGAGAAGGCCTCCGGCAAGAAGCTCGCGGCGCTCTTCGACACCTGGTTGTTCCAGCCGACGAAGCCGGCCACGCTGCCCGCTCCGGCCGCGGGCGGCGCCGCGAAGGCGAAGACGTCGCTGACGTCGGGCCTCACCCCGCCCAAGTCCTGGAAGAAGATCCAGGACGCGGAGCGGGCCCACCGGCACTGACCTCCCCCGCTCACGGGCGGCCCGCCGCACCCGCGCGCCCCGGCGCGGGCGGCGGGCCGTCGCCGTTACCGGCTTTCACACCGCTGGTGGCACAGCAATACTGTTCGACACACCGACGGGTGCGGAACAGAGAGCGAGGTGCCGCCCATGGCCGAGGAGACCGGGGAACCGTCCCTGACGGTGGACGAACTGGCCGCCCGGGCCGGAGTGACCGTCCGCACCGTGCGCTTCTACGGCACCCGCGGGCTGCTGCCGCCGCCCGAGATCGGCCCCCGGCGGGTCGGGCGCTACGGGCCCGGCCACCTCTCCCGGCTCGCCCTCATCGAGGAACTGCAGCACCAGGGCCTCACCCTCGCCGCCATCGAGCGCTACCTCAACCGGTTGCCCGAGGGGCTCAGCGCGCAGGACCTGGCCATCCACCGGGCCCTCGTGGCCTCCTGGACGCCGGACCAGGCCGAGGACACGAGCCGGGAGGAGCTGGAGCGGCGGGCGGGGCGGCCCCTGACCGAGGAGGACGTCGACCGGCTCGCCGCGATGGACGTCCTGCGGCGGGACGGCGCCGGGGGCTTCCGGGTCGACCCGGGCCTCCTGCACCTGGGCGTCCGGCTGCTGGACGTGCCGATCGCCCCGGAGACGATCCTGGCCGCCCGCACCGTCCTGCTGGACCACGCCCGCGCCACCGCGCGGGAGCTGTCGCGGCTCTTCCGCGACGAGGTGGAGACCCGGACGCCGGACGTCGCCGCGATGAAGTCCCTCTCGGCCCACATGCAGCCGCTCGTGATCCAGGCACTGGTGACGGCGTTCCAGCGGTCCCTCAACGAGGAACTTCGCGCGGCATATGAGGATGCGGGGCGCGTTTGACGGGTGCCACCGCAACGGGCGGGGTCATCCGGCACCGCCAGGCACGTTCGCGGTAGTTGCTCGCCGCGGCGGCGGGAGACGTCTTGCTGCCGCAACGGCGAGCGGGGCGCACGGCGGCTCCCGGCGGTGCCGGGCCGGCTCGGGCCCGGACGGCACCGCCGGAGACGTACGTGGTGGTTGCTCGGAAGAACTCTTGCCGCCGCAACGGCGAGTAAGCCCAACGACGGCTCCCGGCGGTGCCAGGCCGGGCCCGGGACGGCACCGCCGAAGACGTACACGGTGGTTGCTCGCCGCCGCGGCGGTAGATGCCTTGCGGGCGACCACGGCTGCCGGCAGGCAGTTGGTTGCCGCCGCCGCGGCGAGCAAGCCCCGCGGCGGCGGTCGGCGGTCGGCGGTCGGCGGTGCCAAGCCTGCCGCAGGTCAGAAGCGTTCGTCCCGGTCCGCCTTCTGTACGAGCAGGGCCGGCGGCTCGAAGCGGGGGCCGTAGGTTGCCGCGAGTTCGCGGGCGCGGGCGGCGAAGCCTCGGGGGCCGCCCTCGTAGCCGTTGATGTACTGCAGCGCGCCGCCCGTCCAGCCGGGGAAGCCGATGCCGAGGACCGAGCCGATGTTGGCGTCGGCCACCGACGTCAGGACGCCTTCCTCCAGGCAGCGGACCGTGTCCAGCGCCTCCGCGAACAGCATCCGCTCCTTCATGTCCTCGAACGGGACGAAGACGCCCGGCCGGGCGAAGTGCTCGCGGAGCCCCGGCCACAGGCCGGCCCGCTTGCCGTCCGCATACTCGTAGAAGCCGGCGCCGCCGCTGCGCCCCGTGCGGCCGAACTCGTCGACCATGCGGTCGATGACCTCGTCCGCGGGGTGCGGCTCCCAGGTCTCGCCGGCGGCCTCGGCCGCGCGCCGCGTCTCCTCGCGGATCTTCCGCGGCAGGGTGAGGGTCAGCTCGTCCATGAGGGAGAGCACCTTCGCCGGGTAGCCGGCCTGGGCGGCGGCCTGTTCGACCGAGGCCGGGTCGACGCCCTCGCCGACCATCGCGACGCCCTCGTTGATGAACCGGCCGATGACCCGCGAGGTGAAGAACCCGCGCGAGTCGTTGACGACGATGGGCGTCTTGCGGATCTGCCGGACCAGGTCGAACGCGCGGGCCAGCGCCTCGTCGCCGGTGCGCCCGCCCTTGATGATCTCCACGAGCGGCATCTTGTCGACGGGCGAGAAGAAGTGCAGGCCGACGAAGTCCGCGGGCCGCTCGACGCCCTCGGCGAGGAGGGTGATGGGCAGGGTGGAGGTGTTGGAGCACAGCAGCGCGTCAGGGGCGACGACGTGCTGGATCTCCTGGAAGACCTTCTGCTTGAGCGCGGAGTCCTCGAAGACCGCCTCGATGACGGCGTCGCACCCGGCCAGGCCGGCCACGTCCGCGGTCGGCGTGATCCGGGCGAGGAGCGCGTCCCGCTTCGCCTCCGTGGTGCGGCCCTTGGCGAGCGCCCTGGCCAGCAGGCCCTCGGAGTAGGCCTTGCCCTTGCGGGCGGCCTCCTCCGTCACGTCCTTGAGGACGACCTCGATGCCGGCCCGGGCGCAGGCGTAGGCGATGCCGGCGCCCATCATGCCGGCGCCGAGGACGGCGACCTTCCGCACCTCGCGGGGGGCGACGTCGCTCGGACGGCTGGCCCCGGCGTTCACGGCCTGGAGGTCGAAGAAGAACGCCTGGATCATGTTCTTCGAGGTCTGGCCGGTGACCAGCTCGGTGAAGTAGCGGGCCTCGATGACCTGCGCGGTCTCGAAGTCGACCTGGGAGCCCTCGACCGCCGCGGCCAGGATGTTGCGCGGCGCCGGGTAGGGGGCGCCGCCGAGCTGCTTCCGGAGACTGGCGGGGAAGGCCGGCAGGTTGGCGGCGAAGCGCGGGCTCGCCGGCGTGCCGCCGGGGATCTTGTAGCCCTTGACGTCCCAGGGCTGCTGGGACTCGGGGTGCGCGGCGATGAACGCACGGGCCTTGGCCAGGAGTTCGTCGTGGTCGGCGGCCAGCTCGTGGACGAGCCCCGCCTCCAGGGCGCGGCGCGGGTCGTACTGGGTGCCCTGGAGCAGCACCTTCAGCAGCGCGTCGGTGATGCCGAGGAGCCGTACGGTGCGGGTGACGCCGCCGCCTCCGGGCAGCAGGCCGAGGGTGACCTCGGGGAGGCCGATCTTGGTGCCGGGGGCGTCGAGGGCGATGCGGTGGTGGCAGGCGAGCGCGATCTCGTAGCCGCCGCCGAGGGCCGCACCGTTGACCGCGGCGACGACGGGCACGCCGAGGGTCTCGATGCGGCGCAGGTCGCGCTTGATGCTCATGCCCGAGTCGAAGACGCGCTGCGCGTCGGCGGGGGTCGCGGCGATCAGCTCGCGCAGGTCTCCGCCGGCGAAGAAGGACTTCTTCGCGGAGGTGAAGACGACGCCCCGGACGGATGCCGGTTCGGCCCGGAGCTCCGCTTCCAGGCGGTCGGCGACGACCGTGAGGGAGGCCTTGAAGGCCTGGTTCATGGTGTTGGCGGACTGGGTGGGGTCGTCGAGGGTGAGGGTGACGATCCCGTCCGCGTCGCGGTCGTAGCGGATGGTGGATGCGGCCATTCTTGCTCTCCGTGTTGTGTGGGTGTCCGACGGGTCGGGGCGGGACCGGGAAGGCCGGCCGGTCGCTACACCCGTTCCACCACCGTGGCGATGCCCATGCCGCCGCCCACGCAGAGCGTGACCAGGCCGTAGCGCTCGTCCCGGCGTTCGAGTTCGTCGATGACGGTGCCCAGCAGCATGGCGCCGGTGGCGCCGAGCGGGTGGCCGAGGGCGATGGCACCGCCGTTGACGTTGATCCTGTCGAGGCCGATGCCCATCTCGCGGGCGAAGTGCAGCACCACGGCCGAGAACGCCTCGTTGACCTCGATGAGGGCGATGTCGTCGATGGTCAGGCCCGCCTTGGCGAGCGCCTTGCGGGTGGCGGGGGCCGGGCCGGTGAGCATGATGGTGGGGTCGGAGCCGGAGACGGCGGCGGAGACGATGCGGGCGCGCGGCGTCAGTCCGTAGCGCTCGCCGACCTCGCGATTGCCGATCGCGACGAGGGCGGCGCCGTCGACGATGCCGGAGGAGTTGCCGGCGTGGTGGACGTGGTCGATCTTCTCGACCCAGTGGTACTGCTGCAGGGCGACGGCGTCGAAGCCGCCCGCTTCGCCGATCGCGGCGAACGAGGGCTTGAGCCCGGCGAGGGTCTCGACGGTGGTGCCGGGGCGGGGGTGCTCGTCCCGGTCGAGGACGACGAGGCCGCTGCGGTCGCGCACGGGCACCACGGAGCGGTCGAAACGGCCGTCCTTCCAGGCGGCGGCCGCGTTCTCCTGCGAGCGGGCGGCGAAGGCGTCCACGTCGGCGCGGGTGAAGCCGCCGAGGGTCGCGATGAGGTCGGCGCCGATGCCCTGGGGCACGAAGTTGACGTCGAAGTTGGTCATGGGGTCGTTGAACCAGGCGCCGCCGTCGGAGCCCATCGGCACCCGGGACATCGACTCCACGCCGCCGGCGAGGACGAGGTCCTCCCAGCCGGAGCGGACCTTGGCGGCGGCCGTGTTGACGGCCTCCAGGCCCGAGGCACAGAAGCGGTTCTCCTGGACGCCGGCGACGGTGTCGGGCAGGCCGGCGGCGATCGCCGCGATCCGGGCGATGTCGGATCCCTGGTCGCCGAGGGGGCTCACGACGCCGAGCACGATGTCGTCGATCGCGGCCGGGTCCAGGCCGGGGAAGCGGCGCCGGAGTTCGTGGATGAGGCCGACCACGAGGTCGACGGGCTTGGTGCCGTGCAGGGCGCCGCTGGCCTTGCCGCGGCCGCGGGGGGTGCGGATCGCGTCGTACACGTACGCTTCGGTGCTCAAGGTCGTAAGCCTTTCGGGGCGACGGGGGCTGCTGGTCAGGAGAGCAGGGAACGGCCGATGATCTCCTTCATGATCTCGGTGGTGCCGCCGTAGATCGTCTGGATCCGGCCGTCGGTGAAGGCCTTCGCGACCCGGTACTCGCTCATGTACCCGTATCCGCCGTGCAGTTGCAGGCACCGGTCGGCGACGCGCTTCTGCAGCTCCGTCGCCCACCACTTGGCCATGGAGGCGTGCACGGCGTCGAGCGTGCCGGCCGCGTGCTCGGCGATGCAGCGGTCGAGGAAGGCGCGGGTCACGGCGCACTCGGTGGCCATCTCGGCGATCTCGAAACGGATGTGCTGCAGCCGGGCGAGCGGGCGGCCGAACGCCTCGCGCTCCTTGACGTAGGAGGTGGTGATCTCCAGCAGGTGCTCGGCGGCGGCGATGCCGGCGACGGCGATGTTCATCCGCTCCTGGGCGAGGTTGGTCATCAGGTGGCCGAAGCCGCCGTGCAGCTCGCCGAGCAGGTTCTCCTTGGGCACGCGGACGTCGTGGAAGAACAGCTCGGCGGTGTCCTGCGCCTTCTGCCCGATCTTGTCGAGGTTGCGGCCGCGCTCGAAGCCCGCCATGCCGCGCTCGACGACGAGCAGGCTGAGGCCCTTGGCCCCGCCCTCGGGGGTCGTGCGCGCCACGACGACCACGAGGTCGGCGAGGATGCCGTTGGAGATGAAGGTCTTGGAGCCGTTGAGGAGCCAGTGGTCGCCGCGGTCCTCGGCGGCGGTGCGGATGCCCTGCAGGTCCGAGCCGGCGCCCGGCTCCGTCATCGCGACGGCGGTGATGATCTCGCCCGTGCAGAAGCCGGGCAGCCAGCGCCGCTTCTGCTCCTCGGTGGCGAGGCCCGTCAGGTACGGGCCGACGATGTCGTTGTGGAGGCCGATCGCGAGCCCGGCGGCGCCCGCGCGGGTGAACTCCTCGGTGAGCACGGCGCTGTAGCGGAAGTCGCCGGTGCCCCCGCCGCCGTACTCCTCGGGCACGGCGAGCCCGAGCAGGCCCTGGCGGCCGGCCGCCCGCCACGCCTCGCGCGGGACGATGCCGTCGCGCTCCCACTGCTCGTAGTGCGGGAGCACCTCCTTGGTGAGGAAGGTGCGCACGGTCCCGCGGAAGGCTTCGTGGTCGGCGGTGTAGATCTGGCGCTTCATCTCTGGGGGCCCTTCCGGAGCGACTCGAGGCTGGGGACGTCCCAGTCCCGCGCGACCTCGGCGGTGTCCGCGCCGGGCCGGGCGGGCGGGCGGCGCACGGAGCCGGGGGTGGCGGAGAAGCGCGGGGCGGGCGCGGGCTGGGTGAGGCCGCCGTGTTCGACGAAGGTGCCGCGGGCGGCGAGGTGGGGGTGGCCGGGGGCCTCGCGCAGCGACAGCACGGGGGCGACGCAGGCGTCCGAGCCCTCGAAGACGGCCGTCCACTCGGCGCGGGTGCGCTCCCGGAAGCGCGCGGCGATGGCGGTGCGCAGCTCGTCCCAGCGGGTGGGGTCGTCGCGGGCGGGGGCCGTCTCCGGCAGGCCGAGGAGCTCCATGAACTCGGCGTAGAACCGCTGCTCCAGCGCGCCGACCGCCATGTGGCCGCCGTCGGCCGTCTCGTAGGTGCCGTAGAAGGGCGAGCCGCCGTCGAAGAAGTTGGCCTCGCGCCGGTCCTGCCAGGCGCCGGCCGCCAGCATGCCGTGGAGGAGCGCGGTGAGGTGGGCGGTGCCGTCGACGATGGCGGCATCGACGACCTGCCCGGTGCCCGCGGTGCGGGCGTGGTGGAGGGCGGCGAGGACGCCGACGACGAGGTAGAGCGCGCCGCCGCCGAAGTCGCCGAGGAGGTTGGCGGGGAAGGCGGGCGGGCCGCCGGCCGGGCCGGACAGGCCGAGGGCGCCGGTGACGGCGATGTACGCGATGTCGTGCCCGGCGGTGTCGGCGAGGGGGCCCTGCTGGCCCCAGCCGGTCATCCGGCCGTAGACGAGGCGCGGGTTGCGGGCGAGGCACGCTTCGGGGCCGACGCCGAGGCGTTCGGCGACGCCGGGGCGGTACCCCTCGATCAGCACGTCGGCCCGGGCGGCGAGGTCGAGCACCGCGCGCCGGCCGTCCTCGGTCTTGAGGTCGGCGGTCACCGAGCGCTTGTTGCGGTTGGTGACGTCGCGGGAGGGGGCGATGTGCAGGCCCGGGCCGCCGGGCCGGTCGACGCGGACGACGTCGGCCCCGAGGTCGGCCAGCAGCATGGCGGCGAACGGGCCCGGCCCGATGCCCGCGAGCTCGACCACGCGCACGCCGCCGAGCGGACCGCCGGCCGTTCCGGTCATCCGGACCCCCTGTGGCTTTGTGGGACAACCGCTTGTGACACAACTGCTGTAACACTCGCGATGCTAAGAACAGGTTCCAGTTTTCACAAGACCCCGGCTCAGCGGGCGTCGAGTGCCGCGACGAGCCGTTTCGGGGCGATGGTGCGGTAGCTCTCCTCCACCCAGTCGCACAGCATGTCGGCCGGGGCGCCCTCGGCGCCGAGGGGGACCGACACCCAGCCGTGCCTGCCGAGCCCGTAGGCCGTGGGCACCGCGCCGGGGACGGCCAGGGCGTGGCCGTGCACCTCCTCGTCCTTGAGCTTGACGGAGATGCGGGGCGAGCCGGCGTCCCCCTCGGAGCCCAGGAAGACGAAGATCTTCTTGTTGACCTTGACGACGGCGTCCTCCTCCCAGGGGAACTCCTCGACGGTGCCGGGCAGGGAGAGCGCGAACTCCCTGACCTTCGCGCGGGCCTTGAGGGGAGCGGACAGGGTCATCGGTGCCTCCGGGGTCTGCGTACGCGTGCTCGTCCACGCTAGCCCGCGGGTCTGACATCACCCGGGATCACAGCAGCCCGGCCTCGGTCAGGTGCCGCCGCACGGTCTCCACGGCCATCGTGGGCAGGGGGCGCTGCGGCGCGGCCGTCGCCGGGCAGTCGATGACGCCGAGCAGGTGCAGGGCGGCCTTGAAGCCGCCCAGGGCCGACGCGCTCGCACTCATGTCCGTGGGGTCGCCCGCCTCGGTGAGCGCGAACAGGGCCGCGAGCCGGTCCTGTTCGGCGGCCGCCTCGGCCCAGCGGCCGGCGCGCGCATGCTCGTACAGCCGTACGTACCCGGCCGGGTCCACGTTGCCCAGCCCGGGGACGACGCCGTGAGCGCCCGACAGCAGCGCCGCGTCGACGGCCAGTTCGGAGCCGGTCAGGACGGCGAAGGTGCGGTCGAGGCCGCGCCGGCGCAGCGCCTCGAGGAGCCGGCGCAGCGCGCCGAGGTCGCCGCTGCTGTCCTTGAGCCCGGCGACGGTCCCGTCCGCGGCGAGGGCGAGGAGCGTCCCGGCACCGAGCTTGGTGTGGACGGACTGCGGGATGTCGTACGCGAAGAGGGGCAGCCCGGCGCCCTCCTTGACGCGGCGGAAGTGGCCGGCGGTCTCCGCCGGGTGGGTGGCGGCGTAGAAGGGGGCGGTGGCGACGAGGGCGTCCGCGCCCAGCGCGGCGGCGGCGCGCGCGTGGTCGAGGACGCGGGCGGTGGTCATGTCGATGACGCCGGCGAGGACGGGCACCCGCCCGGCGACCGCGTCGACGGCGGCCCGCAGCGCGGTGCGGCGCCGGGCGTCGCTCAGGAAGGCGCCCTCCCCGCTGGACCCGAGCACGAACACGGCATGGGCGCCGGCGTGGAGCACGTGCTCCACGAGGGACCCCAGCGACCGGACGTCGACCTCGCCCGAGGGGGTCAGCGGCGTGCAGAGCGGCGGGACGACACCGGACAGGGGGACGGGCAGACCCATGGCGACCGCCTTTCCGGCGCGATCCGGCCGCGCCGAGCCTTCGGAAGGGGCGAGGCCAGTATGTCGGCGCCGCGCGCCGCCGTGGGGCCACTCTGCCGGCCGGGCAGCGGCTGCCCGCCCGTCAGCCCGCGACCAGCCCCTTCAGCGCCCGGCGGCAGAGGGCGTCCGCGGCCCGGGTCGTCTCCGGCAGGCGGAAGGCGGGGGCCAGGGCGAGGGTGTGGGCCGTGGCGTTGCCGAGGCCGGTGCGGTGGCCCACCGAGACGAAGACCGGTTTGACGCCGGGCTGGGTGCGCAGGGCGCGGCCGACCTCCTCGTCGCCGTCCAGCAGGGGCGAGGTGTCGCCGCGGTGCGGCCCGGGAGGGTCGTAGCGGAAGGCGAAGGGGTTCTTGGCGACGCCGATGGTGGGCAGCCCGGTGACGACGCCGAGGTGGCTGGCGAGGCCGAAGCGGCGCGGGTGGGCGAGGCCGTAGCCGTCGCAGACGACCAGCCCGGGGGTGACGTCCAGGCGTTCCAGGGCGGCGAGCACGGTGGGGATCTCGCGGAAGGCGAGCAGTCCGGGGACGTAGGGGAAGGCGACCCGGCCGACGGCCGTCGCCTCCTCCAGGACGCGCAGGGTGACGGAGTCCAGGGCGACCGCGGCGGCCACGACGACGTCCCGCTCGTCGTCGTAGGCGACGTCGACGCCGACGGCCACGAGGGGCTCGCCGGGCGGCGGGCCGGGCTCGTCCAGGACGGCGCGGCCGCGCAACTCGTCCTGGAGGGCGGTCGCTTCCGCCTCGGTCGTGGGCCAGCCGGGCGGGACACCGGTCACATCTGCAGCGCTCATTGTGCGGCCCACCGTACCCGGCGCGTAGCCTGGCGATCATGTTCGTACTGGAGCTGACCTACATCGCGCCGATCGAGCGCATCGACGCCGCCCTCCCCGAGCACGTCGCCTGGCTGGACGCGCACTACGCGTCGGGCGTCTTCATCGCCTCCGGGCGCAAGGTGCCGCGCGACGGCGGCGTCATCCTCGCGCTCGGGGACGACCGGAAGAAGATCGAGGAGATCACGGCGAGCGACCCGTTCACCGTGGCGGGGGTGTGCGAGTACACGATCACCGAGTTCATCGCGACGAAGACCGCGCCCGCCCTGGAGCCCTACCGGCAGGAACTACCGTCCTGACCGTGCGGTGAGGCGGCCGATCCGCCCCTTCTCCCCCGCGGCCCAGCAGCCGCCGTCCGGGGCGCAGTCCACGGTGTCGTACGAGCCGGTGCCGAAGGCGCGCCAGGTGCGGCCGCCGTCCGTGGTGACGTCGCTGCCGGCCGGGCCGACGGCGAGCGCCGTGGTGCGGCTGTGCGGCAGCCAGGCGGCGCCGGAGCGGTAGGCGCCGGGCGGGCGCGCGGCGGCCGTCCAGGTCGCGCCGCCGTCGCCGCTGACGGCCGCGGCCCGCCCGGACGGCTGCCCGGCGCGGTAGTCGCCGCCGACGGCCAGCCCGTGCGCCCGGTCGCGGAAGGCGAGGCCGAAGACGCCGCGCGCGGGGTCGCCTGCCGGTACGGGCGTGCCCGCGACGCTCCAGGTGCGGCCCCGGTCGGCGGAGTGCAGGATGCGGGAGGTCGCGCCGCCGCCCGTGGCGATCCACGCGTCGCGGGTCCCGGAGCTCACCACGCACTGGCCGCTCGCCGCGAAGGCGGCCTCGCCGGGGAGCGCGGCGGGCATGCCGGCGGCGGGCAGGAGGCGCCAGCTGCGGCCGCCGTCACCGGTCGAGAGGATGCGGAACCTGCCGTCGACGGGGTCGCCGAGCGCGATGCCGTGACGTGCGTCGAAGAACGTCAGGCAGTCGTAGAAGGCCTTCGGGTCGGTGTTGCGGAAGGTCTCCGTCCAGGTGGTGCCGCCGTCGTCGGTGCGCAGGACCCGGGAGGCCTCGCCCTCGCCGATGGCCAGGACGACGGCGCGCCGTGCGCCGAACGCCTCCACGTCACGGAATTCGAGGGCTCCGGCGCCGGGCGGCGAGACGTTCCGCCAGCTGCGGCCGCCGTCGCGGGTGAGCAGGACCGTGCCCTTCGTGCCCGCGGCCCAGGCCGTGGAGCGGCTGACCGCGGCGAGTCCCCGGAAGCGGGCGTCGGTGCCGCTGTCCCGGTTCTCCCACGCGAGGGGCGTGCTTGCGGCTTGGGCCGGGGCGGCCGCGGTGCCCGTGAGCGCGAGTGCGGTGCCGCAGAGGGCGGCGGCGAGGGTGCGTAACGTCGTCAGCGTCCGTCTCATGACGGCGCAAGCTAGCACCTGCGGCGCACCGCCCGCCGGAGGGCGCCGGGGCCCGGGTGCGCGGAGGTGCCGGCGGTACTCCCGGTGCAACGGTGAGTCAGAGCGCCGGTTGGGCAGCGATTTCATCGCTGATACGCCAGTTGTCTATTCCAATCCAAGGCTCCGGACCGGGGAGCGTGATGCAGGTCACCCCCGAATCATGTGCACTGCAGCGATCGAACCGCCGTCTCTCCAGTCGGCGTCTCTCCGGTGGGCGGGCCCTTCCGGACCGCCCCGGCAGCAGCACCACGACCGCACCACCGCACAAGGACCCCGCACCACCCGCAAGGAACCGCACCACACCGCACCACGTCACAGCGATCGCGAGGGAGCACGCGTTGTCCACTGTCATCGACCAGGCTGTCCAGGCACGGCTCATTGCGTCGGCCCCCGAGGACCGCGCCGTCCCCGCGCAGCTGCGCTACGAACCCTCCGATCCCTTCGCCGTGCACATCGCCTTCCCGCCGGTGGCCTCCCTGGACGGGGCCGACGTGGAATGGGTCTTCGCCCGCGAGACGCTCGCCTGCGGCCTGATCGCGCCGACCGGGGGCGGAGACGTCCACGTGTGGCCGTGCGGGCCGGACCGCACGGTGCTGGAGTTCCACGCCGTCGAGGGCGTGGCCATGGTGCAGATCGAGACCTCCGAGCTGCGGCGCTTCCTCGCGCGCTCCTACGCGCTGGTGCCGGCCGGCAGCGAGGGCGGGCACCTCGATGTGGACGGCGACCTGGCGGCGCTGCTGCGGGAGGCCTGATTCGCGGGAGGCAGGCCCGGTTTCAGGGGAGGTACGCGATCCAGTCGGTTCCGGGGAGCTCGTGGGGGTGCCAGGTGCGGGCGTACGGCGGGAGGTAGGCGTCGGCGGGGTCGTAGAGGACGGCCATGGGCATGCGGCGTGCGGTGCGGGCGAGGGCGTCCTCCGTCGTCGAGCGGTTGTTGCCCATGGTCTGCGCGGAGGCGCAGCCCGCGGCATAGGCGATGGGCTGCGCCCGCGGGCCGGTGACCGTGCAGGGGGCGGACAGGCCGAGGTGGCGCAGGGCCTCGGCGGCGCGCCGGTAGCGGACGGTGGTGTCCCGGGCGTCGGCGGTGTTGACGCGCAGCTCCTTCAGTTGCACCGAGAGGTGCGCGGCGAGGACCGCGCACAGGGCCGCGGCCACCGCCCACCGGGCCGGCCCGGCGCGGAAGGCGGTGAGCGCACGGGCCGCCAGGTCCGCGACGGGCAGGGCGAGCAGCGCGTAGCCGGGGAGCAGGAAGCGGGGCGCGGAGTAGTCGAGGAGGAGCAGGTACGGGGCGGCGAGGGAGAGCGCGCAGGCGACCGGGAGCAGGGTGACGGCCCGGGGGCGGCGGCCATCCCGCCACGCGAGCGCGCAGGCGGCCGCGGCGAGGACGGGGAGCAGCAGCCACCACAGCGAGTGCGTGACGGACGGGGCGGCGATGTGGCAAGGGCGGCACAGCTGGGGGCCGTTGAGGCTGCGCCGGGCGGCGGTCAGGCCCGCGCCCAGGTGCGCGCCCATGCCGCCCTCGGTGTCGCTGGAGTCGGCGAGCCGCTGCGCGATGCCGCCGAAGCGGACGTACGCCTCCACGGCCCACTGCGCGCCGCCCGCCGCGAGCCCGCCGAGGACGGCCGCCGCGGTGCGGGGGCGGCGCCACGCGCGGACGGCCGCGCAGGCCCCCAGCATCGGCAGGGCGAGCCAGACGGCGTCCGGGGCGCGCAGGAGGGCGGCAGCGGCGAGCGAGGCGGCGAGGCCCGCGAGGACGCGGCCGGCGGGGCGCCCCGTGGCACCGGCGGGGTCGCGGGCGCGGAGGAAGAAGCCGGTGGCGGCGACCGCGGCGAGGGCGATCCACAGGTTCGGCATGACCTCCGGCCCGCTGAGGACCGTGATCCACAGCCCGGCGAACAGGCCCGCCGCGAGCGCCGTCCGGCCGCGCCCGAGCAGCGGGTGCCAGACCGCGAACGCCCCGTACAGCGCGGCCGACGACAGCAGGACCAGGGTCACGCGCAGGGCGGTGGTGGACGCGGTGAGCGATACGACCGGTGCCACGAGGAGGCTGATGCCGCGTGAACGCGGGGCGCTGAAGTACGCCGCCGGGGTGCGCGGGTCGACCTGGGAGAGGTAGACGCTCTCGTCCCATCCGAGGTTCATGTGCGCGACCGCGTAGCACAGTTGCAGTACGGCGTAGGCGGCGGCGACGGCCGCGAGGGGCGGGAGGATGCGGCGCCGCCGGGCGCCCGTGCCTGTCATGGCCCCCTTTCTACCGGCTCTCCTCCCCCGGGCGCACCGCGGCCGCCCGCTCGCGGGAGGCGGCGATCTCCGCCTCCGCGGCGGCGCGGCCGGCCCAGCGGGCGCCGTCGCCGACGGACTTGCCGGGTTCGAGCTCCTTGTACACCTCGAAGAAGTGCTGGATCTCCAGCCGGTCGAACTCGGGCAGGTGCCGCAGGTCCCTGACGTGCTCGTGGCGGGGGTCGCCGGAGGGCACGCACAGCACCTTGTCGTCCTCGCCCTGTTCGTCGCGCATGCGGAACATCCCGATGGCGCGGCACCGGATGACGACGCCCGGGAAGGTGGGCTCGCCGGCGAGGACGAGGGCGTCGAGGGGCTCGCCGTCGGCGCCGAGGGTCTGCTCGATGTAGCCGTAGTCGGCGGGGTAGCGGGTCGAGGTGAACAGCAGCCGGTCCAGCCGGATCCGGCCGCGGGCGTGGTCCATCTCGTATTTGTTGCGGCTGCCTTGCGGGATCTCCACGACGACGTCGAAGTCCACGGGGCACCTCCGGAGGGGGTCGGCCGGACGACGGGCCCATCGTGTCGTGGTTCGGGCGGGGTGGCCATAGCGCGGCCTCCTCCGCAGCGGGCGGAGCGGTCAACCCCCGCGGCGCAGCCCGGCGGTGCGGGGACCGGTCGCGTGGGTCAGGCAGTGCCGGGTGCGCGGCGGCGGGGGGCCGCCGGGCGGGCGCGGGCGGGCCGGGTCCGGGGCGAGGCGGCTCAGGGTCACCACGCCCGCCGTGGCGGCCGTTCCGGCCAGCAGCGCGAGGAGCCCGCCCGGCACGCCGTAGCGGAAGGTCTCCCCCAGCACCGCCGTCCCGACGGCCGCGGCCACCACGGGGTTCACGATCGTCACCGTGGCGAGCGGGGCGGCCAGGCCCGCGCCGCGGTAGGAGGCCTGGGACAGCAGCATGCCCGCCGAGGCGAGGAAGGCCGTGGTGAGGAGCGTCGGGACGAGGGCGCCCGTCTCGTGCGAGGTCCAGTCCTGGGCGGCGGCCTTGGTGAAGACGGAGGCCATGCCGAAGGCGGCGCCGGCGGCCGCGGCCAGCACCACCCCCCGCACGACGGCCCGCCGCACCCACCGCGCCCCGAGCGCCAGCACCGCGGCCCCCGTCAGCACCACGGCCGCAAGAACGGGCCGCTGCGCGGCGCCGAGGGATTCGGCGCGCGGCGGCCCGGTGAGGGTCAGGAGCCCGGCGAGGCCGGAGGTCGCCAGGAGGGCGCCGCGCCACCCGGCCGGGCCGACGGGTCTGCGGGCGGACAGCGCCGCCATGGGCAGCGCGAAGACGATGGTGAGCGCCCCGAGCGGCTGCACCAGGCTCAGCGGCCCGTACGCGAGCGCCACGACGTGCAGCCCCGCGCCGAGGCCCGTCAGGGCGACCGCGCCCCACCAGCCCGGGCGCCGCAGCGGGCCGCAGGGCCCGTCCGGCGCCGAGGCCGCCACCCGCTCCTGCACGATGGCCGCCCCCGCGTACGCGACGGCCGACACCAGGCAGAGCAGCACCGGCAGCGCGATCGAGCTCACACCACTCCCCGCCGCCGCCCGGCCCCGTTGCTCTTCATGCGCTCCACCATGCCGCGCCCCGCCCGGTCCGTCGTCGTCCCAGGGGACGGATCGCGGCCTCCTCCCCGCGGAGTAGGGGGATACCCGGGACGTAGGGGCAGGCGGCCGGGGCCCGCGTCCGCTTCGGGAGGAGACCGGCTACGCCCGGCGGCGGATACTCCCCCGGGAGTACCCACCGCCCCGTTGCACCCGGCGGATTAGCTTCCGCTTCGGTCTCCGGGCCGACGCCCCGGGCGCTTCGCGCCGGAATCCTGGAAGGGTCAGCGAACTCCGGCTTCGAGGAGGCGGCGAGCACATGGCCCCGGCGGCGGACACGCAGCAGAAGGAGGGCCGGTCACGACCGGCCCGCGAGGGGAAAGCGAGGCGGCACGCGCTCCCGTGGGTGGTGATCGCCTTCTGGATCGTGGTCCTGGCGGTCACGGCGCCCTTCGCCGAGAAGCTCAGCGGCGCCGCGCGGGACCGCCCCGTGGACTACCTCCCGGCCAGCGCCGAGTCCACCCGGGTCGAGCACTTGCTGCAGAAGCTGCCGGGCGGCAACACCTCCGACGCGCTCCTCGTCTACCACCGCGACGGCGGCCTCCGGCCCGCCGACACCAAGGCGGCCCAGGAGCACCTGAAGAAGATCACGGCCCGCTACGAACTGCGCGGCGAGCCGCCCACCGTCGTCTCCAAGGACGGCGCCACGTCGATGACGGCCCTGTCGGTGAGCGGCCTGTCGGACACCGCCAAGCAGGGCAAGGCCGTCGACGGCATCCGGGACATCGTCAAGGAGGACAAGCCCGCGGGCCTGAAGGCCGAACTCGGCGGCCAGACGGCCCTGATGGCCGACCAGAACGAGGTGTTCCAGTCCATCGACGGCGTCCTGCTGCTGGGCACGGCGGGCGTCGTGGCGGTCCTGCTCATCCTCATCTACCGCAGCCCCTTCCTGTGGCTGGTGCCGCTGGGCGTGGTCGGCGTGGCGGCCTCGGCCGCGATGGCGGGCGTGTACGGGCTGATCAAGGCGTTCGACCTGACGGTGACCACGATGAGCACGTCCGTGATGACGGTGCTCATCTTCGGCGCGGGCACGGACTACGCCCTGCTGCTGGTGGCCCGTTACCGCGAGGAGCTGCGCCACACCGAGCAGCCCTACGACGCGATGAGGTCGGCGCTCCGCGGCTGCGGGCCGGCCGTCCTCGCCTCGTCCGGCACGGTCGTCGCCGGTCTGATGTGCCTGATGGCGGCGGACCTCAACAGCAGCAGCGGCCTCGGACCGGTCGGCGCGGTGGGCGTGTTCTGCGCGCTGGCGGCCATGCTGACGCTGCTGCCCGCGGTGCTGGTCCTGCTGGGCCGCCGCGTGTTCTGGCCGATCGTTCCGGCCTACGGGACCGAGGCCGCGCACCGGCGCTCGCTGTTCGCGGCGATGGGCAACTCCGCGTCCCGCCGCCCGGCCCTGGTGCTGCTGTGCGGGGTCGCGGTGCTCGGCGCCCTGTCGATCGGCGCCGTCAAGCTGCCGGGCACGCTGCGGCAGGAGGACGCGTTCCTGAAGAAGCCCGACTCGGTCGCGGCGATGAGCACGGTGGCCACGGCGTTCCCCGACGCCAGCAGCCTGCCGATCACGGTGGTGACGCGCACCGGGCAGGCGGGCGAGGTGGAGCGGGCCGTCAAGGGCACGAAGGGCGTGGCCACGGTGCAGCCCGGCCGCAGCGGCGGGGACCTCACCGAGATGCAGGTCTTCTCCGTGGCGAAGCCCGAGTCGGACGGCGAGAAGAAGACCATCGGCACGCTGCGCGGCGCGGTGCACGACGTGAAGGGCGCGCAGGCGATCGTCGGCGGGCCCACCGCCCAGCAGATGGACCTCGCGACCACCAACGCCGACGACCGCCGCAAGGTGATCCCGCTGGTGCTGGTCGCCGTGATGGTCGTGCTGGTCGCCCTGCTGCGCAGCCTGGTGGCGCCGCTGGTCCTCGTGCTCGCCGTGATCGCCTCGTGGGGCGCGGCGATGGGGCTCAGCGGCCTGGTGTTCGGCCCGGCCCTCGGATACAAGGGCCTCGATCCCAGCCTGCCGCTGCTGACGTTCGTCTTCCTGGTCGCTCTCGGCGTCGACTACGGCATCTTCCTGATGCACCGGGCCCGTGAGGAGCGGCTGAAGGGGGCCGGGCCGTCCGAGGCGGCGCTCACCGCGCTGCGCACGACGGGCGGGGTCATCACCTCGGCGGGCATCGTGCTGGCGGCGACGTTCGCCGTGCTGGCGACGCTGCCGCTGGTGGCGCTGGTCGAGATGGGCTTCATCATCGCGGTCGGCGTGCTGCTGGACACCTTCCTGGTCCGTACCTATCTGGTCACCTCCGCAAGCCTGTTGCTGAAGAGGTGGATGTGGTGGCCCGGGAAGCTCTCCCGGGGTTCCATGGAAGCGTGATGCCGTCCCGGGACCCGGTTGCCCCCATGATCGCGCGCCTGCTGCTGCCCCGGCACGCGACCGCACGACGCAGTGTCCTGCTGCAGGACCTCGGCATAGCGCTGATGGTGCTCGCCGTGCAGAGCGTCCTGTTCGTCGTCACCTCGCGGCGGGCGCTGGACCTCCCGGGGTGGGCCCTCCTCACCGGCGCCGCGCTGTCCGTGACGGCGCGGCGCCAGGCGCCGTGGCTCACCGTGCTGGCGGTGGCCTGCATGAACTGCCCCTTCTACCTGCTCGGTTACCCCCGGGCGGCGGTGCTGCCGGCGGGCCTGGTGGCGCTGTGCACGCTGGCCGTCGTCGGGCCGCCGCGGCGCAGCTTCCTCACCCTGGGCGGCATCTTCGGCGTGGCGACGGTCGTGATGCTGGCCATGGGGAAGGGGCACCAGATCCTGCCGACGCTGGTGAGTGCGGGCTGGATCGCCGACGTCGTCCTGATCGGGGAGGCGGTGCGGCTGCACCGCAACTACGTCGGGGCGATCATGGAGCGGGCGGAGCGCGCCGAGCGGACGCGCGAGCGGGAGGCGGCCCGCAGGGTCGCCGAGGAGCGGGTGCACATCGCGCGCGACCTCCACGACCTGCTGGCCCACAGCATCACCCTGATCGGCGTGCAGACCGCGGTCGCCGCGCACGTCCTGGTCGCCGACCCCGAGCGGCTCGACCGCGCGGCGCTCGCCAAGGCGCTGGACGGCATCGCGGACACGTGCCGGGACGCCCGCGCGGAGCTGCGCGCGACGCTGGAGGTGCTCCGCGGGAACGACGCGGCGGCCTACGGACCCCTGCCGGGCCTCGACGCGCTGCCGGATCTGGTGCGGGCCGCGGAAGCGGCGGGCGCGCGGGTGAGCCTGAAGGTGCACCACGGCCCGGACGGGTCCGCGGCGGCAACCCGGGCCCTGGCCCCGGCGGTCGGGGCCGCCGCGTACCGCATCGTGCAGGAGGCCCTCACGAACGCGGTCCGCCACGGGGGCCCCGCGGTCCGCGTCTGGGTGACGGTGGCGCGCGGCGAGGCCGACGGCGCCCTGCGGGTCACCGTGCTCGACGACGGGGGCGCGGACGCGCCGGTGCGGGCCTCCGTGCCGGGGAACGAGCCGAACGGCACCGGCGGTTACGGCATCGTCGGGATGCGCGAGCGCGCCCGCAGCGTCGGCGGCGGGCTGCAGGCGGGCCCCCGGGCGGGCGGTGCCGGGTTCGCCGTCACCGCCGTCCTGCCGGCGGCCCCCGTGGACGGAGCCGCCCTCCGGTGAGAGCCCTTCAGCCAGTGAGCGCGCCGGCGGAACGCCCCGTGCGCGCGTCAGCGAATCGATCCGTCTCCGCCCCGCGGTGCGCGGGTCCCCACACCGAAGGATGGCCGATGACAGCAGCACCGAGCCCGGCGGCACCGCGCACCTCCGGGGGGAGGGGGCACCGATGAACGCGCAGCAGCCGATCCGGGTCCTGCTCGCCGACGACCAGCGGCTCGTCCGCTCGGCCTTCGCCATGCTGGTGGACACCGCCCCGGACATGGAGGTCGTGGGCGAGGCGGGCACGGGCCGGCAGGCCGTCGAGCTGGCCCGCAGCACCCGCGCCGACCTGGTGGTGATGGACATCCGGATGCCGGACCTGGACGGCATCGAGGCGACCCAGCGCATCGCCGCCGACGAGGACATGGCAGGCGTGAAGGTGCTCGTCCTGACGACCTACGACACCGACGAGTACGTCATCGATGCGTTGCGGGCGGGCGCCTCGGGGTTCCTGGTGAAGGACACCCGGCCGGCGGCGCTGCTGGAGGCGATCAGGACCATCGCCGCCGGGGAGGCGCTGCTGTCGCCCGGCCCCACCTCGCGGCTGATCGCCCGGGTGCTGCGGGCGCCGCGGGCGGACATCCCGGCGAGTTTCGTGTCGAACGGCCTGGCGGTGCTCTCGGTGCGCGAGCGCCAGGTGCTGACGCTGGTGGCCAGGGGTCTCAACAACGCCGAGGTGGGCGATGTGCTGGGGCTCAGCCCGCTGACCGCCAAGACCCATGTCAGCCGCATCATGGGCAAGTTGTGCGCCCGCGACCGGGTGCAGCTGGTGATCGCCGCGTACGAGGCGGGGCTGGTCACGCCCGGCTCGGCGCCCGGAATGCCGCCGGGTGCGAGTGCGGGGGACGGCGTCTGCTCATCCTGAAGAAGAGCTGAAGAAAACGGGCGCCGCCGCTACGCCGCGGTGCCGACCGGCCCGGACCGGCGGCGTCCTCCGGGCGTTGACGCCGCGTTGAGCCGGGCGTGCGCGCGCCTCAATGAACGTTCCGGGCGTGCGCCCGGGATCCGCCATCCGTTGAGGGCGGAAAGGGGCCGGGGGATGGATGACGCCAGTTCTTCGATGTTGGAAGGATGGGGATCCGGAAGGGGGAAGCTCTGACCCAGCTCCTGTTCTGAA
The DNA here is from genome assembly GCF_042958085.1 of Streptomyces sp. NPDC008001. Classification (NCBI taxonomy): domain Bacteria; kingdom Bacillati; phylum Actinomycetota; class Actinomycetes; order Kitasatosporales; family Streptomycetaceae; genus Streptomyces; species Streptomyces sp. NPDC008001. Next base: position 57,248 of record NZ_JBIBIZ010000007.1, on the reverse strand, counting down.
TCTCCGGGGGAAATTCGTGCAAATTGAAATACTCGGTCCGGTGCGCATAAGCGTTGCGGAAAGGAGCAGTGACATTCGGGCCAGCAAGGTCCGGTCGATGCTCGCGACCCTCGCCCTCCGGGCGGGGCGGGCGGTGTCGCACACGGAGCTCGTCGACGAGCTGTGGTGCGGTTCGCCCCTCGGCAATCCCCGTAACGCCCTGCAGGCGCAGGCGACGAGGGTGCGCAAAGTGCTCGAAGCACACACTCCGATGCACCGTACGACCGTCCTGCGGGCCGTTCCGAACGGCTATCTGCTGGACGTGCCGGCGGAGTGCGTCGACGCCAACAGATTCCTCGATCTCGCCTCCCGCGGCGGAGCCGCGCTGACCACCGACCCCGAGCGGGCGGCGAGGATGCTGGAGACCGGTCTGCGGCTGTGGCGCGGCCCGGCCCTGTTCGACGCCGGGGAGGGGCTGCGGTGCGCGAGCGCGGCGACCCTCTTCGAGGAGCGCCGGCTGACCGCCTGGGAGGACCTGGTGAGCGCCCGGCTGGTGCTCGGCCACAACACCCAGGTGATCGCCGAGTTGCAGCAGCTCGTCGCCCAGAACCCGCTCCACGAGCGGTTCTGCGAGCTGCTGATGCTGGCGCTGTACCGGTCGGGGCGGCAGAGCGAGGCGCTGGAGCGGTTCCGGCTCACCCGCAAGCGCCTGGACGAGCAGCTGGGCATCCGGCCGGGCGCCGGGCTGCAGCGCCGGCACGCCGAGATCCTGGCCCAGGATCCCGGGCTGGCGCAGCCGGACGCACTGACGCCGGTCCGGCGGGTCGCCACGGGCGTCTGAGCCCGGGCACCAGGCGTTCCGCCGGGCTCACCACCGTGGTTCCCGCCGTCGCTGCGGGGGCATTCCCTTCGCCGCGACGGCGGGCACCGCGAAGGCGCGGCCCGCGAGGCCGCGCCGCTTCCTCCGCCCGGCCGCCGATTCCGGCCGGGCCGCTATCACTGGAGCCGTTCCGACATGCACTCCGAGCCCGGCGTGCGCGGCGCTTCCGGCGCCGCGCACGCATCGCAGGACCCTTCCGAACCCGTCGCGATCGTCGGCATCGCGGCGCTCTACCCGGGTGTACGAGGAGCCGACGCGTACTGGAGGTTCCTGACCGAGCCACCGCCGCCGCCCGGGGCCGTGGCCCCCTCGCTCGCGGACATCGAGGTCGACGTCGCGCGGTTCGGCATCCCGCCGGCCCAGGCCGGCGCGCTCACGCGCATGCAGCTGCTGATGCTGGAAGCGGCCCGGGAGTGCCTGGAGGACGCCAAGGCCGGTGACCGGGCGTCGCAGGCCGAGCGCACGGACGTGGTGGCCGGGGTGTGCGCGGGACTCGACCGGCAGTACGCCAACGCCCTGCGCGTCGAGGGCAGCCGGTACGCCCGGGAGCTGGAACGGGCCCTGTCGGCACCGGAGTTCGGCGGCTCGGCCCGGACGGCCGCGCAGGCCGCCGACGAGCTGCGCACGGCACTGGTGCGGCGCCTCGGCGCGTCCCCGCACGACCGGGTCGGGGAGATGGCCAGCACCATCCCGGCCCGCATCGCGAGCGCCTTCAAACTGCGGGGGCGCACCCTGGCCCTGGAGTCCGCCGACGCTACGTCGTTCCTCGCCATCGCCCACGCCGTGGACAGCCTGCGCAGCGGCCTGTCGGAGGCGGTCCTGGTGGTCACCGGGCAGCGCGACGAGGGCCCGTTCCTGCGGGCGGCGCTCGCGGCGAAGGGGCTCACCGCGAAGGGGCCCGCGGCCGGGCGGACGCGGCCGTTCGCCGCGGACGGCGACGGCTTCGCGCTCGGCGAGGGCGTGGGCGCGCTGCTGCTGAAGCGGCTGTCGTCCGCGGTCCGCGACGGCGACCGCATCTACGCGTCCGTCCGCGGGTGCGCGGTGCGCCACGAGGGGCGCCCGGGCGTGTTCCGCTACTCCACGTCCGTGGAGCGGCGCGCGGAGACGGTCCGTGCCGCGCTGGACGCGTGCGGCGCGGCACCGGCTTCGGTCGGCTACGTGGAGTGCGGTGGCTACGGCGTGGTGCACGAGACGGACGCCGAACTCGCCGCGCTGGACGCCGTGTACGAGGGGACCGCCGCGGGCTCGGTGGCGGTGGGGAGCGTGCGCGACCGGCTCGGGCACACCTTCGCCAACGCGGGCCTGGCGAGCGTCACCAAAGCGGCCCTGGCCCTGCACCACCGGCGGCTCCCGGCCCAGTGGCCGGAGCCCGGGCCGGAGCGGGACCTTTCCGCCACACCGTTCCGTACGCTGCGCGAGCCGCGGAAGTGGCACCGGGCGGCGGGCGGCGGGCCCCGGCGGGCCGCGGTCGGCGGGGCGTCGCTGACCGGCACGCTCTGCCACCTGGTGCTGGAGGAGCACGCACCGGAAGCCGCCGGACCCCCGCCGGACCGGCCGCGGGCCGCGCGCGTCTCCGTCGCGCCGGAGCCGGTCGCGGTGGTCGGCTACGGGGGCCGCTTCGGCGACGCGCCCGACGCCGACGCCTTCTGGGCCGCCATGCTCACCGGCCGGGACCGCATCGCGCCCCTGCCGGAGTCCCTCCTCGACCGCGAGCTCTACTACGCGCCCGGCAAGCTGAGCCTCACCCGCAGCTACACCGACCTGGGCTCGCCCGTGGAGGTCCCGGCGGCGCCCCCGGAAGGGCTGCGGATCCCGCCGCGCCGCTACGCGGCCATGGACGCCGCGCAGCGGGTGGCGCTGTCCGTGGCCGGTGAGCTGCTGGCCCGCCGGGGGCCGGCGGCGGCCGCGCTGCGCGGACCGGGGCTGGTCGCGATGGGCACCAACCTGAGCCTGTCCCGGGAGCGGCGCGCGGCCGCGGGGATGGCGCTGGCCGAGGTCGAGTCGGCGGTCGGCGGTCTCGCGGCGCTCGGCCGGCTGGACGCGACCGAGGCGGCGACCCTGCTCGACCTGGTCCGCGAACGCTACGCCGCGGACCCGGCCCCGCGCGGGCCGGAGGACCTCGACGGCTCCCTGGCCGGCGGCGTCGCGGCCGTGATCGCCAACGAGTACGGGCTGGACGCCGTGCCGCTGGCGGTCGAGGCGGCGTGCGCGTCGTCGCTGGCCGCGCTGGACGTGGCGGTGGGGCGGCTGCGCTCCGGCAGCGTGGACTACGCGCTGGCCGGCGGCGTCGAACTGCCCTGCAACGCCCGCGACATGGTGCTGTGCTCGGCGCTGGGGCTGCTCTCGCACGGGCGGATCACCCCCTTCGACACCGCGGCCGACGGCTTCACGCCGGGGGACGGCTGCGCGCTGTTCCTGCTCAAGCGCTACGCGGACGCCCGGCGCGACGGGGACGCGGTGCACGGCCTGCTGTGCGGGATCGGCGCGTCGAACGACGCCAAGTCCCTGATCGCCCCGGATGCGGACGGCCAGGTGCGGGCCATGCGCCAGGCCTTCGGGCAGGCGGGCTTCGACCCGGCCGACGTGGGCTATCTGGAGGCGCACGGCACGGGCACCCGGGTGGGCGACCGGGTCGAGATCGCCGCGGCCGCACGGGTGTACGCGAGCCCGCACCGGCGGCGCCCGCTGGAGATCGGCTCCGCCAAGTCGTTCTTCGGCCACACCTTCGCCGCCGCGGGCGGAGCCGGGCTGCTGCGGGCGCTCCAGGCCCTGCGGACCGGGGTGCTGCCGGCCAACGCGGGCCTCACCACGGTCAGTCCGGAGCTGGACCTGGACCGCATCCCCGCCCGCGTCTCGGCGGCCACGGGGCCGTGGGAGGCCGCGCCCGGCCGGCCGCGGCGCGCGGGCGTCAGCTCCTTCGGGACCGGCGGCATCAACTATCACGTGCTGATCGAGGAACACCTGGACGGGCCACGATGAACTTCGACTTCGACACCGAGACCGCGGAGATGCGCGACATGGTCGTGCGCTTCGCCAGGCGCGACCTCGGCGACGGCACGGACGTGCCCGGCCCGGAGGAGTTCCGGCGCCGCTGGCAGCTCGCGGGCAAGCAGGGCCTCACCGGGGCGAGCGTGCCCGCCGCGTACGGCGGCAGCGGCCTCGACGCCGTCACGACCGCCGCGCTGATGGAGGCCTTCGGCTACGGCTGCGCCGACCAGGGCTTCGCGTTCTCCGTCGCCGCCCACCTGTTCGCGGCCGTCATGCCGATCGCCGAGTTCGGCACCGGGGAGCAGAAGCAGCGCTGGCTGCCGGCGCTCGCCTCCGGCGAGGCGATCGCGGCGCACGCCATCACCGAGCCGGGGGCCGGGTCCGACGCCCTGCACCTGCAGACGCGTGCCACGCGCGAGGGCGACGCGTACGTGCTGAACGGCAGCAAGTGCTTCACCACCAACTCCCCCGTGGCCGACGTGTTCGTGCTGCAGGCCGCGACGTCGCCCGGCGGCGGCTTCTTCGGCCTGACCACGTTCGTCGTGGAGGCGGGCACGCCGGGCCTGACGGTGGGGCCGCGCTACGACAAGGTCGGCCTGCGGGGCTCGCCGATGGCCGACGTGTACCTCACGGACTGCGCGGTGCCGGCCGCGAACGTGCTCGGCGAGGAGGGCTCGGGCGCGAGCATCTTCTCCTCGTCGATGAAGTGGGAGCGCACCTGCCTGTTCGCCACCTACCTCGGGGCGATGCAGCGCGTGCTGGAGTCGACCATGGCCCACGCGCGGGAGCGGGAGCAGTTCGGCTCGGCCATCGGCGGCTTCCAGGCCGTCAGCCACCGCATCGTCGACATGACGGTACGGCTGGAGTCGGCCCGGCTGATGCTCTACAAGGCCGCGTGCGGGCTGGCCGCGGGCAGCGACGACGAGGTCGCCCCCGCCCTGGCGAAGCTCGCGGTGAGCGAGGCCGCCGTGCAGCTCGGGCTGGACGCCGTGCAGCTGCGCGGCGCGCTCGGGATCCTCGGCGGCGAGGCCGAGACGTTTCTCCGGGACGCCCTGCCCGCCCGCATCTTCTCCGGCACCAATGAGATCCAGAAGAACAATGTCGCCCGCGCCCTGGGCCTGGGCGGCCGGCGCTCCCGAAAGCGCCGCGGACGGTGAACAGCAGCGGAATACAGAGGGGAATGACGACGTCGTGGACATGATTGTGCACAGAATTCGGCTCCGCCCGGGAGTCACTCCCGACCGTTTTGAAACATGGGTCCGGGAGACCGACTACGCGACCTGTCCGGAACTCCCGAGCGTGCTGTCATTCAGTGTGCAGCGGGTTTCCGCGGACCCGGCCGCGCCGGTGCACTTCTTCGAAGTCATCGGCGTGCGCAGCCTGGCCGAGTTCGAGAAGGACGCGGCGGGTCCCGCCTTCGCCCGGCTGGTCACCGATTTCGAGGGAATGGCGGAGGTGCTGGACGAACTCGCCGGGGTCCGCGTGGAGCCCGGATACCGTGCCGCGGGGGCCTGACGGCCGCCGCGGGCACCCGGGACCGGACGGCCGCCCGAGGGTGTCAGCGGCGGCCCTCGACCTGCCGCTCCATGACGTCGATCAGACCCGTCTCGTAGGCGATGGCGACCGCCCGGGCCCGGGTCCCGGCGTCCAGCTTCCGCAGCACGTGGTGGACGTGGGAGCGGACCGTCGTGTTGGAGATGGAGAGCTTCTCGGCGATCTCCGCGTTGGAGCGGCCCTGCGCGAGCAGCAGCATCACCTCGGACTCGCGCGGGGTCAGGGCGCCGGCCGGCGGCGGAGCGGGGGCGGGGGGCTGCTCGGTGCGGAGCTGGTCGAGCGCCTTGCGGGCGGTCAGCGGAGCGACGATGGCGTCGACCTCGATGACCGTCTTGATCATGCGGATGAGCTCCTCCGGCGGGTCCTCCAGGGAGAGCACGGCGCGGACGCCGATGCGGAGCGCCTCGAACGCCCTGGAGGCCGAGTCGGGCCGGGCGAGCAGGATGACCTTGGCCATCCGGGAGAGTTCGGCGAGTTCGTGGGTGTCGTCGATGCCGAGCGCCGGGGCCACGACGACAATGGCGTCCGGGGTCGTCTCCCTGGCCGCCGCCACCGTGCTGCGCACGGATGTTTTCGTATGTGCTTCCAGGCCGTGCTGGCCCAGCAGCGCCTGCATACCTGCGCCCAGAATGAGCTTGTCGCAGCACAGCAGTATGCGCATACTCATCGAGCCTGCTTCCAGTAATCGGAACGGTTCCGAGCAGAGTCGCTCCGGGGAGCAGGCGTTATTGTGGCGGACGGGGTTGCGGGGGTGAAGACCCGACTCCCCCCGTCGGCGGTCCACCGGCTGATTGACGTCTTCTCCGTGGCCACGGCTCCCCCTGAACGTCTCCCCCGACTGTACGCCAGCGGCAACTGGCAACCGGGTGTCCCGCCGGGTTTTGGCGGAAATCTGTCACGGTAAAGGCGGTGGCAAGGAGCAGTATCCCCGACCCCGCGGCGTACGCGATCCGGGCCTGTCCGGAACGTTCCGCTGCTTTTCCGGCTTCCGTTCAGACCGTGCGGTGGTCAGCCGCACCGAGGCTCCGCGGAGCCGGGGGGAAGGCCGTGCGGGGCCGCCCGACGCGGCTCACGAAGAACAGCCTGCCGGAAAGGCCCAGCCGGTCCTGGAGCATCGTGCGCAGCCGGTCGTGCTGCATGACCACGCTCAGCGGGTGCAGGGCGAGACCGGCGGACGCCGCGCCCAGCCAGTAGTCGGCGATGCGCGCGCCGCCCCGGAAGGCGTCGGCGACCCCGGGGGTCTCGTCCGCGAAGTTCATCAGGACGACGGCGGGGGTGCGGCGGACCTCGGCGGCCAGTCCTCCGGCGAGCGAACGGTCGTAACCGAACCGGCACAGCACTTTCATCACCGGCGGGGCCAGCGCGATCCGCTTGGCGAGCAGTTGGCGGCCCGACATCGGTCCGAAAAGCTGCGTCGCGGGGAAGCCGTCGCCGTGCGCGCGCACCGCCGCGGGGCTCCAGCGGATATAGGAGTGGGTTTCCCGCCAGGCGGCCGGATGGCTGAAATCAATGCCCCCGTAGCGTCCGAGGAACTCGGCGAACGCCTCCCGCTCATGATCCTCCGTCAGATGGCGCACGGTGATCGCCCGGCCGACGGTGACCTGGGGACGCGCGAGGTCGCCGAGCAGCCCCGGGGCGAGCGGTTCGTCCTCGTACGGGCCGCGGTTGGTGTGCCGTGCGTGCGCCGTGGCGTCCAGGGCGGCCAGGCTCTCGGCCGCCTCCCCGGTGCGGCGCAGCGCTGCCGTCCACAGCAGCGACCAGTCCCGCGGCCAGGGGCCGCCGGGCAGCCGCGGGTCCGCGGCCGGGCCGCAGGCCCCGGCGCCCCCGTCGTGGGCGCGCTCCCGGACGACGGCCCAGCCCTGGGCGGCCAGGGCCCGGCAGAGCAGCCGCCAGTACGCGGCGCAGCTCAGCCGCATCTCCAGCACGTGGGCAGGCAGGGCGGTGAGGCTGCGCCGGCGGTCGGCGGCGAGCGCGAGGTAGACGGTGGAGCCGTCGTCGGGGCAGCCGAGCAGGTCGGCGGCGGCCCGGCGCGCCGGGTGGCTCTCCAGCCGGGCGAGCGCCCACGGCTGGCAGTTGTGCGAGGAGGGGCTGAGGGCGGCGATTCCGGTGGCGCGGCGCAGCGCCTCGGGGAAGGCCTCGCCGAGCCCGGGGGTGCGCGGGGTGGCCGGTGTCATGGGTCCGCTCATCACGTCCATACCAGGGCGAGGAAGTATCCGTCGATGCGCCGGGCCCAGCCGTGCCGCCGGCCGTCGCCCGCCGAAGGGGCGTGGCGCAGGAGTCCGGGGCCGGGCCGCCACGTGAAGGTGTGGTCGTGGCGCCAGGCGTGCAGGGCGACTTCGCGGGGGTCGATGCGCAGCCCGAAGCCGAAGTGCTTGAGCACGGCCTCCTTGCAGGCCCAGCGCAGCGGCAGGGGCATGGCGGCGAGGCGGCGGCGGTCGGGGTCGGGGTCCGCGGCGGCGCTGTGGTCGTCGGCGGTCAGCAGTTCGGTGAGCAGCGGCGGCATGCGCCGCTCGTGCTCCAGGTCGACGCCGACGGGGCGCGGTCCGCACACGGCGACGGCGAAGTCCCCGGAGTGCGAGAGGCCCACGTCGACGGGGGCGTTGACGACGGGCTTGCCGGCCCGCAGGCCGTGGGCGACGGCGCCGACGCGGATGTCGCGGGTGCGGCCGGACCGGTCCCCGTGCCGCCTGCCGTGGGCGAGGACGCCGTGCTTGACGGCGAGACGGCCCGCCAGCCATTCGCAGCGCCGCTTGGGCAAGCGGAGGCCCGCGGCGTGCGCGGCCTCGTCGTCGGTCAGGTGCCGGGCTTCGAGCCCGGCCCGGACGGCGTCGCCCTGGGCGCGCAGCCAGGCGATGGACACCACGGCGGCGGTGAGTTCGCCGGTGGGCCGCGCGAGGTGCAGCGGGCGGGCCGGGTCGAGGGTCAGGGTCTCTCCGGCGAGGCGGCCGGCGCCGGGGCGCGGCGGGGCCGGCAGGAGGGCGTCAGCGGTCGGCATCGGGCGGCAGCAGGAAGGGGTAGGGGCGGCGGAGCACCTTGAGGTGCCAGGCGCGGTCGGCCTTGCGCAGCCGCTGGATGAGCTCCCACATCGAGGCGTCGCCCTTGTAGTAGGCGGCGACCTCGCCGGCGGTGAGGGCGGGGGTGATGCGGGCGTTGGCCTGTTCGAGGAAGGCGGGGACGAGGGCGTCCAGCCTCTCCTTGTGGAGGTTGCCGAGGAAGTCGAGGACGACGCCGCGCGGTGTGTAGAACTTGTCGAAGATGGACTTGGCCACGGCGATGCGGACGGCGTCGCGCAGGATCCAGGGCAGCGAGGTGAAGAACAGCCGGACGTCGAGGAGTTCGCGGCCGCGGGCGTCGCGCATGAGGGGCGAGGTGACGTCGAGGTAGACGAGGTCGCCGTCGAGGTCGATCCAGTTGGAGGCCTGGGCGTCCAGGCCGAGGACCGGGGAGACGGCGCCGTGCACGGTGTCGAGGAAGCGGGCGAAGAAGTCCTCGGCCCAGGCGCGGTCCTCGGTGTGCAGGAGGTGGGAGACGAGCCGTTTGACGGGCAGGGTCTCCTGGACGCAGTAGCCGACGATCTTGCCGAAGGGCAGCCCGGTGTGCCACAGGGCGGTCTCGGCGACGTGGACGCCGGCCGCGGAGAGGCGGTCGGTGTAGCGGGTGAGGGTCCGCCCATAGGCCTCGAAGCGCTCGCGGCCGCCGAAGACCGGGAGCCGCTTGCAGGCGAAGGCGCCGCGGGCGGTCTCCAGGGCGAGGACGAGGGTGACCTCGCCGTAGCCGAGGACGGTCAGGCCGCGGGGGTCGCCCGCGGCGAGCGCGGCCCGTACGTGCTGTTCGAGTTCCCGGAGGTCGTCCTCCGGGACGGTGAGGGGCATTGGCACGCCGCCTTTCTTCTCGGGGTGTTGTCGGTGTGCGGTGATCGCGGATTCCGCCGGACCCTCGCCGGCCGGACCCCTCCCGCCGGAACGGCGAGCTGCCGCAACGGCGTGGGTCCGGCGGAATCCACACCGGCCGGCACCGCCGCGTGACGGGATCCGCCGGAACGGCGATCCGTCACGCCGCTCGGAACACGAGCGCCGCGTTCTGCCCCCCGAATCCGAACGACGTGGACAGCGCCGCGTCGACGGCCGTCTTGCGGGGGGCGCCCGCGACGACGTCCAGCTCGATGTCCGGGTCCAGCCGTTCGAGGTTGGCCGTGGGCGGGACGAGCGAGCGCTCGACCGCCAGGACGGTCAGCGCGGCCTCGATGGCGCCCGCGGCCCCGAGGGTGTGCCCGAGCACGCCCTTGGTGGAGGTGACGGCCGCCCCGTCGCCGAGGGCCCGCCGCAGCGTCGCGGCCTCGACGGCGTCGTTGAGGCGGGTCGAGGTGCCGTGGGCGTTGACGTGGCCGATGGCGGCGGGGTCCGTGTCCGCCTGGCCGAGCGCGGTGCGGACGGCCGCGAGGACGGCCCTGCCCTCCGGTTCGGGCGCGGTGAGGTGGTGGGCGTCGGCGGAGGCCCCGTATCCCGCGAGGAGCGAGCGGACGCGGGCGCCGCGGGCGCGGGCGTCGTCCTCCCGCTCCAGGACGAGGATGCCGCTGCCCTCGCCGATGACGAAGCCGTCGCGGTCCGCGTCGAAGGGCCGGGAGGCGGCGGCCGGGTCGTCCAGCCTGCGGGAGAGCGCCCCCATTTGGGCGAAGCCGGTGACCATCAGCGGGCTGACGCCGGCCTCCGCGCCGCCCGCGACGACGATGTCGCAGGCGCCCTCGCGGAGCAGCTGGGCGGCGGTGCCGACGGCGGTGGCGCCGGAGGAACAGGCCGTGGCGGTGACGAAGTTGGGGCCGGTGGCGCCGAGGTCGATGGCGAGGTTGCCGGCGGCCATGTTGGGCACCAGCATCGGCACCAGGAGCGCGGAGACCTTGGAGGGGCCGCCTTCGAGCATCCGGCGGTGCTGCTCCTCCCAGGTGCTCACGCCCCCCAGGCCGCAGCCGACGACCACGGCGACGCGCGCGCCGTCCCAGTGCGCCGGGTCGAGCCCGGCGTCGGCGACTGCTTCGCGGGCGGCGACGAGGGCGAGCTGGGTGAAGCGGTCGTGCATCAGGGCGCTGCGGCGGCCGACGTGCCGGGCGGGGTCCAGGCCGGGCACGGTGCAGGAGATGTCCACCGGGAGCCCTTCCAGGGCCGGGTTGCGGGCGGCCGCGGAGACCCCGGCGCACACGCCGTCCCACGTCGCCTCGGTGCCGATGCCGGCCGCGGTGACCAGGCCGAGGCCGGTGACGGCGACGGGCGTCACGGGCCGCACGGCCGTCGTGGCGCTCACGGCGCCGCGGCCGCGATCTCGTCCGTGATCACCTTCACCACGGTGGCGATGGTGTCGGTCGGCGCGGCGGCCTCCTCGCCGAGCTTCACCCGGAACTCGGACTCGACGACGAGGAGCAGCTCGACGAGGAACAGCGAGTCCATCTCCAGTTCCTCGAAGGTCACGTCGGGGCCGATGGCCGTGCGGTCCACCGCGAAGCGGTCGACAAGCAGGTCCACCAGCTTGTCGTAGACAGGGCTCATGGTGCGTCCGCCTTTCGTTGCGCGTGCACGCCGTCCGGCGCGGTGTGCCGGTCAGTCTGGACGGCCGCGCTGACGGGGTGCTGACGGATGACTGACCCCGCCACGGGTCAGCCATCCGTCAGCGTCCGGTCAGCCCGGGTGAGCAGACTCGGCACGCCGGAGCCGTCCGCAACGGAGGAGCGCTCTCGTGGTTCGCACACCTTTCCGGAACGCAGGGAACGCAGTGATCGCACGGCATGCCGAGTGCGGGTGCCGGGCCCGCGGCGGTGCCCGGTGACGCGGGCGGCCGTGGTGGCCGGCGTGGGGAGCGCGCTGCCCCCGGTGCCGGTCGGCAACGCCGAGCTGGTGGCGGCGCTCGACACCTCCGACGAGTGGATCCGGTCCCGGACCGGCATCCGGCAGCGCTACTTCGCCCCGGACTCCATGGCCACCTCCGACCTGGCCGCGGGGGCCGGCGCCAAGGCGCTGAAGTCCGCGGGCGGACGGCCCGTCGACACCGTCGTCGTGGCGACCACCACGCCGGACCGGCCGTGCCCGGCGACCGCGCCCACCGTGGCGGCCAAGCTGGGCCTGGGCCACGTCGCGGCGTACGACGTCGCGGCGGTGTGCTCGGGCTTCGTCTACGCCCTCGCGACCGCGGCCGGGCTCATCGCCTGCGGCGCCTCCGAAGGGGCCCTGGTCATCGGCGCGGAGACGTTCTCCCGCATCCTCAACCCCGCCGACCGCTCCACCGCGGTGATCTTCGGGGACGGGGCCGGGGCGCTGGTCCTGCGGCCGGGCGAGGAGGGCGAGACCGGGGCGCTCGGCCCGTTCGACCTGGGCAGCGACGGCGAGGGCCTGGAGCTGATCACGGTGCCCGCGGGCGGCTCCGAGCGGCGCCCGCACGCCCCGGCCCCGGAGGACCACTACTTCACGATGCGGGGCAAGCAGGTCTTCCGGCTCGCCGTGCAGCGCATGAGCGGGTCGGCGCGCACCGTGCTCGACCGCGCGGGCTGGCGGGTCACGGACGTCGACTGCCTCGTCAGCCACCAGGCCAACCACAGAATCACCGCGCGCCTGGCCGACGAGCTGGGCATCCCGCAGGAGCGCTGCGCCGGCAACATCGCCGAGGTCGGCAACACGGCCGCGGCCTCCATCCCGCTGGCCCTCGACCACGCCCACGCCGGGGGGACGCTGCGGCCCGGGGCCCGGCTGCTGCTGACCGCCTTCGGCGGCGGCCTCACCTGGGGGGCGACGGTGCTCACCTGGCCCGCCCTCGACCGCGACTGACGGCAAGGAAAGCGATGACCCCTCAGAAACTCATCACGGACTACATCGTCGAGGTCTGGATGGACGGCGACGCCGACGGGCTGGAGCCGGACACCCCCATCGACGAGCTGAACATCATCGACTCGGCGGGCGTCTTCGACCTCGTCCACTACCTGCAGCAGGAGTTCCGGATCACCGTTCCGCTGCGGCAGATCTCCCTGGCGAACTTCCGTTCCGTCAACGCGATCTCGGACCTGGTCGGCCGGCTGCAGGCAGGGGAAGGGGCGACGTCCGCATGACACACCTCATGGACGGTCCGCAGGACACCGTGCGCATTCACCGGAAGGTCGTGGGGATCGTCGCGGAGCGGACCCTCTACGACGAGGCGCAGCTGCTTCCCGACAGCCACTTCGAGGGCGACCTCGGCATCGACTCGGTGATCCTGGAGTCGATCCTGGTGTCGGTCGGCGAGGAGTTCGGCATCGAGGAGCGGCTGCCGGGCGACGTCACGACGATCCGGGAACTGGTCGCCCGGGTGGAGGGCGCGCTGGGCCTGCCCTCCGCGGCGGCGGAGCCCGCGGCCCCGGCCGGCCCGGAGGGCACGGACGCCGTCCTGGAGACCGTGCTCGCCGGCGCCGTGCGGCAGACGCAGTACCAGCGCAGCCAGCTGGCCCTCGACGCCGACTTCGAGAGCGAGCTCGGCATCGACTCCGTCATCCTCACGTCCCTGGTCGCCGAGGCCGCGCAGGAACTGGGCCTGCCCGAGACCGTGGTGGGCACCGTCACCGCGAAGACGCTGCGCGGACTGGCCGCCGAGCTGGCCGCGCTGCTCAAGCCCGCCGCCGGACGGGCCGGGGAACCCGCCGCGGCCGGTGACGGCGCCTGGGACGACCGCTCGATGAAGGACTTCACCGAGCAGCGCGACCCCGACCTCTTCGCCAAGGCCCGCAGCTTCGGCGCGTACCGGCGCAGGCGCGAGGAGGAGCGGCTGTACTGGTACGGCATGCCGCTGGTCTCCCGCTGCGAGAACCGGGCGGTCATCTACGACGAACTGGCGGGCCGCGAACGCGAGTTCCTGATGTTCGCCTCCAACAACTACCTGGGACTCGCCAACCACCCCCGGGTGATCGAGGCGGTGTGCGACGCGACCCGCACCTACGGCGCCACCCACACCGGCTCCCGCTTCATCGGCGGCACCAACATGCTCCACAAGGAGCTGGAACGGCGCCTGGCCGCCTTCAAGCAGCGCCCGGCCGCCATCGTCTACCCCGGCGGCTACGCGGCGAACCTCGGCGCCATCTCGGGCCTGGTCAAGAGCTGCGACACGCTCGTCGTCGACAAGCTCAACCACATGAGCATCGTCGACGGCAGCCGGCTGTCGGGCGGCATCCGCCGGATCTACCAGCACAACGACATGCGGGACCTGGAGCAGGTGCTGCGCCGCGGGGCGGAGCAGGGCACGGGCGGCGGCACGCTGATCGTCGCCGACGGCGTGTTCAGCATGCACGGCGACATCTGCGACCTGCCGGAGATCGTCCGGCTGGCGAAGGCCTACGGCGCCCGCGTGCTCGTCGACGACGCGCACGCGACCGGTGTCCTCGGCGCCCGCGGCTCCGGCACCGCCGAGCACTTCGGCCTCAAGGGCGAGGTCGACCTGGAGCTCGGCACCATGAGCAAGGCCCTCGCCGGCATGGGCGGCTTCGTCGTCGGCGAGGAGGAAGTCGTCGAGTACCTGCGGTACTACTCCAACTCGTACGTCTTCGCCGCCAACATCCCCGCCGGCGTCGCCGCCGGGCTGATCGCCTCGCTCGACGTCATCGAGTCCGAGCCCGAGCGCCTCAAGCAGCTGTGGGCCAACATCACCACCCTCCGGGACGGGCTCCGCAAGGCCGGTTTCGACCTGGAGCGCACCGAGAGCGCCATCCTGCCCATCGTCATCGGGGACGAGCGCAGGGCCATGGAGATGGGCCGCGCCGTGCGGGCGCGCGGCCTGTTCTGCCAGACCGTGGTCTACCCGGGCGTACCGCTCGGCGACGCCCGCCTGCGGGTCAGCGTCACCTGCGAGCACACACCGCGGGACCTGGAGCTCGCGACGGAGATCTTCATCGAGTCCGCGACGGAGACCGGCGTCCTGCCGCGATCCGAGTGAGCGAGGAAGTGCACACCATGCACACCACCACCGGAGCCACCGGAGCCCTCAGCGCCGGCGTGGTCCAGCTGCGGCGGGACTTCCCCGCCGGGCAGGCCGCCAGGCCCGCCTTCACCGGCGACCACCCCCTCACCTACGGCGAGTTCACCGCCGCCGTCGACGCGCTCACCTGCCGGCTCCTCGACCTCGGGGTCCGGCCCGGCGACCGGGTCGCGATCTGGACGGACAAGCAGCCGCGCTACGCCGAGGCGATCCTGGCCGCGCTGCAGGCCGGCTGCGCCTACGTCCCCCTGGACGGCGGGCAGCCGGCGGGCCGCGTGGAGACCATCCTCCGGGACGCCGAGCCGGTCGTGCTCTTCACGGACCGCCGCCGCCTGGACCTGCTCGCCGGCCGCGCGCTGCCCGCCTCCCTGGAGGCCGTCGTCGCCCTGGGCGAGGCACCGGGGGACGAGGTCTGCGGGGTGCCCGTCCACTCCTGGGACGGCTTCGGGCGGGTCAGGGCCGGGCGGGTGACCATCGTGCCCGCGCCGCGCCCCTCCGACCTGGCGGCGATCCTGTACACCTCGGGGTCGACGGGGGTGCCCAAGGGCGTCCGGATCTCCCACCGGAACCTGGCCAACTTCGTCGGCTGGGCCCGCGGCGAGCTCGACGTGGGCCCAGCGGACGTCTTCGCCAACCACGCGTCGTTCAACTTCGACCTCAGCACCTTCGACCTGTTCGTCGCGCTGTCCGCGGGCGCCGCGGTGTGGATCGTGCCGGACGCCGCCGCCCGGGACGTCACGGCCCTGGCCACGGGGATGCGCGAGCACGGGATCACCGTCTGGTACTCGGTGCCGTCCGTGCTGCACCTCCTCACGGCGTCGGGCGCCCTCACCCCGGACGTCACCCGGAGCCTGCGCTACGTCCTCTTCGCCGGCGAGGTCTTTCCCGTCCCCCAGCTGCGCGCCCTCGCGGAGCGCCTGCCCGAGGACACCGCCCTGTACAACCTCTACGGGCCCACGGAGACCAACGTCTGCACCTACCACCGCGTGCGCCCCGAGGACCTGCTGCGCGACACGCCGGTGCCCATCGGGCTGCCGATCACGGGCGCGCGCGTGAGCGTCGTCGCGGACGGCCGGCCCACCGGCGTGCCCGGCGCGATCGGCGAACTCGTCGTCGAGGGCGACTGCGTGACCCCGGGCTACTGGCGCCGCCCCGACGATCCCGCCGCCTCCTTCCACTGCCGGGGGATGCACCCCACCGGCGACCTCGTCAGCCGCGAGGACGGCCTGCTGGTCTACCGCGGCCGCAAGGACCGCATGGTCAAGCTGAACGGCTACCGCGTCGAACTCGGCGAGATCGAGGCCGCGGTGCTCACCCACCCCGCCGTCGCCGAAGCCGCGGTCGTGGTGCGGACGGAGCAGGACGCCGGCGGCGGGCAGCCCCGCATCGCCCTGTACTACACGCTGCGCCCGGGCGCGGCCCGGCCCGGCCTGGTGCGGCTCAAGCAGCACTGCGCCCGCCTCCTGCCGCGCTACATGCTGCCGCGGACGGCCACCTGCCTCGACCGGCTGCCGCACAACGCCAACGGCAAGACCGACTACCGGCGCCTTGACCACGAGGCGGCCCAGCCCACCGCAGAGCCTGCCGGCACTGCCAGCAAATGACGGAGACCATCTTGAGCCGAGGACCGATCGGGAAGCTCCGGCCGGGCGGCGAACCGGAGACCGTGGCCGCGCTGCTCCGGCACCGCGCGGCCCGCACGCCGGACGCGCTCGCCTACCGCTTTCTCCCCGGTGCCGACGACGCGAGCGAGTCGTGGAGCTACGGGGAACTGGACCTGCGCGCCCGCACCGTCGCCGGCCGGCTGCTGCGCGAGGACCTGCGCGGCAAGCCCGTCCTGCTGCTCCACCCGCCGGGGCTGGACTACGTCGCGGCCTTCTTCGGCTGCCTGTACGCCGGTGCGGTCGCCGTGCCCGCCTACCCGCCCGACAGCGCGCGCTTCGGGCAGACCATGCCACGGCTCGCGGCCATCGCCCGGGACTCCGGGGCCACCCACGCCTACACCACCGCGGACGTCCGCGAGGCGGCCCGCGCCAAGCCCGCCGAGATCGAGGCGCTCGGCCTGGCCGGGCTGACGTGGCTCACGGCGGACGACCTCGGCCCGGCGGACGCGGACGCCTGGCGGGAGCCTGACGGCGACGGCGGATCCCTCGCCTTCCTGCAGTACACGTCGGGGTCGACCGCCGACCCCAAGGGCGTCATGGTCACCAACGGCAACCTCGTCAGCAACCTGCGCTCGATCCACCTGCGCCTGGAGCACGACGAGCACTCCGGCATGGTCTCCTGGCTGCCGCCGTACCACGACATGGGGCTCATCGGCGGCATCCTCACCCCGCTCTACGGCGGCTTCCCCGCCCACCTGATGGCGCCCGCCACGTTCGTCCGGCGGCCGCTGCTGTGGCTCGACACGCTCTCGCGGACGCGGGCGTCCACCAGCGTCGCCCCCAACTTCGGCTTCGAGCAGTGCCTGCGCCGCATCACCGACGACCAGCGCGACGCCCTCGACCTGCGGCACTGGCGGCTCGCCCTCAACGGCGCCGAGCCCGTGCGGGCCGAGACGCTGGAGCGCTTCGCCGACCGGTTCGCCCCCTGCGGCTTCGACCGGCGGGCCCTGCTGCCCTGCTACGGCCTGGCCGAGGGCACGCTGATGGTGACCGGCATCGCCGCCGGCGAACCGCCCGTCCTCGGCTCCTTCGACGCCGGGGCCCTCGCCCGCGGCGAGGCCCGCCCGGCCGCGGACGGCGCGGAGCGGGTGACCCGGGTCGTCGGGTGCGGCACCCCCGTCCCGGACGTCGAGGTCGCCGTGGTCGACCCGGACACCCGCGGCCGGGCG
Source organism: Streptomyces sp. NPDC008001 (assembly GCF_042958085.1). Lineage (NCBI taxonomy): Bacteria > Bacillati > Actinomycetota > Actinomycetes > Kitasatosporales > Streptomycetaceae > Streptomyces > Streptomyces sp. NPDC008001. The sequence continues at coordinate 40,038 of NZ_JBIBIZ010000007.1, read as the reverse complement.
CCCGAGGGCCGCGTCGGCGAGATCTGGGTCGCCGGGCCGAACGTCGCCGACGGCTACTGGGGCCGCCCCGCCGCCACCGCCGAGGTGTTCCGCGCCCGCATCGCCGGCGAGGACGAGGCCCCGTCCCCGTACCTGCGCACCGGCGACCTGGGCTTCCTGCGCGACGGCCAGCTGTACGTGGTGGGCCGCACCAAGGACGTCGTCATCGTGCAGGGCCGCAACCACTACCCGCACGACATCGAGCTCACCGCCGAGAAGGCGACCGGCGCCGTCCGGCCCGGCAGCGGCGCCGCGTTCGGCATCGCCACCGCGCAGGGCGAACAGCTCGCGCTGGCCTACGAGTTCGGCGGCGGCGACCCGGCGGCCGCGCTGGCCGCGCTGCGGACCGCCATCGCCGAGGAGCACCAGGTCTCCCCGCACACCGTCGTCCTGCTCAAGCGGTCGACGGTCCCCAAGACCACCAGCGGGAAGATCCAGCGGCAGGCGTGCCGGGCGGCCCTGACGGGCCTGGAGCTGTCCGTGGTGGCGGCGAGCGTCGTACGCGACGACCCGGAGCCCTGCCCCGCGGCGGCGGGCGGCCCGGACCGCGAGCGGGCGGTGGAAGCGGTCACCCGCGTACTGCGCCGGGCGACCGGTGCGGACGACGTCACGGGACGCGGCTTCGCCGAGCTCGGCCTGGACTACGCGGGGCTCCTGGACGCGGTCGGCGAACTGGAGCGGGAGTCCGGCGTGCCGCTCCCCGTCGGCGAACTCCTGGTGCGCCCGCACGCGGAGACGCTGGTGGAACTGCTGCTCGCGGGAGGCCCCGGCGAGAACGGGGCTGCGGAGGGGCGGGACGAGGACACGGACGCGGGCGGGGCCGGCGGCAGCACGGCCGCGCCCCGTGACGGCGCTCCCGGCGCCGCCGCGATCGAGGCGTGGCTGGCCGCCCGGATCGCGGGGCGGCTCGGGCTGCGGGCCTCCGCCGTCGACCGGGACCTGCCGTTCACCTCCCTCGGGCTCGACTCGAAGCAGGCGGTGGCCGTCGCCACCGAGCTGGGCGACTGGCTGGGCCGCGGCCTGCCCCCGAACCTGGTCTTCGAGCACCCGTCCGTCCGCGCGGTGGCCGCCGCCCTCGGCGCGGAGGCGCGGCCGCAGCCCACGGCCTCCCCGGCCGCCCCGGCCCCTGCCCCGGCGGCCGGTGAACCGATCGCGATCGTCGGCATGGGCTGCCGCTTCCCGGGCGCCCCCGACGTGGACAGCTACTGGCGGCTCCTGCTGGACGGCCGCGACGCCGTCGGCGAGGTGCCGCGGGACCGCTGGGACCCCGAGCTCGTGGACGCGCCGCGGCACGGCGGCTTCCTGGACCGCGTCGACGCGTTCGACGCCCGGTTCTTCGGGATCTCGGCGCGTGAGGCCGAGCGCATGGACCCCCAGCAGCGGCTGCTGCTGGAGGTGGCGTGGCAGACCTTCGAGGACGCCCACGTCACGCCCGCGCGCCTGGCGGGCAGCGAGACCGGCGTGTTCGTCGGCATCAGCAGCCACGACTACGCCGAGCTGCAGATGCCCCGCCTGGACGCCGTGGACGTCTATTCGGCGACCGGCAACGCCCAGTCGGTGGCGGCGAACCGGCTCTCGTACCACTTCGACCTGGCCGGCCCGAGCCTCGCCGTCGACACGGCGTGCTCGTCGTCGCTCGCGGCCGTCCACATGGCGTGCCAGAGCCTGCGCGCCGGCGAGTGCCGCACCGCGCTGGCCGGCGGGGTGAACCTGCTGATCACACCGGGCCTTTCGGTGGCGTTCGCACAGGGCGGGATGCTCTCCGCGGACGGGCGCTGCCGGACCTTCGACGACGCGGCCGACGGCTACGTGCGCGGCGAGGGCGTCGGCCTGGTGTACCTCAAGCCGCTGTCCGCGGCGCTGGCCGACGGCGACCCGGTCCACGCGGTGATCCGCGGCTCCGCCGTGGGCCACGGCGGCCGCAGCAACGGTCTGACGGCGCCGAAGGGTTCGGCCCAGCGCGCGGTCATGGCGCGGGCCCTGGAGCGGTCGGGGCTCACGGCCTCCGCGGTCGGCTACGTCGAGGCGCACGGGACGGGCACGGCGCTCGGCGACCCCGTGGAGTGGGAGGCGCTGGCGGGCGTGTACGGGCAGGGCCGGCCGGCGGAGGAGCCGTGCCTGGTGGGCTCGGTGAAGACGAACATCGGCCACCTGGAGGCGGCCGCCGGGATCGCCGGGCTCATCAAGGCGGCCCTGGTCACCAAGTACCGCCAGGTCCCGCCGTCGCTGCACCTGACGACGCCCAACCGGGGCCTGGCGCAGGAGGGCGCGGGGCTGGAGGTGGCCACGGACCGCCGTCCGCTGCCCGTACGGGACGCGGCGCGGGCCGGGGTGAGCTCCTTCGGGTTCGGCGGCGCCAACGCGCACGTCGTCGTCGAGGCCGCGCCGGACCTGCCGCCCGCTCCGGCGGCCACCAATCTGCGCCCGCGGCACGCCCTGTGCCTGTCGGGGCACACGCCCACCGCCCTGGCCGCGCTCGCCCGCCACTACCGCACGCACCTCGCGGCCCGCCCGGACGCGGACCTGCGGGAGGTGTGCCACGCGGCGAACACCGGGCGCGCGCACCTCGCCCACCGCGCCGTCGTCACCGGCGCGTCGGCCGCGGACCTGGACGCCGCGCTGGACGACCTGGTCCGGGACCGGGCGTCGACGGCGGCGGTGCGCGGGCACGTGCTGGGCCGGCCCGAGCCGAAGGTGGCGTTCCTCTTCAGCGGCCAGGGCACCCAGTACACGGGCATGGCGCGGGAGCTGTACGGCACGCACGAGGCGTTCACCCGGACCCTCGACCGCGCCGACGCCGTCCTGCGGCCGCTGCTCGGCGCCCCGCTGACCCGCCTCCTCTTCGACGAGGAGTGCGGCGAGGAGCTGCGGAGCACGCGCTGCTGCCAGGCGGTCCTGGTCGCCCTGGAGTCCGCGCTGGCCGGGGTGTGGACGTCGCTGGGCGTGCGCCCGGCGGCCGTGCTCGGCCACAGCGCCGGCGCGATCGCCGCGGCGGCCGCCGCCGGGGCGATGTCCTTGGAGGACGCCCTGGTGCTGGCCGCGGAGCGCGGCCGGCTCATGGCCGGGCAGCCGGGCGACGGCGCGATGATCGCGTGCGTGGGCGACCCCGGCGCGGTCCGCGACGTGGCCGGCCGTTACGCCTCGGTCGCGGTCTCGGCCGTCAACACCGCCGACCACCTGGTGCTGTCCGGCGGCGCCGCGGAGATCGCGGCGGCGGGCGAGGCCCTGCGCGGGCGCGGCCTCACCGTACGGCCGCTGGTCGTCTCGCACGCCTTCCACTCGCCGCTGATGGCGGGTGCGGCGGACCCGCTGCGGGACGCCGCCGACCGGATCGCTTTCGCCGAGCCCGCCGTCCCCTGGGTCTCCGATGCCACGGGAGAGCTCACCGGGCGCCCCGACGGCGCGTACTGGCGCGCGCACCTGCTCGGCACGGTGCGCTTCGCCGACGGGTTCGCGACGCTGCGCCGGCTCGGCTGCGACGCCTTCGTGGAGATCGGCCCGCACCCGACGCTGCTCAACCTGGGCCGCTCCATGACGGCGGCCGGGCCGGGCGCGGACGGCTCGCCGGCGCCGCTGTGGCTGCCGTCGCTGCGGCGCGGCGGCAACGCCTGGGAGTCGCTCCTGCAGTCCCTGGGCCGGCTGCACTGCGCGGGCGGGGCCGTGGACTGGGGCGCGCTCGACCGGGAGGACCCGCCGCGGCGCGTCCCGGTGCCGCACGCGGTCTTCGAGCGGGAGTCGTACTGGTTCACGGCGCCCGGGCGCGAGGGCGCCGGGCGTTCCGCGGTGACGGGCCCCGCCCTGCCCGCCGCGCCCGCTTCCGCGCCGCAGGAGACGTACGCCGTCGCGGCGGTCGGCGCGGGCGTCGAGGGCAGCGTCCTCGGCCACATCGCGCGGATCTGCGGCTTCCCCGCCGAGCAGATCCCGCCGTACGCCCGCCTCGGCGTGGACCTGGGGTTCGACTCGCTGATGCGGACCGATCTGCAGCGCAGCATCGCCGCCCAATACCCCGATCGGATGGACGACTTGCAACGCGACCTGCCCGAGGACCCGACGGTCCGGGATCTGCTGGACCGGCTGGGCGACGGCGCGGGATCCGTGGCGCCTGCCACCCCTGCCCCCGCGCCCGCCGTTCCGCCCCTGGCACCGCAGCCCGCGCGGCGCGCGGTGAAGCAGGAGTACGCGTTCGAGGAGTGGGCCGAGTACGCCGAGCTCCAGGGACGGCTGCGGCAGGCGCGGTCCGGCGGCTCGAACCCGTACGGCCGCTCGCACGAGGGCTTCAACTCCGCGGAGGCCACGATCGCCGGCCGCAAGGTCGTCAACTTCGCCGCCTTCAACTACCTGGCGCTGTCGGGGCACCCGCAGGTGCGCCAGGCCGCCAAGGAGGCCATCGACCAGTACGGCACGTCGGCCTCGGCGACACCGTTGCTGTTCGGCGAGACGCCGCTGCACCACGAGCTCGACGCCGAGATCGCCTCGTTCCTCGGCACCGAGGCGGCGATCGTCTTCGCGGGTGGCCACGCCACCAACGTGGCCACGGTCGGGCACCTCTTCGGCCCGGAGGACCTGATCGTCCACGACGAGTGGAGCCACGACAGCACCGTGCGCGGCTGCGTCCTCTCGGGCGCGCGGCGGCGGCCGTTCCCGCACAACGACTGGGAGGCCCTGGACCGGATCCTCACCACGCTGCGCGGCCGGCACCGCCGGGCGCTGGTGGTGATCGAGGGCGCGTACAGCCAGGACGGCGACATCCCCGACCTGCCCCGGTTCGTCGAGGTCAAGCAGCGCCACGGCGCGATGCTGATGATCGACGAGGCGCACTCGGTGGGCGTGCTCGGCGGGACCGGGCGCGGCATCGGCGAGCACTTCCCCGTCGACCGGGCCGACGTGGACCTGTGGATGGGCACCCTCAGCAAGGCGCTCGGCAGCCTCGGCGGCTACATCGCGGCCCGCGAACCGATCGTCGAGTACCTCCGGTTCACCGCTCCCCTGCACATCTTCAGCACCGGCATCTCGCCGGCGAACGCGGCCGCGGCCCTGGAGGCGATCCGGGTCGTCCGCAAGGAGCCGCAGCGCGTGGCCCGGCTGCGCGAGCTGTCGGACTTCTTCCGCGCCGGGGCCCGGGAACGCGGCCTGGACATCGGGGTGTCCCGGGCGTCCGCCGTGATCCCGGTGATCACCGGCGACTGGGAGAAGACGATGGCGCTGTCGAACTCCCTGCTGGAGCAGGGCGTCAACGTGATGCCCATCGGCTATCCGGCGGTCGAGCGCGACAAGTGCCGGCTGCGCTTCTTCGTCAACGTCGACCACAGCGAGACCGACCTCGAACACTCCCTCGACCTTCTGGTGTGATCCCATGTCGACGCAGAACACGGACACGTCCGGCACCACCGTCCCCGGCCCCGGCGAGCGGCCCGGCGTCCTGGTCACCGGGGCGAGCGGGTTCATCGGCGGGCACCTCGTCCGCCGCCTCGCCGAGCGCGGGCACCGGGTGCGCGTCCTCGTCCGCGAGGGCAGCGACCGCTCGGGGTTCGCCGGCTCCGAGACCGAGACCGCCGTCGGTGACCTCGGCGACCTCCCGGCCCTGCAGCGGGCCATGGCGGGCGTGCGGCAGGTGTACCACTGCGCCGGGATGTCGGCCGACTGGGGCGCCTGGGAGGACTTCCGGCGCATCAACGTCACCGGCGCGGCGAACGTCGTGGAGGCCGCCGCCCGCGCGGGCACGGTCCGGCGGGTGCTGCACGTGAGCACCACCGACGTGTACGGCTATCCCGTACGGCCCTGCGACGAGAACACCGAGCCGCGCGACACCGGCCTCCCGTACAACCGCAGCAAGCTCCTCGGCGAGCGGGCCGTGCGCGAGGCCTCCGAACGCACCGGCGTGCCGGTGACGATCGTCCGCCCGGTGTCCGTCTACGGGCCGGGCAGCAAGGACTTCGTCATCGAGATCGCGGACCTGCTGCTGCGCAAGCAGATGGTCTACATCCGCCAGGGCCGCGTCCCGGCCGGCCTGCTGTACGTGGAGAACGCCGCCGACGCCATGATCGACGCGTGCACCTCCGAGTCCACGGCGGGGCGCGCGTACAACCTGCGCGACCCCGGGCTGACGACGTGGCGCGAGTACATCGAGGCGCTCGCCCGCGGCCTGGGCGCCCCGCCGCCGAAGCTGAGCCTGCCCACCCCTGTCGCCACGGCCGTGGCGACGGTCTCGGAGAAGCTCTACGGGCTCCTCGGCGTCAAGGCCCGGCCGGTCCTCACCCGCCACGCCGTGCACCTCTTCGACCGCGACCAGTCGTACGGGATCGGGCGCGCGCAGGAGGAGTTCGGCTTCAAGAGCCCGGTGGGTTTCGAGGAGGGCATGCGCCGGACCGTGGCCTGGCTGGACTCGCCGGAAGGACGCAAGCATGTCGCCCGCTGAGCCGCCGGCCGTCCTGCCCGGCCGGGAGTCGCCGTGGCTCCCGCGCTTCGGCACCCCGCCGCCCCCGCCGGACGCGCCGGGGACCCGGCTGATCTGCTTCCCGTACGCGGGGGGCACCGCCTCCGTCTACCGCGACTGGCGCGAGCACCTCGGCGGCGGGGCCGCCGACGTGGCCGCCGTGCAGCTGCCGGGGCGCGGCCTGCGGATGCGCGAGGAGCCGTACACGGCCGTGGAGCCGCTCGTCGCCGGCATCGCCGCCGAGCTCGTGCGCCGGGGGCTCACCCGCGACTACGCGTTCTTCGGGCACAGCATGGGCGCCCTGCTGGCCTACGAGGTGGGCTGCGCGCTGCGGGACCGCGGCGAGCCCGGCCCGCGCCACCTGTTCGTCTCCGGCAGCAGGGCGCCGCACCTGTACGGGGACCGCACCGAACACCTGCTGCCCGACGCGGAGCTGCGCGACTTCGCCGCGGGCATCGGCGCCCTCGGCGCCGGCGACCAGGCGCTGCTCAACAGCGCCTACCTCGACCGGAGGCTGCCGGTCCTCCGGGCCGACCTGCGGGTCTGCAACGACTACCGGTGGCGGCCGCGCCGCCCGCTGGACTGCCCGATGACGGCGTTCTCCGCGAACGACGACCCGGTCGCGGACGCCGCCGGCGTGGAGGCGTGGCGCGCGTACACGACGAGCTCGTTCCTGCACCACCACGTGCACGGCGACCACTTCTTCCTCAACGGCGACGGCCCCGCGCGGCAGCGGCTGCTGCGGGAGCTGCGGCGGGAGCTGGCCCGCCTCCCCCGCGCCGCGGACGCGGGCCACTCGACCACCACGCAGCACAGGGAGCCCTCATGGATGTACTGAGCCTGGTCAAGAGCGTCAGGGACCGCGTCGGGGAACCGCTCGGCGACGTCCTCTCCGCGGCGCGCGTCGTCGGCAACTGGCGGATGCCGCTGCTGCTCGCCGTGTCGAAGGGCTTCATCACACCGGTCTACCGGGCCGCGTTCCTCGCCTCGGCCGCGGGCTCCGGCATCCTCGGCTGGCTCGCCGTGCGCCCCTGCGACCTGGAGTCGCTGGCCGACAAGCTGGGCGCCGCGCAGGACAAGGAGCGGCTGCGGGCCTGGCTGGACGTGGGCGTGCGCCTCGGCGAACTGGACAAGCGGGAGGGCTGCTACCGGCTGCGGGGCATCGCCGCCCGGACCCTCGCGCGAGCCGGCAACGACGCCCTGGCCGCCGCGCTGGAGGAGGTGCTCCGCTTCCACGTGCCGGTGCTGCTCGGCGGCCCGCGGATGGCGGCGACCGGCGAGCGCTTCTCGCTGGGCGACCAGGACGGGCTCGTCATCGCCCGCTCCACGCGCGTGATCGAGCCGTTCGTCGAGGCCGCGATCGCGCGCGCCCTCGACCGCGAGAACCCGGTGCGGATGCTGGAGGTCGGCTGCGGCAGCGGCATCCACGTGCGGCACGCCGCGCAGCTCAACCCGCGGCTGTCGGCCGTGGCGATCGACCTGCAGGAGGAGGTCGCGGAGACCGCGACCAAGAACATGGCCGAGTGGGGCCTCGCCGACCGCGTCGAGACCCGGCAGGGCGACCTGCTCGACCTCGACCTGCAGCCCCAGTTCGACCTGGTGACGATGCACAACAACATCTACTACTTCGCCGAGGACGAGCGGGTGGCGGCGCTGGAGAAGGCGCGCTCGCTGCTGGCGCCGGGGGGCAGGATCCTGCTCACCACGTCGTGCCAGGGCGGCAACATCGGCCTTGACGTGCTCAGCCTCTGGTTCGCCTACGCCGACTTCGGCGGGCCGCTGCCCCGGGAGGCGGAGCTCGTCGCGCAACTGGAGCGCGCCGGGTTCACCGGCGTCGAGGCGGCCCGCGTGGTGCCGGGCGAGCAGTTCCGCGCCTTCACGGGCACCAGCAAGTAGCCCGCACAGTCCCGCCGACGGCCCGAGCGCCCAGGAGAGCCCGACATGGCAACCCGTACCACTGACCCAGCGACCACGACCCTCGCGCCGCAGGCCGGCGATGTCGTCGTCCTCGGCGGCCCCGAGCCCGCGGACCCCGCCGTCCTCGGCGGCAAGGCGGCCCGGCTCGCCGACATGATCGCGGCGGGGCTTCCGGTGCCGCCCGCCTTCTGCCTCACCACCGGTCTCTTCACCCGCTACCTCGCCGGCACGGGCCTGGACGGCAGGATCAAGGGCATCGAGGGCGGCGGGGACGGCACGGGCGGCGAGGGCGGCGGCGTCCGCGAGCTGATCCTCGCGACCCGCATCCCCGCGCCGATCGCCGACGAGATCCTCGCCGCCTACGAGCGGCTGGGCCGGCCGCGGGTGGCCGTGCGCTCCTCCGCGCTCAAGGAGGACTCGGCGGCACGCTCCTTCGCCGGCCAGCACGACACGGTCCTGGACGTCTCGGGCGACGCGGCGCTGCTGGACGCCGTGCGGCAGTGCTGGGCGTCCCTGTGGTCCGCGCGGGCCACCGCCTACCGCGACGGCGAGACGGCCGAGGCGATGGCCGTCGTCGTCCAGGAGATGGTCCACTGCGACGTCAGCGGCGTGCTGTTCACCGTCGACCCGGTGAGCGCCCGGCCGCACCGCGTCGTCGTCGAGGCCTGCCGGGGGCTGGGCGAGGGCCTCGTCTCCGGGCGGGTCTCCAGCGACCTGTTCGTCGTCGACGACCGCAGCCTGGAGGTCGTCGAGGAGCGCGTGCGCTACAAGGTGGCCAAGTGGGCGCCGCTGGCCCCCGGGAAGATCGGGATGACGAAGGTCGACGCCGCCGACCGCGACACCCCCTGCCTGGACCACGCCCAGCTCGCCGAGCTGGCCCGGCTCGGGCTGCGCGTGCGCGAGCACTACGGCAGCGAGCAGGACATCGAATGGGGCCTCCGCAAGGGCGAGTTCCGGCTCTTCCAGACCCGCCCGATCACCACCCGGCCCGCCCCCGGGGACGCACCGGCCCGTACGGGGGCGCTCAGCCCGTACGTGACGGAGCAGCCGGAGCCCGTCCGGAGCGGCACCCTGTGGTCCCGCATGGACATCGGCGAGATCTTCGTCGGGCTGATGTCACCGCTCGGCCTGAGCTTCGCGCGCTACTACCAGAAGCACGTCCACCTGGACTGCGCCGCCGCCCTCGGCGTCCGCGACACCGGCGACGCCGACCTGCACATGGGCTACTACCAGGGCCACATCTACCTCAACATCTCCTACAGCGCCCACCTCCTGGGCCAGGCCCTGCCCACGCGCGACCAGCGCCACTTCACCAAGCGGTTCGTCGGCGAGGACGTCGAGGGAGGCAACCTCGCCGACTACAAGAACCCCTTCGGGAAGTTCCCGGGCGGCCTGGAAGACGCGCTGTCCACGGCGCACTGGCTGCGCTGCACCGCCGCCGAGGCGCTGCGGATGAAGTCGCGGTCGGAGGAGATGGCCGCCTCGCGGCTCTACGAGTTCGACCGGGCCCGGCGGCTCGACCTCACCCGCATGAGCCGCCGCGAGCTGCACGCCGAACTCACCCGCAACCTCGGCTACTTCCACGACAGCCACGTGGGCTACATGCCGTACTACATCAACGCCTTCGGCTTCTACGGGATCCTCACCGAGCTGTGCCGCATGTGGCTCGGCGAGGAGGGCGAGAACCTGCAGAACCGCATCAAGACCGACATGTCCAGCCTGCGGACCGTGGAGTCCGCGAAGGAGATCTGGGCCGTCGCCCAGGCCGCCAAGGACAGCCCCCGCGTCCTGAAGATCATCGACGAGGAGCCGCTGGAGGCCGTCGCCGGGGCGCTGCGCGCGGACGACGAGGGCGCCGTCTTCTGGGACCGGCACATGGAGCCGTTCCTGCGCGCCAACGGCACTCGCGGGCACCAGGAGATGGAGCTCACCCACTCGCGGTGGATCGACGACCCCTCGTACATCTTCCAGATGATCCGGCGGTACGCCTCCGACGGCTTCTCCGCCGACGACATCCTCAAGCGCAGCAGCGGCTACCACGACGACTCGCGCCGGCTCCTCAAGAGGCTCCTGCTGCCGCAGCGCAAGGTGATCGAGACGGTCATCTCGCTGTACGCGCTCTGCAGCGAGCTGCGCGAGACCACCCGGATGTCGATGATCACCTCGATCTGGCTGGTGCGGAACGTGGTGTACGAGGTGGGCCGGCGGCTGGTCGCCAAGGGCGTCCTGCACTCCCTCGACGAGGTCGCCCACCTGGACTTCGAGGACGTCCGGGCCTATCTGGCCGGGGACGCCGGCGAGCCGGAGGCCTTCCCGCGCGAGCGGATCGACGAGGCCCGGCGCGTCCACGAGTACCGCAAGCGGCTCCCGGAGCCGCCGCTCACCTTCATCGGCGAGCACGACATCACCCAGGCCGTGCGCCCCGCCCCGGGCGGCGCGCGGCTGAGCGGGCTGGGAGCGAGCCCCGGACGCGTCGTCGGCCGCGCCCGCATCGTGGAGGACCTGGTCTGGCAGGCCGACGAGTTCGAGGCCGGCGAGATCCTCGTGACCCGCTACACCGACGCCTCGTGGACCCCGCTGTTCGCCATCGCCGGCGGCGTCGTCACCGACGTCGGCTCGATGCTGTCGCACAGCTCGATCGTCTCCCGCGAGTTCCACGTGCCGTCGGTCGTGAACACCAAGTACGCGACGCAGCGCATCAGCACCGGGGACATGGTCATGGTCGACGGCGACACGGGGACGGTGGAGGTCGTCGAAGGCTGATCCACCGTCAGCGCAACCCACCGAGGAGGAACGAAAGATGATCCCCGACCAGTGGTATCCGATACTCCCGGCCGAGGAGGTGCGCAACGACAAGCCGACGGGCGTCCGCCGGATGGGCCAGGAGCTGGTCCTGTGGCGCGACCTCGACGGCAACCTCGTCTGCCAGGGCGCGCGCTGCCCGCACAAGGGCGCCAACCTGGCCGACGGCCGGATGAAGGGCAACACCGTCGAGTGCCCGTACCACGGCTTCCGCTACGGACCCGACGGCGCGTGCAAGGCCGTACCGGCGATGGGCTCGGAGGCCCGCATACCGGGCTCGCTCCGGGTGCCCGTGCTCCCGGTGCGGGAGGCCCACGGGCTGGTGTGGCTGTGGTGGGGCGAGGAGCGCGCCGACCTGCCGGACATACAGATCGCACCGGTGATCGCGGACAACCCCAAGGTGCACTCGACGCTGCACTGGACCCGCCCGGTCCACTACACCCGCTACATCGAAAGCCTGCTCGAGTTCTACCACATCACCTACGTCCACCGTGATCACTGGTTCAACTACATCGACTACCTGTTCCTCTACGGAACGGCCCGCAAGCTCGGCCTCGACGGCAAGGAGCGCTACCTCTCGGCCACGAAGATCGTCAACCACAAGCTGGAGACCGTGACGGAGGGCCGGACGCTCCGCTACTCCTTCGACCACCAGGAGGAGGCGGACCCCGCCAACACCACGCACTACGTCATCACGTTCACCTTCCCCTGCCAGGTGCACGTCCAGACCGAGCAGTTCGAGGCGACGTCGTGGCTGGTCCCCATCGACGACGAGCACACCGAGCACATCCTGCGCTGGTACGAGTACCCGACGGTCAAGCCCTTCCTCCGCTCGGAGAGGCTGCGCCGCATCCTGCCCCGCGCCTCCCTCTACATGGAGAAGTGGATCCAGGACGTCCAGGACGTCCGCATCATGGAGCGCCAGGAACCGAAGATCAGCGAGGGCGGCGTCAGCAAGTTCATCCCGGTCGACGAGCTGAACGCCAAGTACCTGGCGATGCGGTCGCGGCTGATCCAGGAGGCGGCGGAGCGGAAGAACACCCCCGGAGCCGCGGGGGCTCCGGCGACGGCCGGCGGGACACCGGAGCCGGCCGGCGGGTCCGCCCCCGGGGGAAAGCGCCCCGCGGCGGCGAACGGCCGGAGGACGCCCAAGACCGCCGCGAACGGCGAAGGCCTCGCGGCGGCACGGGCGAGCGGGACGCCCTGAGACGCGGGGCCGGGGTGCCGAGGTGCGGCCGCACGGGCCGCCACCATCGGCAGGACCGGCCGAGAGGGGTCTGAGGCCCGGTCCCGCCCCTCCGCCGCAGCGGCGATCAGCCACGACGGCGCGGCCCGGCGGTGCCGGACACCACAGGGCCCTCCGGGCACCGCCCGGAACGCGAAAACCCCGGCTCGGGAGCCGGGGTTTTCTGCGGTCGGGGCGGCGGTCAGCCGCGGGTCCGGGCGGGCACCGCGGCAGCCGCCGGGCCGGCCTCGGTCTCCTCCGCGGCTTCGGCCGCGACCGGCTTCGGGATGAGGAAGGACGTCGCCAGGGCCGCGGCCAGGATGACGACGCCGGCGATCATGCCGGAGGTGTAGCCGGTGGCCGAGGAGGCGTCGGCGGGCTGGACCGCGGTCTTCACCGCGTACAGGACGGCGAAGCTGAGGCCGGCGCCCAGGTTGAAGGCGCCCGCGTTGAGGCCGGGGAGGAAGCCCGGGTTCTCGCGCGGGGACAGGACGATGCCGAGGCCGTTGAGGACGATGTTCGCCACGCCCGCGTAAGTGATGCCCACCAGGAGCGACGCCACCAGGAGCAGGGCCTTCGAGTGGGCGGGGATCGTGAGGATCATCAGCACGACGGAGGCGGCGGAACCGATCAGGCCGATGCGCAGGACGCGGCCGTAGCCGTACGTGGCGGCGAGGCGACCGGCCAGCGGGCCCATGGCCAGGCCGGCCAGGGCGTACGGGGTCAGGGTCCACCAGGCGGAGCCCTCGGCGCCCATGCCGAGGCCGGCCTCGGCGTCCTGGGCGAAGGCGGGGATCAGGCCGTTCATGACGGCGAAGACACCGGTCATGGTGAGGGTGGTGGTGAGGAGGGTCGCCCAGGTGGCGCGCCGGCGCAGGTGGCGGGTGGCGACCAGCGGGTGCGACGAGCGGTCCTCGGTGCGCCAGAACAGCGCGAAGGCGGCGGCGGAGACGACGACCAGGGCGGCGATGAGGCCCCAGTTCGCGGCACCGAGCTTGCCGGCCTCGTTGAGGGCGACGAGCAGCGAGCCGACCGACACGACGAGGAGGCCGACCCCCGGCCAGTCCATCCGGTCCGCGCCGGGGACCTTGGACTCGGGGGTCATGAACGCGACGAGGGCGGCCGCCAGGACGGCGACGACGGACATGACCCAGAACACGGACTGGAAGCCGTGCTCGTCGGCGAGGAACCCGCCCGCGAGCGAGTCGACACCGGCGATGCCGCCGTTGACCGCGGTGATCACGCCGAGCAGGGTGCCGTACCGCTTGGGCTCGGTCACCTCCTGGCGCAGCATGATCAGGCACAGCGGGACGACCGGGCCGGAGAAGCCCTGCACGATCCGCCCGGCGAACAGCACCGGCACGCTCGTCGCCAGCGCCGCGATCACACAGCCGACGGCCATGAGGACGAGCATGCCGGTCAGCACCTTGCGGCGCCCGAGGACGTCACCGAGCCGCGGCAGGAAGAGCGAGAACAGGGCGGCCGACGTGAAGAACGCGGTCTGGGTGAGCCCGATCTCCGCGGAGCTGGCGCCGAGGCTGTCCTCGATGCTCTTCAGCGCGGGGCTGAGCATGCTCGCGTTGAGCTGGAAGGCGATGCAGGCGGTCAGGAGTGCGGTGACCAGCACGCCCACGCTGACAGGGCGGCGGTCGGTAAGAGAAACGTTCATGCCTCAACGCAGGGGGTGAGTGGAGCTTCGCAACACAGCGGACGCGCTGCGCGCACACAGAAAAACCCCGGCGCGACGGGGAATCCCGAAAGCCGCCGGAGCGTGGCCGCTCCGCCCGGACATCGGGTCGACAGATCACCGACCTGCGAAAACCCCCGTCGGAAGGGGGTTGCTGTTCCCTCATGGTACCCGGGATTTTCCGGGCGCTTCCGGGATCGTTCGACCACGGTCCGTCATACGCCCACGCCATCCGGGGCGGCCGGGCGGAGACGTGGCGGTGACGTGACACGGGGCACACCCGGGGCGCGGGCCGCCCCTCCTCCCGGGGGCGGGAGGGGCGAGATCCGGCCACGTTCGCCGGCCCGGCGCGATCACAGACAACCTGGCGCCTGCATTTGCCATGTACCTCGGTGTCGGCACGAATGCGCTGCTCACTGCGGGTGCAGTCGGCCGGCGGAGGTCCACGGTGCACCCCGTGGCCTTCTTCCGTCCGCTCCGTCCTTCCCGAGGTGCCCGTGCCCGCCCACCCGCCCGGATCCCCCGTCCGACTGCTCCTGACTCGCCGTCAGGGCGCCTCGGCTTCCGCCGTCCCCGCGGTCTCCCGGTGGTGTTCGTGACCGCCGGGAGACCGGGCGGCGGCCCCTGGGCGCTCGCCCTGCCGCTGCCCGACCAGAAATCGTCCTTCATCCTCACCGGCATGGCCGTCGTCCTGGTGCTGCTCCTGTGGTGGCTGATCCGGGCGGTCGCGCGGCAGGGTGGTTTCCGGCGGGCCTGCCGCCGGGTGGCCTGGGAGCTCCGGATGACGCGGCGTGCCTTCGCCGCGCCGTTCCGTGCCCGTGGTCTGCACCGGCGCCGTGTCCGCACCCTGACGTCGTTCCTCTCCGACCCGGCCGTTCCCGCCCTGGTCGACCACGCGCTCACCGGCGCGGAGGAGGCGGCCGGGGAGGGCTGCCGCGTACCCGCGGCCGCGGTGAGCGCCGACCGGCAGCGGGTCGCGGTCGTCGTGGCCGGGCGCAGTCCGCGCGCGGCGGCGGCGCCCTGGCAGGACGCCCGGGACGAGCCGGGCGACTGGACGTGGTCGGCCGGGGCCGCCGCGCTCGGGGCCGGTGCGGAGGCGCCGGCCGCGCGGCGGACGCTGCCGCTCGTCGTCGGTGTCGACCGGCTCTCGGGCGCGACGGTCGTCGCCGACTGGATGTGCGGGCCGCCCGCCGTGAGCCTGGAAGGCGACGTGCGGGTGGTCCGCAGTGTGCTCCAGGCGCTGGCGGCGCAGCTCGACCTGCTCTCCGGCGGGCCGGTGGTGCAGGTCGCCCGCGGGGTGCATCCCCGCTACCCCGGCCGGGAGCTCGACCGGATCCTCGACGAGCTGGAGGCCGACGCGCCGGACGACTCCGCCGGTTCCGGCGACGCCCTGCCCGTGGTGCTGGTGTGCTGGACCCCGTCGCCCGCCCAGTGGGAGCGGCTGGCCGCGCTGTGTGCCTCGGGGCGGGTCCGCGCCCTGGTGGGCGGGCGGCTGCCGGGGTACTGCTGGAGCCTGCACACCGAGCCGGGCGGGCGGCTGCTCGCTCCGGGCGCCGGCCTCGACGTGGAGGCCGCCGCGCTGAGCACGGCGGTGGGCTCCGCCGTCAAGAGGTTCCGCCGCCGCGGGACCGGCTGGTGGGCGGCGAGGGACACGGCCGTCCCGCCCGACGGGCCGGGGGGCGACGGGGACGGCCCTGTCGTGCACCGCTCCGTCCCGGTGGAGCCGGTGGAACCGGTAGAACCGGTAGAACCGGTGGAAGAGGCCGGGCCCGGTGGCGGACCCTCACCCGCCGAGACCGTCCCCGTACCGGCGGCCGCGCCCGTACCTGCAGAGGCCGGAGAGGCGCCCGCGCCGCCCGCGCCCGGACCGGGCACGTCTGCCGGGGCCGGTTCCCCGGTCTCGCCGGCGGCATCCGGGCCCACCGCCGGAGCAACCGGTACGACGGCCCCCACCCCTGTGCTGCCCGCACCGGCACCCGACACCGGCGCCCCGGTCCGGCCGGCGGCCGCATCCGCTCCCACCCCCGGCACGGCCGGCGCGAGCGCGCTCGCAGCCACAGTCCCGGCCCCGGTGCCCGCAGCGCCCGCCGTGCCCGGGCCGCGCGAGGGCGACTTCGCCGAGCCCGAAGCCGGTGCGGGTGCCGGCGCCGGCACTCGCACCGGCGGGCGCCCGCCCGCCGCCGCACCCGGCCCTGCCACCGTCCCCGCGGCCCCGGCCCCGGGCGGGCCGGCCCCCGGAACCGCCGCCCCCGCCCCCGGCTCCCTGCTGGAGCCGGAACCCGAGCCCGGCTCCGGGGCCGGCCCCCGCCCCGCCCCCGGCGTCTCCGCCGCCCGCACGCACCCGGATCGGACCCCCGAACACCCATGAGACTCTTCGTCAGCCTCACCGCGCCCGGCGCCGACCGGGACCTCGTCCTGGACGTTCCCGGCGGAACCACCGTCGGTGCCCTCGCCGAACGGCTCGGCGGCGCCGCGGACGGCGCCGAGCCGCCCGTCCTCCACCTCGGCGACCGCCCGCTCCCGCCCGAGGCCACGCTCTCCGCCACCGGGCTCCGCGACGGCGCCCGGCTGGGGCTCGGCGGGCCCGCCGCCCCGGAGCCCGCCGCGTACGGTGCTCCGCGCGGCGCGCTCCCGTCCCCGTCCCGCACTCCCGACGGCGGGCGCCTGCCGCGCGCCGCGGGCGTGGAGCTGCAGCTCGTCGGCGGGCGGGGAGCCGGCCGCGTCTGGGCGCTGGGGCCGGGGACGCACACCGTCGGCCCGCGGCCCGGCTGTTCCGTACGGCTGGAGGGGCGGGACGTGCCGCCCGCCGGGGTGCGGGTCACCGTGCGCCCCGACGGCACGGTGCTGCTCCACACCGGCGAGCAGGGCGCGCACGTCGCGCTCTCCTTGCCCGTCCCGCCGCCGGACCGTCCGCGCGCCGACGCGCCTGCGCTGCCCCCGGAGCCCCCGGGCGACCTCCCCGACCCGGACGCCGACACCGCCGAGCCGCTCCCGCCGGGCTGGTGCGCGTGGCCGCTGGGCGGTGAGCTCGTGCTCGGGGAGTTCCTGCTGCGGGTGGCCGAGCCGACGGAGGCGGACGCCGCCGTCGCGGTCTCCGCGGACGGCGCGCACCTGGACTTCAACCGGCCGCCGCGCATCGTCCCGCCGCTGCAGCCGGAGCGCTTCGTCCTGCCCGCTCCGCCCACCGCGCCCGCCCACCGGGCGATCCCGCTGCTGATGGTGCTGTCGCCCTTGGTCATGGGCATCGGCATGGTCGTCTTCCTCAAGTCGTACTACTACCTGGTGTTCGCGCTCTTCAGTCCTGTGATGGCGCTCGCCAACCACTGGAGCGGCAAGCGGAGCGGCCGGCGGGACTACGTGGCCGCCGTCGCGGGCTACCGGACGCGCCGGGCGTCGCTGGAGGCGGACGTGCGGGGCAAGGTGGACCGCGAGCGCGCGCTGCGCACGGAGGCCGCCCCGGACCCCGCGACGGCGGGCCTGTGGGCCGTCGGGCCCGGTGCTCGCCTCTGGGAGCGCCAGCGCTCCCACTCCGACCATCTCCACCTGCGCGTCGGCACCGTCGGGCAGCCGTCCCTGCTCACCGTCGACGACGCCGCGCGCGAGGACAACCACCGCTCCGTCCACTGGGACATCCCCGACATGCCGGTCGGGGTGGATCTGGTGGGCGACGGGGTGCTCGGCATCGCCGGGGAGCGCGAGGCCACCACGGCCCTCGCCCGCTGGGCCGTCGCCCAGGCGGCGATCCTGCACAGCCCGCGCGACGTCCGGATCACGGTGCTCACCGACGCGGCGGGCGCGGCCGGCTGGGAGTGGGTGCGCTGGCTGCCGCACGCCCGCCCCGGGGAGGGCGGCCCGGCCGCCCCGGCCCCGGGCGGACCGGCGGTCACCCTGGGCAATGACCCCGAGACCGTCGCCGCACGGGTCACCGAGCTCGTGTCGGCCGTCCGGTCCCGCAGCCGCGCCCGGGAGTCGGGACTGGCCGGCACGCTGATCGCCGAGCCCGACCTGCTCGTCGTCCTCGACGGGGCGCGGCACCTGCGCGACGTCCCCGGCATGATCCAGGTCCTGAAGGAGGGGCCCGCCGTGCGGGTCTTCCTGATCTGCGTCGACCGCGAGGAGCGGATGCTCCCGGAGGAGTGCGTGTCGGTCTGCTCGGTCGGGGCCCGCGAGCTCACCCTGCGCCGCTCAGGGCGGACCGCCGTCACCACGGCCCGGCCGGACCTGGTGGACGCCGCGTGGTGCGAGCGGATCGCCCGTGCCCTGGCGCCCGTCCGCGACGTGACCCCCGACGGTTCGGACGGCCTGCCGACCGGCGTCGGCCTGCTCCGGCTGCTCGGTCTCGAACCGCCCCGCGGCGACGAGCTCGTCCGCCGGTGGGAGCAGCAGCCCGCGTCCACGGAGATGCTGCTGGGCAAGGGCTACTCCGGGCCCGTCACCTTCGACCTCGTCAAGGAGGGCCCGCACGCCCTGGTCGCGGGGACGACGGGCGCGGGCAAGTCCGAGCTGCTGCAGACGCTGGTGGCGTCTCTCGCGGCGGCCAACCGGCCCGACGAGATGACGTTCGTTCTGGTCGACTACAAGGGCGGGAGCGCCTTCAAGGACTGCGTGCGGCTGCCGCACACCCTGGGCATGGTCACCGACCTCGACAGCCACCTCGTCGAGCGCGCCCTCACCTCGCTGGGCGCCGAACTGACCCGGCGCGAGCACGTCCTCGCGGGGGTCGGTGCCAAGGACCACCCCGAGTACCGCGCCCTGCGGCGGCGGAACCCGGAGCTGGCGCCGCTGCCCCGGCTGCTCCTCGTCATCGACGAGTTCGCGACCCTCGCCCGGGACGTGCCGGAGTTCGTCCCCGGGCTGGTCTCGATCGCCCAGCGGGGCCGCTCCCTCGGCATCCACCTGGTGCTGGCGACGCAGCGGCCCGCGGGAGTGGTCACCGCCGACATCCGGGCCAACACCAACCTGCGGATCTCCCTGCGCGTCACCGACGCCGCGGACAGCCAGGACGTCCTGGAGGTCAACGACGCCGTCGGCATCTCCGCGGGCACCCCCGGCCGTGCGCTGGCCCGGATCGGGCACCGCTCGGTCCTGCCGTTCCAGACGGCGTACGCGGGCACGCCGCGCGAAGACGGGCCGGCGGAGGCCGCACCGGTCGCGGTGCGGCCGGAGCGCGCCGTCACCGCCGCCGAGATCCGGGCGGCGGACGTGACGTGGGCTCAGCTCGGGCGTCCGGCACCGGCAGCGGCGGACCGCGCCGCGGAGGACGACGCGGACGCCCTGGACGACCCCTCGGCCCCCACGGACCTCACCGCGCTCGTCGAGGCCGTCCAGGAGGCCGCCGCGGACCTCGGCATCCCGCAGCAGCCCAGCCCGTGGCTGCCGCCGCTGCCGCACCGGCTCACCCTGGACGACCTGCCCGAGCGGCCCGTCCCGGCGGGCCTGCCCGACGGGTACCTCGCCCCGGTGCCCTGGGCGCTCGCCGACCTGCCGGGCGCCCAGCGGCAGGAGGCCCTGGAGCTGGACCTCAGTGCCTTCGGTCACCTCTACGTCATCGGGACCCCGCGCTCGGGCCGCTCCCAGGTGCTGCGCACGCTGGCGGGGGCGCTCGCCCGCCGCCACTCCACGGCGGACGTGCACCTGTACGGCATCGACGCGGGCGGCGGCGCGCTCGCCGCCCTGAACCCGCTGCCGCACTGCGGGGCCGTCGTGCCGCGCGCCGACCTGGAGCGCCTCGGCCGGTTGCTCGCGCGGCTCATGGCCGAGACGGCCCGCCGTCAAGAGCTGCTGGCCGCGCACGGCGCCGCCGGTCTCGCCGAACTGCGGTCGCTGCTGCGGCCGGAGGACCGCCCGGCGCACATCGTGCTCCTCGTCGACGGCTGGGACTCGCTGGTCGCCCTCCTCGGCGACCACGACGGCGGCCGTCCCGTCCAGGAGCTCACCGCCCTCATCCGGGAGGGTGCGCCCTTGGGCATCCACGTCGTCGCCACCTCGGAGCGGGCCCTGCTGACGGGCAAGGTCGCCGCGCTCAACGACGAACGCCTCCTCCTGCGGCTGACCGACCGGTCCGAGTACACGCTCGCGGGGGTGCCGGCCAAGCGGGTTCCCGAGCTGGTGCCGCCGGGGCGCGCGTGGCGCGGCGGCAGCGCCACCGAGGTCCAGGTCGCCCTGCTGGGCCGGTCCGCGGAGAACACCACCGCCCTGCCGGCCGCCGGCCGCGACCAGGCGGAGGCGCTGCGGGAGATCGGGGCGCGGGCGGAGCGGCGCGACCGGGACGTCCCGGCCGCGCGGCGTCCCGCCCGGGTGCTCACCCTGCCCGCGAAGGTCTCCTTCACGGACGCGTACGACAAGGTGCCCGAGGCACGGCGGCGGCCGCTGTGGGGCCTGCTGGGCATCAGCGGCGACGACCTGGCCCCGCTCGGCGTGGACTTCGCGGCGGACGCCCCGTCGTTCCTGATCAGCGGCCCGCCCGGAACGGGGCGTTCTACGGCGCTGGCGTCCCTGGCGGTCTCCCTGCTGGCCGGGGGCACGCGGGTGGTCGCCCTCACCCCGCGGGAGTCGCCGCTGCGCGGCCTGGCCCGGCACCCGCTGGCGACCGTGCTGGAGCAGGCGGATCCGCCCGGCGAGGACGTACGGGCCGCGCTCGACGCCGGCACCGGTCCGGCCGTGGTGCTGGTCGACGACGCGGATCTGCTGTCCTCGATGCCCGCGGCCGACGAGGTGCTGCGCGAGATCGCGGCCACCGGCCGCGACCGGGGCCTCGGCCTGGCGGCCGCGGGCACTCCGGAGACGATGACCTCCGCCGGGTTCGGCTGGCTGGGGCAGGCGCGCAGGCTCCGCAAGGGACTGCTGCTGGCCCCGCAGTCCCCGGGCGAGGGGGACATGCTCGGCGTGCGGCTCCCGTACGACCTGCTGCGCACCCGGCCCGTGCCCGGGCGCGGGCTGACGGTGGATCCGGTGACCGGGTCGCTGGTGTCCCTCCTCGTGCCGGAGACCGTGCTGCAAGGGGGGTGACGACGCGCGAGGCGCCCCCGGCCGGCGGGCCGGGGGCGCCTCGTGGTGCGTGCGGGGCCGCGGGTCAGCCGCCGTTGGTGCTCTTGGCGATGTCCGCGTCCATCTGCGCCACGGCGGTCTTGATCTTCTGGAACTGCTCGGAGAACGTGGTGATGCCCTTCATCGCCTCGCTCAGGGACGTCGTCAGCTTCTCGTACGACATCTTCATCGCCGGGCTGCTCTGCTGCATGAACAGGCCGTTGTCGAGCAGGCCCTCGACGGTCGTCTTGGTGGACTGCAGCATCGGCACGATGTGCGTGACGGCGTCGTTCATGGTCTTGGCGACCTTGTCGATCTCGGCGTAGTCGATGCTGACGTTGCCCCTGGCCATGGGTGCTCCTTGCTGTGCTGCGAGTGCGGGTGCGGGTGCTGCTCCGGCCGGATCGGCCGGGGGTAGGAATCCGGCCTCGGCGGCCGGGGGTCGTGTTGCGGGGGTCAGGATTCGAGGCGCCAGCCCGTGTCCTTGTCCGCGCTGCTGCTGACCCACTTCTCCGTGCGGCCGCCGGGATCCTCGACGGTCTTCGTGCCGCTGCCGTCCGACTTGATCTCGACGGTCGTGGTCGTCTCGTGGCCCTTGTCGTCGACGGTCGTGTCGATGGTGCCCTTGACGGTCCGTTCCTTGCCGTTCTTGTCGGGACCGGTGGTCGTGTACGTGGTGCGGGAGGTCCGCTCCCCCGTCTGCGGGTTGAAGACCGAGGTGGTGTCGCCGCTCGTGGTGGTCGTCTTGCCGTCCGTGTCGGTGGTGGTGCTCGTGAAGTTGTTGGTCGTGGACTTGCGGCCGTCCGGCGTGTCCGTCGTGGTGGAGCGGCCGTTGGAGACCGTGACGTTGCCGGTCCCGTCGGTGGCTCGCGACTCGTAGGTGCCGTCGGGCCGGTAGGTCGTCGTCTCCGTGCTGGTGAGCCCGCTCTTCGAGGTGACGGTCGTGGTGACCGACGCCAGCCTGTCGCCGTCGTAGGTGTACGAGGTGGTCGTGGTGTTGCCGTTGGCGTCGGTGGTGGTCCAGGCGGCCGGCCGGTCTCCCGGGTTCACCGGGGCGTCCGGGTCCTTCGGGTCGGCCTTGCCCTCGGCCACCAGCTTCTGCCAGGCGTCCCAGGCGGACTTCTGGCCCTTCCACAGGTCCGCGGCGATGGCGGCGCCCTGCTCGTTGGCGGCCTTCGCGTGGCGGGCGTCCCAGTCGAACCAGCCCTTGGCCACGTTCTCGTAGAGCTCCCCGAGCTTGCCCAGCTTCTCCTCGGAGTCCCGGAAGGCCCCCGTCCACCGGACGTAGTACTGGCGCACCGCCGTCCTGGCCCCGGGCGAGCCGATGTCCTCGACGGAGGCGTCGGGGGTGTTCGTCCGCGCCTCGTGGACCTGGTCCTTCAACGAGCGGGCCTGCTTCGCCACGTCGTAGAGCAGCTCGTAGTCCACGGCTATGTCGGGCACGGTCGTTTCCTCGGGGTTCGCGGGGACCTGTCACCCCGACAGATGTCCTTCCTGCGCGATCCGTTCACTCGGAACAGGAAAGACTTCCGTTCCTTTGGTGACTTCCGGCACAGAGTGAACCGAAACCGCTCCGATCCCATCGGACAGGTTGACCGCGCGCCGCCCCGGAAGAGGGCGGCGCAGTGCACAACAGGGGGGAAGTACCAGGTGGCCACGCGTCCCGGTGACTGGAGTGCCGTCGGGCTGGGCGGGGACCCGGTCCCCGGCGACCCCGCCGTCATCAACCGCCTGGCCGACGCGATGCACCGGCTCGCCGAGACCGCCGGAACGATCCACGACGGCCTGAACGCCCTGCAGCAGACCTCCGGCGAGGGACAGCGCTTCATCGGCAAGACCGCGGACGCGCTGCGCGGCAAGGTGGACGAGCACCTGAACAAGTTCGCCGGATCGGTCCGCGAATCGTTCCTGATGGCCGAGACGGCGCTGCGGACCTACGCCACCGCCGTCGGCGACGCCCAGACGGCGGCCGGCCAGGCCCTGACCGCCGCCCAGGGGCTGGCTCAGGACGATCCCCAGCGGAAGACGCTCACCGAGCGCGTCTCGACCGCCCGCGGCGCTCTGGCCACCGCCGTCACCCAGCTCACCCATCAGCTGCACGAGGCCGGCGAGCGGATGCAGCAGCCGACGAGCGCCTGCGAGACGTTCTGGAAGGTCTTCGAGATCTTCACGATCATCTTCTCGGTCCTCGCCATCTTCACCGGCGGCATCCTCGGCATCATCGCCTGGGCGATGAACGCCGTGCAGTTCGTGAAGACCGCCGTCGACTTCAGCCAGGGCAAGGCCACGGGCCTCCAGCTGGGGCTGGCCTTCCTCGGCATGCTCTTCCCGTCCACCAAGGGCATCGGCGGCACCCTCAAGGCCATCGGCAAGGGCATCATGGCGAGCGGCAAGGGCTTCCTGACCCAGGTGGGGCGCATCGCCCTCATGACGGGCACGAGCCGCCTGGTGGTGGCGCCGCTCCTCCTCGCCTCCAAGCTCGGCGGCGGGCTGCGCGGCTTCCTGCCCATGCTCTGGAGCGGTGTGAAGGGCCTCGGCCGCGCCGGCCTCGAGGACTGGGCGAAGATCACCGGCGGTCTGAACAGCGGCTGGGCCAAGGCCGGCGCCTACGGTGCGGTCACCCTGCAGCGGCTCGGCCGGTTCATGGTGGCGGCCCTGGTGCCCCTCAACTTCACCGAGATCGGCGTCCTCGGCTTCCGGGGCGCGGCGGCCCTGGCGTTCGGCGACCGGGTGCTCGGCATCCCGCAGTATTCGCTCCGTCAGATGATGGCCAGGGCGGGCGATCTCGAATACCTCATGAAGGCCGGCGCCCCGGCGGCCGGGGCGGGGCGGGGCGCCTGGTCCGCCGGCCGGGCGGGCGAGCACCTCGGCGCCGCCCCGTTCGGCGGCCTCCGCTTCGGCCCCGGCTTCGGGTCGGTGTCCACCGACCTGTTCCACCTCTCGCTGACCCGGACCCCCGCGCTCGACTTCACGCAGCTGGGCTTCGCCAAGCTGGGCGACGTGCTGATGTCGCACCCCGGCGCGGCCACGCACTCCGGCACGGGCGCCGCTCCCGGCCTGCACGCCGTCTCCGGCCTCGCCACCCCGCCCATGCCGGGGAACTTCACGCTCGGCAAGGCCGGCCTGGCCGTTCCGGCGTCGGCCGCCGGCGACTCCGCGATCACCTCCCTGACCCACCTCGACGCCTCCCTGGGCCAGGTCCGGCTCGACAGCAACCTGCTGCTCCCGGCCGACACGGCCCTCGGCGTCGTGGAAGGGGCCCGCCACCCCTCGGGGCTGTCGCTCGTGACGGACGCGCCCGTCACGGGCCACGGCATCGAGGCGCCGGGAGGGCTCGCGCACCCCGTGGGCGTCCTGGACGACAGCAACGTCATCGCGCGGAGCGCCATCGGCCACGCCGAAGACCTGGCCGACCTCAAGCTCCCCGAACTCATGGCCCTGCAGCAGGGCGACGTCACCGTGCGCAGCATCACCGCGGACGGCATCTCCCTCCGCATCGGCCGCGAGACCGACGTGACGGTCAACGCCCAGTCCCTGACGTCGCTCGCCGGCGGCTCCCACGGCGGCGTCCCGCACGTGGCACCGAACGCGGCGGCGCCGCACACCGGCGGCCTCCCCGGCACGGCCGGGCTTCCGGAGGGCGCCGCGGTGAGCCCGGCCGCGCACACGGCGACGCCGCACGGCGGGCCGGCCGGCGCCCTGCCCGCGCAGCCCGTCGCGCCCGTGACCACGCACGTGGCCTCCCCGCCGCACGGCACGACGGCGGCTCCTGCGGCGCACGGCGGCACCCACGCCCCCTCCGCCTCCTCGCTCAAGGACACGGCGCCCCAGGTCCCGCACACGGTGAGGGACGCCGGCGTGCCGGCCCCCGTGTCCGCGGCGAACAGCCGCGAGCAGGCCCTCGCCCTCCTCAAGGGTGACGACTCCCGCCCCCGCGGCGCGGGCCTGAGCGCGTCGGCGAACGCGCCGGCGGGCGGCGTCTCCTCCCGCTCCGCCCTGGACGCGGCCGGGGTCTCCCCGTCCCGCGTGGACACCCAGGCCCTGGACCTGGTGGCCCGGCCCGGCCGCTCCGCCGACGCCGCGGGAGCGCCCCTGCCGGTGCAGGCCGCCCCGCAGCCTCCTGCGCCCCGGCCGGTGCACCCGGTGACCGCGAGCGAGAGCGCCGTGCCCCGAGGCCGTACGGACACGCCGGCGAGCCCCGGAGACCTTCGTCAGCCGTCCCCGTCCCCGTCCCCGTCCGCGCACCCCTCTCCCCTCGGCCCGCCCGCCCCCGTGCCGGCGCACGTCGAGGGGCATGCCGCGGCCACGGTCAGGAACCAGCTCCGGCTCTCCATCGGGCACGTCATCACGGGCGGTGCCGCGGACGGGGCGACGGCCGAGCTGCGCATGCAGCGCTACGTGGCGTACGAGCACTCCCTCGCCGAGCTGCGCGCCGCGCAGCGCGACGCGGGCGCCGGAGCCCCGAAGACCCCCGGCGCCGGGCCCTCCAGCAGGCCCACCGGAGTGCGGTCCGCGGCGGAGACCCGGCTCGACGCCGCCCTGGCGGAGGTCAAGGACGCGCGCAAGGCCCTCCGGGAGATCGGCGTCGACCCCGACGTGATGCTGAACGAGGTGCGGTCGCTGAACGTCCGCACGGTCCTCGGCCACGGCGGCGTGCCCGGCGGCGCGGAACGGCCCGATCTTTCCCGGGTGCTCGACGACGAGGCGGCCGACGCCGCGACGCCCTCGGCGGAGCACGTCTCCGACGATCCGGCGGAAGGCCCCCTGGACGACCTCACCGTCCCGGACGGCGGACCGCTTCCCGGCGGGGCGGCCCCGGAGATCACCCCGGTGCCGCAGGTCCACCACGAGGTCACCGTGGGCCACGTCGACAACCGGTTCGCGCAGGCCGAGGGCCGCCTCACCGCCGAATTCGCCGACGATCCCCTGGCGTTCCTGGGCAGGCAGCCCCTCTACGGGGCCTTCGAAGTCGGCATGGCGCAGCGCATGCCCGGTCTCACGGAAGAACTGGCCAACCGGTTCCTCCAGACGATGGACACGGCCACGCAACACTGGTTCGTCCTCGTACGGGCCGGCGACTCCGGCGCCCGTGAGGGCACCCTGCTGCTCACCCCCGCGGTCGAACGCTACGTACAGGCCTTCGCCGAAGGCCGGTTGTTCCACACCCCCCACGTGACCGAGAAGGTCGTGGACCTGTTCGAGGAACTCACCCGGCACCCCGCGCTCCCCCGGCCCATGGCGGCGGACCACTACCTCGCCTCGGGCTACATCCCGTACCAAGGGGGCGTCGCCAAGGGCCCGAGCACGATCGGGAACACCGTCATCCGCCGGAACCCCGGCAGCCACGTCGGTGCGGAATTCGTGTTCACCCCGGAGATGACGGGCTGCGCCCTCACCGTGACCGAGGTCACCGACGACACCTTCCGGGCCTGGCACTACCAGTCCCCCAACGGAATGTCCCAGCGGCAGTTCGCCGCCGCCTTCCGGGCGGAG
Organism: Streptomyces sp. NPDC008001; assembly: GCF_042958085.1. Taxonomy (NCBI): domain Bacteria; kingdom Bacillati; phylum Actinomycetota; class Actinomycetes; order Kitasatosporales; family Streptomycetaceae; genus Streptomyces; species Streptomyces sp. NPDC008001. The sequence continues at coordinate 13,416 of NZ_JBIBIZ010000007.1, read as the reverse complement.
CGGTCCCCCACCGACTGGTTCGGCGACGCGCGCTACCTCGGCCCGATGCCGGACGGGTACCGCAACGGGGCGACGAACATCCTCTGGCGCCACGAGGACGGCTCCTGGCACATCCTGAGCCAGGAGTACCGGGCACCGCTCGACCTGGAGCTCGGCGCCTTCACCCTGCCGCGCGAGCCTTCCGTCCAGCCGCTGCGCCTCACTCCGGGCAACGAACTCGCCTACACGAAGACGATCTACGACGGCATGCGCGGGGCGGCCGACACCGCGCTCCAGAAGAAGCTGCTGGAACTCCTGCAGACGCGCGGCCTCGGGCCCCGCGCACTGAACGAGCTCCAGGAAGTCGTCCTCGAACCGATCACCCGCACGCTCCTCGGGGAGGACGCGCATCTGGCGAAGGTCACGAGCTTCGAGGAGCTCGCCACGACGGTGACGACGCTCAAGGGGCAGCGTCAGACGACCGCGAAGGGCGTCCGGCGTGCCCTCGACGGACTCGCCGTGCCCGAATCCCTCAAGAGCAAGATCGAATGGAGCGTCGGGGAGTTCGAGAACTCCGGCTGGCTCACGGCGGCCACCGAGGCCGAGGCCCGTGTCAGGGCCGGAAACCAGCTCGGCGCCGAGGCTCAGCCTCCGGTGAACACCGGCGGAGCGACGGTCGCCGAGCCCGTAGGAACCGGTCCCGTCCCTTCGGCCGTCCACCCCGGGGAGGACGCGCCCGCACCGGCCGCGCCCCCGTCCGGCGGCAAGGGCAAGGGCCGCGCCGACGCACAGCAGCCCCAGCCCCTCCTGTCGTCCGGCGCACGCCCCGATGCCCAGGAGGCGGCGCGGGTCATGCAGGAGCGGATCCGGGTCCGGCAGGAGATCATCACCGGCGGAACGACCGGCCCCGAGGCCGAGCTGCGGCTCGCCGCGTGGGACGCGTACGAGTTCGCCCGGACCGATCTGGGCCGGCTGCAGGAGGGCGTCGGGCGGGAGCCGCACACCGGCCCGTCGACCGGGCCCACGCGGAGTCAGCAGCTCCTGCAGGCGCAACGGGACGCGGCCGAGAGCGAACTGGCCCACGCGGAGGACCGTCTCCGTGAGCTCGGCATCGATCCGGGGGCGACGAGCGACCGGATCGACGAGGCCGTGGCGAGGATCCGGACCGGCGACGGGACCGCGCTCGGCGGCTCACGGCGCGGCGCGCTTCCGCACACCGACGCGCCGCAGGCGGAACCGGCGCACACCGCCGGCGAGACGGCGGACTCCGGCGCGCAGGCGGGCGAGCCGGACGACCTCCTGCCGGACGAGGCCGTGCCCGGCGTGCTCGACGAGACCGTGCCCGGTCCCGTCCACGCACCGGAGCCGGCCGCCGCACCCGCCCCGCAGCCCGTGCCGGCCGTGGGGCAGGTCGACAACCCGTTCGGCGCGCTGGAAGGCGTCCGGTCCGAGGCGTTCGCCACCGACCCCGTGCGGTTCCTCAACGAGCACCCCGTGTCCACCGAGCTCTCCCGGGGCATCCGGGAGCGGATGCCGGGACTGAGTCTCGCGCAGAGCAATGCCTTCGTGGATCAGATGGGCGGCTGGAACCGGCACTGGTTCGTCCTGCACCGGGACAACAGCCTCCCGTTCAGCGAACGCGCCGTGGTGCTCACCCCCGCCGTGGAACGGTACGTGCAGGCCTTCGACAACGGCGAGCTCTTCCCCGACCTCGCCCTCGTCCCCCGGGAGACCAGGGAGCTGTTCGACGGCCTGCGCTCGCACCCCGGTCTCCTCCGCCCGCTGTCCGACGACCATTACCTCTCCTCGCACTACATCCCGTACAAGACGGGCATCGCCAAGAAGGACGCCGACATCGGCCACGCCGTCATCCCCCGCACCCCGCGGGAAGGAACCGGCTCCGCGTTCGTCTTCACCCCGGAGATGAACGGCTGCGCGATCGCCGTCACCGACGTCACCGAGGACACCTTCCGGGCGTGGCACTACCAGTCCCCCGGCGGCGAGGCGGCCAACGAGTACGCCGCGAGGTTCCGCCTGGGGCGCGGCGGTGACAGCTTCGAGGGTCCCGTGACGCCGGAGCGCTCGGTGCGCGACTGGGTCGGTGACGCGATGTACCTGACGCCGGAGCACGGGTCCCGGCGCTGGAAGGGGGCCACGAACGTCCTCTGGCGCAAGGAGGACGGCACGTGGCACGTCGTGAGCCAGGAGTACCGGGCGACCCCCGGCCGGTCCGGCCTCGAAGACTTCGCCCTGCGCCGGTCCACCAGGGTCTTCCCGCTCGACCTCACCGGCGGCAACGCGCCCGCCTACCTCCGGCGGATCTACGACGGCATGCGCGTCGAGAACGCCCTGGAGATCGAGGGCGAGCTCGTCGCCTCACTGGCGGGGCTCACCCGCAGCAACCCCGGACTGGCAGGGTCCCTGCAGAGGAGCATCCTCGACAAGCTCTTCAGCACCCGGCTGGACGAAGAGACCCGGCTGGCGGCGGCCGGCGACCTCGAGGCGCTCGTGGAGGCCGCGGAGCATCTCGGGAACCTGCGCCGCGACACCGCGAACACCCTCCGGCAGGTCCTGGACGGCACCACCCTGGACGCCCCCCTGAGGGACCGGCTCGACGGCATCCTCGAACGCTTCGAGGAGCCGCGCTGGGCCCGTGAGCTGAAGCGCGAGGCCAAGGCCCGGCTCAAGGCCCCCGCCTTCGGGCACGATCCCGCCCCCGGGAACGGAACGCTCCCCGTCTCCGAACCCGCGGCCGTCCCCGGCGAGGCCGGTCCGCCGGTCACCCGGGCACGGGACGCGTACGCACAGGCGTACGCCGAGCGTGGCCGCGCCCAGTTCGAACTGAACGAGTGGAACGCGCGGTTCGCCGGCGGGGCGGGCCCGTCGGCCCTGCCGCCGGGGCCGTCACAGCCCGAGCTCCGGCTCGCGGCCGCCGAGGAACAGTTGCAGCAGGCCGGGGAGGAGCTGAGAGCTCTCGGCGTCGACCCGCAGGGGGTGCGGGCAGAGATCGAGGAGACCATCACGCGCAGCGGGAAGGAGAGCAAGGGGCTGCCCGGCGGCATGCGGTGGACCGACCCCGGTGAGGGGAGTTCCGGCACCGGACTGCCGGAGGCGGGGGCCGAAGGCGCCGTACCGGAGCACCCGGTGCCCGACGGCACCGTGCCGGACGACATCGTGCCGGACGGCGCTGTCGCCCCGGCAGCGACGCCGCACGCCGTCGAGCCGGCGCCGGCACCGGTCCCGACGCCGCTGACGAACCTCGCACCGCAGGACGAACGCTTCACACGGGCCTTCGCCGCGGAGCCCGAGGCCTTCTTCACGTCGCACGTGATCTCCGTTCGCTTCGACATGAACATCGCCTCGAGGTCGCCCTGGCTGAACAGCGGCGACATCGTGGAGTTCCTGGACAAGCTGAACACCTGGGAGGGCCGCCACTGGTTCGTGATCCACCAGGCCGAGGGTCTGCCGGCCCGGGACACCACCGTGATGCTCACCCCGGCCGTGGAGAAGTACATCCAGGTGAACGCGGACCGCGCCGGGCTGGCCAAGTACGCGGACCGCCGTCCCCCGGTGGCGCGGGACAGCGACTACCTGTCCCCCGTGTTCCTCCCCTACATGAACGGGCTCCCGGAGGTGAGCGCGAACGGGAACGTCATCTCGAACATCGGGACGGTGCGCGTTCCCAGGGTGCCCGGCGAGCACCCCGGCTCCGAATTCGTCGTGACCCCCACCATGAACGGCTGCGCCCTGGCCATCACCGACGTCGACGAGACCGGGTTCACCGCCTGGCACTTCCAGTCCCCCGGCAGCAGCCAGGGGGCCGACATGCGCTTCCGTCTGCATCAGGACCGCCAGGTGGTCGACTGGTTCGGTGACGCGGAGTACGAAACGCCGGTGAAGCGAGGGCAGTACCAGGCCGCCAACATGCTGTGGCACGACAGGAGCAGCGGGCAGTGGAAGATCCTCAGCCAGGAGAGCGACATGCTCTACAGCGACAGGGGCGCGTGGCTCGGGCTCTCCAGGACGCACGACCTCACCCGCGACCTCCGTCTGGAGCCCGGCGGTGAGCTGGCCTACACGAAGACGGTCTACGAGGGGCTGGAGACCACGTACCGGCAGAGGGTCGACCGGGCGCTCCTGCAGCTCGACGACAAGGCCGTCTGGAGCAAGGACCAGTACAAGCTCCTGACGAACGACCTCATCGCCCCGTACAAGCGGCGGATGGACGAGTTCCGCAGGCAACTGGCCGTCCAGCAGGACTTCGCCGGTCTCGCCGAGCTGGCCGGGGTCATCACGGAGAGGCAGACGCTGACCGAGGAGAACATCGGGCACGCCGTCGAGTCCTGGTCCAAGCTCCTCAAGCCCCTGGAGTCCCAAGGGGGCCTGGGGTCCCTCTGGGGGAAGTCCCGGCCCTTCGACCGGCGCATGGACAACCTCCTCGCGTTCCTGCGCGAGTACCACAACGTCGGCTGGGCGGAGCAGATGCGGTCCGAGGCGCTCGGCCGCCTCGCGCCACCCCCGCAACCCGGGGCCGACGGGTAATGAGAAGTTGTCATCACCACCGGCACCGCCCGGTCCCGCACCTGTACCTCTGACGGAGCCCCCGTGACAGTCCCCGCCCAGCCGGCCGCCACCCACCGGGTGGCCACCGGCGACCCCAGCGCCCACCCCGGCCTCGCGTCCGCCCTGGCCGCGGCCGCCGAGGGCGACGAGATACGCATCGCCCCCGGCGTCTACCGGGAGGCGGTGCGGGTCGAGCGCAGCGTGGCGTTGCGGGTCCTCGGCGAGGAGGCGGGGGGACGCCCCGGTGCCGTGGTCCTGGCCGCCCCCGGTGACGGGCGCCCCGCCCTCGAAGTGGCCGCGGGCGCACGGGTGGTGGTCGACGGGCTCGTGGTCGCGGGGGAGGCCGCCGACCGGCCCGCCGTCGTGCTCGCGGGCGGGCGCACGGAGTGGTCCGGCGGCCGGATCGGCACGGGCCGGCTGGAGGTGCACGGGGACGCCGCGCTCGCCATGACCGGCACGGCCCTCGCCGGCGCCGCCCTCGCCGGGGTGCTGCTGCGCACCGGCGGGGCCGTCGCCCTCACCGACTGCCGGCTGCTCGGGACCGACGGCACGGGGATCGTCGCGGGCGGATCGACCAGGGTCGAACTGCTCCGCACCGACATCCGGGACACCACCGGGTCCGCGCTGCGGGTACGGGAGGACGCCGCCGTCACCCTGCGGGAGTGTCTGATCGACGGTGCCGGCCGGAGCGGGCTGCTCGTCGAGGACCAGGGCTCCGCCCGGCTCACCGACTGCCGCGTCAGGGCCTGCGCCTCGGACGCCGTACGGGTCCTGGGCAGCTCCCCCGCACCCGGGGCGGAGGCGGCAGAACCGCAGGATGCGGGCGGTGGCGTCCGGCTGCACGACTGCGAACTCTCGGGCAGCGGCGGGGACTCCGTACGCGCCGACGGCCGGAGCGAGGTGGAGCTGGCCTTCTGCACGCTGCGCGACAGCGGCGGCTCCGGCATCAGCGCCGGGGAAGAGGCCCGGATCAAGGTCACCGGCACCAGGATCGTGCGCACCGGCGCCGCGTCCGTCGTCGTGCACGGCTCCGCCCGGCTCACGGCCCGCGAAACCGTGATCCGCGCGTCGGCGGCCAACGGCCTCGTCGCCACCGGCGACGCCGTCGTGCACCTCGACGACAGCGCCCTGGACGAGTGCGCCTACAGCCCCGTCCACGCGGGGGGCGGCGCCGAGATCCGGCTGCGGGGGCTCCGCATCACCAGGACCCCCGAACACGGCACCCACCTGGTCGCCGGCGCGCGAGCCGTCATCGAGAGCACCTGGATCAGCGACTGCGGCATGTCGGGGGTGGACCTCGCCGACTCCGTCCGCGCCGAACTCCGCGGCGTCGCCGTGCACCGCACGCGCAACGGCGTGACCGCCGCCGGCCGCGGCCCGGCCCTGCTGCACGGCTGCGAGATCGCCGACAGCGAGCGCGCCGCGGCCGTCCTCGGCCCCGGCGACCAGGAGATCACCGGCGGCAGGCTGCTGCGAGCGGGCACCGCGGGCCTCGTCGTCGAATCCGGCGCCGCGCCCCGCGTCACCGGCCTGGAGATCCTGGACGCCGCGGGGTCCGGGGTGGTGGTCGCCGGCGGCGCCGAGCCCCGGCTGAGCGGGGTGCGCGTGCTGCGGCCGGGGAAGAACGGGCTGATCGTCGACTCCGGCGGCGGCGGGGTCTTCGAGGAGTGCGAGATCGTCTCCCCCGGCTTCCCGGCCGTCCATCTCGCCGGATCCGCCGCACCGGTGCTCCGTCGCGTCCGGGTCCAGGACGCCGCCGAGGACCTGAGCGCCGATCCGGACGCCGCGCCGGTGGTGGAGGAATGCGTTTCCGTACGGGTCGGGTCGGCGCAGTGGCCGCAGCTCACCGGTGCCCCGGACCGGAAGACGCCCGTACCGGCAGGGGCCGGCGGGCACGGGACCGCCGGCGCCACGGCGGGGGCCGACGGCGACGGGGAGGGGCCCGAGGAGAGCCTGGACGACCTCCTCGGCGAACTCGACCGGCTGATCGGGCTCAACCGCGTCAAGCAGGACGTCGCCTCGCTCGTGAAGCTCATGCGGATGGTCCACCGCCGGGAGGCCGCCGGACTCGCGGCCCCGCCGCTCAGCCGCCACCTGGTCTTCGCCGGGAACCCCGGCACCGGCAAGACCACCGTCGCCCGCCTCTACGGCCGCATCCTCGCCGCCGTCGGGCTGCTCGAACGCGGCCACCTCGTCGAGGCCGACCGCTCCTCCCTGGTCGGCGAGTACGTCGGGCACACCGGCCCGAAGACCCAGCGGGTCTTCCAGGAGGCCATGGGCGGCGTGCTCTTCATCGACGAGGCGTACTCGCTCGCCCCCGCGGGCGCGGGCGGGGGCAACGACTTCGCGCAGGAGGCCGTCGCCACCCTGGTGAAGCTGATGGAGGACCACCGCGACGACGTCGTGGTGATCGTGGCGGGCTACCCCGGCGAGATGGAGCACTTCATCGACTCCAACCCCGGCCTCGCCTCCCGTTTCAACCGCACCCTGCTCTTCGAGGACTACGACGACGCGGAACTGGTCCGGATCGTGGAGCAGCACGCCGCCTCGCACCAGTACGAGCTCACCGAGGACGCGCGGGCCGCGCTCGGCGTGTACTTCTCCCACGTCCCGCGCGACAGCAGGTTCGGCAACGGGCGCTCCGCCCGCCAGACCTTCCAGGCCATGACGGAACGTCAGGCGTACCGGGTCGCCGAGATCGAGGCGCCGTCGGAGGCGGACCTGGTCACCCTCACCCGCCCGGACGTGCCGGAGCCGGCGGGGGCGGTCCCGGACGGGGCGGCGTAGCGCGCACCGTCCGGGGTCCGGAGCCCGAGGCCTGGGGCCCGGGGCTCCGGCTCCGGCTCCGGCTCCGGCTCCGGCTCAGCCGATCTGCCACTTCTGCTTCTTGGCACCGTTGCAGGTCTGCAACTGGAGCCGCTGCCCCTTCGAGCCGCTGTCCGCGGCCTCGACACACTTGCCGGACTTGGAGTTCACCAGGGACCCGTCCCGCTGGATCGCAAAGGCCTGGCTGGGCTTGCCGTTGCAGTCGGCGAGCTGGAGGGCGGCTCCGTCCGCCGTCGAGCCCCGCTGGGTGTCCAGGCAGAGCCGGTCGTCGTAGAGGGACCAGACCTCGCCGTCCGGCCGGAACTCGAAGCGCTGATTCCGGTCTCCGGAGCAGCCGTCGAGCTCCAGCGGCGCGCCCTCCTTGGACTTGCCGCCGACGATGTCCACGCACCGCTTCGCGGCGAAGCCCATGACCTGGCCCTTGATCTTGCCGTCGTCGAGCTTCGGGGGGCGCGGGATCTCGGGCTTGGGCGGCTGGACGACGCCCTTCTTCGGGGGCTCCGGCGGCAGCGGCTTGATGCCGCCGTCCCTGAAGGCCGCACCGGGATCCTCGTGCGCGGAGCCGGAGGACCCGCCGGAGCTGCTGGAACTGCCGGAGCTGCCGGAGCTGGTGGACCCCCCGGAACCGGAACCACCGGAGCCGGAGGACCCGCCGGAGCCGCTGGAGCCACCGGACCCGCCGGAGCCGGACGCCGAGCCGCCCCCGGACCCCCCGGATCCGGATCCCGACCCCGATACGGAGCCCGACGCGGAGCCCGAGCCGGAGGGCTGCCCCGATCCGCCCTTGCCACCGGCGGCACCACCGCTGCCGGCGCCCGCGGTGCCCGCCGGCTTCGCCTCTCCCGGGCCCTTCCCCGCGTCCTTCCCCGCGTCCTTCGAGCGGCCGGGCGCTGAGGAAGCGTCAGCGCCCGGCTTCCCCGGCTCCTTGACCGCGGCGACCTTCTTCGAGTCGTCCGAGGTGAACTGGATCTGCTTCGCCAGCGGAACGGCCCCCACGGCGAGCCCCGTCACCGCCGCGGCGGAGGCGAGAGCGGTCCACACCCTCCTGCCCGGCATCAGCCCCCGCCGGGGCACGGCCGGCCGTCTGGCGAAGGCCTTCGAAAACCCGTCCCGAAGGCCGTTGTCCTCGGCTTGCTCTGACGGCCCGTTCGGTCGGTTCGTGCTCTCGGGTGACACATCATCTCCGTTGTGGGTGCGAAGCGGTGATGGCAGCGGCCGGCCCGGCCGCGCGGCACTGCAACCCCGGGCCATGCATCGTCCACTCCATAGGAGGAGATTTCACACCAGCGGGATCCATTCCCCGGCAACCAGTTCGAGAGTCACTTTTGCGATCGCGACGCTACGCTCCTTGTCTAGGCTTACCTACCCTTACCTAGGTAGGCGTGACGCGGCCTGGTTGTCTACGCTCAGCCCATGGCAGAGCACGCGATCGACCGCAGGGCCCCGAAGCCGCCGTTCCAGCAGATCGCGGAGGACATCATTCGGGACATCGAGGCTGGAAAGCTTGAGGTCGACCGCTCTATCCCCTCAGCGCCCGAGCTCATGAACCGCTACGGCGTAGCTCGGGCGACTGCACAGAGGGCGCTTGGCCACCTCGTGGCGGAGGGCTACGCCTACGCGATTCCGAAGCGGGGGACGTACATTAAGGCCCGCAAGACGGAAGCGGCGACAGATTGACCTGACGTGGGGGTGCCTTTGGCTGTTTCCTGAACCGGACGGCCGAAGCTCTTTCCGAGCTCTGCGGGTCAGGTAAGAGGGTGCTCCCATCGCAGCGCGGGCTTGTCACCAATCCAGTACGTATGCGTTTTTTCAGTGACGTGGAGCCGTACGGCGGTGATCTCCGGGCTTCCGGCCTTCTGCCAGGCAATGAGGGTCTGCTCGATGTCGTCCCATAGGGCCACGGGACCGCCCTGGCGGACCATCCAGGCGTCGCCGTCGGCCGTGAATGCGGCGAAGGATTCGCGGTCAGGATCGAAGACGTAGAGGAGCTGGGCGCCATTGTGCGCCGTGGCGCGAACGAATTGTGCGCCAGGGGCCGCGAGCTGAGCCAGGAAGGCGGGCATCCATTCTTCGAGCACGAGTGGCGAGACCTTCGTCGCCCGTTCGTTGTCGGGGTAGGCCGTGCGGGCGGACAGGTCGCCGGCCACTGGTGTGGTGGCCTGTGATCGGGCCTGCATGAAGGAGGAGCGGCCGATGATGCAGCCCTCGGCGGTACCGCCGTCGTTCACCCTTACTTTGGCGAGGCCCGTTCCGTAGGGCCAGGAACCGACGGTGGCCAGGATGAAGCCACCCGGCTTGGTCTGCCTCACCCAGGCGTAGGGGATACGGCGGACGGCACAGGTCGCAATCACCCTGTCGTACGGGGCCCGGCGGGGGTGGCCGAGGAGTCCGTCCCCGGTCACCGTCCAGGTCGAGAACCCCGCCGTCTCCAGTGCAGCATCCGCACGGGCCGCCACACGGGGGTCAACCTCGACCGTCGTCACGTTGTCTTCGCCGAGGCGGTGGCACATCAGCGCCGCGGAGTACCCGGTGCCCGTGCCGATCTCCAGAACGTGGTACCCGTCTTCCACGTCCAGGTGCTCGATCATGCTGACGACGGTGACCGGGGTAGTCGAGGAGGACGTGGGGACGCCGGTCACCGGCTCGCCGGCCTGGTCGGCGGTGAGGTGGCCGTCGAGCTGGGTGGTCAGGGTCTGATCGCTATAAGCGATCTCCGCCCATTCCGCCGGGTCAGACCCCGTTGCGGTGACCGGCCGCCAGCGACCACCGTCCACGGGCAGGAACACCCCGGAGGTGAGGAACAACTCGCGCGGTACGGACTCCACTGCGGCCCGCCATTGCGGGGTCGTGAGGGCGCCGGACTTCTCCAGTCGGTCAGCGAGGGCACGTCGCTGACGTGCGGTATCGGTCATGGGTTGTCTCCTCGTGTCAGCAGGTCAGCGAATGCGGCGGACATTCCCAGCCCGGTCTGTTCCTCCAGCCACCCCCACTGTCCGTTTGGATTCAGCTCCAGCCACCAGTAGTGGCCAGCTCGGTCCAGGGCGAGATCAAAACTCCCGGACACCAGGCCGAGGTGATCGAGGTAGGCAAGGAGCGCTGAGACCATGCGGTTGGGCAGGTCTATCACGGTGTACGAATGGCGGGAGTAGTCCTTACGCCAGTCCAAGAGACCGGAATCAATGCGTATGGCGAACACTCGCCGACCAACGACCAACGCTCGCACGTCGGCGATCTTGTCGACGCGGGCTTGGAAGAGGTGTGGAGCCACGCGCACGCTGTCGTCCACCTCGTTCGCTGTGACCGGCTCGGCCCATCCCGTCATGGGGACGCCGTCTCGCTCGTACGGCGTCCACCGTAAGGTTTTATAGATCACCCGACGGTGGGCGGTGATGAACTCTCGGGCTTCACCCGGATCGTTGGTCACGAGGGTCGGCGGCACAGTGAGGCCCAGGCGTTGAGCGAGGGCAAGCTGAGCGGGCTTGTAATCGGCGGCGGCATTGCGAAGCGGATGATTAACCCATAGAGGACCATCAAGTGCGTAGAGGGTACCGCCTAGTCCATAGCGGACCTGTGCGGCGGCGAATCGCGCGTCGTCGGGGTTCAGGTGCCGGAACTCGGGCCAGATGGGGCGGCGCCAGTACACCGCTCGAACGTCTGCCAGGCCGGTGGTTCTCGACGGAGTACGGATCTGCCCGACCACCGAGGCCGGGCAGGTACCGAATCGAGCCGAGACTGTCAGAGCCTCGCCGATGTCGGCGGGGTTGAACCTGACCACCGGCACACTGCGCCGGTTGAGTTCGGTGATCACCATGTCAGCAGTGACATCGTCCGCCTCGGTGGCCACCAGAACCGGCCTCTTGTGCGTCACGGCATCAGTCCTGCTCGCTGTCTTGGTCGTGACCTTGGTCGGGCGCCGAGTCCGAGTTTGTAGTTGTGTTGGTCTCGGTGCCGGAGCTGGTGCCGTGCTTGCCCATTTCGAGCACGTTGCCGAAGCGGTCACGGAAGACGCCGAGCTGGCTGTCACCGTCAATGGCCACCGTGGTGTGCGAACGGCGAAGGGTGGTCGGGTACGGTGCGAGCCGGCTAGCGCCCCAGGGGCGAGCGGCGGCATGTTGCACATTCATCTGCTGCCTCCTTCTTCTATGGATGAAGCCTGGCAACGTATTGACCCGCTCAACCAGGTCCCGGAGCAAGGAAGCGGTTGGGCGGGTTTGGTGCCCTGCCTCCCCGCCGGGGGCCTCGGGGGTGAGCCTCGCCCGACAGGGAGACAGGAGCTAGGGCCCGCCCGGCCATCGACGGCCACGAGGACGACCGGGCGGGGGTCTGCGTGGGTCAGTACTTACCGACCCGCCGGCTGATGCCCTTCTGCGCCACATACCGGTACCGGCAGTGCCGACCCGACCTCGGCGGGCGCCGGCGGCTGCTTGGGGGGAGGCGGGAGCTCATCGGGAAAATCGTCCGGTCTCAAAATGACCACGGGTATCTCCTTCATTCTTGAGCGGACAGAGAGCTGGATTCAGGCGGCCCGCGTCGAACAGCCGACGGCATGAGTCGAGCCCCTGATACAACTCCCGGTGGGTCACGTGGCGACGCCAGAATTCTCCGACCGGCCACGCCCCTCGTCTCATTCGCTCGCCTAGCGTCGGAACTGGCTCGCAAAAGCTGCTGAGGATGTTGCGCTCCTCCTGCGTAAGCGACTCCATGGGACGGCGCAGCAGGAACTTGGGGCGCCGCCGTACGCCGTCACCTCGCGCCCTGGCCTTCACGGCGCTCCCAGTCTTGCGGTGCCGCGCACGGGTTCGAGCGGGGGCGCCCCCGTTCCGGGCTGTTAGCGGCCTGTTCACGGCCCACGATCTCCCCGGCGACGATCGCACCGGGCGGCGGGCCGACGAGCATGGCGCGACCGTGCGTCTCCCAGAAGCGACGGTGACCTGTGTGGATGGTGTGCTGGTACTTCCATCCATCAGCCTCGGCGGGACCATCCTTGATTTTGAACTCCGCGCCGCAGCCGTGTTCCAGGCATTCGACGGAATACTCCTGCTCCGCCTCCGGGTCCGCCAACGAGGTCCACTCGCCGTAGGCGTAACGGTTACGGATGGCCATTAACGCCCCCCGCCGGCCGTAAGTCTCACCGTCGAGTCCGGCCTTCCCAGGCCAGCACGGTGCCGCGGGCACTCGCAGTCGGGATACTCCATGGTTCCCGGCGGGAGGTCAGGCCCGTCGGCACTCTCGCCCAAGCCGCGAACCTGGCATGCGGACGCCAGCGAGGGTTTGGCTGCCTGGGCCAGCAGGACACCGTTCTCGCCGTGCAGAGCCATGAGCAAGCTCAAGGTTTCGCGGGCGGTGCTCCTCCGTCTCACTTCGTTCGCCCGCCCCTCGTGTAACCGAAGGTCGAGAGTGCCGCAGGGAGTGCCTCCGGGCTCCTGTTGTCGCTGGTTGCGGATGCAGCGCGGCCTTCCACCTGGGTCGAGAGGAGGAAGGCCGACTGCTGGGCCACCCACTCGCGGAGCTCGTGCATCTCGTCCGCACCCCGGGCAAGTTCCTCATCGGACTGGACCAGGACGCCACTGACCGTCCTGGCCATCAACATGTTCTCCACCACCGGCCACAATTTGCGGTCGGAGCGAGCGACGGTCGGCGAGACTGCGTCGTATACCGCCGAGACGACGACCCAGTCACGCGCCTCGGCACATCGCCGTAGAGCTGTCATAACCTCCAGCGGCTCACGATCATCATCGATGCAGGCATAGAGAGCGACTCGAATGCGGCTTGGGCGCCCGCTGGCGGCGTCCGCCAGCGCTTCCCGGCGCACTCGCTCGCTTGGTGTGCGGCGCATGTGAGTAACCATGGCCCTACTGAGAGTGCAGGCCCAGAAACGAGGCGGACGACTCGGCGAAACCACTGCACAGCAATTCGCCTGCCAGGTAGGACAGTTGCGCTCCGGGAAGCTCTTACTGATCGTTTCAGAATGCCGCCCGGAGCCGTCGGAGGCAGATGATGCTGCAGGCGAGTTCGAGCAGGCCCTGATGGAGGTCAGCGCGTCGCTCG
>NZ_JBIBIZ010000006.1:453544-550581 GCF_042958085.1 Streptomyces sp. NPDC008001 | reverse complement strand
AAACGCCCGGTTACATTCCGAACCCGGAAGCTAAGCCTTTCAGCGCCGATGGTACTGCATGGGGGACCGTGTGGGAGAGTAGGACGCCGCCGAACAATTTTTAGAGAAAGCCCTGGTGGGAACCTTGAGTTCCTGCCAGGGCTTTTTCGCGTTTCCGGAACGGTTTACGCCAGCCTTTCCAGTTCCTCCCTCCGTACCTCTCCCACCAGTCGTTCCCCCCTCACCCACCGGCCCGCCTCTTCCACCGCGTACGCCCCGAGCCGGCGCCCCTCACTTCCCTGGGCGCCCGCGATATGCGGCGTCACCAGCACATTCGACAGACGCAGCAGAGCGCTCCCCCTCGCCAGCGGTTCGGGGTCCGTCACGTCCAGCCACGCGTTCAGCCGCCCCAGCCCGCATTCGCGCTCCAGCGCCGCCGTATCGACGAGTGACCCGCGGGCCGTGTTGATGACCGTCCCGCCGTCCGGGATCATCGCGAGGTGGCGATCGTCCAGCAGCCGGTACGTCTCCGGTGTCTCGGGCGCGTGGACCGTCACGATGTCCGCTGCCCGGCAGAGGTCCGCCAGCCAGGCCACCCGCTCCACGCCCATCCGTACGGCGTCCTGTTCCGTCACGTAGGGGTCGTAGAGCAGCACCCGGTAGCCGGCCGCGGAGGCCCGTAGTCCGGCGATGACGCGGCGGCCGATGCGGGAGGCGCCGATGACACCGATCGTCCGGCCGTCCGCCCCGCGCCTTTCCGAGAACGCCGGCCAGCGGCCTCCCGCATAGGTCGCAGCCATCGACAGCGCGCTCTTCGCGGCGAGGGAGATCACGGCGAGGGTGAATTCGGCGACCGGGGCCGCATTCGCCTCCGCCGCCGACGAGACCACGATCCCGCGCTCCCACACCTCCTCCGTCACCAGCCGCTTTATCGACCCGGCCGCATGGACGACGACCCTCAGCCGCGGTGCACCGTCGAGAACCGGCCTCGTCAGCGGGGGGCATCCCCACCCCGTGACCAGGACCTCTGTATCTTCCAGCCCGCCGAGCTCTGCAAGCCCCGCATGTCCTGCATGACCCGCGTGTCCCGCCGTCCCGGCATGTCCCCCGGCCCCCGCACGTCCCGGAATTCCTGCCTGTTCCACGGCCCCCGCTCCGGGCACCGGCAGCACCTTCACTCCACGCTCCGTCAACTGCCTCAGCCGCTCCCGCAGATCGTGCGGAAGGACCACCTCCATCTCTTCCGTACCCATGACCACCGCAATTCCCGCGCGCGTGTCCGCCATGCGCACCCCTCTGCCCGCCCCGCAGAGAGCGAAAACACATTGCCCATGCCATCTATCTCGCGCGACGATCAAGAGATGGAGCACATCATCAGGTCGGTACGCGCGGAGGATTGGGAGAAGTCCAGGGAACTGCGGCTGGCGGCGCTCGTGGACCCGGTGGCGCCCATCGCTTTCCTCGACACCTACGAAAAGGCTTCCGCGCAGCCCGACAGCTATTGGCAGGAGCGGGCCCGGGCGAGCTCCGAGGCGTGCAGCGTCATCACCTTCGTGGCGGAGGCGCCCGACGGGCGGTGGGACGGCTCGGTGACCGTTCTCGTCGAACTCCCGGATGCCGACGAGGCCACCGTCTTCGGCGGGGCGCCGGCCGTCCCGCAGACGCACATCGTCGGGGTCTTCGTCCGCCCCGAGCGGCGCGGGACCGGCCTCATCCAGGCGCTCTTCGACGCGGCCGTCACGTGGTCCTGGGAGCTGTCCGAGCCGCGGGCCGAGCGCATACGCCTCTTCGTCCACGAGGACAACGGCCGTGCCCTGTCCGTCTACCGCAAGGCCGGCTTCGTGCCCTCCGGCGTCACGGTGGCCATGCCGGACGATCCGCAGGCGAAGGAGTACGAGCTCGAGCTCGTCCGTCCCGCGGGCTGATACTGGCCTGGTGTTCCCACGGATCCGTAGCCCCTGGGCCGTCGACGCCCTGATCACCGCCGTGGTCCAGGCGGCCGTCACCATCCCCTTCGTCGTGCCCCGATCGGCCGACGTGCCGCCTGCGACCTGGGCGTTCTACGGGATGACCACGCTGTCCGTGCTGCCGCTCCTGTGGCGCAGCCGGGCGCCGCTGGCCTGTCTGGTGGCGATCACACTGGCCGGGTTCGCCTATCTGCCGATGGACGGGCCCGGCCAGCCGATGCCGTACAGCCCACTGGTGGCGATCTTCACGGTCGCCGCGCAGGGCGGGGTGCGGCAGCGGCGGGTGACCATCGGCATCGGGCTGCCGCTCGTCGCCGTCGCGGTCGCCCTGCGGACCAACACCGCGCGCGAATACCTCTTCGCCTTCTTCCTCTTCACGATGGCGTACGTGCTCGGTGTGCTGGCGCGGACGCGGCAGGCGTACACGCAGGCCGTCGAGGCGCGGGCCACGGCCTTGGAACAGGCGAGGGAGAGGGAGGCCGAGCAGGCCGCCGAGCGGGAACGGGCCCGGATCGCCCGCGAGATGCACGACGTCCTCTCGCACGCCGTCAGCCTGATGGTCGTTCAGGCCGAGGCCGGGCCTCTGGTCGTACGGTCGGATCCCGAGCGGGCGGAGGCGGCGTTCGAGGCGATCGCCGGGGCCGGGCGGGACGCGATGGTGCAGTTGCGGCGCATGCTCGGCGTGCTCAAGGAGGGAGCCCAGGGGGAGATGGCGCCGGCGGGGGGTTCTCCCGTCGCCCGGCCTCGTAGCCCTCAGCCCACGCTCGACGGGCTCCATGACCTGGTCGGCCAGGTGCGGCGGGCCGGGCTCTCCGTGGCCCTGCTGACGGAGGGCGAGCCCCGGCCGCTCGCGGCCGACGCCCAGGTCACCGTCTACCGCGTCGTCCAGGAGGCGCTGACGAACGTCCTCAAGCACTCCGACGCCCGTACCGTGACCGTGCGCCTCGCCTGGGCCCGCGGCGGCGCCCCCGGCCGGCTGGCGGTCACCGTGACTGACGACGGATCGGGCGTCCGCAAGCCCGGTGGCGAGGGGAGCGGCAGGGGCCTGATCGGCATCCGGGAGCGGGCCGTGGCGCACGGCGGGTCCGCGTCGGCCGGGCCGGGGCCGGACGGCCGCGGCTACCGCGTTTGCCTGCACCTGCCCCTCGTGATCTCCTCACGGGCGGATGTTTCAGCAGCGGCGGGGGAGACGGTGTGACGATCCGTGTGGTGGTGGCCGACGACCAGGAACTGGTGCGGAGCGGCTTCGCGATGATCCTGGCCGCCCAGCCGGACATCGAGGTCGTGGCGGAGGCCGGTGACGGTGCCGAGGCCGTGGCGGCCGTGCGCCGGCACGCCCCCGACGTCGTCCTGCTCGACATCCGCATGCCGCGCATGGACGGCATCGAGGCGGCACGGGCGATCTGTGCGGAGAGCGCCTGCAAGGCCGTCATGCTCACCACCTTCGACCAGGACGACTACGTCTACGAGGCGCTGCACGCGGGCGCGAGCGGGTTCCTGCTGAAGGACGTGCGCCGGGACGACCTCGTGCACGCCGTGCGCGTCGTCGTGGCGGGCGACTCCCTGCTCGCGCCGTCCGTGGCCCGCCGCCTGGTCGCCGACTTCACCAGCCGCGGGCAGGCCGCCGCCGGGCCGGAGCTGGCGGCGCTCACCGCGCGCGAGCGGGAGACGCTGGTGCTGCTCGGGCGCGGGCTGTCGAACGCGGAGATCGCGGCCGAGCTGGTGGTCAGCGAGCACACCGTGAAGACCCACGTCAGCAATGTGCTGTCGAAGCTGGGGCTGCGCGACCGGATCCAGGCGGTCATCTGCGCGTACGAGACCGGGCTGATTGCCCCCGGCGGCTGAACCGGCCTCGTTCCTGCCCTTCGTCGTTTCCCTCGGACGTCTCCCTCGCGCGGGGGAGACGGACCGCGGCCGATACCCCTCGCGTCGGCGATTCGCCGGCCCGCACGGATCACGAGGATGGATGCCGTTGTGAAGAACCGGCACCACCAGGGGGAATCCTCATGCGCCGTACCCGCCGTACCCGCCTTGCCGTCCTTGTCGCCACCGCCGTCGCGCTGGGGGTGACGGCACCCGCGATAGCCGAGGCCTCCGCTGCCACCTCCCGCACCACGTCCTCCGCCACCTCTCAGGTGGCCTCCAGGGCCGCCGCGCTGCAGAAGGCGATCGACGGGCTGCCGGACGGCACCGCCACGGCCGCGCAGGTCCGTTACAAGGACAAAGACCTGCGCTGGAGCGGGGCCTCCGGGCAGGCCGACGTGCGCACGCAGCAGCCGGTCAAGGGTGACGAGCGGTTCCGCGCGGGCAGCATCACGAAGACGTTCACGGCGGCCGTCGCACTGCAGCTCGTCCACGAGGGGAAGCTGGACCTCGACGGGACGGTGCAGCACTACCTGCCCGGCCTGCTGCCCGCCCGCTACCCTGACGTCAAGGTCGGGCAGCTGCTCAACTACACCAGCGGCCTGCCGGGCGGCGACACCCGGGGGACGCCGAAGACCCCCGACTGGGACAAGGGCCGCTACACCACCTGGGACCACCGCACGCTCGTCCAGGCCGGTTTCGGCAAGCCCATGGAATTCGCCCCCGGCACCCAGCAGCACTACTCCAACATCGGCTACAACGTGCTGGGGCTGCTGATCGAGAAGGTCACCGGCCGGACCTACGAGCAGGAGCTGCGGGACCGCGTCATCAACCGGGCCGGCCTCAAGGACACCTACAGTGCGGGTACGAGCTTCCGCATCAAGGGCCGCCACACGCACGGCTACGAGGCGCTCAAGGACGACAAGGGCGTCACCCGGCTCGTCGACACGACCGAGTGGGACCAGTCCGAGACCTGGGCGTCCGGTGACCTCATCACCACAACAGCCGACCTGGACCGCTTCATCTCGGCGCTGTTCTCCGGCCGCATCGTGCCGCAGCCCGAGCTGGAGCTGATGTTCACCGTGCCGAAGGTGCCGCTGTACGAGGGCACGGAGGTCCCTCCGCGCGAGCACGCGAAGCCCGCCGTCTACGGAAGCGGCCTGGCGCGCGTCCAGCTCACCGCGAACGGTCCCGTCTACTGGGGCAAGACCGGCAGCCGCTACGGCTACCTGAACGGCTTCGCGGCGACGAAGGACGGTTCGCAGTCGCTGATCTACTCCGTGAACTCCACGGACGCGAAGGGGGAGAACCTTTCGCCGGGCTCGCGCGTCGGCCGGATCATCGCGGCCGGATTCGGTCAGCCCGCCACGTAGAGCCGCCCTCGCACCACCACCGCGTCGATCCGGCGGACGGCCCGCACGTCGTGCAGCGGATCCGCGCCGGCGGCCAGCACGACGAGGTCCGCCGCCTTGCCGGGCGCGACCGTGCCGGCCTCGTCCGCGAGGCCCAGCGCCCGCGCGGGCTCGACGGTGGCCGCACGGAGGGCCGCCGGGGCGCCGAGGCCCGCACCCTCGGCCAGTTGGACGAGCTCCTCGTGGAGCTCCCCGGGCCGGGTACCGGCTGCGAGGAGCGGTACCCCGCGGCGGTGCAGTTCCGCCACCAGGTGCAGGCGGTGGGCGTGGATCCCGCGGAGGCGTGCGGCGTCCGGGCCGTCGCCGGGATCCTCGGGACCGTCAGGGCCATCCGGGTGGCTGCGGGCGGCCGGCGCGGTCAGGGCGGTCAGGGCGGGAGTGAATCGTGTGCCGTTGGCGGCCAGGCGGTCGAGGAGCCGGTCCGCGCGGTCGGGGTAGTACGACCGGACGGCCGTCCACTCCAGGTGGTGGATCTGCCGGAGCCAGGCGCGGTGCCGGTCACCGCCGTACGGGCCTCTGCCGTAGTGCCGGTTTCCCCGGGGGTGCGGAGGGATCTTGATGCGGGTGAGGGCGTGCCGGATCTCCTCGTGGCGAGTGGAGGCGGCCAGCAGGAGCGCGTGGAGGTGCTCGACGATCCGCTGGCCGGCGTCCGACGCCTCCGCGAGCGGTACGGCATCGGGGCAGTGCCCTCCGTACGGCATGTGCTGCCTGCGGGCCTCGTCGGCCACGGTGAGGTACGCCTCCCGTGAGCCGCGGGTGAACGCGGACGAAGGCCGCACCGCTCGCGACGGCCCGGCGCACCGCCCGGCGGGCGGCAGCCTCGCCCCGTACCCCTACGGACTCCGGCCGGAGGGCGGGCGCGCCGTCGAGAGTGACGCTGTTGAGGGATGCACCGCTGAGGGACGCACCGCTGAGGGAGGCACTGCCGAGTGACACGCCGCCGAGTGACGCGCCGCCCAGGGGCGCGCTGCCCCTTAGCGCGAATCTCGTCACTCCTGTCCGTACGGGTGGACCGTCGCTGCCCCCGTCCGTACGAGCGTCGATCAGGCCGGGGATGACGTACCTGCCGCGGAGGTCCACCACGCGGGCGTCCGGCGGCACCGGGACCTCTGCTGACCGGCCCACCGTCTCGATGCGCCCGGCGCGCACGACGATCGTCATGCCGGGCTGCGGCGGCCGGACGCCGGGGGCGGCGATCAGTGTCGCCCGTGTCAGGGCGAGGGGCCGCGCGGACGTGCCGTCCGCCGCATCCGCCCGCCCCGCTGCTGCACAGCGGAGCGCGAGCGCCCCGCCGAGGGCCGCCGCACCGCCCAGGAAGAGGCGCCTGCCGGGCTCTGTCATCCCGTCCACCTCTCCGGGCCGCCAGGGGTCTCTCCTGATGACTACCCGACGAGCGTGCGGTGCGGCCACCGGGCGCGGGCCTGCTCCTCGGAGCGCATGAGCGCGAAGGTCGGCAGACCCTGGGCGACGCCGTCCGCGAGGAGGTCCGGGAGGGCGGGGACGGGCGCGACGGCGGCCACATCATCCAGCACCAGGGTCAGTGGTGGGTCGAGGCGACCGGCAGATGACCGTCCGGCCATGCCCCGGCCGCGCTCGACCACGCTTGCGACGAGTGCGGTCAGCAGGGGCATCGCACCCGGGCGGGTGCGGGGATCCTCAATCGCCTCACCCACCACGTACAGGGTTCCCCCCTCGGCGACAAATGATTCCCAAGCCAGGGAATCGGCTCGGTGAGGATTGCAAGAGTCGCGGACGTGAACGGACGACAATGCGCTCAGCGCACGCGCCGTCAGTTCCTGCGCCACCTCGCGCCGTTCGGGATGGCCGGTGAGCGCCGACTCCAGTTCGCCCGCCGCGCCGCCCGCCGCCTTGACGTGCGTCCGCAGGATCCGTACGGGCTCGTGCGCCGCCGCGCCCTGCGCCCAGCGGAGGACCTGGCGGAAGGGTCTGCCGTCCACGGCGGCGGCGTGCAGCCAGCAGCGCAGCAGCGTCTCCGCGGCGTCCGCGGTGGCCGAATCGAGGACGCTGTGCGGGCGTACGGGGGCGAGCAGGGCGGCTGCGCGGGCGGCGGCGGTCTCCCGGGCCGTGCAGCCCGCCAGGGGGGACCAGCGGAGCCGGTCGGGGGTGTCGAGGAGGTGGCTCGGGTCGAAGACGTGCACGGGGCCGAGCTTGGCGCGGGCGTCCTTCGTGCTCGCCCACAGTGCGGGGTCGCTGGTCGTGACGAGCACGGGGCCGGCGGCTTCCAGGACGGCCCGGACGGCGGTGTCGCCGCGGTCGGCCCCGTAGCGGACACCGGGCCCGGCGGGGCGGGCGGCGAGGCTCCCGGACGCGTCCGGCGGGGCGGAGGCATGCGGTCCGGGCGTACGGGGGGCGGGTACGGGCAGAGGGCCTACTGGGCCGCTCTGACTGCCCTCACCGTCCTGACCGCCGGGGCTGCCCTGTACGGGGGCAGGAGGACCGTCCTGCCGTGGGCCGGCGCCGCCGGAGGCGGCAACGGACGCGGCTGCACCATCCTCACGGCGCGGCCGCGGGACGGGCCCGGCAGCGGCCCCGGGAACGGCCTCCATCCCCGTCGCCTCCATCCCCGCCGCCCCGGGGTCGTCCCCCGTCGCGCCGGCCGCCCGGCGTCGCGCCCGTACCGCCTTCCACCGCGCCAGCGTGCCGACCACGAACACGCCCAGGACGATCAGCGCGAGCAGTTCGCCGATCAGGAGGCCCCAGAACAGGCCGTAGCCGGAAAGGCTGTCCGCCGGGGTGTCCGGCCAGGCCGCCGGGAGGTCGTTCGGCCGGGTGACCAGGTGGTGCAGGGCCAGGGGCGTACGGGTGAGGGTGACCCCCTCCGGCCAGGCGCCGTGGGCGAACAGCGCTGCCAGCCCCGTCGTCCCCCACACCAGCAGCGTCATGCCCAGCAGCAGCACGATGACCGCCATCAGCAGCCCGTCCGGGATGCCGCCCTGCGGCCGTCGCTCGCTCATCCCCACCGTCCCCCCGATTCCCTGTTGCCGCGCCCGCACGGCCCTCTCAGGCGACTGTCGACTCGGACGACGAACCCGCCTCCAGAGCCGCGGCCGCGCGCTCGGCGGCCGCGGCCTCCGCCGCCAGCTCGCGCGCGAAGTCGCCGTCCTCCGTCATGGCCCGGTCGGTGTAGACGAGCGGGCGTTCGATGTCGGTGACGAGGTGTTTGACGACCTGAACGTTGCCGTTGACGTCCCACACGGCGATGCCGGGCGTCAGCGTCGGGATGATCTCGACGGCCCAGCGGGGCAGGCCGAGCACCCGGCCCGTGGCGCGGGCCTCGTCGGCCTTCTGGGCGTAGATGGTGCGGGTGGAGGCCATCTTCAGGATCGCCGCGGCCTCGCGCGCCGCCGCGCCGTCGACGACGTCGGAGAGGTGGTGGACCACCGCGACGAACGACAGGCCGAGCCGCCGCCCGAACTTCAGCAGCCGCTGGAAGAGCTGCGCCACGAACGGCGAGTTGATGATGTGCCAGGCCTCTTCGACCAGGAAGATCCGTTTCTTCCGGTCGGGCCGGATCCAGGTGTGCTCCAGCCAGACGCCGACGATCGCCATCAGGATGGGCATGGCGATGGAGTTGCGGTCGATGTGGGAGAGGTCGAAGACGATCAGCGGGGCGTCGAGGTCGATGCCGGCCGTCGTCGGCCCGTCGAACATGCCCCGCAGGTCACCGTCGACGAGCCGGTCCAGGACCAGCGCGACGTCGAGGCCCCAGGCCCGGACGTCGTCTATGTCGACGTTCATCGTCTCCGCGGACTCGGCCTCCGGATGCCGCAGCTGCTCGACGATGTCGGTCAGCACGGGCTGCCGGTCGAGGGTCGTCCCGTTTCCGTCGGTGGAGCCGAATTCGCTGATCACGGCGGCGTGGGCGACCTTGAGGGCGAAGCCGGCCCGTTCGTCGAGCCCGCGGCCGGTGGCGACCTCGATGATCGTGCGGAGGAGGGCGAGCTGGCCGGTCGTGGTGATCGCCGGGTCGAGCGGGTTGAGGCGGATGCCGCCGTGCAGGGCGGCGGCCGGGTCGAGCCGGATGGGGGTTATCCCCAGCTGCTGGGCGATCAGGTTCCACTCGCCGACGCCGTCCTCGCCCTGGGCGTCCAGGACGACGACCTGCCGGTCGCGGAACCGCAGCTGGCGCAGGACGTAGGTCTTCTCCAGCGCGGACTTGCCGTTGCCGGACTCGCCGAGGACGAGCCAGTGCGGAGCGGGCAGCTGCTGGCCGTAGAGCTGGAAGGGGTCGTAGATGTAGCCCTTGCCGGAGTACACCTCGCGCCCGATGACCACGCCGGAGTCGCCGAGGCCGGGGGCGGCGGTCGGCAGGTAGACGGCCTGCGCCTGGCCGGTGGAGGTCCGTACGGGCAGCCGCGTGGTCTCCACCTTCCCGAACAGGAAGCTGGTGAACGCGTCGGTCAGTGAGGCGAGCGGGTCGAGCACGGCACAGCCCCTATCGTCGGATGCCGGTCGCGAACGGCAGGGTGTTGACGAAGGCCCGGTGGTGCTCGCGGTCGCACCACTCCAGCTTCAGGTAGCTCTTGCCGGCCGACGCTCTTATCGTCCGCTTGTCGCGCGCGAGCGCTTCGGGGGAGCGCGACGACACCGTGATGTACCCGACGAGGTTGACCCCGGCCGCGCCGCTGGCGAGGTCCTCGCCGCGCTGGTCGACCCGGGAGTGGTGGGCGACGTCGCGCGGGTCGACGACGCGGTTCATCTTGGCGGCGCGGGAGGCGTCCGCGTCGTCGTTGGTCTTCTCGGTCAGCATGCGCTCGATGGCCACCTCGGTCGGCTCCAGGTCCATGCAGACCGCGACCGTACGGATCACGTCCGGGGTGTGGACGAGCAGCGGCGCGAGGAAGTTGACGCCCACGGGCGTCATCGGCCACTCCTTCACCCAAGCGGTGGAGTGGCACCAGGGTGCGCGGGTTGACGACTCGCGGGTCTTCGCCTGGAGGTAGGTGGGCTCCATGGCGTCCAGCTCGGCCGGCCAGGCGTTGCGCTGGGTCATGGCCTGGATGTGGTCGATGGGGTGGTCCGGGTCGTACATGGAGTGGATGAGGGAGGACAGCCGGCTCTGGCCGAGCGGCTGGCGGACGCGGATGTCGGCCTCGGCGAGCCGCGCGCAGATGTCCGTCAGCTCGCGCGCCATGACGACGGCGAGGCCGCCGTCGCGGTCCAGCCGGCGCTTGCCGCCGTCGTGGCGGGAGGCGCGGGCGATGGCGTTGGCCTCGGCGGCCAGCTCGCGGGTGTAGTGCATGCAGGCGACGAGGTAGGCGCGGTGCTGCTCGGAGGAGGTCGACACCATCGACTGCAGCTGGTCGTAGGACTCCTTGAGCCACGCCGGGGAGTTGACGTCGCCGCGCCGTTCGACGTCCTTGGCGTGAGCGTCCGGGTCGGCGGGGAGTGTGCGGGCGAGCATCTGGATGCGCGTCACGTAGCCGTCGCCGTTGGCGACGTGCTTGAGGAGCGTGCCGAACCGGTCGACCAGCGCCTCCTGGTCCTCGGAGTCGCGCAGGCCGACGCCCGGGCCCTCGATCTCGATCGCGGCGGTGACCGTACGGCGGTCGGCGTGCAGCAGGACGGCGATCTCGTCCGGGCCGAAGGGCGCCGCGAGCCAGTTGATCCGCCCGATGCCCGGCGGCGGGCCGACCTCGATCTCGCGGCCGTCCAGCCGGGTGCCGGCCTCGGCGGCGCCGGAGCGGTAGGTGGTGCCGCGGCGCAGGGTGCGCTTGTACGTGCGGTTGATCTCGAACCATTTGTAGAACGTGCGGCCCTTGTACGGGACGTAGACGGCGGCCAGCGCCAGCATGGGGAACCCGGTGAGCGTGACGATCCGCAGGGGCAGGACGGGCACGAGGAGGCCGCACATCATGCCGAGGAACGCCCCGGCGATGATCAGCGCGATCTCTCCGGTCTCCCGGTTCTTGCCGACGACCGCGTTGGGACGCGCGCGGCCGATCAGATACGTACGGCGGGCCGCGACCGGCTGGGACTGGGCCTGGATCGTCAACTCCGCTCACCTCCTGTGTTGCTGCGGTTCTGTGCACGTGGCGCACGAGCGGCGGAATCGCCGCTTCCGCCACCCCGGTTGTCGCCGGTGCGGGCGGGGGGCCGGGTGCTGTGGGCGGCGACTCCGCCCGCCACGGCGTCGGCGGGCCGGTGCTGGGCGCCGCTGCCGCCGCCGGACCCGCCCGAGCCGCGGGCGCTGTGGGTGGTGATGCCCTGCTTGACCAGGGCGGCGGGGGAGGAGATCACGGCGGCGGCCTGACGGGACGCCGCGTCGTTGCTGGCGCTGCGAGTGCTCACGATCTCGTCGCCGAAACCGGGCACGAAGCGGTAGATCATCGCGCTGGCGAAGATGGCCAGGATGATGATCGCGAGACCGGAGACGACGGCCGAGAAGGAGTCCGGCCCCTTGCCGGAGGCCAGCGCTCCGGCAAGGCCCAGCACGACCACGATGATCGGCTTGACCAGGATCACCGCGATCATGATGCCCGCCCAGCGGCGGACGTGCTTCCACATGTTCTTGTCGACCAGGCCCGCGTAGACGGCGGTGCCGAGGAGCGCGCCGGCGTAGAGGAGGGCGGCACGGATCACGAGCTCCAGCCACAGGACGCCTGCGGCGAGCACGGAGACCAGGGACACCACGATCAGCATGATCGGGCCGCCGCCGATGCCGGTGCCCTTCTTCAGGGCGTCCGCGAAGCCGCCGAAGAAGGCGTCGTTGTTGGCGTTGGTGCCGGTGGCGATGGCCTGGGTGACGGCGTCGGTGGCCGACACGAGGGTGTAGAGGACGAGCGGCGTGAACGCCGAGGCCAGCACGGTGAGCCAGAGGAAGCCGACGGCCTCCGAGAACGCCTCGGTGAACGGCACGCCGCGCACGGCCCGCTTGGCGACGGCCAGCAGCCAGAGCACGAGCGTGAGCACGGTGGAGGCGGCGAACACGACGGCGTACTGGCGCAGGAAGGTGGCGTTGGTGAAGTCCACGTTGCCGGTGGCCTCGACGGCGCCGGACAGCTTCCGGATGATCCAGGACGCGGCCTCGCCGCAGCCCTTCGCCAGGGAGGCGAGGGGGTCTAAGGCGGTTTGGGGGTCGGGGCCCGATGGCGTGGAGCCCTTGCTGTCCTTGCCCTGGCAGATGCTCTTCGCCTGGCCGACGATGAGGTCGCAGGGGTCGCTGCCGCTCTTGCTCGGGCTGGACGACGGGGCCGGTGACCCGGACGGGGCTGTGGAGGGCGACGGTGGGTTGGGCGCTGCGAGGGCCCGCGAGGCCAGGGCGCTCACGGTCACCTGAGCGAAGACCACTGCCGCTGTCAGCGAGAGGCCACGACGGCGGCTACCTGGCATAAGTGAACCCTCCGTACCCCTTGACCGCGTTGGTGATCTCGTCGGCGCTCGAAGCGCGGATGTCACCGCTGACCGGCGCCGGTCCTTGCTTCTGCTCTGACGAGGTGAGCTTCCAGTCGCCGTCCGTCCAGCGGAGCTTTTGGGTGATGGTGAACCACGTCTGGGCGACGGGCTTGGTGGATCCCTCGCCCGCGAGCCCCACCAGTCCGGTGCACCACACTTCGACGGTCGTCTCGTTCTCGTTGAAGGACGTGGCCTTCGTGCCGACGGGAATGGTGCGGGAGACGAACGTCTGTCCCTTGGGGGCGGTGCCGTCGTCGTTGAGGCCGAGGTTCTTGAAGAAGTCGGCGGTGTAGGCCTTGTCGAGCTTGGCCTGGAGGTCACGCGCGGTGTCGGGCGTATGGATCGCGTCCACGATCGCGTGACGGGATTCCGTCCGGAACATCCCGTCCCCCCCCAGCGCCACCGCGAAATTCGCGGCCGCGGACTGCGCCCCCTGCTCCGTCCGCGCAAAGCCGGAGGCCACCGGCTTCACTCCTGACGGAGCCGTCGCCCCCGCGCTGACCTTCTCCCCGCTCTTGTCGGAGTCGCCGGAGTCCGATCCGCCGCCTCTGTTGGCGAAGGCGATGGCCGCGATGAGCAGCACGACGACCCCCACGACCGTGACCAGGTTCCGGCTGGACATGCCCGCGCGGGCGCCCCGCCCGCCCCGTCCGTTGCGGCCGCCCCGGCGGGGGCCGTACGGGTCGTCGCCGCCCTCCGGCAGCCGGGTGCGGGTCAGGCCGTGGTCCTCGTCATAGCCGTCCTCGCCGAGACTCATAGCGCGCACGTCCCCTCATACGTCGTCGCCGTCGCCGCTGTGGCACCCGCGTATGACGGTAGCGGCGCGGAGCGTTTCCCGGGGGAGGAGGACGAGGGGGTGTGAGGGGGCATCAGGTGGCAGCCTCGGGTGCGGGGGAAGGAGTCATGGCATGTGACGCGCGTGCGCCCCCACGCTCAGACGGCCATGCCGTAGACGATGGTGAACAGGGTGCCGAGCGAGCCGATGATGAAGACGCCCGTCAGTCCGGCGACGATCAGGCCCTTGCCCTGCTCCGCGCTGAAGGTGTCGCGCAGTGCGGTGGCGCCGATCCGCTGCTTCGCCGCGCCCCAGATCGCGATGGCGAGGCAGAGGAGGATCGCCACGGCCATGATGACCTCGATCATCACCCGAGCCTCGTTGCCCAGGCTACCGAACGGCCCCCAGTTGGGGGCGATTCCGCCGATAATGGTGTTGATGTCGCCCTTTCCGGCCGCCAAAAACATGTGTAACTCACCGCCCCTTATGGGTTGTTGTCAACACCCTCACCGCTGGGCAAAGGTCAGGACCTATCTTCGCCGAAGTTGCCGCCCCGGCATGTCGACTTGGCGGCATTTCTTGGCGGAACTCGTACGCATGCTCCCCGTGAGCCCCTGACCTGCGATGCAGTCCGATGTCAGTGGGGCCTCCTAAGGTGACTCTGTGTATCACGGGTGTGGACGCCGGGCAATGATCGGCCGGACGGGGGGCCATGGGGATGTTCAGGCGGCAGTCTGTTCGGTCGGTACGCTGTCCCGAGCGCCTGCCGGGTGCCGACCGTGCCCCGGGGCCGGCGGGCCGGCCCGCGCGCCACGGGGGCATCGAGATCAAGGGTGGTACGGGTGCTGGTTGCCGATCGCTACCGGCTGGAGGAGCTGCTCGGCCGCGGTGGCATGGGCGAAGTCTGGCAGGCGCAGGACGAGGTGCTGGGCCGTCAGGTCGCCGTGAAGCTGCTGCTGGGCGACGACGGCGACGAATCGGCCGCTTCCCGCTTCCGGCTCGAAGCGCAGACGGCCGCGCGGCTGAATCATCCTCAGGTCGTCGCCGTCTACGACTTCGGGTCCTGGGACGGGCGCTTCTATCTGGTGATGGAGCTGGTCAGGGGCCCGAGCCTGGCTCAGGAGCTGTCTGCCCGCGGCCCGCTCGCCCCGCGCCGGGTGGCCCGCATCGCCGCGCAGTCCGCGGCCGGCCTGGCCGCGGCGCACCGCCAGGGCGTCGTCCACCGGGACATCAAGCCCGGCAATCTGATGCTCGACGCCGACGACACCCTGAAGATCGGCGACTTCGGCATCGCCCGCTTCGTGGACGAGACCTCCGCCGGGCTGACGCGCGTCGGCCAGATCGTCGGCACGAGCACGTACCTCGCCCCGGAGCGGGCCCTGGGCCGCGTGGCGGGCCCCGCCTCGGACGTCTATTCGCTGGGATGCGTGCTCTACCAGCTGCTGGCCGGGCAGCCGCCCTTCTGGGCGGACAGCCCGACCGCCCTGCTCTACCTCCACGTGGACACGCCCCCGGTGCCGCCCCGTCAGCACCGGGCCGATCTGCCGGCCGCCTTCGAGGCGTATCTGCTGCGGATGCTCGCGAAGAAGCCGGAGGACAGGCCGTCCGCCCAGGAGGTGGCCGACTGGTTCGCCGGGCCGTCCTGGGAGGAGCCGCTCCGGCCCCTGCGGACGCCCATGCCGGAAGCGGCGCCCGCACCCGCCGCCGGCCCGGTGGGCGTACCGGCCCGGCCGCCGGTGCCGCCGTCCGCGCCGTCGGCGGCAGCCGTCCCCGGTGCTCCCGGTGCGCCCGGGATCCCCGGGCCTCCCGGGGTCCTGCCGGGAGGCATCCCGGCCCCGGCCCCAACCCCGCACGCCACTCCGGCTTCCGGCCCGGCCCCCGCTCCGGCGCCGGGGCACCGCAGAGCCCCCAGTGGCGGCAGGAACTCCCGGGCCCCGCAGGCCCCGGCCGGGCACGGCGGCATGTCCGGCGGAAGTGGTGGCGGTGGCGGCCGCGCCAAGGGCATACGCAGCCCCAAGGTGCTCAGCGCCGTGGCGGGCGTCGTGGCCTTCCTGGTGGCGGCGCTGATCGGGGCGTCCGTCTTCGGTGGCTCCGGCAGCGAGACGGGCTCGCAGCGGCCCGAGACGCTGCCGACGGAGTCCGCGGACCGTGCGCCCGGCGGAAACCACAAGGGATCGAATGCCGTGCCCGCCGAAGGCGATCCGGCGTCCGCGCCCTCCCCGGCCGCCTCCCGGAAGAAGTCCAAGAAGAAGCCCAAGGACGGCAAAGACCCCAAGGACGCCAGAGACAGCGACTGAGCTCAGGCCCCGGGGACGTCCTCCACGAAGTGGTCGAACTCCCCGGCCCTGACCCCGAGGACGAAGGCGTCCCACTTGGCCGCGGTGGTCACCACCACCGTCTCGGGCTCGGTGTTCGTCCGCAGGTGGACGTCGCCGTTCTCGGCGAAGGCGATTTCCAGGTACTCCGTCTCGTCGCCTTCGGTCACCGGTATCCAGTCGAGCTCCGCCATGGCCCCTCCTCGCCTTCTCGCCACCTCACCGGGCCCGCCCATCGGGTCCGCTCACCGTAACGCGTGGCGGCGACGGGGCGGCACCGCACGGCTGGTGACGGATCGATACAAAGTACGGATACGCAGCGGGTCGTTGGGGGAGGATTGCGGGGTGCGGAAGCTCTGGGTGGGCATGGGTGTGGGCATCGCGATGTGCCTGTGTTTCATCGGGCTGCTCGTGATCGGCGTGTACACGGCCGCGTCGAACCTGCTCGGGGGCGGCGGCGGAGGAGGCGCCGTCGGGCTGGCCAAGGGCGCCGTCCCGGACCAGTACCAGACCCTGGTGCAGAAGTGGGGCAACCTCTGCCCCGCGCTCAACCCGGCGATCCTCGCCGCGCAGATCTATTCGGAGAGCGGCTGGAACCCCAGGGCCGTGAGCCCGGCCGACGCGCGCGGGATAGCCCAGTTCATCCCGGGCACGTGGGACGCCCACGCGATCGACGCCAACGGCGACGGCAAGAAGGACATATGGGATCCGCAGGACGCGATCCCGTCGGCGGCGGTGTACGACTGCGAGCTCTCCAAGTACGTCAAGGACGTCCCCGGCGATCTGTCGGACAACATGCTCGCGTCGTACAACGCGGGTTCGTACGCGGTGATCCAGCACCACGGCATCCCGCCGTACCGCGAGACCCAGGGGTACGTCCGCTCCATCCGCACGCTGGAGAAGAGCTTCGCCCGCCCCGTGGGCCGGGTCGCGCCCTCCCAGCAGGCCGCCGGAGCGATCTACTACGCCCAGGAGAAGCTCGGCACGCCCTATCTGTGGGGCGGTGACGGCACCGCCGAGGACAACGGCCGCTTCGACTGCTCGGGCCTGACCAAGGCCGCGTACGAGTCGGTGGGCATCACCCTGCCCCGCGTGGCCAACGACCAGTGGAACGCGGGCCCGCACCCCAAGCGCGACGAACTGCTCCCGGGCGACCTCGTGTTCTTCGCCAACGACCTGAAGGATCCGCGCTCCATCCACCACGTGGGCATCTACGTGGGCGGCGGATACATGATCAACGCCCCGTACACCGGGGCCGTGATCCGCTTTGACAAGATCGACATGCCGGACTACATCGGAGCGACCCGCGTCACCCAGGATGGCGCGAAAGCACTGCCCGCGGCGAATGCCGCATGAACGCGCCGGGGCCGAATGCGACGATGGGTCACCCTTCCATAACGTCCTGGTGATCTTTGGGAGAAGAGTGGAACGCCCGGCCGGAGTGGCGCGTTCCATGAGAAGTGGGAAAGCAGCGCCACTGAGCGGGGGCTACAGCGACGCACGGACCACGGGGGTCGGCAGCTGGACGTAGCGACAGGCGACAGATAAGGGGCCACGGCACATGGCTGGACTCGCGATGGGGTATCCCATGCCGGAGGCCAGGGGCGGGAACCCCGACACCAGCACGCTGTACGACATCAACGGCCTCGCGAAGGACGCCCCCGGCTGGCTCGACCGCACCATGGCGTTCATCGGCGAGTACGGGATCGTGCTCGGCCTCGCCGTCCTCATGGTGCTCGCCTGGTGGAGCCTGCGCCGCCGGCAGGACGCGCCGGCCGCGGTCGCGGCGCTCCTCTGGGCGCCGCTCGCCGCCGGCATCGCCCTCCTCGTCAACGTCCCGATCCGCGGCTTCGTCAAGCGGCCCCGGCCCTTCCTGGACCACACGGGTCTGGAAGTGCTGGTCAAGGGCAAGACCGACTACTCCTTCGTCAGCGACCACGCGACGCTGACGATGGCCATCGGCGTGGCCCTCTTCGTCGCCAACCGCAAGTACGGCCTGATCGGAATCGGCCTCGCCTTCCTCGAAGGCTTCTGCCGCGTCTACATGGGCGTCCACTATCCGACGGACGTGATCGGCGGCCTCGCCCTCGGTACGGCCGTCGCGCTGCTGCTGGCGCCGCTCGCGATGATGCTGCTGACCCCGCTCACGCGGGCGGTCGCGGGCACGGCGCGCTGCGCGTGGCTCGTCCGGTCGGCCCGGCCGGTTGCGGCCGCGCCTCCGCCGCTCGTGACGGCCGAAGCCACGGAGGCGGGGCGCGAGACGCCCCGGCCCCGCGACAACGACCTCGCGGCGTAGGCCTTGCCGGCGGCTGGGGTGCGCACGTCTCGGTGCGGGGTTCGCGGATTCCGCCGGACCCTCGCCGCCATGACGGCGAGCCCGCTCCTCCGCCCCCGTCGAGAGGCCTGGCCTCTCACAGCCCGCCGCCGCGGCGCTTTGCCACCGCGGTGAGGGTCCGGCGGAATCCTGTGCCACCGGAACCGGCACGTACCGCCTGAGCGCCGCAGGCTACAGGGCCTGGGGGAAGTCGAAGACGCGGTCCGGGTCGTACTGCCGCTTGAGCTTGGTCAAGCGGCCCTCCGCGTCGCCGTAGTACGCCTTGCGCCAGTCCTTCAGGCCGGCGTCCGCGTAGTTCTGGTAGGCGGCGCCCGAGGCGTGCCGGCGCATGGTCGCGTGCGTGCCGTCCAGCCAGGAGGTCTGCGTGCTGCCGGAGGCGCCCGCCGCCCAGTGCGCCAGGTACTGGGCGAGGAACCGCGAGCGGCGGTGGACGAACGCCGTGGCCAGCGGCTGGACGCGGTTGACCGCGCCGCCCAGGGCCGTCAGCTGGACCGAGACCCCGCCGCTGCCGCCCCCTCGGGAGAAACGTTCCACCTGGCCGGTCAGGGCCTGCACGCCCGCCGCGCTCAGCGACCGGTCGTAGAAGTCGGAGCGGGCGCCGTACGTCTCGCGCTCCAGCGAGCCGGAGGACTCCCGGCCGGGCGTGCTGCCGGGCAGGTGGCACTGCGTCTGCGACTTGTCGGAGCAGCCCGCGTACGCGCGCACCATGTCGAGGTGGGAGCGGCGGCGCAGCCGCACGCCGTTGGACGTGCCGCCGACCTTGCTCACCAGCGCGTCCAGGGCGTTCTCCAGGTCGCCGTACGTGCCGAGGGAGTACGCGGAGACGGAGATGCGGGGCGTGCCGCCCGCCGCGGCCGACAGGTCGCAGGAGGACCAGATCTCGTCGGGCCGGGTCGGGCCCCACTCCTGCCAGGCGCGGATCACGTCGGCGGCCCGCGACCAGGGCCAGGAGACGTAGCCGGTGATGCCGTCGGCCGCCTTGCGGGTGCGGAACCGGAGCTCGGTGACGACGCCGAAGTTGCCGTTGCCCGCGCCGCGCAGGGCCCAGAACAGGTCGGCGTTGCGGTCGGCGTCGCAGTCGAGGACCTTGCCGTCGGCGGTGACGAGGGTGGCGCCGGTGAGGTTGTCGCAGGTCAGGCCGTAGGCGCGGGAGGTCACGCCGTGTCCGCCGCCGAGGGTGAGGCCGGAGATGCCGACGGTGGGGCAGGAGCCGGAGGGGATGGTGACGCCGTGTCCGGCCAGCCCCGTCTGCACGTCGATGAGCTTGGCGCCCGCGCCGATGACCGCGGTGCCGGAGTCCGGGGCGCCGACCGTCCGCAGCCGGGAGACGTCGATCACGAGCCGGTCGGTGCCGCTGGACCAACCGGCATAGCTGTGGCCGCCGTTGCGTATGGATATCCGCGTGCTGTAGCGGCGGGCGAAGGCGAGGCACTCGCGGACGTCCTGGACCCGGGCCACGTAGGCGATGCCGGCGGGGCGCAGGCCGTCGAAGCGGGTGTTGTAGAGCTGCCGGGCGGCCGTGTAGTCGGCGTCGCCGGGGCGGACGAGACCGCCCGACAGGCTCTTGCCGAGGGCGGTCCAGTCGGCCGTGCCCGGGTTCGGGCGCTGCGAGGCGGGGACGGCCCGGGCCGACGTGACCATTCCGCCGGGGCGCTCCAGGCCGCTGCTGTCGCTGCAGGACGCCGCCCAGGCACCGGCCGCGGCCAGCCCCGCCCCGGCGGTGAGCAGCTGCCGCCGGCCGAGGAAGCCCCGCGGGCCGCCCGCGCCGGCACGTCCTGCCGGGCCCGCGCCCGTACGGTCCGCCGCCCCCGCGCCGCCTTCCGCGCCCGCGCGCGTTCCGTTCACGTCAACGGTCATGTCCGCCCCCGTCACCCGATGTGCTGTCTTTTCCCTGCCGGTTTCCCCCGCCGCGGAGACAGATGACGCGGGGGTGGCAGTGGTTCCGCCTACCCGGGCGGGAGGTGGGCAGACGTGGCCGGCGGGGGCCGCGGGCGGTCGGGCGGTCAGCCGGTCTCGCCGGCCGCGGCCTCGTGTCCGGCCGCGTCGTCGCGGGCCAGGGAGCGGGCGCGGCGGGCGGGGCCGCGCCAGCCGCAGGTGCAGCGGGCCGAGCAGAAGGAGCCCCGCTCGCTGGTGCTGGTGAAGTGGGCCGCGGACGGCTCCGCGGATGCTGGCTCGGACACGTGACCACGCTACCGGCCCGTGACGGCCGCGCCCACGCCGTCGTTGGCAGTAACGGGTTCCACAGCGGGTCGGCAGCAGGGGGCTGGCAGGGCATGGTGGCGCGGAGAGAAGGACGCGAGGGACGCGGCGGACGCGGCCGTCGCAGAGGCGCGGCCGTCGCCGCGGCGGTGGCCGGCGGTATCGCCCTCGTCCTCTTGGCGTCCGGCTGCGCACTCCCCGGCCGGGGCGCGGGCGAGGCCCCCGAGCTGCACGACAGCATGAAGAGCCTGAGCGGTCAGGCGCGGCAGGCGGGCGACGAGAGCGAGCCCGGGCGGGCGCGGGCCGCGGTGCGCGAGGCCGCGCGGACGCTGGCCCGGGCCGGGCGGGCGCGGGTGCGGACGTCCATGGAGACGGTCAGCGGCGGCACCCGGCTGACCATCCACGGCACCGGAGGGTACGACTTCGGGCGGCCCGCCGGGCAGTTGACCGTGCTGGTGCCCGAGGATGCGGCCGGGGCCGCCGAGCACCGGCCGATCACGGAGGTCTTCTCCCCGGGCGCGCTCTTCATGAAGAACCGGGGCGCGGGCGTCCCGGCCGACAAGTGGGTGCAGCTGGCCACGTCCTCGCTCGCCGACGGCAACCTCCTCACCAACGGCGCCACGGACCCGCTCGCCGCGGCCGAACTGCTCGGCGGGGCCCGCGAGGTGACCTACATGCGGGACGAGCGGGTCGGCGGAGTGCGGGTGAAGCACTACTGGGGCACGATCGACCTGGGCCGGGCGGTGCGCGCCGCGCCGGTGCGGGACCGGGGGCCGCTCGCCACCGCGGCCAAAGGTTTCTCCAGCGGCACGGTCGCCTTCGACGCCTATCTGGACGAGCAGGGCAGACCGCGCCGGCTGCGCCACCGCTTCAGCGTGGAGGGCACGGGCCCGGCGGCTCCGCCGTCCCCGATGACCGTGGTCTCGACGGTCGAGCTGTACGACTTCGGCGCCGATGTGGACGTGGCCCTACCCGACGCCGCCGATATCTATGCGGGGACGGTCGGTTCGCCGCGGAATTGACGCGGCAGGGCGTAGTTGGCCATGGAAATGGTCCTTCTGTGCCATGCGCGCCATGTGTACCGATCACTACCCTGGTCAACCGAGGAACGAAAGCCGTAGACCCAGACCTGAGGCGAAAGACCCGAGGAGGTGAATCACGTGGTTTCGCGGCGCGGTTCGTCCGGCGGGCCGGATCCCGTGGCCCTCATCGAGATCGATCTCTACGGTGATCTGATGATCGCCGCTTCCAGTGCGGATGAGGATCGGCTGAGCGCCGATCGCATCGACGAGGTTTTGCGTGTCGTCCCGGCCGGGGGGAAGGGCGAGGACTGAGGGTCCCGGTGCCTTCGGCACGCCCCTCCGGCCACCGCCGGGAGATCCCCCGGCCCCTTTTGTCGTGGTTGTTCGTCGCGGTGGCGGCAGAAATGCCTTCCGGCTGCGCCGGTTCTCCCTCCGCCGCCCGGACGGCCCGCCCGGACCGCTACGTGCGCAGGTCCGGACCGTAATGTGTGCAGGTCCGGACCGTTACGTGCGCAGCAGGCGCGCGATGGCCGCGCTCGCCTCCGCCACCTTCGCGTCGATCTCGTCGCCGCCCTTGACCGCCGCCTGGGCGACGCAGTGCCGCAGGTGCTCCTGCAGGAGCTGCAGGGCGAAGGACTGCAGGGCCTTCGTGCTCGCGGAGACCTGCGTGAGTATGTCGATGCAGTAGACGTCTTCTTCGACCATGCGCTGCAGGCCGCGGATCTGGCCCTCGATCCGGCGCAGGCGCTTGAGGTGCTGGTCCTTCTGCTCGCTGTAGCCGTGGGGGCCGGCCGGGGAGGCGGCCTCGCCGTGGCAGGCCGCGGCCGCGCCGGAGGCCGCCGCCGCATCGTCGCCGCTGGTCAGCGGGGCTTCCGTGGTCGTCATGGCGTCCGTCCTCCTGCTGTCCGGCTGCGGCCCGGGTCCGCCCGCGGGTCCGCCCGGGGAGTTTGCGGGGATTACCTACCCGCTTGCATACCCCTGGAGGGTATATGGTACAGAATTTTGCCCGCGGCGGCGGTACCTGGCTTCATGAGCACTCTGCCCGATGGGCGACACTGAGGGAATGCCAGTTAGCTGTGGCTGGATGATGCGCCTAGCATCAACGAGACCGAATCCGTTGCACCCCGAGGATCCCACGTGCGCTTTCGTCTGACCCCCAGGGAGACGAGCTTCTACGACATGTTCGCCGCCTCCGCGGACAACATCGTCACGGGCTCCAAGCTCCTGATGGAACTGCTCGGAGCGGACACGTCCGCCCGGGCCGAGATCGCCGAACGGATGCGCGCAGCGGAGCACGCGGGGGACGATGCTACGCACGCGATCTTCCACCAGCTGAACTCGTCCTTCATCACGCCGTTCGACCGCGAGGACATCTACACCCTCGCCGGCTCGCTCGACGACATCATGGACTTCATGGAGGAGGCCGTCGACCTGGTCGTCCTGTACCAGATCGAGGAGCTCCCGAAGGGCGTCGAGCAGCAGATCGAGGTCCTCGCGCGGGCCGCCGAGCTGACCGCCGAGGCCATGCCGAACCTCCGCACCATGACCAACCTCACGGAGTACTGGATCGAGGTGAACCGTCTGGAGAACCAGGCGGACCAGATCCACCGCAAGCTCCTGGCCCAGCTCTTCAACGGCAAGTACGACGCCATCGAGGTGCTGAAGCTGAAGCAGATCGTGGACGTGCTGGAAGAGGCGGCCGATGCTTTCGAGCACGTCGCCAACACGGTCGAGACCATCGCGGTCAAGGAGTCCTGACCCCCGGTGGACACCTTTGCTCTCGTCGTGACCATCGGGGTCGCGCTCGGCTTCACCTATACCAACGGCTTTCACGACTCCGCGAACGCCATCGCGACCTCGGTGTCCACCCGGGCGCTGACCCCCCGCGCGGCCCTCGCGATGGCGGCCGTGATGAACCTCGCCGGTGCCTTCCTGGGCAGCGGCGTGGCCAAGACGGTCAGCGAAGGCCTGATCGAATCGCCGGTCGGCGACAAGGGGATGGGCATCCTCTTCGCCGCCCTGATCGGCGCGATCGCCTGGAACCTGATCACCTGGTACTACGGCCTGCCGTCGTCCTCCTCGCACGCCCTGTTCGGCGGCATGGTGGGCGCGGCGCTCGCGGGCGGCACCGGCGTCATCTGGTCGGGTGTCGTCGAGAAGATCGTCATTCCGATGTTCCTCTCGCCGTTCGTCGGCCTGATCCTCGGCTATCTGGTGATGGTCGCGATCATGTGGATGTTCCGGCGGTCCAACCCGCACAAGGCCAAGCGCGGCTTCCGGATCGCCCAGACGGTCTCGGCCGCGGGCATGGCGCTCGGCCACGGTCTGCAGGACGCCCAGAAGACCATGGGCATCGTGATGATGGCCCTGGTCATCGGCGACGTGCAGACGAAGGGCGACGCCATCCCGGTCTGGGTCAAGCTCGCTTGCGCGATCATGCTCTCGCTCGGTACGTACGCGGGTGGCTGGCGCATCATGCGCACGCTCGGCCGCAAGATCATCGAGCTGGACCCGCCGCAGGGCTTCGCGGCCGAGACCACCGGTGCGTCGGTCATGTTCACGACGGCGTTCATGTTCCACGCGCCGATCTCCACCACGCACGTGATCACCTCGGCGATCATGGGTGTCGGTGCGACCAAGCGGGTGAACGCGGTCCGCTGGGGCGTCGCGAAGAACATCATCCTGGGCTGGTTCATCACGATGCCGGCCGCGGCCCTGGTCGCCGCGCTGGCCTACTGGGTGGTCAACCTCGCGTTCGGCTGATCCCGGACCGCCCACGGAGTAGGGCCCGCCCCCTGGTACGAGCAGGGGGCGGGCCCTTTGCCTTGCGGCGGCACCGCCATGCAGCGCCGCAAGGCGGTCTTGCGGCGGCGCCGGCCGGATTACGGGGCGCCGCGCCGTTTCCGGATGCGGCCGTGGTCCTTATCCGAACCGGCCCGAGATGTAGTCCTCCGTGGCCTGGACCGACGGGTTCGAGAAGATCCTCGCCGTGTCGTCGATCTCGACGAGCCGGCCCGGCTGGCCGACGCCCGCCAGGTTGAAGAACGCCGTGCGGTCGGAGACCCGCGCCGCCTGCTGCATGTTGTGCGTGACGATCACGATCGTGAAGCGCTCCTTCAGCTCCCCGATCAGGTCCTCCACGGCGAGCGTCGAGATCGGGTCGAGCGCCGAGCAGGGCTCGTCCATCAGCAGGACCTGCGGCTCCACCGCGATCGCGCGGGCTATGCACAGCCGCTGCTGCTGACCGCCGGAGAGGCCCGCTCCCGGCTTGTTCAGCCGGTCCTTGACCTCCTTCCAGAGGTTCGCGCCCTTGAGGGACTTCTCCACGATCGCGTCCAGCTCCGCCTTGCGGAGCCGGCCGCCGTTGAGGCGCACGCCGGCCACGACGTTCTCGTAGATCGACATGGTCGGGAACGGGTTCGGGCGCTGGAAGACCATGCCGACCGTGCGGCGCACGGAGACCGGGTCGACGCCGGCACCGTAGAGGTTCTCGTCGTCCAGCATCACCTTGCCCTCGACGCGGCCGCCGGGGGTGACCTCGTGCATCCGGTTCAGGGTGCGCAGGAAGGTGGACTTGCCGCAGCCGGAGGGGCCGATGAAGGCGGTCACGGAGCGGGGCTCGACGGTCATCGAGATGTCGTCGATGGCCTTGTGGGTGCCGTAGTAGGCGGAGAGGCCGCCGACGTCGATGCGCTTGGCCATGGGGATCACTACTTTCGGGAAATCGAACCGCGTCAGCGGCCGGCCTTGGGGGCCTTCCAGCGGGCGATGCCGCGGGCCACCAAGTTGAGGATCATGACGAAGGCGATGAGGACGAGCGCCGCCGCCCAGGCGCGGGCGTAGCTGGCGTCGTTGCCGGCCGCCCACTGCTCGTAGATGTAGTACGGCAGGGAGGACTGGGCGCCTTCGAAGGGGTTGTTGTTGATCACCTGGGAGCCGAAGACCAGCAGGACGATCGGGGCGGACTCACCGGCGATGCGGGCGATGGCGAGCGTGACGCCGGTGGCGATGCCGCCGATGGCCGTGGGCAGGACGACCTTGAGGATCGTGCGCCACTTCGGCACGCCCAGCGCCAGCGAGGCCTCGCGCAGCTCGTTGGGGACGAGCTTGAGCATCTCCTCGGTCGAGCGGACGACGACCGGCATCATCAGGATCGCCAGGGCCATGGCCCCGGCGAAGCCGGAGTAGCCGAAGTCCAGCATGAGGATCCAGAAGCTCAGGATGAACAGGCCCGCGACGATCGACGGGATGCCCGTCATGACGTCCACGAAGAACGTCACCGCCTTCGCCAGCCGGCCCCGGCCGTACTCGACCAGGTAGATCGCCGTCAGCAGGCCGACGGGGGCCGCGATGGCGGTGGCGATGCCGACCTGCTCCAGGGTGCCGATGATCGCGTGGTAGACGCCGCCACCGGGCTGGACGGTGAGCACGCCGGCCATGGAGTGGGAGAGGAAGTTCCCGTCGAGGACCTTCACGCCGCGGTCGACGGTCTCCCAGACCAGGGAGACCAGCGGTACGACGGCGAGCAGGAAGCAGACCCAGACGAGGCTGGTGGCCAGCCGGTCCTTGGCCTGGCGGCGGCCCTCGACGCGGGCCGCGAGGGCGTACATCACGATGACGAAGAGGCCGGCGGCTATCAGGCCCCACTGGATCCGGCTGCTCAGCCCGGCGCCCAGGCCGGTCCCGCAGCCCGCGGCGGCGGCCACCGCGGCGACGGCGGCCGGGGCCCAGCGCGGCAGGCGCGGCTGGTGCAGCGAGACGGGCCGCGGCTGCGGGGCGCCGCCGGCGACCAGCGGCTTGTCGATGGTCACGTCGCTCACGATGTGTACTCCTTGCGACGTGCGATGATCATCCGGGCCGCGCCGTTGACCAGCAGGGTCAGGACGAAGAGGACGAGGCCGGAGGCGATCAGGGCGTCCTTGCCGATCTCACCGGACTCCTTGAAGCTGCTCGCGATGTTCTGCGCGAACGTGCCGCCGCCCGGGTCCAGCAGGCTCTTGCCGATGGTGAAGCTGGGGGAGAGGACGGTCGCGACGGCCATCGTCTCGCCGAGGGCGCGGCCGAGGCCGAGCATCGAGGCGCTGATGACTCCGGAGCGGCCGAAGGGGAGGACGGACATCCGGATGACTTCCCAGCGGGTGGCGCCGAGCGCGAGCGCGGCCTCCTCGTGCGTCTTCGGGGCCTGCAGGAAGACCTCGCGGCTGACGCTGGTGACGATCGGCAGGATCATGATCGCCAGCAGGATGCCGATGGTGAAGAGCGAGCGGGCGGCGCCGTCGTGGTACGCGAAGATGCCCGTCCAGCCGAGGTAGTCGTTCATCCAGGCGTAGAGGCCGCTGAGGTGCGGCACCAGGAAGAGGGCGCCCCACAGACCGTAGACGATGGACGGCACGGCGGCGAGCAGGTCGATCACGTACGAGAGCGGGGACGCGAGCCGGCGCGGCGCGTAGTGCGAGATGAAGAGCGCGACGCCGATGGCCACGGGCACCGCGATGACCATCGCGATCAGCGAGCTGACGATCGTGCCGAAGGCCAGGACGGCGATGCCGAAGACCGGCGGAGTGGCGTTGGCGCTCCACTCGAAGGTGGTGAAGAAGTTGCCGTGGTTGTGCGAGAGGGCGTTGGTCGCCCGGACGGTGAGGAAGGCCGCGATCGCGGCCATGATCACCAGAAGCAGGAGGCCGGAGCCGCGGGAGAGGGCGAGGAAGATCCGGTCGCCCGGGCGGGCGGCCGTCCTGGCCTTCTGCACCGGAGGGCTGCTGTCGGCGGTGGGGCTGGCTGTGTCCATGGGGATTTCTCCGGTCTGCGGGGCCGTCTCCCGGCGGGGGACGCGGCTCCTCGTGCGGCGGTGCACCGGATGGGTGCGGCTGGACTCCGGGGCGCGGCCCTGGGCCTTCGGCCCCCGCGCGGCCGGTCCGGGCCGGGGTCACGGGCGGGCCCGCCGGTCCGGCCGGACGGTGCCCCGGCTCCGCGGGGTCCGCGGGGGGCTCGGGGCCCGGTCCGGCCGGTGGAGTCCGGTCGCGGTTACGACAGGCTCGCGACCGTCTCGCGGACCTTGGTGGCGATCTCGGAGGGCAGCGGGGCGTAGCCGAGGTCCTTCAGGACCGCCTGGCCGTCCGTGCTCGCGATGTAGGTGAGGAAGGACTTGACTGCGGGGAGGGTCTCGGCCTTGTTGCCCTGGTCACCGGCGATCTCGTACGTGACCAGGGTGATCGGGTAGGCGCCCTCGGCCTTGGTGGTGTAGTTGAGCTTCAGGGCGAGGTCCTTGCCGGTGCCGGCGACCTTCGCCTCGGCGATGGCCTTGGAGGCGTTGTCCGGGGTGGCCTCGACCGGGGCGGAGGCGCCGGTGTTGAGCTTCACCGTCTTGATCGAGCTGGCCGTGGCGTAGGACAGCTCGAAGTAGGAGATGGCGCCCGAGGTCTGCTTGACCTGCGAGGACACACCGGCGGAACCGTCGGCCGACTGGCCGCCCTTGGCCTTCCAGGCCTTCGCGGGCTCGTACGGCCACGACTTGTCGGCGGCGGCCTTGAGGTACTTGGTGAAGTTGTCCGTGGTGCCGGACTCGTCCGAGCGGTGGAACGCCTGGATCTTGAGGTCGGGGAGCTTGGCGTCCGGGTTGAGCTTCTTGATCGCGTCGTCGTTCCACTTCTCGATCTTCGAGTCGAAGATCTTGGCGAGGGTGTCCGCGTCCAGGACGAGGCTGTCGACGCCGGGGACGTTGTAGCCGACCGCGATCGGGCCGCCGACCATGGGCAGGTTGATGCCCTGGCCGCCCTTGACGACCTCCTTGGACTTGGCGACCTCTTCCGGCTTCAGCGCCGAGTCGGAGCCCGCGAAGGCGGTCTTGCCCTGCAGGAACTCCTGGATGCCCGCGCCCGAGCCGGTGGGCTTGTAGTTGATCTGGATGTCCTTGCAGGCCGCCATGAAGTTCTTGACCCACAGGTCCATGGCGTTCTTCTGGGCGGACGAGCCCGAGGCCAGGAGCTGGCCCTTGCCCTCGCACTTGATGTTGCCCGCGGCCTTGGTGGAGCCGCCGCCGGTGGAACCACCACCGCTGTTGTCGTCCGAACCGCACGCCGTGAGGACCAGGGCGCCGGAGACGGCGATGGCGCCGAGAGCGACGGCGCGGAGCCGGTTCTTGCGCTGAAGCTTCACTTTCGGGTGTTCCTTCCGGGAGCCGCCGCTGGGGCGGCGTGCGAGAGGTGACTGGTGCGGACTCCTGCCCGCACCCTTCTATCGGTGAAATTAGGCAGATCAGGTGAAGCGGTCGATGGGGCAGAGTGAACGGAGGGTGAACCTCACCCATCAGGGTGGTGGCCCCGGAAGAGATCTTGAAACCGGCCGGGAAGGGACGGCATCCGGCCGGTGTGGCCGGTCCGCTGCGGTCCCGCGGCCGCCCTGATCACCTTCCGGCCGCGTCTGCGCCGGTCAGGAGCTTGCCCCCGCCGAGTGTGACGCAGATCTCTGTCGGTTTACGGGGTGCCGTGGCAGCATCCCTTCCTCGCGTGACGGTATGTCAGACGTGGGGGCGTAGCCGCGGAGGTGGCCTGTGGGGCGGAACGGCTGGAGTGCGGACGCTGAGAACGCTGGGAGCATGGCGGGCGGCAGGGGTGAGGGCTGCGGAGGCAAGCGCGTGATCTCGGTGACCGCATTGATATGCGTACTGGCCGTGGCCGGGGTGGTGGTCACCATGCCCGGCACGGCGTATGCGGAACCCAAGCCACCGCGCACGCTGGAGGAGGTCCACCAGGAGGTGGAGGGCCTCTACCGGCAGGCCGAGGCCGCCACGGACGCCTACAACGCGGCCGACGAGGCCCAGCGCCGCCAGGAGCGGTCGATCGCCGAGATCGCGAAGTCCGCGGCCGCCGCCCAGGAGCGGATGAACCGCCTCAAGAGCCAGGCCGGCTCCCTGGCCCGCGCCCAGTACCGCGACAACAGCATGCCGCCCCAGATCCGGCTCCTCCTCTCCGGCTCCCCCGAGAGCTTCTTCGACGGCGTCGCCCTCACCCACAAGGGGCAGGCGGCGACGCGCGGGCTGATCACCGAGGTCGCCGCCGTCCAGAAGGCCCTCGACGGCTACGCCAAGGCCGCCGGCGAGCGCTGGAAGACCCTCGACGGCGAGCGCCGCAAGAAGGAGGGCGCGAAGAAGGAGATCGAGGCGAAGCTCGCGGCCGCCAAGGAGCTGGAGTCGAAGCTGGAGGAGAAGGAGCGGGAGCGGCTGCGCCTGCTGGAGGAGGAGCGGGCCCGCCAGGCGCAGCAGAAGTGGCTCGCCTCGGAGGCGGTGAAGGGTGCCGGGCTCAAGGGCTCGGGCGCGGCCACCGCCGACGGCAGCCGCGCGGTCGGCTTCGCGACGGCCCAGATCGGCAAGAACTACGTGTGGGGCGCGGAGGGGCCGGACGCGTACGACTGCTCCGGGCTGACGCTCAGGGCCTGGGCGGCCGCGGGCCGCGCGATCCCGCGCACCTCGCAGGACCAGTGGCGCCTGCTGCCGAAGGTGGACCTCAAGGACATGCGGCCGGGCGACCTGATCATCTATTTCGCCGACGCGAGCCACGTCGGGATGTACGTGGGCGACGGCGCGATCGTGCACGCGCCGCGGCCGGGCCGCCAGGTGACGATCGCGGGGGCGGGGTCGATGCCGGTGCTGGGGGTCGTCCGGCCGGGGTGACGGTGCCGCGCGCGGGGCGGTGTCCGCGGGGTGGCGTCCGCGGGTGTGACGCAGGTCGCACGGCGGGGCCCCCGTCGGGGTGATGTTTGTCATCGGGTGTTTCTCCCCTCGCGCGCCAAATGCCGCTCCGGCTAGGGCATATGACAGCGGCGAGTGGCTCCGCTCCATTCCGTTCGACCGTGCCCTGCCGCTAGGGTCGCGTTCGGCACCCCGCCGTTCGGCCGGGTGCTGTGCCTCAGGGGGCGGAGGCACCCCCGGCGCTTGCCGGGGGAGGAAGGAAACCGAAGACATGTCCGTACCCGTGCCGAGGTCCGCGGAGCCGGTGCCCGCGTCGCCCGACACCGGGCTCAACCTCCTGGTGATCGAAGGCGACCCCGGCGGGCCGCTCTCGATGCCGGACATCACCGAGATGTCGGGGGCCGTGGGCAGTCCCGTCCGGATCCGCACCGCCCGCAACCTCACCGAGGCCGAGCGCCTCCTCACCGACGACGTCCACTGCATCCTCCTCGACCTCGCGGACGCCGGAGCGACCGGCGGCCCGGCCGGCGGCACGCCGCGGGCGGGCGACCGCCCCGACGAGCTGGACACGCTGCGCCAGGTGCTGCGCCTCGCCCCGCACCACGCCGTGCTCGCGCTGACCGCCGAGGCGGACACCGAGCGCGCCGCCGAAGCCGTACGGGTCGGCGCCCAGGACTACCTTTCCCGCGACGAGCTCGACGGGCGGGTCCTCAGCCGGGCCATCCGCTACGCCGTCGAGCGCAAGCGCGCCGACCTCACCCAGCGGCAGCTCACCGAGTCCCGGCTGCGCGCCCAGGAGAACGCCCGCCTGGAGCGCGGCCTGCTGCCCACCCCGCTGCTCGCCGGCTCCGGCCTGCGCTTCGCCGCCCGCTACCGGCCCGGCCGCAGCCGCGCCCTGCTCGGCGGCGACTTCTACGACATGGTCCGGACGCCCGACGGCACCGTCCACGCGATGATCGGCGACGTCAGCGGCCACGGCCCCGACGAGGCCGCCCTCGGCGTCGAGCTCCGCATCGCCTGGCGGGCCCTGACCTTCGCCGGGCTCTGCGGCGACGAGCTGCTCGCCACCCTCCAGCAGGTGCTGGAGCACGAGCGCGCCGACGACGAGACCTTCGCGACGCTGTGCGCCGTCGACATATCGGCGGACGGGCGCCGCGCGGGCCTCAGCCTCGCCGGC
Organism: Streptomyces sp. NPDC008001; assembly: GCF_042958085.1. Taxonomy (NCBI): domain Bacteria; kingdom Bacillati; phylum Actinomycetota; class Actinomycetes; order Kitasatosporales; family Streptomycetaceae; genus Streptomyces; species Streptomyces sp. NPDC008001. Next base: position 519,435 of record NZ_JBIBIZ010000006.1, on the reverse strand, counting down.
CACCCCGCCCCGCTGCTCGTCCGTCCCGGACGGGACCCGCACCTGCTGCCCCAGGAGGACGGCGGCCCCGCGCTCGGCCTGCTCCGGCGCGCCCGCTGGCCGCGCCGCCAGGTCGAACTCGGCGGCCTGTGGAGCCTGCTGATGTACACGGACGGGCTGATCGAGGGCAGGATCGGTGCCGGTGCGCGGCGCCTGGGCCAGGAGGGCATGGTCGAACTGATCAGCCGCCGGCTCGCGGAGGGGCTGCGCGGCGAGGAGCTCCTGGACGCGACGGTCGCCGAGGTGCAGGCCCTCAACGGCGGGGACCTGACGGACGACCTCGCCGTGCTGCTGCTCGACCGGGGCGGCCGGGCTCCCGCTGAGAGCGCCCGGCCGCACTGGCCGGCCGGGCGGGCGGCCGCACGACCGGTACGGACGTGAGCGGCGGGCCCTGTCCACCGGGCGTGCTCCGGCGTTCTCGGATGCCCGCCGGGCATCCTTCGCGGGGCCTCCGGCGTCAGCGGCGGCCGTTGTACGGCCCGTAGGGGCCGTCCGAGCTGGATCCGCCGCCGCGGCGGCGGGGGCCGCGGCCGCCCGAGACCTGCTTGAGCGCGGGCCGGACGTCCACGACGTAGACGATCGTGGCGACCAGGCCGAGGAGCGGCAGGAAGCTCATGATGCCCATGAACAGGTTCAGGGCGACGGCGACGCCGAGGATGATCAGCCAGAAGGGCTTGGTCTGTTTGTCCGCGGCGCGGTAGGCGTCCTCGCGGTGGACGGCCGCGTTGACGAACGCGAACAGGCTGAAGAGCAGCAGGCCGACCGACACCCAGTACATGACTTCGCCGAAGGCTTCCAGCAGCACGTCGCCCACCTCGCGGATTACCTCCGCCTGAGCGGAGTGCTCTCTTCCGGCCCGTTCCGTTCCCGGCCTTTTCCGTCCGTCACCGTACCCGGAGAACGGGCCGGGCACGCGAAATGTGCCCGGCCCGTCCGCAGGGGCCCGTGAGCTGCGGTTACTCGCCGGTCTTGTCGTCGGCCTTCTTGGTGGCGGCCGTCTTCTTGGCGGCGGGCTTGCGGGCGGCGGCGGTCTTGTCGTCGGCCGCCGTGCCCTCGGCCGGCTTGTCCTCGGCGGCCTTGCCGTTGTCCGCCTTGGCCTCGGTGGCCTTCTCGTCCGCCGGCTTGCCGCTCTCCGGCTCCGGCTCGATGGCCACGGCGATGTCCTGGAACTCGTCGGCGGCCTCGCCGCGCCACTGCCGCACGGCCACCCGGCCGCGCTCGGCCAGCTTCTCGAACTGCTCACCGGCGGCCGCCACGTAACCCACGGCCTGGCCGACGCCCTTGAGGGCGAGGTCCTGCGCGGTCTGGCCGAAGTTCTTCACGTCGCTGTCGAGGGTGCCGACGACCTCGTTGAACTTCGCGGTCAGGGTGGCCTGCGCCTCCTTGGCCTGCTGCTTCGCCCGCTCGCCCACGACCTTGGGGTCGGCCTTCTTCAGCTTTTCGAGGCGCTCGGGGGCCTCGGTGATGAACTGCCCGAGCTTCTCCGCGGTGAGGTCCGCGGCGCCGGCCGCGGCGTAGGCCGTGTCGGTGGCGGCGGTGAGGACGTCCTGCTTGGTGATGGCCATGACGATGGTTCTCCCGGGTCAGCTGGAAGGTTTGCTGGCGTCGTCCGTAGCGAGCCCGTTCTCCTTGCGGAAGGACTCGTAGATCTGCAGCAGCACCTGCTTCTGCTGCTCGTTGATCGAGGGGTCGGCGAGGATCACACTGCGGACCTCCGCCTCGTCCCGGTCCCGCTCGTCGAGGATCCCGGCCTGCACGTACAAGGTCTCGGCGGAGATCCGCAGCGCCTTCGCGAGCTGCTGCAGGATCTCGGCGCTCGGCTTCCGCAGGCCGCGCTCGATCTGGCTGAGATACGGGTTGGACACTCCGGCGGCATCGGCGAGCTGCCGCAAGGTGAGCTGCGCATTGCGCCGCTGCTCGCGCAGATACTCGCCGAGATTGCCGACGTTGAGTGAAGCCATGCTCCGATGCTGCCCCACGTTGCTAACTTTTGCAAGCAGCTGCTTGCAAAAGTGTTCTCGGTGTCGTGGGGCCGCGCGCCGGGCGCGCACCGTTCTTGGAGATTCGGTATGTACTTCACATAGTGTGCTGAAGTGACTGTGGCCTCTACTACCTCATCTCGTACCGCCGTGCCGGTCATACCCGGCCTCTCCGCCGGCCGTGTCCGCTGGATGCGTGCGGCCGGGTGGGTGCCGCCGGTCCTGGCGCTCTGCCTCGGGGTGTGGGGCAACACGAACGCCTCCGCATGGACCGACGAGATCGTCACCATCGACGTGGCACGGCGGTCCTGGCCGCAGATGACGGAGCTGCTGGGGCGGGTCGACGCGGTGCACGGTCTGCACTACGTGCTGATGTACCTGGTCGGGCAGCTGAACGGCGGGCTCAACGAGTTCACCGCGCGGGTGCCCTCCGCGATGGCGGTGGCCGTCGCGGCGGCCGGCCTCACCTGGCTGGGACGGCTGCTCGGCGGTCCGCGCCTCGGGCTGTGCGCCGGGCTGCTCCTCGCCGTTCTGCCGACCGCGTCGCGCTACGCGCAGGAGGCCCGCTCGTTCGCCTTCGTCATGGCGGTCGCGGTGCTGGCCACGTGCGCCTTGGTGAAGGCCCTGTCCGGTCGCGCCCAAGGCCGGTGGGCGGCCGGCTATGCCGTGCTGCTCGCCCTGCTGGGCTGGTTCAACCTGATGGGGCTGCTGCTGGTGGCCGCGCACGCGGTCACCGTGGCCCTCCGGCGCCCGGACCGCCGCACCGTCGTACGCCTGCTGACGGCCCAGGCCGCGGGCGTCGCCGCCGTCGTCCCGCTGCTGATCCTCAGCTCGGCCCAGAGCTCCGCCGTGGGCGAGGCGGCGCCGGTCACCGCCGGAACCCCGTTCAGCTACTTCACCTGGCTCCTCACCCCCGGCCAGGACACCCTCCCCACCGCGCTGAAGCTCCTGCTCACCCTCAGCGCCCTCAGCGCCCTCACCCTCCTCGCCGTACGCCGGCGCAAGGCCCCGCCTCTGGCCCTCGCGGTGGGCGTGCCCTGGCTGACCGTCCCCCCGCTGCTCCTGGCGGCCGTCTCGCTCGGCCACCCCCTCTTCGCCTACCGCTACCTGCTGTTCTGCCTGCCGGCCCTGGCCCTGCTGCTCGCGACGGCCGCCACCGTCGCCTCCCCGCGCCTGCAACTGCTGCTCGTGCTCCTGGCGGCCGTTCCCCTCGCCTCGTCCCACCAGGCCATACGCCAGGAGGACAGCCGCCCGTGGGACACCCGCGCCCTGATCAGGACCCTGCGCATCCACGACGCCCCCGGTGACGCCGTGCTCTTCAGCGGGGCCCGGTGCGGCCTGATCGCCACCGCCTTCAAAGAGGCCTTCATGCACCGCCCCGACCTGGGCAAGGCCCGGACGGCCGCCGCTGTCGGCGCACTGGACAACCTGCCCGCCGGCCCGGGCCTTCTGGAACAGCGCCTGACCCGCACGAACCGCGTCTGGCACATCACCTGCAACCACCTCTCCGGCGGCGCCCGCCAGGCCGCCGCCCGTACTGCCGCAGCGCAGGAACGGGCCCTCACCCGCGCCGGCTTCTCCCCGGCGTACCACCAGAGCGCCCGCGGCGTGGACATCACCCTCGTACAACGTCCCGCCACCGCCGGACAGCAGGCAGGGCGCTCGCCGGGGCCCGCGGTGCTTCACTGACATCAGCCACTGACATCAGCCACTGGACATCAGCTCTGATGCCGAGGGCGTCACCCGCGGACTGCGAAGGAGACAACCCGATGGGCAAGGTCATCACCGGCGCGACGATGTCCCTCGACGGCTACATCGCCGGACCGGACGAGAGCGGCTTCGACCTGCTGTTCCAGTGGTACGGCAACGGTGACGTCGAGATCCCGACGGCCGGTAGCAGCGCGCCGCCGATCCGCGTCTCCGCCGCGAGCGCCGCGCTGATCAAGCCGGAGTGGGAGAACACCGGCGCGCTGGTCGTCGGGCGGTACCTGTACGACCGGACGGGCGCCTGGGGCGGGCGTCACCCGATGGACGTGACCACCGTCGTGCTCACCCACCGGCGCCCGGACGACCGCCCCGAGGACGACGAGAACTTCGTCTTCGTCACCGACGGGATCGAGGCGGCGGTCGCCAGGGCGCGGGAGCTGGCCGGGGACAAGAACGTGGCGGTCAACGGCGGGCAGATGGCCCGCCAGTGCCTGGAGGCCGGCCTGCTCGACGAGGTCGGCGTCGAGCTGGTGCCGGTCGTCCTGGGCGCGGGGAAGACGCTGTTCGGCGAGCTCGGCGGCACGCCGGTGCGGTTCGAGGGGCCCACCCGGGTGGTCGAGGGCACGGGCGTCACCCACCTGCGTTACCGGGTCGCGAAACCGGCCGGCGACGAGTGACCTTCCGCTTCCGCGGCCGGGCCGGCGAGGCGCTCCTTGCCCCGGGCGGACAGGGGTGCCGGGGCCGCGTCGAGGGCGCGGCCGCGATTCCCAAATCAACCCCGTCCGGGGGTATCTGACGGGCAGTCCTCCGGAGGAGGGTGATGGAGCGCGCCCGCTCGGCACGATGTGCCTGTCACCGGCCCCAACGGGGGTAGGGCCGGGGACAGGAGTTCGTGTGTGCGGCGCCGGTCAGGCGCCGTACGGGCGGGCGGCGCGCGCCTCCCGCAGGGACAGGGCCCACCAGGTCAGCTGGTCCAGCATGACCTTCGCCGCGCCCGCCGCGTCCTCGCCCGCCGCCGCGTCCAGGTGCTGCCCCTCCTCGTCGAACTTGCCCCAGGGGCTGTGCAGGCTGATCTGCTCGCGGATGGGGACGGCGTGCAGCTCGGTGAAGACCGGCCGCAGGTGCTCGACCGCGCGCAGGCCGCCGGAGAGGCCGCCGTACGAGACGAAGCCGACGGGCTTGGCGCGCCACTGGGTGTAGTGCAAGTCGATGAGGGTCTTCAGGGACGCCGGGTAGCTGTGGTTGTACTCGGGCGTCAGGACGACGAACGCGTCGGCCTGCTCCAGCCGGGGCGACACCTCGGCGAGCACCGCGGCGTCCTCGGCGGTCGGCTCGCCGCCGAGCTTCACCGGCAGGGGGTGCCGGTCGAGGTCGATCAGGTCGACGTCTATGCCGCCGTGCCGGGCGACCTGGTCCGTGAACCACTTGGCGACGGTGGGGGCGAAGCGCCCGTCGCGGGTGGAACCGACGATCACGGCGAGGCGGTAGCTGCTCTCGGACACGAGGGGCCCTTCTGGGAGTGGTGGGCGGGTGGATGCCGGCCCACGAGCCGATCCGTTGAAGGGAAGTCTGGAATCTCAAGTCCGGTTGAGGTCAAGGGGCGGTGATCGAAGTGGGGTAAGTGCCCGGGAAAGTCCCGGTATCGAATGTCACTTAGAAGATGCCGGTCAGAAGATGCCGGTCAGAAGATGCCGGTCAGAAGATGTCGGCGCACCACGGCCGCCGGCCCGTGCGCAGCAGTGCATCCGCACGGGCCGCCGCGCCGGGGCGCTCCTCCGTCACCCGGCCCAGCGCCGCCAGCCGCACCGCGGACTCGTCGCCGAGGAAGAGGCTGCCCAGCGCCCCGGCGGGCAGCGTCAGATCGGCCGGCCGCGCCGTGCGGGTGCAGGAGGCGCCGCCGGGTCCCGCGTCCAGCAGGAAGCGTCCCGCGGCCGGGCCGTCCGGGTCGGTGACGTCGAGGACGAGCGCTCCGGCGACCGGGTACGTACGGGCCCGCAGCAGCTGCGGTACGTCCAGCGGCCGCAGCCACAGCAGGTCGGCGTCCGTGACGACGCGCGCGGCCCGCGGATCCGGCAGCAGGTCCGGCAGGAGGTCGTCCGGGGCGCGGTACCCCGTGCGGACGCGGGTGATCCAGTCCACGGACAGCAGAAACAGCCACAGGGCGCGCTCGGCGGCGGGGGAGACCGCGACGAGGTCCAGCACGGTCGCCGTCTGGTGCGGCAGCTTGGCCTCCCACCTGTCGTCGGCGGTGAAGACGAGCATCCCGTCGACGCGGCCGGTGCCGTCCGCCGCCCGGTAGACCACGGCGGACGGCTCGGTCCAGGGCACGTCGTCGATCGGGAGGGCACCGGTGTTCCGCCGCCACCACACGTCCGATCGGTCGACGAGGCCGTGCCGGCCGGCGCGTACCCGCTCGTACAGCGCGGGGCCGAGCTGCCGGAGTTCGGCGACGTCCACGTAATCGACCCGCCCGCCGTCGCCCGGGCCCGCGTAGCGCGGGTCGACGCCCGCGCGGGGCACGTCCACCTCCCACTCCGTGACCCGGGTGGCCGGGCCGAAGCCGTAGCGGCCGTAGATCGGGTACTCGGCGGCGACCAGCGTGGCCGCGGCGTCGCCGCGCTCCGCGGCCTCCCGCAGATCGCGGTCGATCATGCGGCTGAGCAGGCCGCGGCGGCGGTGTGTGGCCGAGACGCTGACGTTGCTGATGGCGTTCGTGGTCACCGACGCCCCGCCGGGGACGCTCAGCCGCTGCGTGAAGCTGCGGTACGTGGCCACGCAGCGGCCGTCGTCGAACGCGCCCTGGGCGCGCGGGAAGTCCATGAGCTCGCGGCGGAACGCGATCTCGGTCTTGCCCGGCGTGGGCGGCATGACATAGCCGGTGCGCCGGGCCCGGATCCAGTCGGGGAGGTCGTCTTCGGTAATCGTGCGGACGTCGATGCTCATGGCCCGGACGCTAGGCGCGCGGCCGCCGCGACCGCACGCGGATTTCCGCGCGCCGCCGCGCCCTCCGTGTCAGACGAGGAGGTCGTCCACCTGGGCCTCCCCCTCGCGGTACCTGCGGGCGATCTCGGCGCTGCAGTCGTCCGCCGTGCGCTGCAGGTGCTGCCGCCGCACCGACACCTGCCGCTCGTACGACGCCAGGCGGCCCATGGCCTCGTGCAGCTCGCTGTCCGTCCGGGCACCCAGGTCCGACAGCTCGACCTCCGACAGCATGTCCTCGGCCAGCCGCCGGTACTCCTCGCTGTGCGGCGTGCCCACCGTCACGTGGCGGGCGGACGAGCGGTGGTCCGCCGGGCCGTCCGCGAGGATCTCCGACAGGCGCTCCACGACCAGGCGGGCCATCACCGGGGAGCCCGGCGAGGACCGCCGGGTCAGCTCGGCCCGGAGGATGTCGATCCGGCCCTGGAGGAGCCGCCGCACGTAACTGAGGTCCGCCTCGTCCCGCTGCGCGTCCCGGCGCAGGGCGCGCAGCTCCACCAGGCTCAGCTCGCCGAGGCCGCGGCCGGGGACGTCCGCCAGCCGGCCGGAACGCTGGCTCGGCGGCCTGGGCTGCAGGCTGTCGGCTGCCTTGAGCATGGGGCCGTCCTCAATGGGTGTGGTCATGCGCGTCTTCCGTTTCCCCTCTGGCGGTGTGCGACCGCATCACCTGTGCCCGGACACGGCACCGCCTGCACGCATCGTGCCACCGTGCGAGCTCCCCGCGCAGGGTCTCCGCACCCGAACGGCCCTGGATGGACGCAAGGCATCATGGTCCGTATGCGTGCAGTGGTGCAGAGGGTGGACGGGGCGCGGGTCGTCGTCGACGGCGAGACCGTCGGAGAGATCATCGGACAGGGGCTGTGCGTCCTCGTCGGCGTGACGCACGACGACACCCCGGCGAAGGCGGAGCAGCTCGCCCGCAAGCTGTGGTCCGTACGGGTCCTCGAGGACGAGAAGTCGTGTTCGGACGTGGGGGCGCCGCTGCTGGTGATCTCGCAGTTCACTCTCTACGGTGACGCCCGGAAGGGGCGGCGGCCCACGTGGAACGCGGCGGCTCCCGGCGCGGTGGCCGAGCCGTTGGTCGACGCCGTCGTCGCTCACCTCCGGGCGCTGGGGGCGCAGGTGGAGACGGGCCGCTTCGGCGCGGACATGAAGGTCTCGTTGACGAACAACGGGCCGTTCACGGTGCTGATCGAGGTCTGACGGGGCCGGCCCGCGCGCGGGCCGTGTGCCCGCGCGCCCCGCCGGACGGCGTTACGGCTCGACCACGACCTCCTGCGTCGCCGCCGTCTTCTCGCCCACCAGCAGCGCCGCGTCCACCGCGACGTTCCGCTTGACCAGGGCCAGGGCGATCGGGCCCAGTTCGTAGTGGCGGACCGCGGTGGTCACGAAGCCCAGCTGGCGGCCTTCCGGGCCGTCCGAGGCCAGCCGCACGGGGGCCCCGTGCGCGGGGAGCGACACCTCGCTGCCGTCCAGGTGCAGGAAGACCAGCCGGCGCGGCGGCTTCCCCAGGTTGTGGACGCGGGCCACGGTCTCCTGGCCGCGGTAGCAGCCCTTCTGGAGGTGGACGGCGGTGCCGATCAGGCCCAGCTCGTGCGGGATCGTCCGGTGGTCGGTCTCCAGGCCGAGCCGGGGGCGGTGCGCCTCCACCCGGAGCGCCTCGTGGGCGAGGACGCCCGCGGCCGGGCCGTGCGCCGCCGCGAACGGCTCCAGCAGCGCGCGCGGCAGGAACAGGTCCCGCCCGTGCGCCGTCTCGCGCGCCAGGACTCCCTCGGGCGCTTCCGTGATCGAACCCGCGGGCAGGTAGACCACCGCGAAGTCGTCCGTACGGTCGGCCACCTCGACGCGGTAGAAGAACTTCATGCTCTCCAGGTAGGCGATGAGCGCGTCCTGGGTGCCCGGTTCGACGTGGGCCCAGACGGTCTCCCCGTCGTCCACGAGGGAGAGCGCGTGCTCGATGTGCCCGTGGGCGGAGAGGATCAGCGCCTCCGTGGCCCGGCCGGGCGGCAGGTCGCTGACGTGCTGGGTGAGCAGGAGGTGCAGCCAGCTCAGCCGGTCGGGCCCGGTGACGGTGACGACCCCGCGATGCGAGAGGTCGACGAAACCGGTCCCGCCGGCGAGCGCGCGCTGTTCGCGGAACAGGTCGCCGTAGTGCGCGGCGACCCCTTCGTCCGGGGCTTCGGCGGCGACGGCGCCGGGCAGCGACAGCAGCGGGCTGGCTTTCGATTCACACGGCATGCGGCCAAGCCTACGGCGCGGCCGGCGGCTCCTTCGAGGCGTGCCCGGCGGCGCAGTCCCGGCACTGGCCGAAGATCGCGAAGTGCTTCATGTCGGTCTCGAAGCCGAACTCCGCGCGGAGCCGGTCCGTGAACTCCGCGGCCACGGACAGGTCGGCCTCGACGACGCCCGTGCAGTCCCGGCAGACCAGGTGTATGTGGTGGTGCCGGTCGGCGAGGTGGTAGGTCGGGGCGCCGTGCCCGAGGTGGGCGTGGCTGACCAGGCCCAGCTCCTCCAGCAGCTCCAGGGTCCGGTAGACCGTGGAGATGTTGACCCCGCCGGCGGTGCGCCGGACCTCGGTGAGGATGTCGTCCGGGGTCGCGTGCTCCAGCCGGTCGACCGCCTCCAGGACGAGCTGGCGCTGCGGCGTCAGCCGGTATCCGCGCCTACGGAGGTTGCTCTGCCAGTCGGTGTCCACCACTCCACCAGTCTAGGCAGCGTCACTGCTCCCTGACCCCCTTGAGATAGCGGGCGAGCGCGGCGATGGCCGCCGGGTTGCGGGGGCTCTCGACGAGATCGACGTAGTCGAGGACGAAGATCCGGTCGTTCTTGACGGCCGAGACGTCCGCGAGCGGCGGGTACGACTTCAGGAACTCCTTCTTCTGCCCGGCCGTCACGTCGCCGTAGTTGTTGATGACGATGACGTCGGGGTTGCGCTCGACGACGGTCTCCCAGCCGACCGAGGGCCAGGTGTCCTTGAGGTCCTTCATCACGTGGTCGCCGCCGGCCTTGGTGATGATGTCGTGCGGGCCGGCGTAGGCGCCGGAGGTGACGGCCTTGTCGCGGCCGTCGTCGTAGAGGAAGACGGTGGGCCGCTTCCCGTCCGCCGGCACCCCGGCCTGCGCTTCGGCGACCTGCTTCTTGAAGCCCGCGACGAGCTTCGCCGCCCGGTCCTCCACGTCGAAGACCTTCCCGAGCGTGGTGAGGTCCGTGTAGAGGGCCTCCAGGGGCGGCATCACGCCGCGCGCCTTGCCCGCCCCGCCGTTGCGGCAGGACTCGGTGAGCACGTACGAGCCGACGCCGAGCTTCTTCAGGGCGTCGGGGGTGAAGCCCCGGCCCTCGGCGAAGCCGTAGTTCCAGCCGGCGAAGACCAGGTCGGCCTTGGCGTCCAGCACGAGCTCCTTGGTGATCTCCTTCTTGGAGAGCCACTTCACCTTCTCGTAGCCGTCCTTCCACGGCACCGACGCGCGGTCGGCGCGGTAGTCCGGGGCCACGTAGCCGGCCATGCGGTCCTCCAGGCCGAGCGCGAACATGATCTCGGCGATGCCGACGTCGTTGGTGACCACGCGCTGCGGAGCCTTGTCGTACGTCGTCCTCACCCCGCAGTTCTCGATGGTCACGGGGTAGTGCCCCGGGGCCTTTCCTCCGGAGGTCTCCGCGTCGGCGCGCTCGGCGACCTTCGCCCCGCAGCCGGTGGCCAGGGCGAGGGCGGTCAGAAGGGCGAGGGCGGTACGGGCGGTGCGCAGGGCCATGCGGGGTCCTTACGAAGAGGGCAGGCGGTACGAGGCGAGCCAGGCGTACGAAGCGGGCAGGTGCTACGAGGCGGGCAGGCGGTCGAAGAGCAGGCGCGTCGCGCCGGTCTCGGGGTGCGGCACGCGGTGCGCCCGGACGCCGAACACGTCGGCGAGCAGCCCGGCGGTCAGCACCTCGTCCGGCGGCCCGGACGCGACGATGCGCCCGGCCCGGATCACGTACAGCTCGTCGCAGTGCGCGGCGGCCAGGTCGATGTCGTGCAGGGCGGCCAGGACCGTCAGCCCCGCGTCCCGCACCAGCGCCAGCACCTCCAGCTGCTGGGCGATGTCCAGGTGGTTGGTGGGCTCGTCCAGGACCAGCACCTTCGGCTCCTGGGCCAGCGCGCGGGCGATCAGCACGCGCTGCTTCTCGCCGCCGGACAGCGTCGGGAAGCTCCGCCCGGCCAGGTGCCCGGCGCCGACGCGCTCCAGCGCCGCCGCGCACACCTCGCCGTCGCGGGCCGTGGCCCGGCCGCCGGAGCGCTGGTGCGGCAGCCGCCCCATGGCGACGACCTCGGCGGCCGTGAAGTCGAACTCGCTCGCCGACTCCTGCGGCAGCGCCGCCAGCCTGCGCGCGCCCTCCCGGGCGCCCAGGGCGTGCAGGTCGTCGCCGTCCAGGCGGACGGTGCCGGCGGCGGGCCGCAGCGCCCGGTAGGCGCAGCGCAGCAGGGTGGACTTGCCGCTGCCGTTGGGGCCGATGAGGCCGACGAACCGCCCGCTCCCGGCGCGCAGGCTGATGCCGGACACCAGCCGGGCGCCCGCGACCTCGACCGACAGGTCCTCGATCCCGACCTCCATCAGGCGCATCCGAAGGTGTAGCGGCGGCGCCGCATGAGCAGGACGAAGCAGGGCACGCCGATGAGGGCGGTGAGGACGCCGACGGGCAGTTCGACGGGCGCGAGCAGCAGCCGGGAGGCGATGTCGACCCACACCAGCAGCACGGCGCCCAGCAGCGGTGCCACGGCGAGCACGCGGCGGTGGTCGGCGCCGACGAGCATCCGGGTGACGTGCGGGACCATCAGGCCGACGAAGCCGATGGCGCCGCTGACGGCGACGACGGCGCCGGTGACGGCCGCCGCCAGGACGAACAGCCCGCGGCGCATCCGGTCCGGGTCCACGCCGAGCGCGGCGGCCGTCTCGTCGCCCATGGCCAGCGCGTTGAGGCCGCGCGCCGTCCACAGCAGGGCGCCGATGCCGGCCAGCACGACCGCGGCCGCGATCGGCAGGGACGCCCAGGTGGCGCCGCCGAGGCTGCCGAGCAGCCACATCATCGCCGAGCGGGCCGCCTCGCCCCGGTCGGCGCTGAAGATCATCAGGGTGGTGACGGCGGAGAACCCGTAGTACATCGCCGAGCCGGTGAGGACCAGCCGCAGCGGGGTCAGGCCCTGCGGGGTGCGCGCCGCCAGGTAGACCAGCACCATCGCGGCGAGCGCCGAGACGAACGCCGCCCCGGACAGCGCCCAGACCCCCAGCGAGGCCAGCGCGCCGAACAGCAGGACGGCGTTCGCGCCGATCGCGGCGCCGGAGGAGATGCCCAGCACGAACGGGTCGGCGAGGGCGTTGCGGACCATGGCCTGCACGGCCACGCCGACGGCGGAGAGCCCCGCGCCCACGACGGCGGCCAGCAGGGCGCGCGGGAAGCGCAGTTCCCAGACGATGGTGTACGCGGAGACCTCGCCGGGCGTGATGATCCCGCCGGTCAGCCCGGCCTGCAGGTAGCGCAGCGTCTCGCCCCACGTGACGCCCGCGGCGCCGAGGCCGGTGCCGCAGAGGACGGAGGCGAGGAGCGCGGCCGTCAGCCCGGCCAGCAGCGGCGGCAGCGGCAGCCGGCGGGGCGGTGGAGCGCCGGGCCCCGGCGGCGCGCCGGGCGCGGAGCCGGGACCTTCGGTGCGGAGGACCGGGAGATCTGTCGACACGGGTGCGCCTTCGCCTCGGGCCGCGTCCGTACGTACGGAGGAGCGGCCCGGGGAGGGTGCGGTCGTGCGCCCGGGTGGTCCCCTCGCAGTCCACGGCGAGTTGTACGGGGATCATGCGCGCCGTGGGCGATCGGGCTTACGGAAAAGGCCCCGAAGGGCCTCTCCGCCTACCGTTGCGGGTCAGCGCCGGACTTCGACCGGCTTCTCCCACGGGGCACTGCGGAACGGTGGAGCGGGCGGCTCAGCCGGTGTAGGGCGTGCCGTCCGGGTTGTAGAAGGCGACGCCGTCCGGAGCGTCCTCGGGCAGGCTCGCCGCCCACTCCTGGAGGCTCTTCTGGTCGGCGATCTTCTTCAGGTGCGCCGACATGTAGGGGCGCAGCGGCACCTCGGGGGTGGCCTTCTCGCCGACCCACATCAGGTCGCCCTTGACATAGCCGTACAGGCGCTTGCCGCCGCTGTACGGGCCGGAGGCCTCGGTGCGCGCGACCGCGTCCGTGGCCAGGTCGATCTGCGGCTTCTGGTCGGCCAGCTCGCCGTACCAGACCTCGGCGACGCCGGCGTCGCGGACCATGACGATCTCGACCTTGCGGTCCTTGTCGATCCGCCAGTAGCCGGTCTCGGTCTCCAGCGGGCGCACCATCTTGCCCTCGCCGTCGAGCACCCAGCTGTGCGACGTGTACTCCAGGAAGTCACGGCCGTCGTGGCTGAAGACGACCTCCTGCCCGAAGTTGCACTTCTCGGCACCGGGGAAGTCGGCGACGCCCGCACCCTCCCACTTACCGAGGAGGAAGGCGAGGGGCACGAGGTCCGGGTGGAGGTCGGACGGAATCTCGATCATGGGCTCAGACGATCTGTGCGAGGACGGGTAACTGGTCGGGTCAGCGCTGGCCCTGGTACAGCTTCTTCCAGGTCAGACCGGTGAAGGCGAGAACGCCGACGGCGACCAGGACGAGCAGGGTGGTGAAGACTGCCTCAAGCACGAGCGCGCTCCTCGTCGGGAGTGAGGGTGTACGGACCGGTCACGGATGTACGGACCGGTCCCGAGTCTAGTCGGCCCCGGTTCCGGCGGCTCTGCGAGGTGGATCGTGGCCGCCGGGGGAGGGCGGTCGCGGCCGCCCGCCCGTGCGGCCGCGGGGCTAGAGTGCCTGGCATGGCCAAGAAGCTGGTGATCAAGGTGACGGCGGGCGCGGACGCGCCCGAGCGGTGTTCGCAGGCGTTCACGGTGGCGGCCGTCGCCGTGGCGAGCGGGGTCGAGGTGTCCCTGTGGCTGACCGGTGAGGCGTCGTGGTTCGTGCTGCCGGGGCGGGCGGCCGAGTTCGAGCTGCCGCACGCGGCACCGCTGCCCGACCTCATCGAGGGCATCAAGGCCGGCGGCGGGAAGATCACGCTGTGCACGCAGTGCGCGGCGCGCCGCGGCATCGAGGAGAAGGACCTGATCGAGGGCGCGCGGATCGCCGGCGCGCAGGTCTTCGTCCAGGAGGCGATGGCGGACGGCGTGCAGGCGCTCGTGTACTAGCGGCGCCGGCTGAGGCCGCGACGGCCTCAGTGCCTCTTCTTGCCGTCGAGCTCGTCCCACCACTCGTCCGACTTCGGGTCGCCGGAGGGGTCGTCCCACCAGCGGTCGTCCGGCCCCCGGCGGTTGGCGACGATGGCGGCGACGGGCGGGATGACCATGGCGAAGAGGCACATCCCCACCGCGGCGGGCACGGACCACAGGCGCACGACGGCCCACGCCAGGACGAACAGTCCGATGCAGGTGCCCATCATGGCGAAGTACAGATGACGCCGCCGCGCGTACATACGTCCACGGTACGGCGGCGGCGCGAAGGGCCGCACCCCCCACGGCGTCCAACCCGGGATGCGGCCCTCCGGCCGTCGGTGGCGTCCGTGACGCCCGTCGTCAGACGGCGATGGCGACCTCGGTCAGGCCGCCCTGCCGCGCCACGACCTTGCGGTCGGCCGTCGCACCGGGCACCAGCGCGCGCACCGTCCACGTGCCTTCCGCCGCGTAGAAGCGGAACTGCCCGGTCGCGGACGTGGGCACCTCGGCGGTGAACTCGCCGGTCGCGTCCAGCAGGCGCACGTAACCGGTGACGGGCTCGCCGTCGCGGGTCACCGAGCCCTGGATCGTGGTCTCACCGGGCTTGATCGTCGAGGCGTCGGGGCCGCCGGCCTTTGCTCCACACATGGGGGATCCTTCTGTCGCGGTCGGGAGGTTCAGTGGGCGCCGAGCTCGATCGGCACGCCGACGAGGGAGCCGTACTCGGTCCAGGAACCGTCGTAGTTCCTGACGTTCTGCTGGCCGAGCAGCTCGTGCAGCACGAACCAGGTGTGCGCGGAGCGCTCACCGATCCGGCAGTAGGCGATGGTGTCCTTCGACAGGTCCACGCCCTCGCCCTCGTAGAGCGCCTTCAGCTCCTCGTCGGTCTTGAAGGTGCCGTCGTCGTTGGCCGACTTCGACCAGGGGATGTTGCGCGCGGTCGGCACGTGGCCGGGGCGCTGCGACTGCTCCTGGGGGAGGTGCGCCGGGGCGAGCAGCTTGCCGCTGAACTCGTCGGGGGAGCGGACGTCGACGAGGTTGAGCTCGCCGATCGCGGCCACGACGTCGTCGCGGAAGGCGCGGATGGAGGTGTCCTGCGGCCGGGCGCGGTACTCGGTGCGGGGGCGCTGCGGGACCTCGGCGACCAGGTCGCGGGAGTCCAGCTCCCACTTCTTGCGGCCGCCGTCGAGGAGCTTCACGTCCTGGTGGCCGTAGAGCTTGAAGTACCAGTAGGCGTACGCGGCGAACCAGTTGTTGTTGCCGCCGTAGAGGACGACGGTGTCGTCGTTGGCGATGCCCTTCGAGGAGAGCAGCTCCTCGAAGCCGGCCTGGTCCACGAAGTCGCGGCGGACCGGGTCCTGCAGGTCGCGCTTCCAGTCGATCCGGACGGCGGTCTTGATGTGGTTCTTGTCGTACGCGGAGGTGTCCTCGTCGACCTCGACGAGGACGGTCTTGGGGTCGCCTGCGTCGATGCGGGCCTGTACCCAGTCGGCGTCCACCAGGACGTCACTGCGGCTCATGCTGTTCTCCTCCGGGGCAGTTGCGGAACGTGCGCAAGCGCTTGCCGGCGCGCGCGGCGGGGAAAGCGCGCGGCGCTGCGCAGCAGGTGGGATGGGAGACGAGACGGGGGAAGGCTTGCTTCTCGGAGCGAAAAGGGAGCGCTTCCCGTCAGACATGACGACAGAGCATGGCGGCGACGCGGCACAGGTCGACTGCCCGCCGCTTCGTGAGGTCCGCCTGTCGCTTCATGCCGTCGATCGTAGGGACGGACAGGGGGACGTGTCACCGGTGTGTTGGATAGTGAGACGGGATCTTCCGCATTCCGGGACGGCAGAGGTGGGGGGAGCGCCCGGGGGCGGGGCCGCGGAGTGCCCGGTGGGGTCCGGGGGTGTCCGCCCGTCCGGACGGTCTGCTTTCCGGACGGACGTGTCTCGGTGGGTGGACGGTCAGCCGGCCAGATTGACGTCCGAGCCGGTCAGCGTGATGTCGACACCGTCCTGCGTCGCCTCGACCTTGTCCAGCTTGATGCCCTTCGGCAGGCCGCTGATGCGCCGGTCGAAGTCCGTCTTCTGCCGGATCGCACGCTCCAGGCCGGGGAAGGCCTTGGCCTCTTCGGGGATCTGGTCCGCCCGCACCCGGACGGTGTCGCCGTTCACGATCGTGACGGTCGAGATGACGCTGCGCTCGATGGGCAGCGCCCCGAGCTGCACCTTGCCGGTGACCTTGACCTGGCTCTTGCCCTCGGTGCCCCGGCCGCCGAAACCGACCTTCACCGTGGGGTCGTTGGTGGCCTTGCTGAGGTCCTCGTAGGAGAGGTGCGCCGTGCCCGTCGCCCGGCCCGCGACGGCGGAGGTGAAGCTGCTGTCGATCCTGACGTCCCGGAGCTTGGCGTCGAAGCCCGTCACCCGGATCGACTGCCCGCCGGAGCTGGCGGTCGCGCCGTCCAGCTTGACCTCGACCTCGTCCAGGGTGGAGGAGGCGATCTGCGTGAGGAACGGGAAGCCCTTGATGGAGACCTCCGGAGTGCCGGACAGCCCCTGACTGCTGCGGATCTTCTCCGCCGCCTGCTCCTCGGCGAAGTACACCGCCAGGCGGTCGGCGCCCACGAAGAGGGCCCCCAATATCACCGCGATGATCAGGGTTATGCGTATCGCGCGCATGTCGTTCTCCAGCTCCCCCGGGTCTCGGTCAGGCCCCTGCACTGCCCGTTGCAATGCCCTGGAGCCTAACCGGACCCCCGTGCGGGGAGGGAAGAGCGATCAGCCCAGGACCCGGCCCAGGACGTAGACCGCGGGGGCCGCGGCCGCCAGCGGCAGCGC
This sequence comes from Streptomyces sp. NPDC008001, assembly GCF_042958085.1. Classification (NCBI taxonomy): domain Bacteria; kingdom Bacillati; phylum Actinomycetota; class Actinomycetes; order Kitasatosporales; family Streptomycetaceae; genus Streptomyces; species Streptomyces sp. NPDC008001. The sequence goes on along the minus strand of NZ_JBIBIZ010000006.1, from coordinate 502,668 downwards.
CACGCCGGCCGTCATGTGCACGAACCGCGACGGGTAGTCGTAGCTCGCGACGCGGAGGCCGATCAGGGCGCAGGCGCCCGCGGCGAGGCCCAGCAGGGCGGCGGACGTGCCCATGCCCGTCAGGCCGCCCGTGGCGATGCCCGAGCCCGCGGCCGCGGCCAGCGCCACGACGGGCGCGGCCAGGGACGGCAGCGGCAGCGCGCGGGCCAGCGCGGCCACGGCCACGGCGCTCGCGCCCACCACGACGGCGTCGGAGGACGCCGCCAGGTGCCCGGCCGTGATGACCGCGAGGGCGGACGAGGCGGCCGCCGCCGTCAGCCCGTACAGCCGCTCGTCCGGCGCGGCGTGGCTGCGCAGCTGCAGGACGAGGACGAGCAGGAGCCACACGCCGAGCGTGCCGATCACGACGGTCGGCGCCTGGGCGGAGTCGGTGGCCAGCATGCCGATGTCGGCGGCCACGCCGCCCAGGAACGCGAGGGCGATGCCCTGCCGGGCGGGCCACATGCCGTTCAGCCGGAACCAGCCCGCCGCCGTCACCGCCTGCAGCAGCACCAGCGGCACCGCCAGCGCGAACTGCCCCAGCGGCGCGGTGAGCGCGAGCAGCGCGGCGAGCACCGTGGTCACCACGGCGGGCTTGAGGCCCGGCGAGAGGATCTGCGGGCGGCCCTCGGCCTTCGCCTTCTCCGCGGCCGTCATCGGCCGCTCGCCGTCGTCGTCGGAGCTGGAGCCGGAGCCGTGGCTGCGGCCGTGGCCGCCGCCCGGCTCCGGGACCCGGGCGGGCTCGTGCGAGACGGCCCCGGCCACCACGCCGGGCACGACACCCGGGGAGCGGTGCTCCTCGGGAAGCGCCCGGCGGCCGGCCGCGTACGGTTCGGCGGGCTGCTGGGGGAGCGGCCCCTCGGACCAGGACGCGTCGTAGGCGTGGTCCTCGGCGGGCGGGACCGGCTGCTGCCACGTGCCCGTGTCCCACGTCGGCGTCTGCCAGGTCTGCGTGACCGGCTCCTCCTGCGGCGCGGAGTAGCCCTGGCCGCCGTTGGTCGGCCACTGGTACTGCTGTGCGTGCGGCTGCTGCTGGGCGTACGGGTCGTAGGAGTCGTACGCGTCACCGTACGAGCCCTGCTGCGGCGCCTGGTGCTGCTGGGGATCCTGCCGGCCCTGCTGTGCGTGCTGCCCCTGCTGCGCGTGCTGCTGCCGGGGGTCGTACGAGTCGTATCCCCCGCTCTGGTCGTAGGACTGCGCGTCATAGCGCCGTGTCCGGGCGTCGTACGGGTCATACGGGTCGTACGGGTCCTGCGGGTCGTACGTATGGTGCGGCTGATTGCTCATGCTGCCGGGGTCACCCTCCTGCGAAGGGCGGGAGCACCTCTACGGTGCCGCCCTCGGCCAGTTGGACCGTTGCGTGGTCGCGGGTGCCGACCGGGCCGCCGTCCACCAGGAACGAACAGCGCTGCAGCACCCGGGCGAACTCGGGGCGCCCCGCGTGCCGCCGGCGGGCCGCGTCCAGCGCCTCCGCGAGCGTCCGCGCAGCGTACGGCTCCTCGGCCGTACCGGCGGCGGCCTTCGCCGCGGCCCAGTACCGCATGGTGCCCACCGGTCCCGGCTGCCCCGGCAGGGCCGGTTTCACCGGATGTGCCGGTTCTGTCGTCGCCACCGCGACCCCTTTCCTTCTTCTGCCGCCTCCATGATGACGGGTGCCACCAGGGCGGAACGCCCGCCGGGCCAAATAGGGAGGCCGCACGGCGAGGCGCTCGCTTAGGCTGCCGAGTGTGCTGGTCCGACTATCACGGGCATATCTGAGGCCCTACTCCACTTCGATCGCGCTGATCGTGCTCCTGCAGCTCGTCCAGACGCTTGCCACGCTCTACCTACCCTCACTCAACGCCGACATCGTCGACAACGGTGTCGTCAAGGGCGACACCGGCTACATCCTGTCCCTCGGCGGCGGGATGCTGGCGGTCACCCTGGCCCAGATCGTCTGTGCGATCGGTGCGACGTACTTCGGTGCCCGGACCGCCATGGCCGTCGGGCGCGACCTGCGCGCGGCCGTCTTCGACCGGGTGCAGTCCTTCTCCGCGCGTGAGATGGGGCACTTCGGTGCGCCGTCGCTGATCACGCGCACCACCAACGACGTCCAGCAGATCCAGTTGCTCGTCCTGATGGCGTTCACGCTGATGGTGTCGGCGCCGATCATGTGCGTCGGCGGCATCCTGATGGCGCTCGACCAGGACGTGCCGCTGTCCGCCCTGCTGCTCGTCATCGTGCCCGTCCTCGGCGTGATCGTCTCGCTGATCATCTGGCGGATGCGGCCGGTCTTCCGCGGGGTGCAGGACCGGATCGACACGGTCAACCGGGTGCTGCGCGAGCAGATCACCGGCATCCGCGTCATCCGCGCCTTCGTCCGCGACACCCACGAGCGGGAGCGCTTCGACGGCGCGAACGCCGGGCTGATGGACGTCTCGCTCAAGGCCGGCCGGCTGATGTCGCTGATGTTCCCGTCCGTGATGCTGGTCGTGAACCTCTCCTCCATCGCCGTGCTCTGGTTCGGCGGTCACCGCATCGAGAGCGGCGACATGGAGATCGGCGCGCTGACGGCGTTCCTCAGCTATCTGATGCAGATCCTGATGGCCGTCATGATGGCCACCTTCATGTTCATGATGGTGCCGCGCGCCGAGGTCTGCGCCGAGCGCGTCCAGGAGGTCCTGGCCACCGACTCCAGCGTGGTGCCGCCGGTCAACCCGGTCACCGAGCTGCGCGGCGGCGGGCACCTGGAGCTCAGCGGCGTCGAGTTCCGCTACCCCGGCGCGGAGGAGCCCGTCCTCAAGGACGTCTCGCTCGTCGCCCGGCCCGGTGAGATCACGGCCGTCATCGGCTCCACGGGCAGCGGCAAGTCCACGCTGCTGGGGCTGATCCCGCGACTGTTCGACGCGACCGCCGGCACGGTGCGGGTGGGCGGCGTCGACGTCCGCGAGCTCGACCCGGCCCGCTCCGCCGAGGCCGTCGGCCTCGTCCCGCAGAAGCCCTACCTCTTCTCCGGGACCGTTGCCTCCAACCTCCGCTACGGGCGCCCCGACGCGACCGACGAGGAGCTGTGGGCGGCGCTGGAGACCGCGCAGGCCCGCGACTTCGTCGCGAGCATGGACGGCGGCCTCGACGCCCCGATCGCCCAGGGCGGCACCAACGTCTCCGGCGGTCAGCGGCAGCGGCTCGCCATCGCCCGCGCCCTCGTGCGCAAACCGGACATCTATCTCTTCGACGACTCCTTCTCCGCCCTCGACTACGCCACCGACGCCCGCCTGCGGGCCGCGCTGGCCCGCGAGACCGGGGACGCCACGGTCGTCATCGTCGCCCAGCGCGTGTCCACGATCCGCGACGCCGACCGCATCGTCGTCCTGGACGAGGGCCGCGTCGTCGGCACCGGCACCCACAGCGAGCTGATGGGCGGCAACGAGACCTACCGGGAGATCGTGCTCTCCCAGCTCACCGAGGAGGAGGCGGCGTGACGACCCCGGAGAAGCCCGCCGCGGACGGCGGCAAACCCGCCCCGGCCGCTCCCGCCCGCCGCGGACCCGCCCCCGCCACCGGCATCGCCCGCTTCATGGGCGGCCAGCCCACCGAGCGGTCGATGGACTTCGCGGGGTCCGGCAAGCGGCTGCTGGGCACCCTCAGACCCGAGCGTGCCCTGATCACCATCGCGCTCGCCCTGTGCGTCGCGAGCGTCACCCTGTCCGTCCTCGGCCCGAAGATACTCGGCCGGGCCACCGACCTGATCTTCGCCGGCGTCATAGGCAACAAGTTCCCCGACGGCATCACCAAGGCCCAGGCCGTCGAGGAGATGCGGCGCCAGGGCAACGGCACCGTCGCCGACCTGCTCGGCTCGGTCGACTTCACCCCCGGCCACGGCATCGACTTCGACGCCGTGGGCGAGGTGCTGCTCTGGGTCCTGCTGATCTACGTCGGCGCGTCCCTGTTCGGTCTCGTCCAGGCACGGATCGCCACCACCGTCGTGCAGCGCGCCGTCTTCCGGCTGCGCCGCGAGGTCGAGGAGAAGCTCGGCCGGCTGCCGCTCAGCTACTTCGACAAGCAGCCGCGCGGCGAGGTGCTCTCCCGGGCCACCAACGACATCGACAACGTCGCCCAGACGCTCCAGCAGACCATGAGCCAGATCGTCACCTCACTGCTGACGATCACCGGTGTGCTGGCCGTGATGTTCTGGATCTCCTGGCTGCTCGCCCTGGTGGCGCTGGTCACCGTCCCGGTGTCCGTCGTCGTCGCCACGAAGATCGGCAAGCGGGCGCAGCCGCAGTTCGTCGCCCAGTGGAAGACCACCGGCAAGCTCAACGCCCACATCGAGGAGATGTACACCGGGCACGCGCTGGTGAAGGTCTTCGGCCGCGAGAAGGAGTCCGCCGAGATCTTCCGCAAGGAGAACGAGGACCTCTTCGAGGCCGGCTTCAAGGCCCAGTTCATATCCGGTGTCATCCAGCCCGCGATGATGTTCATCGGCAACCTGAACTACGTGCTCGTCGCCGTCGTCGGCGGCCTGCGGGTCGCCTCCGGCGCGCTGTCCATCGGCGACGTGCAGGCCTTCGTGCAGTACTCGCGCCAGTTCAGCCAGCCGCTCACCCAGGTGGCCTCCATGGCCAACCTCGTGCAGTCCGGCGTCGCCTCCGCCGAGCGCGTCTTCGAGCTGCTCGACGCCGAGGAGCAGACGCCGGACGCGGCCGGCGCCCCCAAGCCGGGCCGCGTGCACGGCGAGGTCTCCTTCGAGAAGGTCTCCTTCCGCTACGAGCCGGAGAAGCCGCTCATCGAGGACCTGTCCCTGACCGTCCGGCCGGGCCAGACCGTGGCCATCGTCGGCCCCACCGGCGCCGGCAAGACCACCCTGGTCAACCTGCTGATGCGGTTCTACGAGACGGACGGCGGCCGGATCACGCTCGACGGGACCGACATCGCCGCCATGTCGCGGGAGGAGCTGCGCTCCCACATCGGCATGGTGCTGCAGGACACCTGGCTGTTCGGCGGCACGATCGCGGACAACATCGCGTACGGGGCGCCCGCCGGCACCCCGATGGACAAGATCGTCGAGGCGGCGAGGGCCACGCACGTCGACCGCTTCGTCCGGACGCTCCCCGACGGCTACGACACCGTCATCGACGACGAGGGCTCCAACGTCAGCGTCGGCGAGAAGCAGCTCATCACCATCGCCCGGGCGTTCCTGGCCGAGCCGGAGATCCTCGTCCTGGACGAGGCGACGAGCTCCGTCGACACCCGTACGGAGGTCCTCATCCAGCAGGCGATGGGCCGGCTGCGCACGGGGCGCACCAGCTTCGTGATCGCGCACCGGCTGTCCACGATCCGCGACGCGGACGTCATCCTCGTGATGGAGTCGGGCCGGATCGTGGAACAGGGCACGCATGACGCGCTCCTGGAGGCGGGGGGCGCGTACGCGCGCCTCTACGAGGCCCAGTTCGCCGAGCCGGTCGCCGAGCAGGCGTAGCGCCGTGCCGGCGCGGGCGCGTGTGCCCGTGCCGGGCGGGCGCATTCGTCCGCAGCGGCGGGGAGCAGCCACTGCGTGGCTGTCCGGCGGTGCCGGCGGCTGCCGATTCCGCCGGCCCCTCGCCGTGGTGGTTGCGCGCCGCGGCGGCGGTTCTGAGAGGCAGGGCCCCTCAGAGTCTCTCCGCCGCGACGGCGCTCAGTCGCGGGTGCAGACCCAGTGGGCGATCCGTTCCAGGAGCGGATCGCCCGCCGCGTTCTCCGCGTGGCCGAAGCCCCGTTCGATCCACAGCTCCGTGGACCGCGGGTCGCCCGCGCCGGCGAGCGCGTACGGATGGTCGAGCGGGAAGTACGCGTCCCGGTCGCCGTGCACGATCAGCAGCGGCCGGGGCGCGATCATCGGAACCGCCTCCACGGGCGACAGCGGGACCGGGTCCCAGTCCTCCGCCTGGACCCGCGTCCCCAGCCCGTAGCGCGCGATCAGCCGTCCCGCCGGGCGGGAGATCGCCCAGTGCAGCCGCCGCATGGGGGCGGTACCGCGGTAGTACCACCGTGCGGGCGCACTGACGGCCACGACCGTGTCGGCATGTGCGTCCGTGCGCCCTCCGTGCTCCCGGTGCTCCCGGGACCACGCGCCGGACCGCTCCCCGGTCCGCTCCGGGCCGTAGAGCGCGGCGTGCCGCAGGGCCACGGAGCCGCCCATCGAGAAGCCCACCGTGGCCACCCGCTCGTGCCCGAGCGAGCGGGCCCAGCGCACGGCCGCGGCCAGGTCGAGGACCTCGCGGTCGCCGACGGAGGAGTGGCCGCCCGAGCCGCCGTGCCCCCGGAACGAGAATGTGATCACGGCCGCACGCTGGGCGAACACCCGCGCGGCCCGGCGCAGGCCGGGCCGGTCGAGGGCGCCGGTGAAGCCGTGCGCGAGCACCACCGCGGGCGTGTCGGGCGGTGGGATCCGCGAGCCCGCCCGGGGCTCGTAGGCCGCTTCCACCCGCACCCCGTCGGCTGTCAAGAGCGCGATGCGATGACCACTCGAAGTGATCGACGAAACACAAGGTCGTGCAAAATCGTCCGGACCTCGGAAAGTCATGTGGGTTATTCTGCTGGGCAGAGAGGATCCGGGCAGAGTAGCCCCCGGGTCCTTTTGTGCATTCATGAGCTGAACACGTGCTGAACATGTGCGCAAACATGTGCTGGGACGCACGCAACCGTACGAAGCAGTGCCGCACTCTCCCCCAGAGCAAGGCCTGGGTGGTACCCCTTCGCAGGGACCGAGGAGGAACCGACGTCATGGGCGAGCGAAGCGCGCGGGTCCGCAAGGACCGTACGACCAGTGAGGCGGGTGGCATCCGATGAGTTCCCTGCTGCTCCTGACCAATGCCCTCCAGCCCTCCACGGAGGTCCTGCCGGCGCTCGGCCTGCTGCTGCACAGCGTGCGGGTGGCCCCCGCCGAGGGCCCGGCCCTCGTGGACACCCCCGGCGCCGACGTCATACTGATCGACGGCCGGCGTGACCTTCCTCACGTGCGCAGTCTCTGCCAGCTGCTGCGGTCGACGGGCCCGGGGTGCCCGCTGATCCTCGTCGTCACGGAGGGCGGCCTCGCGGCCGTCACGGCCGACTGGGGCGTGGACGACGTCCTGCTCGACACGGCGGGCCCGGCCGAGGTCGAGGCGCGGCTGCGGCTGGCGATGGGCCGCCAGCAGATCTGCACGGACGACAGCCCGATGGAGATCCGCACCGGCGACCTCTCGGTGGACGAGGCCACGTACAGCGCGAAGCTCAAGGGCCGGGTGCTGGACCTCACGTTCAAGGAGTTCGAGCTGCTCAAGTACCTCGCGCAGCACCCGGGCCGGGTCTTCACCCGGGCCCAGCTGCTGCAGGAGGTCTGGGGCTACGACTACTTCGGCGGTACGCGGACGGTCGACGTCCACGTCCGGCGGCTGCGGGCGAAGCTCGGGCCCGAGCACGAGTCGCTCATCGGCACCGTCCGGAATGTCGGCTATCGGTTCGTTGTGCCCGAGAAGGCCGACAACCCGGGGGAGGGCAAGTCCCAGGGGAAGCCTCAAGGGGCGTCCCGGAGCGCGTCCCAGGGCGGCTCCCGGGGCTCCGCCGAGGGGGCGCGGGCGGAGGAGCCGGAGGCCGCGGAGAGCGGGTCCGCTCGTCCGGCCAGGCAGTGAGTGGACCCGCGTAGACTTCGCGCGTGGCCAAGGTGACGCGGGACGATGTGGCGAGACTGGCGGGGACGTCGACCGCGGTGGTCAGCTATGTCATCAACAACGGGCCGAGGCCGGTGGCCCCGGCCACGCGCGAGCGTGTGCTGGCCGCGATCAAGGAACTGGGGTACCGGCCGGACCGGGTCGCCCAGGCGATGGCCTCCCGCCGGACGGACCTCATAGGCCTGATCGTCCCGGACGCCCGCCAGCCCTTCTTCGCCGAGATGGCCCACGCCGTCGAACAGGCCGCGGCCGAGCGCGGGAAGATGGTGCTCGTCGGGAACTCCGACTACCTGGACGAGCGCGAAGTCCACTATCTGCGCGCGTTCCTGGGCATGCGAGTCTCCGGCCTGATCCTCATCAGCCAGGGCCCGAGCGAGCACGCCGCGGCGGAGATCGACGCCTGGGACGCCCGGGTGGTCCTGATGCACCGCCGGCCCGACGCGATCGACGACGTCGCCGTCGTCACGGACGACATCGGCGGCGCCCAGCTCGCCACCCGCCACCTGCTGGAGCACGGCCACCCGTACGTCGCCTGCCTCGGCGGCACCGAGCGCACCCCGACCGTCGGCGACCCCGTCACCGACCACGTCGAGGGCTGGCGCCGGGCCATGCGCGAGGCGGGGAAGCCCATCGAGGGCCGCCTCTTCCCGGCCCCGTACAACCGCTACGACGCCTACAAGGTCGCCCTGGAGCTGCTCTCCGGCCCCGACCGCCCCCCGGCCCTGCTCTGCGCCACGGACGACCAGGCCATCGGCGTCCTGCGCGCGGCCCGCGAGCTGCGCATCGACGTGCCGGGCGAGCTGGCGGTGGCCGGCTTCGACGACGTCAAGGAAGCGGCCCTGACGGACCCGCCCCTCACGACGGTCGCCTCCGACCGCCAGGCCATGGCCCGCTCGGCCGTGGACCTCGTCCTGGACGACTCGCTCCGGGTGATGGGCACGCGCCGCGAGCGCCTGAAGCAGTTCCCGTCGGCCCTGGTGGTGCGCCGCTCCTGCGGCTGCGGCTGATCCCGGGCTTTCAGCGCCGGCCGGCCGGGGCGGTGAGGCCGTGGCGGACGGCGTAGACGGCCAGCTGGGTGCGGTTCGCGGCGCCGGTCTTGGTGCGGAGGCGGCGCAGGTACGTGTCGACGGTGTGCGGGCTGAGGCGGAGCCGGCGGGCGATCGAGGGGATCGTGTCGCCGGTGCTGAGCAGGGTGAGCACCTGCTGCTCGCGGCCGGTGAGGGTGGGGGCTTCGGCGTTCATGTGAGGGCTCTCCCTGGGGTTCCGTCAGAGGGCGGCGGATACGGAGGTGGCGGGGCGTGCCGCGGAGCCGCCGCCCCAGGACGTGTCGGTCGGACCGCTGCAGCGCTGGGTGGAGCAGCGCGTGGTCGCCGGCAGTTCGAGGACCGGGAGGCGGTCGCCCTGAGCCGCGGACACCGCTGCCTGCCCCTCCGCCGGGGAGGGGGCCGGGTCGAGGCCGGGGGCCGCGAGGGCGAGCAGCGAGGCGACGGCGGCAGTCAGCAGGGTGCGCTTCACGACGATCTCCCAGGTGTGCACGGTGCGTTGACCCTTGCAGGTCAGAGGCGGTTTCGGTGACAGGTGAAAGCCTCGCCGGTCCGTATCCTTGCCGCAACGGATCACATACCTCACCAAGTTGCATGGCAGCATGAAGCAGGGGGGCGAAATGGTGGAAATCCGGCAAGAGGTCGTCCGTCGAGGGGAGGGCGGGGGGCCGGAAACGGGTGAAACGGACGCCGGCGAGACGGAGCTGGCGCTGTACGCCTGGGTCGTGGACCACCAGCGCGTCGACGTCCCGGCCGCCGCCGCCGACCTGGGCCTGGACCCGGAGGAGACCGCGGCGGCCCTGGACCGGCTGCGCGGCGCCGGGCTCATACGGCCCGCCTCCGGCGACCCGGCGCAGGAGTGCGCCGTGGCACCGGAGGCGGCCACGGCGCCCCGGATCGCCGCGCTCGAAGCGGGCATCCGCGAGCAGCAGCTCCGGATCGCCCGGATCCAGGCGGACGCGGAGCGCTTCGCGTCGGCGTACCGGCACCGCGCGGGCAGCTCCAGCGGCCTGGAGGTGATCCCGACCCTGCCGGAGGTCCGCACGCTGCTCACCCGGATGTCCGCCCACTGCCGCGAAGAGGTGCTGGCCAGCCAGCCGGGCGGCGGCTCCCGCGTGCCGGAGGCCATGGAGGAGGCCCTGCTGAGGGACCGGGCGCTGCTGGAGCGGGGCGTGCAACTGCGCACGCTCTACCACCATACGGCGCGGTTCCACGGCCCCAGCCAGGCGTACGTGGCGGCCGCCTCCGCGCTGGGCGGCCAGTACCGCACCAGCCACGAACTCTTCGGCCGCATCATCGTCTTCGACCGCGAGACGGCGTTCCTGCCGACCGCCGACGACTCCTGGGGCGCGGTCGTCGTCCGCGAGGCCAACACCGTCGCCTACCTGTGCCGCCTCTTCGACCAGACGTGGGAGGCCGCCACCCCGTTCTCCAACGCCGCCGACGACGGGCTCGCCAAGGTCTCCGGCGAGCTCGACCGCACCATCCTGCGGCTGCTGGCCGCGGGGCTCAAGGACGAGGCGGTCGCCCGCAGGCTGGGCATGGCGCTGCGCACGACGCGGCGTCACATCGCCGACATCATGGACCAGTTGTCGGCCGAGAGCCGCTTCCAGGCGGGCGTCGCCGCGGCCCGGCAGGGGCTGCTGGAGGACTGAGCCCCTGCCCGCCCCACGGGCCCGGGGCGCCGCCCCGGCCTGTGGCGCAAAGCCGTGACTATCCCCTCCCCTGACGCCTGGGCAGTGTTCTTGGCGCCGCCGCCCCTCCCGCGGGCGCGGCCGAGGGAGGAACACCATGACAAGCCTGCTGACCTGCGGAGCGCTCGACACCCCCCTGCTGTCCGAACTGGCCCTCTTCGTCCGGACGCACCGGGGCCGGGGCCCCGGGCTGCTCTGGCCGGAACACGCCAGCCCGGACGACTGGGACCGTCCGCCCGGCGACCTGGCCGCTGGGCTGGCGCTCCGGCTCGGCTGCCCGGCGGCGGAACTCCAGGGGCCGGGGGGCTCGTTCACCGCGCCGGCCGCTCTGCCGGCCGCTCTGCCGCCCGCTTTTCCGTACGAGCTGCCGTACGACCTGCTGGTCTTCCAGCAGGCCGGGAGCAGCGGGTGGCGGCTCCACGCCCCGGGGCGGTCCGCTGCGGCCGGCGGCGCCGCGGAGGGCGACGGACCGGAGCTGCGGCTGCGCGCCGGGGAGGTCCTCTACGTGCCCGGGGGCTACGCGGCCCACGTGCGGCAGTCCCGGGGGGCCAGGGACTACCGGCTGCTGCTGGGGTGGGGGAGCGAGGGCCGGTGACCCGCGGCCTGTTGACCGCTCGGCGACGTACCGCCTCCCGTACGGATCCCCGGTCCCGCGGGTCCGTGACCGGATGCCCGTGACCGCGGATCCGGAACCGTGAACCCGTGACTGTCGCGGCGCCGCCGCCCGTCCCAGGATGGAGCGCAGCGAGGCAAGCCGCCCCCGGGCCGGAGACCTCGCCACCCCATCCCGTACCGACAGACGGAGCATCGCCATGGACCAGAACACCACCGCCCCCGCCGCCCCTCTCTCGAAGCGCACCGCGCTGACCCGCAAGGCGGTGCTGTCCGTGGCCGTCGCCGCGGCCGTCGGCGGTGCGATCTTCGCCCCCAACGCCGTCGCCTCCTCCTCCGCCCCCGAGACCAAGGTCGAGGCCTCCTGCGGCGGCTGCCCGCTCGACGTCATCTGACGGAACCGCCTGCGTACGGGCCTTCGGGCCCTCCGGCCGGTCGCCGGAGGGCCCGGGCACGTCAACGCACAAGCACGGGCACGACGCACAAGCACGACCGCACAAGCACGACGTCACGAGCACGAAGCAGGGAGAGGGCGCACGCCATGGACTGGCTGGAACGCTGCGTCGGGGACGTGCAGGCCTTCCTGCACACCCACTGGCGCCAAGGACCCGCGCTGCTGCGCCCCGCCGATCCGCCGACCGAGGTCCTGAGCACCGCCGACATCGACGGCCTCATCGACGGAGGACTGCTGCGCGTCCCCTACGCCGCGCTCTACTCCGCGGCGGGCCCGGTCCCGGAGGAGCGGTACTGCCCGCCCCGGCTCGTCGCCGGCCGCCGCCTCGACGGCTGCCTGGACCCCGGGCGGGTCCGGGCGCTGATCTCCGACGAGAACGCCACCCTGCAGCTGCGGTACCTCGACCACTGGCACGACCCGGCGCGGGCCCTGGCCCACGGCGTCGGCGCCCGGCTCGGCCGGCTGGCCGAGGCGTTCGTCTTCCGGTCGCACCCCGGGCGCAGCAGCGCGGTCCACCGGGACGACGGGGACGTCCTGGTGATCCAGCTGAGCGGCAGCAAGCGGTGGCAGGTGTACGGAGGGCCCGCCGACGCCCACTGGCAGCCGGTGCCCGAGGCCGACCCCGGCCCCGTCCTGCTGGAGGCCACCGTGGAGCCGGGCCAGGTCCTCTACGTGCCCAACGGCTTCGCCCACGCGGCCCGGGCCACCGGAAGCGGGCCGTCGCTGCACCTCACCGTCGTCCTCCGGGAAGCCCGCGTCAGCCACCTGCGCACCGAGCTCGCCGCCCGGCTCGCCGCGGGGCTCGCGCTGCCCGCGCGCCCCCTCGACGACGAGGAGCTGACCAGAACGGCGGCCGCACTCCTCGGCCACTTCCGGACCCGGCTGGCCGGCACCACTCCGCAGGCTTTGGTGGACGCCGCGCGCCGCAGCGCCCACAGCAGCCGCCCCACGGCCTGACCCGGCCCCGGCCGCCCGTACCACCCCCGACCCGACGGAGAGCGAACCGACCGTGACCGCGAACTGGCTCGAACGATGCGTGGGGGACACCCGGCACTTCCTCGCCACCCACTGGCGCACCGCACCGGCGGTCCTGCGCCCGGACCGTCCCCCCGTCGACGTGCTGCCGCACGCCGAGCTCGACCGCCTCCTCGACCACGGCCTCCTCAAGGCGCCCTACATCAACCTCGTCCAGGAACACGGACAGCTCCCCACCGAGCGGTTCTGCACGCCCCGGGTCGTCCTGGGCGAGGTGGTCGAGGACTACGCCGACGCCGATGCCGTACGCGGCCTGATCCGCGACGAACGGGCCACCCTCCTCCTGCGCTACGTCGACCAGTGGCACCAAGGCGTACGCGCCCTCGCCACCGGTGTGGGCGCCGAACTCGGCCGCCAGGTGGAGGCGTTCTACTTCCTCACCCCCGGCGGCACCCAGGGCCGCCCCGTGCACCGCGACGACGCCGACGTCCTGGCCGTCCAGATCAGCGGCGCGAAGCGCTGGCGGGTGCACGGCGGGCCCGCCGACGGGAACTGGGAGCCGCGCCGGGAGGACGGCGACCCCGGCGAACCGCTCCTGGACACCGTGCTGCGCCCCGGCGAGGTCCTCTACGTGCCGCGGGGCTTCGCCCACCGCGCGAGCGCCGTCGGCGACAGCCCGTCCGCGCACCTGTCCCTGACCGTCCGCGAGGCGGGCACGGCCCACCTCTACACCCTTCTCCAGGCCCTCCTCGCGGACGGCCCCGACCTGGCGGACCGCCCCCTCGGCGACCCGGCCCTGACCGCTGCCGCCGACGCCCTCCTGACCCACTGCCACAACACCCTGGCCACCCTCACCCCGGAAAGCCTGGTGGAACAGGCACGAGCAGCAATGCGCGGCGCGGCGGGCACGCCCCGATAGGGGCGCGGGGAACTGCGCGCCCAGCCACGACGGGCCCGCAGCCGAAGCACCACAGCAGAAGCCGTGGAAACCGCCCGCCCCGCGGAGCGGCCTAGCTCTCGGTCCGGTACATCAGATCCGTCTCATGGATCTGGAACCCCAGCCCCTCGTACACCGCCACCGCCGCCGCATTGTCCGCGTCCACGTAGAGCATCGCCGTCGGCAGGCCCTGCGCCGCCAGGTGGCGGAGGCCGATCGTGGTCAGGGACTTGCCCAGGCCGCCGCCCTGCGCGCCGGGGGCGACCCCCAGGACGTACACCTCGCCGAGGCCCTCCTGCGCGTGGGTCTTCGTCCAGTGGAAGCCGATGACGCGGCCGTCCTTCTCGGCGAGGAAGAAGCCCTTGGGGTCGAACCACTCCGCGGCCTTGCGGTCGTCGAGGTCCCGCTGGACGAGCGAGCCCTGCTCCGGGTGGTGGGCGAAGGCCGCCGCGTTCACCGCGAGCCACTCGGCGTCGTCCTCGCCGGGCCGGAACGCCCGTACGGTCACGCCCGGCGGCAGCACCGGCTCGGGCAGGACGAGGTCGTGCAGCGGGCGGCGCATCTGGCGGAGCTCGCGGAAGAGGCTCATGCCCAGCACCTGCGCGAGGTGCCGCGCCGCCGGGTGGCCGCCGTGCGCCCACACCCGCAGCCGCTTGCCCGACTCGTGCAGCAGTGCCGAGCCGAGCGCCCGCCCGTGGCCGCGGCCCCGGTGCGAGGGGTGCACCACGAGCTCGCCCGCCGGCGCCTCGACGGGGTCGCTGTCCTCCAGCTGGCCGTAGCCCACGAGCTGTCCGTCGCCCGTCCGCAGCAGCACGTGCCGGACGCCCGCCCTGCGCCCCTTCAGCTGCAGCCTGCCCTGCTCGGACACGGCCGGCTGCCCGTCGGTCTCCGCCGCCTCCGTCACCAGCTGCAGCACGTCCTGCGCCAGCCCCGGCGGGAGTTCGTCCAGCACCTCGACCGACCGCTGTCCGTTCGCGTTGTTCGTGACGTCGCTCATGGTGCGAGCCTACGACGCGGGCGGCACCGAATCGTCACAGCCAACCCTCCTGACGGTCTACACGGGTTGATCTAGGCTGCCGCCGACCACTCCACGCGTTTTCTCGACCGAGTCGAGCTCACAAACATGCATAAAGGGGAACACATGCACGCGACGCCGCCACGCAATCGCCTGGCGAGACGGCTGACCGCCACCGCCGCCGCGCTCGCCGCCACCGCCGGTGTCCTGGCCACCGCCGCCCCGGCCGACGCCCGCACCCCCGGCCACCCGGGCCGCACCGTCGATGTCCAGCTGCTCTCCTTCAACGACCTGCACGGCAACCTCGAACCGCCGCAGGGCTCCTCGGGCACCGTCACCGAGGCCCAGCCCGACGGCACGACGAAGGCGATACCCGCCGGCGGCGTCGAGTACCTCGCCAACTCGCTGCGCACCGCCCGTAAGGGCCACGAGTACTCGATCACCGCGGCCGCCGGCGACCTCATCGGCGCCAGCCCGCTGATGAGCGGCCTCTTCCACGACGAGCCGACCATCGACGCGATGAACAGGATCGGCCTCGACGCCACCTCCGTCGGCAACCACGAGTTCGACGAGGGCCGCGCCGAGCTGACGCGCATGCAGCGCGGCGGCTGCCACCCGAAGGACGGCTGCGCCGAGCCGGGCAAGACCTTCAAGGGCGCCCGCTTCCCCTACCTCGCCGCGAACGTCCTGGACGAGAAGACCGGCAAGCCGATCCTCAAGCCGTACACGGTCTGGGAGCACAAGGGCGTCCGGATCGGCATCATCGGCCTCACGCTGAAGGGCACGCCCGACGTCGTCACCGCCGAGGGCGTCAAGGGCCTGAAGTTCACCGACGAGGTCGAGACGATCAACAAGTACGCCAAGGAGCTCGACCGCCAGGGCGTGAAGTCGATCGTCACCCTGGTCCACGAGGGCGGCATGCCCGCCTCCGGCGCGTACAACTTCAACTGCGACACCCCGGGCGCCGGCGCCGGCATCTCCGGTCCGATCGTCGAGATCGCCAAGAGGGTGACGCCCAAGGTCGACGCCTTCGTCACCGGCCACACCCACCAGGCCTACGCCTGCACCATCCCGGACCCGTCCGGCGCCCCGCGCACGGTGACCTCGGCCGCCTCCTTCGGCCGCCTGTACAACGACACCACGCTCACCTACGACCGGCGCACCAAGGACATCGTCCGCACCCCGGTCAAGAGCGCGTACGGCAAGCCCGCCGCGAACCCGCGCACCGCGAACCACGTCGTGGACCGCAACCAGCCCAAGGCCGCGGACATGACCGCCCTCATCGACCACTGGAAGAAGCTCGCCGCCCCCGTCGCCGACAAGCCCGTCGGCTACATCAGCGCCGACATCAACGGCCGCGGCTCCGAGGCGTACGAGAAGCCGCTCGGCGACGTCATCACCGATGCCCAGCTGGAGGCCCTCGCCCCCGCGGACAAGGGCGGCGCCCAGATCGCCTTCATGAACCCCGGCGGCATCCGCTCCGACCTCGCCTTCAAGGCCTCGGGGACCGAGGGCGACGGCGTCGTGACGTACGGCGAGTCGTTCACCGTGCAGCCCTTCACCAACATGATGCAGACGAAGGACCTGACCGGCGCACAGCTCCTCGCCGTGCTCCAGCAGCAGGTCAGCGGCCCGAACACGGCCGAGCCGAAGATCCTGCAGGTCAGCAAGGGCCTCACCTACACCCTCGACCTGACGAAGCAGGGCGCCGACCGCATCGTCGCCTCGTCGGTCAAGCTGAACGGCACCGCCGTCGACCCGGCCAAGACCTACCGCGTCGCGGGCAACGAGTTCCTGATGGGCGGCGGCGACGGCTTCCCCGCCTTCAAGGAGGGCACCAACAAGCACGTGGGCCCGTCCGACCTGGACGTCTTCAACGCCTACCTGACGTCCCACTCCTCGAAGACCGCCCCGCTGGCCCCGCCGGCGGCGGACCGCATCACGGTCATCAAGTAGCAGCGCTGCTGTCCACTTCACGCCCCGGCGTGAAGTGGACAGCAGCGGCAGCCATTGCAGCAGTGGCCCCGGGGCCGCGGTTCGTCACGTGTGAACCGTGGTGGGCTCAGCCGTTGACGAAGGTGAGGCTGGTCGCGTCGTAGCGGGTGCCCGCGATCTGCTCGGGCGGGGCGGCGGCCTCGATGGCGGCGAGGTCCTCGGGGGTCAGTTCGATGGCCAGGGCCGCGAGGTTCTCCTCCAGGTACCGCTGCCGCCGGGTGCCGGGGATCGGCACGACGTCGTCGCCCCGGTGCTGCACCCAGGCCAGGGCGAGCTGGCCGGCGGTGACCCCCTTCTCCGCGGCCAGCTCGTTCAGCTTCGCGACGATCGCCAGGTTCCGTTCGAGGTTGCCGTCGGCGAAACGCGGCTGGCTGCGCCGCACGTCGGTCTCGGCCAGCCCTTCCACCGAGCTGTACTTGCCGGTCAGGAAGCCGCGCCCGAGCGGGGAGAACGGGACCAGGCCGATACCCAGCTCGCGGCAGACCGGGGCGATCTCCGTCTCCAGGTCGCGGGTCCACAGCGACCACTCGCTCTGCAGCGCCGTGATCGGGTGCACCGCGTGCGCCCGCCGGATCGTGCTCGCGCCGGCCTCGGACAGGCCGAGGTGGCGGACCTTCCCCTCCCGCACCAGCTCGGCCATGGCGCCGACGGTCTCCTCGATCGGCACCTGCGGATCCACCCGGTGCTGGTAGTAGAGGTCGATGTGGTCGACCCCGAGCCGGCGCAGCGACGCCTCGCACGCCTGCCGCACGTGGGCCGCGTCGCCGCGGACCCGGGTCGGCTCGCCCAGCCGGTTGGCGAAGCCGAACTTCGTGGCCAGCACCACCTCGTCCCGGCGCCCGGCGACAGCCCGCCCGATCAGCTCCTCGTTGTGCCCGAAGCCGTAGAAGTCGGAGGTGTCCCAGAAGGTCACCCCCAGGTCGAGGGCGTGGTGCAGGGTCGCGATCGACTGCGCATCGTCGCTCTCGCCGTAACCGTGGCTCATGCCCATGCACCCCAGGCCCTGCGCGGAGACCGCCAGGCTGCCCAGGTACCGGGTGGGGACGTTGGTCATGCTGCTGCCTCCTGAACTCGTGATCAACTGTCCGGGACGCTAGGTGTTGGAGCGCACTCGAAGTCAACTCAAGACGCCGCGGCGGGGCTGTCGGTGAAGTCGGTCACGAGCTTGACGAAGGCGTCCTCCTGCTCGAAGAGCATCACGTGGCCCGCGTCGATCTCGGCGTAGACGCTGCCGGAGATGGCGGCGTGGAGGGCGCGGCTGTGTTCGACCGGAACGGTGATGTCCTGGGTGCCGCCGATGACGAGGGTGGGAGCCTGGATGCGGGGCAGCAGGTGGCGGATGTCGACCTTCAGGTCGTAGGCGATGTGGCGCAAGGTGCCCTCGGTGGGCGGCATGTTGGGGATCAGGGCTTCGAACTGGGCGCGGCCGATGCGGTTGAGGAACTCGCGGCTGAAGCCGGTCATCGCCACGGCGCAGCCGAAGGAGGCGGGGTCGCTGGTGCCGAGGTCGTGCCAGAGGGTGAAGAGGCTGCGCAGGTATTCGTCGCTGTCGGTGTGGGCCCAGCCGGCCACGAGGATCAGTCGTCGTACGAGGTCGGGGCGGAGCGCGGCGACGGTGGCGGCGACGGTGGAGCCCATGGAGAAGCCCAGCAGGTCCACCGGTCCGTCTGCGGCGTCCTCGATGACGGCGATGACCTGGGCGGCGAGTCCTTCGCCGGTCAGGGGAGCGCCGTCGTCGAGGGTGGCTTCGGTGCCCGACAGGTCGGGGGTGATCACGGTGCGGTGCGGGGTGAACCGGGGGGCGGTCTGCCCCCAGTTGACGGCGGCGCCCGACGATCCGGTGCCGTGGACCAGGACGAGCGCGGGGCCGGAGCCCGAGCCGGTCTTCTCGTAGTGGACCTGTGCGCCGTTGACGGTGATGGTGGCCATGCCAGTGCTCCCTGCGGGTGGTGCTGCGGCTGAGGTGACCGGGGCGTTCGTGCTCCGGCCCGGCCTACAGTGCCGCCGCCGTCCAGCGCCCGGGAGAGCATTGCCGAAGCTGGGATCGTCAGTCCCTGGTTCGGCTCCGCACCGTCCGGCAGGATGATCATCATGAAGATCGACCGTGCTGGACTCGCCGACTTCCTGCGCCGTTCCCGCGACCGGGTACGCCCGCAGGACGCGGGCCTGCCCGCCGGCCCGCGCCGCCGCACCCCGGGCCTGCGCCGCGAGGAGGTCGCCCAGCTCGCCGGCATGTCCGCCGACTACTACATCCGCCTCGAACAGGCCCGCGGCCCCCAGCCCTCGCAGGAGATGCTCGCGGCGCTGGCCCGCGCCCTGCGCCTGTCCGGCGACGAACGCGACCACCTCCACCTCCTCGCCGGCCGGCGCCCGCCCGTCGGCCGGATCACGTGGTCTGGCGCTGGTTCACCGACCCCGCCCAGCGCGCCGCCTATCCGGCCGGCGACCACGACCACCACAGCCGCCGGCACGTGGCCGACCTGCGTGCGGCCGTGGGCCGGCGCGCGGGCGACACCGCCGCGACCCGCCTCGTGGAACGGCTTCGGCAGGCCAGCGAAGAGTTCGCCGGTCTGTGGGAGCTGCACGAGGTCGCGGTCCGCAGGGCATCCCGCATGCGTATCGTGCATCCGCTGATCGGCCCGGTCGACCTGGACTGCCAGGTACTGCTCGCACCGGAGGGCGACCAGCGGGTGGTCCTGTACACGCCGCCCGTCGGGAGCGACACCGCCGAACGCCTCGCCCTGCTCAAGGTCGTGGGCACCGGCCAGTTCACCCCGACCGGCTGACAGGCCACGGCAGGACGGGGTAGGGCGAGGTAGGGCGGGGTCCCCACACGCACTTATACCGACCGAACAGACTTCTCGGCCCGTTTTCAGTGCTCCCTCAGACAGTTCTCATGTACGAGCCGCAGAGTCGTTCCCATGACGGACAACACTCGCCCCTACGGCGCCCAGGAACCCCGGCCGCAGCAGCCCTACGCGTACCCCGAGGCCCCCGCGTACCCGCCGCAGCAGCCGGTCACCACGGCATCCGGCGTGACCGTCTGGCCCGGGGACGGGTCCGGGAACGGGTCCGGGAACGGCGGGGGCGGCCCGTACGCCGGGTTCGCCGAGCCGCAGCCCCCCGGGTCCCCCGCCTCCCCGGCCCACCACGGCGGCCGCCGCGCCCGTAAGCCCGCGGCGCTGCTCGCCGCCGTGGCGATCGTCGCCGCGGTCGTCGGCGGCGGGTCGGCCGCCCTCGTCGGGGAGCTGACCGGCCGGGCCGACTCCACCACCCACTCCACGCCCGTCCAGAACGCGTCCTCCCGGAGCAGCGGCGGCGTCGCCGCCGTCGCCAAGGCCGTGAGCCCGAGCATCGTGGAGATCAAGGCCACGACCACCAGCGGCCGGTCCACCGGCTCCGGCGTCGTCGTCACGGGCGACGGCGAGATCGTCACCAACAACCACGTGGTCGCCGGCGCCGACACCGTGCAGGTCGCCTTCAGCGACGGCAGCACGAAGACCGCCAAGGTCGTCGGCACCGACCCCGACAAGGACCTCGCGCTGATCAAGGCCGAGGGGGCGAGCGGCCTCAAGCCCGCGGCGTTCGGCGACTCCCGCAAGGTCAGGGTCGGGGACGAGGTCGTCGCGATCGGCTCCCCCGAGGGCCTCACCGGCACCGTCACCAGCGGCATCGTGTCCGCCCTCAACCGCGACGTGACCGTCTCCAAGGAAGAGGGGCGCGGCAAGCAGCAGCGGGGCGTCCCGCAGTGGCCCTTCGAGTTCGGCGGCAACCAGTACAACGGCGACACCGGCTCGTCCAAGACCACCTACAAGGCCATCCAGACCGACGCCTCCCTCAACCCCGGCAACTCCGGCGGCGCGCTGATCAACATGAACGGGGAGATCATCGGCATCAACTCGGCCATGTACGCGCCCAGTTCCGGCGGCGGCGCCGGCGGGTCCGCGGGCAGCGTCGGCCTCGGCTTCGCGATCCCGGCCGACACCGTCAAGGCCGACCTCGCCAAGCTCCGGGCGGGCGGCGCGGGTGGCGGCGACAGCTGAGCGCACGGCCGTGCGAGGCTGAGAAGCACCCTGACACCACCGCACCCGTGAGGTACCGCCGATGAGCCCCGCCGACCACGGCGACCAGCCCGCCCGCATCCTGATCGTGGACGACGAGCCCGCCGTCCGCGAGGCCCTGCGCCGCAGCCTCGCCTTCGAGGGGTACGCCACCGAGCTGGCCGTCGACGGGCTCGACGCGGTCGCGAAGGTCGCCGCGTACGACCCGGAACTGATCGTCCTGGACGTGCTCATGCCCCGCATGGACGGCCTCACCGCCGCCCGCAGGCTGCGCGCCTCCGGCGTCACCGTGCCCATCCTCATGCTGACCGCCCGCGACACCGTCGGCGACCGCGTCACCGGCCTGGACGCCGGGGCCGACGACTACCTCGTCAAGCCGTTCGAGCTGGACGAGCTGCTCGCCCGCATCCGGGCCCTGCTGCGCCGCAGCGCCTACGCGACGACCGCGCCCGCCGCCTCCGCCACCCTCTCCTTCGCCGACCTGCGGATGAACCTCGACACCCGCGAAGTGACCCGCGGCGACCGGGCCGTGGAGCTGACCCGCACCGAGTTCACGCTCCTGGAGCTGTTCCTGGCCCACCCCCGGCAGGTCCTCACCCGTGAGCAGATCCTCAAGTCCGTCTGGGGCTTCGAGTTCGAGCCGTCGTCCAACTCCCTGGACGTGTACGTGATGTACCTGCGCCGCAAGACGGAGGCCGGCGGCGAACCGCGGCTCGTGCACACCGTGCGCGGCGTGGGCTACGTCCTGCGGGCGGACGGCGCCGAATGACCGCGAGATTCCGGCGGCTGCCGCTCCGCTCCCGGCTGGCCCTGCTGACCGCGGCCGCCGTGGCCGTGGCCGTGGCCGTCGCGGCGGCCGCCTGCTGGCTGGTCACCCGGCAGGAGCTGGAGCACCAGCGGGACACGACCCTCACGAGCGTCCGCGCCGACGACGCCACCGTCAAGACGCTGCTGCGCAACTGCGGCTCCGTCCCCAGTGGGCCCTCCACCCTCTTCCGCCCCTACACCGTGCAGATCATCACCGGCGAGGGGTTCGTCTGCAGCACGGTCGGCAAGTCGCCGATCAAGGTGGAGACCGACGACCTCCTCGTCGCCCAGCGCCAGCAGCCCCAAGCCCTGCACGACGCCCAGGCCGAGGACGGCACGGAGATGCGGGTCGCGACCTCGCCCGGGCCGGTGCCCGGCACGGCCGTCTCCATCGCCCAGCCCCTCCGCGAGATCGACCGGCCGCTCAACGCCCTGGCCGTCGTCCTCGCCCTCACCGCCGGCGTGGGCGTCGTCCTCGCCGCGACCGCCGGCGCCTGGATCGCCCGCGCCGGGCTGCGGCCCGTCGACCGGCTCACCGGCGCCGTCGAGCACATCGCCCGCACCGAGGACCTGGCCGTTCGCATCCCCGTCGAGGGCGAGGACGAGATCGCCCGCCTCTCGCGCTCCTTCAACGCCATGACCGCGGCCCTCGCCTCCTCCCGCGACCGTCAGCAGCAGCTCATCGCCGACGCCGGGCACGAGCTGCGCACCCCGCTCACCTCCCTGCGCACCAACATCGACCTGCTCGTCCGCAGTGAGGAGACCGGCCGGCGGATCCCGCCGGAGGACCGCAAGGAACTCCTCGCCAGCGTCCGCGCCCAGATGACCGAGCTCGCCGCGCTCATCGGCGACCTCCAGGAGCTCTCCCGCCCCGACGCGGGCCCCGGCAGCGAACCCGTCCAGGTGATCGCCCTGCACGAGGCCGCCGGCCGGGCCGTCGAGCGGGCCCGGCTGCGCGGCGCCGGACTGGACTTCCGGGTGCACCTGGAGAGCTGGTACGTACGGGCCGAGCCGGCCGCCCTGGAGCGCGCCCTGGTCAACCTGCTCGACAACGCGGTGAAGTTCAGCCCGCCCGGCGGCGCGGTGGAGGTCGCCCTCTCCTCCGCCACCGGCGAGCTCACCGTCCGCGACCACGGACCGGGCATCGCGCCGGACGAGCTCCCGCACGTCTTCGACCGCTTCTGGCGCTCGCCGTCCGCCCGCAGCATGCCGGGCAGCGGGCTGGGCTTGTCGATCGTCGCCCGCACGGTGCGGGCGGCCGGCGGCACGGTGGCCTTGCGGCCGGCGGAGGGCGGCGGAACGGTCGCCTCGGTCCGCCTACCGGGCGCGCCGGTGGCTCCGCCGGCGTTGTAGGAGGCCGCGGGCGGGATCGGGGCCAGGGCCAGGACCAGGGCCGGGGCCGGGGCCCGGGATCACCCGTGCCGGTGCCGGCGGCCCGGAGTCGCCGGCGAGGCGTCCGTCGCCGAAGACCGGCCGGAGGCCCCCCGCGGCCGGGGCCGTGCGGCCGCCCGCCTCGTCCGCCGCCCCCGCGCGCCGGAAGGCGTCGTACTGGCTCCGCCGGCCCGTGGCGCCGCTCGCCGGGACGTCACCGGTGCCGGAGCCCGCACGGGCTCGCCCAGGTAGGAGGCGATGACCTTGTCGAAGACGTCCCGGACCAGGGCGGCGGAGAGCGTGGCGGCAACGGTGCGGCCCGCGAAGCGCGGGGTGAACTCCACGACCTTCGGCCCGTCGGCGGTGAGCGCGAACTCGATGTGCGCGGGCCCGTTCTCGTACCCCATCAGGCGGGCCAGCCGGGCGCAGAGCCCCGTGATCCGCCGGTGGACCTCCGGGGAGAGGTCGACCGGGAAGCGGTCCGCGAGCTCCATGAAGTACGGGAGTTCGCTCATGATGCGGTCGCTGACGCCGAGGACGTGCGGTGTGCCGCCGGCGTAGAGCGCCTCGGCGCTGACCACCGGCCCGCTGAGGAACTCCTCCACGAGCGGCACGCCGCCCCGCCCGCCGGACTCCTCCAGCACCTCGCGGAAGTGCCAGCGCAGCTCGTCCGCGTCCGCCGCGAGGACGACGCCGTGGCTGCCGGTGCCGAGGGAGGGCTTGAGGACGACCGGATAGCCGGTGGCTTCCGCGGCGGCGAGGGCGCTCGCCAGGTCCGGGGCGGCGGTGCTGCGCGGGGCCGGGACGGATCCGGCGGCGCAGGCCCGCCGGAAGGCGTGCCGGTCCCGGGCCAGTCGTGCGAAGGACGTGGGCAGGAAGGGGATGCCCAGCTTCCCGGCCGCGGCGGCGGCCGGCAGCAGGCACTGCTCGTCGGGTGCGATCAGGGCGAACTCGCCCTCGCCGCGCAGCTCCTGGAAGAGTCCGGTCAGCTCCTCCGCGGACCGGGTCTCGCGGACGCGGATCCCGACCGGCCCCGATTCCAGCAGGTGCCGGAGCGGCTCGGTGGCGTACCGGCCCGTGTCACGGGTGACGAGGGTGACCCGGCCGGCCTTGCGCACGGCCGCCTCGACGAGGCGCAGGCCGGTGCCTCCGGCAGGCGCTTCGACGAGGACGATGTGACCGGCCGTGGTGCCGGTCTCGTTGCCTGACGTGGCGGAGTGCATGACCGTACGGGTTCCTCGGATTGGCTTCGGGCCGCCGTGCTCCCCTCCTCGGCACGGCAGCCATGGCACACACAAACACATACCGCACGGTCTGTTCAATGGATCCTGGTGTGATCTGCCCCTCTGTCAGAGATATGCAAGGAAGATTGATATTTCGACCTTCATTTCCTCGGGTGTACTGCATGAAGCACCGATGAACGCGTCATTGCGTGGCCCTGCCCGTCAATACCGGTGCGGTCACCACCATTTCCGGCGGATCCCGGACGCTCCGCCCCTGCGGGACCGACCGGCCCGTCTAGCGTGACGGCCATGTCATGCGATCCGCGCAACCGGGACGACCACGCGACCGCAGCAACCTCCCGCCCCCGGCCGTACGAGACGGTGATCCCGACCCCGAGCGGCGGCAGATGGGTGAGCCGGAGTGACACGGGAGTGCCGGAGTCCCGGTAGTCCCGGACGTCTCCGTGGCCCCGGCTGCCGTCGGGGTCACGAGCGAGCAGTTCACCGGTCAACCGGACGGCTTCGTCCGCGAGTTCGGCGAGTCCGTAGACCTCCAGGACGGTGCGTACGGTGGACTGTGCGACGTGAGCGGAACGCGGATCGTGGGGGAGGTCGAGCGTGTACGACCAGGATTCCTGCGGCGATACCGTGGCCATGCCGGCTCCTCGGGCGAGGCGAGCAAGTGGGGGGCGCGGCTCACACCGTACGCCGCCCGGCCAAAGGTATTTAGCGGTGCGGGCAGAACTACTTCGGTAAGCACCCATGTGGGTGACGCGCGGGAGAGGCGAGAGATGCCGGTGAGGAGCAGTCCTACGGCACGTCAGCTCCGGCTCGGCGCCGAGCTGCGCAAGCTGCGCGAGCGGGCCGGGCTGACCTCGACCGAGGCGGGCCGCCTCCTGGGCACCAACCAGGCGCAGATCAGCAACATCGAGGCGAGCCGCTACGGGGTGAGCGCCGAGCGCCTGCGCGCGCTCGCCCGCAACTACTCGTGCTCCGACGAGGCGCTCGTCGCGGCCCTCGTGGAGATGGCGGGCGAGCGCAAGCGCGGCTGGTGGGAGGAGTACCGCGAGATCCTCCCGGCCGGGCTGCTGGACCTCGCCGAGCTGGAGCACCACGCCGTGGCCCTGCGCGCGTCGTACGTGGCGCACCTGCCCGGGCTGCTGCAGACGGCCGAGCACTGCCGAGAGGTCTTCCGCCAGGTGGTGCCGCCGCTGTCGCCGCCGGAGATCGAGCACCGCGTCTCCCACCGCATCAAGCGCCAGGCCGTCCTCTACCGGGAGAACCCCACCCCCTACACGGCCATCGTCCACGAGGCCGCGCTGCGGATGCGGTTCGGCGGGCCCGCGGTCGCGCGGGCGCAGCTGGAGCACATCCTCGCCATGAGCGAGCGCGAGCACGTCCGGGTCCTGGTGATCCCCTTCGACGCGGGGGCGTTCCCGGGCTCCGGGCAGTCCACCCTGTTCGCGGTCGGCCCGGTGCCCCAGCTGGACACGGTGCACGTCGACCGCGAGCACGGTTCGGAACTGGTCGACGCCGCGGCCCAATTGGACCGCTACCGGATGGTGCTCGACCGCATGGAGGCCGTGGCCCTCGGCGAGGCGCGGTCCCGGGACCTGATCCTGGGCATCGTGCGCGGGCTGGTGGGCAGGTGAACGGGTGAACCTGCGGGCGCCCGCCGGTCGGACGCCCGTCCGGAGGGTATGGCTCCGGGTATCGCGGTGATCGTCCGGTTCCACCGGTTCCAGGAAAGGCAGCGGCTATGAGCAATGACCTGGGGAGTCTGCTGGGTGGCCTGCTCGGCGGCGGCGCGGCCGGCAAGGGCGGCAGCCTGCTGGGCGCGCTGCTCACCTCGCTCGGCGGCGCCGGCACGCACGGCGCGGGCAGCAATCCCCTCGGCGCCCTGCTGGACACGCTGAAGGAGGGCGGCCTCGGCGAGAAGACCGACTCGTGGGTCGGCAAGGGCGCGAACCAGGAGGTCAGCGGCCCGGAAATCGCCCAGGCCCTCCCCTACCAGGCCCTCGACCACGTCGCCCAGCAGGCGGGCGTCACCCCGGAAGAAGCCGCCGACGAACTCGCCCGCACCCTCCCGCAAGCGGTCGACAAACTCACCCCGTCCGGCGAGGTCCCCGAGGGTTCCCTGGAGGACTTGATCCGGCAGCAGACGTGACGGCTCCGCCCCGTCCGTGCCCTCGAAGCGAGGGCACGGACGGGGCCTGAATGTTGCTGCCTACGGTTGGTTCTTGCTCTCCTCGCGCACGCAGTCGAGGCACACCCACCCCTTACGGACCATGAGCTGCGTCCGCTCCTTCGGGTGCTTGCCGCACCACTCCGAGGGGCCGGACTCGTCGGGTAGATCGCGCTTGATCAGCATCCCGATCCGGGCGCGGTTGCTCAGCGGCTCGTCCGGCAGGGGGGCGTCAGCCATCAGTCGTCATCGCCTTCCTGCTGATCCTGATCCTGGTCCGGCTCCGACGCGGTGACGATCTCCTCTTCGAACACGTCGTATCCGTTGACTTCATCCTTGCCACCCATAGCGGGACTCCATTCGTCACGTGGTGCGCAAGCCGTGCCGTCAGGCGCCCGCCCGGTGAGGGTGCTTGCGAGGTGCCCTGCCCACCCGGCCCGGTATTCGGCTTCCTCGCTCAGCGCTCTGCGCAACCCCTCCTTGTCGCTCTGGACACCGGCCCACTGGGTCCGGCCGATGGCCGCGTTGACGGCGCTCCGGTAGCGGGTGCAGAGCGGGCACTCTTCCTGGGTGGGGCGGACGGGTGAGCCGCCCGGGTGGGCGGTGGCGGGCGCGGCGGTCATGCATTGATCGTGCTGCCGGGAGGCGGAGGACCACAGGGACGGAACGTCCCAGTTCCGGCCTCTAGTTGGCGACACCCAGGAACTCGGCGAGTTTGCGCAGGCCCGGCGGCCGCCTCGGTCCGTTCCACAAGTCGCTGACGATCGCCACGGCCAAGGTGTGGTGCCGCATCCATGCGGGGGCGACCTGCCGCAGTTTTTCGAGCGCCCTTACCGCCCCCGCTGCGTCCCCGAGGTCGGTGTGTGCGCGCGCCACGTCCAGGAGCAGCCAGGTCCGCCATGAGGGCGGGACGTCCTTGCTCAGCCTTATGCCTTTGGCCAAGGTCAAGGCTTCCTCGGGCCGCTCGTGCTGGACGGCGAGACGCACCCGCTCGATCCGTACCGACGACCGGCTGAACACCGACACCAGTTTGCCGTCACCGGGGGGCGGCAGCGCCGCCAGGCGGGCCGCTGCTCTCTCCGCCGTCGCCATCATGTCGTTCGCGGTCTCGTAATCATCGCTCCGGGCGTATGACGTCGCCGCGGACATCAGCAGGCCGCCCCATACGCGGACGCCTTCCGCTGTCTCCGTGTGCTCGCGCTCCACCCCGTCGGCGGCGTGCACGGCCAGGTTCCGCGCGTCGTCCAACCGGTCCTGTCGCTGATAGGCCCATGCCACCGAGTTCGACACCATCGGAGCGAGCAAGGGGTCCGACGACTCCTCCGCGGCAGCGTAGGCACGTTCCAGTGCCGAGAGGGCAAGGTCGGTCTTGCCGAGACGGATGGCCAGATGGCCGCCCAATTGCAGGGCCTTGCCCAGTGCTGCTTGGCCGGCCGCCCGCTGGTCCGGGTTCCCTACCGCAGCCAGTAGGCGGGCGTCCGCGATGATGCCCGGCAGGAGGTCCATGAGGCGGCCGAACTCCGCTGAGTGGTACAGCGTCCAGCCATCTGCGAGTTCGGCTCGCAGAAGGTCCGGGGACAGTCGTTCGACACCCGCTGGTTCGGCAGGGGCGGTGAACAGCGGCGGCACGATCGCACGGCGGACGGCCACCAACTGGGGCGGTTCGGCATCGCCGCTGGACGGGATGCCCGGTGGATCGCCCAGAAGCGCGGTCAGCTCCACGCCGAGCCCTTTGGCGAGTGCGTGCAGCGTCGGCAGCCGCGCGCTGTGCTTCCGCCGCTGCTCAAGTTTCCGGACCACGTCCACGGACACGCCGGAACGTTCGGACAACCCCTCTTGAGTAAGGTCCGCAAGGCGCCGCAGTCTCCCGAGGCGGTCGCCCAGGTGCTCAGTAGCCATGGAGCAGAAGCTACGCCGCAGAAGGTCGCGCCGACCGGCAATCGGGCAGCCCTGCGGGACCGGGGCGGCCGTGTGCCAGTGCTGCGTTCCTTGGCCGCGAGGGCTCAGGTGACGGTATGAGCCCGCGACGAGTGCTGTATGTGATCGTCTGCGCTGCGGGTCCCGCTGTGGACGCCGTGCGCCTGGTGGCCGCCGCGAAGGAACGCGGCTGGGACGTGTGCGTGATCGCCGCCCCGGCCGCCGCCGAAGGCGGCTTCCTCGACCGGGACGCTCTGGAGTCCGCTTCGGGGCGGCCCGTGCGGAGCACGTGGCGGCGGTTCGGCGAGGAGAAGCGCAACCCTCCGGCGGATTAGGGCATAGGAACGGCAGGCCGGCCCGCCGGTTGCTTAATTCACCCAGCGGGGGCGGGAGTCGGCCCCTGCGGCTTGTTCGCATGCGCTTTCTGGTTACCGTGCACGCATCGGGTTGCTTCGTACCGAAAGCGAGGCGGCCCCCGACGGTGCTGACAACACCAATCCGGGGGCCTACACCCGCAAGGAGCTTGGACTCCTCTCAAGATGCTCAAACATGCTATCCCTCCTGCGTCCTTCTTCACGCAGGTATCGAACGAGATCCTCCGCCACCCGCGGCTGTCCTCCGACGCCGTCCGGCTTCTGACCTGGCAGTTATCGCTGCCGGACGGTGCGAACGAAGCGCTGTCGAAGACCGCGGAGCGTGCTGGGATCAAGAAGATTGCGTTCCTTCGGGCGAAGCAACTCCCACCCTCCCTCCCCGGCGGCCTAGTTCGGCGAAGAGCCACCCGAGCGGGCCGAGCCGCCCGCGCCTCTGGTCGAACGCGGGGCGCGGGCGCTCGCGGCGGTCGTCGGCAGTGAGCGTCGGCTGCGGTTGTCGGCGCCGGATGTGGCCCGGCTGGCGCCGCTGGCGGGGGAGTGGTTCCAGCGGGGCGCGGCGATGGCGGACTTCCGCGAGGCGCTGACCGCCCACCTCCCTCGGGTGGTGCACCATCCGGCGGGCCTCGTCCGGGATCGATTGCTTCGCAAGATGCCGTTGGCCCCGACGTTCGCCGAACAGCGCGCCTCAGTCCCTCAGGCGCCGCCCCGCGTGGCCGGTATGCGGGAATGCCGGGGTGATCACGCACAGCCGCGGCTGTTCCGGCCCGCCGCGGACGAGACCCTGTGCCGGGACTGCCGCCATGGAGCCTTCGGGGCCGTCCCCGGCGCGGTGTCGGCAGCGCTCCGGGGCGCGGCCGCCGTCCGGGCAGCCCTGCGCGGAGGTCACGCCCAAGCCGGCGTGTGACCAGGCGGGGAGGCGCCGGCTCGGGCCACCGGGAGAGCCGATCCACACGCTTTGCCGCTCCGGAGCGACCGTGACACCGAATTCCGTGGGTGCCGGAGAGCCGGCCTCGCGCCAGAGCGTGAGTGCCGCCTCGTACGCGTCCCGGAGACGGAAGAAATGGCCGCGCAAATTCGCGCAAGTAAGTGGCCCCGGCTGTCTGTCGCGGTGCAAGGTCAAGTACAACGATCGCCAGTCCCCCACGGAGGAGGCCATCATGGCGCTGCACCGGTCGGGCAAGGATCCTGAGAGCCCGGACGGAAAGTCTCCCACTGTCTATTACGACTCCACGTCGGAGAACTACGTCCTTCACGGCTGGAAGGTCACGGACCCTGAGCGTCTGGCCCGGATGGACATCCCGGAGCACGAGACTGTCATCGAGTTCCCCCGGCGCATGATGCAGTTCTTCCCCGAGGTCAACGGCGGTGCTTTCCCCGCCGAGGGGCCCGTCCGCGATGAGGGTGACGAATGACGTTCGAGGAACTGTTCCGCTCGGCGAAGCGGTCAGCCCTCCATCTTGAGATGCGGGACGGGTACATGCGGTCCGATCCGCGCTTCATTGCCTGGCAGAACGGCGTGCGCGACGACCCTGCGGACCGGGATCCGGCCCAGCGGCCTTGGCTGTCCCTGGTCGCGGAGCTCGTAGGCCGGGGCGTTCAGGTGCGGCGGGCTCGGATCGTCTCCGAGCCGGTGAGTGACTACATCCGCTTCGAGCGTCACCTCACGCCCGCCAACGTGGCGGCCGGCGAGGAGGTGCGGTGGCTGCCACGGCGGCGAGCGTCGGGCCTCGCGCTGCCGGGCAATGACTACTGGGTGATCGACGGCCGGACCGTGGTGTTCCACCACTTCGACGGCAATGGTGAACTCGCGCCGCAGGACGAGGAAATCGTCACCGCCCCGGCTGTGGCCGACATGTGTGCTCAAGCGTTCGAGTCGGTGTGGCGACGGGCTGTTCCGCACGCCCAGTACAGCGTGTAGCCCGGCCCCGCGTTGTCATCACCGTCGTCGAGCGTCCAGGAGGCCAAGCGGGCCCTCGGCCGGCGCCTGCGAGAGATCCGCAAGGACGCGGGGATCACAGCGCGGGAGCTGGCCGCCAGGGCCGGCTGGCAAGGTATGGAGCGGCAGCAGGTATTGCGCTCAGGCCGCCATCGGTTCGCAATGCTCGTCGAGGAATCGGTACTGCGCACGGTGGTCGGCGACGACCCCGAGGTCTTGGCCGGCCAGCTCGGTCATCTCATCGCCGTGGCGTCGCTCCCGGCCGTAAGCGTGGGCATCGTCCCCATGGGCGTGCCGCGCCGCCTGGGCTGGCCTGTGGAGTCCTTCACGATCTACGACGACGAGCAGGTGAACGTGGAGCTGGTGTCGGCCCATCTGACGGTGACGCAGCCCCACGAGATCCACGAGTACGCCAAGGCGTTCCACGCCCTGCATGAGATCGCCGTGTACGGCCGTCAAGCGCGCGCTTTGATCACCGCCGCTATTGATGCTCTCGGATGAGGGGGCGCAAGTTCGCGCACGTTCCTCGCGCCTCTTAGGCGGGGCTCTCTAGCGTCCAACGGCATGAACGACGAGAAGCCGCGGACGCCCGTCCGGCCGTCGCCGGTCACGACGGGTGCACCACCGCACGTCGGCACGTGGGCGGTCCCCGTGCCGGGCGCAGTGCTGGTCAGGGAAGGAGCCCACAAAGATGGGTAGGAAAGAGAAGTTCGAGAACGCGGGAGAGCCCTGGGACCCGAACGCCAACCAGGACCAGGTGACGGACCCCGACACCCGCGTCTCCCGGAACGGCGACGTGCACAGCTCCCACGCGGATGACCAGGACCGGGAAGGTCAGTAGGGGCAATGAAGCGAGGCGAGGACCTGATCCAGGACCTGAAGGAGCAGGGCTTCATGCGGTGCGAGACCACGGACGACGGCAAGGCTGTGGTCATGCGGAAGCGTGACAGGTGGACCGTCGTCCCCCTTCGCTGGCTCACCGAAGAAGCCGTGGACACCATCAAGGCTCAGGCCGGGATCAGCCTCGTCTGACGACGACACCGACCCCCTCCCGGCGATCAATGGGGTGCCGGGAGGGGGCCGGTGTTGTCCCCCGGGCAGCCCTGCGCGGAGGCCGCGCTCGGGCTGCCGTTTGACAGGGGGCGATGCCGTCCCGCACCCTTTCACTAGTCAAGTAGTGAAAGGGGCCCGCGTGGTCGAGTTCCGCATCGACCGGCGCAGTGGGGTCGCCACGTACCTGCAGATCGTCCAGCAGGCGAAGCAGGCCCTCCGGCTGGGGCTGCTCGCGCCCGGGGACAAGCTGCCCACGGCCAAGGAGGTCGTCGCGGCCACGGCGATCAACCCCAACACCGTCCTCAAGGCCTACCGCGAGCTCGACCGCGAGGGGCTGGTCGAGGCGCGGCCCGGGCTCGGGACGTTCGTGCGGCGGTCGCTGGCCCGGCCGCAGGCCGCCGCCGGGTCGCCGCTGCGCGCCGAGCTGGCGGACTGGATGGGCCGCGCCCGCGCGGCCGGCCTCGACCGGGAGGACGTGGCCGCGCTGCTCGCCTCCGTCCTGGAGGAGGGGTACGACGGGCCCGCGGGGACCTCGGGTACAGCAGCGCGCTGAACGACGTAGGACGTGGACGTAGGACGCAGGGGGAGTGGATGGACGGCCTGACGTTTCAGCCCGGGCGGACCGCCGTGGAGGCCGTGAACCTCGGCGTGAGGTACCGGCGCCGCTGGGCGCTGAAGGGCTGTTCCTTCCAGATCCCCGCCGGCCGCGTGTGCGCGCTCGTCGGGCCCAACGGCGCGGGCAAGTCCACGCTGCTGGCGCTCGCCGCCGGGCTGCGCCGCCCCGCCGAGGGCTCGCTCACCGTCTTCGGCGGCCGCCCGGGCGCCGCGGACGTGCGTCCCCGCGTCGCCTACCTCTCCCAGGACAAGCCGCTCTACCCGCACTTCACGATCGCCGACACCCTCCGCATGGGCCGCGAGCTGAACCCCGGCCGCTGGGACCAGGCCACCGCCGAGCGCACGGTCGCCGACGGCGGGCTGTCGTCCGGGGCCCGCGTCGGCGACCTCTCCGGCGGTCAGCGCACCCGCGTCGCCCTCGCCCTCGCCTTCGGTAAGCGTCCCGACGTGCTCCTGCTCGACGAGCCGATGTCCGACCTCGACCCTCTCGTGCGGCACGAGATGACGGCGGCCCTCATGGCCCAGGCCGCCGAGCACGCCACCACCGTCGTGATCGCCTCCCACGTCCTCGCCGAGCTCGACGGCGTCTGCGACTACCTGCTGCTCATCGCCGACGGGCGGGTCCGGCTCGCGGGCGAGACCGAGGACCTGCTCGCCGCGCACACCCTCCTCGTCGGTCGGCACGAAGGACCCGGCCTGCCGCGGGAGTTCGCCACCCACACCGTCGTCGAGGCCCGCGCCACCGGCCGGCAGCTCACCGCCCTCATCCGGCCCGACGGCCCGGTCTCCGGCCAGTGGCGCGCCAGCGAACCCTCCCTGGAGGAACTCCTCCTGGCCCACCTGCGAGCCCCCGGCGCCCCCGCGCTCATCGCACCGAGCGCCGAACCGCGCCAGCTGCTCAAGGCAGTGGCGTGACCGCCACCACCGCCACCACCGCCACCACCGCCACCCGTATCGCGTCCGCCGGACGCCCACCGGGGGCCGGGCGGGGGCTCGCCTGGTTCGTCCGGCGCCAGCACCGCACCGCCGCCTGGATCGCCCTCGCCGTCCTCGCCGCGCTCTGCGCCGAACTGGTGTGGCTGCGCGGCGCGATGACCGGATACGTCGCGGAACACGGCCTGGCCGCCACCTGCTCGAAGGACGACTGCGCGGCGTACGCGGCCGCCGCCGAGGGTTTCCGGCTCCGCTACGGCGGCTACCTCGGCTACAACGTCCTCCTGCTGGAGTTCCTGCCGGTCCTCGCCGGCATGTTCGTCGCCGGGCCCGTGATCGCCCGCGAGCTGGAGAGCGGCACGTACAAGGTGGCGTGGACGCAGTCCGTCTCGCCGCTGCGCTGGTTCGCCGCGAAGCTCGGGCTGCCGCTCGCCGCCCTGCTCGTGGGGGCCTCGGTGCTGTCCGCGGTGTTCACCTGGACGTGGCGGCCCGTGGGGCACCTCGACGACGGGCGGCTGGTGGACGGCTCGCGCTGGTACGAGGCGTTCGACGCGCTCGGCCCCGCGCCCGCCGCGGGCGTGCTCTTCGGCGCCGTGCTCGGGGCGCTCACCGGCCTGCTGGTCAAGCGCACACTGCCGGCCATGGCCGTCACGGCCTTCGCGTGCGTGCTGCTGTACTGGCCGCTGACCACCGTCCGTCCGTACCTGGCGGACCCGGTGACGGCGACCAGGACGACGTACCTGGAGGTCCGCCCGTCCGGCGGCATGGACTCCTGGAACTACGAGCGCGGGACGATCACGGCGTCGGGCGGACGCCTGCCCGGCACGGACTGCCACATGGCCCACGTGCCCACTGAGTGCCTTGCCCGGCACGGCGGTGCCGGCTACTACGTCGACTACCACCCGGCCGCCCACTTCCAGCGCCTGGAATGGGCCCAGGCAGGTCTCGTGACGGCCGCGGCGTGCGCGTGCGCGGCGGGAGCCCTGTGGCGGATGCGACGGCTCGGGGGCTGACGCCGGGGCGCTCTCATTCGCCCCGTAAGCCCGCGCCCCGCCATCGATCCGCCGCACAGGACGCCCACACGCCATGTGGACGTTACCCATGATTCAACCGCGGTTGCGAGCCTTGCGGAATGCAGCCCGCCGTGCCACCCGCCCCCGCTCGAAGGCTCCGCGTCGCGCCCGCCGCATCCGCCGCGCCCGCCGCGCGCGCCGTCGACGCGCCCGGGCCGCCCCCGGCGCGGCACCATGGGAACATGACCCAGTCGTCCCGCGCACAGGCCCATGACCAGCAGCACGGCGACCGCAGCGACGACGTCACCGGCCGCCGTGCCCGTAACGGCCGCGTCGATTCCGGCGACCGCCTCGCCGAGGCGTACGGGAACCCGCAGCCCTCGGTCGGCTCCATCGCCGCCCACCGGCCCTACGCCGTGGCCGGCCCCGCCGCGTCCCCGGGCCTGGAGCCCGACCTGGACGCCGACCTCGGCCCGTACGGCCACGACGTCTACGACGAGGACGGCTACGGAGCCCGGCCCGGCCGCGAGCCCGGCCGGGACGACGACGACCCCTACGCCGACGGGCCGCTGCCGCAGGGCCGCTTCCTGGACCGCGAGCGCAGCTGGCTGGCCTTCAACGAGCGCGTCCTGGAGCTGGCGGAGGATCCGGCCACGCCCCTCCTCGAACGCGCCAACTTCCTCGCGATCTTCGCGAGCAACCTGGACGAGTTCTTCATGGTGCGCGTCGCCGGCCTCAAGCGCCGCATCGCCACCGGCGTGGCCACCCGCTCCGCCTCCGGGCTGCAGCCCCGCGAGGTGCTGGAGCTGATCTGGACCCGCTCCCGCGAGCTCATGGCCCGGCACGCCGCCTGCTACCAGCAGGACGTCGCCCCGGCGCTCGCCGAGGAGGGCATCCACCTCATCCGCTGGCACGAGCTGACCGGCAAGGAGCAGGGCCGCCTCTTCACCCTCTTCCGGCAGCAGATCTTCCCCGTGCTGACGCCGCTGGCCGTCGACCCCGCGCACCCCTTCCCGTACATCTCGGGCCTCTCCCTCAACCTCGCCGTCGTCGTCCGCAACCCGGTCAGCGGGCACGACCACTTCGCGCGGGTCAAGGTCCCGCCGATCCTCTCCCGCTTCCTGGAGGCGTCCCCGCAGCGCTACGTCCCCCTGGAGGACGTCATCGCCGCGCACCTGGAGGAGCTCTTCCCCGGCATGGAGGTGCTCGCGCACCACATGTTCCGCGTGACGCGCAACGAGGACCTGGAAGTCGAGGAGGACGACGCCGAGAACCTGCTGCAGGCGCTGGAGAAGGAGCTCATGCGGCGCCGCTTCGGCCCGCCCGTGCGGCTGGAGGTCGAGGAGACCATCGACCCGTACGTGCTCGACCTCCTCGTCCGCGAGCTGAAGATCTCCGACGCCGAGGTCTACCCGCTGCCCGGCCCGCTCGACCTCACCGCCCTCTTCCGCATCGCCGCCCTGGACCGGCCCGAGCTCAAGTACCCCAAGTTCGTGGCCGGCACCCACCGCGACCTCGCCGAGGTCGAGTCGGCGTCCGCGCCCGACATCTTCGCCGCCCTGCGCGAGCGCGACGTGCTCCTGCACCACCCGTACGACTCGTTCTCCACCTCCGTGCAGGCCTTCCTGGAGCAGGCCGCGGCCGACCCGGACGTCCTCGCCATCAAGCAGACGCTCTACCGCACCTCCGGCGATTCGCCCATCGTCGACGCCCTGATAGACGCGGCCGAGTCGGGCAAGCAGGTGCTCGTCCTCGTCGAGATCAAGGCCCGCTTCGACGAGCAGGCCAACATCAAGTGGGCGCGCAAGCTGGAGGAGGCGGGCTGCCACGTCGTCTACGGGCTGGTGGGCCTGAAGACGCACTGCAAGCTGTCCCTCGTCGTGCGGCAGGAGGGCGACACCCTGCGCCGCTACTCGCACGTCGGCACCGGCAACTACCACCCCAAGACCGCGCGGCTCTACGAGGACCTCGGCCTGCTCACCGCCGACCCGCAGGTCGGCGCGGACCTCTCCGACCTCTTCAACCGGCTCTCCGGCTACTCCCGCCGCGAGACCTACCGGCGGCTGCTCGTCGCCCCCAGATCCCTGCGCGACGGGCTCGTCGCCCGGATCGCCAAGGAGGTCGCGCACCACCGCGCCGGGCGGCCCGCCTCCATCCGCATCAAGGTCAACTCGATGGTCGACGAGACCGTCATCGACGCCCTCTACCGCGCCGCCCGCGCGGGCGTGCCCGTCGACGTGTGGGTGCGCGGCATCTGCGCGCTGCGGCCGGGCGTGCCGGGCCTCTCGGAGAACATCCGCGTCCGCAGCGTCCTCGGCCGCTTCCTGGAGCACTCGCGGGTCTTCGCCTTCGGCAACGGCGGCGAGCCCGAGGTGTGGCTCGGCAGCGCCGACATGATGCACCGCAATCTCGACCGCCGCATCGAGACGCTCGTCCGCGTCGCCGACCCCGCGCACCGGGCCTCGCTCAGCCGGCTGCTGGAGACCGGCATGTCCGACTCCACCGCCTCCTGGCACCTCGGCCCCGACGGCGGGTGGACGCGCCACGCGACCGACGGCGACGGGCAGCCGCTCCGGAACGTCCAGGAGATGCTCATCGACGCGCGGAGGCGCCGGCGTGGCCCAGCAACCTCATGACCCGGCGCTCAGGGGCACCACCACTGCGCTCAGGGACACCAGCGCGCTCAGGGACACCACTGCGCATACGGATGCCGGTGCGCGTACGGATACCACTGCGCGTACGGACACGACTGCGCTTACGGACATCAGCGCGCTTACGGACACCGCCGCCGGGGGGCAGCAGACGATGACGACGAAGTACCCGGCCGTGCGCACCGCCGCCGGCCCCGCCGGTTCCGCCGGATCACCCGACACGGCCACCGCCGGCGAGGTCCTGGCGAGCTACCTGCACACCCAGGCGGTGGATTTCCTGCGCAGCCTGCGCCTGCACGGCGAGAGCGGCTCCGACGCCGACGAGGCGGGAGAGGCGGCGCGGCTGCTGCGCCGCTCCGCCCGCCGCATCGCCGGAGCGCTCTACGTCTACCGCCCGCTGACGGACACCGACTGGACGGATCAGCTCCGCACGGAGCTGGTGTGGCTGTCGGACCTGCTGGGGCGCGAGCACGCCTACGCGGCGCGGCTCGCCCGGCTGCGGGGGGCGCTGCACCGGCTGTCCGGGGCGGAGAGCGCGGGGCCGCCGGGCAGCGGGCTGACGGTCGGCGCCGCCCGGGCCGGTGCCCTGCTGGAGCGGCAGCTCACGCTCGCCCGGACGCGCGCGCACTCCGCGGCGCTGCAGGCCCTCGGCACGTCGCGCTTCCACGCCGTCGCCGACGCCGCGGCCCTGCTCGCCTCCGAGGTGCCCCTCGACCCCGGCGCGCACGGCGTCCTCGCCCGCGAGGCCCTGCCCCGGCTCGCCGAGCAGGCCCAGCGGCGGCTGGCGGAGGCCGCGGAGGCCCTCCCGCTGTCCGTCGCCGGCCACCCGTACAACGCGGAGGCCCTCGCGCACGGCCTCGCCGCCTCCCCGGCCCCCGACGGCCCGCCCGCCGAGGGACGGCAGGATGCGCCCTGGCACCAGGTGCGGCGGCTCGTACGGCTGCGGCGGTACGCGCAGGAAGTGCTGGACGAGCACCTGCAGACGGACGCCGAGCCCTCCCAGCCGTCCCAGTCATCCCAGTCGTCTCAGCCCTCCCTGTCCGTACGGCTCCTCGGCGCCGGCCAGGCCCTCGACCGGCACCGCGACGCCGCCGAGGCCGCGGCGGCCGCCGCCACGGCCGCCCGCACCCCCCGCATCGCCCCGGCCACCGCCTACGCCCTCGGCGTGCTCCACGCCGACCAGCGCCACGAGGTGGAGGCGGCCCGCTTCGCGTTCGGGCGGATCTGGCAGCGGCTGGTGACGGTGGCGGCACCGTCATGACGGCCGGCGAGGCGCCCCTGCGGGCGGCGGGCTGCGTGCTGTGGCGGCGGAGCCACGGCGGGACGCTGGAGATAGCCCTGGTCCACCGGCCCAAATACGACGACTGGTCGCACCCGAAGGGCAAGCTCAAGCGCGGCGAGGACGCGCTGGGGGGCGCGCTGCGGGAGGTCCGCGAGGAGACGGGCATGGAGTGCGAACCGGGCGCGGTGCTGCCCACCGCCTGCTATGTGGCGGCCGGCCGACCGAAGGAAGTGCGGTACTGGGCGGCGCGCGCCACGGAGGGCACGTTCGTGCCGAACAAGGAGATCGACCGCATGGC
Organism: Streptomyces sp. NPDC008001; assembly: GCF_042958085.1. Taxonomy (NCBI): domain Bacteria; kingdom Bacillati; phylum Actinomycetota; class Actinomycetes; order Kitasatosporales; family Streptomycetaceae; genus Streptomyces; species Streptomyces sp. NPDC008001. The sequence goes on along the minus strand of NZ_JBIBIZ010000006.1, from coordinate 464,518 downwards.
GTGGCTGCCGCCGGCGGAGGCCAGGGCCCGCCTCACGGAGGACCGGGACAGGGAACTGCTGGACGCGCTGCTGGCAGTGCTGCCCGCTGAGTGATCCTGTCCCGCTAGCTACGACGCCCCGCTAGCCGCGAGGCGCCAGCGCCTCCCACGCCACCGTGACCTCCCCCTGCCGCCACCGCCGCGGCCCGTCCACCACCGGCCAGTCCGCCCGCAGCGCGGACACCGTACGGATCCACCGCTGCCGGGAGCTCAGCGCGGCGTACGGCGCGGCGGCCGCCCACGCCCGGTCGAAGTCGCGCAGGAAGGCGTGCACCGGCTCGCCGGGCACGTTGCGGTGGATGAGCGCCTTGGGGAGGCGTTCGGCCAGGTCGGAGGGGGTGTCCAGGGAGCCGAGCCGGGTCGCGAAGGTGACCGTGCGCGGTCCTTCGGGGCCGAGCGCGACCCACACGTGCCGCCGCCCGATCTCGTCGCACGTGCCTTCCACGAGCAGCCCGTCCGGCGCGAGCCGCGCGCACAGCCGGTCCCAGACGGCGGCGACGTCACCCTCGTCGTACTGCCGCAGGACGTTCGCCGCGCGTATCAGCGCCGCCCGCCGGCCGCCGCCGAGCGGCACCTCGAAGCCGCCGTGCCGGAAGGACAGGCCCTCCCGGGCGTACGGCTGGGCGCCCGCCACGCGCGCGGGCTCGATCTCGACGCCGACGACCTCCGCGTCCGCCCGCACCGTGCGCAGCCGGCCGAGCAGTTCGACCGCGGTCCACGGCGCGGCGCCGTAGCCGAGGTCGACGGCGACCGGGTCGGCGCTGCGGCGCAGCGCGGGCCCGTGGGCGTCGGCGATCCAGCGGTCCATGCGGCGCAGCCGGTTCGGATTGGTCGTACCCCGGGTCACCGCACCGACGGGTCGGCTGGGGGGAGGGGTGCGAGCGGCCATGCCTTCGAGAGTAAGCGCTGGTCAGCGCGGCCGGTGCCCGTTCTTCCCGCTCCGCCCCGCCGAAGGGCCGTACGGCAAAGGGGCGAAGGGCCGTACGGCAAACATTCTGTCGGCGACGGGCGGAACACCGCCTCAGGCTCGGCGCGGGACGGGCGGCCGGCCCCAAGGCGCCTCCAGCGCCGTGCGCAGGGCATCGGCCTTCTCCCGGCCGATCCGCTCGGCGAGCTGCTCTTCCAGCTGTTCGAGGATGAGTCCGGCCTGGCGGTGTGCACGTTCTCCTTCCCCGGTGCGCCGGATCAGCCGCTGCCGGGCGGAGGCGGGATCGGGGGTCTGTTCGAGCAGTCCGGCGGCGACCAGACCGTGCACGGCCTGGTGCGCGGTCTGCCGGGTGACGCCCATGCGCCGGGCCAGCTCCGAGATGGTGGTGCCCTGGTCGTCCAGCGCGGCGAAGAGCTGTGCCTGTGTCGGGGACACGGGCGCGGCTCCGCCTGCTTCCAGCGCTGCCAGCAGCCCTTCTTCGAACCAGCGCCGGGCATCGCCGAGCAACTGGGGGAGATTACGGCGGGTGGATTGCATCTGTTCCTCACGATGGCCGGAAAACGGAAACCCGGATCGCCTGCGCGGCTTGCCTGTCCGAAGCCTTTCATGTCAGGCTGCCTGACAATTGCGCAACGGGGCATATCCGAGGAGACGCGACATGACCATCGAGTACGCCACCCGCTACCGGCGGGCCTCACGTATACCTGCAGAACCGGGCAAGCCCTACTTCATCGAAAAGGGTGAAGGGGACCGCGCCCATCTGTTCGGCGACCTGATCACCATCTACGCCGGCGGCGAGCAGACCGAGAACACCTTCAACTTCTTCACCGTCGAGGGCCCCAAGGGCGACATCATCCCGGCCCACCTGCACACCGACACCCACGAGGTCTTCTACGTCACCGCCGGCGCCGTCCGGCTGTTCGTCGAGGACACCGAGGGCAACCAGCAGGAGAAGCTGCTCACCCCGGGCGACTTCGGCTTCGTGCCCAAGAACTGCCGGCACGCCTACCGTATGGAACGCCACCACAGCCAGGTCGTCGGCGTCGCCGCCGGCCCCGGCGGCACCTTCGAGCGGTTCTTCGAAAACTTTGGCGCGCCCGCCGAGCAGCTCGGTCTGCCCGCCGAGCCGGTCATCCCGGAACCCCACAAGTTCGCCGGCGTTCCCCAGCAGTACGACGTGCGCTTCCTTCCCGACCACCGGTGGCGGACTGACGGGGTCTGACGAGGGCTGACGGGGTCTGATGGGGTCTGACGAGGGCTGGGTCACTCTTTGGCAAAGCGGAAATGCGACTCCACCCCGCGGCGTTGCACGGTTGACAAGGTGACGCCCTTCACACCCCCACCTCACGCTGACGGAGGACACGCACGGTGAGCCAGTACGCATCCAGGCTCGGCGCCCGCCGCGGCCGCGCGCTCGGCACCCTCGCGGGCACCCCGCTGCGCCGCCTCGGCGCTCCTCGCAAGCCCCGCCGCATCGCGATGCTCAGCGTTCACACCTCGCCGCTCCACCAGCCCGGCACCGGCGACGCCGGCGGGATGAACGTCTACATCGTGGAGCTGGCCAAGCGGCTCGCCGCGATCAACATCGAGGTCGAGATCTTCACCCGCGCCACCACCGGAGCCCTCCCGCCCGCCGTCGAGCTGGCGCCCGGCGTCCTCGTCCGGCACATCGACGCGGGACCGTACGAGGGCCTGGCCAAGGAGGAGCTGCCCGCGCAGTTGTGCGCCTTCACCCACGGCGTGATGCAGGCGTGGGCCGGTCACAGGCCGGGCCACTACGACCTCGTCCACTCCCACTACTGGCTCTCCGGCCACGTCGGCTGGCTCGCCGCCGAGCGCTGGGGCGTGCCCCTCGTGCACGCCATGCACACCATGGCCAAGGTCAAGAACGCCTCCCTCGCCGAGGGCGACACGCCCGAGCCCGACACGCGCGTCATCGGCGAGACCCAGATCGTGCGCGCCGCCGACCGGCTCATCGCCAACACCCGGGGCGAGGCGGAGGAGCTGCTCCACCACTACGACGCCGACCCCGCGAAGGTCGCCGTCGTCCACCCCGGCGTCAACCTCGACCGCTTCACCCCGGACGGCGGGCGCGCCGCCGCGCGCGAGCGGCTCGGCCTGCCCGCCGACGCCCTCGTCCCGCTCTTCGCCGGCCGCATCCAGCCGCTCAAGGCCCCCGACGTCCTGCTGCGCGCGGTCGCCGTGCTCCTCGACCAGCGGCCGGAGCTGCGCAGCCGCATCGTCGTGCCCGTCGTGGGCGGCCCCAGCGGCAGCGGTCTCGCCAAGCCCGAGGGGCTGCAGAAGCTGGCCGCCCGGCTGGGCATCGCCGACGTCGTCCGCTTCCGCCCGCCGGTCGGCCAGGAGCAGCTCGCCGACTGGTACCGGGCCGCGTCCGTGCTGGTCATGCCCTCCCACAGCGAGTCCTTCGGGCTCGTGGCGGCCGAGGCGCAGGCCTGCGGCACGCCCGTCCTCGCGGCGGCCGTCGGCGGGCTGCCCGTGGCGGTGCGGGACGGTGAGAGCGGCTTCCTCGTCGACGGCCACGACCCCGCCGACTACGCCGCCGTGCTGCGCCGCTTCGCCGACGAGCCGGAGCTGGCCGGGCGGATGGGCGACGCCGCGGCCCGCCACGCGCGCCGCTTCGGCTGGGACACCGCCGCGGCCGCCACGGCCGAGGTGTACACCGAGGCGATGGGCGAGCGGCGGCGTCGCCTACGCTCGTCGCATGTCTGACGCGAAATCCGTCATCGAGCAGACGTTCCACGAGGCCGGGCTCGAATGGGAGAGCCCGGCCGACGGCACGTACGTGGTGAAGCTGCCCGGCACCCGCAAGCTCTCCACGACCGTCTCCCTGGTCGTCGGCAAGCACTCGCTCTCCGTCAACGCGTTCGTCGTGCGCCGCCCCGACGAGAACCACGAGGCGGTGCACCGCTGGCTCCTGGAGCGCAACACCCGGCTGTACGGGCTGGGTTACGCGCTCGACCAGCTGGGCGACATCTACCTCGTCGGCCGGCTGCCGCTGGCGGCCGTCACCCCGGACGAGATCGACCGGCTCCTCGGGACGGTGCTGGAGAACGCCGACGGCAGCTTCAACACGCTGCTGGAGATGGGCTTCGCGACCGCCATCCGCAAGGAGTACGCGTGGCGGACGGCGCGCGGCGAGTCGACGCGGAACCTGGAGGCGTTCGCGCGCTTGACGTCACGTCAGGCCGAGGACGACGGCGAGGGCGGGTGAGGACCTACGCGGGCGCCCCCGCCGGGTCAGCGGCCGAGGCCCGCGCGCCGGGCTCGGCCGGAGCCGCTTCCGTCACTGCTTCCTGAGCCGCCGCCGGACCCGCTTCCTTGGCTGCTTCCGGAGCAGCCTCCGGAGCCGCTTCCGAAGCCGCCTCCTTCGCGGGATCCGCCGCCGGAACCTTCCGCATGAGCAGCCAGTAGCCGGCCGCCGTGACCGTTCCCACCACGGCGCAGCCCGCCCACAGCGTGTCCGCGCCGAACCCGTCGAGGACCGTACCGCCCGCGACGGGCGCGACCAGCGACGCCGCCGACCAGGACAGGGTGTACATGCCCTGGTAGCGGCCGCGCCCGTGCACCGGCGAGAGCCGGGCGACCAGGCCCATCTGGATGGGCGAGTTGATGATCTCCGCCAGGGTCCACACGCAGACCGTCAGCACGTACATCCCGAGCGAGCCGGCGAAGGCGGTGAGCCCGAAGCCGTAGCCGCCGAGGAGGGCCGCGAGGACCATCAGCAGCCGCTGGTCCCGGTGCTCGATGAAGCGGGTGACGGGGATCTGCACGGCGACGATCAGGACGCCGTTGACGGCGATGGCCGCGCCGAAGTCCTCCGTCGAGAACCCGTCGTGCGCCATCGCCACCGGCAGGGCGACCTGGGACTGCAGGAACACCACGGCGAGGAGGAAGGACAGGCCGACCACGGCCATGAAACGCCCGTCGCGCAGCACGGTGCCCATGCTGACCGCCGGCTCGCCGCCCTTCGCCGCGGCCGGGTCCGCGGCCGGCCGCGACTCCGGCAGCTTCACGAAGACCAGGATCGCGCACAGCAGCGTCATGAACGCCTCGCCGAGGAAGCCGATCAGATAGCTGTACTGGGCGACGAAGCCCGCGGCCACGGACGAGACCGCAAAGCCCAGGTTGATCGCCCAGTAGTTCAGGGCGAAGGCCCGCACCCGGTCCTCGGGGGCCACGATGTCCGCCATCATCGCCTGCACCGCGGGGCGCGAGGCGTTGCTCGCCATGCCGACGACGAACGCGACGACCGAGATGGCCACCGGGTCGGTCATGAAGCCCAGCACCGCCACGGACACGGCCGTCGAGGTCTGCGCGATCAGCAGGGTGGGCCGGCGGCCCAGCCGGTCGGTCATCACGCCGGAGCCGATCGACGACACGACGCTGCCGAGGCCGAGCAGGGCCCCGACGAACCCGGCGAACGACGCCGAGTGCCCCTGGTCGGCCGTGAGGAACATGGCGAGGAAGATGGAGACGAAGGCGCCCAGCCGGTTGACGAGCGTGGAGGCCCACAGCCACCAGAACGCCCGGGGCAGCCCCGACACGCTCTCCCTCGCCGCTCGTCCGACGCTCGCGACGGTCATTCCGGATCCCCCCGATGTGTAAGTACCGAACTCGCTAGGCGCAAGTTACACACAGGGGTGGCTCCGCGGCCACAGGATTGCCGCCCGCCGTCAATCCACGGCCGCCCCGGCAGCGCGCACGGCACCGCCCACGCGGTCGATTACGCTCATGGGCATGGCCGACGCACCGTACAAGCTGATCCTCCTCCGCCACGGCGAGAGCGAGTGGAATGCGAAGAACCTGTTCACCGGCTGGGTGGACGTCAACCTGAACGAGAAGGGCGAGAAGGAGGCGGTCCGGGGCGGCGAGCTGCTCAAGGACGCCGGCCTGCTCCCCGACGTGGTCCACACCTCCCTGCAGAAGCGCGCCATCCGCACCGCGCAGCTCGCCCTGGAGGCCGCCGACCGCCACTGGATTCCGGTTCACCGCTCCTGGCGGCTGAACGAGCGCCACTACGGCGCCCTGCAGGGCAAGGACAAGGCCCAGACCCTGGCCGAGTTCGGCGAGGAGCAGTTCATGCTCTGGCGCCGCTCGTACGACACCCCGCCGCCCGCCCTCGAGGACGGGACCGAGTTCTCCCAGAGCGGCGACGCGCGCTACGCCTCCATCCCGCCGGAGCTGCGCCCCCGCACCGAGTGCCTCAAGGACGTCGTCGTCCGCATGCTGCCGTACTGGTACGACGGCATCGTCCCGGACCTGACGGCCGGCCGTACGGTCCTGGTCGCCGCGCACGGCAACTCCCTGCGCGCCCTGGTCAAGCACCTGGACGGGATCTCCGACGCGGACATCGCGGGCCTGAACATCCCCACCGGCATCCCGCTCGCCTACGAGCTCGACGCCGACTTCCGCCCGGTCACCCCCGGCGGCACGTACCTCGACCCGGAGGCCGCCAAGGCCGCCATCGAGGCCGTGAAGAACCAGGGCAAGAAGAAGTGACCCCGGCCCCCTGAGCGGGGTCGATGGGACGGCGGGCCCCCTGCCGGCGTGTAAAAGCGCTGGTGGGGGGCCTTTTGTTGGGGCGAACGGGTCACGTGGTCACCGAATGGAGCAAGACGGCTACGGTGCGGATGCGGCGGGCGGGGGTTCGGGTGAGCCTCGGAAGCAAGGAGGTAACACCATGCATTCAATCCGCTCCGCCATATGCGGTGCAGCCACCGTCGTCGCCGTCGTCGCGGCCCCCGTCGTCCCCGCCTACGCGCTCGGCGGCAGCACCGCCCCGACCGCGGGCGAGGCAGCGGCCTTCCCCACCACCGGCAACTGCGATGACGACTGCGGCCGTGGTGACCACGACCGCGGCGACTGGGGTGACCACGACCACGGTCGCGGTGACCACGAGGGCCGTCACGACGACCACGGCCGCGGCGACCACGACGACGGCTGGGGTGACCACGGACGTGGCGACCACGGCCGGGGTGACCACGGGCGCGACGACCACGGCCGGGGTGACCACGAGGGCCGTGGCGACCACGGGCGCGACGACCACGGCCGCGGCGACCACGGGCGCGACGACCACGGCCGTGGCGACCACGGGCGCGACGACCACGGCCGGGGCGATCACGACCGCGGCGACCACGGGCGAGGTGACCACGACCACGGCCGTGGCGACCACGACCGCGGCGACCACGGCCGTGGCGACCACGACCACGGGCGCGGCGACCACGACCGCGGGGACCACGACCACGGCCGTCCGCACCACTCCTCCCACGCGGGTGGTGGCGCCACGGCGCTCGCGGCCTCCACGGAGTCGACGGCTCCCGACGCCCCGGTGCTCATCCTGGCCGGTACCGCGACCGCCGGTCTCATCGGCGGCATGATCTGGTACCGCCGCCGGGCCGCCGGCGCCGTCAAGCAGTGACGGGGAGCGATCGGGCGTCATGTCAGAAGCGCGTGCAGGTGGCCGTAACCGCCTGCTGACGAGGGTGGCCTGGGCGGCCTTGCTGGCGGCCCTGTGCCTGGCCGGCAACGGCACCGCCGACGAGCCTGCGACCCAGGCCTCGGGCCGCGGTGGCACCTCGGCCGCCAAGAGCCACCCTCACGCGCACGGCCTGCCCCCGGCACACGAACCGTTGCCGGGGGCCGGCCCCCAGACCCTCGAAGTCAAGATCCTGGGGCTCAAGGCCCCCGTCGAGGCGCACGGTCTCGACAAGCTCGGCGGCGTCGAACTGCCGCCGTACGACCGCGCCGACGCCGTCGCCTGGTACAAGGACGGCCCCACGCCGGGCAGCGAGGGCTCCGCCGTCATCGTCGGCCACGTCGACACCGAGAAGGCCCCGGCCGTCTTCGCCGGGCTCAGCGTCCTCAAGCGCGGCGCGAAGATCAACGTCACCCGCACGGACGGCATCGTCGCCGAGTTCACCGTCGAGGACATCTCCGTCGTCGCCAACGAACCCTTCGACGCCGACAAGGTCTACGGGCCGCTCGACACCGACCGGGCCGAACTCCGCCTGATCACCTGCGGCGGCGACTACGACCGCAAGAAGCGCCTCTACAGCGCCAACGTCGTCGTCACCTCGTACCTGACCGGCGCCGCGCAGGCGCCGCAGCCGCGGCCCCCGCAGCAGCCCGCGCAGCCGCAGTCCCAGAACCAGCCGCCGCAGCAGCCCCCGCAGCCGCCGCAGCCACAGCCGCAGGCCCCCGCGCAGAAGCCGGGCCCGGCCGCCCCCGCCGCACCCGCGACCCCCGCACCCGCGGGCCCCGCCGGCCCCGGCGGCGACACGGGCGAGAACGACGCGGACCCCGAGGAAGAGTGAGCCGGGCGGAGCGCGTCCCGGGCTGAGGGCGACCCGGGCTGACGGCGGGCCCGGCAGCGAGAAGACCCCCGGCCGGAGCACCGGCCGGGGGTCCATCCCGTGAGTGACATGCGTGGCGAGACGCTAGCCGCAGCCGCCGCCGCACTGGCACGAGCCGCCGGACTGGCAGCCGCAGGAACAGCCGGGGCCGCACGTGCAGGCCTGGGTCTGCGCCGGAGGGGTCTGGGTCATAAGCGGGTACCTCCTCGAAGGGTGGTTTCCTGCCTCCTAGTCAAGGACCACCCGTTCCGTCCGTCAATGCCCTTCACGTACGCACGTACGGGCGCACGGAGGGCGCGTGGAAGCACTCACGACGGGTCACACGCCGGGGCTCGGGCGCCCCTCTCAGGCCTCGCCTCAGGCCTCGCCGTCGCTGCCCGGCCGGCCCTCCGTCTGCGTCAGCTCGTCCGCGTGCTCGCCCGTGACCAGGTAGACCACGCGCTTCGCCACCGACACGGCGTGGTCCGCGAACCGCTCGTAGTAGCGGCCCAGCAGCGTCACGTCGACCGCCGTCTCGATGCCGTGCTTCCAGCGGTCGTCCATCAGGTGCTGGAAGAGCGCCCGGTGCAGCAGGTCCATCGCGTCGTCGTCCTGCTCCAGCTGCAGCGCCAGGTCGACGTCCTTGGTGATGATCACCTCGCCGGCCTTGGCCATCAGCCGCTGCGCCAGCTGACCCATCTCCAGGATCGTGGCGTGCAGGTCGCGCGGCACCGCCGTGTCCGGGAAGCGCAGCCGCGCCAGCTTGGCGACGTGCTGGGCCAGGTCGCCCGAGCGCTCCAGGTCGGCGCTCATGCGCAGCGACGTGACCACGATCCGCAGATCGGTGGCGACCGGCTGCTGCCGCGCGAGCAGGGCGACGGCCCGCTCCTCCAGGTCCCGCTGGAGGTCGTCCACCTTCGCGTCCGCCGCGATCACGGACTCCGCGAGCTTGAGGTCCGCGTCCAGGATCGCCGTGGTGGCGCGCCCGATCGCCGACCCGACGAGCCGGGCCATCTCCACCAGGCCCTCGCCGATCGAATCCAGCTCCTCGTGGTACGCGTCCCGCATTGCCTGACCTTCTCTCTGCCGAGTGAAACGGTGGGCCGAGCCGTATGGCCGCCCACGTTCCCACGTTCTGGCCGGAACGCGACGGCTGCGGCGCCCTGGAGTGAACCCGTACCGACGCCGAGGTGAACTCTCGGCAACGTGTGTTCGAGGCGGCACCCATTTGGCTGTGGATGAGACGCGGCACCCGCATAACCTGGACTCATGAACGTGGACGCGGCCGTCGCCGCAGCAGCAGCGCTCGCCGGCCTGTGCACCGGCGTGATCGCCATGCTCGCGTTCCGCTGGAGCGAGCGCGACCAGGCCCGCCCGACCCGCAGCTCCCTGCACACCGACGCCGTGCTCCCGCCCGGCGTCGACACCGTCCTCTCGGTGCTGCGCTCCTCGGCCGTGGTCCTGGACGAGGCCGACGCCGTGGTCAAGGCCAGCTCCGCCGCGTACGCCCTCGGGCTCGTCCGCGGCGGGAAGCTGGCCGTCGAGCCGATGCTGCAGATGGCCCGCGACACCCGGCGCGACGGCGAAATACGCCAGGTCGAGCTCGATCTGCCGCGCCGCGGCACGGGCCGCGGCGAGGCCCTCGCGGTCTCCGCCCGCGTCGCCCCGCTCGGCTCCCGGCTGGTCCTGCTGCTGGTCGAGGACCTCACCGAGGCCCGCCGCATCGAGGCCGTCCGCCGCGACTTCGTCGCCAACGTCAGCCACGAGCTCAAGACGCCGGTCGGCGCCCTGTCCCTGCTCTCCGAGGCCGTCATGGACGCCGCCGAGGACCCCGAGGCGGTCCACCGCTTCGCGGGCCGCATGCAGATCGAGGCCACCCGGCTCACCAACCTCGTCCAGGAGCTCATCGACCTCTCCCGGGTGCAGAACGACGACCCGCTGGAGGACGCCGAGCCCGTCCGCGTCGACGAGCTCGTCGCCGAGGCCATCGACCGCTGCCGCCACCAGGCCTCCACCAAGCAGATCACCATGGCCGCCGGAGGCACCGCCGACCTGCACGTCTGGGGCAACCGCGGCCAGCTCGCCGCCGCCCTCGGCAACCTCGTCGAGAACGCCGTCAACTACAGCCCCGCCCGCACCCGCGTCGGCATCGCCGCCCGCCACATCACGGCTCCCGGCGGCGACCTGATCGAGATCGCCGTCACCGACCAGGGCATCGGCATCTCCGAGAAGGACCGCGAGCGGGTCTTCGAGCGGTTCTACCGCGTCGACCCGGCGCGCTCCCGCGCCACCGGCGGGACCGGCCTCGGCCTCGCCATCGTCAAGCACGTGGCCGCCTCGCACGGCGGGGAGGTCACGGTCTGGAGCGCCGAGGGCCAGGGCTCGACGTTCACCCTCCGGCTCCCCGAGGCGGGCGCGGTCCGGGACCGCGACCGCAAGCCCCACCACCCCGTCGTCGAACACCTTCCCGCCCCGGAGGCCCTTCCGTGACCCGAGCACGCGTCGCCGAGACCGCAGTCTCCCGGGGAGCGACCCCCCGGACCCCCACGCCCGGGGTGGGCGCGGGCAGCCTCTTCCGTACCGCTCCGCAGTGCTTTGAGACCCGACCGGAGGTCAACCCGTGACCCGAGGCGCAGTCTCCCGGGGAGCGACCCC
>NZ_JBIBIZ010000006.1:53847-453447 GCF_042958085.1 Streptomyces sp. NPDC008001 | reverse complement strand
CCCCCGGACCCCCACGCCCGGGGTGGGCGCGGGCAGCCTCTTTCGTATTGCTCCGCAGTGCTTTGAGACCCGACCGGAGGTCAACCCGTGACCCGAGGCGCAGTCTCCCGGGGGGCGACCCCCCGGACCCCCACGCCCGGGGTGGGCGCGGGCAGCCTCTTTCGTATTGCTCCGCAGTGCTTTGAGACCCGACCGGAGGTCAACCCGTGACCCGAGTACTCGTCGTAGAGGACGAAGAGTCCTTCAGCGACGCGTTGTCCTACATGCTGCGCAAGGAAGGGTTCGAGGTCGCCGTCGCGGCCACCGGCCCCGACGGGCTGGACGAGTTCGAGCGCAACGGCGCCGACCTGGTCCTGCTCGACCTCATGCTGCCGGGCCTGCCCGGCACGGAGGTCTGCCGGCAGCTGCGCGGCCGCTCCAACGTGCCGGTCATCATGGTGACCGCCAAGGACAGCGAGATCGACAAGGTCGTCGGCCTGGAAATAGGAGCCGACGACTACGTCACCAAGCCCTTCTCCTCCCGCGAGCTCGTCGCCCGCATCAGAGCGGTCCTGCGCCGCCGGGGCGAGCCGGAGGAGGTCACGCCGGCCGCCCTGGAGGCCGGCCCGGTCCGGATGGACGTCGACCGGCACGTCGTCACGGTCTCCGGCGCCAAGGTCGACCTGCCGCTGAAGGAGTTCGACCTCCTGGAGATGCTGCTGCGCAACGCGGGCCGCGTGCTCACGCGCATGCAGCTGATCGACCGGGTGTGGGGCGCGGACTACGTGGGCGACACCAAGACCCTCGACGTCCACGTCAAGCGCCTGCGCGCCAAGATCGAGCCGGACCCGGGGGCGCCCCGGTACCTGGTCACGGTCCGCGGCCTCGGCTACAAGTTCGAGCCGTAGGCCGCTCCGGCGGCCTGCCGCCGGTCTCACCCGTACGAGCGAAGGGCCCGGAAGCGAACGCTTCCGGGCCCTCGTCGTGTGCGTGCGCGCCCGGTCAGTGACCGGCGTGCTGCTGCGCGGCCTGCGACGGCGCACCGGCGCCGGGGCTCGCGGCACCGCTCGGCTTGCCCGCGCCGGACGGCGACCCGGCACCGGACGGCGTCGCCGCGCCGGACGGCGCCCCCGTGGACGGGGTCGGCGCGGCCTCGCTCGGGCCCCAGTCCTTGAAGTAGCTCGTCGCCGGGACGACGAACGCCCCGATGGTGACCTGGCCCGTGTTGCTGAAGTCGAAGGCCAGGCGCTGCTGCTCGCCGTCCTTCAGTGCCTCCCGGCCGTCCGGCAGGACCGCCGAGGCGTTGCCCTTGCCGCCCAGCAGCACGGAGCCGCCGGCGGGCACGACGACGTCGCCGGAGCCCTTGGCCGCGGTGAGCTTCACCTTGGCGTTCTTGCCGGGCAGGGTGATCGCGCGGAGCGTCTGGTCCTTGCGGCCGTTGTTGAAGACCTGGCCGGTGATCACGGCGGGGCCCTTGGCGGTCAGGTCCGGCTGCGTGATGACGTTGACGTTCTGCAGCTTGATGTCGCCGACCGAGGTGGCGGCGTTGTCCGGCTTCACCTCGAGCGTCTGCGCGCTGTTGCCCGCCGCGCAGGCGGAGAGCGAGGCGATCGAGAGCACGAGGGCGGTAGCGGCGAGAACGCCGCGTCGAAGGCTGCTGCTCACGGCGGCGGCATCTCCTTGGACGAGGTATGAGGTGTAAGCGGTGCAAGCGGTGTAAGCGTGGTGTCAGCGCGCTTAGGTTACCGACCCCCTCGGAGGGGGCCGCACCCGACCCGCCCCCATGGTCAACTTCGGCCCTGTCCGGTCCACGGCCGAATATCGACGCTGCGGGCCGGGCACGGATGTCCCCGGGCACCGGTGCGCATTATCGGTACGGAATGTGCGCGCGCACGGAAGGCCTTCCGGAATTGATCAAGTTCGCGGTGATCAATTCCGGAATCCGGCCGGGGAAGACGGCCGGCGCCCCGAACGGAGTAGCGGAAGTCAGCCGAGCGGACCCCGGCAAAACGGGACGTTCGACCGCTCGCGAGTGGCTCTCGGCGCATGTAACGTGCCCGTTTCGGCTTGCCCGAAGAACCGCTCCCACCTGCGAATACCCGCTTCCGGAAGCCTCCCGCAGCACGTCCCGGTTGCTGTTGTCAAGCCCCGAGATATGCCCTGACCTGCGAAAACGCCATTCAGAACGCTGAGTTCCCGTGTTAGACTGGATAGCCACGGAAGGGGTACCTGTCACATGACGTTCAAGGTTGGCGACACCGTGGTCTATCCCCATCACGGGGCCGCGCTGATCGAGGCCATCGAAACTCGCCAGATCAAAGGCGTGGACAAGACCTACTTGGTGCTGAAGGTCGCCCAGGGTGACCTGACGGTTCGGGTGCCGGCGGACAATGCGGAGTTCGTCGGTGTGCGCGATGTGGTCGGCCAGGATGGGCTGGACCGGGTCTTCGAGGTGCTCCGCGCACCGTATGCGGAAGAGCCGACGAACTGGTCCCGTCGCTACAAGGCAAATCTCGAGAAGCTCGCGTCGGGCGACGTGATCAAGGTTGCCGAGGTCGTGCGTGACCTGTGGCGCCGCGAGCGCGAGCGCGGTCTGTCCGCCGGCGAGAAGCGCATGCTGGCCAAGGCGCGCCAGATCCTGGTGAGCGAGCTCGCCCTCGCGGAGAACACCAACGAGGACAAGGCCGAGGCCCTGCTCGACGAGGTCCTCGCGTCCTGAGGCGCGCGCCGATGCCCTCGCGCCGATGCCTTCGCGTCCCGACGCACAGGTGCCGGACGTGAACACCGGACGTACCGGTCGTGCAGACGCACCGGACGCTCAGCCGGACGTAAAGAAGTGCCGCGGTGCCCGCGCGGTGACGCAAGTCATCCGCCGGGCGCTGCGGCATCTCTGGATGCGGGGCATACACCGGAGCGCATACGCCGTGCTGGTGTGCCGGGCCCGGGCAGCCGGCCCGACCAGCTGTCACGGAAGGGGCTGATCGGGGCTTGTTGCCCGGCACCGTCCCCCCGGCTCTGCGAGCAGGGGGTACCCCCAGGCCATACCCAAACCGGCCGAGGAAGCAAACCTGAACGCGAACGCAATGTCTGATCGAGCCCCTGCCGTCACTCCTTCGCGCACCGCCGCCGTGATCCCCGCGGCCGGCCGCGGGGTCAGACTCGGCCCGGGCGCCCCCAAGGCCCTCCGCGCCCTGGGCGGCACCCCCATGCTCGTCCACGCCGTCCGGGCGATGGCCGCCTCCCGCGCCGTCTCCCTCGTCGTCGTGGTCGCCCCGCCGGACGGCGCCGCCGAGGTCCGTGCCCTCCTCGACGACCACCCCCTCAGCGGCCACGACCGCGCCGAGGTGCTCGTCGTCCCCGGCGGGGAGACCCGCCAGGAGTCCGTACGCCTCGGCCTCGCGGCCCTCCCGGCCGACGTCACCACCGTCCTCGTGCACGACGCCGCGCGCCCCCTGGTGCCCGTCGACACCGTCGACGCCGTGATCACCGCCGTCCGCGAGGGCGCCCCCGCCGTCGTCCCGGCGCTGCCGCTCGCCGACACCGTCAAGCAGGTCGAGCCGCGCACCGGCGCCGCCGAGGGCGAGCCCGAGCTCGTCACCGGCACGCCCGAGCGGGCGCTGCTGCGGGCCGTGCAGACCCCCCAGGGCTTCGACCGGCGCACGCTGGACGCCGCCCACGAGGAGTTCGCCGCCCACGAGGGCGAGGGCGCCACGGACGACGCCGGCATGGTCGAGCGCCTCGGCGCCCCCGTCGTCCTCGTCCCCGGCCACGAAGAGGCCTTCAAGGTCACCCGGCCGCTGGACCTCGTCCTCGCCGAGGCCGTACTCGCCCGAAGGAGGGCCAACGATGGCTTCTAGCCCGCTCCCCGCCCTGCCCCAGGTGGGCATCGGCACCGACACGCACGCCTTCGAAGAGGGCCGCGAGCTGTGGTGCGGCGGCCTGCTGTGGCCCGGGGAGACCGGCCTCGCCGGCCACTCCGACGCCGACGTCGTCGCCCACGCCGCCTGCAACGCCCTCTTCTCCGCCGCCGGCCTCGGCGACCTCGGCGCCCACTTCGGCACCGGCCGCCCCGAGTGGGCCGGCGCCTCCGGGGTCACGCTGCTCACCGAGGCCGCCCGCATCGTGCGCGAGGCCGGCTTCGTCATCGGCAACGTCGCCGTCCAGGTCGTCGGCGCCCGCCCGCGGATCGGCAAGCGCCGCGAGGAGGCCCAGAAGGTCCTCTCCGAGGCCGTCGGCGCGCCGGTGTCGGTTTCCGGCGCCACCACGGACGGCCTGGGCTTCCCGGGCCGCGAGGAGGGCCTCACGGCGGTGGCGACGGCCCTGGTGGTGCGCGCCCAGGCCTACTGAGCCCGGGCGGCAGCAGAAAAGCCCCCCGGCGGCAGCAGGAAAGCGAGCGGCGCCGTACCGGAAGGCCGTGCGGTCAGATCGACCCCACGACCTTCCGCGGCGTCACCCGCACGACCACCCTCTCCGCGTCGTCCTTCGCCGCCGGGTTGAAGTCCGCGTAGTCCTTCCCCGTGTACTTCCGCGAGAGCTCGTTGATCAGCTCCTGGCCGCCCTCGGTGGTGAGCGTGGCCGAGCCGCGCACCTCGGCGTACGTGTACGGCGCGTTCGGCGGGTTGATCATCACCGTGACGCGCGGGTCGCGGCGCAGGTTCCGCTCCTTGCGGCGCCCGACGGTCGTGGAGATCAGCAGGTCGTCCCCGTCGCGCGTGAGCCAGGTGACCGTGAGCTGAGGGCTGCCGTCCGGCTGGACCGTGGCGACGGTCGCGAAGACGGGGGAGTCGTCGAGGAGCTTCTTCAGGTCGTCGGAGAGCGTGGCGGCCACGGCGGTTCCTTCCCTGGGGCGCGTGCGCGGACGCGCTCACCGTATGCCGCCGGGCCCCGAAAGGGGCGCGTACAAGCCGGGACAAGCCGGAACGCGCCCGAAGTGGCGCAGCGCCCCGGCAGCCGCCGCAGCGGCCACCGGGGCGCTCGGAGCTTCTCCGGAGGGCTCAGGCCCGGTCCGGCTGCCCCACGACCACGCGGTCGCCCGCCGGCTGCTCGTAGCCGCCGGTCTCGTACGCCCGCAGCCGCTGCGCCGCCGCGCCCTCGCGGACCTCCTCGCGCCCGGCGTGCTGCTCGCGCCCGGCGTGCTGCTCGGGCACGCCCGAGGGCACGACCGCAGACGCGGCGGGCGCCGCAGCGGCGCTCTTGGCGGCGTGCGCCTCGCCCTTCGCGCGCGGGGAGTGCTGCCGCACCTCCGCCATGCTGGAGCGCATCACCTTGCGCAGCCAGGAGCTCAGCGGCCGCTCGACGAACCGGTGCATCAGCCAGGCCGCGCCGAGCATCATCAGGACCAGGCCGATGACCAGCAGGTGCCGGGGGATGCGGTCGCGCAGGGCGTAGGTGAGGGTCATGCCGATGTACTGGTGGAGCAGGTACAGCGGGTAGGTGAGCGCGCCCGCCGTGGACAGCCAGCGCCACTGGATCCGGTTGAACGCGCCGCACGCGATCAGGGCCATCAGCACGAACGCCACGAAGACGATCACCCGGGCGGGCCAGGCGGGGATGTTGTGCGTGGTGTTGTCCGCGACACGCCGCGTGATGTGGTGCTCGGCGAGCAGCAGCGACAGGGCGACGATGCCCCAGAGCAGCGCCGTGGGGCGGTAGCGGTACATGAGGTAGAAGGCGATGCCCGCGACGAAGTACGGCTGGTAGAGCGGCATCGCCCACATGTCGAGGAGCTTGACGTTCGCCTGCACCGAGGCCACCGCCACGACCGTCCACACGGCGCAGAACAGGACGCACTTGCGGTACGTCACGCCCGTGGCAACCACGATCGCGAAGAGTACGTAGAACTTCAGCTCGATGAAGAGCGTCCAGTAGACGCCGTCGACGTCCCAGACCCCCAGCCCCGACTGCAGCATGGTGAAGTTGGTGAGCACGCCGTCGAAGCCGCCGTTGACCTGCCGGACCTGCGGCCACAGCGTGACGATCAGTGCCGTCAGGCAGATCGCGACCCAGTAGGCGGGGTAGACCCGCGACACCCGCGAGACCACGAAGTCGCCCAGCGAGCGGCCCCACGTGCTCATGCAGATCACGAAGCCGCTGATGAGGAAGAAGATCTCGACGCCCGTCCAGCCGTACTGGGCGAACTTCCACAGGTTGGGGAAGATGTGCTCGGGGTCCTGGCCCCAGCCGCCGCGCAGCGCCACGTAGTGGAAGAAGACGACCATGAGGGCCGCGAGGAGCCGGAGCCCGTCCAGGACGTAGAGCCTGGGAGCGGCGGCTTTCTGTCCGGCTACCAGGCCGCCATCGAGGTCCCCTCGTCTGGCGAAACGCATGTCGTCCTCTCCATCGGGCTCAGGTCGGCTCATCCTATGAGGGCCGTCCGCGGGCATGCTGACACAAGGACCCCCCGGCCCGCCGTGACAGTTATCTCCTGTCTCTGCCGTAATTCCAACCCCCGGCCCGGAACGTCTCCGGGGTGATCTTGTGACGATCTTGTGGGGGGCCGGACAGACCGGCACGGATCTCCTCCGCCGCCCGCTTCGGCCCGCACGGTGCCGGGGAAGCTATCACGCAGACCTTTACTTTTGCCGTATGAGGTAAATAAACGACAAAGCGCGCCGTTTCGCCACGGAACCCGTCGTTCCCTCCCTTCCGCGCCCCGATTGCCGGGGGCACTGCCGAACGCCCACTACTCTGGTTGCGTGACCATTCGCCTGTACGACACCAGCGCCCGGCAGATCCGCGACTTCTCCCCGCTCACTCCGGGCTGCGTCTCGATCTACCTGTGTGGCGCGACCGTGCAGGCCGCTCCGCACATCGGCCACATCCGCTCCGGCCTGAACTTCGACATCCTGCGCCGCTGGTTCACCTACCGCGGCTACGACGTCACCTTCGTCCGCAATGTCACGGACATCGACGACAAGATCATCAACAAGGCGGCGGACCAGAAGCGCCCGTGGTGGGCCATCGGCTACGAGAACGAGCGCGCCTTCAACGACGGCTACACCGCCCTGGGCTGCCTGCCGCCCACCGTGGAGCCCCGCGCCACCGGCCACGTGACCGAGATGGTCGAGATGATGCGCGGCCTCATCGAGCGCGGCCACGCCTACGCCGCCGACGGCAACGTCTACTTCGATGTCCGCTCCTTCCCCGGCTACCTGCAGCTGTCCAACCAGGAGCTGGACAACCTCCTGCAGCCCTCCGGCGAGGGCGAGACCGGCAAGCGCGACCCGCGCGACTTCGCCATGTGGAAGGCCGCCAAGCCCGGCGAGCCCAGCTGGGAGACCCCCTGGGGCCGCGGCCGCCCGGGCTGGCACCTGGAGTGCTCGGCCATGGCCCACAAGTACCTGGGCGAGGCATTCGACATCCACGGCGGCGGCCTCGACCTGATCTTCCCGCACCACGAGAACGAGATCGCCCAGGCCAAGGCCTTCGGCGACGACTTCGCGGGGTACTGGCTGCACAACGCCTGGGTGACGATCAGCGGCGAGAAGATGGCGAAGTCGCTGGGCAACTCCGTCCTCGTCTCCGAGATGCTCAAGCGCTGGCGCCCCATCGTGCTGCGCTACTACCTCGGCACCCCGCACTACCGCTCGATGATCGAGTACAGCGAGGAGGCCCTGCGCGAGGCCGAGGCCGCGTTCGCGCGGATCGAGGGCTTCATGCAGCGCGTCTGCGAGATGGCCGGCAAGACCGTCGAGCCCGCCGCCGAGGTGCCGCCCGCCTTCGCCGACGCCATGGACGACGACCTCGGCGTCCCCCAGGCGCTGGCGATCGTCCACACCACCGTCCGCCAGGGCAACTCCGCCCTCACCGCGGACGACAAGGAGGGCGCCGTCGCCCGCCTGGCGGAGGTCCGCGCCATGCTCGGCGTCCTCGGCCTCGACCCGCTCGACGAGCAGTGGGCCGACGCCTCCGCCGGCCGCAGCGACGACCTCCACGGCGTCGTGGACTCCCTCGTCCGCCTCGTCCTCGACCAGCGCCAGGCCGCCCGCACCCGCAAGGACTGGGCCGCCGCCGACGCCATCCGCGACCAGCTCCAGCAGGCGGGCCTCGCCATCGAGGACACCCCCGCCGGACCGCGCTGGTCGCTGTCCTGAGGGACACTTTTCGTACGTACGTAGTAGGCAACCGCCGGACGCCGTCCGGCGCAGCCGCCCGAAGCCCGCAGGGCCCCGCCAGAACCGGTCGGTGCGAAGGCGGCAGAGTAGAAGAAGTCAGGTGACCCCATGGCCGGCAACAGCCAGCGCAGGAACCGCCGCACGTCCAACAAGAAGGGCGCGACGGTCGGCAGCGGCGGCCAGCGGCGCCGGGGCCTGGAAGGCAAGGGCCCGACCCCGCCCGCCTCCATGCGCAAGGGACACAAGAAGAACCGTGTCGCCAATGCCCAGGCCAAGCAGGCGGCCCGCCGCCCCGCTCCCCGCCGCGGCGGCCCCAAGGGCCCCAACGAGCTCGTCGTCGGCCGCAACTCCGTCGTCGAGGCGCTGCGCGAGGGCGTCCCCGCCAAGACCCTCTACGTCCAGCAGTACCTGGACAACGACGAGCGCGTCCGCGAGGCCCTCCAGCTCGCCAACGACAAGGGCCTCAACCTCATGGAGGCCCCCCGTCCCGAGCTGGACCGGATGACCAACGGCCTGAACCACCAGGGCCTGGTCCTCTCCGTGCCGCCCTACGAGTACGCCCACCCCGAGGACCTCACCGCCGCCGCCTTCGACGACGGCGAGGACCCGCTGATCGTCGCCCTCGACGGCATCACCGACCCGCGCAACCTCGGCGCCGTCGTCCGCTCCGTCTCCGCCTTCGGCGGCCACGGCGTGGTCGTCCCCGAGCGCCGCGCGGCCGGCATGACCGCCAGCGCCTGGAAGACCTCCGCCGGCACCGCCGCCCGGACGCCCGTCGCCCGCGCCACCAACATGACGCGGATGCTCGAGGCGTACCAGAAGGAAGGCCTGATGGTCGTCGGCCTCGCCGCCGACGGCGACGTCGAGCTGCACGAGCTCGAAGCCCTCGAGGGCCCGGTCGTCATCGTCGTCGGCAGCGAGGGCAAGGGCCTGTCCCGCCTCGTCGGCGAGACCTGCGACTTCCGCGTGCGCATCCCGATGCCGGGCGGCGCCGAGTCGCTCAACGCCGGTGTCGCCGCCGGTGTCGTGCTCTACGAAGCAGCGCGCCGCCGCGCCTGAAAAACCCCTTCGCGTGGGCGGGACCTGCCGGTGATCCGGCAGGTCCCGCCCACGCGGGCGTTCCCCGGCAAGCCGCGTTGACGCGACCCGGACAGTTCGACCCGGTCAAGGCAGTGTCCTAATCAGAAGTCACTCGGTTAGATGAGTGTGGACACCAGAACACCCCGCACACCCACGGGGGGAAGCTCTTCCGGGTACGACGACCAGCCCGCGCTGAGTACGGTGAAGGTTCCGTCCGACCCGGCGCAGATCGCCGTCAACCACGTGAGTTTCCGCGTGCAGCTCGCGCGGCCCCCGCGCGTCGCCCGCCAGTTCGCAGGCATGGCCGACACGGCGCAGCTGCCCACCGTCAAGAGTGCGCCCAGACGGCGCGCTCCCGTGGTGTGGAGCGGGCGGGCCGCCCCCGGCGACGCGGCGCCCACGGAACTCCTGCAGGCCGTACGGGACTCCGCCGTCACGGACGCGGGCTCCACCCAGGTGCTGCCCCGCATCCGCGTCGGCGACCAGCCGCCCTCCGTCGTCGGCCCCCGCAGTCACGCCGAGCACACCGGCGCGGGCGAGCTCGTCGACGCCGCCGGGCCCGCCGGCCCCGGGACGCAGCTCCTGCACGGCGTCCGCCCCACCGGCAGCGCGTACGAGGAAGACCAGTACCGCTACCCCCCGTTCGACGGCCCGGACGACCCCGACGGCTACGACACCGAGGACGACGAGGACAGCCAGGACGGCGGCTCCAAGCGCCACCACGACACCGTCCGGCACGCCTACTACCCCGGCCGCCGGATGAACCTCGGCGTCGTCCTGCTCCCGCTGCGGATCTTCCTCGGCTTCACGACCATCTACGCCGGCATGGGCAAGCTCTGCGACGCCGCCTACTTCGACGGCGGCAAGCGCGGCTCCATGGTCGCCTGGCTCACCGGTCTCCACCCCTGGCCCGCCGCCGAGCCCCTGCGCAACCTGGCCCTCGCCCACCCCGTCGGCGCCGGCCTCACCGTCGCCTTCCTCCAGGTCGTCATCGGCGTCCTCACCATCGCCGGCCTCTGGCAGCGCCTCGCCGCCGCCATCGGCGTCCTGCTCTCCGCCGTCCTCCTCGTCACCGTCAGCTGGCGCAGCGCCCCCGTCTACGACGCGCCCGACATCATCTACCTGGCCGCCTGGAGCCCCCTCGTCATCGCCGGAGCGCCCTTCTACTCCATTGACGGGCGACTGGCCGGCGAGGCCTGGCGGCGCCTCGGCCCCCGCGCCGAGCTGTGGGAACTGCGCCGTCGCGTCCTGCGCCGCGGCACGATCATGGCCACGGTCGTCATCGGCCTCACCCTGCTGGTGGGCTCCACCCTCGGCGGCGCCGTCCGCTCGTCCCAGACCATCAAGGTCCCGGGCCCCAGCGACCCCCCGGTCAACAACCTCCCGGGTTCGCCCCTCCCGCAGACCCCCGGCACCGCCACGCCGCGCGGCTCCCACGGCCCGTCGGCCGCCGGCACCCCGACCCCCACGGCCCCCGGCACCCACCCGGCGACCCCGTCCGCGACGGCCCCGGCCGTGCCCGGCGCCGCCCGCACCCCCACCGGCGCCGCAGCGGGCGGCACCGGTCACCCCGGCGCCAGCCAGGGCGTCCGCCCCGCCCCGCAAACCCCACGGAAGCCCGCCGCCCCGGCCGCCCCGCGCAGCCCCTCCGGCGGCTCGTCGGCCTCCAGCGGCACGGGCAGCACGACGAGCAGCACGGGCGGCAGCTCGTCCGGCGGCTCCTCGGGCGGCACGGGAGCGCTCGGCGGCCTCCTGGGCTGAGCACGGCGCTCCACGCGAACGGCCCCCGCACCCGGGAAGGGTGCGGGGGCCGTTCGCATCCGGCGGTCCTGCGCGCAGCAGACCTACGTACCGGCGAGCTCCCGCGCCGCCTCCGTCAGGTCCTTGGCCGTGTCGATCGCCCGCCAGTACGCCCCGTGCGGCAGCGGATAGCCCGCGAGGCGCCGCTCGCGCGCCAGCCGGGGGAACGTCGTCCGCTCGTGATCGCCGTGCTCCGGCAGCAGATCGGTGAACGCCGCCGAGAACACGTACACCCCCGCATTGATCAGATACGGGGAGGGCGGGGACTCGATGAAGTCCAGCACGTGCCCGAACTCGTCGGTCTCGACGGCTCCCCACGGGATCCGGGGGCGGGCCAGGGCCAGGGTGGCCGCCGCGTCACGCTCGTGGTGGAAGGCGGCCATCTCGCGCAGCGAGAAGCGGGTCCAGATGTCGCCGTTGGTGGCGTACCAGGGCCGGTCGGGGTGCGGCAGCGAGGCCGCCGCGAACTTCAGGCCGCCGCCCCGGCCGAGCGGCTCCTTCTCGACGACAGTGGTCACCCGCAGCGGCAGGTCGGCCGACACGAGCCAGTCCTGCAGGACCTCCGCCAGATGGCCGCACGAGACCACGGCGTCGGTGACGCCCTCGGCGGCCAGCCAGGCCAGCTGATGGCCGATGATCGGGGTCCCCGTACCGGGGATCTCGACCATCGGCTTGGGACGGTCGTCGGTGTACGGGCGCAGCCGCGACCCCTGGCCGCCGGCCAGGATCACGGCTTGCGAGGGGTACGGATACGCGTGCGTGCCGGTCATGCCCCGCACGATATGCGGTGCCGTCCGCGGGCGGACCGGCGGCGACGCGAGGACCGCGCCCTCTGGCGGTGCTGACGGCGCCGGCGGCGGTCAGCGGGCCTGCACGCCGGAGGCGTACGAGGTGTCGCAGACGGGCCTGGCGAAGCTCTGGGCCTGCTTGGGCCCGTACTTCGCGACCGCCGCCCGTCCGAGGCTGCGCGCGATCTCGACGCAGTGCCGGGCCAGCGAGGGACGGCCGTTCGTGGCCTGCTGGAGGTGGGTGAGCGCGACGCCCGGGTTCTTCTCCTGCAGCTCCGTGAGCAGCTGGTCCCGCAGCACCTCCTTCGGGGAACGGGCCCGCGCCTGGGTGGAGGCGGTGTTGGACGAGGCGGTGAGCACCTGCGAATCGGCAGGCGCGGCCCACGGGACGCGGGTCACCGCGAGTGTTCCCGAGAGGACGAGAACGACGGGGAGTACGAAGGCAAGGGTTCTGCCGATGTGGCGGGCGGCCTGGTTCATGCCGCAGATGGTAGCGAGGGGTAATGACGCCGCGACATCTAGTCACCCGGTCGAGGGATGTGTCAGGGGGTGTGTCGAGTCGCCGAGTTGACGCACGGGACTCGAAAAGGCCCGTCTGCCGGGGAAAACGGCGACTGGTGCGTCTTCGCCCCGAAAAACACCCGCCCCCGGCCTTTTGGCGGCACGGGGGCGGGGGTTCGCGGGGCCGGCCGGGGCCGGCGGCCGGGTCAGTCGCTCAGGCGCTCGCCGGAGGAGGTGGAGAAGACGTGCAGCTCACCCGGGCGCGGCACGACGTGCAGGATGGAGCCCTTCTCGGGCACGTTGCGGCCGTTCACGCGGACCACGAGGTCCTTCCGCTCGCCGCCGACCTCGGCCGTGCCGTACACGTATCCGTCGGCGCCGAGCTCCTCCACGACGTTGACGGTGACGGCGAGGCCGGCCGGGGCGTCCTGGGACTCCTTGCCGAGCGTCTTCGCCGTCTCGCCGTTCTGTTCGACCACGTCGAAGTGCTCGGGACGGACACCCACCGTGACCGTGCGGTCACCCTTGCCCGTGCCCGCCAGCGCCTCCCGCGAGACCGGCACGACGCTGTTGCCGAACTTCACCCCGCCGTCGGTGACGGGCACCTCCACCAGGTTCATGGCCGGCGAGCCGATGAACCCGGCGACGAACAGGTTGGCCGGCCGGTCGTACATGTTCCGCGGTGTGTCCACCTGCTGCAGCAGGCCGTCCTTGAGGACCGCGACGCGGTCGCCCATGGTCATGGCCTCGACCTGGTCGTGGGTGACGTACACGGTGGTGATGCCCAGCCGGCGCTGCAGCCCGGCGATCTGCGTCCGCGTCTGCACGCGCAGCTTCGCGTCCAGGTTCGACAGCGGCTCGTCCATCAGGAAGACCTGGGGCTCCCGCACGATCGCCCGCCCCATCGCCACGCGCTGCCGCTGACCGCCCGAGAGCGCCTTCGGCTTGCGCCCCAGGTACTCGGTGAGGTCCAGGATCCTCGCCGCGTCCTCCACCTTCTGGCGGATCTCCGACTTCGGCACGCCCGCGATCTTCAGCGCGAATCCCATGTTGTCGGCGACGGTCATGTGCGGGTAGAGCGCGTAGTTCTGGAACACCATCGCGATGTCCCGGTCCTTCGGCGGCAGATGGGTGACGTCCCGGTCGCCGATCCGGATCGATCCGCCGTTGACGTCCTCCAGCCCCGCGAGCATCCGCAGCGAGGTGGACTTCCCGCAGCCGGACGGGCCGACCAGCACGAGGAACTCACCGTCCTCGATGGCGATGTCGAGCTGATCGACGGCGGGCTTGTCGGCCCCGGGATAGATCCGGGTCGCCTTGTCGTACGTGACCGTGGCCATGGTGATGCGGTCCCTTCACCGGCAGGAACGTGCCGGACGATCCGAGTAGAGGGAGTGTGGTCCAGTCCAATCGGACCGGGTTGGTGGTGACGGTACCCGGGAGGGGACCGCTTGTCAGCAGCCGACGGCGGGGAAAATTCATGGCCTGGGCATGGCCGGAGTTTGGTTAGACTGCAACGCACAGGCCGACTTAGCTCAGCTGGTAGAGCACCGCTCTTGTAAAGCGAAGGTCGTCGGTTCGAACCCGACAGTCGGCTCGGTGAACGAAACCGCAGGTCCCCCCGGGGCCTGCGGTTTCGTCGTTTCCGGTCGGATCAGGGGCCCGTCCGGGCCGGGGGCGTCAGCTCCGTACGCCCTCGTCCGCCGCCCGGTGGCGGCCCTGGGCCGGGGCCTGCCCGGTCTTGGCCAGGGGGTCCGGGCGGGGGGCGTCCTGGTGGCCCGGCCACCAGGCCTTGTGGCCCAGGAGGGACGTGACCGTCGGGACGAGGAGCATGGCCATCACGAAGGCCGTGAGCAGGATGCCGAAGGCGACGGCGAAGCCCATCTGCTGGAGCATCGAGTTCTCGGCCAGCAGGAGGACGCCGAAGGTGCCGGCGAGGATGATCGCGGCCGAGGCGATCGTGGGGGCCGAGCGGGCGACGGCGGTGCGGATCGCCTCGCGGGCGGGGACGCCGCGCCGGACCTCCTCCCGCAGCCGGGCGACCATGAGGATGTTGTAGTCGGTGCCGATGGCGACGACGAAGAGGTAGACGATGACCGGCAGCATGAACAGCAGGCCGTTCTTGTGCTGGAGGTCCTGGAAGAGCCAGACGGTCGAGCCGAGCGTGGCGCCGAAGCCGAGGGCCACGGAGATCATCAGGTAGAGCGGGGCGACGAGGCTGCGGAGCAGCAGGCCCAGGATGATCATGATGGCGAGACCGGCGACGGGGAAGACGACCTTGTAGTCGTGGCTGACGGCCTTCTCGACGTCGGCGAGGACGGCGGAGGTGCCGCCGACGTAGGCCTTGGTGCCGCCGGGCGCGGCCTTGTGGGCGCTGTCGCGGAGGGCGCCGCCGGCGAGGTCGATGGCCTTGTCCTCGGTGGGGCGGTACTTGAGGACGACGCTGTACTGGGCGACGGTGCCGTCGGGGCTGAGGACCGGGCCGGCGACGGTGCCGACGCCGTCGGTTCCGGCGAGGTCGTTCTTGTACGTGCCGAGGGCGGCCTTGTCGAGGGCGGTGCCGCCGCGGGACTCGACGTAGACCATGGCGGGGTCGGACTGGCCGGCGGAGAAGCCGCGCTGGAGGTCCTTCATGGCCTGGACGGATTCCAGCTTCTGGGGCAGCTGGCTGTCGGTGTCGAACTCCGCCTTGAAGCTGAGGGTGCCGATGGCCAGGACCGCGAGGACGGCGGCGGAGAGGGTGGCGATCAGGGCCGGGCGGCGGGCGACGAGCGTGCCGACGCCGTTGGAGACGCGGTTGCGGGGGCGCTTCTTCCAGGCCTTGGAGGGCCAGAAGGCCTTGGTGCCGAGCAGGGAGAAGACGGCGGGCACGAGGGTGAGGGCGGCGACGAGGGTCACGCCGACGGCGATGGCGAGGGAGGGGCCCATCGCCCGCATCATGCCCATGGTGGACAGGAGGAGGGCGAGGAAGGCGACGATGACGGCTCCGGCGGCGGAGGCGATGGTCTCGCCGACGCGGGCGACGGCGTTGGTGAGGGCCTCCTTGGGCTGCTGCCCGGCGCGCAGCTCTTCGCGGTAGCGGAAGAGGAGGAAGAGGATGTAGTCGGTGCCGACGCCGAAGAGGACGACGATGAGGATGGCGGTGATCGAGGTGTCGGCCTTGAGTCCGCCGAGGTGGGCGGCGGTGCCGATGAGTCCGAGGGCGACGGAGAAGACGATGCCGATGATGAGGACCGGCATGAGCGCTATCAGCGGGCTGCGGAAGATGATCAGCAGCAGGACGACGATGAGGCCCAGGGTCGCCGTCATGATCATGGAGTCGGTGTCGCCGGAGGATTCCTGGGCGTCGAGCTGGGTGGCCGCCTGACCGGTGAAGCCAGTGGTGAGGTGGGTGCCGCCGAGGAGGTCCTTGGCGTCGTTCCGGAGGTCCTTGACGGCCTTGGTGAGGGTGGTGTCGCCGGGGTTCTTCGTGGTGGCGATGACGCTGGCGAGGGCGACCTCGCCGTTCGGGGAGACGGCCTGCGGGTTCGTCTCGACCCGGGCGACGCCCTCGCGGTGCTTGTCGTTCAGCCCGCGGGTGACCTTGGCGACGTCGGCACGGTCGGCGCCGGTGAGCTTTCCGCCGTCGGTGCGCTGGAAGACGACGATGGCGGAGGGCTGTTCGGTCTTGGGGAAGGCCTTTTCCTGGAGCTTGCCCGCCTGCACGGATTCATAATGCGAAGGAAGGAATTCCGTTTCATCGGTCGTGGACTTCAGCCCGGGGGCCAGAAGGCTGAGGGCCACCGCGGCGAGGATCCAGCCGAGGATGGTGAGCCATGGTCGGTGGACGGCGAACCGCCCGACTCGTCGGAACATGCTTGGTGCTCCTAGCTAGGTGATTCCCGTGCGGGCGTGCAGGCATGGGCTGTCGGCATGAACACGCTAGGTGCGGGGGATTTGCCTCCACAATGGAATCGGGGGGAAATCGGTCCTGGGTCGGGGTGCGTCTCATCCGGCCGGATGAGGGAGCCTCACCCGTGAGGTAGAGAATCGCGTCGCCGGGCGCCTTCGTGCGGATTACGCTGCCCCCATGAGCGATGCCGCCGCCCCCGCCCCGACCCCGCCCGGTGGATCCGCGGGCGGGCCGGCCCATGCCGCCCGCCTGGAGCGCGCCGCCGTCGAGGCCGCCGACTCGGGCCTGGCCGGTCTGATCGTCACACCGGGCCCCGACTTGGAGTGGCTGACGGGCTACCGTCCGCCCGGCACCGAGCGGTTGACCGCCCTGCTGATCGTCCCGGGTGCCCGGCCGCGGCTGCTCGTCCCCGCCCTGGAGCGGCCCGACGCCGAACGCGCCCCGGCGGCCGGGCTCTTGTCGGTGACCGGCTGGAGCGACGGCCAGGACCCGTACGCGGCGCTGGCCCCGCTCCTGAATCCCCAGGGCCGCTACGGCGTCTCGGACAACGCCTGGGCGCTGCACCTGCTGGGTCTGCAACGGGCCTGCCCCGACACGGCGTACGGGGCGTTCACCGAGGTCATGCCGATGCTGCGGGCGGTGAAGGACGCCTACGAGGTGGAGCGGCTCGCGGCTGCGGGCGCGGCGGCGGACGCCGTGTACGAGACGGTCGTGGGGCTGCGGTTCGCGGGCCGGCGGGAGCGGGAGGTGGCGGCGGACCTGGCGCGGCTGCTGCGTGAACACGGGCACAGCCAGGTCGATTTCACGATCGTCGGATCGGGCCCGAACGGCGCCAATCCGCATCACGAGGCGGGCGACCGGGTCATCGAGCTGGGTGACATGGTCGTGATGGACTTCGGCGGCCTGAAGGACGGCTACGGCTCGGACACGACGCGCACGGTGCACGTGGGGGAGCCGACGGCCGAGGAGCGCAAGGTGCACGACGTGGTGCGCGAGGCGCAGCAGGCGGCGTTCGAGGCGGTGCGGCCGGGCGTGGCGTGCCAGGAGATCGACCGGGTGGCGCGGCAGGTCATCCGGGCCGCGGGCTTCGGGGAATACTTCATTCACCGTACGGGGCACGGAATCGGCGTCACGACGCACGAGCCTCCGTATCTGGTGGAGGGGGAGCATCTGCCGCTGGTGCCGGGGATGTGTTTCTCGATCGAGCCGGGGATTTATCTTCCGGGGCGTTTCGGCGTCCGGATCGAGGACATTGTGACGTGCACGGAGTCGGGGGGCCGGCGGCTGAACAATACGTCGCACGGGATGCGGGTGGTGGTCTAGCGGCTCCGCCGCCCATGCGAAAACCGCTGGATGCGCTCGGCCCCCATTCCGCATGCTGACCCCATGAAGATTGAGATCAGGGACGCCCGGGACACCGACTGGCCCGCCGTCTGGCCCCTCGTCCGCGACACGGCCGCCGCGGGCCTCACGTACACGTTTCCGCGGGACCTCGGCGAGGAGGCGGGCCGTGCGATGTGGATGCTGGAGGCTCCCGGCCGTACGGTCGTCGCCGTCGGCGACGGGGGCGCCGTGCTGGCCACCGCCAAGATGAATCCGAACCACATGGGGCCGGCCTCGCACATCGCGAGCGCGAGTTTCATGGTCTCCCCGGAGGCGGCCGGCCGCGGCATCGGCCGGGCTCTCGGCGAGCACGTCATCGCCTGGGCCCGGGAGGAGGGCTACCGCGCCATTCAGTTCAACGCCGTGGTGGAGACCAACACCCGTGCTGTTGCGCTGTGGAAGTCCCTCGGGTTCGAGATCATCGGCACGCTGCCCGAGGCGTACCGGCTTCCGGACGGGACGTACACCGGTCTGCACATCATGTATCTGCAGTTGTAGGGGTTCTTACCTGCAGCTGCGGGGGTTCTGCGGCCTCCCCCTCGCCGCTTCACCGAGGGCCTTCTCCCGGCCCGTACTCGCGCATGTGGTGCCGTTCCTCGGCTTCGACCGCTTCCCCGGCATCGGCGGCGTCTTCGGCTTCGGTGGCGCCCGCCCCGGTGGCGCCCGGCGGCCCGGCGTGCCGGGGCGGGCCGGCGGTGACCAGGAGGCCGCCGACGAGGCCGGCGAGGAGCATGATGCCCGCGCCCCAGCCGATCGCGACGTGAAAGCCGTGGACGACGCCGGTCTTGATGACGCCGGCCCGGACGGCGGGGGTGAGGGTGCCGCCGGACGCCGCGGCGGTGGCGGCGGCGGCCTTCAGGTGGGCGGCGACGTAGGCGGCGCCCGAGGAGGTGGCGATGGTGTTGAGGAGGGCGGTGCCGATGGAGCCGCCGATCTGCTGGGACGTGTTGACCGTGGCGGAAGTGACGCCGGAGTCGTGCGGGGCGACGCCGCTGGTGGCGGTGGCCATGACGGGCATGAAGATCAGGCCCATGCCGAGGCCGAGGAGGAGTTCGGCGGGCAGGACGTGGCTGACGTAGGCGGATTCCACCGGCAGGAACGTCAGCAGGAAGAGCCCGCTCGCCGCGAGGATCGTCCCGGGCACCATGAGGGCGCGCGGGGGCACGCGGGTCATCAGGCGGGCGGAGATCTGGGTGGACGAGGTGACGATGGCCGCGGTCATCGGGAGGAAGGCGAGGCCGGTCTTCAGCGGGGAGTAGCCGAGGACGACCTGCAGGTAGTAGGTCATGAACAGGAACATCCCGAACATGGCGACGAAGGCCAGCGCGATCACCAGGAAGGCTCCGGCGCGGTTGCGGTCGCGAATGATGTGCAGGGGGAGCAGGGGGCTCCGGGCCCGGCCCTGCCACCAGGCGAAGACGGCCAGCAGGGCCGCGCCGCCGGTCAGCAGCCCGAGGACGCGCGCGTCGCCCCAGCCGTGCGGCTGGGCCTCGCTGCAGCCGTAGACGATGGCGACGAGGCCGCTGCAGCCCAGGAGGACGCCGGGGATGTCCAGGCGGGGGCGTTCGCCGCGGCGGCGCCGGTCGTCGTGGAGGAAGACCCCGGCGCCGAGCAGGGCCACGAGGGCGATCGGCACGTTCACGTAGAGGCACCAGCGCCAGTCGAGGTACTCGGTGAGCAGGCCGCCCGCGATCAGCCCGATGGCGGCGCCGCCGCCGGCGATGGCGCCGTAGATGCCGAAGGCCTTCGCGCGTTCCTTCGCGTCCGTGAAGGTGGTGGTGAGGAGGGACAGCGCGGAGGGGGCCAGGAGGGCGCCGAGGGCGCCCTGCAGGGCGCGGGCCGTGAACAGCAGCCCGGAGGTGTGCGCGGCCCCGCCGAGGGCGGACGCGGCGGCGAAGCCGACGAGGCCGGTCATGAAGGTCCGCTTGCGGCCTGCCAGGTCGGCGATCTTGCCGCCGAGGAGGAGCAGCCCGCCGAAGGCGAGGGTGTAGGCGGTGATCACCCACTGCCGGTTGGCGTCCGACATGTGGAGCTCGCGCTGTGCGGACGGCAGGGCGATGTTCACGATGGTGGCGTCGAGGACGACCATCAGCTGGGCGATCGCGATGACCACCAGCCCCCACCAGCGGCGGGGGTCCGGTGCGGATGCGGAGGGGTCCGCGGCGGCTGCGGACGAGGCGGAGGGGGGTATGGGGCCCGTGTTCGTCGAACTCATGGGACCTGCTCT
Source organism: Streptomyces sp. NPDC008001 (assembly GCF_042958085.1). NCBI lineage: Bacteria > Bacillati > Actinomycetota > Actinomycetes > Kitasatosporales > Streptomycetaceae > Streptomyces > Streptomyces sp. NPDC008001. The sequence continues at coordinate 433,683 of NZ_JBIBIZ010000006.1, read as the reverse complement.
CGCGACCGTACGTGCAGAGATCCGCACTCCAGCGTAGGCCGCTCGGGTGAGGGACGCCTGTTGAGCAGGGATGTGCTTCGGCTTACGAAAGCGGACGGGCGGGGACCGGCCCGGGTGCCCCTCCTTCGGGTGCCTCTCCTTCGCGGAGGGCGTTGTCAGTGCCTTGTGTCACCGTGGGTGGCATGACTACTCACGGCTACGGTCGCGGTCACGGACAGGGCCATGGCCACGGCGGCAAGCAGGCGCGGAAGAAGAGCCCGGTGGCGAAGCTGCCGGAGGTGCGGCTGCCCGGGCTGCGGCCGCACGGCGGGGCGGAGCTGGAGCCCGAGGGCGACTACGACGGCCTCGCGTTCACGGACGCCGTCTTCGCGGGGCAGTCGGCCATAGGCGCCCGCTTCCTGGACTGCGGGCTGTACCGCTGCGCGCTGGACGAGACGGAGCTGGTGGCGGCCCGGTTCACGGACTGCGTGCTGGACGGGATCCGCGGCGTGGGCACCGACCTGTCGAAGGCGGGCATGAGGGACGTGGAGATCCTGGACGCCCGGCTCGGCGGGGCCCAGCTGCACGGCGCGGTGCTGGAGCGGGTCGTCTTGCGTGGCGGCAAGATCGACTATCTGAACCTGCGCGCGGCGAGCCTGAAGGACGTCACCTTCGAAGGCGTCGTCCTCTCCGAGACGGACTTCGGCGGCGCCCGGCTGGAGCGCGTCGTCTTCCGCGACTGCGCGCTGCGCCGTGCGGACTTCACGGAGGCCCGGATGACGGACGTGGATCTGCGAGCGGTGACGGAGCTCGACATCGCCCGCGGCATCGAGCACCTGTCGGGTGCGGTGGTCAGCCCGTCCCAGCTCCTGGACCTGGCCCCGGCGTTCGCGGCGCAGATAGGCGTACGGGTGGAGAGCTGACGCACGGCGGGGCGTCGCGTGACGGGGTGACATATGACGGGGGTGACGTCCGGTCGTTCTCTGCGAATGGCGCGAAACAGGTGTTGCTTCCATCAAGCGGAGGCTGGAATTCTGGCAGAACGCCGTGCTGCCGGGCGCCGAAGAACCGGCCTTTGCCGAGCGTGCCGACCCCCCACCGGACCATCACCGTCCCCGGACATCACCCATCGCCGGATGTGCCGAACACCCGGATGTGCCGAACACCCGGACATCACCGAGGAGATCCCGTGAGCGTGCTCACGCGAGCTCTGGACACTCCGGAGCTTCGCGAACTGCTGGACCGCCTGTCCGAAAAGGCCGCCGCCGACTACTACAACCCGTACCGCACCTTCGACTGGCCCGAATCCCTGCCCACCGACCAGTTGTGGATGCCGCCCGACCTGCTCTCCGTCCACGGCACGCCGGACGGGGCCGCCCTCTCCGAGGAGCAGCTGTACGCGCTGAGCCGGTGGGAGAGCATCAACTTCTACAGCCTCAACGTCCACGGAATCCGGGAGCTGCTGATCGAGGTCACCCGCCGTATTCACCGCCCCGGTTTCGGGCCCACGTCGGAGTTCTTCCACCACTTCATCGGTGAGGAGAACGAGCACATGTGGTTCTTCGCCCGCTTCTGCCTCCGCTACGGCGGGAAGATCTACCCGGACCGGAGCCTGGCGCTGGGGCAGGAGAGCGAAACCACGGCCGACCCCGCGGTGGCGGATTTCCTGGTCTTCGCGCGGATCCTCATCTTCGAGCAGATCGTCGACTACTACAACATGCGGATGGCCGCGGACGAGAGCCTCGCGCCGACCATTCGCGCGGTGAACCGCGTCCACCACCAGGACGAGTCCCGGCACATCGCCTGCGGCAGCAGGATCGTGGAGCTGCTGTGGCGCGCGCTGGAGGAGTCCGGCAAGACCGCCGAGCAGCTGGACGAACTGCGGGCGTACGTCAGGCGGTACACCACGACCAGCATCGAGAACTTCTACAACCCCGCCTGCTACCGGGACGCGAACATACCCGACGGCTTCGCGCTGCGTCAGCGGCTGCTCGCCGACCCCGCCCGGCAGGAGGCCCACCGGCGGGTCCTGAGCAGGACGAACTCCTTCCTGCGGCGCACCGGCATCCTCGCCGGCCACTGACCCGGACCCGCACCCGCACGGGAGCACGCCCCCGCATCACCTCTGGCCGAGGAGGACATGCCTGTGACCACGAAGGCCGGTGCGCCCTGGGTCGTCAAAGACGGCCTGGCCACCCTGGGGCACGAGGCGACCGCCTTGCTGCACACCCTCGACGCCGTCTTCGCCTCCTGGGGCGTACAAGAGGGCGCCGGCACCATGGACTTCCCGCCGCTGCTGGCGGCGGCCGACCTCAGCAGACTCGACTACTTCCGCAACTTCCCCCACCTGGTCTCCGTCGTGGGGCGCCTCGACTCCGGGCGCTGGGCCGGATACGCGGAGCAGGCCGAAGTGACGACGGTACGGGCGGGCGACCTCGCCGACACCGGGCATGTGCTGCCGTCCGCGGCCTGTTACGGCGCCTATCTGCATGTCGCCGGCGACGAGCTGACGGCGCCGCTGCGGGTCACCACGGTGGCGACCTGCCACCGGGCCGAGCAGGAGTACCACGGCCTGCGGCGGCTCGGCGCCTTCCGCATGCGCGAGGTGATCTGCATCGGGGGCGCCGAGGACGTCCGCGGCCACCTCGCCGCCTTCCGGCAGCGGATCCACGACTTCGCCGGCCGCCTCGGCCTCGGGCTCACCCGGGAACGGGCCTCCGACCCCTTCTTCCGCCGGCACGATGCGCGGCAGCTCTTCCAGGCCCTGGAGCCGGTCAAGGAGGAGTTCTCGTACGGCGACGGCACGGCCGTGGCCTCCACGAACTACCACCTCAACTTCTTCGGGGAGCGCTGCGGCATCACGTACGCGGGCAGGCCGGCGTTCACCGGCTGCGCCGCGTTCGGGCTGGAACGCTGGGTGCACGCGCTCGTGGACCTCCACGCGGGCGACCCGGGCCGGGCCCGGGAGGCGGTCGAGGAGGCGGCCGCCGCCATGGACGCCCCCGGCACCGCGGCCGCGGACGGCCGGGAGCGAGCGTGAGCGCGCGGCTCTGTGACGCCCTGGGCATCGACGTTCCGCTGCTGCAGGCGGGCATGGGTGGCGTCGCGGGCCCCGAACTGGCAGGAGCCGTGTCGGAAGCCGGAGCAGGAGGCTGCCTGGCGCTCTACAAGGAACGGCCCGAGCACATCCCGGAGCTGATCGAACGCGTACGGAAGCGCACCGGCCGGCCGTTCGGCATCAACATCATTCCGGAGGTCGTCGGCGACGCCCGCGCCGAGGAACAGCTCAGCGCCGCCCTCGGCGCCCTGCCGGACCACGCGTTCCTCACCTTCTTCGGCCTTCCCGGGCCGCGCTGCACGGAACTGCTGCGACGAGTGCGGCGCCCCGCAGGTCGTGGCGGAGGACGTACCGCAGGCCGCGCGGTGGTCGTCCAGGTCGGCAGCGCGGCCGACGCCGGGCGGGCGGCCGACCAGGGGGCCGACGTCGTCGTGCTGCAGAACAGGAGAGCCGGCGGCCACCTGCTCGGTGACCGGGAGGCCGGCGAACTGATCGCGGGTGTCCGCCACACCCACCCGCACCTCCCGCTCGTCACGGCGGGCGGCATCGGCGACGGGCGCGACCTCGCGGCGGCCGAGCGGCGGGGCGCCGACGGGGCCCTGTGCGGCACGCTGTTCGTGCCGGCCCAGGAGTCCGACGCGCACCCGGTGTTCAAGGAGCGGGTGCTGCGCGGCGGCTCCGCCGAGACCGTCGTCACCGGCCTCTACCGCGTCGGGTGGCCCGGCCGGCGCCACCGCGTCCTGCGCACCCCCGTCACCGACGCGGGCCCCGGCCTGCCGGAGGCCTTCATCTCCACCACGGAACACCACGGCCGCCGCTACCCCGTACCGCGCTACAGCGCCGCCACGCCCACGCGGCACTGCACCGGGCGGATCGAGGAGATGGCCATGTACTGCGGGGAGTCCGTGGACCGCGTGCACAGCGGTGCCACGGCGGCGGCGATCGTCACGGAATTCCGCCGCCGGTACGAACAGCACGAACGCTAAGGACCGCGAAGGACCGCGAAGGGAGCCCGGATGGATTTCGGTGCCGCTCACGTCACCCAGATGGCCCTGGGCGCCTGGCAGGCGCAGGTGCTCTACACCCTGTCCGAACTCGACGTCTTCGAACTCCTCAGTGAGAAACCGCTGTCCGCGCAGGACGTGGCCCGGCGCAGCGGCGCCCACCCGCTCGCCACCGAAGGCCTGCTGAACGCCGGCGTCGCCCTCAAGCTCCTCACCAAGGAGGGGGACGAGTACGCCGACACGGAGCTCGCCCGGCGGCTGCTGTGCGAGGGGTCCCCGGAGAGTCTGGCCCGCTGGGTGCGCGTCATGGGCCGCTGGTCCCGGCCCTGGAACGGGCTCACCGAGGTCGTCCGCACCGGCCGGCCGGCCGAGGGCCGCGACGCCCGGCTGTGGCAGGACCCGCGCTACATGGCCGACTTCGTGCTCGGCATGCACGAGTACGCCCGCAGGATCGCGGACGAGGTGGCGCAGCACGTCGACCTGCCCGCCGGGGCGCAGGTCACCGATGTCGGCGGCGGAGCGGGCACGTACGCCATCGCCCTGTGCCGCCGCCATCCGGACGCCACCGTGCGGATCCTGGAGCTGGCGAGCGTCCTGCCCCTCGCCGAGAGCACCGTCGCCGAGGCGGGGCTGGCCGACCGGATCAGTGTGACGCCCGGCGATTATCTGACCGATCCCTTCGGCACCGGCGTCTCCGCCGTCCTGCTGTCCAACATCCTGCACCAGGAGAGCCGCGAGGCGGGCGAGTCGATCGTCGGCCGCGCGCACCGGGCCCTGCGGCCGGGCGGCAAGCTCGTCGTGAACGGCTACTTCCTCGACGAGTCCCGCACCCGGCCGCAGTTCACCACGCTGCACAACCTGTCCGCGTTCACCCTGTGGGGCGGAGGGCGCAGTTACACCGTCGGCGAGGCCGCCCGGCTGCTGCGGGAAGCGGGCTTCACCGATCCCGTCGTCCACCAGGTGGCACAGGGGGCGTCGACGGTGCTCGTCGCGGAGAAGCAGACGGAGAAGCAGACGGAGAAGCTGCAGCAGAAGCATCAGTAGAAGAAGGATCCGAACGGCCAACACGCCGCCGATCGAGGGGAGTAGAGTGCATGGCACACCCAATGGACTCCGTCCGGGCGTGGCTCGCCGAGAAGAACCCCGGCGTGGGCGAGATCCCGCCCGACACCGATCTGATCGAGAACCGGCTGATCGACTCCCTCGGCTTCATGGAGTTCATCATGCTCCTCGAATCCGTGACCGGACGGGACCTCGCGGTGGAGACGATGGAGCTGAGCCAGTTCCGCACGCTCGCAGCGATCGAGAAGAACTTCCTGCCGGGCACGCCGGACGGGCAGGGCACACCGGACGTGCGCGGCGCGTCCTAGCCGCGCCGCGCCCGGCCCGTGCCCGTGCCCGACCCCGGACCTCCGGGTCCGCGAGGGAGCCGCCGTGTCCGCCCCCGCCCCTGCCCCCGCCGAAGAGGCGCACCAGCCCCAGCAGGCACCGGTCGTACGCCTGTGGCTGGCCGCCTTCTGCGGCTACCTCTCCCTGGGCGCGACCCTGCAGACCCTGCCGTCCTTCACCGAGGACCGGTTCCACGCCGCGACCTGGACGGTGGCCGCCGTGGTGGGTGTCGCCTCGCTCGCCGCCGCCGTCTGCCGGCCCTTCGCCGGGCGGGCCGTGGACGCCGGGCAGCCTCGCCGGACCGTCGTCCTGGGCGCCGTCTTCGGCGCGCTCGGCGGGCTCGGGCACCTGTGGGCGCCCGGCCTGGGCGTCCTGGTCCTGGCGCGGCTCCTGCTCGGGGCGGGGGAGGGGACCCTGTTCACCTCGGCGATCTCCTGGGTGATGCGCGGCAGCGCGGACGGCCGCCGGGCGCGGGTGGCCGGCTGGTTCGGGCTGTCCATGTGGGGCGGCCTCTCGGCCGGACCGGTCCTGGCCGGGCTGCTGCACGCCTGGCACGGCGACTCCGCCGTCTGGGCCGCCGTCACGCTCCTCCCGCTGGCCGGCATGGCCCTGGCGATCTCCACCCGCAACCCGCCGGCCCGCCCGCGCACCGCGCCCGCCCCCGGGTCGCTGCTCCCGCGCGGCTCCCGGCTCCCCGGCCTCGCCTATCTGCTCACCAGCTACGGGTACGGGGCGATCAGCACCGTCCTGCTCCTGTACCTCCGGCACGCGGGCATCGGCGGCGGCCAGGCCGCGCTCGCCGTCTTCGCCGCCGCCTTCCTGGTCACCCGGGCCGCCGGCAGCCCCGTGGTCGACCGGCTCGGCGGCGTGCCGGCCTTCGTCGCGGCCGCCGCCGTGGAGGCCTGCGGACTGCTGGTCCTGGCCTGCCGGCCCGACGCGGCCGGGGCCCTGCTCGGCACGGCGATCACCGGGGCCGGGGTCGCCCTGCTCTACCCGGCCATGATCGCCGTCATCGTCGACCGCTCCCCGCGCGGGCAGCAGGGCGCGGCAGTCGGCGTGATGATCTCCTTCTGGGACCTGGGGATCATGGTGTCCGGGTTCATCAGCGGCACGGTCGCGGAAGCGCTCGGCTACGGGTGGAGCTTCGTCCTGTCGGCGGGCCTGTCGGTGGCCGGGGCGGCGATCACGGTGTGCTTCCTGAGGGCGCGGCGGAGCGAGCAGGGGCAGGGCATCGCGGCGCGGAACGCGGAGCAGAGCGCGCGGCGCTGACGCGGGCCGGGAGGGCCCGGCTCTTGTGCCCGGCGGCGCCCGGTCGTCAGCCCCTGGCCGACGTGGCCACCCAGCGGTGCCCCTGGCGGGCCACCGTGATGGGGCGGCCGAAGCACCGCGTCAGCGTGGCGCTGTCGAGGACTTCCTCCACCGCACCGGCCGCCACGACGCCCCCGTCACGCAGCAGCAGCGCGTGATCCACGGCGGGCGGCAGCTCCTCCACGTGGTGGGTGACGGTCACCGTCGCCAGCTGCGGCTGCCGCTCCGCCAGCGCGTGCAGGGCCTCGACCAGGTCCTCCCGGGAGGGCAGGTCCAGCGCGTTGAACGGCTCGTCCAGCAGGAGCAGCGACGGCCGGGTCATCAGCGCGCGGGCGATCCGGATCCGGGCCTTCTCGCCCTCCGAGCACACCCCGACCTCGCGGTCCGCCAGCCCGGCGCAGCCCAGCTCCTCCAGCACCTCACCCGCACGCTTGCGGTCGGCGTCGCCGTACATCTTCCACAGGGGCTGTGCGGTGCCGGTCAGGCCGGTCAGGACGGCGGTGTGCGCGGTCAGCGACTCCGGGAGGCGGTGGCCGGACGCCACCGAGCCCACCACGGCCCGCAGCTCGCGCACGTCGACCCGCCCCACGCGACGGCCGAGCACGTCCACCGTGCCCTCCGTCGGGAAGCCGAGGCCACTGGCGAGCCGCAGGGCGGAGGTCTTCCCCGCGCCGTTCGGGCCGAGCACGGCCCAGTGCTCGCCCGCCCGTACGGTCCAGCTCACGTCGTGCAGCACGAGGTGCCCGGCGGGCGGCCTGCGCACGCTCACCCGGTCGAACCGCAGAACCGCTTCTCCGCCGGCCTCCGGCGCCGTGCCGCCCACTCGTCCTCCTCGCCGTTCGAAGCTCCGTGCCTCAGCCATGGGTACGGACCGTCCGCGCATGCCACCGCGCGCCGTTGCGGACCAGCTCGATCGGCCGTCCGAAGCACGCGGAGAGCGACGCGCTGCCGAGCGTCTCCGCCACCGGCCCCTGGGTCAGCGGACGGCCGTCCCTGAGCAGCAGCACGTGGCTCACGCTCGACGGCAACTCCTCCAGGTGGTGGCTCACGGTCACCGTGGCCAGGTCCGGCCGGGACCGGGCCAGGTCCTCCAGGGAGTCCACCAGGTCCTCGCGGGCGGGGAGGTCGAGGCCCGAGAACGGCTCGTCGAGCAGCAGCAGCCGCGGCGCGGGCAGCAGGGCCCGCGCGATCCGGATGCGGGCCTGCTCGCCCTGCGAGCACTCCCCGAAACGGCGCTGCTGCAGGGCGTCGCAGCCGAGCTCCTTCAGCAGCGCGGCCGCGCGCTCGCGCGTCGCGTCGTCGTAGCGGTCCCACAAGGGCTGGACCGTGCCCGTGGCGCCGGTCAGGACCACCGTGTGGGCGGTGCAGTGCGGCGGTACGCGCTGCGCCGGGCTGACGTGCCCGACGAAGGCGCGCAGCTCCCGGACGTCGACCGTGCCCAGCCGGTGGCCCAGCAGGTCCACCGTCCCGGTGGTCGGGAACATCACCGCGCCCGCGAGCCGCAGCAGCGTCGTCTTCCCCGCGCCGTTGGGCCCGAGCAGCGCCCAGTGCTCGCCGGCCCGTACGGTCCAGGACAGCGGGGCCAGGGGTTCGGCGCCGGTGGAGCGCCGGGAGACCGAGACGTCGCGGAGGCGGAGCACGGCCCCGGCGTCGGGCCTGGCTCCGGGCCCGGCCCCGGCCCCGGCCTCGTTGTCCCCGGTTCCGCCGCCGCTGCCCGTGGCCACAGGTTAACTCCCCTTCGGTGGAGGCCGGTTGCGGGGAGCGTCCCCGCACGTCACCTCTGCCGAGCCTAACCCCGGAGCGGGCTCACACGCGGGGGAAGCGGGCCTGCAGGTCCCAGATGACCGGATTGTCGGCGAGGCCCTCGTGCATGTCGCACAGGTCGGCGATGAGGTCGTGCAGGAAGTCGCGGGCCTCGCGGCGCAGGGCGCGGTGGTCGAAGGTGAGCGCGGGCTCGTCGGCCGGCATCCAGTCGGCGGAGACCTCCACCCAGCCGAAGCGCCGCTCGAAGAGCATGCAGTCGGTGGACTCGGTGAAGTCGAGCTCGGCGAACTGCGGGGTCGCCGAGCGGTTGCCCCGCGGGTCGCGGTCGATCTGCTCCAGGACGTCGCACAGCGCCCACGCGAAGTCGAGCACCGGCACCCATCCCCAGGCTGTGGACAGCTCGCGGTCCGCCTTGACGTCGGCGATGTAGACGTCCCCGCAGAACAGGTCGTGCCGCAGGGCCCGCACGTCGGCGGTGCGGTAGTCCGTCTGCGGAGGGTCGGGGAAGCGGCGCGAGAGCGAGTAGCCGAGGTCGATCACGCGTCGATGGTGTCACGGCGGCGGGGCGGACGCGTAAACGCGTGCGAGCGGGCCGGGTGAACGCGTACGAGTCCGGGGTGCCCCGCGTCGGCGGCGGGGCACCCCGGACTCATGTGCGGTTGATCGTTACTTCACACCGTTACTTCACGTTGATCGCGGTCCAGGCGGCGGCGACCGCCTTGTACTCCGCGCTGGAGGAGCCGTAGAGGTCCGCGGTGGCCTTCAGGGTGCCGGTGCGGGCCGCCTTGTAGTTGGTGGTGGAGGTGAAGTACGTGGTCAGGGCCTTGTACCAGATCTTGGTGGCCTTGTCCCGGCCGATCCCGGTGACCTTGGAACCGTCGGCGGTCGGGCTGTTGTACGTCACACCGTTGATCGTCTTCGTGCCGCTGCCCTCGGACAGCAGGTAGAAGAAGTGGTTGGCCGGGCCCGAGGAGTAGTGGACGTCCAGGCGGCCGAGCGAGGAGGACCAGGAGTCCTTGGACTTGCCGTCCTTGCTGGGCTTGTCCATGTAGCGCAGCGGCGAGCCGTCGCCGCGGATGTTGATCGCCTCGCCGATGAGGTAGTCGCCCTTGTCGGTCGAGTTGTTGGCGTAGAACTCGGCGGCGGTGCCGAAGATGTCCGAGGTGGCCTCGTTGAGGCCGCCGGACTCGCCGCTGTAGTTCAGGCCGGCCGTGGCGGAGGTGACGCCGTGGCTCATCTCGTGCGCGGCCACGTCGAGCGAGGTCAGCGGGTTCTTGTTGCCCTCACCGTCGCCGTAGGTCATGCAGAAGCACTCGTCGTCCCAGAAGGCGTTGACGTAGTTGTCGCCGTAGTGGACACGGGAGTACGCGGCGACGCCGTCGTTCTTGATGCCGGTGCGGCCGAGCACGTTCTTGTAGAAGTCCCAGGTCACGGCCGCGCCGTAGTGGGCGTCGACGGCCGCGGTCTGGGCGCCGCCGCCCCACGTGTCCGTGGAGTTGGTGAAGAGGGTGCCGGTGCCGTCCGTGCCCTGGTCCAGGTTGTACGTCTTGTGGCCGCCGCGCTCGCCGTCCGTGAGCTCGTAGCCGTCGTCGCCCTTGGTGGTGGAGAGCGGGACCGTGCCGCTGTACGTGCTGGTGCCCGAGCCGGTCTCGATGGCCTCGCGCTGGAAGAGCTTCTTGCCGGTGTTGGCGTCGGTGATCACGTGCAGCTTGCTGGGCGTGCCGTCCTTCTGGACGCCCGTGACCACGGTCTCGTAGGCGAGGACAGGCTTGCCCTCGGCGGCCCAGACGACCTTGCGCGGCGCGCGGTCGGCGCCGGCCTTGGCGGTCTTCTCGTCCGCGGCGGCGCTGAGCGCGCTCTTCTTCGCGGCGGCCGGGGCCTGCGCGGGGGTGGTGCTGGGCACGGATATCTCGGCGTCGGTCGCCTTGTCGACGCTGCGCTTGCCGCCCTTGGCCTCGTGCACGACGAGGTCGCCGCCGAGCACCGGCAGACCGTCGAACGTGCGCTCGTAGCGGGTGTGGACCGTGCCGTTCGCGTCCTTGACCACGTCACGGACGACGAGCTTCTCCTTGCCGCCGAGGCCGAGCTTCGCGGCGGTGGAGGGAGCCGCGGACTGCGCGTCCTTGATCGCGGCGACCCGCTGCCCTGCGGAGACGGCGAGGGGCGAAGCCTCGCTCGCCTTGTCCGGGGTGGCGCTCGCGGAGCCGGTCTGCACGGCCACGACGACCATGGCGGCGGAGGCGACGAGCGCGGCGGCGCGCAGGGTGTTCTTGCGGGAGGTGGAGGTGACGCTTCTCAACTCTGTCTCCTATGTGCGGGCCGTGAACTCACGTCCCTTTGAGGGGGGTTAGGGCAGCACGGGTGGCGGCCGCCCGGTGGTGCAGGAGTGGTGCATGAGTGGATTGAGACAGAGAGTGCCACTCCCTGACCGACATTGACAGGGGCGCAACAAGGATTTGATCTGCCGTTCTCCGAAACGCGGTTGATTGATTCCGCTATGCGGTGAACTGACCGGGGCTGGTCTGGACTTGAAATTCGGCGCATCTCAGTTCGAGAGCAGCGGTTGTATGCGATCCGATGGGATTGCATACAAGCGGAGCCGCGCAGACCGCATGGATCGCCGTCAGGCTAGGGCCGCCGGCATCAAGTTGACGTGAAGCCCGGGTGAGGAGTTGGGAAAGCTCAGGGCAACAGCCGCTGTTCCTTGGCCACTGCCACGGCGCCCGCACGTGTGTCGACACCCAACTTGTCGTAGATCCGCCCAAGGTGGGTCTTCACCGTCGCCTCGCTGATGAACAGGGCACGGGCGATCTCCCGGTTGCCGAGCCCGCGGGCGAGTTGCCCGAGGATGTCCCGCTCGCGGTCGGTGAGCGCGGGCCGCCCCGCGCCGCGCACCCGCGCCATGACGCGGCTCGCGACGGGCGGCGACAGCGTCGTACGGCCCTCGGCGGCCGCGCGGATGGCCGAGAACAGCTCCTCCGGGCGCTCGGCCTTCAGCAGGTACCCCGTGGCACCGGCGTCGATGGCGCGGGTGATGTCGGCGTCCGTGTCGTACGTGGTGAGGACGAGGACATACGGACCGCTGCGTTCCGCCGCGGCGGACGTACGGGCTCCGCCGGCGGTGTCGGACTGCGCTGCCGTACGGGGCGCCGCCGCCGTCCCGGCTGCCGCCGCACCGGCGACGATGCGGCGCGTCGCCTCGATCCCGTCCATGCCGCCCGGACCCAGCTGAAGGTCCATCAGGACGACGTCGGGCCGTAGCCGGGCGGCCAGCACGACCGCCTCCTCGCCGCTGCCCGCCTCCCCGGTGACCTCGATCCCCGGCGCACTGGCCAGCAGGGCCAGCAACCCGGCCCGTACGACGGCGTGATCGTCGCAGAGGAGGATGCGGATGGGGGCGGAGGCGGGGGCGGGAGTGGGGGCGGTGGGGTCCGTGGGACCGGGATCGTTCAATGGTGCTCCAGGTTCAGGGGAATGCATACGGATACGACGGTGCCTTCGCCCGGCGCCGACTCGACGGTCAGGGTGCCGCCGAGCTGCCGCACGCGCGCCTGCATCGCGGGCAGCCCGTGGCCGCGCCCGGGAGCCGCCCCGGGCGGCGCGCCCGGAGCGAAGCCGCGCCCGTCGTCGGCGATGTCGAGAACGACCTGGTCACCGAGGTAGCTCAGGGTGAGGGCGGCCGTTCCGGCGCCGGCGTGCTCGCGGACGTTCGCCAGGGCGCCCTGCGCGATGCGGAGCAGCGCGGCCCGCACCCCGTCCGGGAGCGGGACCGGGGTGCCGTCGAGGTGGAAGAGCACCGGGGTGCCCGTCCCCTCGGCGCCCTCGGCCGTCTCCGAGGCGGCCAGCGCCCGCAACGCGTCCTCCAGCCGCGCGCCCCCGTCGAACTGGGGCGGCGCCAGGTCGTTGACGAACCGGCGCGTTTCGGCCAGGCCGCGCGCGGCGATCTCGGCGGCGGTGCGGGTGTGGCGGCGGGCGGCCTCCGGGTCGGCGTCCCAGGTGCGGTCCGCGGCCTGCAGCAGCATCCGCTGGCTGGACAGGCCCTGGGCGAGCGTGTCGTGGATCTCCATCGACAGCCGCTGCCGCTCGGCCAGCGCCCCCTCACGCCGCTCGGTCGCCGCCAGCTCCCGGCGCGTACGGACCAGGTCGTCGATCAGGGCGCGCTGCCGCTCCGTCTGGCGCTGCGTGTGGAGGAAGACGGCGGTGGCGATCGCGGCCACGGCGGGCGGCGCGAGCACGAGGGTCGGGTCGAAGCCGTGGGAGAGCCGGAGCTGGGCCACGACGACCAGAGCGGTGAGGAAGCCGACCAGGAGGACGGCCGCGCGGGCGGGCAGCGTGCGCAGCCCCGTGTAGAGCAGGGGCACCGAGCACCACGCGAAGCTCGGCGCGAGCACGACGAGGACGACCCAGGTCGCGACGACGGCCGCGAGCCAGAACAGCTGCCGGCGGGGCTGCGCGGCGAAGACCGGGCTCAGGACGTAGAGCAGGGCCAGCAGCACGCCGAGGACGACGATCCAGGGGGTGCGGGGATCGCCGGGGTGCCGGATGAGGAAACGGGCGAAGGACGCGCCGAGCAGCAGGAAGAAGGCGGCGTGCATGACGAGGGCGAGGCGCCGGGCGCCGGGGTCGTCATCGTCGGTAGGGGTCACCCCCTGTTCCTAACCGGTGCGGAGGGCCGTCGCATCAGCCGATCGGTTGACCCGGCGGGCAGCCGGGACGCCGATGCCCGCGGCGCGGGCGGCACGAAGGATGGAGAGCGCAAGACAACCACTGGCCTGTTGAGGAGCCGAAAATGAAGTCTGCGCTCGGAAAGCTCTCCGCCCGGAACCGTGTACTCGTGGGTGCGGCAGGGGCCGCCGTCGTCGCGGCCGGTACGTTCGGGGCGGTCACGGCGACGGCCTCGTCGGCGACCGCCTCGCCCGCGGCGGAGCGGCAGGCTCCCGTCTCCGTGGCCGGCAGCGGCGTGACCGAGTCGGCGCACCTGTCCGTGGACGCGGCCGCGCGCGCCGCCCAGGCCGCACTGGCCGCCGCGAAGAAGGACGGCCAGAAGGTCTCCGTCGCGGTGATCGACCGCAACGGCAACACGCTGGTGACGCTGCGCGGCGACGGCGCGGGCCCGCAGTCGTACGAGTCGGCCGTACGGAAGGGCTTCACGGCCGTCTCCTGGAACGCCCCCACCTCGGAGCTCATCAAGCGTCTCCAGAGCACCCCGAACCTCAAGGACATCCCCGGCACGCTCTTCCTCCCCGGCGGAACGCCGGTCCAGGTCAAGGGCGCGCCCGTGGCCGGCATCGGCGTCGCCGGAGCGCCCAGCGGCGACCTGGACGAGAAGTTCGCCAAGGCGGGCGCGGCGGCGCTGGGCTAGCCTGCGGGGGCGTCACCGGACGGTGAGAAGCAGGGAGGGGGCGAGGCACATGCGGATCCTCACCATGGCGGAGCCGGAGACCCCGCCCGGGCTCCGCGCCCAGGTCCAGGCACTGCAGGACCGGGCCTGGCCCGGCGGTGGTCCCCACGACCCGGCGCTGCGCCCCGTCGCCATGCTGCTCGTCGGGGACGACGGCGGCGTACGGGCGGCACTGGACATCCTGTCGAAGGAGATCACGCACGCGGGCCGGACGTACCGGGCCTCCGGCCTCAGCGCCGTCGTCACGGACACGGCGCACCGCGGCAAGGGATACGGGCGGCAGCTGGTGGCCGCCGCCCGTGAGGCGATCGCCGCGAACGGCACGGACCTGGCACTCTTCACCTGCGACCGCCCCCTGCAGGGCTTCTACGAAAGCGCAGGCTGGCAGGCCCTGCCCGGGACGGTGCTGATCGGCGGCACGCCCCGGGACCCGTTCCCCAGCGACCGGCCGGGCTTCGACAAGGTCACGATGGGCGCCTTCTTCACGGCACGGGCCCGCAGTGACGCGGACGCCTTCGAACAGAGCCGCATCGGGCTCTACCCGGGCGAGATCGACCGCCTTTGGTGACTGCGGTGGCGCGGTCCGGATGCGGGCCGGGGCCGGTTGGGGCCGTTTGATCAGGTCGGCGGCCGGTCCTCGGGCCGCTCCTGCACGCCCAACTGCTCGTTGAGCTTCTGCTGGGCGGTGTCGGTCTGGGACTGGTACTTGTTCCCGGTGCGGGCGTCGAACGCGTCGCCCGCCTTGTCGACACCCTGCCGCGCCTGGTCGGGATGGCCCTTGATCAGACCCTTGAGCTTGTCGAGCATGGACATGGTCGTCCTCCTCACGGAACGCTGACCCACCCAGCATCTCCGCATTCGCCCCCGCCCGCATCCGCGGGCATACCCCCGGGCTTCACCCTGTGCTGGTGTATCCGCAGCTCCAGCACTTGTACACGCCATTGCCCATCTGCTGCATCATGTTCTGGCAGTTCGGACAGGCCAGGGCCAGGTGCTTCAGGGGGCCGCGGCACCCAGCCCCTTGGGGCACACGGGGCAGACGCCGCGCACGATCGCCGGGGATGTCGCATCGCCCGGGCTCTCCGCCACGACGACGACCCGCAGGGGCCGCCTGCACCCCGGACAGAGCTCTGGCTCGCGGTCCCGGTCGCTGATCGCCGCGGCAAGAATGCGTTCGAGTGAGTCGCCGTCGTCCATGGTGCGTGTGTCCTGTCTCCACGGGTTCCCCTCCTTGGGTAACACGTACCCGCCCCGACGAACCCCAACTCCGCTGCTCAGCAGCTGGTTACGGAGTGTACGCAACCGGTTGGCCGTGTGGTACGGCGGGCATGGCGGCCTGCTCCCCCTGTTTCTACCCACCTTGCGCCGCCTCCCCGCCCGGCGCGTGGTGCGTGGCGCGCCAGTGGCGCCGGAGGAGGACCAGGGCGTCCACGGCGGCGGATTTGTCGCCCCGGAGCTCGGCTTCATGCCGCTCGTCGTTGAGCCGGGTGCAGTGCGTGCAGGGGGTGGGGGCGTTGGTGTCGGGGCGGGTATCGGCCTTGGTCTCGCTGGTCACTGCGGGGCCCTCTCGTATCGCCTGTTGCTGAGTGTGTGAACAGCGTCGCGAGGTGGGGCTAGGCTCGGGAGGGGGTGCAGCCCTACAACGAACAGGTAAAACAAGGGAGTTAACCTGTGGCCAGGGGTGAGGGTGCGGCCCGCTACGGCGGTCAGACGAAGTTCGGCTGGGGCTTCTTCGGCACCGAGCTGAAGCGGCGCCGCGAGGCGGCCGGAATGACGCAGCAGGAGCTGGGGCGTCGGGTGTTCTGCTCAGGGGCGTACATCGGCCAGTTCGAAACGGGGATCCGTAAGCCGCAGCTGGACATCGCGCAACGGATTGATGCGGAGCTGGGAACGGACGGCTTCTTCGGGCGCATGTGCGAGGAGCTGATCAATAGCTCTCCAGCCATGCACTACTTCGCGGACGTCGCATACCTTGAGACGATCGCCACCGAGATCCATGCATACGCACCCATGTTCGTGCCTGGGGTGTTCCAGACGGCGTCCTATGCGCATGCTGTCTTCAAGGCTGCCTTCCCTTTGGCCCTGAACAGCGATGTCGACTCCTGGGTGGCCTCACGACTGGAGCGTCAGCACATCCTCGAACATGCCACAAAGCCCTTGTTGTGGGCCGTCATCGACGAGCACGTCATCCGGCGTCCGACAGGAGGGGCCGCTGTTATGCACGCGCAGTTGGCGCGCCTGGCAGAGCTGGTCCGTGCGGAACGCATCATCATGCAAGTCCTGCCGTTCAGCTCGGGCGCTCCCGTGCTCGGCGGAATGGTGAAACTCATGGCCTTTGATGACGCCCCGCCTGTCGCGTATGCAGAAGGCGCCATGACCGGCACCTTGGTGGACGATCCGGTTCGCGTGGCCAGGTTCCGGCTGGCCTACGATTTCGTGAGGGCTGCTGCGCTGCCGCGGGAGGCGTCCTTGGGGCTCATCGAATCGGTGGCAGAGGAGTACGCAGATGACAACTGAGCAGAATGTGAACGCTCGGGCATGGCGCAAAAGTTCGTACAGCGGCGGTGGTGGCGGAACGGGCACTGACGACTGCGTCGAAGTCGCCGACAACATACCCGGCACGGTCCCGGTCAGGGATTCCAAGCTGCTCGGGGCCAGCCCGGTCGTGGCCTTCCGGCCCGTGGCCTGGCGGACCTTCGTGGAGGCGTTGAAGCGCGGGTGACGTGTGGGTGGGGGCGGGCGTCAAGACAGGCTGGCAGCAGGGGGAGGGGTAGGGGGCTTGGGTCCGGTTGCTTTTGTTTGCGGCCGGTGGGGTGTTGGCCGCCGTACTCGTGCCGTCGCGGATGCGGGTGCGTGAGGAGACCTTGCGCATAGGCCTGGGCTGAGGGGGAGCTGGCTGCTGCCGCGATGTGTCTGGGCCCGTCGTGGGCGCTTCGCTCAGTTTCTCGCCGTTGTGGCTGAGCGGGCGGGTGCGGAGGGGAGGGGGCTGGCGGCTGGTGGGCCGTTCTTGGCACGAAATCCACCGGCCGGGGCGTGGTCCCGGCGGATAAGGGGGCTCAACTGCCTGTTGGCGGCCTTTTTGCCCTTCTCAGCACGGTAATCAACCGGTCTGGCCCTCAGGCGGGTGGATAACGGGGCTTAACTGCCCGCCGCGCACCTCAGCTGTCCCACCAGCTCTGCTCCCTCCCACCAGCCCCCACTCAGGGACAGCTGCCCGCTCAGCCACGACGGTGGCGAGCTGAGCGAAGCGCCCACGACGGCAGGCACCACATCGCGGCAGCTGCCAGCTCCCCGCCAGCCACAATCCCTCCGCAAGGTCTCCTCACGCGCCCGCATCCGCGACGGCAGGAGTACGGCGGCCAACCGCCCACCGGGCCCAGGCAATCCCAAACCGAACCCGCACCCCCACCCCTCCCCCTGCTGCCAGCCTGTTCTGACCCGCACCCAACCCACGGATCCGCACCACAAACCCCAGCTCCAGAAAGCGTTGGCATAACCCCAGCAGAACGACCGATGATCATCCCCATGAAGGTCATCGTTCAGCGGGTGAGTACGTCGTGGACCAAAGCGTCTCGCGGTGGGGACGGGGCCGCAGTGCGTAATGCCGCTCCCGTGGCATTTCCCCTTCCGCCCGGTATGACGTCCGGCCTGCACGATGTCGCCATGAGGGAAGCCGAGGGGTTCAGCCCGCGGATGTCCGAGCGGGACCTTTCCCGGGCTGGGCTGGTGCTTCGGGAGGAGGCCGGGGGCGGGGCGTTGCAGGTGGGGCCGCCGGAGGTCACGCACTTCAGCGCGCCGCGGCGTAACCGGCGGCCGCCGAAGGTGCGGCTCGTCCCCGGCCAGTGGGTGCGGTGGCAGATCAATTACCGGTACGGCAACCAGGGCGGTCCGTGGGCGTACCGGCTGGAGACGTTCAACGTCGCTTACGGGGCCGCCCCCGCCGACGTCTTCCTCGGCACCCCGACGCGCAGCGTGGACGAGCGCGGCTTCCTGCGCTGAACAAAAAACGGCAGGGCAAAGGGCAAGGGGGCAAGGGGGCAAGAGAAGGGGGCCGCCCCGCACCCGCAGGACAGCCCCCTCCACTACCGGACTCCTCAGACGTTGACGCCGAAGTCCTGCGCGATGCCCTGCAGGCCCGACGCGTAGCCCTGGCCGACCGCGCGGAACTTCCAGTCCGCGCCGTTGCGGTAGAGCTCGCCGAAGACCATGGCGGTCTCGGTGGCGGCGTCCTCGCTCAGGTCGTAGCGGGCGAGCTCGGCGCCGCCGGCCTGGTTGACGATGCGGATGTAGGCGTTGCGGACCTGGCCGAAGTTCTGGCTGCGGGTCACCGCGTCGTAGATGGAGACCGGGAAGACGATCTTGTCGACGTCGGCCGGGAGGGCGGCGAGGTTGACGTTGATCGACTCGTCGTCGCCCTCGCCCTGGCCGGTGGTGTTGTCACCGGTGTGGACGATGGACTGGTCCGGCGTCGACTTGTTGTTGAAGAAGACGAAGTGGGCGTCGGAGTAGACGCGGCCGGCCGCGTTCACGGCGATGGCGCTCGCGTCGAGGTCGAAGTCCGTGCCGGTGGTGGTGCGGACGTCCCAGCCGAGGCCGACCGTGACGGCCGTCAGGCCCGGGGCCTCCTTGGTGAGGGAGACGTTGCCGCCCTTGGACAGGCTTACAGCCATGGGAATTGTCCCTTTCTGGTCTTCTGGTCAGGTCTGCGTCGGATCTGCAGCGCACCGCGGCACGCGGGCGACCGTCACCCTTGTTAACGCCGACCGAGGACCCCGGGGTTCCATCCGCCTTTACTTTCTTTGCCGATCCCTGACGCCGTGGCGCAAAACGAGGTGACGGACGCCCGTCCGGCGCGGGATCATTGGGGGCATGTCCGGCCCCTACGTCATCCGCGGTTCGGTCTCCCTGCCGGAGGCCGAGCTCCAGTGGCGTTTCTCCCGCTCCTCCGGCCCCGGCGGCCAGCACGTCAACACCAGCGACAGCCAGGTCGAGCTGCGGTTCGACCTCGCCCGTACGGAAGCGCTGCCCGAGGTGTGGAAGGAGCGCGCGCTGGCCAGTCTGGCGGGCCGTCTCGTCGGCGGCGTCGTGGTCGTACGGGCCTCCGAGCACCGTTCGCAGTGGCGCAATCGCGAGACCGCCGCCGTCCGCCTCGCCTCCCTGCTCGCCGAGGCCACGGCCCCGCCGCCCCGCCCGCGGCGCGCCACGAAGATCCCGCGCGGCATCAACGAACGGCGGCTGCGGCAGAAGAAGCAGCGCGCCGAGACCAAGCGGGGGCGCACCGGTAAGGACTGGGGCTGAGGCCCGAGGCCGTCCCGCCCGTCCCGTCCCGCCCCCTCACCCCAGCCGCCGGTACTTCCCCTTGAAGTACGTCAGCGGGCCGCTCTCCGTGCTCGGCGCCGTCGCCGCCAGCACCCTTCCGATCACCAGCGTGTGGTCCCCGGCCGGCACCCGCTGCTCCGTCCGGCACTCCAGCGTCGACAGCGCGCCGCGCACGAGCGGCGCCCCCGTGGCCGTACCGGGCGCGTGGGGGATGTCCTCGAAGAGGAGCCGGTCGCTGATTCTTCCCTTCATCGCGAAGCGCCCGGCGACGTGCCGCTGGCTCTCCGAGAGGACGGACACCGCCCACAGCGGCTGCCGCTCCAGAAGGTCGTCCATGCGGGAGTCGTTGCGAACGCTCACCATGACGAGCGGCGGATCGAGCGATACGGAGAGGAAGGCCGTCGCCGTCATTCCGACGTCCTCGCCGCGCGGGCCGTGCTCCGGGTCGTGCGCGGTCACCAGCACCACTCCGGCGGCGAGGCGGGCGAGGGCGGCACGGAACTCATCGGCGCTCACCCCTTCAGAATGGGGTATGGCGGTCTCGTGGGGCTGGGTCGTCTGCAACACGCTGTGCACGCTAGCCCGCCCGCCGCGCCCTCGCATCGGGCTGCAGGACCAGGCGGGTCCTAGGTCGAAAGGGTGCCGGAACGGTTCCGAAAGTTGTCCGCATCGGTTCGGGAAGGCGTCCGGATGGGTGTCCGTACCGTTCCGGATTTGCGTTCACGAAGCATAAGGACTTCTACCGCCGCCAGTAGCGGGCCCTGATCACGCATTGTGACATGAGTCACAGAGGGCCGTAATTGTTGACCCTGTGTACCGAGTGGTCAGCTCGCTGTGATTCAGTGGCCGTGGTAAACGGACGACAAGAAGCCTGGAGTTGCTGTCGAGGTCTCGGGGGAGAGCGAAGATGGAGACCGAGTCGGAGCCGTATGTCCGCCTGGCCACGTTGCGCGGGCTGCATCAGGTGGTGGCCGATCTGAACACGGCGCGAAGTCTCGCGGACACCCTGCAGACCGTCGCGGACGGCATCGTCACCGGGCTCGGGTACGAGCTCTCCGCCGTCAATCTCGTACGGCCCGACGGTGATCTCGTCGTGGCCGCCGTCGCCGGCAGCGCCGGTGCGGAAGCGCTGATGGCCGGGCGGGTCGGCTCGCGCGTCTCCTGGGAGCGGCGGCTCGCCATGGCCGACCAGTGGGGCTCGCTGCGCTTCATTCCGTACACGGAGGGCTGGGTCCTCGACAACGACGACGTGCCCCAGTGGCACACCGCGGGCCCCGCCCCCCGCTTCCCGGACGAGTGGCATCCCATGGACCGCCTCTTCGCCCCCATGTACACCGCGGGCGCCGCGGGCGGCGAGCTCCTCGGCGTGATCTCCGTCGACAAGCCGCGCAACGGCCGGCGGCCCGGCGCGTGGGGCCGCGAGGCGCTGCAGATGTACGCCTTCCAGGCCGCCATCGCGATCAGCAACGCCCGGCTGCGGGCCAACATGCAGCGTGCGCTGGTCCGCCTGGAGCGGGAGCAGCAGGCCCTGCGGGCCAGTGAGGAAAGCTTCCGCCAGGCCTTCGAGTACGCGCCCAGCGGCATGGCCATCGCCGAGATGGGCGGCGACCAGCACGGCCGCCTGCACCGCACCAACGACGCCCTGTGCCGCCTCCTGGGCCGCTCGGCGTCCCAGATGCGCCGCTATTCGTTCTCCGACCTCGTCCACCCCGAAGACATCGGCACCCTCCTGCGCACCTCCGCCGAGGGCGGCCGGGCCGAGCTGCGGCTCGCCCGCCGCGACGGCACGTACGTCTGGGTGTCGCTGCGCAACTCCGTGGTGGCCGACGCCGCCGACGGGCCGCGCTTCCTGCTCACCCACGTCGAGGACATCGAGGAGCGCAAGCGGCACGAGCTGCAGCTCGCCCACCGCGCCAGCCACGACTCGCTCACGGGTCTGCCCAACAGCGCCGAGCTGCGCGCCCGGCTCAGCAGCCGGCTGTGCGGCCGGGCGCCGGGCAGCGAGCCGCACGCGGCCGCCGTGGCGGCCCCCTACGGCTGTCTCGACGGCTTCGCCGAGGTGGAGGGCGTCGAGGGACCCGCGGGGCTCGGCGGCGGCCCCTACGGGCACGGGGCGGAGCTCGGGCAGGCCGGCGTGTACGCCCACGGCTTCGGCTCGGAGGCCGGGCCCGACCACGCGCCGGACTGCGGGCCCGACTACGCCCCGGACGAGCTCGGCTACGGTGCGCACGACGGCGCCTACCCCGGGCATGTGCACGCCATAGCCCCGCCGGAGGACGGGCCCGACGACGGGACCAAGGGCCTGGCCGTCCTCTTCTGCGACCTCGACGGCTTCAAGGCCATCAACGACCGCTTCGGCCACCACACGGGTGACGCCGTCCTCATAGAGGTCGCCCGCCGCCTCAGCAACGGCGTTCGCGAGGGTGACACCGTCGCCCGGCTCGGCGGCGACGAGTTCGTCGTCCTCGCCGACGGCCTCGCCCTGGCCGACGCGGAGGACCTCGCCGTCCGGCTGCGCAGCGCCATCCTCCCGCCGATAAG
This sequence comes from Streptomyces sp. NPDC008001, assembly GCF_042958085.1. Taxonomy (NCBI): domain Bacteria; kingdom Bacillati; phylum Actinomycetota; class Actinomycetes; order Kitasatosporales; family Streptomycetaceae; genus Streptomyces; species Streptomyces sp. NPDC008001. The sequence goes on along the minus strand of NZ_JBIBIZ010000006.1, from coordinate 411,920 downwards.
GGTTGACGGGCGGGCGGTCCGGGTAGGGGCGAGTTTCGGCATTGGCTGGGCGGGCTGCGGAATGTCCGCCGACGAGGTGCTGCACTCCGCCGACCAGCGCATGTACGTCGAGAAGCGGTCGCGCGCCAAGGCAGGTCGGAGGGCAGGTTGAGGCCGCCCACCGCGAGGTGTCGCCGCGTCGCGGTAGTCTTCGCCGAAACGCGGCACCGCCGCCTACCGTGAAATCGAACGCAAAGATTTGGCCAGTGGGCGATGGGCCCACAGGTTGGGAGTGACAGGGGATGACGGCCGGTAATAACGGCACGGGTACGCCGGAGAGCGAAGACCCGTTCGCGCACCTGTACCGCTCGGAGGGCGGCGGGTCCAACGACAGCGCCCCGGCCGCGCCGCAGCCGGGTGTTCCCCGCACTTCGTACAACCAGGTACGGACGGTCGGTTCACGCCAGTACGGCCCGCGCCAGCCGCAGCCGCCGCACGCGTCGCAGCCCGCGCCGCACTACGCCGCGCCGGAGACCCTCCCCGGCGGCGTCCCCCGCCAGCCGGCCCCCCCGGCCGGCCACGGCGCCCACGGCAGCTCCCGCCCGAAGCGAACGGGGCTGCTGGTGGCGGCGATAGCCGTGGTGGCGGTGGTGGCCGGCGGCATCACGGCGGCCATGCTGACCAACAGCGGCACGTCGGACGACGGCGGGTCCAACCAGGCGGCGGCCGGGGGCGAGCAGAAGGCGCCCCAGGGCGAGGACAAGAAGAAGCAGTCCAAGGAGCCGGAGAAGAAGACCGAGCCGAGCAATCAGTCGGCGGTCGGCAAGCTGAAGCGCGACGCGTCGACGCTGAAGCTGGTGGGCGGCGCGTCCACGGACACGGTGGTCAAGGGCGCCAAGTCCGAAGGCGGGGCCTATGCGGTGGTCGCCAACCAGCAGGGCTCGGGCGTCGAGTGGGAGGTCGAGGTTCCGTCCACCGGCGCCTACCGGCTGTACGTCTATTACGGCGTGCCCGGTCAGGACGCCAACCTCGCGGTCGACGTCAACGGCAAGACCAACACCCTGCCGATGCGCATGAAGATCTGGGGCGACGTGAAGCCGGGCGAGTGGCCCTCCAACTGGCAGAACAGCTGGACCCGTGTCGACCTGAACCAGGGCAAGAACACCATCAAGCTGTACTGCGGCAGTGGCAGCGGCTGCGAATCCCACCTCGACCAGCTGTGGCTCACCAACGGCGGCTGACGTTGCGGAGGAACCCCGCCACCGTCTCCCCCATAGCGGCCCGCGCAGGCCTCAGGTAGCTGCGCGGGTCGACCGTGGAGGGATGGGCCTCCAGGAATGCCCTTACCGCGTCCGTGAAGGCCGTGTTCAGAGCCGTCCCCACGTTGATTTTCGTCATTCCCGCCGCTACCGCGCGGCGGAGTTCCTCGTCCGGGACGCCCGACGAGCCGTGGAGGACCAGGGGCACCGGGACCGCGGCCCGTAGGGCCGTGATCAGAGCGTGGTCCAGGGTTGCCGTGCGGGCCGTCATCGCGTGGGTGCTGCCCACGGCCACTGCCAGGGCGTCGACTCCCGTGTCCGCCACGTAAGCCGCCGCCTCCGCCGGGTCGGTGCGGACGCCCGGTGTGTGGGCGTCGCCGGCCTTGCCGCCTACGCGGCCCAGTTCCGCCTCCACCCAGATGTCCCGTTCGCGGCCCCAACGGACCGCCTCCGCCGTCGCTTTGACGTTGTCTCCGTACGGGAGCTTCGAGGCGTCGAACATGACCGAGCTGAAGCCGTGGGCGTGCGCCTGGCGCAGGAGGGTCCGGTCCTCCACGTGGTCCAGGTGCAGGGACAAGCGCGCCGTGGACGCCGCCGCCACGGCCGACGCTGCGGCCGCGATCGGGCCCACGCGGCCGCCGTGGAACTTCACGGCGTTCTCCGAGATCTGGAGGATCGCGGGGCGGTCCGCGGATTCCGCTCCTGCGGCGATGGCTTCCGCGTGTTCAACGGTGATGACGTTGAAGGCGAATACGGGCTCGCCCGTGGCCCGGGCCGAGGTGACGAGGTCGGAGGTGCGTACGAGGGGCATGTGCCGTGCCTTTCCGCTCGCTGGGGGAGGTCAGGCCGCCGTCACCTTCACCTGCGGCAGCGTGTCCTCGTACGTCCCGGCGTCGAATTCGCCTGCCGTGGGCGCCTTTACGGTGGCCGCGGCCAGGGCTACGGCGCGGGCCAGGCGGTCCGGCCAGGGCAGGCCGTCGAGCCAGGCGGACAGGAGGCCGGCCGCGGCCGAGTCGCCGGCGCCGGTCGGGTTGCCGGTGAGGCGGCGGGGCGGGGTCGCGCGCCAGGTGCCGTCGGGGGTGACGGCGAGGACGCCCTCCGGGCCGAGGGTCGCGGTGACGGCGTGGGCGCCGCGGCGGCGGGCGTCGAGGGCCGCGCGGAGGGGCTCCGTGGAGCCGGTGAGGGCGGCGAGTTCGGTGGCGTTGGGGGTGACCAGGTCGGGGCGGGCGGCGATGCCGCGGCGGAGCGGTTCGCCGCTGGTGTCCAGCAGGACGGGGACGCGGGCGGCCCGCGCCTGCCGTACGAGATGGGCGTACGCCCCCACCGGCACGCCCGGTGGAAGGCTCCCGCACAGGGCGACGGCGCGGGCCTCGCGCAGGAGGCGCGCGTACGTGTCCGTGAAGCCGGCCCATTCCTCGGCGGTGACGTCCGGGCCGGCCTCGTTGAGCTGGGTGGTGTCGCCGGTGGAGGCGTCCACGACGGCGACCGTGCGGCGCGTGGTGCCGATGATGGGGACGAGGTGGTCGGTGAGGCGGCCGCCGTCGCCGGGGACGGTCTCGGCGAGGAGCCGGCGCAGGGTCTCGCCCGTCGTGCCGCCGGCGAAGCCCGTGACCACGGTGGTGTGGCCGAGGGCGGCCAGGACGCGGGCCACGTTGACGCCCTTGCCGCCGGGCCGTTCGGCGGCGGCCGTGACGTGGTGCGACGCGTGCGGCTGCAGCCGCGGAACGCGGTAGGTCAGATCGAGCGCGGCATTGAGCGTGACCGTGAGGATCACCGGCGTCTCCCTCCCTTGACCGAAGAACGTGACCGTCGACCGCGAGCGATCATGCCAAAACAGCGGCGGCAGGCCCAGACCTCGGGACTGCCGCCGCCGTTCCGGCCGGAGTGCGACCGTGCGTCAGGAGCGGGAGGAATCAGTGCACTTGGGGCTTGACCACCCATTCGCCCTTGCGCATGACGCCCACCAGGTCGTACGAGGCGTCGAGAACGACCAGATCCGCGTCCTTGCCGTCCTCCAGCGAGCCGACCCGGTCGGCCACGCCCAGCAGCCGTGCGGGGTTCGCCGAGAGGGCCCGTACGGCGTCCTCGACCGGCAGCCCGTCGATCGTCACCGCGCGCTTGAACGCCGTGTCGAGCGTCAGCGTCGAGCCCGCGATCGACCCCGCCGTCGGCCCGTCGGCGATGCGGGCCACGCCGTCCTTGACCTCGACGCTCATCGGGCCGAGCGGGTACATGCCGTCGCTCATGCCGGCCGCGCCCATGGCGTCGGTGATGAACGCGACGCGGTCCGCGCCGGCCCGGGCGAAGGCCAGTTCCAGGACGGAGGGGTGCAGGTGCGTGCCGTCGTTGATCAGCTCGACGGTGACCCGCTCGTCCTCCAGGAGGGCCGCGATCGGGCCGGGGGCGCGGTGGAGGAGCGACGGCATGGCGTTGAAGAGGTGCGTGGCCACCGTCGCGCCCGCCTCGATGGCGTCCAGGGTCGCCTCGTACGAGGAGTCCGTGTGGCCGACCGCCGCGACGACGCCGAGGTCGGCGAGGAGCCGGACCGAGTCGAGGCCGCCCGCCAGCTCCGGGGCCAGCGTCATCATGCGGGCCGTTCCGCGCGCCGCGTCGACGAGCTTGCGGACGTCCGCGGGGTGCGGGTCGCGCAGCAGCTCCGGCTGGTGGGCGCCGCAGCGGTGCGGGGAGATGAACGGGCCCTCGAAGTGGATGCCCGCGAGGTCGCCCTGCTCGGTCAGCTCGGACAGAACGGCCGCCTGCCGGGCGAGGTCGTCCAGGTCGCCGGTGACGGTGGAGGCGACCATGGTCGTGGTGCCGTGGGCGCGGTGCGTGCGGACGGCCGTGAGGGCCTCTTCGGGGTCGCCCGCGGAGAAGGACGCGCCGCCGCCGCCGTGGACGTGCATGTCCACGAAGCCGGGGACGATCCAGCAGCCCTTGCCCGAGAGGTCGAGCGTCGGCCGCTCGCCGCTCGCGTCGGCGGCGATCCTCCGGCCTTCGACCGTCACCCGCCCGTCCTCGACCACACCGGTCGGCAGCACCACGCGGGCGCCGGCGAGAACCGTACGTTCGACCATCAGGCGGAAACCTCCGTGAGGTGGGTGGTGAGCAGGTCCCAGGCGAGCAGGCCCGCGCCCAGGCAGCCGGCGGCATCGCCGAGGGCCGCCGGGACGATGCGGGGGCGCTGCTGGAACGTGAGGCGCTCCTCGACGGCAGCGCGCAGCGGCGCGAAGAGGGTCTCGCCGGCCTCGGCGAGACCGCCGCCGATGATCAGCGTGCGGGGGTCGAGCAGGGTGTGCGCGATGACGAGGCCGTCGGCGAGGGCGTCGACGGCCTCCTGCCAGACGGCGCGGGCGCGGGGGTCGCCGGCGTCGACGGCGCGGGCGCAGTCGGCGGCGTCGGCGTCCGGGTCGCCGCTGGTCTCCGCCCAGGCGCGGCTGACGGCGGCGGCCGACGCGAGGGTCTCCAGGCAGCCGCGGCCGCCGCAGCCGCACGGCTTGCCGGCCGGGCCGGGGCGCACGGGGATGTGGCCGATCTCGCCGGCGCAGCCGTGGGCGCCGACCTCGATGCGGCCGTCGATGCCGATGGCCCCGGCGATGCCGGTGCCGAGCGGGACGAACAGGAAACGGTCCGCGCCCTCGCCCGCGCCGAGGCGGCCCTCGGCGAGCCCGCCCGTACGGACGTCGTGGCCGAGGGCCACGGGGGTGCCGCCGAGGCGGTCGCTGAGCAGCGCGCGCAGGGGGACGTCGCGCCAGCCGAGGTTGGCGGCGTAGACGGCCGTGCCCGCGGCGGCGTCCACGATGCCGGGCACGGCGAGGCCCGCCGCGGCCGCGGGCCGCCCGTAGGCGGCCTCGCCGGTGGCCGCGAGCTCGGCGGCGAAGTCCAGGATGCCGGCGATGACGGCGTCCGGACCGCGGTCGCGGCCGGTGGGGCGGCGGGCCTCGTGCAGCAGTTCGTGGTCGGGGCCGATCAGGGCGGCCTTGATGGCGGTGCCGCCGACGTCGAGCGCGATGACGTGTTTCACGGGGACAGTGTCGCGCGCCGGGCCGCGAAAGGTCTAGTCCACTCGCCGGTGAGGGTGGGTGCGCGCGCCCCCGTCAGCCGCCCCGTCAGCCGCCCCGTCCGCCGCCCCGCCCGTCACCCCTCCAGGATCACGCTCCGCGTCAGACCCTTCGGGACGTCCGGGTCCAGCCCCCTCGACTCCGCCACCGCCACCGCCAGCCGCTGCGCGCGGATCAGGTCCGCCATCGGGTCCAGCCGGGCCCCGTCCGACACGAGCGTGCCGCCCGTGCGGGAGATGTCCGCCTCCAGGCCCGCCGGTGCGTCGCCCAGGATCCACGCCACCCGCCCCGGACCCGTGATCGCCACCGGGCCGTGGCGGTACTCCATGGCCGGGTACGCCTCGGTCCACGCGCCCGCCGCCTCCCGCATCTTCAGTGCCGCTTCCTGCGCGAGGCCGTACGCCCAGCCCGCCCCCAGGAACGTCCACTGCCCGGCGGAGTGCACCGCCCGCGGCAGCGGTTCGATCACCGCCGTCTCCGCGTCCGCCGCCGCCTCCGCGACCCGCTTCACGCCCTCCGGCAGCCGGCCGGTGCGCTCCAGGCTCGCCCGCAGGAACGCCAGCGCCGTCGTTGCGAAGCGCGTCTGGACGACGGACCGCTCGTCCGCCCAGTCCAGCACCGCCACGTCGTCGGCCGCTCGCACGACGGGCGTCGCCGGATCGGCGGTCAGGGCGAGGACCTCCCAGCGCTCGCGCACCTCGCCGATCAGGTCGAGCACTTCGGTCGTCGTCCCCGACCGCGTGATCACCACGAGCCGGTCGTAGGTGCGCGACACCGGGAACTCGGACGCCGGGAAGGCGTCCGTCTCGCCCTGCCCCGACGCCTCCCGCAGCGCCGCGTACGCCTGGGCCATGAACCACGAGGTGCCGCAGCCGGTCACGGCCACCCGTTCCCCCGGCGCCGGCAGACCGGAGGCGTTCGCCGCGGCCTCCGCCGCCCGCCGCCAGCAGCCGGGCTGCGCGGTGATCTCCAGAGAAGTGAGGGAAGGGGTGAGAGAGGGGGTGGGGGAAGGGGTGGAAGAGGGCTCGGACATGCGCTTTCTTCTCCATCCGCCGGTGATCGCCATGTGATCTCTATGCGATCTCCGTGCTTAGCAGCCCCCGTCGGCCGCGGGAAGAGCGATACCGAAGCGAAACCGGAACCGGCTGGAACGTATGGTGGCCCGCGGGGGAAACTCACGGTCTCCAACACAAACCCCGAAGGTGGGAAGCAGTAGTGCAGCGGCGGCGGTTCTTGGGTCTGACGGCGGCAGGTGCCGCCACGGCGGCGTTGGCGCCCGCACTGACGGCGTGCGGCAGCGACGGCGGCTCCGGCAGCAAGACGCTGCGGGTCGTCGCGGCCGACTACGGTGACAACGCGGCGAACAGCTCCCAGAAGTACTGGGACGCCCTCGCCCGCGCCTTCGAGGCCCAGAACAAGGGCATCAAGGTCGAGGCCACGGTGCTCAGCTGGACCGAGGTCGACAAGAAGGTCGCCGAGATGGTCCGGGCCGGCAAGGCCCCGGACATCGCGCAGATCGGCGCCTACGCCGACTTCGCCGCCACCGGCAAGCTCTACAGCGCCGACCAGCTGCTCACCATCCCCACCCAGGCCGACCTGATCGCCTCGATCGCCCGCGCCGGCGAGGTGGGCCGCGTGCAGTACGGCCTGCCGTTCGTCTCCAGCACCCGCCTGCTCTTCTACAACAAGACCCTCTTCGCCAAGGCCGGCATAGCCAAGGCCCCCGAGAGCTGGGACGAGCTGCAGGCCGCGGCCAAGAAGCTGCAGACCGCGGGGGTCAAGATCCCGTACGGGCTGCCGCTCGGCCCCGAGGAGGCGCCCGCCGAGACCATGATGTGGATGCTCAGCGGCGGCAGCGGCTACACCGACCACAACGGCACGTACATCATCAACGCGGACGACAACGTCAAGACGTTCGAGTGGCTGCGCGACGAGCTCGTCGGCAAGGGCCTCACCGGCCCCGGCGACCCCTCCCGCACCAACCGGCAGGACGTCTTCAACGCGTTCTGCAACGGCCAGGTCGGCATGCTCAACGGTCACCCGACGCTGATGAAGCAGGCCGAGGCCAAGGGCATCAAGTTCGGCACGGCCCCGCTGCCGGGCAAGTCCGGCAGGGCCAAGGCCACCATGGGCGTCGCCGACTGGGTCATGGCGTTCAAGGCGGGCGGCCACCGCGAGGAGGTCGGCCACTTCCTCGACTTCCTCTACAGCACCAAGAACGTCCTGGACTTCACCAGCCAGTACGACCTGCTGCCGGTGACCAGCAGCGCCTCCGGCAAGATGCGTGCCGACAGCAAGCAGGAGCGGCTCAAGCCGTTCCTGGACCAGCTGGAGAACGCCGAGTTCTACCCGGTCGACAAGACCTCCTGGGCGAAGGTCAGCCAGGCCCTCAAGGAGAAGATCGGCTCGGTCGTCGCCAAGGGCGGCGACCCCGCGAGCGTGCTCGGCGAGATCCAGCGCGATGCGGACGCCACGGAGCAGGCCGGCAACGGCCGGTAAGCCGGCGGATCGGTAGGCTGACTGCGTGGCAGAGGAACAGGGCGGGGAGTCTCCCGGGCGGGGGCTCTCCGAAGGCCCCTCCGAGGATCCCTGCGAAGGTCCCCCCGAAGATTCCTCCGAAGAGTCCTTCGAAGGTCTCTCCGAGCGGGATCGCGCCGTGCTCGCCCTGGAGCGGCAGGCCTTCTCCGGGCCCGGCGCCAAGGAGCGGGCCGTGCGGGAGCGGCTCGGGATGACCCCGACCCGCTACTACCAGCTGCTCAACGCCCTCCTGGACGACCCGCGCGCCCTCGCCCACGACCCCGTCACCGTCAACCGGCTGCGGCGCGTCCGGGACGCCCGGCGCGAACGCCGCTAGCCGGTGGGTCCCGCCCAGTAGGGTCGGTCGCATGGGCAGCCATTCCCTTCCTGTTCCCTCCACGCCCGCCGGCTGCGACGGGCTCGCCGCGCTGCTGGCCGGGGCGCAACACGCGGTGGTCGCGCTCGACTTCGACGGGACGCTCGCCGAGATCGTGCCCGACCCCGAGCAGGCCCGGGCGCACCCCGGCGCCGTGGCCGCGCTGGCGCGCATCGCCCCGCGCCTCGGCTCCGTCGTCGTGATCACCGGCCGCCCGGCCGCCGTCGCCGTCCGCTACGGCGGCTTCGCCGGGGTCGCGGGCCTGGAGCGGCTCGTGGTCCTGGGCCAGTACGGCGCCGAGCGCTGGGACGCCGCGACCGGCACCGTGACGGCCCCCGCCCCGCCCCCGGGTGTCGCGGCCGCCCGGGCGGAGCTGCCGGGAATCCTGGCCGGCTCGGGCGCCGGCCAGGGCACCTGGATCGAGGACAAGGGCCGCGCCGTCGCCGTCCACACCCGGCGGGCCCCCCACCCGCAGGCCGCGTTCGACGCCCTGCGCGAGCCGCTGCACGCGCTCGCCGAGCGGCACGGGCTGATCGTCGAGCCCGGCCGGCTGGTCCTGGAGCTGCGCCCGCCGGGCGTCGACAAGGGCGCCGCCCTCACCTCGTACGTCCGCGAGAGCGGCGCGCGCTCGGTGCTCTACGCGGGGGACGACCTCGGCGACCTCGCCGCCTTCGCCGCCGTGGAGAAACTGCGCTCCGAGGGGCTGCCGGGGCTGCTGGTGTGCAGCGGAAGCACGGAGGTCACCGAGCTGGCCGAACGGGCCGATGTCGTGGTCGACGGGCCCGGCGGCGTCGTGGAACTGCTGACCTCCCTCGCAGGCCGCCTCGGCGACGCCTGACTCACCCGGCACGGCCGGCGCGCCCGGCGTCCCCGGCCCTCAGCCGTCGTCGTCCGGGTCCCCCGCCGTCTCGTCCTTCGCCCCCTTGTCCGTCACGCCGACCGCGTCCAGCGCCGACGTCCAGTCCCGCGCGATGGCCCGCTGCGCCTTGACCAGGTCCGTCTTGCCGTTGCAGATGGCGTTCTTGAGCTTGGTCTCCACCACGTCCTTGGGGTTGTTGGGGCCCTTGCCCGCCTTGTGGCCGGGGGAGGGGGGCTCCACCCACAGGTTGCGCGGGTCGTTCGGGTCGCCGCCGAGCTGCAGGCTGATCAGGTGGTCGTACTCGGCCTCGCGCAGCGGGCCCTTGTAACCGTACGAAGCGGCGTTGGCGGTCTTCTCGCGGCCGGTGATGTTCGTGGGCGGCCGGATGCCGGCGGTGTAGCCGCCGCGGCAGATCGTCGTCTTCAGCGTGGCCTGGGTGACCTTCGGGTTCGTCGCCCCGGGGGTGCACGCGGGGTCGGGCAGGGGCTCCTTGGCCGGGGTGAAGCGGTAGTGGCAGCTGCCGGCGGCGGGCTGCTTCTGGACGGTGTAGGCCGGCTGCGGCCCGGGGCCCGCCGGTATCGAGCCGTCAGCAGGAGGGGGCGAACCGGACGGCGGCGTACCGGACGGCGCACCGGAGGGAGCGCCCCCGGACGCGCCGGAACCCGCCGACGGCGTCGCCGACGAGGAGCCCTTCGCCCCCTTGGCCCCCTTGGCGTCGTCGTTCTTCGCGGACTCCGAGGAGCAGCCGCCGATCACGGCCAGGACGGCGGCACTTGCCGCGGCAAGTACGGCCCAGCGCGGGACATTTGACATGAACCATGGCTACCCGCGGCCGGAGAGCGGCAGCCCGGGGCGCCGAAGCGCCGGCCGCTCGGAGGGGAGGCCGCAGGCGCGCGGCTCGCGCTCCGGCGCGCCCCGGCCGGAGCCGTCGGCTCACAGCGCCCGCAGCGCCCGCAGCTGGTCCCCGAACCACCGCGCCGGCGGCAGCGCCGTCGCCGCCGCGGCCAGCCGCTTCGTGCGCTCCGCCCGCTCACCGGCGTCCATCAGCAGGGCCAGGTGCAGCGCACGGGCCGTGGCCTCCACGTCGTACGGATTGACCATGATCGCCTCGTCGCCCAGCTCGGCCGCCGCGCCGGCCTCCCGCGACAGCACCAGCGCGCAGCCGTGGTCGGAGGCCACCGGGATCTCCTTGGCCACCAGGTTCATCCCGTCGCGGATCGGGTTCACCAGGGCCACGTCCGCCAGCCGGTACGCGGCCAGGGAGCGCGCGAAGTCGTCCTTGACGTGCAGCGCGACCGGCTCCCAGTCCTCCGTGCCGAACGCCGAGTTGATCTCCCGGGCGACGCGCTCCACCTCGGCGGTGTAGTCGCGGTAGACGGCGAGGTCCTGGCGCGAGGGGTAGGCGAACGCGATGTGCACGACCCTGCCGCGCCACTGCGGGTGCTCCTCCAGCAGCCGCCGGTACGCGTGGAGCCCCCGCACGATGTTCTTCGACAGCTCCGTGCGGTCCACGCGAACGATCGTCCGGCGCCCCGGGCCGATCTGCTCCCGCAGCGCCGCCATGCGCTCCTCGACGTCCGTCCGGTGGGCCCGCTCGCGCAGGAAGTCGCCGTCGGCACCGAGGCCGTGCACGCCCAGTCGCGTCGTCCGCCCCTCGTAACGGATCTCGGCCGCCTGCCCCTCGCCGTCCCGCAGGACCTCCGCGCCCGGCACTTCCGCGCAGCACGCGGCGAAGGCCTCGGCCCAGCGCCGGGTCAGGAAGGCGGCCCGGTCGCCGCCGAGCACGCCGCGCAGCAGCTGCCCGGCCACGTCGTCCGGCAGCATCCGGAAGTACTCCGGCGGCGCCCACGGGGTGTGCGAGAAGTGGCCGATGCGCAGGTCGGCGCGGAGGTCCCGGAGCAGGCCCGGCACGAGCGCCAGGTGGTAGTCCTGGACGAGGACCACGGCGCCCTCCGCGGCCTCCTCCGCGATGGCCTCGGCGAAGGCCGCGTTGTACGCCTCGTAGGCTGCCCACTGCTCCCGGAACGCCCGGTCGAAGGTGGGCTCCAGGGGCGTCTGGTAGAGCATGTGGTGGAGGAACCACAGCACCGAGTTGGCGACGCCGTTGTACGCGGCGGCGAAGGTCTCCGGCGCGATGTCCAGCATCCGTACGAGGTGGCCGCCGGTGTCGGCCGGGTCGAGTCTCCGGCCGGCGGCGCGGGCCGCCTCGCGGTCGCCCTCGCCGAGCGCCGCGCACACCCACACGGCCGCCGCCTCCCCGGCGTCCTGCTCTATCGAGCTGAGCCCGGAGACGAGGCCGCCGCCGCCCCGCCCGGCCACGAGGGTGCCGTCCGCGCCGCGCCGGTACGAGACCGGGCCGCGGTTGGAGGCGACGACGATCGGTGCGGTGTGCACGTGCTCAGCGACCATGTGGCCAGCCTTGCCCCCGGGAGAACCGCTCAAACGTGCGCTTACGCGGCGTGCCGACGGGCGTACTCGGGAATTCCGGCCATCGGCGGCCGCTCCTCGGTGTCCACCGCGTACGTCCGCGGAACGAAACCTTCCGGAGTCCGTTCGAACTGGGTGAGCGCAGGTCGCACCAGGTGCCCGCGGGCCAGCCGGAGCTGTGCCGTGCGGTAGATCGCGGCGGCCATCCGGCCGAGCGCCTGCCCGTCCTGGTGGCGGTGCTTGCGCACGCCCACGTCCACCTGGGCCAGCGCGTCCAGCCCCACCGTGTGCAGCGCGTCCACCAGAAGGCCCAGCTCCACGCCGTAGCCCACGGGGAACGGCAGCCGCTCCAGCAGGGACCGGCGGGCCGCGTACTCGCCGCCCAGCGGCTGCACGAAACCGGCCAGCTGCGGCCAGTGCAGGTTCAGCAGCGGGCGCGCCACGAGCTCGGTCACCCGGCCGCCCTGCCCGGCGGACCCGGCGGAGCCGGGCGGACCGAACTCCGGGCCGAGCGGGCGGTCGTACATCGCCTTGACGAACTGCACGCCCGGATCGGTCAGCAGCGGGCCCACGATCCCCGACACGAAGTCCGCCGAGAACTCGCGCAGGTCGGCGTCCACGAAACAGACGACGTCACCGGACGTCACCAGCAGGGAGCGCCACAGCACCTCGCCCTTGCCCGGCAGCGCAGGCAGCCCCGGCAGCACCTCGTCCCGGTGCACCACGCGCGCCCCGGCCTCCGCCGCGGCCTCGGCCGTGCGGTCCGTGGAGCCCGAGTCGATCACCACCAGCTCGTCCACCAGCGGCACCGCGTCCGACATCAGCTCGCGGCGGATCACCTCCACGATGGCGCCGACCGTCGGCTCCTCGTTCAGCGCCGGCAGGACCACGCTCACCGTGGTGCCGGACTCCCGTTTGGCGGCCAGAAGCACGTCGAGCGGACGATCAGCAGCGGACCAGGACCGCTCGGCCAGCCAGCGCTCCACCTCTTCCAGCACGTGTACGACTCCTCGTTGCGGTGACGTTGTGACGCATCTCGCGGTGCGGACGGCCCTCTCAACGGGCCGTCGCTTCCGTTACAGTCTTGAACAACGCGGACCGCCGTCCTATGTCGGGGTCGCGCGTGCCACAAACGCCTGGGCCCCGCCCAGCGCCATACCGCTCATCCAGAGGGGCAGAGGGACACGGCCCGTTGAAGCCCCGGCAACCCTCCAGCCGGTCTCCCCGTTTTCACGCGGCGAGGCTCCCGGCGGGGAAGGTGCCAAATCCGTCTCGTGGCGACGTACGCCGCGAGGAAGATGAGGAGAAAGGGCCTCGCCTCCATGGCTGTGCAGTCTGTTGAACCCTCTACCACTTCTGTGGACCTCGGACCCGCCGCGGCACTCTCCTGCCGCGAGTGCGGAGAGCGCTTCGACCTCGGTCCCGTCTTCGCCTGCGCCCTCTGCTTCGGCCCGCTCGAAGTCGCCTACGAACTGCCCGCCGGCGACCCCGAGGCGCTGAGGAAGCGGATCGAGGCCGGCCCGGCGAACATCTGGCGCTACGCCCCGCTGCTGCCCGTCCCCGCCGACGTGGCGGACAAGCCCAGCCTCAACCCCGGCTTCACCAAGCTCGTCGAGGCCGGCAACCTCGCCCGCGAACTGGGCGTGACCGGTGGCCTGCACGTCAAGGACGACTCCGGCAACCCCACGCACTCCTTCAAGGACCGGGTCGTCGCCATCGCCGTCGAGGCAGCCCGCGCCTTCGGGTTCACGACGCTGTCCTGCTCGTCGACCGGCAACCTCGCCGGGGCGGTCGGGGCGGCGGCCGCCCGGGCCGGGTTCAAGTCGTGCGTGTTCATCCCGCACGACCTGGAGGCCGGGAAGGTCGTCATGGCCGCGGTGTACGGCGGCGACCTCGTCGGCATCGAAGGCACGTACGACGACGTCAACCGCTTCTGCAGCGAGCTGATCGGCGACCCGCTGGGCGAGGGCTGGGGCTTCGTCAACGTCAACCTCCGCCCGTACTACGGCGAGGGCTCGAAGACGCTGGCCTACGAGATCTGCGAGCAGCTGGGATGGCGGCTGCCGGACCAGATCGTGGTGCCGATCGCCTCGGGGTCCCAGCTCACGAAGATCGACAAGGGGCTGAAGGAGCTCATCGCGCTCGGCCTCGTCGAGGACCGGCCCTACAAGATCTTCGGCGCCCAGGCCGAGGGGTGCTCGCCGGTCTCGCGCGCCTTCAAGGACGGGCACGATGTGGTGCGGCCCGTGAAGCCGGACACGATCGCGAAGTCGCTCGCCATCGGCAACCCCGCCGACGGCCCGTACGTGCTGGACATCGCGCGACGGACGGGCGGCGTGGTGGAGGACGTCACCGACGAGCAGATCGTGGAGGCGATCCGGCTGCTCGCCCGCACCGAGGGGATCTTCGCGGAGACGGCGGGCGGGGTGACCGTGGGCGTCACGAAGAAGCTCATCGAGGCCGGGGTGCTCGATCCGTCCCTGACCACGGTGGTGCTGAACACCGGGGACGGGCTGAAGACGCTCGACGCGGTCGATGCGGGGCCGTCCGCCACGATCCGGCCGTCGCTGGAGGCGTTCCGCGCCGCCGGGCTGTCCGTCCGCTGACGTCAGCCGTTCACGACTCCTCGTTCCTCCGCACCCGAAGGTGAGTTCACCCATGAGCGTTACCGTTCGCATCCCCACCATCCTGCGCACCTACACCGGCGGCAAGGCCGAGGTCACCGCCGAGGGCGGGACCCTCTCCGAGGTCATCGCCGATCTTGAGAAGAACCACACGGGGATCGCCGCCCGGGTCCTCGACGACGGCGGCAAGCTGCGCCGGTTCGTGAACGTCTACGTCAACGACGACGACGTCCGCTTCGAGCAGGGGCTGCAGACGCCCACCCCGGACGGCTCCGCCGTCTCCGTCATCCCCGCCGTCGCCGGCGGCTGAGGTTTTCGCAGCCTTCCTCCGTTATTGCCGCACGGCGCCCTCCGGATCGCCCCGTCCGTAAAGCGGACGGGGCGATTCCGGCTGTTGAGCGCGATACAGTTGTGGCGATCCCCGCCCGGCGTCAGTGCCGAACGCATATGAGAACCCGTCAAGTTGTGCGCGAAGTGTGTGCACGAAATGCCGGGTTGGTTGTGTTTTTCCCGGCCCGACTTGCCCTGGAATACCCGCAGTTCGGGCGTTTTCCTCGATCGGCCACGCCCGGATTTCTCGTCCGAGTGACCTGTTGCAGACGGCATCCGTGCAGATACATTCAGCCGCGGTCGACGCGTTCCGGCGCACACCCACTGGGCTGCCAGGGGTGAGGTCTGACCCGGGTCCGCGAAGTGCGGTCCTGCGCAAGGGCCAGTAATAGGGGAGTTAGGCATGGCTCAGGGCACCGTCAAGTGGTTCAACGCGGAGAAGGGCTACGGCTTCATCGCGGTCGACGGTGGTGCGGATGTATTCGTCCACTACAGCGCGATCCAGATGGACGGTTACCGCACCCTCGAGGAGGGTCAGCGGGTCGAGTTCGAGATCTCGCAGGGCCAGAAGGGGCCGCAGGCGGACATGGTGAAGCTGCAGCAGGTCTGACGCGGCGCATCGACCACCGGCTCGCTCGGTTTGCGGAGGGGTCCGCACCTCACGGGGTGCGGGCCCCTCACGCGTGTGCGTGTGCGGGACGCGCGGGGTGGGTACGGCTGCCTGGGGCCCCGCTCGGGCTCCTCGTGGGCGTGACGGTCCCCCAAGGCGCTTGCACTCTCCCTGGCCGAGTGCTAATCATTGGGCTTAGCACTCTCCGAGTGAGAGTGACAGATTTGGACCGTCGGTGAGGTCCGCGAGCCAGGCGGGGCAAGGAACCGCAGGGTGCGCAGGCCGTCCGTCGCGGGCGCCAGTGCGGTCCGGAGCAGTCTCCACCCCGTCCTGGGAGGACCACTTCACATGGCCAAGATCATCGCGTTCGACGAGGAGGCACGGCGCGGTCTCGAGCGCGGGATGAACCAGCTCGCCGACGCCGTCAAGGTCACCCTCGGCCCCAAGGGCCGCAACGTCGTCCTCGAGAAGAAGTGGGGCGCCCCCACGATCACCAACGATGGTGTCTCCATCGCCAAGGAGATCGAGCTCGAGGACCCGTACGAGAAGATCGGCGCCGAGCTGGTCAAGGAGGTCGCGAAGAAGACGGACGACGTCGCCGGTGACGGCACGACGACCGCGACCGTCCTGGCCCAGGCCCTGGTCCGCGAGGGCCTGCGCAACGTCGCCGCGGGTGCCAACCCGATGGCGCTGAAGCGCGGCATCGAGAAGGCCGTCGAGGCCGTCTCGGGCGCCCTGCTCGAGCAGGCCAAGGACGTGGAGACCAAGGAGCAGATCGCCTCCACCGCCTCCATCTCCGCCGCCGACACGCAGATCGGCGAGCTGATCGCCGAGGCGATGGACAAGGTCGGCAAGGAAGGCGTCATCACGGTCGAGGAGTCCCAGACCTTCGGTCTGGAGCTCGAGCTCACCGAGGGCATGCGCTTCGACAAGGGCTACATCTCGGCGTACTTCGCCACCGACATGGAGCGTATGGAGGCGTCCCTGGACGACCCGTACATCCTGATCGTCAACTCGAAGGTCAGCTCGGTCAAGGACCTGCTGCCGCTCCTCGAGAAGGTCATGCAGTCCGGCAAGCCGCTGCTGATCATCGCCGAGGACGTCGAGGGCGAGGCCCTGTCGACCCTGGTCGTCAACAAGATCCGCGGCACCTTCAAGTCCGTCGCCGTCAAGGCCCCGGGCTTCGGCGACCGCCGCAAGGCCATGCTGGGCGACATCGCCATCCTCACCGGCGGCACGGTCATCTCCGAGGAGGTCGGCCTCAAGCTGGAGAACGCCGGTCTCGACCTGCTCGGCCGCGCCCGCAAGGTCGTCATCACCAAGGACGAGACGACCATCGTCGACGGTGCCGGTGACAGCGAGCAGGTCCAGGGCCGCGTCAACCAGATCCGCGCCGAGATCGAGAACAGCGACTCCGACTACGACCGCGAGAAGCTGCAGGAGCGCCTGGCGAAGCTGGCCGGCGGCGTGGCCGTCATCAAGGCCGGTGCCGCGACCGAGGTCGAGCTCAAGGAGCGCAAGCACCGCATCGAGGACGCCGTTCGCAACGCGAAGGCGGCCGTCGAGGAGGGCATCGTCGCCGGTGGTGGCGTGGCCCTGCTGCAGGCCTCCCAGGTGTTCGAGAAGCTGGAGCTCGAGGGCGACGAGGCCACCGGTGCCAACGCCGTCAAGCTGGCCCTGGAGGCCCCGCTCAAGCAGATCGCCGTCAACGGTGGTCTCGAGGGCGGCGTCGTCGTGGAGAAGGTCCGCAACCTGACCGTCGGCCACGGCCTCAACGCCGCCACGGGCGAGTACGTCGACATGATCGCCGAGGGCATCATCGACCCGGCGAAGGTCACCCGCTCCGCCCTGCAGAACGCCGCGTCCATCGCCGCGCTCTTCCTCACCACCGAGGCCGTCATCGCCGACAAGCCGGAGAAGGCCGCTGCGGCCGCTCCGGGCGGCATGCCGGGCGGGGACATGGACTTCTGATCCGTTCCGGATCATCGTCCTGAAGCATTCCGAGGGCGGCACCCCCAGGTTCTGGGGGTGCCGCCCTCGGGCGTTATCCCCTGTCCGCGTTCAGCTCCGCCAGCGACCGGCGGCTCAGGCCGAACGCGTACGTGGCCACGAAGCCCGCCGCGTAGCCGATCAGCAGTCCCGCCCCGTAGACCGTCGTCGTCGTGGCCAGGCCGCGGCTGCCCTTGAGGAGGGGGAGGAGGGCCCAGCCCGAGGGGCCGATCGCGGTCGAGCCGACCCTGTCGCCCAGCTGACCCAGCAGGCCGACGAAGCCGCCGCCGAACGCGCCGCCGACGCAGGCCGTGACGAACGGGCGGCCCAGGGGGAGCGAAACGCCGTAGATCAGGGGCTCGCCGATGCCCAGCAGGGCCGCCGGGAGGGCGGAGCGGATCGTTTCGCGCACCGAGCCGTTGCGCGGGAGGCGGACGTAGAGCGCGAGGGCCGCGCCCACCTGCCCCGCGCCCGCCATGGCGAGGATCGGCAGGAGGACCGTGTAGCCCTGCTGCTGGATGAGCGTCGTGTGGATGGGGATGAGGGCCTGGTGCAGGCCCAGCATCACCAGCGGCAGGAACAGCCCGCCCAGGACGAAGCCCGCCGCCGCACCGCCGTGGGCGAGCAGCCAGTCCGCGAAGCGGCCGATGGCCGTCGCGACCTGTCCGGCCGCGTACATCAGCCCGTACAGCGTGGCCAGCCCGGCCACCAGGACCGTCACCGCCGGCGTGACCAGGACGTCCAGGGCTTCCGGGACCCGGCTCCGGCACTGGCGTTCGACGTACGCGGCGAGCAGCGCGGCGGCCAGTGCGCCCAGGACCCCGCCCTGCCCGGGGACGAGCCGCTCGCCGAAGGCGGTCACCCGGCTCACGCCCGGGAACACGATGATCGCCGCGACGGCGCCGCCCAGGACGGGGGTGCCGCCGAACTCCTTGGCCGTGTTGTAGCCGACGAAGACCGCGATCAGGGACATGAAGCCCGACGCGCACGCGGTCAGCGCCGGGGCGAGCGCGGGCAGCCAGTGCAGGTTGGCGAGCAGGCCGGCCAGGCCCGCCACGACGCCGCAGCCGATCAGGGCCGGGATCAGCGGGACGAAGACCTGGGCGATCCGGCGCAGGAACAGCTTTCCGGGCGTGGCGTTGCGCGCCGTGTGCTCGGCGCGGAGCACCGCACCGCGCTCGGCGAGGGCCTCGGAGGTGACGGGCTCCTCCACGTGCCGCGCCAGGCCGGGCGCGACCTTGGCCACCGTGCCCGGGCCGAGCACGATCTGGAGGGCCGCGCCGTCCTCGACGAGGCCCAGGACCCCCGGCAGGGCCCGTAGTTCGCCGTGGCGTACGGCCGACGGGTCCCGCACGGTCACGCGGAGCCGCGTCATGCAGTTGGTGACGGAGGTGAGGTTCGCCGGGCCGCCGAGGAGGGGGAGGAGGGCGGCTGCGGTGGCGCCGGGCCCGGTGGAGCCGGCCGGTGGTGGCGGTGGGTCGTCGAGTGCCATGTGCGTGCGCCTCGCTGTGCGAAGAGGAGCCCCCTGTGCTGCTGCCCCCTGTGCTGCCGTGCCCTGGGTTGGTGTGCCTTGGGTTGCTGTGCTCGCCCCCGGCGGGCTACTTGCGGGCCGTGCCGAGAGCCGTGCGCAGATGGCCGTCCGACTCCTCCAGGAGACGGGCGGCCGTGGGCCCGTCGACCCCGCCCAGGACCACGAGGATCGCGTTCTTCACCTCGCCGCCGGTCTCCGTCAGCGCGGCTTCTATCTCCTGCTCGGAGGCGCCCGTGGCGAGGGCGACGATGTGCCGGGAGCGGGCGCGCAGCTTCTCGTTGGAGGCCCGCACGTCGACCATCAGGTTCCCGTACGTCTTGCCGAGCCGGATCATGGTGATCGTCGAGAGCATGTTGAGGACGAGCTTCTGGGCGGTGCCCGCCTTCAGCCGGGTGGAGCCCGTGAGCAGCTCGGGCCCGACGACGACCTCAATGGCGTGGTCGGCGGCCCGGCCCAGCTCCGAACCGGCGTTGCAGGCCACGCCGATGGTCAGCGCCCCGGCCGCGCGGGCGTGTTCGACGGCCCCGACGGCGTACGGGGTGCGGCCGGAGGCGGAGACGCCGACGACCGTGTCGGCCGGGCCGACGCCCAGCGCGGCCAGGTCGCCCGCGGCCAGCTCCCTGCTGTCCTCGGCGCCTTCGACGGCGGTGACGAGCGCCGCGGCGCCGCCCGCGATCACGCCCATGACCTGCGCGGGGTCGGTGTTGAAGGTCGGCGGGCACTCGCTGGCGTCGAGCACGCCGAGACGGCCGGCGGTGCCCGCGCCCGCGTAGACGAGCCGCCCGCCGCGGGCCATCCGGGCGGCGGTCGCGTCGACGGCCGCGGCGATCTCGGGCAGCCGGGCGGCGACGGCGGCGGGGACGCCGGCGTCCTCGCCGTTCATGATCCTGGCGATGTCGAGGGTGGGCAGGCGGTCGATGTCCGCGAGGTCGGGGCGGAAGGCCTCGGTGGTCAGGGTGGCGAGCTCGGCGCGGAGGGCTGAGGGCGCCTGCGCGGAGGCGGCTTGGGCGGAGGCGGCTTGGGCGGAGGCCGCTTGCGCGGGCGAGGACGGTGACGAAGCGGAAGCTGGTGACGAAGCAGAAGAGGCCATGGGCGGACGGCTCTTTCCGTGCGGGGCCGGACGGGTCCGGCGGGTCAGCGCGGGGACCGCGGGGTGTGGCGGTGGGCGAGTGCTTCGTAGGAGGCGGACAGGGCCGGCGCCGCGGTCTCGTACGTCCGCTGGGCGACGCCGATGAACAGGCAGTCCACCACGAGGAGCTGGCTGGTGCGGCTCGACATGGCCGCGGGACGCAGCTCGCTCTCCCGCGCGGAGGACGTGGTGAGCACGTGGTCCGCGTACTGGGCGATCTCGCCCTCCGGGCGGCCGGTGATCGCGACCGTCGTCGCGCCGTGCTCGAAGGCGACCCGCAGCGGCTCGATGACGTCGGTGGTCCGGCCCGAGTGGGTGATGGCGACCGCCACGTCGCCCGCGCGCAGCTGGACGGCGTTGGTGACCGCCAGGTGGGGGTCGGCGGGTGCGTGGGCGATCAGGCCGATGCGGAGCAGCTTCTGCACGAAGTCCTGGCCGACGAGGTTGGACGCGCCGATGCCGTAGACGTCGATGCGGCGGGCGGTGGCGAGCGCCGCGACGGCGGCCTCCAGCTGGGCGGTGTCGAGGGCGGCGGCCGTGTCCGCCAGGCACTGCGCCTCCTCCTGGGCGAGCTTGGCGACGACGGCGGGCAGCGGGTCGTCGACCACGATGTCGGCGGTGACGGCGGGCGCCCGGCCGGCCGCCTGCTCCGCGGCGAGCGCGGCGAGGGCGAGCCGCAGGTCGCGGTAGCCGGGGTAGCCGAGGAGGCGGGCGGTGCGCACGACGGTGGCCTCGCTGGTGTTCGTGCGCTCGGCGAGGCCGGTGACCGTGAGCGCGGCGGAGCCCGCCGGGTCCGTGGCGACGGCCTCGGCGACGCGCTGCATCGAGCGGGTCATGGTGGGGGCGAGCGTGCGGACCTTCGCGGCGAGGGCGCCCGGGACGGGCGGGCCCGCGGCGGGGGCCTCGGTCGGTGAGGGGACCTGCCGACCGGCTCCGGTAGTTTCTTTCAGTTTGCTGCTCACCTTTTGAAAGGTATTTTCAGGGTGGTGAGCCGTCAACCGTCCCCGTCCGGGACAATGGACCGTATGGAGCTCGAACAAACGCTGCACACGGCGCGTGCCCTGATCCTCGCCGACCTCGTCGCGGGTGACGTGGCGGAGGCCGACGTCGTCTCCCTCGTCGAGGACGCGGTGGCGCAGCGGCGGTGGTGGGTCGAGCAGTGGCCGGAGGGCGCCGGCTTCGTGGTCGGGCTCATAGCCCAGGACGTCCAGGACGCCCTGCTGGAGCGGCACGGGCGCTGGCCGCTGTGCCCCGTCTGCACCCGGAACGGTGACCTGCACGCCCTGGAGGTGGAACCGGAGCTGGGCCCCGACCCGCACTGGGCGTGCACCAAGCAGACGGTCCTGGTGGCCCCCGTCGGCTCGCTGGCCGACGCGCTGCGATGAGGCGCCGATGACGCTGTACATCGACCCGCCGGTGTGGCCGGGACACGGTCGCATGTGGTCACACCTGATCAGCGACGTGTCGTTCGACGAACTGCACGCCTTCGCGGCGCGGCTCGGCTCGTCGGCGCGCGCGTTCGACCGCGATCACTACGACGTGCCGTCGACGTCCTACGGGGACGCCGTACGGCTCGGCGCGGTGGAGGCGAGCAGCAAGGAGCTGGTGCGGCTGCTGGTGGGGGCGGGGCTGCGGCGGCCGAAGCATGAGCGGCCGCTGCTGTAGGGCGGCCGTTGTGCGGTGGGGGTGTGAGCCGGCCGGTCAGTCGGCCAGCAGGCCGAGCTCGGTGGTGACGTTGCGGCGCGCCACCGCTTCCCAGCGGTCGTAGCCCAGCGGCGTGCGGAACAGCCGCGGCAGGTCCAGCAGCTGCCGCAGCACGGCCGAGCGCCCCTCGCGGAAGGCCGCGTCCGGCACGAAGCCGTACTCCTCGCGGACGGCGGCGGCGTAGGCCGCGTACTCCTCCGGCGAGCCCCCGAGCACGGCCAGATCCGCGTCGGACAGCACCTCGCCGTCCCGGTCGCCGGCCGCCGGGTTGTGGCCGGTCGTGAGCCGCACCAGCCGGGCGACCTCGGCCGTACGGGCGGCGCCGACGCCGAGTTCGGGCAGGGCGCGTTCGGCCAGGTGGGCGCTGCGCTCCTCGTTCTCGGAGCGGTCGGGGCGGTAGACGGCGTCGTGGAACCAGGCGGCGAGGCGGACGGCGTCGGCGTCGGCGGCGTGCGCGGCGAGCTCGTCCACCCGGTCCAGGACCGCCACGAGGTGGTCGACCGTGTGGTAGCGCCGCTGCGGCTCGGCCCAGCGGCGCAGCAGGTCATCGGCGTACGGCCCCGGGTCCGGCGCACCGTCCGGCGCCGCGGGGCCGCCGCGGGCGCGCTCGACGGTCTCCTGCCAGCGGACGCGCAGGGCGGGGCCGGACGGGTGCTCGATCATGGCTGCCATAGGCCAATTGTGGAACACCGCTTTTGGCGCGGGGCGGCGGTGTGGCAGGCTGTGCAATATGTCTAGACCAATTCTTGAGGTGATCGCGCTCGGGCCGCGGGACGCGGTGGCGGCGCAGGAGGGCGGGGCCGACCGCCTTGAGCTGGTCGCCGACATGGCCGCGGACGGGCTCACGCCGGCGCTGGAGACCTTCGCCGCCGTACGGGACGCCGTCGGCATTCCGGTACGGGTGATGCTGCGGGCCACCGACGGCTTTTCCGCGGGGGACGCGGCCGCGCTGGCCGCGCTGTGCGACGACGCGCGGGCGCTGGTCGCTGAGGGGGCATCCGAGTTCGTCCTCGGCTTCCTGACCGACGACGGGCGGGCCGACCTCACGGCCGTCGCCGCGCTCACCGACGCGCTCGGGCCGCGGGCGCGCTGGACCTTCCACCGCGCCATCGACCGGGCCGCGGACCGGGACGCCCTGCGCAAGCAGCTCGCGGACCTGCCCGGCCTGGACACCTACCTGACCGCGGGCGCCGCGTCCGGTGTCGACGACGGGCTCGCGACGCTGGTCGCGGAGGCGGCCCGCGCGGACGAGCCGGGCTACGAGCCGCGGATCATGGTCGGCGGCGGGCTGCAGCTCAAGCACCTGCCGGTGCTGCGGGGGGCCGGGATCTCCGCCTTCCACATCGGCGGCGCGGCTCGGCCGGACGGGTGGAACGGGCCGGTGGACGCGGCCGCGGTACGGGTGTGGCGCGAGGCGCTGGACGGGTAGGGGGGCGGGGGCGCCGTTGGAGTTGGGTGCGGGTTGCGCGTGGTTTGTTGCGCAGTTCCCCGCGCCCCCTATGAGGTTGGCGCCGTCAGTTGGCTGCGGGTTGTGTGGGGCTGGTCGCGCAGTTCCCCGCGCCCCTTGTGGGGCGGGCCGCCGAGGGCGTCCTCGTCGTTGTTGCTGCCAAGGTCAACGCCGCCAGGCCCATCACCGACGCCGCCAGTGGGAACCAGCGTTCGCCCAGGAGGGCGATCGCCAGGCTGCCCGCGCCTCCGCCCGCGGCCATGCCCAGGTACAGCGCACTGCTGTTGAGGGAGAGCAGCAGCGGTGCGTCGGCCGGGCGCAGGGAGGCCAGGCGGTGCGGCTGGGCCACCGAGACCGACCAGCCGGCGAGCGGGACCGTCAGCGCGTAGACGAACGCCCCCGGCATCGTCCGGCCCAGCCACGGCAGGGCCGCGAAGCACACCACCGAGATCGCGGCGCCGGTCAGCAGCACCTTCCGCACGCCCCAGCGGTCCACGACCTGGCCGCCCAGCCAGCTGCCCGCGACCGACGCGACGCCGGTCGCCAGCAGGACGGCGCTGAGCCGGTCCGCGTCCCCGCCCGTCGCCGGGCGGACGGCCGTCCCGAGGTAGATGTAGACGGACTGGAAGGCCAGGAAGAACGTGAAGGTCGTCGCCGCGGCGCCCAGCACCCGCCCGTCGCGCAGCGGCACCAGGCGGTCCCGCAGGCCCACCGCCCGCGCGGGGGCGGGCAGTTCGCGGAGGAAGGCGGCCAGGCCCAGCAGGGCCGCCGCGCCGAGGGCGGTGACGAGCCACATGGTCGCCCGCCAGTCCGCCCGGCCCACGTAGGTGCCGAGCGGGACGCCCAGGGCCGTGGCCACGGTCATCCCGCCGAGGACGGCCGCGATGGCCCGGCCGCGCCGCTCCGGCGGCACGAGGGCGGCGGCCGCGGCGCTGGCGGTGGGGGAGTAGAGGGCGGCTCCGGCGGCGGCCAGGACGCGGGTCGCGAGCAGGGTGGGGTAGTCGGGGGCGAGGGCGCTCAGCGCGTTCGCGACCGTGAACACCGTGAGGGCGGTGAGCAGCAGGCGCCGGCGCGGCCACTGCGCGGTCACGGCGGCCAGGACGGGCGCGAGCAGCGCGTACGAGAGGGCGAAGACCGTCACCAGCTGCCCGGCTGCCGGTACGGAGACGCCGAGGTCGCCGGAGATCCGGCCGAGGATGCCGGCCATGACCATGGTGTCGGTGCCCACGGCGAAGGTGCCGAGGGCGAGCAGGAGGAGTCGCAGGCGCACAGGGCCTTCCCATCGGATCGAACCGGAGATCGTTGGATACTCGTCAAACAATCGATCATGGGTGGATGATTGTCAAACAGTCAGCGGGGGTCGAGGAAGGAAGAGGCCATGCCGGACGAGTGGCTGCCGCAGCCCGCCACCGAGGACATCCAGCTCGTGAAGGTGCTGCACGCGCTCGGCGACCCCGTGCGCCTGCAGCTCCTGTCGGTCTACCTGGAGGGCCGGGAGGTCAGCTGCGACTTGGACGGGCTCGGCCTCGACCACCTGCACAAGTCCACGGTGTCGCACCACATGAAGGTCCTGCGCGAGGCGGGCGTGACCGCCACGCGCGTCGCCGGCCGCAACCGGTTCGTCCGGCTGCGGCGGAACGACCTCGACCGGCGCTTCCCCGGGCTGCTGGACGCCCTGCTCAAGGGCCTGGAGGGGTAACCGCCGA
The DNA here is from genome assembly GCF_042958085.1 of Streptomyces sp. NPDC008001. Taxonomy (NCBI): domain Bacteria; kingdom Bacillati; phylum Actinomycetota; class Actinomycetes; order Kitasatosporales; family Streptomycetaceae; genus Streptomyces; species Streptomyces sp. NPDC008001. The sequence goes on along the minus strand of NZ_JBIBIZ010000006.1, from coordinate 387,375 downwards.
CCGCTGGTCGCCGACCCCGCCGGGCCCCCGCCCGCTACCTCAACTGCTCCGGCAGCGGCTCCGCATGAAGAACCGTCAGCCCCGACACCGCTCGCGTGAGCGCCACGTACAGCCGCCGCAGCCCCGTCCGCTCGTCCGGCTCCCCGGCCACCACCGCCGCCGGCTCGTCCAGCACCACGTAGTCGTACTCCAGGCCCTTCGCCAGGGACGCCGGCACCAGCGTCAGCCGGGACTCCGCCGTCGTCTCCTCGCCCGGGGCCAGGTGCGGCAGGCCCGCCTCCGCCAGCAGCGCGCCCAGCGCGCCGATCCGCGCGTCCGCCGCGATCAGGCCGATCGAGCCCTCGCGCTCCAGCGACTCCCGGCACGCCGCCACGACCGCCGCGTCCAGCTCCCCGGCGGCCACCGCGCGCACGGAGAAGTCGCCGGCCGCCTCGCGGACGGACGTGGCCTCGGCCAGGCCCGGCGCGATCGCGGGCAGCAGGCGCGACGCGTAGGCGATCACCTCGCGCGGCACGCGGAAGCCCTGCGTGAGCTCCTCGACGGCGGCGTCCGGCTTCCCCAGGTGGGCCAGCGCCTCCGCCCAGCCGGCCGTCGCCCACGGCGTCGTGCCCTGCGCGAGGTCGCCGAGGATCGTCGCCGAGCCGGTCGTGCAGCGGCGGCCCACCGCCCGGTACTGCATGGGGGAGAGGTCCTGGGCCTCGTCCAGGACCACGTGGCCGAGCGACGGCGTCCGCGTCACCAGATCGGCCGCCTCGTCGATCAGCACCGCGTCCGCCGCCGACCACTTCGCCGACTTCACGCCGCGCGCCGGCTTCGCCCACAGGACGGCCGCCTGCTCCTCCGCCGACAGCACCCCCTCCGCGTGCTCCGCCAGGAACTCCGCGTCGGACAGCAGCCGCAGCACCAGCTTCGCCGGGTCGACCGCGGGCCAGACCGCCCGGACGGCCGCCTTCACGGCGGAGTTCCGCGCCACCGCGTCCTGCACGCGGTCGTCGGGCGCCTCGCCGGCCTGCTCCATGCGCACCAGCACGGCGTGCGCGATCCGCTGCGGCAGGGCCTCGCGCGCCGCGCCGTAGCGGATGTCGCGGTCAAGGAGCTCGCGGACGATCTCCTCGATCTCGTACGCCGGCACCCGCCAGCGCCGCGAGCCGCGCACCACGACCACCGGCTCCACCGGCATCGTCACGCCCGACCGCACCGCGCGCCGCAGCACCTCCGCCATGCGGGCGTCGCCCTTGATCCGGGCCGCGGTCGCGGAATCCGTCCCCCGCACCTCCACGTGCGCGACCAGGTCGTCCACCGTCGCCTGCGCCACGTTCAACTCGCCCAGCGCGGGCAGCACTTGCTCGATGTAGTGCAGGAAGGACCGGTTCGGGCCGATGACCAGCGTGCCCGTACGGGCGAGCCGCTCGCGGTGCGCGTAGAGCAGATAGGCCACACGGTGCAGGCCGACCGCCGTCTTCCCGGTGCCGGGGGCGCCCTGGACGCACACCGTGCCGCCGATCCCGGCGCGCACGATCTCGTCCTGCTCCGGCTGGATGGTGGCCACGATGTCCCGCATGGGGCCCACGCGCGGGCGCTCGATCTCCGTCTGGAGCAGCTTGCTGGCCTGGTCGCCGGAGGCGGTGTCCGTGAGGTCCTCGTCCTCGTACGCGGTGAGCTCGCCGCCCGTGTAGCCGAAGCGGCGGCGCATCCGCACGTCCATCGGATCCTTCTTGGACGCGCGGTAGAACGGCTGCGAGACGGGCGCGCGCCAGTCGATCACCATGGGGTCGCCGTCGGCGTCGTGGACATGCCGGCGGCCGATGTAAAACCGCTCCCCTTCCGCCCCTTCCGCCTGATCGGCGCCCGGCGCGTGCGCGTAGTCCAGCCGCCCGAAGAACAGCGGCGTGTGCGCGAGGTCGGCCAGCGCCGTGATGCGCTCCTCGATCTGCCGCTCCAGGACGGCGGCGTTGACCCAGTTCGCCGTCACGTCCTTGATGTCGAGCGCCTCGACGTCGGCGCGCATCGCCCGCAGGGCGGCGCGGGAGGAGGAGAGGTGCGCGCGCTCCCGCTCCAGGGGGTCGTTCGCTTGGGTCGTCACTTGCGGCGCGGGCACGGCAGGGCCTCCAGACGTACGGCGGAACGAAACGATCGGAAGCCGCCGGTTTCCGTCCGGTCGGCGGCCGCGCTCCGGGCAGCGATGAACGCTCCGGGAGGCGGGCGGGAAGGGGAGATTTTAGTCGGCGGCCCCCGGGCGTGCGAACGATTTTCCCGCGCCCCCGGGGACGTTGTCAGGGTCGGCGTCCATCTCCCGTAGGGGACGCCATGATCCTGGAGTCGTACGCGCCGAGCAGTGCTTTTACACCGGCAGGCCGATGTCCGGGGCCCGCCGGGAAACCATCATGGAGACATGAACACAGCAACCGGGAACCCGGACTCCGCCGCCGCCGAATCCCCCCTCGTCCACGCCTTCCGCGCGCTCAAGGCCTTCGCCGGTGCGGCCGTCAGCGTCGTCGTCCTCGGCGAGTACGCCGACAAGCGCAGGGCCTGAGCGATCACGCTCCGCATCTGAGTACCCGGACGGCCCCGGAATGAGTACGTACCCCGAGGCCCGCCCGCCCCGCCGGCCGGTTCACTGGCGACCATGAAGAACTCCGCACCCACCGCCTGGCAGCCGGGCGCCCTCCCGCCGCCGCGCGACCCCGCCACGTACGACCGCCGGGCCGGCCTCCTGCGCGGCGTGGCCACCGTCGTGATGGTGCCGCTGCTGATGATCGACCTGTTCTTCCTCGGGCTGTCCCCCATGGCGACCGACAGCTGCGGGCCCGACCACTGCTCGGCCGCGCTGAACCGGTCCCTGGCGATCGCGCCGGTCGTCTGGGTCGTCTCCATCGTCCTGCTCATCGCGACCTGGGCCCTGCCCGCGCGCCCGCGCTTCCGTCAGGCGCGCGCCTGGACCTTCGCCGCCGCGCTGGTCTCGGGCCTGATGGTCATCGCCATCCTGGCCGACCTGCCGACGGGCTGACAGCGATCTGCCGACGGGCTGACAGCACGGACGGCGGCCGCCGGGGCGGACCGTCAGGCCTCCTCGCCCGCCAGCAGCTCGTCCGCGTCCACGATGCGGTACGCGTAGCCCTGCTCGGCCAGGAAGCGCTGCCGGTGGGCCGCGAAGTCCTGGTCGATCGTGTCGCGGGCGACCACCGAGTAGAAGCGTGCCTCGTGCCCGTCCGCCTTCGGGCGCAGCACCCGGCCGAGGCGCTGGGCCTCCTCCTGCCGCGAGCCGAACGTGCCCGAGACCTGGATGGCGACCGTCGCCTCCGGCAGGTCGATGGAGAAGTTCGCGACCTTCGAGACCACCAGCACCGAGAGCTCGCCCTGCCGGAAGGCGTCGAAGAGCTTCTCGCGCTGCGCGTTGCTGGTCTCGCCCTTGATCACGGGCGCGTCGAGGTGCTCGCCCAGCTCGTCGAGCTGGTCGATGTACTGCCCGATGACGAGCGTCTGCTCGCCCTTGTGCCGGGCCACGAGCGCCTCGGTGACGCGCCGCTTGGTGGCGGTCGTCGCGCAGTACCGGTACTTCTCCTCCGCCTCGGCCGTCGCGTAGGTGAGCCGCTCGGCGTCGGTGAGGTTGACGCGCACCTCCACGCAGTCCGCGGGCGCGATGTAGCCCTGGGCCTCGATCTCCTTCCACGGCGCGTCGAAGCGCTTGGGGCCGATGAGGGAGAAGACGTCCGACTCGCGGCCGTCCTCGCGCACGAGCGTCGCCGTCAGACCGAGCCGCCGCCGCGCCTGCAGGTCGGCCGTGAACTTGAAGACCGGCGCGGGCAGCAGGTGCACCTCGTCGTAGACGACCAGGCCCCAGTCGCGGGAGTCGAACAGCTCCAGGTGCGGGTAGATGCCCTTCCGCTTGGTCGTGAGGACCTGGTACGTGGCGATGGTGACCGGCCGGATCTCCTTCTTCGTACCGCTGTACTCGCCGATCTCGTCCTCGGTCAGCGACGTGCGCTTGACCAGCTCGTGCTTCCACTGGCGGGCCGAGACGGTGTTGGTGACGAGGATCAGCGTCGTCGCCTTGGCCTTGGCCATCGCGCCGGCGCCGACGAGCGTCTTGCCCGCGCCGCACGGCAGCACGACGACGCCCGAGCCGCCGTGCCAGAAGCCCTCGACGGCCTGCTGCTGGTACGGGCGCAGCGCCCAGCCGTCCTCCGCCAGCTCGATGGGGTGGGCCTCGCCGTCGACGTAGCCCGCGAGGTCCTCGGCCGGCCAGCCCAGCTTCAGCAGGGTCTGCTTGATCTGGCCGCGCTCGGAGGGGTGCACGGCGACGGTGTCCGGGTCGATCCGCGCGCCGACCAGCGGCTGGACCTTCTTCGAGCGGAGGATCTCCTCCAGGACGGGACGGTCCGTGGACTCCAGGACCAGCCCGTGCGTGGGGTGCTTGACCAGCTTCAGCCGCCCGTAGCGGTCCATCGTCTCGGCGATGTCGACGAGGAGGGCGTGCGGGACGGGGTAGCGGGAGTACGTGACGAGGGCGTCGACGACCTGCTCGGCGTCGTGGCCCGCGGCCCGGGCGTTCCACAGGCCGAGCGGGGTGACCCGGTAGGTGTGGATGTGCTCGGGGGCGCGCTCCAGCTCGGCGAAGGGGGCGATGGCGCGGCGGCAGGCCTCCGCCTGCTCGTGGTCGACTTCCAGGAGCAGGGTCTTGTCACTCTGGACGATCAGGCAGGTCACTCATACCTCCACTACCGGGCCCGGCCGGCCCTGCGCCAAACTCCTCAGTCTACCGGCTGGGCGGGGGCCGCGGCGGGGCCGAACCCGACCGGCCCGGGGCACGGGGCGCCGGCCGGCATCAGCCGCCCGCCGCGCCGCCCGGCGGCCTCAGGCGTGCTCGTCCGCCAGCTCCGCCACGCCCGTGATCCGGTGCAGCGGATACGTGCGGACCTCGTCCGCCGTGTGGTCGTAGCCGGTCACGAAGCCGCCCTCGACCCGGACCGGAGCGATCACGCGCTGGCTCGCCGCGCCCTCCGCATTGACGTAGCCGATCCAGACCGCGGAGCCCGTGAGGACCGCGGCCTGCATCGTGGCCAGGGTCTCCGCGGAGGTGGTGCGGGGCAGGCCGCCGTCGGCCGGGGCGGGGGCGGCGGCCGGCTTGCGCTCGGCCGTCGACGCCATGTCACCGGCCCGGATCGCCCGCACCGCGGCGCCGAGCAGCGTCTCGCCGGGGACCGGCGGGCCCTCCGGGACCGGGGCGGGGGCGGTGCGCGGCGGGGTGCGGCGGGCGTCGGCGCGCGTGACGACCACGTCCCCCTCGGCGGACTCGGCCGCCGGGGCGTACCCCATGGCCCGCAGACCCTCCAGCAGGGCGTCCGGCGCGACCTGCGCGGCCAGGACCGTGGGGGCCAGGCGGCGCATCCGCAGGGGAGCGGAGCGGCGGTCGGCGAGGATCTCGGCGAGCACCGCCTCGTCGTCGCAGCGCAGGTACGAGGAGGCCGCGCCGACCCGCAGATGGCCGTGGCGGCGGGCCACGTCGTCCACGAGGTAGGCCAGCGGCTGGGGCACGGGCGTACGGGAGTGGCCGGTGAGGAAGGCCTTGAGGTCGGCCGCGGTCTGCCCGGCGTCCAGCGCGCGGCGCACGGAGGCGGGCGTGAAGCGGTAGACCGTCGCGCCGCCCTTGGACTCGATGTCCGCCAGGACCGACAGCATCTGCGCGAGGGGCCGCTTCAGGGGGCCGGGGGCGACGGCCGTCAGGTCGGCCTGCAGCAGGATGTGGTCGACCGGCTCGGGCAGGAGCGGCGCGAGGGCGGCGGCCGCCCGGACGGCGCAGGCACCGGCCTCGGCGTCGCTCATGGGGTGCGCCGGCGCCGCGGACTCCGGGTCCAGGAGGGCGCGGCCGGGGCCGGACAGGGCGCCGCGGTTGGTCACGCCGAGCAGCTCGGCCTCCGTCAGCGTCCAGCGGGCCAGCCGGGTGCGCAGGTCCTCCGCGCCGGGCTCGGCCGCCGTGCGCGGGGGCCGCTCCCAGTGCAGGCGGTGCAGGACGGTGTCCGGGGTCACCGACGTGCCGGGCGGCAGGGTGGCCAGGAGGGCGAGGACGCGGTGGCGGACCTCCGGGGCCGGCGAACGGTCCAGGTCCGGGCCGAGGGCGTTGAGGGTGCGGCCCTTGGCGTCCCGCCCGCCCACCAGGCCCGCCGTGCGGGTGGCGGCGAGCCAGGCCGTGGCCAGGCGGGCCCAGCGCTGCTCGGCGGGCAGGCGCAGCCAGTCGTCGTAGGCCGGGGTGGGGGCGTAGCGCTCGTCGACCTCGCCGTCGGAGGCGAGCAGCCCCGCCGCGTACGCCAGCTCGATCCAGAACGCGGCTGCCGCCTCCGTCGTGTCCAGGACCGAGGCGGCGCGCTTGAGGTCCCGCACGCTCAGCCCGCCCGCGCGCAGCACCAGCGGCCCGTCGGACTCCCAGGCCGTGAGCAGCTCCTCCACCGTGCCCACGGCCGTGAAGGCCTGGCCGGCGGCGGCCGCGTCCACCGTGCGGGCGGAGTGCGGGGCGGCCGGGGCGAGCTCGGGCGCGGCGGGCTCGGGCGAACGGTGCGCACGGCCGCCGCGCAGGTGCAGGGCCGCTTCGCGGGGCAGGACGACGCTGCCCGTCGTGGCGGGCAGCAGCAGCCCGCGGTCGAGGAGCCAGCGCAGGTGCGGGGCCGGATCGGCGGTGACCGTGCCGTAGGGCGGGCCCCACAGCAGGCGGTCCAGGACGGCCAGGGACTCCGTCGGCGCCTGCGCCAGCAGCTCCGCCATCCGGGCGCGGTCCTCGAACAGGGCGGTGAGCGCCGCGACCGCCGACACCGGGTCGTGCGTGCCCGGCAGGCCCGCCGCGGCGATGATCTGCTGCACCCGGCCCGGCGACATGCCGGCCGTCGCTTCCGCCACCGTCGGGCCCAGGCCGGTGGGAGACGGGTGCGCCGGGCTCGGCGCGAGCAGCTCGCGCGCGGTCCGGACCAGCCGCAGCCGGTCCTCGCCGCCCCAGACCAGGGCCTGCTCGCGCAGCGTGGCGACCGCGCCGGGCAGGGCGCCGGCGATGCGCGGATCGTCGGCGGCGTCCCCGGTCATGAGCGCGGAGAGCGTCCCGTACGGGCAGGGGTCCGGCGCGACGGCCAGGGCCTCCGCCGTCTGCAGCGCGAAGCGGTCCAGGCGCTCCAGGGCCCGCATGACGGAGGCGCGGGTGCCGGCGCGGGTCGCCAGCTGGGTGAGGTCACCCGGCACGGGATTCAGCAGGTCAGGACGTGCGCGCAACAGCTCCGCGAGCGCGTCGTCGGCCCGCGCCCGCAGCTCCTCGGCCAGCGTCCGGGGCCCGCCGCGCGCGGCTCCGCCGCTCCTGCTGCCCGTCTCCCGCGGTGTGGTCATTCTGTTTACGGTACCGGGTTGCGGGGCGGGGACCAGGGGGTTGTGGACGGCGAGGCCGGGCGGGCGTGCGGTGGGGCGGAGCTGAGGACGACGAGCTGCCGGGTCGCCCGGGTCATCGCCACGTAGCGGTCGACCGCCCCTTCGACGCCCTCGCCGAACCCCTCCGGGTCGACCAGGACGACCAGGTCGAATTCGAGGCCCTTCGACAGCTCCGGGGTCAGGAAACGGACGCGGGACGCCGTACGGGTTGCGGTATCGGATGCCGTCCGGAACGCCGTGAGGAACGCGGTGTCGCCGATGACGCAGGCGGTCCCGTCGTCGTGCGCGGCGAGCCAGTCATCGAGCACCGGGTCCAGGTCCGCGACGGGACCGTGGACGACGGGAACGCCGCCGCTGCGGATGGACACCGGCACGTTGGCGTCCGGGAGCACGGCCCGGATGACCGGCTCGGCCTCCGCCATGATCTCTTCCGGCGTCCGGTAGTTGATGCTCAGCGAGGCCAGCTCGACCCGGTCGATCCCGGCCCGCGCCAGCCGTTCCCGCCACGACTCCGCGAACCCGTGCCGGGCCTGGGCGCGGTCCCCGACGATGGTGAAGCTCCGGGACGGGCACCGGAGCAGCAGCATCTGCCACTCCGCGTCGGTCAGCTCCTGGGCCTCGTCCACGACGACGTGCGCGAACGGGCCGGCGAGCCGGTCCGGGTCGCCGGCGGGCAGGGCGGACGTGTCGATCAGGCTGTCCCGCAGGTCCTGTCCGCGCAGCATCGTCACCGCACCCTCGCCGTCGTCATCGGACGCGATGACGTTGTCGATGACGCCGGCCATGCGGGCGCGCTCGGCGGCGACGGCGGCCGTGTGCAGGCGCTTCCGCCGTGCCGTCTCCGGGTCGCCGAGCCGCTGCCGGGCCGCGTCCAGGAGCGGCAGGTCGGAGACCGTCCAGGCGTCGGGGGCGTCCTTGCGCTGCAGCTTCCGCACCTCCTCCGGGCCGAGCCAGGGGGCGCACATCCGCAGGTAGGCGGGCACCGACCACAGGTCGCCGACCAGGTCGGCCGCATCGATCACCGGCCACGCGCGGTTGAGGGCGGCGAGCAGCTCCCGGTTCTGCAGCAGCGACTTGCGGAGCTGGTCGGGGGAGAAGCCGTCGCCGCTGCCGCTGCCGGCGTCGTCACCGTGCTCGTCCACGTCGCCGTGCTTGTCGATGAGGATGCCGAGCAGTTCTTCCTTGACCTGCTCCCGCGCCTCGTTGTGCGGGGTGCCGGGCTCTGCGGCTTCGAAGGCCGCGGCCCAGTCGCGGGCGGTGAGCCGGATGCCGGACCACGGAGTGGTGACTGTCATCGCCTCGGTGGGCGGCTCCTCGTAGAACGCGACGGCCTTCTCGATCGCCTTCACCATGTCCGCGGACGACTTCAGGCGCGCCACCTCCGGGTCGGTCTCGGTACCTGCCGAGGCCCCCTCGGCGACGAGGTCCCGCAGGGTGCAGATCTGCACGCCTTCCTCGCCGAGGCTGGGAAGGACGTCGGCGACGTAGGAGAGGTAGGGCTGGTGCGGGCCGACGAACAGGACGCCACCGCGGCGGTGACCGAGACGCGGGTCGGAGTAGAGCAGGTAGGCGGAGCGGTGCAGGGCGACGACCGTCTTGCCCGTACCCGGACCGCCGTCGACCACGAGGGCACCGCGCGAACCCGCGCGGATGATGGCGTCCTGGTCGGCCTGGATGGTGCCGAGGACGTCGCGCATCCGCGGGGACCGGTTGCTGCCCAGGCTGGCGATGAAGGCCGACTGGTCGTCCAGCGCGGCGTGCCCGGCGAACCCGTCCGGGCTGAACACCTCGTCCCAGTAGTCGCTGACCCGGCCGCGGGTCCAGCGGTACCGGCGGCGGCTCGCCAGCCCCATCGGGCTGGCGTGGGTCGCCCCGAAGAACGGCTCGGCCGCGGGCGAGCGCCAGTCGAGCAGCAGCCGGCGGCCCTCGCCGTCCTTCAGACCGAGCCGCCCGACGTACACGGGCTCGGCGTCGTCCGCCCCGACCATGCGCCCGAGGCACAGGTCCAGACCGAAGCGGCGCAGGACCCGCAGGCGGCCCGTCAGCCGGTGGATCTCGATGTCCCGCTCCATGGCCTGCCGGCCGAGACCGCCGGGCGCCCGCCGCAGCGCGTCCAGGCGGTCGGACAGGTCGGCGACGGACTGCTCCAGGCACTCCGCTATGGCCGCGAAGTGGCGCTCGTCGCCGCCGATCAGCGCCGGGTCGGCCTTGGGGGCGAGAGCGGCGGGAAGGTCGAAGGCGCTGGTGGGCAGGGGGCTCAGGGGTGCGCTGGTGGTCAGGGGGTTCAGCGGGTTCAGCGGGTTCACGCGTGATCAGCTCCGATATGAGGCCGCTTGCGACCAGTGCAGGTACTCGTGTTTCCAGGGGCCGGCCCGCCGTTCCGCGCGGTGCACCCCGCGGAGGCGGGCGGCGGCCTTCTCAGCCTCGGCTGATCGCGTCGAGCAGCAGCTTCGCGGCCACCGCCGCCCCGTCGACGCGGATCGTGGCGGCCACGGCCCTCGCCCGTACCCGGACCTCGGGAGCCAGAGCGACGGCGAGCGCGGCCGACAGGGACCCGGCGGTCGGAACCGGCCCGTCGTGCGCCGCCCCGATGCCCAGCCCGGCCACCCGGCCCGCCCAGTACGGCTGGTCCGCCATCTGCGGCACCACCACCTGCGGCACACCCGCCCGGGCGGCCGTCGTCGTCGTGCCCGCGCCACCGTGGTGCACGACGGCTGCCACCCTTCGGAACAGTACCTGCTGGTTGACCTCACCCACGGCGAAGCAGTCGTCCTGGTCGTCGGTCAGCGCCAGATCGGCCCAGCCGCGGGAGAGGAGCACACGGCGGCCCTGCGCGCGGACGGCCTCGATCGCCGCCCGGGTCACGTCCTGCGCGTCACGCAAGGGCATGCTGCCGAAGCCCACGTACACCGGCGGGTCACCGGCGTCCAGGAACGCCTCCAGGTCCGCCGGGAGCGGACGGTCGTCCGGCCGGATCCACGCGCCGGTCTGGACGACGGCGGGGGCGTCGGCGAATCCGGGGGTGTGGACGACTCCGGGCGTGTGTACGACGCCGGGGGTGTGGGCGACGCCGGGGTCCGCCGACTCCGGCCACGGGCCCAGGACCGGGTCCGCCGCCAGCCACGGGCGGTCGGTGAAGACGTGATCGCGGACGTCGCCCACGGGCGGCAGGCCGATCGTCGCCCGGTGGGTGTTGATCGCCCCGCCGAACAGCTCGTTCAGGGTGTCGGCGTTCAGATCCCACAGCACCCGGTTGTCGGTCACCTCCGGCGGGACCGGCCGGCCCGGCCACACGAGCGGCGGGTGGTGCGGCGACGGCAGATAGGTCGGGAAGTACGCCACGAACACGTACGGGACGCCCAGCTTCTCCGCCACCGCCCGCCCGGCCGCCGCGGCAGGCAGCAAACCAGTCGCCACGACCGCGTCACAGCCCTCGGCCGCTGCGGCCACCGACGCGTACGTCGCGGCGAACATCTCCGCCGCACGCTCCGGCAGGCCCTTCGCGGGCGCGGGCGCGGTCGCGGGCGTCGGCTTCGTCTCGGTCACGGCCTTGGTCGCCATCTTGCGTATCGACCGGCCGAGCGGCACCAGCGGAAGACCGGCACCGTCCAGCAACTCCGCGAAGTCCGGCGGCGCGCACACCCGCACCTCCACGCCGCACGCCTGCAACTGCGCCGCGAGCCCCATCATCGGCTCGACATCCCCACGCGACCCGTACGACAGCAACAACACTCGCACTGAGTGAACCCCCGTTTTGATTCGGCCGTTTCCGGCTTCGGCGGGTGATTCTGCGGTACGAGGGGGGCCTTGCGGCAAGGCCCCCTGTGCGCTATATGTTGAGAGTGGCAAGGAGTGGGTTTACCTCCTTGCCTTTCTTTATGCCTCGCGGCACTCGCCGGTGCGCCCCGAGTGGATCTCGTGGAGGAACGCGGTCCAGGTGGAGGGGTGGAGGTGGAGTGGGGGGAGGGAGGGGTTCTTGGAGTCGCGGATTCTGATGGTGGCGGGCGCCTCCGTGGGAACGGCGACCTCGACGCAGGTGTGTTGCGCATCGCTGTAGGACGACTTCATCCATATGTCAGGCATCGCTGACCTCTCTCGATAGTTGCTGCAGAAACCCCACGGTCTTCTCCGGTGGCATCGCTGTCGCCTGGAGGGAGCTGAACTTGCGGGAGAAGCGACCGACCTCGCGTGGCTTGTCCGACATACACAGGGATCCCCATGGCACATCGGTCTGGACCGTCGACGGCAATGTCTCGCCCAGGTCGAGGATGGTGAAGTTCGTGCCGAACCGGTAGCCGACCTCGTGTGTGCGCAGGATCTGCACCGTCACATTTTCCCGCTCCGACAGCGCGGCAATCTCTGCGTACTGCTCGCGCATGACGTCGGCATCTCCGACAACGTGGCGCAGCGCTGCTTCCCCCAGAATCGCCCAGAGGTGTACGGGATCCTCGCTGCGAGTCAGGAGCTCCCTGCGCATCATGCGCAGTCGGACGCTCTGCTCGATGTACTCAGTCGTGGTCTCGTCGTGCAACTTCTCCATCTCGAAAATGGCGGTCGCGTACCTCTTCGTCTGGAACAGGCCCAGGATCAGCGTCGGGTGCCACGCCTTGATCGCGCGGGCTACGCCTTCGATGTCTGCGAACGTCCGCGCCGTTGGGTGGACCGTGCTGGCGAAAGACGTCCATTCCTGACTCGCGGACTCGCGGTGCAGCTGGGTGAGCGTGGCGATGCGTTCTTCATCCGTGATGCCGTACCGCTTCAGCAGGCTGCGCAGGTGACTGGCCTGCTTGAGCGCAATGCTCCCGGTCTCGACGCGCTGAAGGTGGGAGTCACTGAACCCCAGTCCCTTCACCGCTTGTTCGAGTGTCATCCCGGCCTCGTTGCGCATGCGGCGCAGTTCGGTGCCGAGTGCGATCCGGCGAGCCGTTGGTCCGATCCGTGCTCCCACCCTCATCGCCTTCCGTGGCTGCTTGCGACCTGGTTGAGTCCGGCGCGGCGTGTTCACGCTGTGCATCCCTCTGTTCCTCTTGTGCGCGCCTCTGATGCCGTCGTGTACGCCTGAAATCCCGTTGTGAGGGCGCGTGTTGCCGTCATGGCATGTGCCACTTCGGAGGCTAGCGGTCTTTCTGCGGGATGGCGCTTGAATGCCCAGTTCGCCACCCGGCAGGGTGGTTCTCGTACCGAGTCGCAGGTCGGGGCGGTGGCCCCGCACTAACTCGATGGAGCCGCCATGCCTCCTTTCCCCCGTACCGCTGCCCATGTCGGCTGGGGAGACCGGACCCCCTCCGAACCGTCTCCCGTGTCGCTCGGGCAGGCTCTTCGTGAGGCGACCGACATGCAGATGTGGTTGCCTGCGCCGCCTCGGCTGAGGGAGGTCACGGACGAGCTCCTCGACTACATCCGGGTGACCGCTCCGGTCGTGGAGGCCGCCGCGCGGGCCCGGCCCGGGGACTGCCTGGACCGCCGGGCCGCCCTCGCCGCGGTGGAGGAGGCCCGGCAGCGGGCCGAGGCCGGGCCCGGGAACGGGTACGCGTCCGCGATCAGCTTCGCCCGGAGCCTGGGCAAGGCCGCCGGAGACCTGCTGCATCAGCAGCGGCGGCTGCAGCGGGAAGAGGACGCGCGGTGAAGCGGCCGGTGGCGGGCCCGGTGAAGCGGCTGTACACGTGGTGGTCCTTGCACGGCCAGTTCTCCCGGCCCGTACGGGCTCTCTGGCCGAGTCGCCGCCGGGCGTACGCGAAGGTGTCCGCTGCCATGGACCACGAAGAGGCGCGGCGGTTGCTGGAACTGCGCCTCAGGGTGGTGGCCGTTCCCCACACGAGCGGTCCGCCCGTGCGGGAGCGTCCCCCGGACTGCATCTGCCCGTAGCTGGGCTGACCGGAGGAACATCCGCCGGCCGTCCGGCTCCGGGCAGGCCCAATCTCCGGGTCGCCGTGAGCCGGATGGCACTGTGATCGTGTGCGAGAGCCCTCGAAACCTACGGGTTCGGCGCCGAGCCCGCGCAGGAACCCGAACGTGGGCTCGGAGGCGGTGCCGAGCACCCGGGCACCCGCACGCTTCGCCAACTGCACGGCGAAGACGCCCACGCCACCCGCCGCCCCGCCGATCAGGACGGTGTCCCCGGCGCGGAGCCCGATCGCGGCGAGCGCGGCGGAGGCCGTCAGGCCGGACACCGGAAGTGTGGCCGCCACCTCGTCGCGGATGCCCTCCGGTGTGGGCCACAGCGTTGCTGCCGGTGTCTTGACCAGCACGAAATCGGCGACGGACCGGCCGATCGCGGCCCCGTACACCCGGTCGCCGGTTGCGAATCCCGTGGCTTCGGCGCCCACTTCGTCCACCACTCCCGCGAAGTCGCTGCCGAAGCCGGCCGGCAAGGTGATGCCCGAACTGCGCGGCCACTTCGGGTCCGCCAAATCGATGAGACCAAGTCCCATCACTGGCCAGGAGAGGTCACCGATGAGCAAAGCTGTGCGCTACCGGCGAACGGCTACGAGAACACGACCGTGATCGAGATCGCGGAGCGCGCGGGGCTCACCAAGAGCACGTTCTTCCGGTACTTCCCGGACAGGCGCGAGGTGCTCTTCGGCGGGGGCGCGCTGACCGGCCTGCTCGCAGAAGGGATCGCCTCGGCGCCGTCGGCCGCCGACCCGCTCGATGCGGTGGCGGACGCCCTCGACGCGCTCGGCCGGACGTTCTTCACCGCCGACCGCCGCGAGTTCAGCGCCCGGCGCCAGGCCGTGCTGAACGCCAATACGGAACTGCGTGAACGCGAAGCCCTGAAAAGGATCGACCTCACCGCCTCGATGATCGAGGCCCTCAACCGCCGCGGAGTCCCCAGCCCGACCGCGCGCGTGGCCGCGCAACTGGGCACGCTCGTCTGGGAGATCGCCTTTGACTCGTGGATCGACGCCAGCAACGGCGAGGACTTCGGCCTGCTGGCACGGCGAGCGCTCGCGGAAGTACGCGCGGCCGGAGTCGTGCGCTAGGAGGGACTGTCATGCGGGCACGGGTATGACAAGGAGTCAGCGAGTACGTGCCGGGGCGAAGGGGATCCCCGAAGTCATTCCGCGGCGGCCGACCACGAGGGACTCGCCCAGGAAGCTCACGCCGATGGACAGCTGGATGGGGCGTGCGTTCTCGTGCATGCCCATCTTCATCGCCAGGATGCTGAAGCCGGCTGTGACTGCCAGGGTGCCGATGAGGGCGAGGAAGGTGCGGCCGGTGTATCGCTGCCACAGGACACCTCCCTTGTCGACGAGCTGAATGGTGGCGCCACGGAGTGCGCCGAGTGCAGCACCGAGGACGGCGCCCGTGATGACCCAGGTGAGGTCGGTGCCGGTCAGATCCGTCTTCTTGATGAGGGACAGGATTCCGATCCCGGTCAGGACCGCCGGGGCCACGAAGAGGTCCTTCGCGTTGACCGGTTCACCGATCATCCGTTTGATCACGACCGCGATCACGACCACCGCGATGATCGCAGCGAGCAGCCAGGGGTTCACGCGGGTACCACCCATCTTTATAGCGCGCTTGAGCTAAAAAAGGATGTTAGCTCGCCCGTGCTATAAAGGCAACGTGCCAAAGATTGTCGATCCCGTCGCCCGCCGCAGGGCAGTTGCGCAGGCCGTCCTGTCCGTCGCCGCCCGGCATGGGCTGGAGCATGCGTCGCTGCGCAACGTCGCCGATGAAGCCGGACTCGCCATTGGCTCGGTCCGCCACTACTTCGCCGACCACGACGAGTTGATGACCTTCACGATGAGGGAGCTGAGCCAGCGCATCAGCGACCGCGTCCGCATTCACGCCGAGCGGCTCCTGACTCCTGACGGCTGCGCCGACCGCCGAGCCGGAACAGAAGAGCTCCTGGCCGAGTTCCTCCCCCTGGACGAGGCCCGCCGCCAGGAGTCCGCACTCTGGCTCGCCTTCACCGCCGCAGCACTCACCCGCCCCGAACTGCGGCCCTGCGCCGCCGACATGCAGGAGAACCTGCACACCCTGATGTCGCGAGTGCTGCACGAAGCCCAGTGCGCCGGCGGACTGCCAAGCGGCTTGGACGTCGAACTGGAAAGCACACGACTGGCCGCCCTCCTCGACGGACTCAATCTCCAGGCAACGCTGCTGCCGGACCGCTATCCGCCGAAACTGCTCCGGCAGGTACTGCGACGACACCTGGACGCCCTCAGAGCCGACAACTGACCGCGGCCAACGTGTTCAGCGCGCACGCCTCGGGGGCATCAAGGGCTCACCGATCACCCGACCGGCACTTCCTGGCGGTTCGCCACCCCGCCGGTGCGGCAGGCGAAAGGCCGAGAACCGTTTGACATGTGGTCAAGCCGGGTCGGCCGGTCGTCACCTGCATGATGCTCTGACCCATCGGACAGGACCTAGTGCGTGCCCGCACCCGCCATACCCCCCGCACCCCCGCGGCCCCCCGGCTCCCCCCCCCGCACCCCCCGCACCCGCCACGCGCCGCACGTCCCCTTAGCTCACTGCGCCGCGAATTGGGCGACGTACGTATCGAAGGGCTCGATGCCGACCGTGGACCGTCGTTCGTCCATGCGCTCCGGGTCCTCGCAGGGCCACGGGACGGGTGCTCCGTCGCGGATGCCGGCGATCTGGGTGCCGTAGATCTGCTCGCGGCCTTCGTTGACCAAGGTGCGGTCGCGGAGGAATGCCAGGTCGCGGGGGCTGGCCGAACCCGCCGCCACCGCCTTCTCGACCAGTTCCAGCGCCCGTCGCTGGACGTCGAGTTGCCGGTCGGCGTGCTGGGCGATGAGCCAGGCCGCGCGGGCGGCCTCCTCGCCGACGCGGTCTGCCGTGGGCCAGCCGGCCTCGTCCATGATCTCGTTGAGGCGGTCGCCGTGGCGTGCGGTCAGGCGCCGCCATGCCAGTTGCTCGCCGGGGTCCTCGCTGTTCGCGTGGACGGCGGCTCGGTGATCCGCCTCGGCCATGCTGATGAGTTCGTCTGCCAGTGCGTTGGCGTTGTGCGTCGTCACCCTTAACTCCTGTTACGCGGAAGTGCCGTTGCGTCGGCGTCCGTAACCCTAAAGCCGCATTCGGCACACAAAGATCATTCCGGCGGACGGTGACAGGCGAGCTTGGGAGCGGGGATAATGGAATGGAAGCGTCACCCGTCGAAGTTGGACCAGAAGATCCCCACGCCCGCACCGCTCCCGTCCCGGCCGACCAGGATGCTGTTCGACGTGAAGTCACAGGTGGGGAAGACCAGGGCGTTCGCTCCGCTCGCCGGGTCGACGACGACATCGAGTACCGGAGTCCGGGAGCCGGTCTCCTGCTGCGCCTCGAACGCGGCCACGGCATGGGCCACGGGAGTCTCTGCCTCCGCGAACCCGGTGGTCCGGTGGAGGGCCCCGCCGATGGCCAGGTTGCCGGGGGTGCTGGAGAAGACCGCCGAGGCGTCCTCGCTCAGCTGGTTGACGTCGTCCGACGCCTCCTCCCAGCTCGCACCCACCAGCGCCTCCGGGGTGGTACCGCTCGCGACCAGCGCGACCGCGGAGACGGTGGCGCCCCGCTCGTCGTCCCGGTCGTACGCCAGATACACCTCGTGCAGCCCGTCGGCGACGTCGGCGAACGTGAAGAACTCCCCGCCGTCGAGCCCGCACACTGCGATCTCCCCGCGGCTCAGCAGCCGCCCTGCCAGCGTGAACTCGCCCAGGTACCCGGGCTCACCCTCCGGATCGTTCGCCTTCAGGACCGCTTCGATCGCTTCGATCATCTTCATGCCGGGGAGTGTGCCACTCGGCTCTGACAAAGGCCCCCGGACCTGCCATCAGCCCGCCTCCCGGCCCTGGAACGCCCCGCGCAGGCCGGACGTTCAGCACTCAAGAGTTCCACGGGGTCCTGCGGATGCAGGCCGAGACCGAGGAGAGTGCTCGATGCCCAAGTGGTTGGTGATGGAGGAGACGGTCGTAGCCGAAGGCGCGGCCCCGCATCAGCGGATCCTGCGGTCCCTGGGCGGGGACAAGACCCGGGAGCAGGCGCTCGTGGAGTTGCGCAGGATAGCCAAGAAGCATCGGCCCGACTGCCTCAAGAGCACGCCGTGCCTCGTCGGGCAGGACAGCGACGGGTCCTTCTGGATCCTTCCGAAGAACGGCAAGGGGCACGCCCGCTGCAACCTCCGGCTCATCGAGCAGACCCACCCCTAGGATCGAGCAGACCCATCCCTGGGCCGGAGGGGCTCACCTCCCCCCGGCCCGTTCCCTCAGTCGAACCAGTCCCTCAGTCGAACCAGCGGGCCCGCGCCAGTTCCTCCGTGCGGTCCGGGTCCTCCAGGAGGGCGGCGGCTTCGAAGCGGCGGGACCAGGCGCCCGCCGCCCAGGCCAGGCCCGCCGCGACGCCTTCCAGGGTGGCGGCGTGGAGGGTGCCGTCGGGGGTGAGGCGCCAGTCCAGTTCCACGCCGTCGACGGTGAGTTCCTCGTGCTCGACGTACGTCTCGGGGGCGCCCGGCAGCAGGATCCGTACGCCCTCGGGAACGGTGCGGAGCTCGCCCTCGTCCGCCGGGGCGGCCGCGGCCAGCGTCTCGCTCAGGCGGCGGACCTGCAGCAGGTCGGCCAGGTCCGCGGCGAGGTCCGGGGCGACGGGGAGGAGGGGGCGGCCGGGGGCCAGGGGGAGGAGGTCGGGGGCGTCCGCCACGAGCGCCTCGGAGGCGTCCACCACCCGCACCTCGCCGTCCACCACGGCCCGCAGCTCGTCCGGCAGCGTGACCTGGTCCGGGTCGAGGCGGGCGAGGAGGCCGTAGAGGGCGTGGAGCTGGGGCGCGGTCACCTCCAGGGCCGGGTCGGCCAGGCGGGTGAGGAGCTCCGCCGCGCCGCCCGGTTCGTCCAGCAGTGCCGCCGCGGAGGTGCGGACGCCCAGGGCGCGCAGGACCTGCTCGTCGGCCAGGCCGGCCGCGTCCGCCGCCTCGTAGAGGCCCTGGAGGAGCGGGTCGCCGCCCGCCACGCGCAGGCCGGCCGGGCGGCGGCCGCCGAGGACGGGGTGGCCGCGCAGCCACCAGGCCGTGTACGGGCGGACGGACTCGGTCGTGCCGTCGGGCAGCAGGACGCGCACGGGCGCGGTGAGCGCGTCGCGCAGCGGCGGCCGGGAGAGGAGGGCGAGGGCCTCGGGCCAGGCGTCGTCGTCGACGAGGTCGAGGTCGCGCACGGCCACGAGCTCCGTCGCGACGGGCGGCACCGGCGTGTGCGGCAGCTGGTCGAGGACGTCCTCGCACCACACGTCGACGGCGTCGAGCAGGCCGGCGTCGTCGGGCTCGGCGAAGTCGCCGTCGCGCGGTTCGAGTTCGTCGGGGTCGAGGACGACGTCCGTGGCGCGGACGAGCGCGAAGCCGGCCAGGACGCCCACGGCGGTCAGGGGCTGCTCGCCCCAGCGCTCGGCGAGTCCGGCGTCGCAGGCGGCGAGTTCGCCGGGCCGGATGACGCGTTCGAAGGCACTGCCGGGGAGGACGAGTTCGCCGGCGGGGGCGAGTTCGCCGTCCTCGTCGGGCAGGGCGAGCGCGGCGAGCCACGGCTCGTCGCCGGGGGCGAGGTCGGCGTCGCGCACGAGGCCGAGGACGAGCTCGGCGAGGGCGTCCGCGTCCAGCGCGTCCTCGTCCCAGATCTCGTCGGCGTCGAGGGAGGCCGCCACCGCCGCGCGCACCTGCGGGGTGGTCAGGACGGCGCGCGGCGAGGAGGGCGTGGCGCCGAGCTTCTCCAGCAGCGGGTGCGCGGCGTCGGGGTGGGCGACCTTCAGGCCCAGGCGGGAGAGCCGCTCCGAGTCCGCGCCGTCGGGCGGCGGGAGCAGCACCTGGCGCGGGCCGATCGTCGTACGGCCGTCGGCGAGCGGCACGGGCAGGCCGCTGAGCCGGTCCGGGTCGACGCCGGCGAGGCTGTCGTAGAGCCGCTGCCACCAGGACGGGGCGCGCTCGACGCCCGCGAGCCGGTCGATGACCTCGCCGAGCGGGGCCCGCGCGACGCCCAGGGCGCGCAGCTCGGGGCGGCGCTCCAGCCCGGCGGGCAGCAGGTTCGGGAACAGTTCGCCGAGCACGGTGACGGTCTCGGCGCCCGCGCCCTCCACGACCTCGGCGTCGGCGGGCCGCAGCGCGTACGGCTCGGGGCCGCTGCCGGCGAACGGGTCCTCCCAGGCGTCGGCGGCGGCCGGGGCGGTGCCCGGGGCCGTGGCCGGCTCGGGGGTGTGCCGGGCGGCGTCCGGGCCCTCCGTCCAGGGGATGCCCTCGATGCCGCCGCCGCGCGGTGCGGCCGGCTCCTGCGCGGGGCCGCCGGCCGCGCTCGGCAGGAACGCGATCCGCGGCAGCCGGTCCAGGATCTGCCGGCGCAGCTCCGCGTCCAGCGCACCCTGCGCCAGCGGTGAGGGCACGAGGTCCAGCGTCCCCGGGCCGACCGGGTGCCAGTCGCGCAGCAGCCGGGCGTACGCCTCCGCGGCGCGCCCGGTGACGAAGTCCGTGAGCGGTCCGGGCGCGGCGTGGCGGCGTGTCGGCTCCAGCGGGAAGGTGGCGATGAGCAGTGCCGGGACGCCCAGCGGCTCGTCCGTGGGCGTCGGCGCGTGCACGACGGGGGCGGTGGTGGGGCGTACGGGTGCGCCGTCCTCGCCCACCGGCACCGCCCACGTCACCGACCAGTGAGGGCGGAGGCGCTCCTCCACGGGGCGGCCCTTGAGCAGGGCGGCGTCCAGGGCGCCGGCGTCCCGGGCGACCCGCCAGCGGGCCGTGGTGCCGCGCTCCGAGTCGTCCACCAGGACGTACGGGCCCTCCTGGCGGCGCGTCAGGGTCCGTACCGCGCCGTCCGTCTCGACGACGACCTCGGTCAGGCCCGGCAGGGTCAGCAGCAGCGCGTCGTCGACACCGGCCAGCAGACGGGCGGTCAGGTCCTCGGCGGCGCCGTCGCGCAGCGGCAGGACGACGACCGTGTCGTAGCCGTCGGGAGCGGTGCCCTCGGCGGGGAGCGGAAGGCGCAGGAGGGGCACGTGGCCCTCGCGGCGGGCCATCTCCTCGGCCAGGCCGGGGGCCCGGACCGCCTCGCGGGCGGCCAGTGCCCGTGCCTCCGCCAGCGACCAGCGGACGCCGCCGGAGCGGCCGACGACGGCCGGTTCGTCGCTGACCGCCAGGACCGCGGAGAAGCCCACGCCGAACCGGCCGACGCTGCCGCCGCCCTGCTCGTCGCCGCGCTCCTCACTGCGCTTCGCCGAGGCCCGGAGCGTGGCCAGCGACTCGACGCCCGCCTCGTCCAGGGGGGCGCCGGTGTTCGCCGCGGCCAGCACGGCCGGGCGGCCGTTGCGGCCCGCGTGCAGGGTCAGCCGGAGACGGCCGGGCACGCCCGCGCGGGCGGCCGCGTCGGCGGCGTTCTGGGCGAGCTCGACGACGAGGCGGTCGCGGTAGCCGCCGAGGGCGAGGTCCTCCTCGGCGTTGGCGTCCTCCCGGAAACGGGCCGGCGACGCCGCCCAGGCGTCCAGCACGCCACGCCGCAGCCGGGCGGTCCCGAACGGATCCGCCCCTTCGGCTGCGCCCCGCACCATTGCCGTGCCGCTCACGTGTCGTCTCCTGCCGCCGGTGGGTGTTGCCTAGGGCGAACGTACCGCGGGCGGGTTGCGGGGCGTGTGCCGCGGTCCCGGCGGGGCGCGCGCGGCCGGATGCGGGGCCGTATCGCGCCCGGGGGCGCTCGTCCTCAAACGCCGGACGGGCTGGAACACGGCTGGGCTCGCCCGCCAGGCCCGCTACGAGTGGCCGAGCTCCTCGTCGTCCTCGCCGGACGGCGACGCCGCCTCGCCCGCCGCAGGGCGCAGCGGCATCGGGTCGACCAGCGTTTCGTCGATCACCGGCGGCGCCGGCCGCGGAGGCTTCGGCATGACCGCGGCCTCGGAGTGGCCGCCGCAGCCGTACGACAGGGACACGACGTGGCCGTCCGCCGGCCCGAACTCGTTCGCGCAGACGCCGAACGCCTGACCGAGGGAGCCCCCGATCGGCACGAGGAAGCCGCAGCTGACGCAGGACGCCGGGGCGGCCTGGGCCATCGGGGTCTTGGCGCCGTGGGTCTCGTCCCAGCGGTCGGCGGCGGTGTGCAGCCCGTAGCGGGACAGGACGCGGGCGCGCCGCATCCCGAGCTCCTCGGCGACCGCCGAGATCGTGCCGCGCACCGGGACGGCCGGCTGGGCGGCGGGGGAACCGGCGACGAGGTCGGCGTCCTCGGCGTCGGCGAGGCGGTCCATCTCCTCGGAGACGGCGGAGTTCGGCGGCGGGATGTCCTCACCGCTCCAGCCGGGCTCCAGCCGCAGGTCCTCGGCGTCGGTGGGCAGCAGGTCGCCCGGGCCCATGTCGCCGGGGCGCAGCCGCTCGCTCCAGGGCACCCACTCGGGGGCGAGGAGGGCGTCCGGGCCGGGCAGCAGGACCGTCTCGTCGAGGGTGACGGCCTTGGCGCGGGAGGCCCGGGCGACGGTGACGGCCCAGCGCCAGCCGCGGTAGCCGGGGTCCGTGCAGAGGAAGTAGTGCGTGACGACGCGGTCCCCGTCGGCGACGGCCTGGACATGCTCGCCCACCGTGCCGGGCCGGGCGGCCTCCTCGGCCGCCGCACGGGCCATGTCGACCGCCTCGGCGCACAGGCGGTCCGGGGTACGGCTTCGCATCGCAGCACTCACAAGAATCGATTCTCTCTTCCACGCCGTCTCACGAGTGCGCCAGCCGATCGGCCGGGTCGGCGGACGGAGCGGACCTCAGGACCGCGTCGACGTCCGCGCCCGAACGGTTTCGGGCACACCTAGTCACTCCCATTCTGCGGGATCGAGACTCGGAGCGCGGCCAAGAACGACCGCCGGTGGCGCGCTACGCACGCTACCCCGCTCGGCGGCACCGGGGATAGCCGGGCCGCGGCGAGCCCCCCTTCCGCCCGCGCGCCCGCCCGGCCGCGGGCGCCGTCCACAGCGGCGAAAGCGCCCTGCGCGGTGCGAGTTGGGGCAGTATGGCGTGGTGGGAGCCATCCGGTCGGTCGAGGGCGGACCGCTGCGCCGTACGGCCCGGGGCGCCGGCCGCGTGCTGCGCGCCCCGTTCGCGGCTGCCGCGCGGGGCGTGCGCAAAGCGACGCACGCGCACGGCGCGGGCGAGTCCGGGCTGGGCAAGCTGATCGAGTTGCACGCCGTGAATTCCGCCGGGGACATGCTCATCACGGTCGCACTGGCGTCCACGGTGTTCTTCTCGGTCCCCACGGACCAGGCGCGCGGCCGGGTGGCGCTCTACCTGGCGGTCACGATGGCCCCCTTCACCCTCCTGGCCCCCGTGATCGGCCCGCTCCTCGACCGGCTCCCGCACGGCCGCCGCGCGGCGATGGCGGGCGCCATGCTGACGCGGGCGCTGCTCGCGCTGACGATGTCGGGCGCGGTGGCGAGCGGCGGCCTGGAGCTGTATCCGGCGGCGCTCGGCGTCCTCGTGGCGTCGAAGGCGTACGGGGTGGTGCGCTCGGCCGTCGTGCCGCGGCTGCTGCCCCCGCGGATCTCGCTGGTGAAGGCGAATTCCCGGGTGACCCTCGGCGGGCTGCTGGCGACGGGCCTGGCGGCCCCGCTGGGGGCGGCGCTGCACAAGGTGGGACCGGAATACCCGCTCTACGGGGCTTTCGTCGTGTTCGTCCTCGGTACGGTGCTGTCGTTCTCCCTCCCGCACAAGGTCGACTCGGCGAAGGGCGAGGCGCGGGCCCGCCTGGTCTCCGGCGAGCACCCTTCGCACCGCCGCCGGAGCCCGGCCCTCGCCGGACCATCCGATGTAAAGAACAAAAACGGCGGAAACGGTAGAAGTAGCAGGTACGGCAGGTACAGCAGGAATCGCGGAAACGGCAGAAACGGTAGAAACGGCAAGAACGGCTGGAACGGAAAGAACGGCCGGAACGGCAAAAACAAGGCATCCCGGCCGCCCGGCCTCCGCACCGTAGGCAGCTCCGTCCTGCACGCCTTGCAAGCCAACAGCGCCATGCGCATGCTCTCCGGCTTCCTCACCTTCTTCCTCGCCTTCCTCCTGCGCGTCCACCCCCTCGGCGGCCTGAGCCCGGCCTTCTCGCTCGGCGTCGTCGCGGTCGCTGCCGGGGCGGGCAACGCCCTGGGCACGGCCATCGGCGCCCTGCTGCGCTCGCGCGGCCCGGAGAAGACGATCGCGCTGGTGCTGATGGCGTCGCTGGGCACGGCCGTCGCCACCGCCGTGTTCTACGGGCCGTTCTTCGTGGTGCTGGTGGCGGCCGTCGCGGGCATCGCCCAGGCGCTCGGGAAGCAGTCCCTGGACTCCCTCATCCAGCGGGACGTGCCGGAGGAGGTCCGCACCTCCGCGTTCGCCCGCTCGGAGACGCTGCTCCAGATGAGCTGGGTGGCCGGCGGTGCCATCGGCATCCTGCTGCCGCTCAACGGCACCCTCGGCATGGCGGTCGCCTCCGCGGTCCTCGCCCTGGGGGTGGCGACAGCCGTACGGGGCCTGCTGGCCGCGGCACGGCGTGGCTCACCGCACCCCCGCGTGGCCTGACCTGGGCGGCCCGATAGCCTGCCCGCATGACCGCTGCGATTTTCCGGGGCAAGCGCCGCCGCGCCGCTGCCGCTGTCGGCGCCGTGGCCTTCGGGCTCGTCGCCCTGTCCGCCTGCGACAAGCCGACGCCGCTGGCGACGGTGACCGTGGGCTCGACCACCGTGACCACCGAGGCCGCCTGCTTCGACGACGGCAAGAAGCTCGACCAGGGCGCCCTCAACAAGTGCATGGCCGACAAGTCCGTCAAGACCGTGAAGGTCCAGCCGGGCGACAAGGTCCGCGTGGGCGTCGACCCCAAGATGGCCGACAAGGGCTGGCTCGTGGCCGTCAACGCCCAGCAGCAGACCAACCAGCTCAAGCAGACCTACACGTCGCTCAACGGCGAGCAGCTCTTCGTCAACCGGATGGAGCAGCGCTTCGAGAAGGACGTGATCCTGTCGGTCATCACCGAGGACGGCGTGTGGAACGTCAAGCTCGAACTGGACAAGGGCTGAGCGGCGCACGAGCGCTGACGGGCCGGAGGGACCGGACGGGCCGTACGGGCCGCCATACGTGGCGTACGTGCCGTACGGGCCCGGCGGACCGGCGGTCCCGCTGATGCGCGTCCTCGTCGTCACCGCCGTCGCCGCGGAGCGCGACGCGGTCGTCCGCGGTGCCGCGGCGCCGGACAGCGGCCCGGACGCGGGTGCGGACGCCGGCTCCGGCACAGGCACCCGCCCCGCCGAAGCCGCATCCGGCCCCGTCGTCGAGTTCGCCGTGCCCGGCTACGTGCTGCACCGGCCCGCCCCGGGTCCGGAGCCGCTCGTGATCGACGTGCTGGCCGCCGGCGTGGGCCCGGCCGCCGCGGCCGCGGGCACCGCGACGGCCCTGGCCGCCGCGGCGCTCTCCGGCAGCCCCTACGGCTTGGTGGTCTCCGCGGGCATCGGCGGCGGCTTCGCGGTCCCCGCCGGCGACGCCGGGCGGCCCGGCCGGAGCGCGGCCGTGGGCTCCGTCGTCGTGTCCGACGCGATCGTGGCGGCGGACCTGGGCGCCGAGACGCCCGCCGGCTTCGTCCCCGTCACCGACCTCGGCTTCGGGACGGTGGAGCACCGGCCCCCCGAGGCACTGGTGCGCGCCGTCGCCGAGGCGGCCGGGGCGCAGCGCGGCGAGGTGCTCACCGTGTCGACCGTGACCGGTACCGCCGAGCGGGCCGCCGCCCTCGTGGCCGCGCGGCCCGGGGCGCTCGCGGAGGCCATGGAGGGCTTCGGGGTGGCCGAGGCGGCGGCCGTGCACGGCGTGCCCGTCCTGGAGATCCGGGCGGTGTCCAACCCCGTCGGCCCGCGCGACCGCGCCGCGTGGCGCATCGGCGACGCCCTGGAGGCCCTCGCCGGCGCCTCCGCAGCCCTGCGGGAGGCGCTGCTGGCGGCTCCCTCCGAGACCTGGAGCAGCTGATGAGCGAGACCTTCCCCGAGAGCGAGCCCCTGCGGACGAGCGGGCCGGTGAAGATCGCCTACTCGCCCTGCCCGAACGACACGTTCGTCTTCGACGCCTGGGCGCACGGCCGGGTCCCCGGCGCGCCCGCCCTGGACGTCACGTTCGCGGACATCGACGTCACCAACGGCATGGCAGAGCGCGGCGAGTTCGACGTCCTGAAGGTCTCCTACGCGGTCCTGCCGTGGGTGCTGGACGAGTACGCCCTGCTGCCGTGCGGCGGCGCCCTGGGCCGCGGCTGCGGGCCGCTGGTGCTCACGCGGGAGACGGACGGCGGTCCCGTGTCCCTCGCGGGGAAGACGGTGGCGGTGCCGAGCGAGCGCTCGACGGCGTACCTGCTCTTCCGGCTGTGGCTGGCGGCGGAGGTGCCGGGCGGGGTCGGCGAGGTGGTCGTCCTGCCGTTCCACGAGATCATGCCGGCCGTCCGGGACGGCAAGGTGGACGCGGGCCTGGTGATCCACGAGGCGCGGTTCACGTACGGCGACTACGGGCTGCAGTGCCTGGCCGACATGGGCGAGCACTGGGAGGACACCACGGGCCTGCCGATCCCCCTGGGGGCGATCATCGCCAAGCGCTCGCTCGGCGCGGAGCGGCTGCGCGGGCTGGCGGAGGCGGCGCGGACGTCCGTACGGATGGCGTGGGACGACCCGGAGGCCTCGCGGCCGTACGTGCTGGAGCACGCGCAGGAGATGGACCCGAAGGTCACCGACCAGCACATCGGGCTGTACGTCAACGAATTCACGGCCGACCTCGGGGAGGACGGCTACGCGGCGGTCCGCGGGCTGCTGACCAGGGCCGCGGCCGAGGGGCTCGTACCGCCCCTCGGCCCGGATGCGCTCGCGTTCGTCTGAGCGCGCTCGTACGGGTAACGGCGTACGGGAGCGCGCTCGTACGAGTAGTTACGAGTAGTAACGGCGTACGGGTAACGGACGGAGGCTAGACGTCCAGCTGGTCGGCGACGGCGCGGAGCATGCCGGCGATCTTGGCGCCGTGGGCCTTGTCGGGGTAACGGCCGCGCTCCAGCTGCTGGGTGACGTTCTCCAGTAGGGTGGTGAGGTCCTGGACGATCGACGCCAGCTCGTCGGGCTTGCGGCGCTGGGCGGCCGCCACCGACGGCGTGGGGTCGAGCAGCATCACCGACAGGGCCTGGTCGCCCCGCTGACCGGCCACGACACCGAACTCCACCCGCTGTCCGGGCTTGAGGGAGTCGACCCCGTCCGGGAGCACCGAGGAGTGCACGAAGACGTCTCCGCCGTCGTCGCGGGAGAGAAAGCCGAAGCCCTTCTCGCTGTTGAACCACTTGACCTTGCCGGTAGGCACGTCTGTCCTCGTCCTCGTGTCTCGTCGGAAAATTCGGAAATGGGGGAATTGGGAAATCGGTGTATAGGCAGCGGTCCCGCCGGAAACCGTTGCTCATGACCGGCGTTCGACGGGAAAACAGCTCTTGATAGCACTACAGCGGGTCGCAAGACCCGCTACCCCCCAAGGCTAATGGTGCCGGGCCCGGTGACAAGACGTCCCCGGCCCCACCCCACGCCCAGGCATCTACCCTGGTCGGGTGAGTAGTGAAACGCCCCGGGCCGGGGATCTGCTGGTACGCATCGGCGCCATCGTCTTCCTCGTCGGCGCGGTGGCCACCCTGGCGACGGTCGCCCCGCTGTTCCTGGGCGCCGATCCGCTGCCTCCCGCAGCGTACTTCGTCTGCATGCTGATGGGGGTGGGATTCCTCATCGCGGGCGCCGGGGTGCTGCGGTCGATCGCCGCCCAGCGCCGTCAGGCGCGCGCCTCCGCGACGGGCTCGCCCGCGGCCAGGTAGCCGCGCAGCCACTCCGGAAAGTCCGTCAGCCCGGCGAGGACGACGTCCGCGCCCGCCGCCCGCAGCTCCTCCGCCGGGCAGGGCCCGGTCGTCACGCCCACGGACAGCGCCCCGGCCGCACGGGCTCCGCGCACGTCGCCGACGTGGTCGCCCACGTACACGTCCGCGCCGTGCTCGCGCAGCGCCACGGCCTTGTCCTCGGCCCACAGCGAGCCGACGAGCACGTCCGGTTCGATGCGCAGGTGATCGAGGTGGAGGCGGGCGTTCCGGGGGTTCTTGGCGGTGACGACGACCGCCTGCCCGCCCAGTGCGCGCACCGCGGCCACGGCCTCGCGGGCGCCCGGCAGGGCGGGGGAGGGGGCGATGCCGTGCTCGGGGTAGGCGGCCACGTAGAAGGCGGCGGCCTCGGCGACCCGGTCCGCGGGGAACCAGTGGGCCAGCTCCTGCTCCAGCGGCGGCCCGATCCGGCCGACGACGAGGTCGATGTCGATGGCGGCACCGGTGGCGGCGGCCAGCGCCTCGTAGGCGGCCCGGATGCCCGGGCGGGAATCGACCAGGGTCAGGTCCAGGTCGAAACCGACCGTGAAGCGGGGGGTGCGCGGGGCGAGGCTCATGCGCCCCATTGTGCGGGGGAGGTCATGGGGACGGGGGAGGGGGCTTGAGGGGGGCGTCGCGGACGGGCCGCCGGGGGGCGTGCCGGCCGTTTCCCGTGGTCGGCCGCTCGGCCCGTGGTGGCGTCAGCCCGGGCGGCGGGAGCGCCAGACGACGAACGCCGCGGAGGCGACGGCCGCCCCCCTCAGCACCCAGGGCCACGTGTCCGACATCGCCGCGCCCAGGCCGCCGTCCGGCACGGGATCGCCCCAGCGCCCTTCCGTGCGGCCCCACAGCCAGACGATCCCGGCGGCCGCGACGAGCCCCGGCACGCCCATGACCGCCCACTTGGACTCGGTGTGCGAGAGCTTGCGGGTGAGGTAGGCGAGGGCCCAGCCGGCCGCGATGACGATCCAGTTGCCGAGCACGGCACCCACGACCAGGATCAGGGCCACGAGCAGGAGCAGCAGCGGGACGGGCGCGCCGTCGGCCCGCCGGAAGAGGCTCGGCCGGCGCGGACCGCCGTCCTCCTCGTAGTCCTCGTCGCCGAACGTGCCTTCCGAGCCGTGCTCGCCCTTCCGGCCCTCGGGCCCTTCGGGCTCCTCCGGGTCGCCGGGCGGCGGAGGCGGTTTCAGTATGTCGGGGATCTCGATGCCGCCGGTGAAGCCGTGGATCGTGGTCTGCCCGTGCGCCCCGCCGGCGAAGGGGGACGCGAGCGCGGAGGAAGAGGCGGGGGACATGGGGGAGGGGGAGGAGGCGGGAGCCTCGACGCTCCACCAGTCCGGCGCCCCACCGGTGCCGGCCGCCCCACCGGTGCCGGCCGGGGCGGCCCCGGCGGCCACCTCGGCCGCGGGCCGCTCGGGAGCGGCGTACGAGGGCGGGCCGTCGGCGTACGACGGGGGCCCTGCGGCGTACGACGGGGGGTCGGCGGGTGCGGCCGGGGTGGTTCGACCGATGCGTCCGGTACGGCCGGTGCGGCCCGTACGGGCGCGCTCGCCCTCACGGCGGGGCGCCGGCACGCGGCCGCCGCCCTCGCTCCCGCCGCCCCCGCGCCCACCCGCGGCCGCGGCGCCCGCCCCGGCGACGGCCTCGTCCGGCGTGCCGAGGCCGGCGAGGATGCGCTGGACCGCGGCGGGCGTGTCGGCGCCCTCGGAGGCCCTGCGCCGCTCGATCTCCGTCCGCAGCCGGGAGACCAGGCGCATGCGGTCGCCGGACGTCAGCTCCGCCTGCCGCTGGGCGATGTCCCCGACCCGGCTCAGATAGTCGTACACAAGCTGATCGCTCTCGATCCCCACCGAATCCCCTAAGACCGCCTTGGATCACCAGCCGCTTTTCCCCCGAAGGTACCGGTTCTGCACGGCGGTGACAGGGGGAACGGGGGTGGTACGGGGGCGCGCACGGGGTCTCGCGGGACGGCCCGCCGGCTCAGCGCACGGCCACCACGTCGAGCGCGATCCGCAGCCGACGGCCCGTCATTCCCTTGGCGTTGGTGACGCCGAAGGCGTAGCGGTCGACGATGGCCGTGGCCCGTACGCTCAGGCGCGGACCGTCCGCAACGACCTCCCCGAGGGTGAGGACCGCCGGCCGGGTGACGCCGCGCACGGTCAGCTTGCCGTGCAGGGTCACTTCGCCGTCCGCGCGCCGGACGCCGCCGCCGTGGAAACGGATCTCGGGGTGCAGCGCCGAGTCGAGGTAGTCGGCGGACCGGATGTGCCGGTCCCGCTGCGCGTTCCCGCTGGCGAAGCTGTCGACGGGGATCACAGCCTCGGCCGTGGAGGCGGACTCGGGCTCCGCGACGGTGATCCGCCCTTGCCCGACGGAGAACGTCCCCTTCACCGGGAACAGCCCGAAGAACGACCGAATCCGGAAGCGGATCCGGGACGCCTCGGGATCGATGCGATAGACGCCCGGTAACGGCCCGTTCTTTTCGTCTGCGCCCTGGATGGCCATGGAGCAGTCCCCTCCCCGACGGTGCCGGTGCAACGGTCCCTTGCCGGTACGGTATCGGGCTTCCCACCCATTCGAACGCCGAACGGACCGACTCCTGCGGTGGCGTGATCCCGTGACGGCGGACGGTGATGCGGGGGTGGGGTTTGTGGTGCGGATCCGTGGGTTGGGTGCGGGTCAGAACAGGCTGGCAGCAGGGGGAGGGGTGGGGGGCTTGGGTCCGGTTTGGGATTGCCTGGGGTGGGTGGGCGGTTGGCCGCCGTACTCCTGCCGTCGCGGATGCGGGTGCGTGAGGAGATCGCGCCCATAGGTTGTGGCTGAGGGGGAGCGGGCTGCTGCCGCGATGTGGCGGGGCCCGTCGTGGGCGCTTCGCTAGGCGCGCCACCGCTGTGGCTGAGCGGGCGGGTGCGGAGGGGAGGGGGCTGGCGGCTGGTGGGCCGTTCTTGGCACGGAATCCACCGGTTGGAGCGTCATGCGGGTGGATGCTGGGGCTCAACTGACCTTTGGTGGCTCTGGTGGTCTGCTCGTCCTTCTCGGCACGGTAATCAACCGGTCTGAGCGTCGTAGGGGTGGATATCGGGGCCTCAACTGCTCTCTGGTGGCTTGTTCGCCGTTCTCAGCCCCGCTATCAACCGATCCAGCCCTCAGGCGGGTGGATAACGGTGCTTAGTTGCCTGCTGGCGGCCTCCGCTGTCCCACCAGCTCCGCCCCATCCCACCAGCCCCCGCTTAGGGTCAGTCGCTCGCTCAGCCACGACGGTGGCGAGCTGAGCGAAGCGCCCACGACGGCAGGCACCACATCGCGGCAGCAGCCAGCTCCCCGCCAGCCACAACCCATGCGCAAGGTCTCCTCACGCTCCCGCATCCGTGACGGCGCGAGTACGGCGGCCAACCGCCCACCGGCCCCAGGCAATCCCAAACCGGACCCGAGCCCCCCACCCCTCCCCCTGCTGCCAGCCTGTCTTGACCTCAGCCCTTACGAAACGGGCGGTCGGCCACCGACCAGCCCCCCAACAGCCCCTAGACCGGCCTGCGCGCCACGCCCCGGTGTGCGTCGGCCGGTGGACCGTCCGCCTTGTGTGCCGTTGCTTGCGAGGACCAGCATGTTCCCAACGGGCGCGGGCGATGGGAGTGATCTGCGGTGAGTGCTGTCCGGGACGGCGACAGGATCCGGGTCGAGGCGAGTGGTTCGGGGTGGGTCGACGGGATCGAGGGCGTCGTCGCCGGGGCGTGGGAGGGCCGTCTGCGCATCAAGGTGACCAAGAACGCACCGCCAGGAGTGAACGCGGTCCTCTTGGAGGAGGACGCCGTGTACGACCGGATCGAAGGGGGGTCGGCGCCGGTGCCGTTGTGCTCGTCGTGCCAGGGGAGCGGAAAGATCGAGTGGGAGGACGAGGAGGGCTGGCAGCACGAGGCGCCGTGCACGACCTGCCACGGCGAAGGGGAGGTGGATCCCTGAGGGGACGGCGGGTCGGCGGGCCGACGCGGCGGGCACGTAAAAGCCCCCGGCGAACACCCCGAACGGGCGCCCACCGGGGGCCTGTGAAGACGCGTGGCTACTTCGTGGCTACTTCGGGGCTACTTCACACCCAGCATCTGCTCGATCGGGTCCAGGAAGAAGTACACGAGGAAGCAGAGCCCGACGACGTTCAGCAGCCAGGGGATCTCCCGGCCGCGCCGGTCGGCGATCCGCAGGAGGATGAAGGCGAGCACGCCGATGCCGATGCCGTTGGTGATCGAGTACGTGAACGGCATCGCGATGATCGTCAGGAACGCAGGGATCGCGATGGTGA
This sequence comes from Streptomyces sp. NPDC008001, assembly GCF_042958085.1. Taxonomy (NCBI): domain Bacteria; kingdom Bacillati; phylum Actinomycetota; class Actinomycetes; order Kitasatosporales; family Streptomycetaceae; genus Streptomyces; species Streptomyces sp. NPDC008001. The sequence goes on along the minus strand of NZ_JBIBIZ010000006.1, from coordinate 355,869 downwards.
AGTCGCTCCAGTCGATCTCCTTGACGTTGGCCGCCATGATCAGGAAGCCGACGACCAGCAGGGCGGGCGTGGCCGCCTGGGAGGGGACGACCGTGGCCAGCGGGGTGAAGACCAGGGCGAGGAGGAAGAGGCCGCCGGTCATCAGGTTGGCCAGGCCCGTACGGGCGCCTTCGCCGACGCCGGCCGTGGACTCCACGAAGCACGTGTTGGCGGAGGCCGAGCCGAGGCCGCCGCCCGCGACCGCGAGGCCGTCGACCATGAGGATCTTGCCCATGTTCGGCAGCTGGCCCTTCTCGTCCGTGAGGCCGGCCTCCTCGCCGACGCCGATGATCGTGCCCATCGCGTCGAAGAAGCCCGAGAGCAGCACGGTGAAGACGAACAGGCAGCCGGTCAGCAGCCCGACCTCACGGAAGCCACCGAAGAGGCTGATGTGGCCGATGAGGCCGAAGTCGGGAGCGCCCACGATCTTGTCCGGGACCTGGGGGACGGACAGGCCCCAGCTGGTGCCGGGGATCTTGGCGAGCGAGTTGATGACGATCGCCACGAACGTCATCACGACGATGCCGATGAGGATCGCGCCGCGCGTCTTGCGGACGACCAGGATGAACGTCAGCGCGAGGCCGACGACGAAGACCAGCACCGGCCAGCCGTGCAGCTGGCCGCCCTGGCCGAGGCCCATCGGCACGGTGGTGTGCGCGGCGTCGGGGTTGCGGGTGACGAAGCCGGAGTCGACGAGGCCGATCAGCGAGATGAAGAGGCCGATGCCGATCGCGATCGCGCGCCGCAGTCCGCCCGGGATGGCGTCCATGACGCGCTGCCGCAGGCCGGAGGCGACCAGCACCATCAGCACCAGGCCCGCCAGCACCACCATGCCCATCGCGTCGGGCCAGCTCATCTTGGGGGCGAGCTGCAGCGAGACGACGGCGTTGATGCCGAGGCCGGCGGCGCACGCGATCGGCACGTTGCCGATGACGCCCATGAGGACGGTGCTGAGGCCGGCCATCAGGGCGGTGGCCGTGACCAGCTGGGCGTTGTCCAGCTGGTGGCCGAACTTGTCCTGGCCGGCACCGAGGATGATCGGGTTCAGCACGACGATGTAGGCCATCGCGAAGAAGGTGGCCAGACCGCCGCGGAGCTCCCGGGAGACGGACGAGCCCCGCTCGGTGATCCGGAAGTACCGGTCGAGGGCGTTCTTGGGCTGGGAGGACGGCGGCGGGGGCGGCTGCTGGGCGTCGACCGGGGAAGTGGCCGAGGTGGGCATACGAAACCTCAGTCGGATGGGCCTACGGGGAGGTCGCAGGCGGCGGGGGACACGCGGATGGATCATGAACCGGGGCTCAGCTGTATGATCAAACAAAACCGGCCGGTCATCTTCCGTTCGATTCAGTATGAATAAACAAGCGCGGGATTGCTATCTCCGCGCGTAGACCCTTATGCGGTACGGGTCCCGGTACGGGGTCCCCCGGGGTCTTCCGCCCGCCACGGACTACGCTTGCGCGCATGACGAAGTGGACACCCAGGCACGAAGCGCCGGAGCCTCTGGAGGGCAACGTCGTCGCCACGATCACCGGCGGCACGGTCATCTGGTTCGTCCTCTTCCTCGCCCAGCTCCCGTTCTACGGCTGGTTCGACGATCACGGGCACCTGTGGTGGCTGTGGACCTGCCTGGCGGGCGGCGGCCTGGGCCTGATCGGCGTCTGGTACGTCCGCAAGCGCGATGCGGCGATCCGGCGGGCGGAGGCGGACGCGGCCGGCCGGCAGGCCGTTTGAAGAGCCCGGGCCGGCAGAAGGGCCCGGACCGGTGAAAGAGCCCGGGCCGGTAAATAGGTTGGGCCGGCCGATCGAGGCTGCTAGCGTCTGCGCAGCCGTGAGAGAACGCGAGGAGGTGAGACCCATGAAGGCTGTAACCCTGTGGGTGCTCCCCCTTTTCATCGCGGTGGGCGGTTGACGTAGGTGTCGCCGGGAGCGCCTCGGACAAGGCACTCCTGAGAGGCAACACCTATGAACTCTGTGCATTTCCCTTTGGCCGCCGCGGACGATCACGCGGTCGTGGTCACGCGGGTTTCGGACACGCAGTGGCATGCCGTCCATGGCGTACACGCCGCGGAGGACGACCCAGTGGTGGTCGGCCGCGGGGACGCTTCGCGCCGGCCCGACGGGCGGCTCTTCATCAGCATCGACGCGTGGCACGACGCGGTCTTCGACCGCATCGCCGACGCCATGCTGGCGGACCTTCCGGAACCGTTGTACGCCGTGGCCGACGAGTCCGACCAGGACTCCGTGTCCGCCTGGGAGCGGGCCGGCTTCGCCGTTGCCCGCCGTGAGCGGGGCTATCTCGTGCCGACCGACCCGCAGGTCACCGGGCTCGGCCCGGTGCGGCCGCCGTCGGGCGTGACGATCGTGCCCGCCGGTGAGGCGGAGGAGGGGCCGTTGCGGGCCCTGGACCGCGTCATCCGCCGCGAGGTCGAGGCCGCGGCCGGATGGCGGACGATGCCGGCCGAGGTGCTGCCGCGTCCGGCGGGGACGACCGTGCTCGACCCGTCGAAGTACGCGGTGGCGCGGCAGGCCGGCCGGTACGTGGGGCTGATCCGGGTGGTGCCGCTGACCCGGCAGCCACGGATCGGGCTGATCGCCGTCCGGGCCGACAGGCACCGCCTCGGCATCGCCCGGGCGCTGCTGGCCCACGCGCTGGGCTCCCTGCACCGCTCCGGGACCGCTTCGGCGTGGGCCGAGGTGAACGAATCCAACGCGGCGGCCACCGCCCTGTTCGAGGGCGTCGGTGCCCGGCGGGCGGGCGGCACCTTGGAGCTCGTCCGCGACCACGGAACGGAGCAGTGAGAGCCATGACGAAAACGTCAGGAGGCGTGGAGGTCGAGGGCACCGTCGTCGAGTGTCTGCGCAACGCCACGTTCAAGGTGGAGCTTGAGAACGGGCACACGGTCCTCGCGCACATCAGCGGGAAGATCCGGAAGAACTACATCAAGATCCTCCCGTACGACCGGGTGCTCGTGGAACTGAGCCCGTACGACCTCACCCGCGGCCGTATCCGCTACCGATACCGGACCTAGCGGAGGCCCCTACCGAGCCGGCCCGGGGCGGGTGCCCGTAGCCCGGCGGGCAAAGGCGTAGGGCCTGGGGTAGGCGCGGCACCGCCGGATACGTCCGTGGGGGCTGAGCGCCGCTGCGGCGGATTCATGGGTGCGGGCCACCCATGCCCACCGGGCACGCGGCGGGCAGCCGTAAGCCGGCAGCTGTGGGGTGGGGCCTCGGGCGGCTTGCGGCCCTCCCCCCCACCGCCGCCGCGGGGCCGGTTGCGGTTCGTTCGGAAGGCATGGCGCCCGGCACCCCCGTACCGTCGGACTCATGAGCGATCCGGCGCAGACCGCGACCGAGGAACACCTGCCCGCGCCGCACCCGGGGCTCAGCGCGGCCGAGGTTGCCGAGCGGGTGGCCCGGGGCGAGGTCAACGACGTGCCCGTGCGCTCCTCGCGTTCCACCGCGGAGATCGTCCGGGCCAACGTCTTCACCCGCTTCAACGCCATCATCGGCGTCCTCTTCCTGATCATCCTCGTCGTCGGCCCCCTCCAGGACGGCCTCTTCGGGTTCGTCATCGTCGCCAACACCGCGATCGGCATCGTCCAGGAGCTGCGGGCCAAGAAGACCCTTGACTCGCTCGCCGTCATCGGCGAGGCCCGGCCGACCGTCCGCCGCGACGGCGCGCCCGGCGAGATCCCCACGTCCGGCATCGTCCTCGACGACGTGATCGAGCTCGGCCCGGGTGACAAGTGCGTCGTGGACGGGCGCGTCCTGGAGGCCGAGGGCCTGGAGATCGACGAGTCGCTGCTGACCGGCGAGGCCGACCCCGTCGTGAAGCAGCCCGGCGACCCCGTCATGTCGGGGTCGTTCGTCGTCGCCGGCGGTGGCGCCTTCGCCGCGACCAAGGTCGGGCGGAGGGCGTACGCGGCCCGGCTCGCCGAGGAGGCGTCCCGGTTCACGCTCGTCCACTCCGAGCTGCGCACCGGAATCAGCCAGATCCTCAAGTACGTCACGTGGATGATGCTGCCGACCGCCGTCGGCCTGATCGCCAGCCAGTGGATCGTCCAGGACCGCGACTGGAGGGAAGCCGTCCGGCGGATGGTCGCGGGGATCGTGCCGATGGTCCCGGAGGGCCTCGTGCTGCTCACCTCGGTCGCCTTCGCCATCGGCGTCATCCGCCTCGGCCGCAAGCAGTGCCTCGTCCAGGAGCTGCCCGCGATCGAGGGGCTCGCGCGCGTCGACGTCGTCTGCCTGGACAAGACGGGCACGCTCACCGAGGGCGGCATGGACGTCAGCGAGCTGCGGCTGCTGGACGGTGAGGCCCCATCCGAGAGCGAGTCCGCGACCGCGCCGGAGGCCGCTCCCGAGGGCGAAGCCCCCAGCCACCGCGAGGCCTACGTGCGCCACGTGCTCGGCGCCCTCGGCAAGGCCGACCCCCGCCCCAACGCCAGCCTCCAGGCGATCATCGACGCCTACCCCTCGCCGGACGGCGGCGGCCCGCACTGGCAGTGCACGGCGTCGCTGCCCTTCTCCTCCGCCCGGAAGTACAGCGGCGCCACCCTCCGTTCCCCCGACGGCGACAGCGGCACGTGGCTGCTGGGTGCCCCCGACGTGCTGCTGCCCGCCGGCGACCCGGCCCTCGCGCAGGTCGAGGACCTCAACGCGCAGGGCCTGCGGGTGCTGCTGCTCGCCCGCGCCGCCGCCCGCACCCGCGGCCTGGACGATCCGGGCATCACCGACGGCGTACGGCCCGCGGCGCTGGTGGTCCTGGAGCAGCGGCTGCGCCCGGACGCGGGCGAGACCCTGCGCTACTTCGCCGAGCAGGACGTCTCCGCGAAGGTCATCTCCGGCGACAACGCCGTCTCCGTCGGTGCCGTGGCCGCCAAGCTGGGGCTGACCGGCGCCCGGGGGCCGGTCGACGCGCGGCGGCTGCCGCCGGACCGGGAGGCGATGGCGCGCGTGCTGGAGGAGGGCGCGGTCTTCGGGCGGGTCACGCCGCAGCAGAAGCGGGACATGGTCGGCGCGCTGCAGCACCGCCGGCACACCGTGGCCATGACCGGCGACGGCGTGAACGACGTCCTCGCGCTGAAGGACGCCGACATCGGCGTCTCGATGGGCTCGGGCTCCGAGGCGACCCGGGCCGTCGCGCAGATCGTGCTGCTGAACAACAGCTTCGCGACGCTGCCGTCGGTGGTGGCGGAGGGCCGCCGCGTCATCGGCAACATCACGCGCGTGGCGACGCTGTTCCTGACCAAGACGGTCTACTCGGTGCTGCTCGCGATCCTCGTCGTCTGCTGCCGGGTGCCCTACCCGTTCCTGCCGCGCCACCTGACGCTGCTCTCCACGCTGACCATCGGCGTCCCCGCGTTCTTCCTGGCCCTCGCGCCGAACACGGAGCGGGCGCAGCCGCACTTCGTGCGCAGGGTGATGCGGTACGCGGTCCCGGCGGGGGCGATCGCGGGGCTCGCCACGTTCGGCGCGTACCTGCTGGCGCGGCACTACTACACGGGGCCGGGCTCCCTGGACGCGGAGACCAGCGCGGCGACGCTGACGCTCTTCCTGATCTCGCTGTGGGTCCTCGCGATCATCGCGCGCCCGTACACGTGGTGGCGGATCGGCCTGGTCCTGGCCATGGGCGCGGGCTTCCTGGTCGTGCTCGGCACGCCCTGGCTGCAGCACTTCTTCGCGCTCAAGCTCGTGGGGACGACCCTGCCTTGGGCCGCCGTCGCCATTGCGGCGGTGGCGGCCGGGGCGCTGGAGCTGGCGTGGCGCTGGGTGGGACGGCGCTTCCCGGCCTGAGTCGCCGGGACAGCGTCAGGCGCTGGCCTTCTCGTCCTCCAGCGTTTCGCGGATCTGCTCCCGCAGCGCGGGGCTGTCCTGGTGCTTGTGGACGGAAACGGCGTGCTCGGCGGCGGCGCGGACGACCTCGTCCTCCTCGCCGGTGATGGTCAGCGAGCAGTCCGTCTCGCTGGGGAACCTGCGGCAGTCGGCGACTTTCCTGGTCATGACGGCCTCCCGGGGTGCGTTCACTGGGCCGCACTTCCAGGGTAGGCGCGGGGCGCGCTCCCCGGTCGAGCCCTGCCCCGCCCCGCCCCGTGCCCCACCCTGCCCCCTGCCGTGCCACCTCCGTGCCCCGCCCGTGCCGCCGGGCGCCCGGTCAACCCACTTTATTTAGCTGGAGTAATGAGTTAAGCTAAATACATGTCGGACCGGGACCCCCAAGTCGATACCGCCGCAGTGAACTCCCTGCGCTCCGGTGTCATGCGCCTGTCGCGTCGGCTCAAGCACCAGCGGGTCGACGAATCGCTCAGCCCCACGGAGATGTCGGTGCTGGGCACGCTGGCCGGCTGTGGCAGTGCCACGCCCGGCGAGCTCGCCCGCAAGGAGCACGTGCAGCCCCCGTCGATGACCCGCATCGTCGCCCTGCTCGAAGCCAAGGGCCTGGTCCGGCTGGAGCCGCACCCCGAGGACCGCCGCCAGAAGGTGGTCACCCAGACCGAGCGGGCCGAGGCCATGCTCGAAGAGAGCCGCCGCAAGCGGAACGTCTGGCTCACCGAGCTCGTGGGCCGGCTCGACGAGGAGGAGTGGGCGACGCTGCGCGCCGCCGCACCCGTCCTCGAGAAACTCGCGCACCTGTAGGACGCGCCAGGAGGAGGCGAACCCACTTTGAGTACGGGACACGGAGCAGACTCCGCACCCGCACCGAACAGCCACGACGACGCCGCACACAGCGCCGCCCTGCATCGGCCCGGCCCGGCCACGAGCCCCGTGCCCGGGTCCAAGGGCGGCACCTTCAGTTCCCTCAGAGTCCGTAACTACCGCATCTTCGCCACCGGCCAGGTCGTCTCCAACACCGGCACCTGGATGCAGCGCATCGCCCAGGACTGGCTGGTCCTCAGCCTCACCGGCTCCTCCGCCGCCGTCGGCATCACCACGGCCCTGCAGTTCCTGCCCATGATGCTGCTCGGGCTCTACGGAGGCGTGATCGCCGACCGCTACCCCAAGCGGCGGCTGCTCCTCCTCACCCAGAGCGCCATGGGCGTCACCGGCCTCGCGCTGGCCGTCCTCACCCTCTCCGGCCACGTGCAGGTCTGGCACGTCTACCTCACGGCCTTCGTCCTCGGCCTCGTCACCGTGGTCGACAACCCCGCCCGCCAGGCCTTCGTCGTGGAGATGGTCGGCCCCGCCGACCTGCGCAACGCCGTCAGCCTCAACTCCGCCAACTTCCAGTCCGCGCGCCTGATCGGGCCCGCCGTCGCCGGTGTGCTGATCACCGCCGTGGGCAGCGGCTGGGCGTTCCTCCTCAACGGCCTGTCCTTCGTCGCGCCCGTCGCCGGACTGCTGCTGATGCGCACCGCCGAGCTCCACCAGGTCGACCGCGCGCCGCGCGGCAAGGGCCAGCTGCGGGAGGGCCTGCGCTACGTGGCGGGGCGTCCCGACCTCGTGTGGCCGATCGTCCTCGTCGGGTTCATCGGCACCTTCGGCTTCAACTTCCCCATCTGGCTCACGGCCTTCGTCAACGACGTCTACCACGCCGGTGCCGGCACCTACGGCCTGCTCAACACCCTGATGGCGGGCGGCTCGCTGGTGGGCGCCCTGCTCGCCGCGCGCCGGGGCAGCTCGCGGATGCGGCTCCTCGTCGGCGCGGCCCTCCTCTTCGGCCTCCTGGAGATCGCGGCGGCCCTCGCGCCCTCGTTCTGGGTCTTCGCGGTGCTGCTCGTGCCGATCGGGATGGCCGGCCTCACCATCAACGTGACCGCCAACTCCGGCATCCAGCTCGGCACGGATCCCGCGATGCGCGGGCGTGTCATGAGCCTGTTCATGATGGTCTTCATGGGCGGCACGCCGCTCGGCGCCCCGCTGGTCGGCTGGGTGACCGACGCCTACGGCGCCCGCATCGGCTTCCTGGCCGGCGGCGCGGTGGCCACGCTCGCGGCGGCCGGCGTGGGCCTGGCCCTGGCCCGGGCCGGCGGCCTCAGGCTCAAGATCGACCTGCGGCGCGGCCATCCGCACGTGGTCTTCGTGCCGAAGGAGGCGGCACCGGCGGAGGAGCTGGCGGCGGTCGCGCATCCGTAAATCCCTCCCCAAAGGGGAGACTGGTCCTATGCGACTCTTCGCGGCCGTCGTGCCGCCCGAGGCGGCCGCCGCCGAGCTCGCCGCCGCCACCGCGCCCCTGCGCGAGCTGCCGGACGCGGAGCGGCTGCGCTGGACCGGACCGGCGGGCTGGCACTTCACGCTCGCGTTCCTCGGCGAGGTCGACGCCGGCCTGCTGCCCGAGCTGACCGAACGGCTGGGCCGGGCCGCGCACCGCCATCCGCCGCACGAACTGCGGTTCGCCGGGGGCGGGCGGTTCGGCGACCGGGTGCTGTGGGTCGGCGCGGACGGCGAGCGGACGATCCTGCGCGACCTCGCCCGCTCGGCCGCGGCCGGGGCGCGCCGGGCGGGCGCCGCCGTCGACACCACGCACGACTTCCACCCGCACCTGACCCTCGCCCGCGCGGCGGGCCCGGTGCACCTCCGCCCGTACGCGGAGCGCCTCGCGGACTTCAGCGGCACGCCCTGGACCGTCCGGCAGCTGCAGCTCATGCGCAGCCGCCTCCCGGGCGGCGGCGTCCCCGGCGAGCGCCCGCGCTACGAGACGGTGGCGGCGTGGGAGCTGGGCGGCTAGACCCCGGGGGACGGGCGGGGCAGGCGCGGGGACGGACGGTGGTCCCGGGGGACGGGCGGGACCGGCCGCGCCTCCGGTTACGCTCGATGCGTGGACCCGAAGACCAGAAACCGCATCATGACCGCCGCGCTCGCCGCGATCCTCGTCGTCGTCGCCGTGGTGGCAGCGGTGAAGTGACCCCGGCCCGTGCACCGGATGCACTGGGGGCACCGCGTACACCGGGTGCACCGGGTGCACCGGGTGCACCGCGTGCGTCGGCTCGCCCGGGCGGATGCGCGGGTCACCCTTGCTTCGAGCGCACTCGAAGGCGTTGGCTAGGGCGTCATGGAGTACACGCAGCTCGGACGCACGGGCCTCAAGGTCAGCCGGCTCGTCCTCGGCACCATGAACTTCGGTCCGCAGACCGACGAGGCCGACAGCCACGCCATCATGGACGCCGCCCTCGACGCGGGCATCAACTTCTTCGACACAGCCAACGTCTACGGCTGGGGTGACGACAAGGGCCGGACCGAGGAGATCATCGGAACCTGGTTCGCCAAGGGCGGCGGCCGCCGCGACAAGGTCGTGGTGGCCACCAAGGTCTTCGGCAACATGGGCCCGGACGGCGCGGACTGGCCGAACCACGACCGCCTGTCCGCCGTGAACATCCGGCGCGCCGTCGACGAGAGCCTCAGGCGGCTGCAGACCGACTACATCGATCTCTACCAGTTCCACCACGTGGACCGGGCCACGCCGTGGGACGAGATCTGGCAGGCGATCGACGTCCTCGTCCAGCAGGGCAAGATCGTCTACGCGGGCTCCTCCAACCACGCCGGCTGGCACATCGCCCAGGCCAACGAGGCCGCCCGGCGGCGCGGTTCGCTCGGGCTCGTCAGCGAGCAGTGCCTGTACAACCTCGCCGAGCGGCGCGCCGAGATGGAGGTCATCCCGGCCGCGGAGAGCTACGGCCTCGGCGTCATCCCCTGGTCGCCGCTGCACGGCGGGCTGCTGGGCGGAGTCATCCGCAAGGAGCGGGAGGGCGGCAGCTCCCGCGCGGCGTCCGGCCGGTCGGCGACCGCCCTGGCGGACACCAAGGTCCGCGAGCAGGTGCAGGCCTACGAGAACCTGCTCGACAAGCACGGCCTGCAGCCCGGTGAGGTGGCGCTCGCCTGGCTGCTCACCAGGCCCGGGGTGACCGGCCCGATCGTCGGCCCGCGCACGGCCGACCAGCTCGCCTCGGCACTGCGCGCGGTGGAGCTGGAGCTCTCCGCCGAGCTGCTCGGCCGGCTGGACGAGATCTTCCCGGGTCCGGGGCCGTCGCCGGAGGCGTTCGCTTGGTGAGCTGACGGCCGGCTGACCGGTGATCCGTGGGTGTACGTGGTGATCCGTGGATCTGCGTGAGGGGCGGCGCTGCCACGCAGCGCCGCCCCTTCGCGGTCAGTACGACGCCGACGGGGCGTACGGCGCGCCCACGTCCCACGCCTGGTGCATCGCGTCCGCGAAGGCCGCGGCGAGGCGGTGCTCGCCGGAGGCGTTCGGGTGCGTGCCGTCGTACGTGTCGCGGTCGATGTCCCAGCCCTCTGGGCGGGAGGCGAGCAGCAGCGGGGAGCCGGGCGTGCCGAGGTCGGCGACGGTCTTGCCGAGGAGCTCGTTGAAGCGCTCGCACTCGGCGGCGAACGGCGGGTCGTTGAGGGCGCGGACGTTGCGGATGACGGGCATCAGCACGGCCCGTACGCGCGGGTTGGCCGCGCGCGCCGCGGCGACGAAGCGGCGCACGTTCCCGGCCGTCTGCTCGGCGTTGGTGTAGAATCCCAGGTCGATGAGGCCGAGCGAGACGAGCAGGGTGTCGGCGCGGCCGGCCCGTACCGCGTCCTCGATGAGCGGCGCCATGTGGAGCCAGCCCTCGCCCCAGCCCGCCAGGTGCGCGCGGGCGCGCTCGGGGAAGTCCGGAGCGCCGTAGGCGTACGACGCGGGGGCGTCGGAGGCGGGGTCGTACAGCTCGCGGCGCGGGCCGACGATCTTGTAGGGGCCGCCGTAGGACGTGTTGAGGTGCTGCCACATGCGGTAGCGCCATGTGAAGTCACCGGCGCTACCGATGGTCATCGAGTCGCCGACGAACATGATCCGCATGCGCACATCATCCCGGATGGCGGGGCGGGCAGGACACATGAGGTGGGTTACGGTGCCCGGCGCGCCGCCCCGGATTTCCGTTCAGTCTTCACCGGGGAGTGTGAACGGAGTATTTCGCCGGGCGAAACCGCGGAATGCGGGAATGCGCCCGCGGGGTGGTCCGGAAAACGCGGCGGCGCCGTCCCGCCGGTGTTCCGGCGGGACGGCGTCATCACCTCACTTCAGCCGGTTGCCGGCCGGTGTCCCCGGTCAGCTGTCCGTGTGGCCGTAGCTCACCACTCCGCCGTGGCCGGAGCAGTCGCCTCTGAAGATCCAGTAGCCCGGGCCGACCCAGGCGCCGTACAGGTACGTGCCGTCGGAACAGTGGGTCCACGACTGCGACTGGCCGTAGTCGACACGGCAGTTGGCGGTCCACACGGTCCCGTTGTTCCGGTAGCTGTCGCAGGACGAGACGTGCGGTGCCGGAGCGGCCGAGGCGGCCGTGGCCCCCACCAGGCCGGTGCCGGCGGCCATGATCGAACCCACCGCTGCGTAGGCCAGGCGGCGCTTGATGCGCATCATTTGCTTTCCCTCCCTGGAGCTGGTTGGCGTTCGGTCGGAAACCTATAGGGGGCGGCCGCGTACGGCAGTGCGGGAATTCGCCAATGCGTTCCTTTTTGCTGGCGGTTTTCAGCCGCATAGTTGGCGAATACCTTTCGCATTCGCCGGTTTGGCCGGGTCGCGGTGCAGATCAGGGAGGCGCGCGGGAAAGAGGGGGTGTCGGGTTCCGGGTGGGTGCGGCGGGTCGGGTGCGGCAGGGTGCGTGCGGCAGGGAGGTGGTGGCCACCGCGAGCCCCGTGGGGGTGTCCGCCGCGAGCCCCGCCGTGGTGTCCGCCCCGTCTCCCTTCGCCCGGATGGCACGCTTGGGGCCATGCGTCCCCGCACGTTCCCCGCCGCCCGCGCCGCCCGCGGCGTCCTCACAGCCGCCGCGCTGGCCGCGCTGGTCACCCCGGCCGTGCTGCTGCCCGCCGCCCCGGCCCCGGCCGACGGCGGAAGCTCCGCACCTCCCTCCGCGGTCTCCCCGTTCACCATCGAGGACCCGCGGATCAAGGAGTCCAGCGGGCTGGCCGCCAGCCGCACCCACCCCGGCGTGTACTGGACGCACAACGACAGCGGCGACGGCCCGTACGTCTACGCCGTCGACAGCCGCACCGGCCGCACGGTCGCCACCGTCACCCTCGCCGGCATCGAGCCGCGCGACGTCGAGGCCGTCTCGATCGGCCCGGACGGGGACATCTACCTCGGCGACACCGGCGACAACTTCGGCGGCCGCTGGAGCGAGGTGTGGATCTACCGCTTCCCCGAGCCGAAGACCCTCAAGGACACCACCGTCACCCCCACCCGCTACACCGTCCGCTACGAGGACGGCCCGCGCGACGCCGAGTCACTGATGGTGCATCCGAAGACCGGGCGCGTGTACATCGTCAGCAAGAAGCGTTCGGGCAAGGGCGCCCTCTACGAGGCGCCGGAGCGGCTGTCGGCGTCCGGCGTCAACGTCTTCCGGCGGACCGCCGACATCGACCTGTGGGCCACGGACGGCGCGTTCTCCCCGGACGGCACCCGGCTCGTCGTCCGCGGCTACTTCGAGGCCCGCGCGTACCGCTGGCGCGACGGCCGCCCCGAGGAGGTCGGCCGCCCGGACGTACCGCTGCAGCGCCAGGGCGAGTCGGTCACCTTCACGCCGGACGGCCGGACCCTGATGTACGGGTCGGAGGGCAAGCGCAGCACGGTGCAGCCGGTCGCCCTCGACGGCGACCTCCTCCCGGACACGGTGCCGAAGCCGCACGACGACGCCAAGGGCGGCGCCGATGCGTCCGGCAGCGCCTCGGGCAAGTCCGCCTCCGGCAAGGGTGACAGCAGCACCCGCACCCTCACCCTGGGCGCGGCGGCCCTGGCGGTCGCGGCCCTCGCTGCCGTCGGGCTGCGGAGGGCGTTCCGGCGGCGTACGGGCGACGGGTGAACCGGCCCCGGGCCGGCGAAGGGTGAACCGGCCTCGTTCCCGAAAGAGTTCCTGGAGGCACGTTCACACGTCGCGCCGCCGCACGACGAACACGGCGACGGCGACCGTGATCAGCGGCCAGAGCAGGTACACGGCCCAGGAGCCGGGGGCGGTGGCCGTGTAGGCCAGGGAGCCGGGGTCCGGCTCCCAAGGCTCGACCAAGCGCTTCCAGGCGGCCGACACCATGGCGTGTTTGACGTCCGCCGACCAGCGGTCGCTCTCCGAGAACATCGTGGGCAGCATCAGCAGGACGAAGACGCTGGTGACCATGGTCGCGGCGGCGTGCCGGAGCAGGACGCCGAGGCCCAGACCGACCAGCGCGCAGACCGGGGCCAGCAACGCGGATGCCGCCAGCGCCCGGAAGACGCCGGGATGGGTGATCGGGACCCCTGCGTGCCACCCGCTGAGGACGGCCTGGGAGACCAGGAAGGAACCGGTGGAGGCGACCGTGCCGGTCGCGGTCCACAGCGCGGCGGTGACCACCGCCTTGGCCAGCACCACCGAGCCGCGGGCGGGTACGGCCACGGTGGTGGTGCGGATCAGGCCGGTGCTGTACTCGCTCACGACGGCCAGGGCGCCGGCGCTGCCGGAGACGAGGATCAGCGTCCAGGAGCCGGCCGGCGGATAGGCGTCGAAGGGCAGGAATCCGGCGGGCCCGGAGCGGGCGGCGTTGTCCGTCAGCGTGGCCACGGCCGCGGACCCGATGACGAACAGGACGGTGAGGGCGATCGTCCACGGGGTGGAGCGCAGGGACCGCGTCTTGATCCACTCGGAGGCGAGCAGGTCGCGGAAGCGGGCGGGCGGCGGCCCGGCGGCGGGGGTGGCCCGGGGGGCCGGGGCGAGGGTGGTCATCGGGGCTGTCCTGCCGTGTATTCGATGCTGCCGGCGGTGAGTTCCATGAAGGCCGTCTCCAGGGAGGCGGTGCGGGTGGTCAGTTCGTCCAGGCGGATGCGGTGCTCGAAGGCGAGCGCTCCGATCCGGTCGGCCGGGAGGCCGGTGACGACGAGCCTCTGAGCGTGGGCCGGCCCGTCCCCTCCGGCCGCTGCGTGGGCCGGTCCCTCCCTTTCGACCGAGGCGCCCGCCGCGGTGAGCACCGCTGCCAATTCGGCCGCCTGCGGTGTCTCCACCGCGACGCTGCGGCGGGTGCCGCGGGCCGCGAAGTCCCGTAGCGGCTCGGCGGCGATGAGGCGGCCCCGGCCGATGACGACCAGGTCGTCTGCGGTGTTCTCCATCTCCGACATCAGGTGGCTGGAGAGGAAGACCGTGCGCCCCTCGGCGGCCAGGCGCCGGAAGAGCTGCCGCACCCACAGCACGCCCTCCGGGTCCATGCCGTTGACCGGCTCGTCGAACATGAGCACGGGCGGGTCGCCGAGCAGGGCGGTGGCGATGCCCAGCCGCTGCTTCATGCCGAGGGAGAACCCGCCGACACGGCGGGCCGCCACTCCGGCCAGCCCCACCTCCTCCAGCACCTCGCCGACCCGGCGCAGCGGGATGCCGTTGCTGCGCGCCAGGGCGGACAGGTGGGCCGTGGCGCTGCGCCCGCCGTGGACCTGGCCGGCGTCGAGGAGGGCGCCGACGTGCCGCAGCCCGCGCCGGTGGCGGTGGAAGGGGACGCCGCCGACGGTGGCCGTGCCGGTGGTGGGCGCGTCCAGGCCGAGAATCATCCGCAGGGTGGTGGACTTACCGGCTCCGTTGGGGCCGAGGAATCCGGTGACCCGGCCCGGCCGCACGGTGAAGGACAAATGGTCGACGGCCGTTTTGCCGCCGTAGCGCTTGGTGAGTTCGCTGACTTCGATCACGGCACCCACACTGGCGCCGGGACCCCTGTCCGGGCATGGGGCCGTGGGCGGCAATCGCGCGGCCGGACTGGTCCGTGGGCGTACGTCCCCGGGCTGATGCCGTGAGGGTGGCGGCCGGTTAATGTCGCGCCGTGAACCCCGTAACGATCACTCCTCCGGTGCCTGCGCGCGGTGCGCCCGCCGACCGCATTCCCTGGGCGTGGACGAAGGCCTGGGCATGGGCGGGGGCTGTCTCCTACCTCCTCGCCGTGGGCCTGCTGGTGGGAGGCGCGTCGCGGGCGCCGGGCACGGTCCGCGGGGCCGGGGCGCTGCTGGCCGTGAGCCTGCTCGCCGGCGTGGTGCGGCGGATGCCGCTGCCGGCTCTGGCCATCGCCCTCTTCGGCTCCACCGCCGTGGTGGCGGGCACCCCGAGCCCTTCCCACGAAGGCATGGAGGCCGCGTACCAGGGTCAGTTCCTGGCGTATCCGGCGGTGGACCTCATCCTGGGCTTCATCGTCGCCACCTGCACGCGGCGGGCTTCGATCGCCGCCGTGGCCGTGTCCTTCACCGTGCAGCTCCTGGTGATCGGCGTCTTCGCGCACGGGGACGGCCTGACCGTCAACGGGGTGATCGCCCTGCTGGCGATGTCCGCCTCCTGCATCGCCGGTCTGCTCGTCCGGGAGCGCCGCGAGCACGCGGAGGCCCTGCGGACGCAGGAAGTGGCCGAGGCCGTGACCGCCGAACGGCTGCGGATCGCACGGGAACTGCACGACATGGTCGCGCACAGCATCGGCATCATCGCCATTCAGGCGGGCGTGGGGAGCCGGGTCATCGAAACCCAGCCGGCCGAGGCCCGCGAGGCCCTGCGCGCCATCGAAGCGACCAGCAGGGAGACCCTGTCGGGGCTTCGGCGCACGCTGGTGTCGCTCCGCCGGGCCGAACGGGGCGCGACCGCCCCGGAGGAGTCACCGCTCGCCCCCGCGCCGGGGCTGGCGGACGTCGAACGGCTGGCGGCGGCGACCGCGGACGCGGGGGTGCGCATCGACGTGTGCCGCAGCGGGAGCCCGCGCCCGCTGCCCGCCGACATCGACCTCTCGGCCTACCGCATCGTGCAGGAGGCGCTGACCAACGTGGTCCGCCACGCCGGCACCGGGCGCTGCCGGGTGGTCATCGGTTACGGGGACGAGGAGCTGTCCGTGGAGGTCGTAGACGACGGGCGCGGGGCCACCGGGGACGCCCAGGGCCATGGCTTCGGCATCATCGGCATGCGGGAGCGGGTCGGCCTGCTGGGCGGTCGGCTCAGCGCCGGTCCGCGCCCCGAGGGCGGCTTCCGGGTCGCGGCCCGGCTGCCGCTGCCGGCGCTCGCACCTTCACCGGATCCCGCGCCTGATGCCACATCCGCGCCCGCGCCCCATCCTGTACCCCTCGGCGCCCCGGCGGAGTCCCGATGACCATCCGGATCCTCCTCGCCGACGACCAGCCGCTGGTGCGGTCCGGCCTGCGCGTGATCATGGCCGACCAGCCCGGCCTGGAAGTCGTCGGCGAGGCCGCCACCGGCTCCGAAGCGGTCCGGCTCGTCGGCGACCTCCGCCCCGACGTCGTGGTGATGGACATCCGGATGCCCGGCATGGACGGGATCGAGGCCACCCGCCTGATCACCACCGGCCCGGCGGCGACCCGCGTCCTCGTCCTGACGACCTTCGACGAGGACGACTACGTCTACGGCGCGCTCCGGGCGGGCGCGAGCGGCTTCGTGCTCAAGGACATGGCGCTGGACGACATCCTGGCGGCGGTCCGCGTGGTCGCGGCGGGCGACGCGCTGATCGCGCCGGGGGTGACGCGCCGTCTGATCGCGGACTTCGCCGGGCGCGCCGAGATCGTCGCGCCGCCGCGCTCCCCGCGGCCGGTCGAGGGCATTACCGAACGGGAACGGGAAGTGCTGACCCTCGTCGGACGCGGCCGGTCGAACACCGAGATCGCGGAGGAACTCTTCATCACCGTGGCCACCGCCAAGTCGCACGTGTCACGGCTGCTGACGAAACTGGGCGCCCGGGACCGGGTCCAACTGGTCATCACCGCGTACGAGATGGGGCTCGTCGCGCCGCCTCGCTGAAGGCATTCCCGCAGCAGTAAATCGGTTGGTTGCCTCCGGCCTTGCTCCATAAGGTCAAAGCCCGTCCCACAACCGGGACATCGGGAGAAATGCCAGGAGGAATCATCATGAAATCGGTCAGAGGCTTAGCCGCGTCCGTGGCGCTCGTCGCCACGCTGTTCACGGGCGCCACCGCCCTCACTGCTGTCACCGCCGGAACCGCGGCAGCGGCTGACACCCCGGTCGAGGGCCTGTCCTGCGGCTACGACGGCCGCGTCACGCCGCCGACCGTCAAGGCGGGGAGCACGGGAGGCGCCGTCAAGGAGGCGAAGTGCCTCCTGGGCTTCTGGGGGTACGTGGAGGTCAGCCACGACCCCTCGGGCGAGTTCGACGCCGGCACCGAGGCGGGCGTCAAGGCCTTCCAGGCGCACCGCGGTCTGCCCGTGACCGGCGTCGTGGGCCCCGAGACCTGGGAAGAGCTGCGGCACAGCGCGGGTGCCCACGGGGTCCGGTAGGGGAGCGGCCCGCTGCCTGCAGCGCCTAAGACGCCTGAAACGCCCGCAGCGGGCCCGCCCTTCACCCTCCGGTTACAGCCGCTCGATCACGTAGTCGATGCACTCCGTCAGCGCCTCGACGTCCGACGGGTCGATCGCCGGGAACATCGCCACCCGCAGCTGGTTGCGGCCCAGCTTGCGGTACGGCTCGGTGTCGACGATGCCGTTGGCGCGCAGGACCTTGGCCACGGCCGCGGCGTCCACGTCGTCGGAGAAGTCGATCGTGCCGATGACCGCCGAGCGCTTCGCCGGGTCGGTGACGAACGGGGTGGCGTGCTTCGACGCCTCCGCCCAGCCGTAGAGCGCGCGGGCGGAGGTCGCCGTGCGGCGGACCGCCCAGTCCAGGCCGCCCTGCCCGTTCAGCCACTCCAGCTGCTGGCCGAGCAGGAAGAGGGTGGAGAGGGCCGGGGTGTTGTACGTCTGGTTCTTGAGGGAGTTGTCGATCGCGGTCGGCAGCGAGAAGAACTCGGGGATGTGCCGCCCGGAGGCGTGGATGCGGGCCGCCCGCTCCAGGGCCGCCGGCGAGAAGGCGGCGAGCCACAGGCCGCCGTCGGAGGCGAAGGACTTCTGGGGGGCGAAGTAGTAGACGTCGGTCTCGGTGATGTCGACCGGCAGGCCGCCGGCCCCGGACGTGGCGTCGACCAGCACGAGGGCGCCCTCGTCGGCGCCCTCCACCCGCCGGACGGGCGCCGCGACGCCGGTGGACGTCTCGTTGTGGGTGAAGGCGTAGACGTCGGCGCCTGCCTCCGCCTCCGGCTCCGGGTGGGTGCCGGGCTCGGCGGAGATGACGGTCGGCTCGGCCAGCCACGGCGCGAGCTTCGCGGCCTTCGCGAACTTCGACGAGAACTCGCCGAAGGAGAGGTGCTGCGACTTGTGCTCGATCAGGCCGTGCGTCGCGATGTCCCAGAAGGCGGTGGAGCCGCCGTTGCCGAGGATCACCTCGTAGCCCTCGGGCAGGGAGAAGAGCTCGCGCACGCCGTCGCGCACCCGGCCCACCAGGTCCTTGACCGGGGCCTGGCGGTGGGACGTGCCGAGCAGAGAGGTTCCGGTGGCAGCCAGGGCGGCGAGCGCCTCCGTACGCACCTTGGACGGGCCCGCGCCGAAGCGACCGTCGGCGGGCTTGATGTCAGCGGGGATCTGGATATCAGCCACGGAGGCAGCCTAGTCCGTGCGGTGTTCCCGATCGGTAAAACGTCCGTCGGGTGAGACGAGGGGTACACCGGGGAAGTGCGCCCGAGGTGCACTATGGGTCTTATGGCTGATCTTGCGGAGGGTGACGCCGAGGGCGGTGCGGACGGCGCCGGCCTGCGCGAGGGACTGCGTGCGGGACTGCGGAGGGTGTCGCACGGGGGGTCGTTTGCGGGGTCCCCTGACGGCCTGCGCCAGGAGCTGGCCGGCGCGCTCCGGAAGGCCGTGCGCGGTGACGTCCGCTTCGGGGCCGGCGACCGTGCCCTCGTGACCATGGACGCCTCGAACTACCGCCGCGTGCCCCTCGGCGTCGTCGCCCCGCGCGACGCCGACGACGTGGCGGCGGCGCTCGCCGTATGCCGCGAGCACGGGGTGCCGGTCGTCGCCCGCGGCGGCGGCACGTCCCTCGCCGGGCAGGCCACGGGCACGGGCGTCGTGCTGGACTTCACCCGCCACATGAACGCGATCCTGGCGGTCGACCCCGAGGCCCGCACGGCCGTCGTCCAGCCCGGCGTCGTCCTCGACCGGCTCCGGGAGGCGGCGGGCCGCCACGGCCTGACGTACGGCCCCGACCCCTCCACGCACGCCCGGTGCACGCTCGGCGGCATGATCGGCAACAACGCGTGCGGCGCGCACTCCGTGGCCTGGGGGACGACGGCGGACAACGTGCACGCGCTGGACGTCCTCACGTACGCGGGGGAGCGGGCCCGGCTGGGCCAGGGGTACGCGGGGCTGCCGGAACGGCTCGCCGACGGCCTCCGCGGCCTGGTCGCGGGCGAACTCGCGCTGCTGCGCACCCGTTTCCCCGACCTCCCGCGCCGCATCTCCGGCTACGCGCTCGACGCCCTGCTGCCGGAGCGGCGCGCCGACGTGGCCCGTGCCTTCACCGGCAGCGAAGGCACGCTCGGGGTGCTGACGGAGGCGACCGTACGGCTGGTGGAGGCGCCCCCGGCGCGCGCCCTGACCGTGCTGGCCTACCCGGACGAGGGCGCCGCCGCGGACGCCGCGCACCTGCTGCTGCCGTACGGGCCGCTGACGGTCGAGGGCATGGCCGCCGACCTGATGGGCGGCGCGGCGGCCGCGTCCGGGCTGCCGGAGGGCGCGGCGTGGCTGTTCGCCGAGACGGGCGGGGCCACGGCCGCCGAGGCCCGGGCGCGGGCCGGGGAGATCGCCCGGGCGGCCGGCCCATCGGCCACGGGCTCGGTCGTGGTCGGCGACGCGGCCGGGCAGCGGGCCCTGTGGCGCCTCCGGGACGACGCCGCCGGGACCGCCACCCGCATGCCCGACGGCACCGAGGCCTGGCCCGGCTGGGAGGACTGCGCGGTCCCGCCCGCCCGCCTCGGCGCCTACCTGCGCGACTTCCGCGCCCTCCTGCGCCGCCACGGCCTGCGCGGCGCGCCCTACGGGCACTTCGGCGACGGCTGCATCCACGTCCGCATCGACTTCGACCTCCTCGGGGCGGACGGCGTGCGGCGCTTCCGCGACTTCTCCGGCGAGGCCGCGGAGCTGGTCGTCGCGCACGGCGGTTCCCTGTCGGGCGAACACGGCGACGGGCAGGCGCGGGCCGAGCTGCTCCCGAAGATGTACGGGGCCGAAGTCGTCCGGCTCTTCGAGCGCTTCAAGGACCTCTGGGACCCGGACGGCGGCCTCAACCCCGGCATCCTGGCCCGGCCCCGCCGGCTGGACGAGAACCTCCGCTTCGAGGCGCTGCCGCGGGGGCCCGTCCCGGTCGTTTTCGGTTACGCGGGCGACGGCGGGGACTTCGCGGGGGCGGTACGGCGGTGCGTGGGCGTGGCGAAGTGCCGGGAGGCGGCGCCGGCGCCGGTGCCGGCCGGGGCCGGGGGTGGTGCGGCGGGTGGCGGTGCGGGGGTCATGTGCCCGTCGTACCGGGTGACCGGCGAGGAACAGCACTCCACGCGCGGCCGCGCCCGGCTCCTGCACGAGATGCTGGCCGGCGAGGTCGTCACCGGCGGCTGGCGCTCGGAAGAGGTCCGCGAGGCGCTGGACCTGTGCCTGGCCTGCAAGGGCTGCCGGAGCGACTGCCCGGTCGGCGTCGACATGGCCACGTACAAGGCGGAGTTCCTCCACCACCACTACGCGGGGCGGCCGCGGCCCGCCGCGCACTACACGATGGGGTGGCTGCCGGTGTGGCTGCGGGGCGTGGCGGCGCTGCGTGGCGCGGCCGCGGTGAACGCGCTGGCGGCCGTGGGCCCGCTGGCGGCGGTGGCCAAACGACTCGGCGGCATCACACCGGAACGAACGATCCCCCACCTGGCGAACGAAACGTTCCTGCGAGCGTGGGGGCGGAGGCCGCCGCACGGGGCCCCGGGGGCGGCGGGTGCCGTAGGCCGTACTTCGGGGGGTGCGGGTGACTCTCCCGGCGGGGTGGGTGTGGCGTCCGGGGACGCCGGGGTGCCGTCCGGCGGTCCGGGCTGTTCCGCAGGCGGTCCGGGCCGTTCGGCAGGCGGCGGGGGCCGTTCCGCCGGCAGCGCGGCCGGTTCGTCCGGCGCCGGGTGTCCCTCCGGTGCGGCCCGTCAATCCTCGGGTGGCCCCGGGGCCCTTGCCGGCGAACAACCCGGCTCCGGAGGGCCCGTGGGCGGATGGGCCGAAGGGGCCGACCTCGTGTTGTGGCCCGACACCTTCACCAACTACCTCTCCCCGGCCGTCGGCCACGCCGCCGTCACCGTCCTGGATAGCGCCTCCCTCCGTCCCGCCGTCCCGCCGAAGGCGCCCTGCTGCGGGCTGACCTGGATCTCCACCGGGCAGCTCCACCGCGCCCGCCGCGTCCTCCGCCGCACGCTCGACCTGATGGCCCCCGCCCTCGACGCCGGCCTGCCCGTCACCGTCCTGGAGCCCAGCTGCGCCGCCTCCCTCCGCACCGACCTCCCCGAACTCCTCCCCGGCGACCCGCGCGCCCGCCGGCTCGCGGCCGCCATCCGCACCTTCGCCCAGACCCTCGAAGAGCTGGCCCCGCACTGGCAGCCGCCCCGCCTGGACCGTCCCGTAGCCGGGCAGACCCACTGCCACCAGCACGCCGTCCTCGGCGACGCCGCCGAGCGCCGCCTCCGCGAGCGCGCCGGACTCGTCGGCGAGCTCAGCGGCGGATGCTGCGGCCTGGCGGGCAACTTCGGCTTCGAGAAAGGGCATTACGAGGTCTCCGTGGCCTGCGCCGAGGAGCAACTCCTCCCCGCGCTGCGGGAATCCGTTCCCGCCGGTGCAGTCGTCCTCGCCGACGGCTTCTCCTGCCGTACGCAGATCAGCCAACTCGCCCACGCAGAAGACGGCATCCATCCTCCCCGCCCCCGCCACCTCGCCGAAGCGCTCGCCGACGCCCTCCGCACCAACGCCGAACAACTGGCCGAAAAATAAAGGCAAGCACGCTTGATTGTTTTTGTTGCCGCTGCCACGCTCTCCCCGTGACGGAACCCTTACGGATCGGCAACGCCTCCGGCTTCTACGGCGACCGCTTCGACGCCCTCCGCGAGATGCTCACCGGCGGCCCCCTCGATGTCCTCACCGGCGACTACCTGGCCGAGCTCACCCTCCTCATCCTCGGCCGCGACCGCCTCAAGGACCCGGCCCGCGGCTACGCGAAGACCTTCCTCCGCCAGCTCGAAGAGTGCCTCGGCCTCGCCGCCGACCGCGGCGTGAAGATCGTCACCAACGCGGGCGGCCTCAACCCCGCCGGCCTCGCCAGAGAGATCCGCACGCTCGCCCGCCGCGTCGGTGCCGACGTCCGCGTCGCCCACGTCGAGGGCGACGACCTGCTGCGCGAGCGGGACTGGGGCCCGGACGTCCTCACCGCCAACGCCTACCTCGGCGGCGCCGGCATCGCCGCCTGCCTGCGCGCCGGCGCGGACATCGTCGTCACGGGACGGGTCACCGACGCCGCCCTCGTCACCGGCCCCGCCGCCGCGCACTTCGGCTGGCTCGCCGAGGACCTGGACCGGCTGGCCGGCGCGGTCGTCGCCGGGCACGTGCTGGAGTGCGGCACGCAGGCCACGGGCGGCAACTACGCGTTCTTCACAGAGCACTTCACCGAGCACTTCCCGGAACACCTCACGGAGCGCTCCCCGGGCCACTCCGCACCGCACCCCGGCGAGCAGGCCGCCGACCCTTGCGCCGCCGCACTCCGCAGGCCCGGCTTCCCCATCGCCGAAATCCACCCCGACGGCACCGCCGTCATCACCAAACACCCCGGCACGGGCGGCGCCGTCACCATCGGCACCGTCACCGCCCAGCTCCTCTACGAGACCGGCGGCCCCCGCTACCTGGGCCCCGACGTGACCGCCCGCCTCGACACCGTCCGCCTCACCGACGACGGCTCCGACCGCGTGCGGATCAGCGGCGTCCGCGGCGAGCCCCCGCCCGCGACGCTCAAGGCGGGCCTCACCCGTATCGGCGGCTGGCGCAACGAGGTCGTGTTCGTCCTGACCGGCCTCGACATCGAGGCCAAGGCCCGCCTCGTCCGCGCCCAGATGGAGGACGCCCTGGCCGCACGGAGGCCCGCCGAGGTCCGCTGGACCCTCGCCCGTACGGATCACGCCGACGCGGAGGTGCAGGAGGAGGCGAGCGCCTTCCTGCACCTGGTCGTGCGCGACCCCGACCCGGAGGCCGTCGGCCGCGTCCTCAGCGGGGCGGCCGTCGAGCTGGCCCTCTCCAGCTACCCCGGCTTCCACCTCACCGCGCCGCCCGGACCCGGCTCCCCGTACGGCGTCTTCGAGGCCGCCTCCGTGGACGCGTACGCCGTCCGGCACACGGCGGTGCTGCCCGACGGCACGCGGCTGCGGGTGCCCGCCGCCCCCGCCGCCCCGGTCGTCCCCGGCGAGGGCGCGCAGGCCCTCCCGCCCGAGCCCGCCGCGCTCCCCGCGCCCCTGCCGCCCGGCCCCGTCCGCCGCGCCCCGCTCGGGCTCGTCGCGGGCGCGCGCAGCGGCGACAAGGGCGGGTCGGCCAACGTGGGCGTCTGGGCCCGTACGGACCTGGCGTGGCGCTGGCTCGCCCACGAGCTCACCGGTTCCCGCTTCCGGCAGCTCCTGCCCGAGCTGGCCCGGCTGCCCGTCGAACGGCACGTGTACCCCGGCCTGCGCGCCCTCAACTTCACCGTCGACGGCATCCTCGGCGCCGGCGTCGCCTCCCAGGCCCGCTTCGACCCGCAGGCCAAGGCCCTGGGGGAGTGGCTGCGCGCCCGCCACGTCGACATACCGGAGGTGCTGCTGTGACGGTGCTGTCCTCCCGGCTCGACGCGTCGGGCGACGACTACGCCGCCAACCGCGCCGCCATGCTGGAGCGGCTGGCCGCCGTCGGGGCGGAACACGCCCGGGCGCTCGCGGGCGGCGGCGAGAAGTACGTGGCCCGGCACCGGGCACGGGGCAAGCTCCTCGCCCGAGAGCGCGTGGAGCTCCTCCTCGACCCCGACACGCCCTTCCTGGAGCTGTCGCCGCTGGCCGGGTGGGGCAGTGACTACACCGTCGGCGCGTCCCTCGTCACCGGGATCGGGGTCGTCGAAGGCGTCGAGTGCGTCATCACCGCCAACGACCCGACCGTGCGGGGCGGCGCCAGCAACCCCTGGACGCTGAAGAAGGCCCTCCGCGCCAACGAGATCGCGTTCGCCAACCGGCTGCCCGTCGTATCGCTGGTCGAATCCGGCGGTGCCGATCTGCCCAGCCAGAAGGAGATCTTCATTCCGGGCGGTGGCCTGTTCCGGGATCTGACGCGGCTGTCCGCCGCCGGGATTCCCACGGTGGCGGTCGTGTTCGGCAATTCGACGGCGGGCGGCGCGTACGTGCCCGGCATGTCCGACCACGTGATCATGGTGAAGGAGCGGTCGAAGGTCTTCCTCGGCGGCCCGCCGCTGGTGAAGATGGCCACGGGGGAGGAGAGCGACGACGAATCGCTGGGCGGGGCGGACATGCACGCCTCGGTGTCCGGACTCGCCGACTACTTCGCCGTGGACGAGCGGGACGCGCTGCGGCTGGCCCGGCGGGTCGTCGGGCGGCTCGACTGGCGCAAGGCCGGTGCCGATCCGGTGGGCGCCGCGCCGCCGCCGCTGTACGACGAGGAGGAGCTCCTCGGGGTCGTCCCGGGGGATCTGAAGGTTCCCTTCGACCCTCGCGAAGTCATCGCGCGTGTCGTCGACGGCTCCGATTTCGACGAGTTCAAGGCGCGGTACGGGAGCAGTCTGGTCGTCGGATGGGCTCGCATCCACGGCTATTCCGTCGGGATCCTCGCCAATGCGCAAGGCGTTCTTTTCAGTGCGGAGTCCCAGAAGGCCGCCCAGTTCATCCAGTTGGCCAACCAGCGCGACATCCCGCTGGTCTTCCTGCACAACACCACCGGCTACATGGTCGGACGCGCCTACGAACAGGGCGGCATCATCAAGCACGGCGCGATGATGATCAACGCGGTGGCGAATTCGAAGGTCCCGCACATATCGGTCCTCATGGGCGCGTCGTACGGGGCCGGGCACTACGGCATGTGCGGGCGCGCCTTCGACCCGCGGTTCCTGTTCGCCTGGCCGAGCGCGAAGTCCGCGGTCATGGGGCCGCAGCAGCTCGCCGGCGTGCTGTCCATCGTCGCCCGGCAGTCCGCGGCCGCCAAGGGGCACGCGTACGACGACTCGGCCGACGCGGCGCTGCGGGAGATGGTCGAGCGGCAGATCGAGTCGGAGTCCCTGGCCCTGTTTCTCTCCGGCCGGCTCTACGACGACGGCGTCATCGACCCGCGGGACACGCGGACGGTGCTCGGCGTGTGCCTGTCCGCGATCCGTTCGGGGCCCGTGGAGGGGGCGCGGGGCGGGTTCGGCGTGTTTCGGATGTGATCCGTGTTTTCCCGGTGTGATCCGTGTTTTCCCGAGGGGAGAGGCCTGCGGAGTGGAGAATCTGATCGAGTCGCTGCTCGTCGCCAACCGCGGCGAGATTGCGTGCCGCGTCTTCCGTACCTGCCGTGAACTCGGCGTCCGGACCGCGGCCGTCTACTCCGACGCGGACGCGGGCGCGCTGCACGTACGGGAGGCGGACGTCGCCGTGCGGCTGCCGGGCACGGCGCCCGCGGACACGTACCTGCGGGGCGAGCTCGTCATCGCGGCGGCGCGTGCGGCGGGCGCGGGCGCGGTGCATCCGGGGTACGGGTTCCTCTCCGAGAGCGCGGCGTTCGCGCGGGCCGTCGCCGACGCGGGGCTGGTGTGGATCGGGCCGCCGCCCGCGGTGATCGAGGCCATGGCCTCGAAGACGCGCGCCAAGCGGATCATGGCGGAGGCGGGGGTGCCGGTGCTGACGGCGGGCGACCCGCCGCTGATCGTCAAAGCCGCGGCGGGCGGGGGCGGGCGCGGCATGCGGATCGTCCGTTCTCTTGCCGAGCTGGATGCCGAGCTGGCCTCCGCGCGGGCCGAGGCCATGGCCGCCTTCGGGGACGACGAGGTGTTCGTCGAACCGTACGTGGAGGGCGGGCGGCACGTGGAGGTGCAGGTCCTCGCCGATGCGCACGGGGCCGTGCGGACGCTGGGGACGCGGGACTGCTCGCTGCAGCGGCGGCATCAGAAGGTGATCGAGGAGGCGCCGGCGCCCGGGCTGCCGGAGGGGCTGGAGGCGGAGCTGACCGGGGCGGCCGTGGCGGCGGCGCGGGCGATCGGGTACGTGGGCGCCGGGACGGTGGAGTTCCTCGTGGCGCGGGACGGGCGGCCGTACTTCCTGGAGATGAATACGCGGCTGCAGGTGGAGCATCCGGTGACGGAGGTCGTGTACGGGGTGGATCTGGTGGCGCTGCAGATCCGGGTGGCGGAGGGGGCGTCACTGGCGGCGCTGGGTCCGGCGCCGGGGCCGGGGCCCGAGGGGCATGCCGTCGAGGCCCGGCTGTACGCGGAGGACCCTTCGGCGGGGTGGCGGCCGCAGGTGGGGGTGGTGCGGGAGCTGTCCGTGGGTGCGGGTGGGTCGTGGGGCCGGGGCCGGGGGCTCCGAGGCGGGGGTCCGGGGCCGTATATTTACGGGCCCGTGCCCGGCGCCGCAATGTCGCCCCCTTCCTCACCGGGCCCGCAAATACACGTCAGCGCCCCGGACCCCCGCCTCTGCGCCCCCGTCCCCTCCCGCCGTCCCTGCCTGCGCGTCGATGCGGGTTTCGCGCCGGGGGACACCGTCAGTCCCTATTACGACTCCCTTCTGGCCAAGGTCATCGCCTGGGCGCCCACCCGGGCCGAGGCCGTCCGGCTGCTGGCCGACGCACTGGAGCGCGCCCGCATTCACGGGGTGGTCACCAATCGCGATCTGCTCGTGCGGTCCCTGCGGCATGAGGAATTCGCCGGCGGGCGGATGGACGCTGGTTTTTATGAGCGGTACTTGGGTGAGCTTCTTCATGCTCGTGGTGATGGTGCGATTGCTGCTCTTGCCGCGGCCGTTGCCGATGCCCAGGGACGGTCCCGGTTCGGCGGCTGGCGCAATCTCCCCTCGCAGCCGGAGGAGAAGCGGTACCGCTCCGAGCCGGACGGCGAGGAGTACGTCGTGCACTACCGGATCACACCCCGGGGGCTGGAGGCCGAAGGGGTCCGGCTGATCGAGGCGTCCAGTGATTGCGTGGTCCTGGAAGTGGGCGGGCTTCGTGTGCGGTATGACGTGTCCGCCTATGAAGGTCTTGTGCATGTGGATGCGCCGTCGGGGGGCTTTGCCTTTACGCCCGTGGCTCGTTTTGCCGGGGCCGGTGTCTTGGACCCCGAACCCGGTTCCCTGCTTGCTCCCATGCCCGGCACCGTCGTCCGTATCGCCCCCGGGGTCGAAGAAGGATGCACGGTCGAGGCGGGTCAGCCCCTGCTGTGGCTGGAGGCCATGAAGATGGAGCACCGCATCGCCGCGCCTTCCAGTGGCACGCTCGTTAACCTGCACGCTCTTCCCGGCCTCCAAGTCGAGGTCGGTTCCCTGCTTGCCGTCGTCATCACCGAGGAGCCGGCGTCATGAGCACCCTTGAGTCCCAGGAACATCGCGATCTACGTGCTGCCGTTGCTGCACTCGGCCGGCGTTATGGCCGTGCTTATGTTGCTGCCGTCGTCCGTGACGGCAGGCAGCCCGACGAACTGTGGGCCGAAGCCGGCAAGCTCGGCTACCTGGGCGTGAACCTGCCCGAGGAGTACGGGGGCGGCGGGCGCGGCATGGCCGAACTCGCCATCGTCCTGGAAGAGCTCGGCGCCGCCGGCTGCCCGCTGCTCATGATGGTCGTCTCGCCCGCCATTTGCGGCACCGTGATCGCCCGCTTCGGCACGGACGAGCAGAAACGGCGCTGGCTGCCGGGGCTCGCCGCCGGCACGAAGAAGATGGCCTTCGGCATCACCGAGCCCGAAGCCGGCTCGAACTCCCACCGGATCACCACGACCGCCCGGCGGGACGGGGAAGGGTGGGGTCTCAACGGGCGCAAGGTCTTCATTTCGGGTGTCGACATTGCCGACGCGACCTTGGTGGTGGGGCGGATGGAGGATCGGCTCACCGGCACGCTCAAGCCGTGTTTGTTCGTTGTGGAGAGGGATGCTCCCGGGTTTTTGAAGATTCCTATACCCATGGAGATCGCCGCTCCCGAGAAGCAGTTTGAGGTTGTGTTGGATCATGTGCGGCTGCCTGCTGATGCGTTGGTCGGCGACGAGGACGCCGGGCTCCTCCAGCTCTTCGCCGGGCTCAACCCCGAGCGCATCATGACCGCCGCCTTCGCCCTCGGCATGGGCCGCTACGCGCTCGCCCGCGCCGTCGACTACGCCAGGACCCGCACCGTCTGGCGCGAGCCCATCGGCGCCCACCAAGCCGTCGCCCACCCCCTGGCCCAGTCGCACATCGAGATCGAGCTCGCCCGGCTGATGATGCTCAAAGCCGCCCATCTCTACGATGCCGGCGACGACATGGGCGCGGGTGAGGCGGCCAACATGGCCAAGTACGCCGCTGCCGAAGCCGCCGTCCGCGCCGTCGACCAGGCCGTGCACACCCTCGGCGGCAACGGGCTGGCGAGCGAGTACGGGCTGGCGTCCCTGCTCACGGCGGCACGGGTCGCGCGGATCGCTCCCGTCAGCCGCGAGATGATCCTCAACTACGTCTCGCACACGACGCTGGGACTCCCCAAGTCGTACTGAGAAAGGTGGCATTCGGTGACGTTGGTTCGCTGCTCCCACGAGCACGGCATCACGACCCTCACCCTGGATTCGCCGCACAACCGCAACGCCCTCTCGTCACGGCTGGTCGCCGAACTGCAGGAGCGGCTGGCGGAGGCGGCGGAGGACGCGCGCACCCGTGCCGTCCTGCTCACGCACATCGGCAACACCTTCTGCTCCGGTGCCGACCTGAGAGAGACCGGCACGGACGGGCCGCAGTCCCTCGTGCGGCTCATGCGTGCCGTGGTCGAGCTGAGCAAGCCCGTGGTGGCCCGCGTCGACGGCCACGCGCGTGCCGGAGGTCTGGGGCTGCTGGGTTCCTGTGACATCTCCGTGGCGGGGGAGGGCGCCACGTTCGCCTTCACCGAGGCCCGGCTCGGGCTCGCGCCCGCGGTGATATCCCTGCCGCTGCTGCCGCGCCTCGACGCGCGTGCCGCGACGCGCTACTACCTGACCGGCGAGCGGTTCGGGGCCGCCGAGGCCGTGCGGATCGGGCTCGTGACGGCGGGGGAGCAGGAGCTTGACGCGATCCTGGACGGGCTGCGGCGCGGCTCGCCGCAGGGGCTCGCCGAGTCCAAGGCGCTGACCACGGCCGGCGTGCGGCGGGCCTTCGACCGCGACGCCGACGCGCTGGCCGGGCTGTCCGCCCGGCTCTTCGCCTCCGCCGAGGCCCGCGAAGGCATGACCGCCTTCCTGGAGCGCAGGGAGCCGGTGTGGGCGCGCTGAGCCTCCCCAAGCAGGACCGCAGCCGCGCCACGCGGCAGCGGCTCCTGGAGGCGGCGGTGGCCTGTCTCGCCGAGCACGGCTGGGCCGGGTCGACGGTCTCCGTCGTCGCCGAGCGCGCCGGCGTCTCGCGAGGGGCCGCACAGCACCACTTCCGCACCCGCGAGGAACTCTTCACGGCGGCCGTCGAATACGTCGCCGAGGAGCGGTCGGCAGCCGTCCGGGGGCTGCTGCCCCAGGTGCAGCTGATCACCGGGCCGGCCCGTACGCGGATGGCCGTCGGCCAGCTGGTCGACCTCTGCACGGGGCCGCTGTTCCGCGCCGCTCTTCAGCTGTGGGTCGCCGCCGCGAACGACGCGGCGCTGCGGGGCCCCGTCACCGAGCTGGAGGCACGCGTCGGCCGCGAGGTGCACCGCATGGCGGTCGAGCTCCTCGGGGCCGACGAGAGCCGTCCCGGCGTCCGCGAGACCGTCCAGGGCTTCCTCGACATGTGCCGGGGCCTGGGGCTCGCCCACCTCCTGACGGACGACAGCGCCCGGCGCGACCGGGTGGTCGGGCACTGGACGGTCGTCCTCGGCGGACTGTTGTGAGGCCGCCGTGCGGGCAGTTGCGCCGGTCGCGCAACTGCCCGTGGCGTCAGCCGCCCACCGGGGCGTGCCCCGTGATGTCCGCGAAGCCCTCGACCTGGCGGGGGTCGCGCGGACCCGGGCCCACGTAGCGGGCCGACGGGCGGACCAGGCGGCCCGTGCGCTTCTGCTCCAGGATGTGCGCGCTCCAGCCGGCGGTGCGGGCGCACGTGAACATCGAGGTGAACATGTGCGCCGGGACCTCCGCGAAGTCCAGGACGATGGCCGCCCAGAACTCGACGTTCGTGGCCAGGACGCGGTCCGGGCGGCGGTTGTGGAGCTCCTCCAGGGCCGCCTTCTCCAGTGCCTCGGCGACCTCGTAGCGGGGCGCGGCCAGCTCGCGGGCGGTGCGGCGCAGGACGCGGGCGCGCGGGTCCTCGGCGCGGTAGACGCGGTGGCCGAAGCCCATGAGGCGCTCGCCCTTGTCCAGGGCGCGCTTGACGTACGCCGTGGCGTCGCCCGTGCGCTCAATCTCCTCGATCATGCCGAGGACGCGGGACGGCGCGCCGCCGTGCAGCGGGCCGGACATGGCGCCGACCGCGCCGGAGAGGGCCGCGGCCACGTCCGCGCCCGTGGAGGCGATGACGCGGGCCGTGAACGTGGAGGCGTTCATGCCGTGTTCGGCGGCGGAGGTCCAGTAGGCGTCGACGGCCTTGACGTGCTTGGGGTCGGGCTCGCCGCGCCAGCGCTTCATGAAGCGCTCGACGACGGTCTCCGCCTT
The DNA here is from genome assembly GCF_042958085.1 of Streptomyces sp. NPDC008001. NCBI lineage: Bacteria > Bacillati > Actinomycetota > Actinomycetes > Kitasatosporales > Streptomycetaceae > Streptomyces > Streptomyces sp. NPDC008001. Next base: position 325,225 of record NZ_JBIBIZ010000006.1, on the reverse strand, counting down.
GTCGATCTCGCGCTGCGGGACCATCGGCAGGCCCTGGCCGCGCGCCGACTGGGCCACGTAGGAGAGGGCCATGACCGCGGCGCGGGCCAGGTTGTCGCGGGCCGTGGCCTCGTCGATGTCGAGGAGCGGCTTGAGGCCCCACACGGGGGCGAGCATCGCGAGCGCCGACTGGACGTCGACGCGGATGTCGCCCGAGTGGACGGGGATGGGGAAGGGCTCGGCGGGCGGCAGGCCGGGGTTGAAGGAGCCGTCGACGAGCAGGCCCCAGACGTTGCCGAAGGACACCTGGCCGACCAGGTCCTCGATGTCGACGCCGCGGTAGCGGAGGGCGCCGCCTTCCTTGTCGGGTTCGGCGATCTCCGTCTCGAACGCGACGACTCCTTCGAGTCCGGGTACGAAGTCGGACATCAGGCGGCTCCTCATGAAGTGTGCGACAGCTGGGGCGCGGGGCCCGGCCGGGCGTGGCTGCTGCCTCGTGCGGCGGCCCGCCTTCCGTACGGGCGCGCCGACCGTCACCGGTCAACCGGGTCATGCCCCGTGCGGCGGTTCTTCACCCGGTTCCGTGCCCGGACCCCTGACGGGCGGGCTCGTTCCGGATTCCGGCCGAACGATAGCCGGTGATGTGCGGGTTCCACAGCTTCCCGTCCTGCGATTTTGGCGGGTTCGCCACATGCGGCGAAAGGTGATGTCCGGCACAGTGGGGGTTTTGGCCTCAAGAGGGTTACGGCGGGCCTGTTGGGGGCAAGCTCACCTGCTGATGCGGGGGCTTTTGCTGTCAGGATGGGCCATGTGACCCATGCCGACGAGTTCCCCGCTCCCGAGTTCCACGGCGGCGCGCTGGACGCCGCCGCGATGCGCGAGCAATACCGCTCCGAGGGCCTCTCGGAGGCGGACCTCGCCCCCGATCCGCACGAGCAGTTCGCGATCTGGTTCGCCGAGGTGTTCGCGGCGGGGCTGCGGGAGCCCAATGCCATGGTCGTCTCCACCGCCGGCGCCGACGGCCGGCCCGGTTCGCGGACCGTGCTGCTCAAGGGCTACGACCACCGCGGCTTCGTCTTCTACACCAACTACGGCTCCCGCAAGGCCGCCGACCTCGCCCGCAATCCGTACGTCTCGCTGCTCTTCCCCTGGCACCCGATCGGCCGTCAGGTCATTGTCGCCGGCACGGCCGAACGCGTGGACCCGGCGGAGACGGCCGCGTACTTCCACTCGCGGCCGCGCGGCTCGCAGCTGGGCGCGTGGGCCAGTGCGCAGTCGGCGGTGGTGTCCTCGCGGGAGGAGATCGACGCGGCGTACGAGCGGCTGCTCGCCCGTTATCCGGAGGGGGAGCCGGTGCCCGTGCCGACGGGCTGGGGCGGCTATCGCGTGACCGCGGAGAGCGTGGAGTTCTGGCAGGGACGCGAGAACAGGCTGCACGACCGGCTGCGGTATGTGCGCGAGGGCGGGGGCTGGCGCGTGGAGCGGCTCGCTCCGTAAAGGCCCGCGGGGCGATAAAGCGATAAAGCAGACGATCCGTGGGCCGGTTACCGCGGCGCCTCGCGGCGCTGCGGTGCCGAGCGGACGACTCGGCGGCCCACGGATCGGGTGACTGCTTGGGATTGGCCGGCGGATCCCCCAGCTGCGGCTGAGAGGGCCCCGGCGTTGCGCTTGGCGCGACGACGGGCGCTAGCCCGCAGTCACCTCACGCGTCCGGAATGAAACCATGTCCCGAACCACCTCCCTTCTCGTGTGCGCACCACCCTAGGAAGCGCCCCGGCGGGCGACAACCGAATTTCCGGTGGGCAACGATTTCCCCGAAGACGGTGTGGTGCCCATCACGGTCGAGTTGAATGACCCGTCGTGCAGGACATGCAGACGCGTCCAGCTGGGGGTACCTCGTGACCGCACCACACAAGTCAGGCCCTGCCCGCCCGGCGACGCCGGCGCCCGAAGCCGCGGAAGCCGCCGGCGGTGCCGCCGAAAGCGACGACTCCGGTCTCCTCGCGGCGCTCCTCGACGGCATGGACACGGCGCTGTGCGCCTTCGACGCCGGCGGCACGGTCACCCACTGGAACCGCGAGGCCGAGCGGATACTGGGCTGGACCGCGGACGAGGCCGTCGGCCGGCAGGGCCTGGCCGGCTGGGCGGTGCGGCCCGCGGACGCCGCGGAGATCACGGCCCGGCTGTCCGAGGCGATGGCCGCCCCCGGCCGGCACGTCCACGAATTCGCGCTGCTCACCAAGGACGGCGGACGGGTGCTCGTGCGCACCCAGCTGTCGGCCGTGCCGGGCGCGGGGGAGCGGCCCGCCGGCGTGTACTGCGCGTTCAGCGAGGTGCACACCCAGATCGACCTGGAGCGCTCCATCGCCCTCAGCGAGTCCCTCTTCGGGGACGCGTCGTGGGGCGTCGTGCTCGTCGACGCCGACCTGCGCCCGGCGCTCGCCAACGCCCATGCCGCGCGGGCCCTGCGCACCGGCCGCACCGCGCTCCTCGGCCGGCCGCTCGGCGAGCTGCTGGACCAGGGCGTCGAGGAGGTCGAAGGGGCCCTGCAGCACGTCCTCGCGGCGGGCGCGCCGCCCGCCCCCACCGACCTGTGGGTGACCCTCCGCGACCAGGGCGGCGCCCCGCCCGAGCGGCGCTGCTGGCGCAGCGGATTCCTGCGGCTGGCCTCGCCGCTCGCCGAGGAACCGGTGCCGCTGGGCGTCGCCTGGCTGTTCCTCGACGTCACCGCCGCCCGGCTCACCGAACAGGACAGCGCCCGGCTGCGCTTCCGCGCCAGCCAGCTGCACCGGGCCGGGCGGGCCGTCGCCGAGTGCGAGGACCCCATGGAAGCGGCCTCGCTCTACATGGACTTCGCCCTCGCCGGCTTCGCCGACCACGCCCTGATCGACCTGCTCCCCGAGCCGCAGGCGGCCCCCGAGCCCCCGGTCCGCCTGGTGCGGGCCACCGCCACGCCCGCGGGCACGCCGGGCCCCTGCCCGGCCATGGGCCGCGGCGGCCTCCCCGTGCCGTACCCGGAAGGGCACCCGGCCCTGCAGGCCGTCGAACGCTGCGGCTCCGTCCGCGCGGCCTCCGACTGCACCGAGACGTGGGCCACCGTCCGCAAGTGGCCCGAGGGCACGGTCCACGCCCTCGCCACGGCGCTGCGCAGCCGGGGCCGGACGCTGGGTGCGATCACGTTCCTCCGGGGCCCGTCCCGCCGTCCCTTCGATCGCGCGGACGCGACGTACGCGGAGGACATCGCCTGCCGGGTGGCGGCGTCGATCGATCTGGCGGGTGCCTGAGCCCTACCGGTGGCGGAAGAAGATCCGCTCCCCGTACTCCTCCAGCACCCGTCCGTTCCAGTCGTGCCCCCCGTCCACGTTCCCCGACCGCAGCATCGGCGGGTCGATGCCGCGGGCGGCGAGTTCGCCCGCGGCCGCGGCGACGACGGCCTGCATCAGGGCGCTGGTGACGACCGTCGACGCGGGGCCGAAGGGGGCGGCGATGCCGTCCGCCGTGAGCTCCGCGTCCCCGATGCCGACCTTGCTGTCGATGACGAGGTCGCAGTGGTCCCTCAGGAACGTCCCGGACGTGTGGCGGGACTTGGTCTGCTCGGCGTAGGCGAGGGAGGTGACGCCGATGACGCGGACGCCGAGGGCGCGGGCGTTCATGGCCATCTCCACGGGCAGGGAGTTGCGGCCGGAGAGGGAGATGACGATCAGGACGTCGCCCCGCTGGACGGGGCTGGTGTCCAGGACCGCGCCGGCCAGGCCGTCGACGCGCTCCAGGGCGCTGCCGAGCGTGGCCGGGACGACGTCGAGGCCGACGACGCCGGGGACGGCGAGGAGGTTGATCAGGGCGAGGCCGCCCGCGCGGTAGACGACGTCCTGGGCGGGGAGCGAGGAGTGGCCGGCGCCGAAGACGAAGAGCCGGCCGCCGTCCGCCACGGTGTCGGCGAGCAGGGCGCCCGCGGCCGTGATGTGTTCCGCCTCCTCGTCGCGCACCCGCTGCAGCAGCCCGATCGCGGCGTCGAAGAACTGCCCGGCCAGCTTGTTCTCGCTCATCGCTGCGGGGCTCCTTAGATCGAGATCCGGTGGCGCGTACGGTCTGGGCGTACGCTCGTGGCGCGGATCACGTTGCGGTCTGGACCAGGGCCCTGTCAATACGGCGGGCGGGGTGGGGCCGTACCCGCCACCGTTGACGGTGGGATGCGTCAGAATTGGGGCCAGGGGCCAGCGCACGACTTACCGAGGGGCACGCATGTCCGGACTGATCGACACCACGGAGATGTATCTCCGCACCATTCTCGAGCTGGAGGAGGAGGGTGTGGTCCCCATGCGTGCCCGCATCGCCGAGCGGCTCGACCAGAGCGGCCCGACGGTCAGCCAGACCGTGGCACGCATGGAGCGCGACGGCCTGGTCTCCGTCGCCGGTGACCGGCATCTGGAGCTGACCGAGGAGGGCCGCCGGCTGGCCACGCGCGTCATGCGCAAGCACCGCCTCGCCGAGTGCCTGCTCGTCGACGTGATCGGCCTGGAGTGGGAGCAGGTCCACGCCGAGGCCTGCCGCTGGGAGCACGTGATGAGCGAGGCGGTGGAGCGCCGCGTGCTGGAGCTCCTGCGCCACCCCACCGAGTCGCCGTACGGCAACCCCATCCCGGGCCTGGAGGAGCTGGGCGAGAAGGCCGAGGCCGACCCGCTGCTCAATGAGGACATGGTCAGCCTGATGGAGCTGGACGCCGGGTCCGACGGCAAGACCGTGGTCGTACGCCGGATCGGCGAGCCCATCCAGACGGACGCCCAGCTGATGTATTCGCTGCGGCGCGCGGGCGTCCAGCCGGGCGCGGTGGTCAGCGTGACCGACTCGGCCGGCGGTGTGATCATCGGCAGCAGCGGCGAGGCCACGGAGCTGGAGCCGGACATCGCGGCGCACGTCTTCGTCGCCAAGCGCTGACCGTTCGCCGCACGCTTCACTGACGCCCCGCGGGCCCGGCCGCCTTCCTTCGCGGCCGGGCCCGCGGGGCGTTCCGCTGCGCTTCTGCGGGCACCCGGACGATGGCCTGCCGGGCGCCCGCCTGCGTCAACTTCCCGGAATCCGGCTGGAGTCGGCGGATCGGGCACGGAGCCGCCGCGGCCGTGCCACGCTGGCGGCTGGCGCGCACACGGCGCGGCACACCGCCGTCTCGGGGAGGGGGCTGCGATGGGGAGGAAAGGCCATGACGAGGGCCCCGGCGCCCTTCCGGGCAGCCGGGGCCCTGCCTCCCCATATACCCCCGTGGCGACCCGGAGCCCCGAGCTCCCAGGGTCCGCCCCGCGGACCTTCTTCCCCGAGCAGTCCGCGCCCAGGTCGATTAATCCCCTGGGTGCCGGAGGCCAACCCTTCCCCGAGGTCACTCGAACGAGGGGTGTTGTGCGCGATGAGCATGCATTCGAATGTGAGTTCTATATCGTGGGGCTGCTGGGGAACGAGCAGGGAGGTGCCAGGGCTCATGGTTCGGCGCATCGACGTGTGTGGGAGCGGCGGGGTGCGGCTCGCGGCCTGGGAGTTCGCGGATCCGCCCAAGCACGCCTGCGGGGCCGGGGGCGCCGGGGAAGGCGGGAGGGGCGGCCCCGGGGCGGTGCTGCTGCTCCACGGCCTGATGGGCCGAGCGGCGCACTGGGCGGAGACGGCCCGCTGGCTGTCCGCCCGGCACCGCGCGGTCGCCCTCGACCAGCGCGGCCACGGCCGCAGCGAGCGCCCCGCCGACGGCCCGTACACCCGCGAGGCCTACATCGCCGACGCCGAGGCCGTGATCGAGCGCCTGGGGCTCGCCCCCGCCGTCCTGATCGGCCACGCCATGGGCGCGCTCACCGCCTGGCAGCTCGCCGCCCGCCGCCCCGACCTGGTCCGCGCGCTGGTCATCTGCGACATGCGGGCGGCGGCGCTGGGCGCCGCCACCCAGCGCGAGTGGGGCGAGTGGTTCCGCTCCTGGCCGGTCCCCTTCGCCACCCTCGCGGACGTCCGCAAGTGGTTTGCCGAGGGCGACCCCACCCTGGAGCGCCCCCGGCCCGCCCGCGGGGACTACTACGCCGAGGTCATGGCCGAGCGCGCCGACGGCTGGCGGCCGGGCTTCTCCCGCCGCCAGGTCCTCCAGGCCCGCGAGATGTACGCCCACGACGCCCACTGGGAAGAGCTCGCCCTCGTCGAGTGCCCGGCCCTCGTCGTCCGCGGCCCCGACGGCGAACTGGGCCGCGCCGAGGCCCAGGAGATGGTGCGCGTCCTGCCCCGCGGCAGGTACGCCGAGATCCCCGACGCGGGCCACCTCGTCCACTACGAACAGCCCGAGGGCTGGCGGCAGGCCGTGGAGTCGTTCCTGGACTCGGTCCTGCCCGTGGAGGGGGCCGCGCATTAATTCAACAAGCGTTGACATATTTCGGTGGCGGGTGTGCACTGGCAGTGAGGCCAGATGCCCGTAGCTGCCTGGCAGCTGCCCGTACGAGCCACTTGAGGAGTCCTCATGTCCTCCCCGCTCTCCCCCCAGGCCACCCCCGCCCCCGCCGACGCCGACGTCCTCGTGGTCGGCGCCGGCCCCACCGGGCTCCTGCTCGCCGGGGATCTCGCCGCCGCCGGCGTGCGGGTCACGCTGCTGGAGAAGCGGGCCCAGGAGTCGAACCTCACCCGGGCCTTCGCCGTGCACGCGCGCACGCTGGAGACCTTCGACGCCCGCGGCATCGCCGAACCCCTGCTCGCCACCGGATCCTTCACCCCGGGAGTGCGGTTCTTCGGGCGCGGCGGGATCGACCTGTCCCGGCTGCCGAGCCGCTTCCCGGGCGTCCTGCTCACCCCGCAGTACGAGACGGAGCGGGTGCTGGAGGAGCGCGCGCTGAAGGCCGGCGCCGTGCTGCGGCGCGGGGCGGAGGTCACCGGGCTGCGCCAGGACGCGGACGGCGTGGAGGTGGACGTCCGCACCGAGGACGGCGCCGGCGAGACGCTGCGCGCCGCCTACGCCGTCGGCACCGACGGCGTGCACAGCGCCGTCCGCGAGGCGCTCGGCCTGCCCTTCCCCGGGCACTCCGTGCTCCGCTCGGTGATGCTCGCCGACGTGCGCCTCGGCAGCGAGCCCGCCGGTCTGCCCGCCTTCCGCAGCGTCAGCGAGGGCTTCACCTTCCTCGTGCCTTTCGGCGACGGCTACTACCGGGCCATCGCCTGGGTGCGCGACTCGGACCTGCCCTCCACCGCCCCCGTCGACTTCGAGCAGCTCAAGGCCATCACCCGCGCCGCCTTCGGCGCCGACTTCGGCATGCACGACCCGCGCTGGACCTCGCGCTTCCACAGCGACGAACGGCAGGTGCCGCGCTACCGCGAGGGCCGCGTCTTCCTCGCCGGCGACGCCGCCCACGTCCACTCGCCGGCCGGCGGCCTCGGCATGAACACCGGCCTGCAGGACGCCGCCAACCTCTCCTGGAAGCTCGCCGCCGTCCTCAAGGGCACGGCGGACCCCTCGCTGCTCGACAGCTACCACGACGAGCGCCACCCCGTCGGCAGGCTCGTGCTCCGCATCAGCGGCGCCATCGTGCGCGGCGTGCTCCTCACCAAGCCCGTCACCCGCCGCCTGCGCGACGCCGCCGCCCTGGCCGCCACGTCCCTCCCGTTCGCGGCGGACCGCGGCGCCCTCATGCTCTCCGGGCTCGGCATCCGCTATCCCGCGCCGCGCGGCGCCCACCCGCTGACCGGGCGCCGCGCCCCGGACCTGCCGCTCGCGGAGCGCGCGGGCGAACCCTCCCGCCTCTACGAGGCGTTGCGCGCCGGTACACACGTCCGCGTCCTGCCGCGCGGGGCGGGCGCACCGCCACAGCAGGAGACGGGCGTCACCACGGTCACCCGCGCCGACGCCCGTCGCACCACTCTCCTCGTACGGCCCGACGGGTACGTGGCCGAGGCCCGCGACCTCGGCTGACCCGGCCGTCACCCGCCGCAGCGCACGTCACCTGCGGCGGGCGTCCGCCGCATCCCGCCCGCAGGCGTAGGCCAGCGCGCTGACCAGCTCCTCCGCGTCCGGCAGCCAGCGGTTGGCGGCCGTGGGCTGGCGCGCCCACTGCACCGAACCGCGCGCCCCCATGCGGGTGGGCGGCGCGACCACGTAGTCGCCCTCGCCGCGCGCGATCAGATCCAGCGACGTGGGGTGCCAGCCCAGCTTCCGGGCCAGGTCACCGACCTTCAGCGCCCCGCCGGGCAGCACGAGGAACAGCATCCGGCGGAGCGGCGTGCACGTGATCGGCCCCAGCTGGATGCCCATGCGCTCCATCCGGGCCAGCGCCAGGCAGCCCGCCGTCTCGGGAACGTCCAGCGCGTCGAACGTGCGGCCCGTCGGCAGCAGGACCGACGCGGCGGGCTGCTTCTCCCACATGCGGCGCACGGCGACCGCGCTGCCCGTGGCCTGCGTGGCCCAGTCCGGGCGGTCCGGGTGCGCGCCCGGGGCGGGGCAGCCGAGGTCACCGCACGAGCAGTACTCCCGCCCCTCCTCCACCGTCAGCCACGTGCCGCCGAATACGTCCCAGTGCCGCTCCTCCGCGTACCTGACAGCGGCGTCCAGCAGTTGCTCGCTGCGCTGGTGGGGGAGGTGCGGGGCTCCTACTGCGATGGTCTCTTCCACGCCCATCACAACTCCCCTTGTCACGAGGGGTTACGGCTCAGGCTCACGCTTGTGGGCGGTGCCAGGACATGCACGTGGGGCGCACGGATGCATGTACGGGGGCGCAGACGCGGGTTGGCCGCCGAGGGTGGGTAGCCACCTGTCCGGCGTCGGGGCGAGACCGTCATTGTCTGGCCAATGCCGCCTTTGCTGTCATTACCGTTAAGTCCGCATTCTCCGGACATTCAGGGGGCAAAGATCACAGGGGAAGACGCAGTCAGCTGTCACAGCTTCTCCCACAGCTTCTCCGCACACCGCGGCGGTCCGCGCCGCGAACGCTTAGCAGTCCCAGGGGGTACAGCATGGCCGCACGGCCACTCGTGGCGCGGCAGCCGAACGAACGGCTGCAGGCGCTCATTCAGGAAGCCGCCTGTTCCAACGCCGGCCTCGCCCGGCGCGTCAATATGTGCGGCGCCGAGCACGGGCTCGACCTGCGCTACGACAAAACGTCCGTAGCGCGCTGGCTGCGCGGCCAGCAGCCGCGCGGGCGGGCCCCGGCCATCATCGCCGAGGCGCTGGGCCGCAAGCTCGGGCGCACCGTCACCATCGACGAGATCGGCATGGCGAACGGCAAGAACCTCGCCTCCGGCGTGGGCCTGCAGTTCTCGCCCACCGTGCTCGGCGCGATCGAGCAGGTGTGTGAGCTGTGGCGGAGCGACGTCGGCCGCCGGGACTTCCTCAGCGGCACCTCCGTCGCCTCGTCGGCCCTCGTCGAACCGAGTCGGGACTGGCTCATCACCGGGGCCGACCCCCAGGTCGCCCGCAACGCCGGCGCGCGCGTCGGGGTGTCCGACGTCGAGGCCGTACGTGCCACCACGGAAGCGCTGGTCGAACTCGACCACCGCTACGGCAGCGGTCACGTCCGGCCCGTCGTCGTGCACTACCTCAACAGCGTCGTCTCCGGACTGCTCGCCGGCTCCTACCGGGAGGCCGTGGGGCGCGAACTCTTCGCCGCCGTCGCACGGTTGACCGAGCTCGCCGGCTACATGGCCGTCGACACCGGCCAGCCCGGCCTCGCCCAGCGGTACTACATCCAGGCGCTGCGTCTCGCCCAGGCTGCGGGGGACCGTGGGTACGGGGGGTACGTGCTGGCCGCCAGCATGAGTCACCTGGCGGCATCGCTGGGAAACCCCAGGGAAATCGCCCAGTTGGCGAAAGCCGCACAGGAAGGCGCGCGCGGGCACGTCACACCGCGGGCCGAGGCCATGTTCTACGCGGCCGAGGCGCGCGGGCACGCGCTGCTCGGTGACGCCCGCTCCTGCCAGACCGTGGCGGCCAAAGCCCTGGCCAAGCTCGAAGAGGCCGGAGACCCGTCCCCGGACTCCGGCGACCCCGCGTGGATCCGGCACTTCGACCACGCCTACCTGGCGGACGAACTGGCGCACTGCCACCGCGATCTCGGCCAGGCCGAACAGGCCCGCCGGCACGCGGAGGACGCCATCGCCGGGCACGCCGAGGGCCGGGTGCGCAGGCGCGCCATCGGCATGCTGCTGCTGGCCACGGCGCAGGTCCAGCAGCGGGACGTCGACGAGGCGTGTGCCACGGGCGTGCGGGCGCTGGACCTGCTGGGCACGCTGAGGTCCAACCGGGGCGCGGAGTACCTGGAGGACTTCCAGCAGCGGCTGGCTCCCTACCGGGAGGAGCCGGTGGTACGGGAATTCGGGGCACGGCTGGAGGTGCAGGCGGCATAGGGGCGCCGGCCCCCTGCCCTTCGCCGGGCAGGGGGCGGCCGCATGGCCCCGCCGTGCGGTGACCCGGTAGCGTGGCCGCGCTATCGATAAGTTGCCGTACAGCTGAGGAGTCCCGGTGACGCAGAGCGGACAGGGCAACGCGCCTCAGCCGGCCGCCGGCCGGCCCTGGGGCGAGCCGTGGGGGCCCGACGCGCAGCGCGCCCCCCTGCCGCCCGAGACGCCGCCGGGCGGCCCCGCGCGCCCGGGCGACTCCGAGGCCACCCAGTACCTGCCGCCCGTCCTGGGCACCCCGCCCGCCCCGGCCACGCCCGACCCCTCCTCCGAGGCCACCCAGTACTTGCCGCCGCTCGCCTCCGGCCCGCTGCCGGGGGCGCCGCAGCCGCCTGCGCGCTATGCGCAGGGGGGCACGCAGGGCGGCGCCCGTGGTGCGGGTGACGCGCCGGGCGCGGCCCCGTCGGCGGGGTCCGCGGATCCGGCTACGCAGTATTTGCCGCCTGTGGGTGGGGGCGGCGCTGCTGGTGGGGATTCTGCCGCCGCTACGCAGTACCTGCCGCCCGTCGGTGGGGGTGCGTCTTCCGGTTCCGGTGATGCGTCGGCTGCGGCGACGCAGTACATGCCGCCGGTGGCGGGAGGCGGTCCCGCTGGTGGGGACGCTGCTGCCGCTACGCAGTACCTGCCGCCTGTGGGCGGGGGTGCGTCTTCTGCCGGTGGGGATTCCGCCGCCGCCACGCAGTACCTTCCGCCGGTCGGTGGGGGCGGCCCGGCGGGCGGGGATTCCGCCGCGGCCACGCAGTACCTGCCGCCCGTCGCCGGAGGCGGCCCCGTGCCGGGGGAGCGGCCGCCGCCCTCCGAGTTCGACGGGCTGTTCCGCGCGTCGGCCGCGTCTGCCGCCGCCGCGGCCGTTCCCGGGCCTCCCGGACCGCCCGCACCCGGCCACGCCGCGGCCGGGCACATACCCCCGCCGCGTGCCCCGCACGCGGCCCACCCCCAGCCCGCGCCGGCCTCCCCGCCCTCCCGGCGGAAGCTGCCCACCGCCGCCATCGTGGGCCTCGTCGTCGCCGGCTGCGCCGTCGCCGGGCTCGGCGCCGGCGCCCTGCTCAGTGGCGGGGGCGACGACAAGAAGGACGTCCCGCAGAACACCGCCGTCAGCTCCGCCGCGCCCAGCAGCGCGCCCGCGGACGACGGCGGCAAGAAGGAGCCCTCGGCCGACCCCGCGGACCCGGCGGCGGCCCAGGCCAAGGCCCTGGACGCCCTCCTGCAGGACAGCAACAACAGCCGCGACGCCGTGATCAAGGCCGTCGACTCGACCCGGAACTGCAAGGACCTCGGCAAGTCCGCCTCGGACCTGCGCGACGCCGCCAAGCAGCGCGAGGGCCTCGTCACCCGGCTCCAGAAGACCACGATCGACAAGATCCCCAACAGCGCCGAGCTGTCGGCGCAGCTGACGAAGGCGTGGCAGTCGTCCGCCGCCGCGGACAACCACTACGCGGCCTGGGCGGACCAGGTGGGCGGCAAGCACGGCTGCATCAAGGGCCACGCGCGCCCGTCGGGCGAGAGCACCGCGGGTGACCGGGCCAGCGGCGACGCCACCACGGCCAAGAAGCAGGCCGCGGAGCTGTGGAACCCGATCGCGAAGAAGTACGGGCTGTCGCAGCACTCCTGGGCGCAGCTCTGACCGGTCCGGCCCATGACCGTCCGGCCCGATCCGGTCCGTGACCGCCGGGGCCCGGCCCGGCTGTCAGTGGGGGAACGTACGATCGATTGCTATGCAGGGTTCGGAGAAGTCTTCCCGCCGCGGCCGCCGCTCGACCACCATGGACGGCATGCCGCTCAATGACATGCCGTGGTGGCGCTGGCGTGCGCAGGTGCGCTCGGCGCTGCACATGCTCTCGGACCCGGTCTTCCAGCGCGAGCGCTGGCTCGTCGGCGACGCGGGCTTCGGGGATGTGACGGACGCCGTCTACCGACTCGTCGAGGACACCTGGCTGGACAACTGGTCGGCCGAGAAATACATCGGGACGATCTTCCGGGACTCGGGCGAGGCCGCGCTCGTCGACCTCGCCGTGCTGCGGGTCCTGCGGATCATGCACCAGGTCGGGCCGGACGCCCCCGTCTCGGCCTATCTGGAGCACCAGGGATGGCCGGAGGCGGTCCTGGCCGCCCGGGAGGCCCACGTCCGGCTCGCGCTGAACGACGGGGACGAGCCGGAGGTGCCGCCGCGGCCGCTGGAGGTGCTGGAGCGGCTGACGCAGGTGCGCTGAGCGGGGCCGGGCCGGGTCGCCTCGCGGTCCCCGTGCCCGGCGCGGTCCGGCGGGCCCCTCGGGTGTGCGAGGCTATTGGGCTATGAACGCCTCCCAGTCCCCTGCCGCCGAAGGGGCCCCAGCGCAGCCCGAGCAGTACGTCCTCACCCTCTCCTGCCCCGACAAGCAGGGCATCGTCCACGCGGTGTCCAGCTATCTCTTCATGACCGGGTGCAACATCGAGGACAGCCAGCAGTTCGGTGACCACGACACCGGGCTCTTCTTCATGCGCGTCCACTTCGGCGCGGAGGCGCCCGTCACCCTGGAGAAGCTGCGCGCCAGCTTCGCCGCCATCGGCGACTCCTTCCACATGGACTGGCAGATCCACCGGGCCGACGAGAAGATGCGCGTCGTCCTGATGGTGTCCAAGTTCGGCCACTGCCTGAACGACCTGCTCTTCCGCTCGCGGATCGGCGCCCTGCCGGTGGAGATCGCCGCCGTCGTCTCCAACCACACCGACTTCGCCGAGCTCGTCGGTTCCTACGGGGTGCCCTTCCACCACATCCCGGTCACGAAGGACACCAAGGCGGAGGCGGAGGCGAAGCTCCTGGAGCTCGTCCAGGCCGAGAACGTCGAGCTGGTCGTCCTCGCCCGCTACATGCAGGTCCTCTCGGACGACCTCTGCAAGGTCCTCTCCGGGAAGATCATCAACATCCACCACTCCTTCCTCCCGAGCTTCAAGGGCGCCAAGCCGTACCACCAGGCGCATGCGCGCGGCGTGAAGCTGATCGGTGCGACGGCGCACTACGTGACCGCCGACCTCGACGAGGGCCCGATCATCGAGCAGGAGGTCGAGCGGGTGGGTCACGAGGTGACCCCCGAGCAGCTGGTCGCCATCGGCCGCGACGTCGAGTGCCAGGCGCTGGCCCGCGCGGTGAAGTGGCACAGCGAACACCGCGTCCTCCTGAACGGCCGCCGCACCGTCGTCTTCGCCTAGCGGCCAAGCCCTCCGGCTTTCGCTTTCCGCCGCGACGGCGAGCAGAGGCCGGGGGCAGCCCTATGCCCTGGCTTCCGCCGCGACGGCGATCCGCCACAGTGGCGCTGTCCGGCGGTGCGGGGGGCCCGTACGGCATGGCCGGCCGTACCGCCAGGGTTTCAGGTCGGCGGCGGCGAAGCCGTTGAGCAGAGGGCGCGGGCAGCCCCATGCCTTTGTTTCCGCCGCGACGGCGATCCGCCACAGCGGCGGCGTTCGGCGGTGCCAAGCCCACCCGGGCTCGTACGGCACCCGCCGGCCGTGCCACCGCACCGTCACATCCGCGACAGTGAAGCCGTCGCGTAGAGGACGTCCAGGATCGCCTCGCGGTCGCCCGAGTGGCCCGCGGCCGCGTCCTCCGGGTGTACGTGGCCCGCGGCCAGGCGGCAGAACTCCAGGGCGTCCAGGGCCACGTGGGCGACCTCGGTCTCCGGGAGCGCCGTGGCGGCCGGGGAGTCGAGGGGGACGTGCCAGTGGCCGCCGCCGCTGCCTTCCACCTCCAGGTGGAGGGAGCGGCCCGGGGCGCCCGCCAGGGCCAGCGCCCGGGGCGGCGGGGCGAGCCCCGTGCGGCGGCGGGCCGCGATGGCCGCCGGGAGCATGCGGGCCGCGAGGCCGACCAGCTCGTGGAGGTGGCCGGGGGACGGCGGCAGGTACGGGTAGTCGACGGCCTCGGCGATGTCCTCGGCGTGGATCCAGCACTCGAAGGCCCGGTCGAGGAACGCATCGCGCAGCGGAAGCCCGAACGGGCCGTAGGAAACGGTCAGTTCCGCGGCGTCGGCGTCCGCGAAGGACGCGCCCCGTATCAGCGCATGACCCTGGCTCCGCCACGCGCCCCGCACCGCGCCGGGCGGCGCGGCGGACGTCTCCGCCCAGAGCGCTTCCGTGCGCCCGGCGGGGGAACCCGGCCCGGGGAGGTCCCCCAGGGGATCCGGCAGCCCCAGCGCCCTCGCGACGAGGCCGTCGACGGCCGTGAGGTGGCCGATGACCGCGGCCACCGTGGTCTCCCGCTCCGCGGGCCGCTCGCCGTCGAACCACCGCAGCCGGACCGGCGCTTGCCACTCCGCCTCGCCGATGTCGCGCAGGAGGGCGTCGAGCCGGGCGGTCTCCGCGTCGTAGGGCGCGGCCCAGGCCGGCACGGGGACGCGGGCCGGGCGGCGGCCCAGGCAGGAGGCGAGCACGCGGGAGCGGAGCCGCGGGTCGAGGTCCAGGTTGTCCTCCGGGTGCAGCAGGGCGACGGCGTCGCGGAGCCGTACGGCTTCGTCCGCGCAGGTGGCGCAGTCGGTCAGGTGGGCTTCGACGGCCGCGGTCTCCTCGGGCGAGCAGGCGGCCAGGGCCCATGCGCCGAGCAGGGACTTCAGGACCTTGTGCGACGCCGGGGGAGCGGACGCCGGGGGAGCCGGCACCGGAGCAGCAGCAGCGGCGGCGGAGGCGGCGGAAGGGGCCTCAGGGTCCGGGGAGGGCGCGGGGCCGGTCTCCGGCCACCTCGCCGCATCCTCCGCGGCCGTCCGCGGCAGCGGTATCCGCAGCGGACGCCCCGGCGGACCGGAAGCGCCGTTTCCGTCTTGACGGCCGGGTCCGCCGCAGCCGCTCTCCGGGCTCACAGCGCCCCTCCGTGCGCCGGCGGCGCGACGACGCGCGGCCCGGGGTGCGCCGTGGAGAGCAACTGCAGCCCCAGGCGCAGGCGGCGGCGCGCCTCGTCCTCCGTGACGCCGAGCTGCGCGGCGGCCCGGCGGTAGTCGAGCCGGCGCAGGTAGGCGAGGTCGAGCGCGGCGCGCAGCGGGGCCGGCATGGACGTGACGATGTAGTCGGCGCGGGCGGCGGCGGACGCGGCCCGCACCTTCTCCTCGATCTCCTCGGGGGTGGCCGCCCCGTCGCTCTGGGACTGCCGCAGCCGCTCGACCGCCTGACGGTGGGTGAGCCCGGCGATCCACGACCGCAGCGAGCCCTCCCTGGGATCGAAGTCGCCGGGGTGCTCCCAGACGTGGCCGAAGACCTCGCGCGTGACGCGGTCGGCACCGGCCTCGTCACCGAGGACGCGGTGGGCGAGGGTGTGCACGAGGGAGGCGAAGCGGTCGTAGAGCTCGCCGAGGGCGGCCGCCTCGCCGTGCGCGAGTCGTTGCTGCATCTTGCGGTCCCACCGGGGTGGTGCTGCGTCGGTCGCCATGGCTGCCCCCTCCATCCGCCTGTTGCTCCGTCCGCCTGTTACGCCTGGCCGTTCACGGCTGCCGGGTCCGGCCCGCCCGGCCGGAGTCGAACGGGCATGCGTCGCACTCATGCCCAGCTTCGCATCGCACGGCGCTTGTGCCCACGGTCACATACTCCTCGAATGTAGTGGCCGGGTCCGACAGTCAGGCCGCCTTTGCGGGGAACATCGTGAAGATCGCATCGCCGCGCGGCTCCGGGTGGTATTGCCCCGGTCACCTTCCGCACATCTGGCCGATCGTTACGGATCGTACGTGCGCGAATGTGCCGATGTGTTATGCGGGTGTGACCGGAACTTTGGGGATTAAGGGTTCGAGCTGGGCATAGGCTCGTTGGGGGCCGGTGCGGCACATCCGGTCCCACGGGCGTTTCGCGCGGGAGAGACGGGGGAGACGCCGGGCAGCCACGGCTGCGGAATGGTCCGTTCCGGGGAGCGAGACACCGAGCGAAGGGGCTTCGAGCGCGTGACGCTGAAGGTGAAGGACGCCGAGCGCGGGGACTGGGCAGTCCTCCGGGTCTCCGGCGAGATGGACCTGGTGACGTCGCCGGTGGTCCGGCAACGCGTGCACGACGCGGTCGCCGACGGACGGCGCAGTCTCGTGCTCGACCTGGCCGAGGTGCGCTTCTGCGACTCCAGCGGCGTCGGCGTGCTCATCGCGGCCCGCCGCCTGATGCGCTCCTGTCAGGGGCGGCTGAGACTCATCCTGCCCCCGCAGGGCGGCGCGGCGGACGGCTCCCACGTCAATAGGGTGCTCGGCGCACTCGGGGTGCGCCGCCTCTTCGAGATCTACCCGGACCTGGCCACGGCCACCCACGAGGGGCTCGACGGCACCGGCGACCCCCTCCCCGCCCAGTCCGCCTGAGGCGCCGTCCGCCAGGCCCCGTCCGCCACTAGGTCCCATTTGCCACGGACGACGTCATCACCCTCGTCCGAACGCTGCTACCCCTCCCGCGGGAACCCGGCCCGTACGACGAATCCGCCCTCCCGCGTCGCATGCGCCTCGAGCGTTCCTCCCAGACTCTGCGCCCGTTCGCGCAGCCCCACCAGACCGTGCCCGCCGCCGGGCAGCCCCGGTGCCGGCACCGCCGCGTCCGGCGGCCCGTTGCGGATCTCCACCAGCAGCCTCTCCGCGGCGTCCTCCGCGACCCGTACCCGTACCCGCGCACCGGGCGCGTGCTTACGGGCGTTGGTCAACGCTTCCTGCACCGTGCGGAACGCCGCCCGCTCGACGGCCTCGGAGCGCCCGGCCTCCGGACCGCAGGTGTTCTCGTACGTCACGTCGAGCGCGCTCAGCTCGATCAGCCGCGGCAGGTCCGCGAGGCGCGGCTGGGGGGTGAGCTCCTCGGTGTCGGCCCCCGCGGCGCGCAGGATGCCGACCATGTGCCGCAGCTCCTCCAGCGTGCGCACCGACAGCTCGCGGATCCTGCGGGCCCCGTCGCGCGCCTGCTCGTCCCCCGTGCTGATCTGCACGGCGCCGGCCTGCAGGCTGATCAGGCTCACCTGGTGGGCGACGACGTCGTGCATCTCGCGGGCGAGCCGGGCGCGCTCGGTGGCCAGCACCTGGTCGGCGAGCAGCCGGTCCTCGCGCGCGCGGCTGCGCGTCAGCTCGTCGAGCCGGGCGCCGAGCTCGCGCCGGGTGCGGGTGAGCAGGCCGAGCGCGATGGGCGTGGCGGCGGTCACCCACGCGTCGACGAACTTCAGGGCCAGCTCGCGCCGGTCGTCGAAGGAGAGCTCGGAGATCGGGTACGGCAGGAAGTGCGCGGCGGCGAGCAGCGTGGCCGCCCCCGCCAGCAGCCGCCGGTCGGTGCGCCGGGTCGCCACCGTGTACAGGGCGATCATCGGGGCGAACCAGATGTAGCCGATGTAGATGCCGGGCAGCGTCGCCGCGAAGACGGTCACCGGGAAGCGCCTGCGCCACAGCAGCGCGGCCGCGGCCGCGAGCGACACCCCGAGGGCCGGCCCGGCCTTCGGCCCGTTGACCAGCAGGGCGTCCATGGCCGCGATCAGCGCGGGGACGGCGATCGGCAGGGCGGTGCGGACCCGCGGGGGCAGCGGGCGGAGGCCGGAGAAGGCGGTCAACGGGTGCCGTCCTGTGCGGCTGCGGTGCCTTCCCCCGGCCGCTGCTTCCCCTGCGTCGTGACGAGCCCCGCCCGGTCGGCGACGATCGCGGCCTGGACGCGGTTCAGCCCGCCGAGCTTGCCGAGCACCGCGCGGACGTGGTCCTTCACCGTGCTGGGCGCGAGCCCCATGCGCTCCGCGATCTGCGGATTGGCCAGCCCCGCCCCGAGGTGCGCGAGCACCTCCCGCTCGCGCGGGGTGAGCACGGCCACCGCCTCGGCGGCCGTCGTCTCCGCCTCGGACGCGAGATAGCCGCCGATCACCGCCCGGGTCACGCCCGGATCGAGGACGCTGCCGCCCGCCGCGAGGGTCCGCACCGCCTGGACGAGCTGCTCCGGGTCGGTGTCCTTGAGCAGGAAGCCGGTCGCGCCGCCGCGCAGGGCCGCCGCCAGGTACTCGTTCGCGTCGAAGGTCGTGAGCATGGCGACTGCGGGCGGCTGCGGGGCGGCGCGCAGCGCGCGCAGCACGGTCAGCCCGTCGACGTCCGGCATCCGGATGTCCAGCAGGACGACATCTGGGGCGCAGTCGCGCACGGTGCCGACGGCCTCGCCGCCGCCGCAGTCGGCGACCACCTCGATGTCCGGGGCCGTGCCCAGGATCATCCGCAGCCCGGACCGGACGAGCTGCTCGTCGTCCACCACCGCAACACGGATCACCTGCCGTTACCTCTTCCACGCCTACCGCCCGGGCTCTGCCCGTCCGGTCCCTGTGTGCTCACGACCCGCTAGACCCCGTTCTCGAGGGTCCGGTTCCGGTCAGGACCACCAGCCTGCCGCACGGGTCCGACAACCATGACCGTAAACGGAGCGTGGCGCTCCGCCTGCTCACTCCGCGGACGGGCGGGAGAACCCGGGAGAGCTCGGGAGGATTCGGCGAAAACTGGAAGGGACCCGGAAGAAACCTACGAGAGGCGCCCCGTCCCTCCCGTCCCGTCCCCCCGATCGGCGGAGGGGCCCCCTCCCATCGGCGGGGGCGAGCCTGGACCCGCGGTGGATTCCCAGCGGGGCCCGGGGGCGGCAGAGTGCTGTCGTACTGCAGCATGCCGGGACTGACCTACCGGCAGTGAGGTGCTGCGGCACACGGCCGCGGACCGCCGCATCCCCCACAAGCGGCGGCCCGATGCTCGGAAGGGGAACTTCTGAGTGGCCAAACTTGCCCCGCCCGGAGCGATCCGGGCGGGGCGGGGGATTGCTTCAGGGGGGAGACGGATCACTTCGCCCGTGTGCGGGCCGGGAGTGAGCGTCGGTACGCACGAGGGGCAGGCGTAGAAGGTCACGCCGTGGCTGCTGCCCGTCACGAGGTGGCGGACGATCACGGGCGCGCTGGTGCGGGTGCCGCCCAGGCCGGCACGTGCTGTTGAGTGCTGCGCCCGCGCTCCTGCGGTTCGCCGGGAAGGCATACGGGAAGAGACGGGCCGATCTTGTTCGCGGCGTGTCGCAGGTACGGGCAGTGTGCGCCCGTTCCTCGTCCGTCCGCTGGACGGCTGCGCGATGGCGGGTGTCCGCCGGCCATCCGCCGACGTCATCTCCGTGCCGTGCGCGCTTTCCGTGTGCGGGGCTGTGCCGGGGTACCCGGGGACACTGCAAGGGGGGGCTGCGGGGCAAGGGAGCGACCTCAACAAGGGGATAGGCGTTCACGCCCGCCCCCGTTCGGATGATGAGCGCATCCTCGGACAGTGGCTCGGGTAATACGGCAGCGGCGCCGTGCAGTGCGAGCGCTCAACCACAGGACTACGAAAGCTGGTTCACCATGCTGCTGGCCCCGGTGATGTTCCCCTTTTCAGCCGTTGCCGACCTCTTCCAACATGGCGTCGCCACCGTCATCCAGCACTTCCCCGGCCTGAGTTGAGCGACACAGCTCGGACACCGGACAGACGTGGCACGGACGGCACGACGCTTGCGCACTGCCGTCCGTACCCTCACTGCTGAACTCCGATGGGTTACGGTCCACGGCGATAGACACGTGAAACCCTGAGGGGCCGCACGTGATCCACGTCGACCAGGGCCACGGGGAAGTCAGCCCGTCACGTACTCGTCGACCTTCACGGCCCCTGGGCCCGGGTACGAGCGTCCAACCGACACCGCCGTGTTCCTTCGGCATAGGGGCGGGCAGATACCTGTACGGTGGCTGCCCGCCACACCACCGAAGCGCCATGCGCCTCATGGCGGACGTGCCCCGCTCACACGGTCGCTGACCCTCTGAGACTCCACCTGTGCCGCAAAGGCAAGCATCAACATCATGAGCTCGCTGGTGGGGTCCATCGGGTTGCGGAAGCCGAAGACGAGACGGCCTCCGCCGATGCCTTCCACAAAGACGATCACCTTGTGGTGCTCGCGTGCCCACTTCGACGGCGGCGCGGCCGGCCCAGGCCCGGGTGAGCGGCTTCGTCACATCGGTGGTGCGGCCGGTGCCGGTCCCAGCGTCGTCGTCCCGGGCGCGGCCCGGTGTCCGAGGCCCGTGCGGTACGCGTCCAGGGCCGCCTCGACCCGCCCGGTGCGCCGCAGCAGGTCGCCCAGCAGCCGGCACAGGTCGGCCAGGTCGCCCGCGGCCCCCGTCCGCTCCAGCAGCGAGAGCGCCGCGCAGTAGTGCTCCTCCGCCGTCTCCGTGAGCCCCCGCTCCTCCGCGATCAGGCCCAGCAGCCGGTGGGCGCCGCCCGCGTGCACCGCGCCGCGCTCGGCGCCGAGCGCCGACGGCGACAGCAGCGGGCTCAGCAGCCGCTCCGCCTCGGCCCGCTTGCCGCGCCGCCGCAGCACGTCGGCCAGCTCCACCTCCACCTGCACGGTGAACAGCGCCGCCCGCTTCGACGCCAGCATGTCGCGCGCCGTCCGCAGCTCGCTCTCGGCGCCCTCCAGGTCGCCGTTCTGCGCGCGGACGTAGCCGCGCATCCAGTGGCAGTGGGCGAGCTCGGTGCGGATGTGCAGCTGCTGGTAGAGCTCCTGGGCCTTGGCCAGGGAGGCGTCGGCCTCCTTGATGCGGCCCTCGGCGATCAGCGTGCGGGCCACCCCGCGGTGCATGCCGGCCACGAGCGCCGGGTCGTCCACCTGGGGGGCCAGGGCGAGCGCCAGCTCGGCGGCGTGCGCGGCGCGGGCGTGCGCCCCCATGTCCATGTACGGGGCGATGGAGGCGGTGTAGAGGAGCAGGAGCGCGTCCGGGTCGTGCAGGCCGGAGGCGTTCAGCTCGTCCAGGGCCGTCTCCAGCAGGTAGCAGGCGTAGCGCAGTTCGCCCGCCAGGAGGTGGGCGGTGGCGCGGCCGCGCAGGGCGGGGACGCGGCGCGGCAGCGGCTCGTCGGCCAGCAGGGTCTCGGCGGCGGCGTAGTGGTCGCGGGCCTCGGCCAGGTCGCCGGTCTCCAGGGCGCAGTCGCCGAGCCCCAGGTGCGCGGCGGCCTGCTCGGCGACGAGCTCCGCGCCCGCCGCCTCGTCCCGCAGCGCCGCGTAGAGGGCGGCGGCGTCCTCGGCGGCGCCGGTGGCCAGGGTGCGGCGGGCGTCGGTGAGCCGCAGCCGCAGCCCGGTCGCCAGATGGGCGGGGCGGCCGGTGGCGAGCTCGTCGACGGTGGTCCCCAGGCGGTCGGCGAGATGGCGCAGGGCGGTCTCGGAGGGACGGACCCGGCCGGCCTCCAGGGTGGAGATGTAGGCGGCCGTGTAGGCCGGCTCGGCCAGCTGGCGCTGGGTGAGGCCCTTGGCCGTACGCAGCCGCAGCACGCGCCGGCCGATGTCGGCGGGCGCGTCCGCCCGTATGCCGTGGGTGCTGTTCTCGGCCACTGGTGCCCCTCGGTAGGTTACGCCGTGCATTTCAGCTATTACGTGACGACGTGAGGATGGAACCATGCCGGAGGCCCGCGCCGGGCAGGATCTCGCAGGGGGCGTACAGAGGCTCGGAGGGGCGCTCGGTGCGGCAGCAGCAGGCGCTGCGGTGCCGTCGGTGCTGCGCCAGCCCGGGCTCGTCCTGACCGATCACCACTTCGACGTGCCGCTCGACCACGACGACCCCGCCGGCGAGCAGATACGCGTCTACGCGCGCGAAGTCGTCGCGGCGAGCCGGCAGCACGACGAACTGCCCTGGCTCGTCTACCTCCAGGGCGGCCCCGGCTTCCCGGCCGGCCGCCCCGTGGGCCGCGAGAACTGGCTCGACCGCGCCCTTGAGGACTACCGCGTCCTCCTCCTCGACCAGCGCGGAACCGGCCGCTCCACCCCTGCCACCCGGCAGACCCTCCCGCTCCGCGGCACCCCCGCCCAGCAGGCCGACTACCTCGCGCACTTCCGCGCCGACTCGATCGTCCGCGACTGCGAGCACATCCGGCGGCAGCTCCTCGGCGACCGGCCGTGGACCGTGCTCGGGCAGAGCTTCGGCGGCTTCTGCGCGGTCACCTACCTCTCCCACGCTCCCGAGGGCCTCGCCGAGGTGCTGATCACGGGCGGGCTGCCGGGCCTCGGCGCCGACGCGGACGCCGTCTACCGCGCCGCCTACCCGCGCATGGAGCGCAAGGTCCTCGCCCACTACGCCCGCTACCCCGGCGACGAGGCCGCCGCCCGCCGCATCGCCGCCCACCTCGCCGAACACGAGGAAGTGCTGGCCGACGGCACCCTCCTGTCCGTCGAGGCCTTCCAGCAGCTCGGCATCCTCCTCGGCACCGGCGACGGCTCGCACCGCCTGCACTACCTCCTGGAGGACGCCTTCGTCGGCACCGTCGCCGGGCCGCGGCTCTCCGACGCGTTCGGCGAACAGGTCGCGGCGATCCTCTCCCACGCCCACTGCCCGCTCTACGCACTGCTCCACGAAGCCATCTATGCCCAGGACGGGACGGCGACGCACTGGGCGGCGGAACGCGTACGGGCGGAGTTCCCGCAGTTCGCCGCGGACGGCGGCCCCGGCGGGCGCTTCCTGTTCACCGGCGAGACCGTCCACCCCTGGATGCTGCGCACCCACCCCGCCCTGCGCCCCCTGCGCCACACCGCCGAACTCCTCGCCGAGCGCAAGGGCTGGACGCCGCTGTACGACCCCGAGCAGCTCGCCCGCAACACCGTCCCGGTCGCGGCGGCGGTCTACCACGACGACCTCTACGTCGACACCGCGCACTCGCTGCGGACGGCGCGGGCGATCCGCGGGCTGCGGACGTGGGTCACGGACGAGTTCGAGCACGACGGGCTGCGGGCGGGCGGCCGCACGGTGCTGGACCGGCTGCTGAGGCTCGTACGCGACGAGGCGTGAGCGCGCGAGCCGTGGCTCACACGGCGTGAACTTCCGCTGACCCGGCGGATTTCTTCGGTCGTTCCCATTGCCCGGCCCCTCCCGAGCCCCTACGTTAAGCCGCGCCTTAAAGCGACTTGATCCGCTGCTTAATCGGTGGCGGCGGAGCTCGGGAGGAACCCCCCATGAGACGACGCATATCCCTCGCGGTCGGCGGGCTGGCGCTCGCCGCCGCCCTGGCCGCCATGGCGCCGGCGGCAGCCGCCCCGGCCGATCCGGCGGCCGCCGCGCGGGCGCACCCGCAACGCACCCAGGACGTCGAGTACTTCACCGGCCCCGACGGCCACCCCCGCCACACCACCATCGCCGCGTCCCCCGCCCTGCCGCGCCCGCTGCTCCCCTCCGCGAAGGGCGACGGCGACGTCACCCCGGTCGTCACCAACGGCCCGGTCGGCTCCAAGCTGGACGTCGTCTTCATCGGCGACGGCTACACCGCGGACCAGCAGGACGCCTTCCACGCCGCCGTGCGCACCAAGTGGGCGAACATGTCCGCCGTCGAGCCGTACGCCTCGTACCGGAACCTCTTCAACGTCTGGGCGGTCGACGCCGTCTCCCGCGAGTCCGGCGTCACCAACGACCCCGCCAAGGGCGTCACGAAGGACACCGCCCTGCGCTCGTACTTCTTCTGCGACGACGTGGAGCGGCTGCTGTGCGTCGACACCGCCCGCGTCGAGTCGTACGCGGCGAAGGCGCCGGCCGCCGACCTCGTTGTCGTGCTGTCCAACTCCACCAAGTACGGCGGCGCGGGCTACAACGACGTCGTCTCGCAGGTCGGTTACGACGGCATTGCCACCGCGTCGTCGGACCACCCCAAGTCCGACCAGGTCGCCGTCCACGAGACCGGCCACTCGCTCGGCAAGCTCGCCGACGAGTACCAGTACGACGAGTACGGCACCTACACCGGCGCCGAACCGCGCGAGGCCAACGTCAGCGCCCTGGACGCCGGGCAGCAGGCGGCGCAGCGGCAGAAGTGGTACCGCTGGATCGGCCGGACCTCACCGGACGGCGGCCCCGTCGGCTCCTTCGAGGGCGGCGGCTACTACCCCAAGGGCCTCTACCGCCCCACCGAGAACTCGATCATGCGCACGCTGGGCCGGGAGTTCAACCTTCCCGGTCGCGAAGCGATGATCGCGGGCTTCTACCGCCACGCGAGCGTGCTGACCAGCGACAGCGGCCCCTCCGGGACGGTCTCCCGCCGCGAACGCGTCACCGTCCGGCCGGCGGTCCCGACGGCGACAGTGCGCTGGTACGTGGACGGCCTAGAGGCCGTGAACGCCCGCGGCCGCACGGAGGTCACCCCCCGCGCCCTCGGCATCCCCGCCGACAGCCGCCCCCACACGCTGACGGCCCGCGCGGTGGACCGGACGGACGCCGTCCTCGACCCGGAGTTGAAGAAACGGCTGGCGGGCTCACTGACGTGGAAGGTAACGCGCTGAGCGACCGCCCTACGGCGTGCTGACACCACGCGCCCCGCGCCCCGTCAGGGGCGCGGGGAACGGCGCGAGGGCTCTTCCAAGAACTCCGCCCCCGCATAAGCCCGCCCCAGCCACCCGAACCCCCGCTCCAGCGCCGCATCCGCCGCCTCCCGGACCCGCCCGACCGGCTCGCCCGCAGCCAGCGCCCCGTGCAGGGCGTCGAAACCCGTCTCCCGGACCGTCCCCGCCAGGGAGGCGAAGGTCTCCAGCTCACCCCGTACGCCCGTGTCCGCGGCCCGTTCCCCCGCCCGCTCCAGCAGCGCGGCCAGGAGCTGCTCGCGGCGCTCGCGCGCCAGTGGGAGGTAACTGCGGCGCAGGGAAGGGCTGTCCAGCAGGATGCGGGAGAAGATGCGCGCCTGGGCCAGGGCGTCCTCGGTGAGGACCGCGTCGAAGGCCTCGGCGCACGCGCGCCGCATCCCCTCGATGACCTCGGCGCCGGTCCGCGCCCCCCGTACGGCCTCGGCGATGCCCGCCTCGAACTCGTGCCGGCGGCCGAAGAAGATGTCCTCCTTCGACGCGTAGTGCGTGAAGACGGTCGCCGGGGCGACGTCCGCCGCGGCGGCGATCCGGGTGAGCGTCACGGAGTCGAAACCCTCGTCCGCGAAGAGACGGAAGGCGGCTTCGGCGATGGCGCGGCGGGTGCGTTCGCGCTTGCGACCGCGAAGTCCGGGCGCGGGGGCGGCCGTCGTGCTGGGGCTCATGACCTCAGAATAGCCGTGCGGCAAGCAAAAATAGAGATGCTACATTTTTGGAGCTTCTCTATTTCTGAGGGGGCGTCACTGCCATGCGAGCTGCCGACCCGTCACCATCCACACCCCCGCCCACCCCCGACCCCGCATCCTCACCCGCCATACGCGGGGCCGGCCGGGACACCACCGGCCGGCCCTCCACCCCCGCCACGACGGCGATCCTGGTGATCGCGTGCGTGGCCCAGTTCATGGTCATCCTCGACGTGTCGGTGATGAACGTGGCCCTCCCGGCCATGCGCGCCGAACTCCGCATGAGCGCCGCGGGCCAGCAGTGGATCGTCAACGCCTACACCCTCGGCTTCGCCGGCCTGCTGCTCCTCGGCGGCCGGGCCGCCGACCTCGTCGGCACGCGGCGCGCCTTCCTCACCGGCGTCACCGCGTTCACGCTCGCCTCCCTCGTGGGCGGCCTGGCTTCCAGCGGCTCGCTGCTGGTCGCCGCCCGCGCGGTGCAGGGGATCGGCGGCGCCGTCCTCGCACCCGCCACCCTCACGCTGCTCATGCAGACCTTCACCGAACCGGCCGCCCGTACGCGGGCCATCGGCGCCTGGAGCGCGGTCATGGCGGCGGGCGGCGCGGTGGGCGGTGTGGTCGGCGGGCTGCTCACGGAGTACGCGGGATGGCGGTGGGTGCTGTTCGTCAACGTCCCCATCGGAGCCGGGCTGCTGGCCGCGGCGGCGGCGTACGTACCGGTTGCTGCGGCGCACGGACCGGCTGCAGCGGCGGCATGCGGACCGGCTGCCGCGCGGACGCCCGCGCCGGGCGGGCTGCGCCGTCTCGACCTGCCGGGCGCGCTGTCCGTGACCGCCGGCCTGACGGCCCTCGTCTACGGCACCATCGCCGGCGGGACGCACGGCTGGGGCGAGTGGGTGGTGTGGGGCCCGCTGGCGGCGGGGGCGCTGCTGCTCGCGGCGTTCGTGGGCATCGAGGCGCGGGTGGCGCATCCGCTCGTGCCGCTCGCGATCCTTCGGCGGCGCACGGTCGCCACCGCCAACCTGCTGGTGCTGGGCATGGGCGCGGCCGCGTTCTCGATGTGGTTCATGCTCTCGCTGTACTTCCAGCAGGACCTGCGCCTGAGCGCCCTCCGCGCCGGGCTGGCCTTCATCCCCGGTTCCGTCGCCATCATCGTCGGTGCGCAGACCGCCACCCGCCTCCTCGCCCGCACCGGTCCGCGGCCGCTCATCGTCACGGGGATGACGCTGAGCACGGTGGGTTTCGTGTGGCTGTCGCGCATCAGCGCGGACGGGAGCTACGTCACGGACGTGCTCGGCCCGTTCGTTCTGGCCACCCTGGGCGCGGGCCTGTCCCTGACGCCGGTCACGGCCGCCGCCACCAGCGGCACGGCGGCGAACGAGGCGGGCCTGGCCTCGGGCCTCGTCAACACGTCCCGCCAGGTCGGCGGGGCACTGGGCCTGGCCCTGCTCGGCACGATCGCGGCGCACGCGGGCGGCGGAGCGGCGGGATACGGGAGGGCACTGCTGGTGGCCGCGGGCTTCACGGCGGCCGCGGGGGCGGGAGCGCTGGCACTGCCGAGGGCGGAACGGGGCCGGTGAACGGGCACCCAGGTATAGCTCCTGGGCCCGGGCGGCTCCCTGATCAGGCACTATGCCGTAAGTCTGCGGCGAGAAGAGCCGCCCGGGAAGGGAAGCACGTTTCACATGAGTGGGTTCGGCAGAGGGCACGGGGACGCGGAACAGATCCTCGCGGAGGCGCGAAAGGCCTTCTTCGTGATGTTCGGGTTCCTGGCCCTGGTGTGGGCGGTCCAGCTGGCGAACTGGGGAAGCGATTACGCCTTCTCCCGCCACCACGGGGTCGTCCCCGGCGACCTGGGCACGCTCCCCGACGTATTCGCCTCCTCATTCCTCCACTGGAACTGGCAGCACATCGAGGCGAATTCCGGCCCGCTCTTCGTCTTCGGTTTCCTCGCAGCGTACCGGGGCGTGGCCCGCTTCCTCGGCCTGAGCGTCCTGGTGATGGCGAGCAGCGGGCTCGCGGAGTGGGTGTTCGGGGACGCCGGAACCCGGACGGTCGGCGCCAGCGGCCTGGTCTTCGGATACTTCGCGTACGTGGTGGTCCGGGGCCTGTTCGACCGCCATCTGATCGACACGCTGATCGGCGTAGTGATGGCAGCGTCGTACGCCTACCTCCTCACCATCGCCGTACCGGGCACCCCGGGCGTGAGCTGGCTGGGCCACCTGGGCGGCCTGGTGGGCGGGGTGGCGGGGGCTTGGCTGTTCCGGGAGCGGGGGGAGCGGCGGGAGCGGCGGGAGCGGCAGGGGGAGGGGCGGCCGGGGAAGGCGTCCGGGAAGCCGGGCCTCCCCGCGCCGGCGGGGAACCCCCGAGCGGCCCTGCACAAGGAGCTGGAGGACTTGGGCCTGATGTAGCGGCGGGGCTGGGTGGGGTGGGGGGTGGTTTGTGGTGCGGATCCGTGGGTTGGGTGCGGGTCAGAACAGGCTGGCAGCAGGGGGAGGGGTGGGGGGTGCGGGTTCGGTTGCTTTTGCCTGGGGCGGGTGGGTAGCTGGGCGCCGTACTCCTGCCGTCACGGATGCGGGTGCGTGAGGAGACCTTGCGGTGGGATTGTGGCTGGCGGGGAGCTGGCTGCTGCCGCGATGTGGTGCCTGCCGTCGTGGGCGCTTCGCTCAGTTCCCCGCCGTTGTAGCTGAGCGGGCGACTGACCCTAAGTGGGGGCTGGTGGGATGGGGCGGAGCTGGTGGGTCTGCTGAGGTGCGCGGCGGGCAGTTAAGCCCCGATATCCACCCGCCTGAGGGCTAGACCGGTTGATAGCGGGGCTGAGAAGGGCGAACAAGCGGCCAGAGGGCAGTTGGGGCCCCGATATCCACCCCTACGACGCTCAGGCCGGTTGATTCCCGGGCTGAGAAGGGCGAGCAGCTCACCAGAGCCACCCAAGGTCAGTTGAGCCCCGGCATCCACCCGCATGACGCTCCGGCCGGTGGATTCCCGGGCTGGGAAGCGAGAAAAGGCCACCAGAGGCAGTTGAGGCCCCGATATCCACCGCCATGGCCCTCCGGCCGGTGGATTCCGGGGCCGGGAAGGGCGAGCAGGCCGCCGGAAGCAGTTGAGCCCCGATATCCACCCGTACGAGCCCCAGGCCGGTTGATCCCCGGGCCGGAAGCGCACAAGGACCGCCGGAAGCAGTTGAGGCCCCGATATCCACCCCCATGACCCTCCAACCGGTGAATTCTCGGACCTAGAAGGGTAAGAAGGCCGCCGACAGGCAGTTGAGCCCCCTTATCCGCCAGGACCAGGCCCCGGCCGGTGGATTTCGTGCCAAGAACAGCCCACCACCCGCAAACCCCCTCCCCTCCGCACTCGCCCGCTCAGCCACAACGGCGAGGAACTGAGCGAAGCGCCCACGACGGGCCCAGCCACATCGCGGCAGCAGCCAGCTCCCCCTCAGCCACGGCCGGAGAGACCGGTCTCCTCACGCACCCGCATCCGTGACGGCAGGAGTACGGCGCCCAGCTACCCACCCGCCCCAGGCAAAAGCAACCGAACCCGCACCCCCCACCCCTCCCCCTGCTGCCAGCCTGTTCTGACCCGCACCCAACCCACGGATCCGCACCACAACCCCCACCCCCACCCTCACCCCGCCGCCAGTTCCCTCTCCAAAGGCGTGCGGAAGCGGGGGGTGATCCGTACGGTGGGGCCCAGCCAGTCCGCCAGGCGGGCTGCCTCCGCGGCGATCGCCGATTCGGCCTCCCGCCCCGCCTCTCGGCCCGCCTCGCGCCCCGCCTCCGGCAGCAGGCGCCAGACGATCTCGCCGTTCGCCCGCTGGGCCCAGCCGCCGACGATGCGGCCGTTCCACCACACGGTCGGGCCGATGTTCCCGGCCCGGTCGAAGAGGGCGGGGACGTGGTCGGGGGAGAGGTACCAGTCGCGGCCGCGCCAGCCCATGGCGGTCGGGTCGAGGCCGGGCAGGAGGGCGGCCCAGGGCGCGGCGGCCTCCTCATCCTCAAGGGTGTCCCCCGGGAGCACGTAGCCGACCGAGCCAGCAGAGCCGGCCGACCCGGCCGCCGCCAGTTCGACCTCCTCGGCGCCGATGTCCGCCAGGGCCTTGCGCGTGTCGCCGAGGGTCCAGCCCGTCCACCACTTCAGGTCGGCCTCCGTGGCCGGTCCGTACGAGGCGAGCCAGCGGCGTGCGAGTTCGGCCTTCGCCTCGCGCACGTCCATGTCGGGGATCTGCGGAACGAGCGCCCACGGGTAGAGGCTGCTGGTCCAGGAGCCGCGCGGCCGGGCGCGGCGCAGGTGGCCGTCGGAGGCGAGCATCCGCAGTACGCGGCTGCCGACGCTCTGCCGGCTCTCGTACGGCTTGCCCGGCGACATCAGGAGCGTCTCGCGCAGGGCGGGCACGTCCTTGCTGAGCTCGGCGGTGGTGGCCTCACCGCGCGCCGCCAGCGCGTCGAGAACCTCCCGCTCGGTGCGGGCGAGGCGCTGCTCGTCCCAGGGGGAGTGGCCCTCGGTGTTCTCGCGGAGGTGCTTGAGCAGCGTCGCCCGTTCCCGGAGCGCGATGGCGCGGGCGGTGGAGGAGCTCACGTACGGGGCGAGGTCCGTGGTGACGGCGAAGAGCGTGCGCCGCATGGAGAGGAGCTTGACGAGGGACACGTCCTCGTACAGCGCCCGTTCGACGTCGGCGGGGGAGGGCTCGGCCAGCCGCGCGCAGGCGGAGAGGTAGACCGTCGCAGCGTCCGTGGCGTGCAGCCCGACGAGGGCGTCCGCGACCTCCTCGGTGGACCCGGCCCGGTGGGCGGGGTGCAGGAGGTGGCGCTTGGCGAGGCGGGCGCGGCGCGAGTCGTCCGAGATGCGCGGGCGCGTGCTGCTGCTCATGAGGGCGAGCGTAGAGGTGATGGAGGACGGAATCCGTCCTCCGGCGAGCTGGGTGGCCGGCGCCGTTCGCCAGGTATCGCTCCACCACATGAGAAAGGGCCGGACGCTCCGGCGTCCGGCCCTTTCAGGGAAATGTGCGCTCGGCAGGATTCGAACCTGCAACCTCTTGATCCGTAGTCAAGTGCTCTATCCGTTAAGCTACGAGCGCTCGGCTTCGGGGCGATAGCGATCACCCGTCGGCGTTGCGGGAACAATATTACCCGACGCGGAGGGGTGGTCTTTACCGTCACCGCCGGTGACGGCGCGCCGACGCCCGTAGTGCGGTGCGCATCACACCGAGTCTCCTCGGTGATCTGCGGATGAAGTCGCTAGCCCGACGAGCCCGCCGTCTGCGGCTCTTTCGGTAGTGCCATCTCGTAATGAAGGCGCTGGCGGTGGCCGGGCATGACCATCAGGTCCACTTGGATCGCCTGCCCGTCGCTTTGGAGGGTGAGCCGCGTCAGCTGCAGCACCGGCTCGTCCGGAGCGGTCTGCAGCGCCTCTCGCTCCTCGCGGCCGGGCATCCGCGCGATGACGTCCTCGTGGACGGTCGCGCCCACGTGCCCGAGCTCGGCCAGGAGCGTCACCGCCCCGCCGGGGATCTTCGCCGTCCCGGCGAGACGGGTGCCGCGGGCGATGTGGGCCGGATAGTAGGTGTCGGTGAGCTCGTGGGGGTGATCGTCCAGCAGCATCATGCGGCGCCGTACGATCACGGTCTCGCCGACCGGGATGCGGAGGAGTTCCGCGACGGTTTCCGGGGCGGGGGTTTCGCCGGCGTGGACGATTTTCTGCCGCGCGCGGCGGCCTTGGGCGGCGGTTT
The DNA here is from genome assembly GCF_042958085.1 of Streptomyces sp. NPDC008001. NCBI lineage: Bacteria > Bacillati > Actinomycetota > Actinomycetes > Kitasatosporales > Streptomycetaceae > Streptomyces > Streptomyces sp. NPDC008001. Next base: position 294,139 of record NZ_JBIBIZ010000006.1, on the reverse strand, counting down.
CCGCGCTCCACGCGTCCGGAGCGCCTTGTGGGCGCGGCCTGAGATAGGGCATGGAGCTGCTGACCCAGCGGGTGTCAATGTCGGTGCCGTTGTCGGTCACGGGCTTACGCTCCCAGCTCGCGATCCCGGATGGCTCGGGTGAAGGAACGATACGGCTCGGCGGCGACGTGAAGAGTCGGACCTTGGGGCCGCTTCGAGTCTCGTATGTGTATGGGAGCGGGCAAGCCCTCAGGGAGGGCGATCTCCACGCAGTCCTCGGCCGCTGCGCTGTAGGTGCTCTTCTTGAACCTCACTGAAGCTCCTTGGTGATCCTGCGGATGAAGTCGCGAGACATCTCCGTGTCCAGTGCCTGGGCCTGCAAGTGGTCCCCGGAGCGCGTTGGGTTCGCAACGCCTCTTGTGTCACCGTCTCACCGGGGCTCTTCGCCGTCCCGGTGAGGCGGGCGCGCGGCGGCCCTGGTCGGCGGTTTCGGACCTATGCTCCCAGTTCGCCGTCCCGGATGGCTCGGGTGAAGGAACGATACGGCTCGGCGGCGACGCAGAGGGTTGGCCCTTCGGGCCGTTTGGAGTCGCGTATGAGTATGGGTGTGGGTATGGGTCTGCCCTCCGGGAGGGCGATCTCTACGCAGGTGTCAACGGAACCAGAGCTGTAGCTGCTCTTCTTGAACCTCACAGTGTCTCCTTGGCGATCCTTGCGATGAAGTCGCGGGATGCTTCGGGGCCCAACGCTTGAGTGCGCAGGCGATCGAACGCGGCGTCGTAGCGGGCGACCTGGTCATCCTTTTCAAGATAGTGAGTCGTCGTGAGCGGTTCCACGGCCACGACGGGAGAGCCGATCTCGAAGTGGAAGATGGTGTAGGCGCCGTCCAGGCCCGTGTGCATGCCTGCCTTGAACGGAATGACCTGCAGCTCGATATTCGACCACTGAGAGACGACGAGTAGATGTTCAAGTTGCCGCCGGAGAACGGAAGGTCCGCCCAGCTCTCGCCTGAGGCATGCCTCGTCCAGGACGCATCGCATCACGAGTGGAGAAGAGGTCAGGATCTCCTGGCGCTTCATGCGTAGCTCTGCGGATGCTCGCGTTTCACGCGCTGTCCTCCATACGCTGATGCCTCCGAGGGCCGCAGAGGCGTAGTCGAACGTCTGCAACACTCCTGGGATGAGAAGCGCCGCGTAGAGGTCCATGCGGGTGGCGATCTGCTCCATTTCCAGGAAGTCGGCGAATCGATCGCTGATGACGTCCTTGTACTGCACGTAGAGGCTCTGGTGGCGGCTGCCGTCGGACAGCTTCGCGATTTCCCTGATCTCTGCGAGGCGTGCCGCGTCCGTGACTCCGTAGGCGGTGAGGAACCTCTCCGGGTCGGTGCGCTGCCTTCCGTTCTCGACCTTGCTCAGAGTCGGGCCGGACACGCCCAGCAGCTCAGCGCCCTCGGCGAGGTTGAGGCCGGCTCTCACCCTCAAGGTCTTCAGCGCTGCGCCGAGCCTACGGCGCAACAGGGTGGGCCTGATGTCGGACAAGCGATTACCTCCTTGCGGTCCGACTCTAGCGACCTCAACTGCACTGGCATGTGCGAGCGTTCACTCAATCGAGGCAACTGCAGGCGAAACTTTAGGCGCCGTCCGCGCCAAGCGGGACGATGTGGCTGCTACCAAGGGCACTCGGGAGGGACGTGAGGCGATGACCTACAGGGTCGGCGCGTTCGTGGTGGACACGCCCGAAGGACAGATCGCGCAAGTGATCGGAGTCGTGGGCAGTCGCGTGACGCTGAGGCGGCCCGGGGGCGGTCCGGAGTGGGAGGTGCCGTTCGGGTCGCTGCGGCTGGCGACCCGGGAGGACCGGGAGGCCGTCGGGCTGTGGCCCGCCGGTTCGCGGCCCATGTACGGGTGCACCGAATGCGCTCAACTGGAGGCCGCCTACAGGGAAGCCGCCGCCGGTGGTGATCCCGTCGTGACGGGAGACGCGCTCGTGCTCCAGCGCCGCCACTGGCGCGCCGTCCACATGGGAGGCGTGTGACCGTGCATGCCTGCACTCACCGCGGAGGGTGGACGGCCCGGAGCCGGGGCGAGGCCCGCTGCCGCGACTGCGGAACCGTCCGCTTCACCGAGTACGCGGCCCTCCGCCCCCCGGGCCTCCCGCACGCCCAGGCCCCGTCCCGCCGTGCCGCGCTCGCCGCGGACCGGGCGGCCGCTCAGTTGATGTCGCGCACCGGTCGGCGCCGGACGTGGTGGGGGCTGTCGTACAGCGCCCGGTAACCCCGCCCGGTAACACCCCCTTGTCGCAGGGTTCCTCGGACCGCCTAGTCGTCGCCCGCACCCAACGCGGCCAGAACGTCCCGCAGGGCGTGTTCGAAGAGCGGCTCGGGGTCGGTGAGGGCGAAGTCGAGGTGGCCGAACACCTCGACGGCCACCGCCCCGTACAGGCGGGCCCAGCAGGAGACGAAGACGTAGATCACGTCCAGGGGGACGGGCTCGCCCGCCAGGTGCTCGCGCACTTCCTCCAGCTGGCGGATCCACGCGGGATCGAGGCCGGCGGGCGGCCGGATGCCGCCGCGGTGCCACAGTTCGACCATCAGGCCGAGGAGGACGGAGCCGAAGCGCCAGCTGGGGTCGTGCGCGGCCGAGCCGGGCGCGGTGTCGGCGTCCGTGACCGGCTTGGCGAACAGCAGGCCGAACTCGCGGGGGTGGGCCAGGGCCCAGCGGCGCAGTTCCCGGCAGGCCTCCCGCAGCCGCTGCCCCGGATCGCCGGCGGGCCGGCGGTCGCGCGCCTCGGCGAGGGCTGCGGCCAGCTCCTCGTACAGGTGCGAGGTGAGCGCCTGGATCAGGTCGCGGTGGCCGGCGTAGTAGCGGTAGAGGGCGGGGGCGGTCATGCCCATGTCGCGGGCGATGGCCCGCAGGGTGACGGCGGACGGCCCTTCCTCGACCAGGAGCCGGCGGCCGGTGCGCAGGATCTCGGCCAGCGCTTCTTCGCGTACGCGGTGACGCCGGCCGGTGGTCCCGCTTCCCGGTGTGCTCGGCACGGTCGTGCACCCACCTTCCCTGGCTGCCCCCGAGGCGGCCCGCCCTTGACAAAGTTAACACCTATCACTTTAGCTTGCGCCGAAAGTTAACGGCGTTAGCAATTAGCGACTCTCCGGGGGACCTCATGACCTACGGCATCGTGCTCACCTACACGGTCACGCCGCGCTGGCTGGCGCTGTCGCGCGAGCAGCGCAACGCGATGCGTGCCGAGCACCTGGAGCCGGTCTTCGCCGCCTACGCGGACCGGGTGAAGGCCCGGTTCTTCGACGCGGAGGCCTTCAACGGGCGCGTCTCCGACTTCGCCGTGCTGGAGACGGCGGACCTGGGTGCGTACTACTTCCTCGTCGAGGCCCTGCGCGACACCCCGGTCATCGCCGAGGGCTACCTCACCTTTAATGACGTCTTCCTGGGCGTCGAGGACGGTTTCCACGCCTACGAGCAGGCCGTCGCGGCCGGGGCCGGGCCCCGGTGACCGGAGGCGGAGGGGCGCCCGCGCGCCGGTGGCCGTGGCGCGTGCTGCGGGCCGTGACCGTGCTGGTGCTGCTGGACACGCTGGCGCAGGCGGCCCTGGCCGGTCTGTTCGTCACCGGTGATCTCGACCTGCTCACCTGGCACGCGGCGAACGCCGGCGTGCTCAGCGCCTTGACCGTCGTCCAGACGGCCGCGGCGCTGGTGGTGTGGCGCGCCGCGCGCGGGCCGCTGTGGCCGGCCGCGGCGAGCGCGGGACTGGTGGGCCTGGTGAGCGTGCAGCAGGGGCTGGGGGAGGCGCGGGTCCTGGCCGGCCACATGCCGCTCGGCATGGCCGTCTTCGGTTGCGCGACCGCCCTGACGTACTGGGCGTTCGCCCACCGCACCGGCACGGACACGCCATCCCTCACCTCGGCCCTGCCGGTCCGTTCGCCGCAGGGGGCCGCCGAATGACACCGAGCACGCCGACCAGGCGCCTGCCGATGTCCCGGCGGGGGCTGCTGGGGCTGACGGCGGCGGCCGGAGCGGCCATCACCGTGGGCGCGGCCGGCTGGTCCCGCGTCGCCGGGACCGGCACCGGGCGGGTCCTCGCCAGCGCCGGCCCGCTGCCCGGACCGTTCCGCGTGCCGCTGCCGGTGCCGCCGGTCGCCCGGCCGGTGCGCAGCGCGCACGGCACCGACTTCTACGAGGTCGAGCAGCGGGAGGGCCGGGTCGAGATTCTGCCGGGGCGCAGGACGACGGTGTGGGGGTACGACGGCATCTTCCCCGGCCCGACCTTCGCCGCCCGCTCCGGGCGCCGGACCGTCGTGCAGGTGCGCAACAGCCTCACCGTGCCGACCGTCACGCACCTGCACGGCGGCGTCACCCCGCCCGAGTCCGACGGCTACCCCACCGACCTTCTCCTGCCCGCCCGTTGCGCGCCCGGCCGGACGTACGACGGCATGACCGGCGAGCACGCCGGGCGCACGGCCGTCGGCTACCGCAGCTACACGTACCCGCTGGAGCAGCGGGCCGCGACCCTCTGGTACCACGACCACCGCATGGACTTCAGCGCCCCGCAGGTCTGGCGCGGCCTCGCCGGGTTCTTCCTCATCGGTGACGACGAGGAGGACCGCCTCCCGCTGCCGCGCGGGGACCGCGACGTGCCGCTGATGCTGTGCGACCGCTCCTTCGAGGAGGACGGCTCCTTCCGCTACCCCGGCCACCGCTCCGAGCATGACCCTCACTCTGCACAGGACGCTCACGCCGAGCGCGACGCCCGCAGTGCCCGCAGCGCACACGACGCCTTCCCTGACGGCGTGCTCGGTGACGTCCAGCTCGTCAACGGCGCGCCCTGGCCCGCCCTGGAAGTCTCCGCCACTCGCTACCGCCTCCGCCTGCTCAACGCCTCCAACGCCCGCCGCTACCGGCTGCGGCTCGACGCGGGAGGCGGCGCGCGCGGGCGGTTCGTCCAGATCGGCAGCGACGGCGGCCTGCTGGCCGCGCCCCGGCCGCTGGACGCGGTCGACATGGCGCCCGGCGAACGCTTCGACGTCGTCGTCGACTTCTCCGCCTTCCCGGTCGGCAGCGCCGTCACTCTGCACAACACCGCGGCCGAGGGCGGCATGCGCAACGTCATGCGCTTCCACGTCGTACGCAAGGAGAAGGACGACAGCCGTGTCCCGGGCCGCCTGTCCCCGTCCTCCGGCCGGCTGTCCCCGGGCGCGAGGGACGAGCTGCCGGTGCGCACGTTCGACTTCCGCCGCACGCAGGGCGGGGGCGAGGGTGAGGGCGGTGGCGAGCGGCAGATGTGGACGATCAACGGGCGGCCGTTCGGCACCGGCACCGTGCTGGCGCGCCCGCGCCTCGGCAGCGTGGAACGCTGGCGCTTCAGCAGCGACTTCCACCACCCCGTACACCTTCACCTGGCCCAGTTCCAGGTGACCGCCCGGGGCGGCAGGCCACCGGCGGTCACGGACGGCGGCTGGAAGGACACCGTGGACGTCCGGCCGTACGAGGTGGTGGAAGTCCTCGTGCGGTTCACGGGATACAAGGGCCGCTACATGCTGCACTGCCACAACCTCGAACACGAGGACATGGCGATGATGGCCAACTTCGACGTGATCTGACTTCGCCGGTCGGCCGGCCGGACGCGCGCGGCGCAGGTGGCCGGAACCCGTCCGTTCCGGGAGCCGTGGGGCGGGGAGGTGTGGGGCAAGATGGGCCTATGGGGACCTTCGCTGCGCACGATGGTCTGATCGCCGGCCGGTACCGCCTGTCCGGGAGGATAGGGCGCGGAGGCATGGGCACCGTATGGCGTGCCACCGACGAGCTGCTGGAGCGCCAAGTCGCCGTCAAAGAGCTCCACATGAGCGACGGAGACGCTGACGACGGTACGTGTCCCGCAGGTCTGTCCGACTGTGACCGTACGCTCCGCGAGGCGCGCGCGGCCGCGCTCATCAGTCATCCGAACGTCGTCGCGCTCCACGACATCGTCGTCCAGGACGGCCGGCCCTGGATCGTGATGGAGCTCGTGGACGGGCGCGCGCTGTCCGAAGTGCTCGCCGCCGAGGGGCCCGTGGGCCCGCGGGAGACCGCGCGGATCGCGATCGCCCTGCTCTCCGCCCTGCGCGCCGCGCACGCCCGCGGCGTCCTGCACCGTGACATCAAGCCACCGAACGTCCTCCTGGAGACGGCGACCGGCCGCGTCGTCCTGACGGACTTCGGCGTCGCCCAGGTCCGGGGCGCGACGACGATCACCGAGACGGGAGCGTTCGTCGGGTCGCCGGAGTACACCGCGCCGGAGCGCATGTCGGGCGGCCCCGCCGGGCCCGCGTCCGACCTGTGGTCCCTGGGGGTGCTGATGTGCGCGGCGCTCAGCGGGGAGACGCCGTTCCGGCGCGATTCGCTGGGCGGCACCCTGCACGCCGTCGTCCACGAGGAGATACGCCCGCCCGCCGCCGTGGCGCCCCTCCTGCCCGTCATTCAGGGGCTGCTGGAGCGCGACCCTGCACGGCGGCTGGGCGCCGATGAGGCGGAACGGCTGTTACGGAGCTATCTGGCGGTGAGCGGCCCGGGCGGGCCGCGTGATCCGGACGGGCCTGGTAGGCCCGGTAGGGGTAAGGCGGGCGGGCCTGGCGGAGGCGGCAGAAGCGGTAGAAGTGGCAGAGGCGGCGGAGGTGGCGGAGGTGGCGGACGCCCTCGATCCGGACCGGGCCCGCGCGGCGCGGGAGACGGCCTCTACCGGCCGGCCGACTCCCCCTACCCGCGGGGCGAACACCCCTACCCGCCGGGCCAGTCCCCCTACCCGCCGGGAGGGCCCCCGCACCCCCCGAGCGAGTCCCCGTACCCGCCGGCAGGCCCGCCGTACAGTCCCCGCGCCCGCACCGTCCTGACGGCCGCCGTCGCCGTCGTCGCCCTCGCGGGCGCCGGGGCCGGTCTCGCCGCGCTGCTGGGCGAGCGCGGCACGGAGGGCGCGGGCGGCCGCCCCACGCAGGTGTCCAGCGGGCCCCTCGGCCGCTCGCCCGGCCCGCCCGTCACGAGCGAACCCCCGGTCAGCGCCCCCGTACGGGCCCCGGAGGGCTACCACGCGGTGCAGGACCCGGCCGGGTTCGCGCTCGCCGTCCCCGACGGCTTCACCCGCTCCTTCGAGCCCCCGCGGGTCTTCTACTACGCGCCCGACCGGCAGTACCGCCTCGGCATCCTCATCCAGGACCCGCAGCCCGGCGGCCCCGCGGCCGCCCTGCGCGCCTCCGCCGCCGCGGCCCCCGAGCGCTACCCGGGCTACCGCTCCGCCACCCTCCGCGAGACCACGCACAAGGGTTATCCGGCGGCCTCCTGGGAGTTCACCTGGGACGGCCCCGAGGCCGGCGCGGGCGGGACGGTGCGGACGTACGAGACCTGCTGGGAGGAGGGCGGGAAGACGTACGAGGTGTGGGCGGCGGGGCCGGCCGGGGACGCGGAGCAGGTGAAGCGGCAGGCCGAAGTCGTCCTGGAGACGTTCGTACGGATCCGGCCCGTGTCCAGCCCCTAGGGTGTGGCTGTGGGCGTGGGCGTTAAGGGCGGGTTTGAACCGCGAAAGTGCGCCCTGCCGTGCGCCCTTGGAATGATGGGGCCATGACCAACGACGGGGGACGGCCGAACGGGCCCATCAGGACCGGCGAGCCCACCAGCTACGACCTGCAGCCGCCGAACACGGCGGCGGCGTACGACCCGCCCCCGGCGAACCCGTACGCCGGCCCCGCCGCACCTGCGCCCGGCCTCACACCTGCGCCTGCACCTGCGCCTGCACCTGCCTCTGTACCGGCGCCCGCCCCCGCATCCGCCACCGCCCCCGCACCGGTGCCAGCCGCCGCCCCCGCCGCCCCCACCCCCGGAGCCGGCCGCCGCATCGGCAACCGCTACCGGCTGATCTCCCGCCTCGGCCACGGCGGCATGGGCACCGTGTGGAAGGCCCACGACGAGGTCGTCGACCGCGAGGTCGCCGTCAAGGAGCCGCGCGTACCGGACCACCTCCCCGCGTCCCTGCGGGAGAACGTCCACCAGCGCATGCAGCGCGAGGCCCGTGCCGCGGCCCGCGTGGCCCATCCCTCCGTCGTCGCCGTCCACGACGTCGTCGTCGAGGACGGGCGCCCCTGGATCGTCATGGAGCTCGTCCGCGGGCACTCGCTCGGCGACCGGCTGGCCGACGGCACCCTTCCCGCGCGCGAGGCCGCCCGCATCGGCCTGGCCGTCCTCGACGCGCTCGGCGCCGCGCACGAGGCGGGCGTGCTGCACCGCGACGTCAAGCCGGACAACGTGCTCCTCGGCCGCGGCGACCGCGTCGTCCTCACCGACTTCGGCATCGCGCAGATCGAGGGCGAGCAAGGGCTCACGGAGACGGGCGCGCTCGTCGGCTCGCCCGAGTACGTGGCCCCCGAGCGCGTCCTGGGGCAGCGGCCGGGCCCCGAGTCCGACCTCTGGTCGCTGGGTGTCGTGCTGTACACGGCGGTGGAGGGCGTCTCGCCGTTCCGCCGCTCCAACGCCCAGGCCACCATGCAGGCCATCCTGTCGGCGGAGCCGCAGTCGCCGTCGCGCGGCGCGGGCGCGCTCGGCGGACTCGTCCTGCGGATGCTGGCCAAGGACCCGGCGGCCCGCCCCGGCGCGGCCGAGATCCGGCAGGTGCTGGAGGCCGTCGCCAACCCGGCGCCGCCGCCCCCGCAGCCCCTGCAGCCCGCCTTCGGCGCGGCCGCCCCGCAGACCACCGGCAGCAAGTGGGTGCCGCCCGTCCTGCACGGCAACCGCAAGGCGCAGTGGGGACTCGGCGCCGGCGTGGTGGCCGTGGCGACGGCCGCGACGCTGCTGATCGTCAACCCCTTCGCCGTCGGCCCGGCCGTCCCGCTGCACTGGAAGGTGCGGGACGAGCCGGAGCTCGTACGGGCGTCGATGACGGTGCCGGAGGACTACACCAAGTCCGTCGACACCAATGGCGCCTGGGTCTACTTCCAGGACCCGAGTGGCGTCTTCGGGATCTCGCTGGACCTGGACACCCTTGAGCAGCGGAAGAAGAACACCGGGGACAGGGACCCCAAGGACATCGGTTCCGCCGACGAAGAGGCCAAGCGGATCGCCCGGGCGTACGCCGAGGATCCCGGGACCAAGTTCAAGGACGCCAAGGCGACCAAGGCCAAGTCGCCCGCCTTCCAGGGCATGCAGACCGCCGAGGTCGACACCGTCTATCACCGGGCGGGGGCCAACGAGAACGACCCCATGACCCTCACGCGCTCGCGGATCATCGTCAACGACGCCAAGACCGCCATGTGGCTGCTCGAAGTGCGGATGCCCGAGAAGGGCGAGGGGCGCAAGAACGGCGACAAGCTCTTCGAGGACGTCCTCAAGTACCTGAAGATCCAGGACGTGGAGAAGACCCCCGATCAGTAGCAGGACCGGTAACCGGGTCAATATCGGGATCGACGACCGGACCGACAACCGGACCAACGACGCGAACCGGTTACCGCCGGGTATTCAAGCAGTGCACGTCCGTCATACGCTCCCCGTATGACGGACTCGCGGCACAGCGCAGCGGAAGTGGCAGCAGTGACGACGCCGGAAGCGGCCCCCGCTTCCGGCCCGCCCGCCGGAGGCAATCCCGTTGCCCCGCCCGGCAGCCGGACACCCGCCGACGTCGTCACCCCCGCCCTCGTCACCCGCCTCACCCGTGCCGTCATCGGCTCCGGCACCACCGCCAGCCACACGCCCCTCACCGGGCGGAAGCTCGCCGACCTGCCCGAGTCCACCCCCGAGGACGTGGCCACCGCCTTCGCCCGCGCCCGCGAGGCGCAGCAGCATTGGGCCGCCGTTCCCGCGGGCGAACGCGCCGCCGTCCTGCTGCGCTTCCACGACCTGCTCCTCGGGCGGCAGTCCGAGATCCTCGACATCATCCAGGCGGAGACCGGCAAAGCCCGCCTGCACGCCCACGAGGAAGTGCAGGCCGTCGCCGTCGGCGCCCGTCACTACGGCCGCCGGGGCCCCGCCTACCTGCGGCCGAAGGGCCACTCCGGCGTCCTCCCCGTCCTCACCAAGGTCACCGAACTGCGCCACCCGCGCGGCGTCGTCGGCCAGATAGCCCCCTGGAACTACCCGCTGGAGCTGTCCGTAGGGGACGCCCTGCCCGCCTTCGCGGCCGGCAACGCCGTGGTGATGAAGCCGGACACCGAGACGGCCCTGTCCGCCTTGTGGGCGCGCGAGCTGCTGGTCGAGGCGGGGCTGCCGGAGGAGGTCTGGCAGGTCGTCATCGGGGACGGCCCGGTCGTCGGCCCGGCCCTCGTCGCGCACGCCGACTACGTCTCCTTCACCGGCTCCACGCGCACCGGCCGCGAGGTCGCCCAGGGCGCAGCCGCCCGCCTGATCGGCTCCTCGCTCGAACTCGGCGGCAAGAACGCCATGCTCGTCCTCCACGACGCCGACGCCGAGAAGGCCGCCGCAGGCGCCGTCCGCGGCTGCTTCTCGTCCGCGGGCCAGCTGTGCATCTCCATCGAGCGGCTGTACGTGCACGCGTCCGTGGCCGACGCGTTCCTGGAGCGCTTCACCGCCCGTACGAAGGCGCTGCGGCTCGGCACGGGCCTCGCCTACGGCGCCGACATGGGCTCCCTCGCCTCGCAGCGCCAGCTGGACGCCGTCACCCGGCACGTCGACGACGCCGTCGCGCAGGGCGCCACCGTCCTCGCGGGGGGCCGCCCGCGCCCCGACGTGGGCCCGTTCTTCTACGAGCCGACGGTCCTGGAGGGCGTGACGCCGTCCATGGCCGTATGCGCCGAGGAGACCTTCGGCCCCGTCGTCTCCGTCTACCGCTTCGAGGACGAGGACGAAGCCGTCGCCCTCGCCAACGCCACCCCCTACGGGCTCAACGCGAGCGTCTGGACCGCGGACGGGCGGCGCGGGCGGGCGGTCGCGGCGCGGCTGCGCACCGGCACCGTCAACGTCAACGAGGCCTACGCGGCCGCGTACGGCAGCGCGCAGGCCCCCATGGGCGGCATGGGCGACTCGGGGCTGGGCCGCCGCCACGGCTCCGAGGGCATCCTCAAGTACACGGAGGCCCAGACCGTCGCCCACCAGCGCGTCGTGCCGCTCGCCCCGGCCTTCGGGCTGGACGACGCCAAGTACGCGGAGATCATGACCCGTGGCCTGCGGCTGCTGAAGACGCTGCGGCTGCGCTGACCGAACGGAGGGGCAGTGTTCGACTACGACGTGATCGTCGTCGGCTCGGGCTTCGGCGGCGCGGTGTCCGCCCTGCGCCTGACCGAGAAGGGCTACCGCGTGGGCGTCCTGGAGGCGGGCCGCAGGTTCACCCGCGAGAACCTGCCCAGGAACTCGTGGGACCTGCGCAACTACCTGTGGGCGCCCGCCCTCGGCCTCTACGGCATCCAGCGCATCCACCTGCTCGGCAACGTGATGGTCCTCGCGGGCGCCGGCGTCGGCGGCGGCTCCCTCAACTACGCCAACACCCTCTACGTACCGCCGAAGGCCTTCTTCCGGGACCGGCAGTGGGCGGGCATCACGGACTGGGAGGAGGAGCTGCGGCCGTACTACGACCAGGCCGGCCGCATGCTCGGCGTCCGCCTCAACCCCACGACCACGCCCTCCGACGTCCACCTGAAGGCGGCGGCCGAGCGCCTGGGCGTGGGGGAGACCTTCCGCATGGCCCCGGTCGGCGTGTTCTTCGGGGACGGCGAGGACGCCGACGGCGCGCACCGGGCCCGGCCCGGCGAGGAGACCGCCGACCCGTACTTCGGCGGCGCCGGACCCGCCCGCCGGGCCTGCACCGAGTGCGGCGAGTGCATGACCGGCTGCCGGCACGGCGCGAAGAACACCCTCAACGAGAACTACCTGTACCTCGCCGAGCGGGCCGGGGCCGTCGTGCACCCCATGACCACCGTCGTGGCGGTGACCGAGCACCGGGAGGGCGGCTACCGCGTCGTGACCGTCCCGACCGACAAGCGGCGCGGCTCCGGCGCCGCCCGGCCGCGGGTGCTGCGCGCGGAACGGGTGGTGATCGCCGCCGGCACGTACGGCACCCAGACGCTCCTGCACACCATGAAGGACAAGGGCCTGCTGCCCCGCATCCCCGACGGGCTGGGCCGGCTGACCCGTACGAACTCGGAGGCCCTGGTCGGCGCGCAGACCGACGACCGCCGCTACGGCGAGGCGCACGACGGGGCCCGGCCGGACTTCACGCAGGGCGTCGCCATCACCTCCTCCGCCCACCTGGACGAGCACACGCACATCGAGCCCGTCCGCTACGGCAAGGGGTCGAACGCGATGGGCGCGCTGTCCGTCCTCCAGGTGCCGGTGGGGACGCGCGCTCCGCGGGCCGTCGCGTTCGCGGCGCGCTGCGTACGGCACCCGGTGCTGCTGATGAGGTCGCTCTCCAACCGGCGCTGGTCGGAGCGGACGATCATCGGGCTCGTGATGCAGTCGCTCGACAACTCCTTGACCACGTACCGGCGGAGCCGGGGGCCGGGCAAGGGTCTGCTGACCGCCAGGCAGGGGCACGGCGCGCCCAACCCGAAGCAGATCCCCGCGGCGGCGATGGCCGCGGACGTCATCGCCGAGGAGATCAACGGCTTCCCCGGCAGCAACGTGGGCGAGCTGATGGGCACCCCGCTGACCGCGCACTTCCTCGGCGGCTGCCCGATCGGCGCGGACGCCTCGCAGGGCGTCATCGACCCGTACCACCGGCTGTACGGGCATCCCGGCATCTCGGTCGTGGACGGTGCGGCCGTCTCGGCGAACCTCGGCGTCAACCCGTCGCTGACCATCACGGCGCAGGCGGAACGGGCGATGTCCCTGTGGCCGAACAAGGGGGAACCGGACCCGCGGCCGGAGCAGGGGCAGCCGTACGAGCGGATCGAGCCGGTCGCGCCGGTGCGGCCGGCGGTGCCGGAAGGCGCTTACGGGGAGCTGAACCTGAAGGCGGCGCCGGAGGTGCCGGCGGTGCGGCCGCTTCCGGAGGGGCGTCCCGTGCTCCGGCTACTGCCGGTGCTGCCGCCGGAGGACGGGCGGGGGTGCCGCTGAGGCCTGTCCCGGCGGGCCTGTTGAGTCCTCGCCGGCCGGGACGCTAGCGATCCGGGACGCTAGCGGTCGCGCCCGCGCCGGGCTACGGCGACCGCCACGGCTCCGACGGCGATCGTCGCGCCCGCGACCCCGAGGAGCAGCGGGGACGAGGACGACGCACCGGTCGAGGCCAGCTTCCCCGTCGCCGGCGCGTCCGCCGGAATGCCCTGCGGGGCGGGGCGGTTGACGGTCGTCGTCGGGGCGGCGGCCTTCTCCGGCCCGGCGGCTGTGGCCCGGGCGTCCTCGTCCGTGCTGAGCCTGCTCCCCGCGGTGAGGACGGCGAAGGAGTAGTGCGCGCCTGCCGCGTAGCCGCACGTGCGGTCCTGGTCGCTGAAGAAGCCCGTCTGGAACGCCACGCCGGAGCCGGCCGGGGCCGCGGCGTCGATCCTCAGGCGCAGGGAGGCGTCGGCGGACGCGCGCGGTCCGAGGCCGGTCGTCCGGGCGAAGTAGCCGTGGTCCGCGGGCAGGGGCTCCCAGCGGCGGGTGCGGGAGTCGTACCACTGCACGGTGATGTGCTTGGTGGTCTCGTCCTGCAGGTTCTTCCGGTCCCAGGAGCGGAGTTCCACGGAGGCGGAGAGGGAGGCGATGACCCGGTCGGAGGTGTTGGCCGCCCGGTAGGCGAACGCGTGCCAGCCGGAGCCGGCGACGATCTCCCGCGGCAGGCCCCTGAGTTCGGTCGTCACCCACGGGCGGTCGGTGTGGTCACGGCAGGTGCCCGCTGCGCTCCTGGACGCGCCCGGCGCCGCCGCCGGGGAACCGCTCGGGCCTGACGGGGAGGGGGACTTGGGTTCGCTTGCGGCGGGGGCTGCGGATGCGGGGGTGAGTGCGGCTGCGGGTGCGGCTGCGGGTTCCGGTGCGGCGGGGTGCGCGGCCGTGTCTGCGCCTGCGTCTGCCCCTGCGCCTGTGGCTGAGGGGCCGGGCTCGGGGGCGGCGCTCGGCGGGGCGCTGCCGGGTGCCGGTGCCGGTACCGGGTCCGGGGCCTGCGCCGGCGCTGAGACCCGGGCCGGGGCCGTCGTGGCCGGCCCGCCCGCCGCCGCGAAGGCGCAGGGCGCCGCGAGGACCGCGGCCGGGCCGACGGCGGCCGCGGCAGCGGCGGTCGCCAGCGCGCGGCGAAGCTTCATGGAGACCCCTTCCGGGTCCGGTGGTGAGCGGCCGTCACGGTGGGGGAGTGCGCGGTGTGGCCGTGCCGGCGCACGTGCACGAGCATCGTAGGCGGCGGGGCCCGGAGTTGATCATCAACGGGGGGCGGGTGACCGATATCACAGCCGCGCTTGCTTCGGTGCGGGGGCCTCGGGGCGCTTCGGCGGCGCCGGGGCGGCTTCCGGCTCCCCGGGAACGCGAGGGCGAACGGCGAAGGGCCCCGGGCCGCCTCCGCGGGGGCGTGCGGGCGGCCTCGGGGCCCTTGACTGCCGGCACCGAGGTCAGGGCAGGGTCGGTGCCGCGGAGCGGCGCCGGGGGGAGCGCCGCGGGTCATGGGTGGTGCGCGGGGTGGTGCGGGGCGTACGGCCTCACTGGTTCGACCAATGGCGGTACGGGACCAGGAGGTTGGTGCTCTCCTGGCATCGTGCGGGATGGGCCGGACTCGGCGCAACCGTTTCGACCGGATACGGTCGGTTCCAGGCGTCCCCGGAACCGACCGTCCTTGGTGGCAACCGGGCTGCTGTCCCCTGCTGACCGGTCGCCGTGCACCGGAGTGAGGTCCCACGACGCGCGCACTCGCACGTCTCACACTCCGGTGGATCCGCCCTGTCGGTGCCGGGCGCCCAGGTGAACAGGGTCGGAAGCCACGCGTGGATTTCAGGTGGGCCGCTCCTGGCTGGCGCGGGCATCCGGATCAACGATGCGGTCCGCCCCGCGGTCACGCGCCGTCCGGGTGATCCGGCGGCCCCGCGGCCCGAACCCCTTTGCGGGGCCTGCGCTCAGATGCGGTGCCTGAGCTCAGATGCGGTGCCTGAGCTCAGATGCGGCCGCGGCACAGCTCCAGCAGCGTCATGGCGAGCGCGGTGCCGGGCTTGCCGAGCTGCCCGCTGTAGTGGCCGATGACCTCCATCTCGCGGGAGAGGTTCACCCGGCGGCCGCCGGAGGCGATGCGCTCGTGCTGGATCACGGCCGAGACGGCCATCCGTTCCTGGATGAGGCCGATGATCCTGCCGTCGAGATCGTCGATCCGCTGCCGGGCGCCGGCGATCACGCCGGCGGCCTCGTCGGTACGGGCGCCGGTTCCGGCCACTGCGGTCCGCGTGCTCATGTCTGATCCTCCAAAAAGGGGCGGCGGCCCCCCGAGGCGACAGGACCCGGGAAAAACGACAGGCGCCCCGGGCCTTGTCGGCCCGGGGCGCCTGGGAAGTCGCTTGTCAGTTGCTCAAGCAGCACGACCATGGCAGCCGGACGGGCCGGATGCCATAGGTAAAGACGAAGGTCTGGTGCTTGCGCATGGGGGACAGTATGGCCCGCGGGCGGCGGCGGGGCCAGCGCGGGCCCGGGGCGGTTTCGGATGGTGAGACAAAAGCAAGCACCCGCGCCCCGGTAGAATCGACAAATACAGACCCCCTCCTCCACCGCCGGAAGGCCGCTCCCGTGTCAGCAGCACCCCCCGCCGCCCACGACAACACCGCGGAGCCGGTGCTCGTTGTCGACTTCGGCGCGCAGTACGCCCAGCTCATCGCCCGCCGTGTCCGCGAGGCGCGGGTCTACAGCGAGATCGTCCCGTCCACCATGCCGGTGGCCGAGATGCTCGCGAAGAACCCCAAGGCGATCATCCTGTCCGGCGGCCCCTCGTCGGTCTACGAAGAGGGCGCCCCGCGCCTCGACGACGCCCGCGGCCTGTTCGAGGCCGGTGTCCCGGTCTTCGGCATGTGCTACGGCTTCCAGCTGATGGCGGCCACCCTCGGCGGCACCGTCGACAACACCGGCGCGCGCGAGTACGGCCGTACGCCGCTGCACGTCACGAAGAACGGCTCCACGCTCTTCGAGGGCACGCCGGCGGAGCAGTCGGTGTGGATGTCGCACGGCGACGCCTGCTCGGCCGCCCCCGAGGGCTTCACGGTCACCGCGTCCACGGACGTCGTGCCCGTCGCCGCCTTCGAGAACGACGAGAAGAAGCTCTACGGCGTCCAGTACCACCCCGAGGTCATGCACTCGACGCACGGCCAGCTGGTCCTGGAGCACTTCCTGTACCGCGGCGCCGGCATCGAGCCGACGTGGACCACGGGCAATGTGATCGAGGAGCAGGTCGCCGCGATCCGCGAGCAGGTCGGCACCAAGCGCGCCATCTGCGGCCTGTCCGGCGGCGTGGACTCCGCCGTGGCCGCGGCCCTCGTCCAGAAGGCCATCGGCGACCAGCTCACCTGCGTCTACGTCGACCACGGCCTGATGCGCAAGGGCGAGACCGAGCAGGTCGAGAAGGACTTCGTCGCGGCCACGGGCGTCCAGCTCAAGGTCGTCGACGCCCAGGAGCGCTTCCTGAACGCCCTCGCCGGCGTCTCCGACCCGGAGACCAAGCGCAAGATCATCGGCCGGGAGTTCATCCGCGTCTTCGAGCAGGCCCAGGCCGAGATCGTGGCCGAGGCCGGCGCGGGCGGCGCGGACGTCGCCTTCCTGGTCCAGGGCACGCTCTACCCCGACGTGGTCGAGTCCGGTGGCGGCACCGGCACCGCCAACATCAAGTCGCACCACAACGTGGGCGGCCTCCCCGAGGACCTGGAGTTCGAGCTCGTCGAGCCGCTCCGCCAGCTCTTCAAGGACGAGGTCCGCATGGTCGGCCAGGAGCTCGGCCTGCCGGAGGAGATCGTCCAGCGCCAGCCCTTCCCGGGCCCGGGCCTCGGCATCCGCATCGTCGGCGAGGTGACGAAGGACCGCCTCGACCTGCTGCGCGAGGCCGACGCCATCGCCCGCGAGGAGCTCTCCGCGGCCGGTCTGGACCGCGAGATCTGGCAGTGCCCGGTCGTCCTGCTCGCGGACGTCCGCAGCGTCGGCGTCCAGGGCGACGGCCGCACCTACGGCCACCCGATCGTGCTCCGCCCGGTCTCCTCCGAGGACGCGATGACGGCCGACTGGTCGCGCCTGCCGTACGACGTCCTGTCGCGCATCTCGACCCGCATCACGAACGAGGTGGACGAGGTCAACCGCGTGGTCCTCGACATCACGAGCAAGCCGCCGGGGACGATCGAGTGGGAGTAGTCCTCCCTTGATCCGCACACCGGTGCCGCCGCCCATGCGTCTGGGCGGCGGCACCGGTGTTTTTGTGCCGTGTGCCGTGTGCCGTGTGCCGTGTGCTGAGCCGTGGGACGTCAGCGGGTGGGGGCTTCGGTAAAAGGGTGGCGCAATGACGAGACGAGACGTATCGTTTCAGTCCTGAGGTGAGTCCGTGACCCCCGGAAGGGAACCCGCCATGCCCCGAATTCCTAGCCGTACCCGTACCGTCGACGTCGCCCCCGGCGTACAGCTGTGGTCCGACGTGCGCGGGGCGGACGACGCGCCCCCGCTGCTGCTGATCATGGGCGCCCAGGCGTCCGGCCTGGCCTGGCCCGAGGAGTTCACCGACGCCCTCGCCGCCCGGCACCGGGTGATCCGTTACGACCACCGCGACGCCGGCCGCTCCACCTGGTCGTACGACGCGCAGCCCTACCGCATCACCGACCTCGCGGACGACGCCCTCGCCGTCCTGGACGCCCACGGCGTCGAGCGGGCCCACATCGTCGGCATGTCGCTCGGCGGCATGCTGGCCCAGCTGCTGCTCGCCGACCACCCGGACCGCATCCTCAGCGCCACCCTCATCGGCACGTGCGCGCTGAGCGGCAAGCCGCTCGTCGAGGCCGACGGCACCGAGACCGCCGCCGCCGACCTGCCCGGCATCGACCCCCGCGTCCTGGAGATGTGGGCACAGCCCGTGGAGGACCACGGTCCGGAGGCCGAGCTCGACCGGCGCGTGGCGCACTGGCGGCTCCTCAGCGGCGAGGAACTGCCCTTCCACGCCGACGAGATGCGCGAGCGCGAGCGGCGGATCATCGAGCACGCGGGGCGCTACGACGTCTCGACCGCCCACGGTCGCGCCGATCACACCGGCATGGACCGTACGGAGCAGCTGGCGCGCAACACCGTCCCCACGCTGGTGACCGACGCCTCCGCCGAGCCCGTCTTCCCGCCGCCGCACCCCCGTCACATCGCCCAAGTGATCGGCAACGCCCGGACCGTGGCGATGCCGGGCATGGGGCACGCGCTGCCGCGCGAGCGCCTGCAGCCGCTGGCCGGGGCGATCCTGGAGCACGCGGCGGCCGCGGAGCGCGGATGATCCGTCGTGCCGAACCCCTGTTCTCCTGATGTACCCGGCAGTAGCTTCCGTTCCGTACCGCAACGGAGCAGAGGAGTGCCGATCGTGCCGCAGACGCCGCCCGGGTCCGGATCCGTGTCCGCCCCCGGCCCCGCCCCCGTTCCTGTTCCCGTTCCTGTTCCTACGGATCAGCTGCAGTTCGCGATGCCGCCGAAGCACGAGACCGCCGAGGAGGAGCGGCGCCACCGCAAGGAGCGGCTCGCGGCGGCGCTGCGGCTCTTCGGGAGGTTCGGCTTCGAGGAAGGGGTCGCGGGCCACATCACCGCGCGCGACCCGGAGTTCACGGACCACTTCTGGGTCAACCCGTTCGGGATGTCGTTCAAGCACATCACCGTGAGCGACCTGATCATGGTCAACCACCAGGGGCAGGTCGTCGAGGGCCGCCACCACGTCAACCAGGCGGCGTTCGCGATCCATTCGCAGGTCCACAAGGCACGGCCGGACGTCGTCGCCGCCGCGCACAGCCACTCCACGTACGGGCGGGCGCTGTCCGCGCTGGGGGAGCTGCTGGAGCCGATCACGCAGGACGTGTGCGCCTTCTACGAGGACCACGCGCTCTTCGACGACTACACGGGCGTCGTGGTGGACGAGGAGGAGGGGCGCCGGATCGCCACCGCCCTGGGGCCGCACAAGGCGGTCGTCCTGCGCAACCACGGGCTGCTGACCGTGGGGGACTCGGTGGACGCGGCCGCGTGGTGGTTCATCACCATGGAGCGCTCCTGCCAGGTGCAGCTCGTGGCGAAGGCCGCGGGGAAGCCCGTCCTCATCGACCAGGCCAGCGCCCGGCACACGCGTGACCAGCTCGGCAACGACCTGGCGGCGTGGATCAACTACCAGCCGCTGTACCAGCAGATCACGCGGAGCGAGCCGGAGCTGCTGGGCTGATCGCCACCGGTCCGGCTTGGCTCGGCTTGGCCTGACCTGGCTGGCTGGCCGACCGGGTTCGCCGTTTCGCCGGGGAGGGGGCCGACCCCCTCCTGCCGGCGGGGTCGCTCGTCCTTCCGGGCGCCGTTTGGGGGCATTCGCCCTGCTTACGATGGAGGGAAGCCGGGGCGTGGCCGCCTCGGCTCCGTCATGCCCGGAGGGCCCGCCGGCCCCGGAAGATCAGAACCTGGTAGGAGAACCATGCGCCGCCTCTCCCGTTGCGTCGGGCTGTCCGCCGCCCTGGCCCTGGCCGGTTCGGCCGTCACCGGCTGCGGCGGGGGCGCGGAGGCGGAGGGGAAGCCGGGCGGGAAGGCGCCCTCGGCCTCCGTGCCGGCGGCGGGGTCCGCCGCTCCCTCCCCGGCGCCGGTGACGGAGAAGCCCGCGCCGCCCGCGAAGATGCTGCCCGGTGCCGCGCGGACCGTCCGGCCCGAGATAGCCCCCGCCAACGGCGAGAAGGTCGGCGTCGGCCAGCCCATCTCCCTGGTCTTCAAGCAGCAGAAGGTCTCCCGGGAACTGCGCGCGGGCATCGAGGGCCGGCTGAAGGTCTCCACCTCGCCGCAGGTCCCCGGCGCCTGGCACTGGAACGAGACCAAGGGCGACACCCGCGTCCACTTCCGCCCCGAGAAGTTCTGGCCCGCGGGCACCAAGGTGACCCTCGACGCCCGGCTGGCCGGCGTGCAGCTCGCCGGGGGCACGGCCGCGTCCGGCGACCGCACGGTGTCCTTCACCATCGGCGACTCGATGGTCAGCACCGTCGACCTCAAGGCCCGCAAGATGACCGTCGTGCGCAACGGCGAGACGCTGCGCACCATCCCGGTCAGCGGCGGCGACGAGAGCAAGGGCTTCGGCACCCGCGAGGGGATCAAGACGATCCTCGCCAAGGAGGGCCGCGTCGTCATGGACTCGCTCTCCATCGGCATTCCGCGCAACCACCCCGACGGCTTCTACGGCTCGTACGACTACAGCATGCGCGAGACGGTCAGCGGCGAGTACGTGCACGCGGCGCCGGACAACGCCGAGTCGTTCGGCAAGGAGAACGTCAGCCACGGCTGCATCGGCATGTCGACGGCCGATGCGAAGTGGCTGTACGGGCTGAGCCTCAAGGGCGACGTCGTGCGCGTCACCGGCAGTACGAAGCCGAAGCCGATGGACCGTTTCGGCAACGGCTACGGCGACTGGAACCTCAGCTGGCAGGAGTGGCTGGAGGGCAGCGCGCTGGGGATCCGCACCGGCGCCTGACCTCCGAACCGTCCTTGCCCGTCCTTGCCCGTCCTCGCCTGACCTTGAATCCATCCTCGGTACCCAGGTTTATCCACAGGGGTGAACGCGTTCCGCCTCCCGTCCGTATGGTTCGGAGGACGACCAGGACGGACAGACCTAAAAGGCGAGGAACGGAGAGGCGGCGGACGCCATGGCATTCATCGGGCGCGGTAAGCAGGGGGAGAGCGCGCAGTACGCACTGCTGCCGCTGCGCATCTTCCTCGGCATCACCTTCATTTACGCGGGCCTCGACAAGCTCACGGACTCCGGATTCCTGGCCGCCAGCGGGCCCGGCTCGATCGGTGAGCTGATGCGTACGGTCCGCGGCTCGTCCGCCGTTCCGGGCCTGGTCGACCTGGCCCTGAAGAACCCGGAGGGGTTTGGCTACGCGATGGGCCTGGGTGAATTCGCGGTGGGCGTAGGCACCCTCTTCGGCATATTCGCGCGCGTCGCCGCGGCGGGCGGCGCGCTCATCTCCCTCAGCCTGTGGCTGACGGTCAGCTGGCAGGCCACCCCGTACTACTACGGCAACGACCTGATCTACCTGATGGCGTGGCTGCCACTGGTGGTGGCGGGGGCGCCGGTGTGGTCGGTGGACGTGGGCCCGCTCCGGCCGGTGCGCAAACGGTCCGGCAAGTCACCGGCCAGGCGGCCCCGTAAGTCACCGGCCAAGACGGCGACCAAGGCGGCGGCTAAGGCACCGGCCAAGCCGTCCGGTAAGCCGGCGAGCAAGCCCGCGGCCAAGCCGGCCGGAAAGCCCACCGGCAAGTCTCCCGGCCGACCGTCCGGCCGGAACGGCAAGTAGAACTCCGGGAATTCGGGACGGCCGGTCAGGAAGAAATGTCCGCCGCAACGGCGCTCCGCCCCCACGGCGAGTGTCCGGCGGAATACCGGCCCACCGAAACCGGTGCGTGTCGGCAACCGCCGGAGGCTACCGGCGGCGCCGGATCGCGAAGGCCACCGACGACACCACCCCCGCGAGGCAGAACCCCGCCACCAGCACGGGCAGCAACGCATACGAAGGGAAGTGCAGATCTCCGCGGGCCGCCCCGAGATACGCGGCCGCGCACCCCAGCAGGACGAGCCCGACGACCAGCTTCCCCGGCTCGAAGTCATGACGACGCACGGTCCACCTCCACCTGGCCGATGCCGGCCTTGAGCCTGATCTCCAGCGTGCCGCGCGAGGGCTTCCCGGCCCGCGGCTCCAGCGTCACGTGCTCCTTCTGTCCCGGGCGCACGTCGACGTCGTCGCGCGCCTCGCCGGGGAGGCGGATGTCGCCCACACCGACGTCCATCGTGATCCGGGCCCTGACGTCGTCCGGGAGGACCAGCTTGAGCTGCCCCGCGCCGACCTCCGCGCGGGTGGTGACCGTGCTGCCGGGCTGCCACGGCAGGCCGGTGAGGTCGAGGACGCCCACGCCGCTGCCCACCCGGTACTCGTCGCGGACGGCGGCGACGGTGTCCGGGTGCCAGGTGGAGTGCGTCCACTGGGTGGAGACCGACTTCGGCAGGGCGGCCGCGCCCGCCAGCAGGGCGGCGGTGAGGACCGCCGCGACGACCGTGCCGCCGCCGGTGCGGCCGTAGCGGGAGCTGACGGCCATGCCGAGGCCGAAGACGGCGAGCGCGCAGGCCAGGCCCGTCTCCAGGCAGGTGCCGAGCGGCTGGTGGCGCCAGCTGAGGCCGGCGCCGAGGGAGAAGGCGAGGACGGCCGCCAGGAACGTCCAGCCGCCGAGCGGCGTGCCGGCGCGCACGGGGCGGATCCTGACCGGGGCCGGCTCCTCCTCTGCCCGGGGGCCGTCGTCTGGACCCCACAGATAGCCGGTGTCGGCGCCTATCGGGCCCGTCGTGCCGTCCTTGATGATCGGGTCCCGCCACCAGGAGGGGCCGCCGGGGGCCGGCGGCGCCTTGGTCTCGGGCGGGGGCGCCGCCGTCTTCTGCGCCTTGTGCTGCGCCGCGGACTCGGCGTCCCGGCCCGCGGGCTCATGGCGGTGGTGCGACCAGTAGGCCGCGCCGGCCATCGCGGCCGTCAGCATCAGCGCGAAGGACATCACCACGCTGTTGTTGAGCATCGACAGGAACAGGCCGCAGCCCACCAGCGCGCACAGCACCGCCGTGAGCGCCGGGCCCTCGACGCGGCCCGAGAGCATCCGCCGGGCCTCGTTCTCCTCCTCGGCCTCCAGGGGGATCAGCAGCCACGCGAAGCCGTAGAGGATCAGGCCCAGGCCGCCGGAGACCGCCAGCACGCCGAGCACCACCCGGAAGATCACGGGGTCGACGTCGAAGTAGCGGCCGAGGCCGCCGCACACGCCGGAGATCACCTTCTGATCACGGCTGCGCCGCAGCGGCGGCCGGGCGTCCCGCGGATCGCCGTGAACCGGACCCGCCTGATGCGCGTCCTCGGTGGTGGGTGTGTCGGTCATACAGAACATGGTGTCAACCGGAACGCGCTTGTGGCACACCCCGCAACCCTGGCCGTTCCCTGAGATCGCCCCTGAGAAGGTGCCGTATATCGTGACGCGACACAGCACAGCAGGGGAACCGGAGGGCTTCGGGGTGGATGGGTCAGTGTCCGGGCAGGCGGTGTCCGGGCCGCGGCCGGACCACGGCCGGCTGGTCGCCGGGCGGTACCGCCTCGTCGACCGGATAGGCCGCGGCGGCATGGGCACGGTCTGGCGCGCCCAGGACGAGCTGCTCGACCGCCAGGTCGCACTCAAGCAACTGCACGTCTCGCCGTACCTGGACGACGACGAGCTCGCCACGCTCTACGAGCGCACCCGCCGCGAGGCCCGCAGCGCCGCCCGCATCACCCATCCCAACGTGGTGGTCGTCCACGACGTCGTCGACGATCACGGCCTGCCCTGCATCGTCATGGAGTACGTGCCCTCCAGGACCCTCGGCGACGTCCTCAAGCACGGGACCGTCACCCCGGAGGAAGCCGCCCGCATAGGCCGCGGCATGATCGCGGCGCTCCGGGCCGCCCACGCGGCCGGGGTGCTGCACCGCGACGTGAAGCCGGGCAACGTGCTGCTCGGCGACGACGGCCGGGTCGTCCTCACCGACTTCGGCATCGCCCAGTCCACCGGCACCTCCACCCTCACCAAGACCGGCGAGATGGTCGGCTCGATCGACTACATCGCGCCCGAGCGCGTCAAGGGCGCCAAGCCCGGGCCCGCCTCCGACCTGTGGGCGCTCGGCGCGACGCTCTACCAGGCCCTGGAGGGCCGGCCGCCGTTCCGCAAGGACACGGCCGTCGAGACGGCGTACGCGATCGCCATGGACCCCCTGGAGCCGCCGCGCAACGCGGGCGAGCTCACCCGGCTCATCGAGACCCTCCTCGCCAAGGACCCGGCCGTGCGGCCCCCGGCCGAGCTGGCCGAGCAGATCCTGCGCGAGCCGGCGGCCGAGCCGGACACGGCGCACATACCCGCCGTCGAGTCCCGGCCCGCCGCCCCCGCGGCCACGCCCTGGGCCGACGAGACCGGCCGCGCCACCACGGCGGCCGCCCCGGCTTCCCCTTCCCGCCCCGCGGCCCCCACTGCTCCCGCTGCCCCCACCGAGCGGCCGGCGCCCGCCGAGACAGTCGTCTCCACCACTTCGGCCACTGCCCCCGCACCTGCCGTGCCTGTCCCCGCCACCCCCGCGGGCACCACCCGCAACCGCCGCCCCGTCCTGTGGAGCGCCCTGGCCCTCGTCACCGTCGCGGGCCTCGCGGGCGGCGCGTACTTCCTGGGCTTCGGGGACGACGAGGGCGACGACGCCACCACGCGCACCGAGGCCGGCCGGGACGCCTCCGCGCACCCCGGTGAGAAGGCGAGCAAGGCCCCCGAGCCCCCGCCGAGCCCGTCGCCCGTGCCCCGCGGCTACCACCTGTTCGAGGACAAGCAGCGCGGCGTGGCCTTCCCCGTACCGGACGGCTGGAAGCGCGAGAAGGTGCCCGGTACCGACGAGATCGTCCACGTCGACCCGTCCGGACTGGTCAGCCTGCGCGTCTCCGTCCTCGACCTCGCGAGCTCCGACCCGCTCCAGCACTGGAAGAACGACGAGGCCAAGTCCGTCAAGGAAGGCAAGCTGCCCGGCTACCACCAACTGCGCATGGAGGGCACGGTCTACCGGGGGATGCCGGCCGCGATCTGGGAGTTCAGCTTCCAGGGCCGGGCCCGCGAGTTCCAGGCGGCCGACCTCGGCTTCGGGCGGCCGGGCGAGAAGGAGTACGCCATCTACCTCTCGGCGCCGAAGGCCGACTGGAAGAAGCACAGCCCCGTCTTCGACGCGGTGCGCGACGGCTTCCGGCCCGCCGCCCACTAGGGGTCCCGTCAGGGAGGAACCCTGATGCCGCGGCCCCCGCGGACATGTGACGATCAGTACATGACCGTCCCGTCCCGTACGCAGCACCTCGACGGCCCGCCGCTGCGCAAGCTCTACCGCAGCGCCGAGGGCCGCATGTTCGGCGGTGTCGCGCGCGGGCTCGCCGGGCACCTGGGCCTGCCGGTGTCCTGGGTGCGGCTCGTCTTCGTCGCGCTGCTGCTGGCCCAGGGCATGGGCGCCGTGCTCTACGCGGTGTTCTGGTTCGTGGTGCCGCTCGGCGTGGGCGGTGTCGAGGCCCCCCGCCCGGTGGCCGCCGAGACGGCCCCCGACGGCCGCCGGCGCCTCTTCGCCCGCAAGCCCGACCGCGGGCAGGTCGTCGCGCTCGCCGCCCTGGTCATCGGCGCCGCGATCTTCGCGGACAACCTCCACCTCGGCCGCGCCAACGCCTACGTCTGGCCGCTGCTGCTGAGCGGCGCCGGCGTCGCCCTCGTGTGGCGCCAGGCCGACAACGCCCGCCGGGCGCACTGGATGGAGGTCGGCCGCAGCAAGCGGGTCCTGCCGCTCGCGCGCGGCGCGGCCGGAGTCGCGCTCGCCGCCGCGGGCGTGACGGGCATCGTCGTCCTCCAGGGCTCCGCCGAGCACCTCGGCACCGTGCTGCAGGCGTCGCTGGCCGTGCTGGTCGGCATAGCGCTGCTGGCCGGTCCCTCCCTCGTCCGCATGACCCAGGACCTCTCCGCCGAGCGCACCATGCGCATCCGGGCCCAGGAGCGCGCCGAGGTCGCGGCCCACGTCCACGACTCCGTCCTGCACACCCTCACCCTGATCCAGCGCAACGCCGAGGACGCCCGCGAGGTCGCGCGCCTGGCCCGGGCCCAGGAGCGCGAGCTGCGCGCCTGGCTCTACAAGCCGGAGGGCCGCGGGAAGGACGAGGCCGAGCAGCCCGACACCCTGGCCGAGGCCGTCAAGGCCACCGCCGCCGAGGTCGAGGACTACCACGGCGTGCCCATAGAGGTGGTCGTCGTCGGCGACTGCCCGCTGGACGAGCGCCTCGCCGCCCAGCTGCAGGCCGCCCGTGAGGCCATGGTCAACGCCGCCAAGTACGGTGGCGACGGCGGCGCCGTCCAGGTGTACGCCGAGGTCGAGGGGCGTACGGTCTTTCTCTCCGTGCGCGACCGCGGCCCCGGCTTCGACCCGGACGCGGTGCCGGACGACCGCATGGGCGTCCGCGAATCCATCATCGGCCGGATGCAGCGCAACGGCGGCACGGCCCGGCTGCGGTCCGTGCCCGGTGGGGGAACCGAAGTGGAGCTGGAAATGGAGAGGGCGGAGAACGCGTCATGACGACCGAAGAGACGGTGCAGCGCCACGCACGGGTCGTGCTGGTGGACGACCACCGCATGTTCCGTACGGGCGTGCAGGCCGAGATCGGGGCCACCGACCGGACGGGCGTCGAGGTCGTCGGCGAGGCCGCCGACGTCGACCAGGCGGTCACCGTCATCACCGCCACCCGCCCCGAGGTCGTCCTCCTCGACGTCCACCTGCCCGGCGGCGGCGGGGTCGAGGTGCTGCGCCGCTGCGCCTCCCTGATGGCCGACGCCGAGCGGCCGGTGCGCTTCCTCGCGCTGTCCGTCTCCGACGCCGCCGAGGACGTCATCGGCGTCATCCGCGGCGGCGCCCGCGGCTACGTCACCAAGACCATCACCGGCACGGACCTGGTCGACGCGATCTTCCGGGTCAAGGACGGCGACGCCGTCTTCTCGCCGCGGCTGGCCGGCTTCGTCCTCGACGCCTTCGCCTCCACCGACGCCCCGCCCGTCGACGAGGACCTCGACCGGCTCACCCAGCGCGAGCGCGAGGTGCTGCGCCTGATCGCCCGCGGCTATGCGTACAAGGAGATCGCCAAGCAGCTCTTCATCTCGGTGAAGACGGTCGAGTCGCACGTCTCGGCGGTGCTGCGCAAGCTCCAGCTCTCCAACCGCCACGAGCTCACCCGCTGGGCGACGGCGCGCCGCCTGGTCTGACCCCGCCCCGGCGGCCGGTCCCACCGGCCCCGGACCCCGGCTTCCGGCCCGAATTCGGATAAGCCCCGCCCCGGCCGGGGGCGGGGCGGAACCCCTCCGGCTCCCCGGCCATCTTGAACGGGCGAGAGGCTCTCACGCACGCAGGGCCCCGGCCCCGCGCGGGGCCCGAGATCCGAAACGAGAGCCCGATGAGCCTGACGGGGACCCCCTTCCTCCTCACCACGGTCGTGCTGGTCGTGGTGGCCCTCGCCCTGCCCCTCGCCCTGTGGGGGCGGGTCGGCGGCCCCAAGCTCGTACGGCAGGCGACGCGGCTGCTCATGCTGCTGTTCGCCCAGGTCACGGCCATCGTCATGGTGTTCGTGATCGTCAACAACGCCAACGGCCTCTTCGACAACTGGGCCGACCTCCTCGGCACCGGCGACCACGTCCGGGCCGCGGCCGACCTCGGCCCCGACGGCACCGGCGGCAAGAACGTCGACGAGGCGCCCAAGCAGCCGCAGAAGTTCAAGCCCGCCTCCGACAAGCGGATGGGCCCCGGCGTCCAGGAGACCGACTTCAAGGGCCACATATCGGGCGTCGAGGGCGAGGTGTACGTCTGGCTGCCGCCGCAGTACGACGACCCCGCGTACAAGGACAAGAAGTTCCCCGTGGTCGAGGTCCTGCCGGGCTTCCCGGGCTCGGCGAAGGCCTGGTTCGGCACGCTGGAGGTCAACACCCAGCTCAAGCCGATGATGGAGAAGGGCGAGGTCGAGCCCTTCATCATCGTGGCGCCCCGCACCACCCTCCTCGGCGACGTGGACACCGGCTGCGCCAACATCCCCGGCAAGGTCAACGCGGACACCTGGCTGAGCGTCGACGTCCGCAAGATGGTCGTGGACACCTTCCGCGCGGAGGAGAAGCCGGACGGCTGGGCCGTCGCGGGCTACTCGGCCGGCGCGCACTGCGCCACCAAGCTGGCCGTCGCCCACCCCGACCGCTACCGCGCCGGCGTGAGCCTCTCCGGCTACAACGACCCCTCCGGCGAGCCCGCCTCGCTGACGGCCAAGACGCCCGAGCTGCGCGACGAGAACAACCCGCTGAAGATGCTCCAGCGCGCCAAGACGCCGCCGCACGTGGCGCTGTTCGTCTCCGGCGCGGAGGGCGACGGCTACCAGGCCGGCCTGGGCCTCAAGCAGGCGGCCAAGCCGCCGACGACCGTGCAGGTGACGAAGGTCCCCGCGGGCGCGGGCGGCCACGGCACGGCCGTGTGGAAGCGGCAGGTCCCGGACGTCTTCCGCTGGCTGTCCCGGCAGATCAAGCCGTAGGCCCCGGCGGGCCCGCACGGCTGCGGTGGGCACGGTTCCGCCCGCCGGGAGAAGCAGCCGTCACACCGGCCGGGACGCCCCCGCGAACGGCATTTCGTCGACCGGCGCGACCCGTACCGGCGCGCCCGGGTGCGGGGCGTGGATCATCTTGCCGCCGCCGATGTAGAGGCCGACGTGGCTGATGCCGGAGTAGAAGAACACCAGGTCGCCGGGGGCGAGGGCGCTCCTGGAGATCCGCCGGCCCGCGTTGATCTGCGTGTACGTGGTGCGCGGCAGGGAGACGCCGGCCGCCTGCCAGGCGGCCTGGGTGAGGCCCGAGCAGTCGAAGGCGGCGGGGCCGGTCGCCCCCCACACGTAGGGCTTGCCGAGCGCGGAGTACGCGAAGGCCACCGCCCGCGCGGCCCGCTCGGTGGGCGCCTGCAGAGCGTTCTGCACGCCATCCCGCAGGGCGTCCCCCAGGCCGTCCCGCGGGTCCGAGCGGTCGGCCCGGGCGGCCGTAGCGCCGTGCACCGCGCCCGGGGCGTCCCCGCGCTCCACGGCGGCCCGCTCCTCGTCCGGCAGCTCGGCCAGCACCCGGCGGGCCTCGGCGAGCTTGCCCTCGACCTCGTGCTTGTGCCGGGCGAGGCCGGCCTGCTCGTGCTTGAGCTCCGCGAGGCGGGTGCCGGCGGCCTCGCGGACCTGCTGCAGCTCCCGCGCGTCGCGCTCATACCGGCCGACGGCGGCGGCCTGCCTGCTGCCCGCCTGGCCGGCCAGCGCGGCCCGCTCCAGGTACTGCCCGGGGGAGGAGGACAGGATCAGCTGCACGCTCGCCGGCATCCCGCCCTCGCGGTACTGGGCGGCGGCGTAGGAGCCGAGGGCGTTGCGGGCGGCGTTGAGCTGCTCGGCCTTCCGGGCGGCGCGGTCCCGCAGCCCTTCGAGGGCGGCCTCGGCACGGTCGGCCTTCTCCTTGGCGCCGTTGTAGCGCTCGGTGGCCTCCTCGGCCTCCCGGTAGTACCGGTCGGCCTGGGATCTGAGCTGGGCCGCGGAGGGCGGGGGAGCGGCGTGTGCGGTGCCGTCGAAGGCCGTGACGGTGGCGGCGCCCGCGAGGGCGAGTCCGGCCGCGGTCCGTACGGTGCTGCTGGTGAACGGGTGCTGCCTGGGCTTGCGGTGCGTTGCTGCCACGCCGGCCGTCACTTCCTTCCAGACCTGCTGTTCCTGCTCCCGTCCGCGGGACCCGGTGGCCGCCGCCGGACGGAGCCCGGCGGCGGCCCGCCACGAGGGGGGAGAGTGCGGGCCGCCGCCGTCTGCGCCAGGACGCTATTCCGCAGGGTCACGCTCCAGAACGCACATGACCGGTAGTGGATGAAATCGATCAGCATGCACTGGCCGGTGATCATCTCCGCCCGGTCCGCGCGGATGGATATATGCCGTGCCTGACCGAAGTGGCGATTGCGCCCCACCTGCCTGCCGGTGGGTGATATGGCCCCGGCTAGGGTCGGGCCCCATGGACGTACTCATTCACGCCGTCGTCGGCCTGCACATCGTCGGCATCGGTGCCCTGCTCGGCGGCTTCATGACCCAGATGAAGGCCATGGGCAAGGGCGAGGCCCGCATGGTGCCCGCCATGCTGCACGGCGCGCTGACCATGCTCGTCACGGGCGTGGCGCTGGTCGGCCTCAACCAGGCGCAGGACCACACGCTGAACATGGTCAAGATCGGCACCAAGCTGGCGCTGCTCGTCGTCATCCTCGGCCTCGTCTACGTCAAGCGCGACGACGAGAAGGTCCCGGCCCCGGTCTTCGGCACGGTGGGCGCGCTGACGGTGGCCAACATCTTCATCGCGGTGATGTGGGTCTGACGCAGCCGTGATGCGGGCCTCCGCCGCCGCCCGGCCGGGCGGCGGCGGAGGCCCGTGCTGTGGGTCCCGCCACTGTCGCCCGGAATGCGGGGCCGGGTGTCAGTGGGGCGGCCTAGACTCGGGAGGCGATGAGCAGCCTCTTTGACGACAGCTTCCTGGCGGACCTCGGCCCCGCGGACGAGGAGCACCCCCCGCCCCCGGAGGACGCGGCCCCGGAGCCCCTGCCGGACGACCTCTTCCAGGGCGCGTTCGACGTGCCCGTCCCCCGCGAGGCCTACTACCGCGACGGCGCCCACCGCCCCGTCGTGGACCCGGCCGCCCTGCTGGAGGGGATGAACGAACAGCAGCGCGCCGCCGTGGTGCACACGGGCTCCCCGCTGCTCATCGTCGCCGGCGCCGGCTCGGGCAAGACGCGGGTGCTCACCCACCGCATCGCCCACCTGCTGGGCGCCCGGCACGTGCACCCCGGCCAGATCCTCGCGATCACCTTCACCAACAAGGCCGCGGGCGAGATGAAGGAGCGCGTCGAGCAGCTCGTCGGCCCCCGCGCCAACGCCATGTGGGTCATGACGTTCCACAGCGCGTGCGTGCGGATCCTGCGCCGCGAGAGCAAGAAGCTCGGCTTCACGTCGTCGTTCTCGATCTACGACGCCGCCGACTCCAAGCGGCTCATGGCGCTCGTCTGCCGGGACCTCGACCTCGACCCGAAGAAGTTCCCGCCGAAGTCCTTCAGCGCGAAGATCTCCAACCTCAAGAACGAGCTCATCGACGAGGAGGCCTTCGCCGCGCAGGCCGCGGACGGTTTCGAGAAGACGCTCGCCGAGGCGTACGCGATGTACCAGTCGCGGCTGCGCGAGGCCAACGCCCTCGACTTCGACGACATCATCATGACGACGGTCCACCTGCTGCAGGCCTTCCCCGACGTGGCCGAGCACTACCGCCGCCGCTTCCGGCACGTCCTGGTCGACGAGTACCAGGACACCAACCACGCGCAGTACACCCTCGTGCGCGAGCTCGTCGGCACCGCGGAGTCGGCGCCCGAGGAGGGCCCCGCCGAGCTGTGCGTCGTCGGTGACGCCGACCAGTCGATCTACGCCTTCCGCGGCGCCACCATCCGCAACATCCTCCAGTTCGAAGAGGACTACCCCGACGCCACGACGATCCTGCTGGAGCAGAACTACCGCTCCACGCAGACGATCCTCAACGCCGCCAACGCGGTCATCGAGCGCAACGAGAGCCGCCGCCCGAAGAACCTGTGGACCGAGGCCGGCGCCGGCCCCGCCATCACCGGCTACGTCGCCGACACCGAGCACGACGAGGCCCAGTTCGTCGCCGACGAGATCGACCGCCTCACGGACGCCGGCGACGCCAAGGCCGGGGACGTGGCCGTCTTCTACCGGACCAACGCCCAGTCCCGCGTCTTCGAAGAGATCTTCATCCGCGTCGGCCTGCCCTACAAGGTCGTCGGCGGCGTGCGCTTCTACGAGCGCAAGGAGGTCCGGGACGTCCTGGCCTACCTGCGCGTCCTCGCCAACCCCGAGGACACCGTCCCGCTGCGCCGCATCCTCAACGTGCCCAAGCGCGGCATCGGCGAGCGCGCCGAAGCCATGATCGACGCCCTGTCGCTGCGCGAGAAGATCAGCTTCTCGCAGGCGCTGCGCCGCGTCGACGAGGCCTACGGCATGGCCGCCCGCTCGGCGAACGCGGTCAAGCGCTTCAACGTCCTCATGGAGGAGCTCCGCACGATCGCCGAGTCGGGCGCCGGCCCGGCCACGGTGCTGGAGGCCGTGCTGGAGCGCACCGGCTATCTCGCCGAGCTCCAGGCCTCCACCGACCCCCAGGACGAGACCCGCGTGGAGAACCTGCAGGAGCTCGCGGCCGTGGCCCTCGAGTTCGAGCAGGAGCGCGAGGAGGGCGAGCCGGGCACGCTGGCCGAGTTCCTGGAGAAGGTCGCCCTCGTCGCCGACTCCGACCAGATCCCCGACGAGGACACCGAGGGCACCGGCGTCATCACGCTGATGACCCTGCACACCGCGAAGGGCCTGGAGTTCCCCGTCGTCTTCCTCACGGGCATGGAGGACGGCGTCTTCCCGCACATGCGGGCCCTCGGCCAGACCAAGGAGCTGGAGGAGGAGCGGCGCCTCGCCTACGTGGGCATCACCCGCGCCCGCGAGCGGCTGTTCCTGACGCGCGCGAGCATGCGCAGCGCCTGGGGCCAGCCCGCCTACAACCCTCCGTCGCGCTTCCTGGAGGAGATCCCCGACCAGTACGTGCAGTGGCGGCGCACGGGTCCTGCGAAGCCGTCCGCGTCGGTGAACGCGATCGGATCGGGGGGCTCCGGCGGTTCGGGCGGCGGCCTGGGCTCCGGGATCACGTCGGGATTCACGACGCGCAAGGCCGGACCGAGCGGGTTCGCCACGCGCCGTGCCAAGGACCGGCCGGTGGTGGCCCTGGCCGTGGGCGACCGCGTCACGCACGACTCGTTCGGGCTCGGCACCGTCGTCGCCGTCAAGGGCAGCGGTGACAATGCCGAGGCCACGGTCGACTTCGGCGAGGAGAAGCCGAAGCGGCTGCTCCTGCGCTACGCACCGGTCGAGAAGCTGTAGCCCTTCCGGCGGACCGCCACTGCGGCGGGGGTCCGGCGGAAGGTGCGGGTCCGCCCCCGGCGGGGCCGGGGGCCCGGGCCTACGTCGGGTCGAAGCCGTGCGCCCGGAGCCACGGGAGCGGGTCGACGGCCGAGCCGCCGGGCCGCACCTCGAAGTGCAGGTGCGGACCGGTGGAGTTGCCGGAGTTGCCGGAGTAGGCGATGACGTCCCCGGCCTTGACCTGGCCGGACCGGAGCTTGGTGCTGCTCAGGTGGCAGTACCAGGTCTCGACGCCGTCGGGCGACGTCACTATGGCCATGTTCCCGTAGGCCACGTTGTACTGCGTGCGGACCGTGCCGTCCGTGGCCGCCATGACGGGCGTGCCGTAGGCGACGGGGAAGTCGATGCCGGTGTGCACCGACATCCAGTTGACGCCGGCCTGGCCGTAGTAGGCGCTCAGACCGTGCTGCGTCACGGGGAGGGAGTACTTCGGCCGCTCGGCCTCCTTGCGGGCCGCTTCCTCCGCTTTACGTTTCTTCTCCTCTTCCTGGCGTGCCTTCAGGTCGAGGCGCTCCTGCGTGCGGTTGGCACGGCTGGCGAAGTCGTCGGCGCCGTGGCTGAGGCTCGCGAGCTGGGTGTCCAGCTTGCTGTTGGCCATGGCCGGCGCGGGCGCGCTGTCCGGGGTGGAAGCGGCCTGGGGCTTGGCGTCGCTCTGCCCGCCGGAGACCGTCGCGGCGGCGATGCCGGCGACTCCTATGACGGCGGCCGAGGGCACGGCGATGGTCAGCAGGGCCTTGCGGCGCGGGCGGTACGAGGAGCGGGCCGGGGCGCTCTTGCGGCGGCCGGCCCGGGAACGGGCGTCGCCGCTGCGGCCGTCGCGGCCGTGCCCGTCGCGGCCGTGCCCGTCGCGGCCGTGCCCGTCGCGGCCGTGGGCGCGCGCCTCACCGGGGGCGTCGTCGCCGGGCCCCGCTTCGTCGCCGTCGCGGGCGGGCGGCACGAACAGCATGGCCTGCGTCTCGGCGTTCGCGACGGCGCCGGCGGGGGAGAGGCCTTCGTGGCTCTGCGGGCCCGAGTCCTCCGCTGCTCCCGCTGCTCCCGCTGCTCCTGCCGATGCCTGCGATCCCGCCGCCTCCATCGCCTGGATGCCGGAGAGGTCGGTCATGAGGGTCGGGGCGTGCTGGGGTTCACCGGCCGCGGGGCCCGGGGCGGCGTCCATGGCGGCGTACGCGCTGGTGTCCCAGGTCTGCGTCTGCCCGGCGCCGGTGTCCCACTGGTTCCCGGCGCCCGAGGTGTCCCACTGCCCTGAGCCGCCCGAGGTGTCCCACTGCCCGCCCGAGGTGTCCC
This sequence comes from Streptomyces sp. NPDC008001, assembly GCF_042958085.1. Taxonomy (NCBI): domain Bacteria; kingdom Bacillati; phylum Actinomycetota; class Actinomycetes; order Kitasatosporales; family Streptomycetaceae; genus Streptomyces; species Streptomyces sp. NPDC008001. The sequence continues at coordinate 260,175 of NZ_JBIBIZ010000006.1, read as the reverse complement.
AGTGGCCGGACGCCTGGCCGGTGGTGCCGGTCTGACCGGCGCCCGTGTCCCAGGCGGCTGCCGGGGAGGAGAACTGCCCGGTGCCGTTCGCGTCCCAGCCATGGCCGGGGAACTCGGTCTGCCCGGTCATCTCCCAGTGGCCCGAGGTGTCGTAGGCACCGTCCGCGCCCCAGGCGCTCGGCGTCATGGCGCTCGTGTCCCACTGGCCCGTGGGGGGAGTCGCGATGGCGCCGGACGTGTCCCACTGGCCGGTGGCGTCGGGCTGCCCGGAGCCGTCCATGGCGGTGTAGGCGCTGAAGTCCCAGATCTGGGTCTGGCCGGTGACGCCCCACTGACTGGTGGTGTTGCTCCCCCAGGTCTCGTCCGGGTGCTGCCCCCAGCCCGTGGTCTCCCACTGACCGCTGTCATGGCCGTCGTACCCGGTGTAGTTGTGCGGTGCGCTCTGCTGACCGTACGACGCGTAGTGCCCGTAGGAGCCATCCTGAGCGGGGACGGACGGGTTGGGGCCCGCCGCCGGGTGACGGTCGTTCACCACCACTTCTCTTTCGCCGAGGGAGGAGAATTAGCGGCGACTGTACCCGGCGGTACGGGACGGCGACAATCTTCGTCACGTTTCGGGCGGCAGGGGTCCGGGCATTTAGCCGCCTTTTGGCTGACTGAACCCCGGAAAACCGATTTGACGTTCGAGTTGCGTTCGGTTTTCAGGCGACGGAGGCCGCTCCCGACGCGTCGGCCTGCGCCTCTTCCGTGGTCAGGGCCTGCCGTATGCCGGCCGCCACCTCCCAGTGCACCGGCAGCGCGAGGTGTCCGACGCCCGTCACGCGCACATTGCGGACGCTCAGATCGGGGTGGTCGATGCGGGCGCATTCCACGGGCACCATGATTTGGTCCAGGTCGCTCCAGAAGCTGATGAAATGCGTCGCGCAATCCGGTGCGGGGCTTGCGAGTTCGGTGACGACGTCCGATCCCGGGCGCATCTGGCGCACCAGGGGGTGCGCGGGCAGCAGGGAGGCCGCGCGCGTGCCGCCGTGCGGGGTGCCGAGCGTGACCAGGAGCCTGACGCGGGCGTCCCCGCCCATCCGCTGGATGTAGTACCGCGCGATCAGTCCGCCGAGGCTGTGTCCCACCATGTCGACCCGCTGCTGGCCCGTGCGGGCGCAGATGTCCTCTATGTGCCGGCCCAGCAGCCGGGCCGCGGTGCGGATGTCGCAGGTCAGGGGCGAGTAGTTGAGGGATTCGACCTGCTTCCAGCCGTGTCGGCGGAGGGATCTGCGCAGCAGTACGAAGACCGAGCGGTTGTCGATGAAGCCGTGCAGCAACAGAACAGGCAGATGACCTGCTTGTTCTGTTTCGACGGATTCGTGCAGTCCGGGAGTGTCGGGCGTGTCGCCGGCGTCCGGGAGAACGGGCAGCGCCCGCCGGGGCGGCGGGCGCTCCTGAACGAGACCGGTCGGATAGAGGAGCAGATGACCGGTGAGTATCGCCAGCTCCAGCACCGACGACCGGACGAGCGCGGTCGACGGGCGGAGCAAGGCGGCGAGGATGGTGATGAAGGGCAGGGTCCTGGTCCCCATGGCCGACCTCCCGAACGGCACCCGGGAAGCGCGGCTGTCGACCCCCGTGTGCGCCCACGGGCAGCTGTGCGCGGTCGGCCGCACCGCTGTGCCGTGCGGCTGTCGGCACAGTGGTGCGGCGGCCTCGCCGCGGCTCCCCTTGCGACCGCCCGGAGACTCGCCGCCCCGGCGACGCGGGTGGCTGGGCGACCCGTAAGACGCGGAAGCGCGCGGACGGTGCGTAGCGACGTGTTGTCCCACGTGTGATTTCCCCCTCCCTCCGCACCGCGAAACGGCCGCGTGCGGGATGCTGGAGATAACGTTCGTTCACATCCCTGGGCGCCGGTTACCGGCGGTCGTACATGGAGGCAGTGATGGGAGTGACCGGTCCGATCCGCGTAGTGGTGGCCAAGCCGGGGCTGGACGGCCATGACCGCGGCGCGAAGGTCATCGCGCGGGCGCTGCGCGACGCCGGCATGGAGGTCATCTACACCGGCCTCCACCAGACGCCCGAGCAGATCGTGGACACCGCGATCCAGGAGGACGCCGACGCGATCGGCCTGTCCATCCTCTCCGGCGCCCACAACACCCTCTTCGCCAAGGTGCTGGAGCTGCTGCGCGAGCGCGACGCGGAGGACATCAAGGTCTTCGGCGGCGGGATCATCCCCGAGGCGGACATCGCGCCGCTCAAGGCGCAGGGCGTCGCAGCGATCTTCACGCCGGGGGCGACGACTGCCTCGATCGTGGAGTGGGTCAACGCGAACGTCCGCCAGCCGACGGACGCCTGACCACGCCGGAGCGCGCCGGAGGCCCACGTCAGACGGGTCGTCCGGGCTGTCCGGGCTCTCCCGGCCGGCCGGGCGGCCCCGACAGTTCGGCCAGCATGGTGGCGCGCAGCCGCAGCGTGCGCACGAGCCGCTGGAACGCCTCCCCCCAGTAGGCGCCGGCCCCTGACGCGCCCGAGCCGCCGGCGGGCTCCTCCGGCTGTGCGGTGAGCGCCTCCAGCCGGTCGGCCTGCGCCGGGTCCAGGCAGCGCTCGGCCAGGCCCATCACCCCGCTGAAGCTCCACGGATAGCTGCCCGCGTCGCGGGCGGTGTCCAGGGCGTCCACGATCGCCCGCCCCAGCGGTTCCGCCCACGGGACCGCACACACGCCCAGCAGCCGGAACGCGTCCGACAGGCCGTGCGCCGAGACGAAGCGGGCGACCCACTCCGCCCGTTCGGCCGCAGGCAGCGCCGACAGCAGCTTCGCCGGGTCCTTCCAGGACGTGCCCTCCGCGGCGGGCGGCGCCGAGGCGGGGCCGAGCAGCGCCCGCGCCCACTCCGCGTCCCGCTGCCGGACCGCGGCCCGGCACCAGGCCGCGTGCAGCTCCGGCTGCCAGCCGTCGGCGACCGGCAGGGCCACGATCCCGGCCGGGCTCCGCCCGCCGAACCGCTCGCCCCACGCCCCCAGCGGGGCCGCCTCCACGATCTGGCTCAGCCACCACGAGCGCTCCCCGCGCCCGGACGGCGGCTTCACGACGACGCCGTCGCGCTGCATGCCCTTGTCGCACTCGTGCGGCGCCTCCACCGCGATCCGCGGTTCCCCGCCGCCGCTCGTACGGTCCAGCGACACACAGCTGCGGGCCCGCTCCGCCATGCGGGCCGCGAGCGCCGAGCCGGGCAGGGCCGACAGCAGCTCCGCCGCGGTGGCCCGCACGTTGCGGCTCCGGTCGGACAGAGCAACCTCCAGGAACGGCTCGTCCGCCGCGGACCGGCCCTCGCGCAGCACGTCCAGGAACAGCAGGCGGTCCTCGGCCCGCTCCGTCGCCCACGAGCCCGCGAGCAGCTCGCGGGCGGCCGCCGGATCGCGGCGGCGCAGGGAGGAGAGGAACGCGGCCCGCTCGGCGAACAGGCCCTCCTCCCACACCCCGGCATCCGCCGGGCCTCCCGGAGCCGCCGGGCCCGCGGCGGGGCCGGGCCGCAGCGCGTACTTCCACTGCGGGTTGAGCCCGGCCAGCCACCGGGCCCGGGGCCCGCCGAAAACGAGCGCCTCCGGCCGCAGGTCGGTACGGGACCTGGCCGCTTCGAGCAGGGCGGGCAGCAGGGCGGGAGGCGCCTGGTAGCCGTGCCGGTTGGCGGCCGCCAGCCACTGGGGCAGCAGCTCCGTCAGATCCGGCGCGGCGCCCCGGCGCCCGCCCCCGGACCCGCCGCGCTCGGCGAGCAGCCGGGCGAGGCGGCGGCGGGCCGCCGGGGGCAGCGGCGGGCGGCCGTCCGCCGGCGCGGGTGCGGGGCGGGCTCGCGCCACGGCCGGCAGGGCTCCGGCTCGCCGCCGCACGGTGTCCACCGCGGCGGCGTCCAGCAGCGCCAGGGCCGCCTCCTGCCCGTCCCGGGCCTCCACGGGCGGCGTACGACGGCCGGTCCCGAGCAGAGCGGAAGTGACGAGCTCGTCCCAGGTGTGGTTCACGTGATGTCCCTCTCGTATCGGGAAGTTGCGCAGGGGCGTGTGTCGGCCTCGGGCACCGAGCACGGCACGGCCCCGGCGGCCGACGCCGTCGTGGAAGCCCGCTGCAACGGTCCTCCGTTATCTCCCGCCCTCACGGCGAGCTGCCCCGACGGCGAGCTGCCCCGACGGCGAGGGTCCGGCGGAATGGGCGGGTGGCGGTATCGGTGGTGCGCGTCTGGCGTCAGAGCGGTATCGGCTCCTGGCCTTCCGCTGTCCGCGGTGTCCGTTCCGGGCCCCACGCGGCCAGCGGCACCGTGCCCCCGTGGCCGTATTCGGCGAAGACCGTGACCGGGGCGCCGCCCGATAGCGAAGCCAGCCGCCACAACCCCTGGCTGTCGCGCAGCCGTGGATCGACCGCGAGGGCGCACTCGCCCTCCGCGTCGGCCAGTTGCCAGCCGTTGACCTCCTCGTCCGGGACCGGGACCACGCCGTCGAGGACGACCGGCCACGCGTCCACCCAGGGGTCGTCGCGCAGGGCTTCGCCGTACGCGGAGAGCGCCGCTTGCACGCTGCCGCCCGGCGGCGGGCCGGGGCTCTCCGCGGGTGGGGCGTGGCGCGTGCCGAGCGCTGCGCGGAGCGGGCGGGCCGCCGGGTAGTAGACGAGGTCCGCGTCGATGGACAGGCCCACGGGCAGGGACAGTTCCGGTGCCCGCCCGGCCGCGCCGAAGGAGAGGAGCAGCGCCATCCGGCCCGAGCCGCGGCCGTGGAGCCAGATGCGGCGGGTGGTCAGCCGGCCGTCGTCGCTGTCCTGCTGGGCCAGGACGAGCCAGTGGTCGCGGACCGGCGGGGCGGACGCGAGCAGCGCGGCGGTGTCGGTGGTCAGGCCGACACGCGAACGGACCGTCGCCGCCAGCGGCTCCGGCAGCTCGTCCAGGCGCAGCCAGCCCTGGTTGAGGGCGTGCAGCAGGGCGCACTCCTCCAGCAGCCGCCCCGCCCAGTCGGCCCCCGCACCCCGTACGGACGCCAACTCCCTTACCCGCGCGGCCAGGCCGGGCGCCTGGGCGTCGACCATGCGGGCCGCGGTCTCGTCCCACGGCCCGTACCCCGTACCGTCCGCGGAGCCGAGCCCGCCGCGCAACAGGTCCGCCAGCCGCTGCTCCAACTCCGTGACGCCCGCGGTGATCCGCGCGGCCCGGCGCTCCCCTCGCCGCCGGGCCGCCTCCTGGTCCGCGGGCGTCGCCGGCGCGGCGGCCTCCGGGCCGGCGGCGGCCCGTTCGGCCCGCTGCCGCCGCCGGTCCAGCCACTGCCCCGCCCAGCCGGGCGGGTCATCCCGCGTGACCGGCACCGCGGCCTCCCCCGAGACCCACAAGAGCAGCAGGCCCAGGGCGTGCTTGCACGGGAACTTGCGGCTCGGACAGGAGCAGTTGAAGCCGGGGCCGCCCTCCCCGGACAGATCCACCACCGTGCGATACGGCCGGCTGCCGCTGCCGGAGCACTCCCCCCAGACCGCTCCGACCCGGCCTCCCTCCCCCTCCGCGCGCGCCCCCGCGCCCGACCACGGCCCGGGAGCCGCCAGCTTGCTCCCCGCCTTGCGTGATGCGGCGTCAGGCGCCAGCGCGAGCACCGTTTCCGCCGTCCTGATGTCCCCCTGCGGATTCATGCCCCAAACGCTAGGACCCCCCACTGACAATCGCCCTGACCTGCGAGTTCGCGCCGCCCGGGGGCGTTGTCAGTGGGGTGGTGCAGGGTTGTTCACGCATCCCGGAAACGCACACCGAGGGGGACTTGTGACCGTGCCCGGAACCGACACCCAGGCCCTGCGACCGCACGCGGAGCACGCCTTCGCCGAGGAGCTGAAGGCCCTCGCGGCCGCCGACGACCGGCCCCGTCCCGAGCGCTGGCGGCTCTCGCCGTGGGCCGTCGCCACCTACCTGCTCGGCGGCACGCTGCCCGGCGGCACCGTGATCACGCCCAAGTACGTGGGCCCGCGCCGCGTCGTCGAAGTCGCCGTCACCACGCTCGCCACCGACCGCGCCCTCCTCCTGCTCGGCGTGCCCGGCACCGCCAAGACCTGGGTCTCCGAGCACCTGGCCGCCGCCGTCAGCGGCGACTCCACGCTCCTCGTCCAGGGCACGGCCGGCACCCCCGAGGAAGCCATCCGCTACGGCTGGGACTACGCCCGGCTCCTCGCCCACGGCCCCAGCCGCGAGGCGCTCGTGCCCGGTCCCGTCATGCGGGCCATGGCCCAGGGCCTGACCGCCCGCGTCGAGGAGCTCACCCGCATCCCCGCCGACGTCCAGGACACCCTGATCACCATCCTCTCCGAGAAGACCCTCCCCATCCCCGAGCTGGGCGAGGAGGTGCAGGCCGTCCGCGGCTTCAACCTGATCGCCACCGCCAACGACCGCGACCGCGGCGTCAACGAGCTCTCCAGCGCCCTGCGCCGCCGTTTCAACACCGTCGTGCTGCCCCTGCCCGCCACGCCCGACGACGAGGTCGACATCGTCTCCCGGCGCGTCGACCAGATCGGCCGCTCCCTCGACTTGCCGTCCGTGCCCGACGGCACCGACGAGATCCGGCGCGTCGTCACCGTCTTCCGCGAGCTGCGCGACGGCGTCACCACCGACGGCCGCACGAAGCTCAAGTCGCCCTCGGGCACGCTCTCCACGGCCGAGGCGATCTCCGTCGTCACCGGCGGCCTCGCCCTCGCCGCCCACTTCGGCGACGGCGTGCTGCGCGCGGGCGACGTGGCCGCCGGGATCCTCGGCGCGGTCGTCCGCGACCCGGCCGCGGACCGGCTCGTCTGGCAGGAGTACCTGGAGACCGTCGTCCGCGAGCGCGACGGCTGGAAGGACTTCTACCGCGCCTGCCGCGAGGTCTCCGCGTGACCGCCCCCGGCCCCTTCCTCCTGGGCATCCGCCACCACGGGCCCGGCTCCGCGCGGGCCGTCCGGGCGGCCCTGGAACAGTGCCGCCCCGCGGCCGTGCTCATCGAGGGGCCGCCCGAGGCCGACGCGATCGTCCACCTCGCGGACGACGAGGGCATGCGGCCGCCCGTCGCCCTGCTCGCCCACGCGGCGGACGACCCGGGCCGCGCCGCGTTCTGGCCGCTCGCCGGGTTCTCCCCGGAGTGGGTGGCCATCCGCTGGGCCCTCGCGCACGGCGTCCCCGTACGGTTCATCGACCTGCCGGCGGCGAACGCGCTCGCACTGAGCGGAGGGGACGGACTCCGGCCCGCCCCGAAGCCGGCCGGCGGGGCCGGCACCCCCGCTGCCGGTGACACCGGGCGAGGCCGTCGCGCCGCCGCCGAAGCGTCCCCCGCAGCCGGACCGTCCGCCGATCCGCGACCCGCCGATCCGTCACCCGCCGGCCCGCGACCCGCAGACCCTCCGCCCGCCGCCCCGCGGTCCGATCCCCTCGCCGTGCTCGCCGCGGCCGCCGGGTACGACGACCCCGAGCTGTGGTGGGAGGACGCCGTCGAGCACCGCCGCAGCGCGGACGGGACCGACGCCCTCGCCCCCTTCGCCGCGCTCGCCGACGCCATGGCCGAACTGCGGTCCGCCTTCGGTGACGGCGACGCCGACGGTGACATCGGCGGCGACGGGCCCGACGGCGCGCGGGACCTCGTCCGCGAAGCCCACATGCGGCTCAGGATCCGGGACGCCCGGCGGCAGTTCGGCGACGGGATCGCCGTCGTCTGCGGCGCCTGGCACGTCCCCGCCCTCACCGCCCGGCGCACCGTCACCACCGACCGGCAGGCCCTCAAGGGGCTCCCGAAGGTCAAGGCCGAAGTCAGCTGGGTCCCCTGGACCCACCGGCGGCTCTCCCGCCGCAGCGGCTACGGCGCCGGCATCGACTCGCCCGGCTGGTACGGCCACCTCTTCCACGCCACCGACCGCCCGCTCGAACGCTGGCTCACCAAGGTCGCCCGGCTGCTCCGCGACGAGGACTTCCCCGTCTCCTCCGCCCACGTCATCGAGGCCGTCCGGCTCGCCCGCACCCTCGCCTCCCTGCGCGGCCGCCCGCTCGCCGGGCTCACCGAGACCACGGACGCCGTCAGAGCCGTGATGTGCGACGGCTCCGACGTACCGCTCGCGCTCGTACGGGACCGGCTCGTCGTCGGGAACGTCCTCGGCGAGGTCCCCGACACCGCCCCCGCCACGCCCCTCCAGCGCGACCTCGCCCGCCTCCGGCGCAGCCTGCGCCTCAAACCCGAAGCCGACGCGCGCGACTGGGAGTTCGACCTCCGCAAGGACACCGACGCCGCGCGCAGCCGCCTGCTGCACCGGCTGCGGCTCCTCGGCGTCGACTGGGGCGAGCCCGTCCGCTCCCGCGCGGGGACCGGCACGTTCCGCGAGTCCTGGCGGCTGAGCTGGGAGCCCGAGCTGGCAGTGCGGGTCGCCGAGGCCTCCGCCTGGGGGACGACCGTGCTCGCCGCGGCCACCGCCAGGGCCGAGGCCCTGGCCGCCGACGCCGCAAGCCTCGCCGGCGTCACTTCGCTCGCCGAGCGCTGCCTGCTCGCCGGACTGCCCGCCGCCCTGCCGGCCGTGATGCGCGTCCTGGCCGACCGCGCCGCGCTCGACACGGACGTCGCCCACCTCGCCGAGGCCCTCCCGGCCCTGGTCCGCTCCGTGCGCTACGGCGACGTCCGCCGCACGGACACCGCCGCGCTCGGCGAAGTGGCCCAGGGGCTCGCCGAACGCGTCTTCGTGGGCCTTCCCGCCGCGTGCGCGGGCCTGGACGCGGACGCCGCGGCCTCCATGCGGGGCCTGGTGGACGAGGTCCACCAGGCGGTGGGGCTGCTCGTCCCCGAACCGGAGCCCGGCGCGTCCTCCCTCCGGCAGCGCTGGGCCGCCGTGCTCGGCGTGCTCGCCGGGCGGGACGGGCTGCCCGGCGGGATCCGCGGGCGGGCGGTGCGGCTGCTGCTCGACGACGGGCTGCTGCCCGACGGGCGGGCCGCGCGGCTCATGGGGCTCGCGCTCTCCACCGGTACGGAGCCGGCCGAGGCCGCCGCCTGGATCGAAGGGTTCCTCGGCAGCGGCGGACCCGGCGGCATGCTCCTCGTCCACGACGAGCGCCTGCTCGCCCTCGTCGACGACTGGCTCACCGGCGTACCGGCCGGGTCCTTCGCCGGCGTCCTGCCCCTGCTCCGCCGCACCTTCTCGGCGTTCGACCCGGGAACGCGCCGCGCAGTGGGCCTGCAGATCCGCCGCAGCGGGCCCGGAAGAGGAGGAGCCGGAGGAGGGGGAACGCTGCCCGGCGGCCGGGCGGAGCGCGGGCCCGGGACACGCCTCGACGAGGAACGCGCGGCGGCGGTGCTGCCGACGATGCACCTGCTGCTGGGCATGGCACACACAGGGGGACCCCGATGACGACCAGGGACACCACAACCGCGACCACGGACACGAGCACGCCCCCGGACACGACCGCGACCCCGCACACGACCGCGACCCCGCACACGACCGCCCGCACGGCCACCGCCCCCACCACGATCCCCACCACCCCCGCCGAACGCCTCCGCCGCTGGCGCCTCGTCCTCGGGGCGGAGTCCCCCACGGGCGCCGGCGGCGGGTTCGCCGCCCTGAGCGGCGCCGACGCCGCCATGGACCGCGCCCTCGAAGCGCTCTACGGCAGCCAGGGCGACCCGGGCGCCCGGTCCGCCGGCTCCCGCGAGGCGGGCCTCGGCGCCTCCGCCCCGCGCGTCGCCCGCTGGCTGGGGGACATCCGCACGTACTTCCCGGCGTCCGTCGTTCAGGTGATGCAGCGGGACGCCATCGACCGGCTCGGTCTCGCCGCGCTCCTCCTGGAGCCGGAGATGCTGGAGGCCGTCGAGGCCGACGTGCACCTCGTGGGCACGCTGCTCTCCCTCCACAAGGCGATGCCCGAGACCACGAAGGAGACCGCCCGCGCCGTGGTCCGCAAGGTCGTCGAGGACCTGGAGAAGCGGCTGGCCACCCGCACCCGCGCCACCCTCACCGGCGCCCTCGACCGGTCCGCCCGCATCGCCCGCCCCCGCCACCGCGACATCGACTGGGACCGCACCATCCGGGCGAACCTCAAGCACTACCTGCCCGAGCACCGCACCGTCGTCCCCGAGCGCCTCATCGGCTACGGCCGGGCCGCGCGGGTGGTGAAGAAGGACGTGATCCTCTGCATCGACCAGTCCGGCTCCATGGCGGCCTCCGTCGTCTACGCCTCCGTCTTCGGCGCCGTCCTCGCCTCGATGCGCTCCCTCGACACCCGCCTCGTCGTCTTCGACACCGCCGTCGTGGACCTCACCGACCAGCTGTCCGACCCGGTCGACGTGCTCTTCGGCACCCAGCTCGGCGGCGGCACCGACATCAACCGGGCGCTCGCCTACTGCCAGTCCCGCATCACCCGCCCGGCCGAAACCGTCGTGGTCCTGATCAGTGATCTCTACGAGGGCGGGATACGCGACGGGATGCTCGAACGGGTGGCGGCCATGAAGGCGGCCGGCGTGCAGTTCGTGACGCTTCTCGCACTCTCCGACGAGGGCGCCCCGGCCTACGACCGCGAGCACGCGGCGGCCCTGGCCGCCCTCGGCGCGCCCGCCTTCGCCTGCACCCCGGACCTCTTCCCCGACGTGATGGCGGCGGCCCTGGAGAAGCGCCCCCTGCCCGTCCCGGACGCGGCCGGGTGACCGCCGCCCGGCCCCTCCCGCACACCCGTCCGCGTGCGGGACCGGTCGCGATCTGTGAGCGTAATCACGGCCGGAGTGTGACCTCTGATTTAGGGCCTCCCCGCCTGCGGGGATAACCTGCGAGACGGACATGCCGCGTCAACGGTGAACGTGTGCCGCCCTCGCCCGTGCTACCCCGGGGCGCAACCCCCGGACCCTGCGGAGATCGCGCTCTCACGCCGCCCAGCGGCACGCCCGCGCAGACAACGAACCGCGATATCCATGGAAAAGGGACGGACGCGCGTGGACCTGTTCGAGTACCAGGCGAGGGACCTCTTCGCCAAGCACGGTGTACCGGTGCTGGCCGGTGAAGTCATTGACACGCCTGAGGCGGCCCGCGAGGCGACCGAGCGTCTGGGCGGCCGTTCGGTCGTCAAGGCGCAGGTGAAGGTCGGTGGCCGCGGCAAGGCCGGCGGCGTGAAGCTGGCCGCCACCCCGGACGAGGCCGTCGCCCGCGCGACGGACATCCTGGGCATGGACATCAAGGGCCACACGGTCCACAAGGTGATGATCGCCGAGACCGCTCCGGAGATCGCCGAGGAGTACTACGTCTCGTACCTCCTCGACCGCACCAACCGCACCTTCCTGGCCATGGCCTCCGTCGCCGGCGGCATGGACATCGAGGAGGTCGCGGCCACGACCCCCGAGAAGCTCGCCAAGGTCCCGGTCAACGCCAACGAGGGCGTCTCGATCGAGAAGGCCCGCGAGATCGTCGCCCAGGCGAAGTTCCCGGCCGAGGTCGCCGAGCAGGTCGCCGAGGTCATGGTGACCCTGTGGAAGACCTTCGTCGCCGAGGACGCCCTCCTCGTCGAGGTCAACCCGCTCGCCAAGGTCGCCGACGGCCGCGTCATCGCGCTCGACGGCAAGGTCTCCCTGGACGCCAACGCCGACTTCCGCCAGCCGGAGCACGAGGCGCTGGAGGACAAGGACGCGGCCAACCCGCTGGAGGCCGCCGCCAAGGCCAAGGGCCTGAACTACGTCAAGCTCGACGGCCAGGTCGGCATCATCGGCAACGGCGCGGGTCTCGTCATGAGCACCCTCGACGTCGTCGCCTACGCCGGTGAGAACCACGGCGGCGTCAAGCCCGCCAACTTCCTCGACATCGGTGGTGGCGCCTCCGCCGAGGTCATGGCCAACGGTCTTGAGATCATCCTCGGCGACCCGGACGTCAAGTCCGTCTTCGTCAACGTCTTCGGTGGCATCACCGCGTGCGACGAGGTCGCCAAGGGCATCGTCCAGGCCCTGGAGCTCCTCAAGAGCAAGGGCGAGGACGTCTCCAAGCCGCTGGTCGTGCGCCTCGACGGCAACAACGCGGAGCTGGGTCGCAAGATCCTGTCCGACGCCAACCACCCGCTGGTGCAGCGCGTGGACACCATGGACGGCGCGGCCGACAAGGCCGCCGAGCTGGCTGCGGCTAAGTAAGGGACGAGGACTCCACAACCATGGCTATCTTCCTCACCAAGGACAGCAAGGTCATCGTCCAGGGGATGACCGGCGCCACGGGCATGAAGCACACCAAGCTCATGCTGGCCGACGGCACCAACATCGTCGGTGGCGTGAACCCGCGCAAGGCCGGCACGAGCGTCGACTTCGACGGCACCTCCGTGCCCGTCTTCGGCTCGGTCGCCGAGGCGATGAAGGAGACCGGTGCCGACGTCACCGTCGTCTTCGTCCCGCCGGCGTTCGCCAAGGCCGCCGTCGTCGAGGCGATCGACGCCGAGATCCCGCTGGCCGTCGTGATCACCGAGGGCATCGCCGTCCACGACTCCGCCGCCTTCTGGGCGTACGCGGGCTCGAAGGGCAACAAGACCCGCATCATCGGCCCGAACTGCCCCGGTCTCATCACCCCGGGCCAGTCCAACGCCGGCATCATCCCGGGCGACATCACCAAGCCCGGCCGCATCGGTCTCGTGTCGAAGTCCGGCACGCTGACCTACCAGATGATGTACGAGCTCCGTGACATCGGCTTCTCCTCCGCCGTCGGCATTGGTGGCGACCCGGTCATCGGCACCACGCACATCGACGCGCTCGCCGCGTTCGAGGCCGACCCGGAGACCGAGCTGATCGTGATGATCGGCGAGATCGGCGGCGACGCCGAGGAGCGTGCCGCGGACTTCATCAAGGCCAACGTCACCAAGCCGGTCGTCGGCTACGTGGCGGGTTTCACCGCGCCCGAGGGCAAGACCATGGGCCACGCCGGCGCCATCGTCTCCGGTTCGTCCGGCACCGCCCAGGCGAAGAAGGAGGCCCTCGAGGCTGCCGGTGTGAAGGTCGGCAAGACCCCGTCCGAGACGGCCCGCCTCGCGCGCGCCGCGCTGGGCGCCTGAGCCTGACGGTTCCCGCGCGCGGGCCCGCACCCCTTGAGGGGGGTGCGGGCCCGCGCCCGTTTCCGGGGCGCTGCCCGGCCGGTTGAGGCCACGTAAGGGTAATTGCGCGTCAAATAGGTTTATCCGGGTATCAAAAGCGACACGACGGTCATTTACCCGCTACCCGAACGAAAGGCGTGTTCTTGGCAGCATGACCATGTGACCCACGATGCCGAGCACAGCCCGCCGCCGCCCGCGCCCGGCCGGCCCGCCGCGAGCGCGCCGCCGCCGGCCGGCACCGTGTTCGTCGGCGGGGCGATCGCCGCCGGCCTGGGGCTCGGGGCGCTGGCCGTGGTCGTCCTGCTGCTGTGGATCACCTCGCCGTACCCCGACGGCGGGGCGGGCGAGGCCCTGCGCTCGGCCGCCGGCCTGTGGCTGCTCGCGCACGGCGCCGACCTCGTCCGCACGGACACCCTCACGAGGGCGCCCGCCCCGATCGGCCTCACGCCGATGCTGCTGACCGTGCTGCCCTGCTGGCTGCTCTACCGGGCCGCGCGGCACGCCCTGGAGCCGCCGGACGATCCCGCGGACGACCCGGACGACGTCCTCGACGCCCTCTACCCGGACGTCATGCTGCTGGCCGGGGGCGGGCCCGGGGAAGCCCGTCAGGCGGTCCCTCACGCGCCCCCCGCCGCGGCCGCCCCCGGGCTCGTCCCGCGCAAGGCCGCCCTCACCCTCCTCGGCGGCTACCTCCTGGTCGCCGTGGGCGCCGTCCTCTACGCCTCCTCCGGCCCCGTACGCGTCGAACCGCTGAGCGCCCTGCTGCACGTGCCAGTCGTCGCGGGCGCGTCCGTCGCCGCCGGGACGTGGGCCGCCCTCGGCTGCCCCTCCGGGACGCCGCCGCCGCTGGTGCGCCGCGCGCTCACCGCGGTGCCGGCCCGGCTGCGGGACTGGTTCACCCGGCCCAGGGTCGCCGCGGCCGCCGGCGCCGCGACCGCGGGCACCGTCGTCCTGCTCAGCGGCGCCGCCGTCCTCCTCGCGGGCTCCCTCGCCGTCCACGCGGGCGCCGCCCGCGAGTCGCTCCTGCAGATCACGGCGGCCTGGTCGGGCCGCGCCGCGGTGCTGCTGCTGTGCGCCGCGCTGCTGCCCAACGCCGTGGTCTGGGCGGCGGCCTACGGGCTCGGGCCGGGCTTCGCCGTCGGCACCGCCGGGACGGTCGCACCCCTCGGCATCACCGCGTACCCGCTGCTGCCGTCCTTCCCGCTCTTCGCGATCCTCCCGACGCCCGGCCCCGCCGAGCCGCTGCCCCTGGCGGCCTCCGCCGCGGTGTGCCTGGCGGCCGGGACGACCGTCGCCTACGCCGCCGTGCCGCGGCGTTCCGCGGACCTCGTACGGGCCGGGACCGGCGAGACCGCCGGCATCGCCGCCCTCGGGTCCGTCTTCTGCGCCCTCGCCGTCACCGTGCTGACCTACGCGTCCGGCGGCCCGCTGGGCGCGTCCGTGCTCTCGTCGTTCGGACCCTCGTGCCTGGTCGTGGGCGCGGCCGCGCTCGTCTGGACGGCGGCCGTGAGCGTGCCGGGGGCGCTGGTGCTGCTGTGGCTGCGGCGGAGGATCGTCCTGGGCGGCGGCCTGCCGGTGGAGCCCGCGCCGCACGGGGCCGGCGGCGTGGCCGCCTCCGGGCGGCCCGTGGGGACGGTTGCCCTGGCGGGCACGGCGGCGGTGGCCGTGGCTGTGGCGCCGGAGGATTCCGCTTCTGCCGCTTCCTCCTCCCCGGCGTCCGTACGGCTGCCGGCGGGCGCCCACCGGCGGGCGCAGTCCGAGCGCGGCCGGTGGTGGACCGGAGGGCGGGCCGCCCGGGCGGTCGGGGCGTGGCTGGGCTTCGGGACGGGGGCGCGATCGGGGCGCGGCGGGTACGTCGATACGCCGACGCTGTCGTTCGCGCGGACGCCCGTGGAGGCGCTGCCCGTGCGGCCGGCGCCCGCACCCTTCCCGGCGGCGGCGCCGGCTGCTGCCTCCCGCGCGCCCGAGGCCAGCGGGGGGCGGAACGGCTGGTTCGGCCGCCGGCGGCGGGGGAGGGGCGCCGGCCGGGCGCCGGGGGCGGTCGTCCCGGGCACGGCGGTCTCGGGGACGGTCGTCTCGGGCACGGTCGTGCCGGCGTTCGACGGGGCGGCCTGGCACGACACGGGGGCGCGGCGGGTGCGGTGGGCCGCGCTGCGGGAGTCCGGGGGCGGGCTGATGCCGGACTTCGAGCCGCGCGACGCCGCGAACCGGGACCGGGGCTGACGCCACGGGCCTCGGACCTCGGTCATCGTTCGCCGGACGGCTGGATTCCCGCCGGGCGACCTGCGTTTCCGGCTGGTCGGCTGGTCGGTTGGTCGGCTAGTCCCGGTTCCCCAGCAGCGGCCTCAGCTGCTTCGGCAGGTGCCGTTCGCACGCCTGCTGCGAGCTCTGTGTCAGGGCGTCGTCCACGCACGTGTAGTAGTCGCTGTAGACGATCTGGAAGACGAACGTCGCCGCCACGATGGCCAGCGCCAGCCCGCCCGTCACCAGGCCGCTCACCGCCGCCGTCGTCTGTGGCTTGAACGCGCCGGGCGCCGGGCTCGGCGGGCCCGACGGGATGTCGGGGTCCGTGCGCTGCGGCCGGGACTTGGCGCGAAGGGCGCTGACGCCCCAGTAGATCGACAGGGCGCCGAGGAGCAGGGCGACGTACGGGATGCTGAAGAGGGCGAAGAAGAAGCCCCACATGCCCGCGAGGAGGGCGTAGCGGGCGCGCCGCTGGGCCGGGTCCGTGGGGTCCCAGCGCAGGCCGCCGCCTCCGCCCGGGCCGCCCGCGGGACCGCCGGGCCCGCCGCCGGGCCCGCCGCCGAAGCCGCCGTCGTGGCGGCCGGGCTGCCGGCTGCTCCACTGGCTGCCCCACGCCGGGGGCTGCTGCCCCTCGCCCCGGCCCTCGCCGCCGTCGCCCTCACCCTCGCCGTTTCCCCCGCCCTGCCGGCCCTGGGGGCGCTGCGGCTCGCGCGGCTGCCACGGCCGGTCGGGCCGGCCCTCGGGCGGCGGTGCGAAGGGGTTGTCGTCGCGCTGCTCGTCCGGGGACGGCGTCGACGGGCGCTCGTGCGACATGCGGGCGTGCCCCGTCGCCGCCCGGCCGGAGGTGTCGGGGGTGGGCAGCGTGAGGCGGTGAGCCGCGTGACGGCGTCGGTCCGGCATGTGGAGTGTGTCTTCCCCTTGTGTCGTCGTCCGGCACGCCCAGGATGTGCGCCGTCCAGGATCTCTGCCCGCCCGCCCGGGACGTGCGGCACATCCCCGGCGTCCGTGCCTACCGCACTCCGAACGTACGGCGTCGCGCCCGGATTCCGCGCGCGTGGCACCGCACATTTCCGGGCACTGCTTCCAGACGCTACCTCCCGCGCGCGCCCCCGTCCCGCGGGGGCCGTTCGGTGTGCCGGTATCGTTGCTGGCGGTCGGCGGGTTCGTAGAGTCCCCCGTATTCCGCGGCACCCTCGTCTCGTACGACCATACAAACCGTACGCCCACGCCATCCGTGCGACCGTGCAAAGCCGCAAGGCCGGCCACGCGAGCCGCGAAGCCGTGGCGGCGTACAGCCGCACAGCCGTCCACCGCACCGCTCCCGCCCGCGAGAAAGGGCCCCACCGTGGCCTCCCCGCCTCCCGCGCCCCCCGCCCGCCTCGTCGTGCTCGTCTCCGGCTCCGGCACCAACCTGCAGGCCCTGCTCGACGCGATCGCCGCCGACCCCGAGGGCTACGGCGCCCGGGTCGTGGCCGTGGGCGCCGACCGGGACGGCATCGCCGGCCTGGAGCGCGCCGAGCGCGCCGGGATCCCCTCCTTCGTCTGCCGGGTCGCGGACCACCCGTCGCGCGAGGCCTGGGACCGCGCGCTGACCGAGGCGACGGCGGCGTACGAGCCGGACCTGGTGGTCTCGGCCGGCTTCATGAAGATCGTGGGCAAGGAGTTCCTGGCCCGCTTCGGGGGGCGTGTGATCAACACGCACCCCGCCCTGCTGCCCAGCTTCCCCGGCGCCCACGGCGCGCGCGACGCGCTCGCGTACGGCGTGAAGGTGACGGGGTGCACCGTCCACTTCGTCGACGACGGCGTCGACACCGGCCCGATCATCGCCCAGGGCGTGGTCGAGGTCCGGGACGAGGACGACGAATCCGCGCTGCACGAGCGCATCAAGGAAGTCGAGCGAGAGCTGCTCGTCGATGTCGTGGGGCGTCTGGCCCGCAACGGCTACCGCATAGAGGGACGAAAGGTATGGATCCCGTGACCGCCGAAGGTATGAAGCGGCCCGTCCGCCGGGCGCTGGTCAGCGTCTACGACAAGACCGGGCTGGAGGAGCTGGCCCGCGGTCTCCACGAGGCCGGTGTCGAGCTCGTCTCCACCGGCTCCACGGCCGCCCGGATCGCCGCGGCCGGCGTCCCCGTCACCAAGGTCGAGGAGCTGACCGGCTTCCCCGAGTGCCTGGACGGCCGGGTCAAGACGCTGCACCCGCGCGTCCACGCCGGCATCCTGGCCGACCAGCGCCTCGACGCCCACCGCGAGCAGCTCGCCGAGCTGGGCGTCGAGCCCTTCGAGCTGGTGGTCGTCAACCTCTACCCGTTCCGGGAGACCGTCGCCTCCGGCGCCTCGCCCGACGAGTGCGTCGAGCAGATCGACATCGGCGGCCCCTCGATGGTCCGCGCCGCCGCCAAGAACCACCCCTCCGTGGCCGTGGTCGTCAACCCCGGCCGCTACGCCGACGTCCTCAAGGCCGTCTCCGACGGCGGCTTCGACCTCGCGCAGCGCAAGCGCCTGGCCGCCGAGGCGTTCCAGCACACCGCGGCGTACGACGTGGCCGTCGCCGGCTGGTTCGCCGACGACTACGCGGCGGAGGACGAGAGCGGCTTCCCCGGCTTCTTCGGCGCCACCTTCACCCGCGCGAACGTCCTGCGCTACGGCGAGAACCCGCACCAGCCCGCGGCCCTCTACACCGACGCCTCCGGCAAGGGCCTCGCGCACGCCGAGCAGCTGCACGGCAAGGAGATGTCCTACAACAACTACGTCGACACCGAGGCCGCGCGCCGGGCGGCGTACGACCACGCCGACCCCTGCGTCGCCATCATCAAGCACGCCAACCCGTGCGGCATCGCCACCGGTTCGGACGTCGCCGAGGCGCACCGCAAGGCGCACGAGTGCGACCCGCTGTCCGCGTTCGGCGGCGTGATCGCCGTCAACCGCCCCGTGTCGGTCGCCATGGCCGAGCAGGTCGCCGAGATCTTCACCGAGGTCATCGTCGCCCCGGCCTACGAGGACGGTGCCGTCGAGGTGCTGGCCCGCAAGAAGAACATCCGCGTGCTGCGCTGCGCCGACGCCCCGTGCGCGGTCACCGAGGCCCGCCCCGTCGAGGGCGGTCTGCTGCTCCAGACCAAGGACCGCCTCCAGGCCGAGGGCGACGACCCGGCCAACTGGACGCTCGCCACGGGCGAGGCCCTGCCGGCCGCCGAGCTCGCCGAGCTGGCCTTCGCCTGGCGCGCCTGCCGCGCGGTGAAGTCCAACGCCATCCTGCTGGCCAAGGACGGCGCGACCGTCGGCGTCGGCATGGGCCAGGTCAACCGCGTCGACTCCGCGAAGCTGGCGGTGCAGCGGGCGGGCGAGGAGCGGGCCCGGGGCTCGTACGCCGCCTCCGACGCGTTCTTCCCCTTCCCGGACGGGCTGGAGGTGCTGACGGCCGCCGGCATCAAGGCCGTGGTGCAGCCGGGCGGTTCGGTCCGCGACGAGCAGGTCGTGGAGGCCGCGAAGGCGGCGGGCGTGACGATGTACTTCACGGGGACGCGGCACTTCTTCCACTGACGAACGGACGGAAGCCCGTACCCCCGGTGCGGGGGTACGGGCCTCCGGGTCCGCCGGGCCGCCGCTCAGAAGCGCGGGCGGCGGAACCAGTCGTTCGAAGCCTGCTTGGCCGCGAAGACGATCACCAGGATCGACAGGATCAGACCGATGAGGCCGATGCCGTAGAAGATGATGCACACCAGGCCGCTGATGATGCCGAACGCCGCGTAGACGATCGAGCCGACGCGGACGCCATTGCCGCCCTTGGCGTAGCGCACCGCGAGAATGATGCCGATGATCGCGAAGATCACGGCCAGCGCGGCGAGAAACGCGAAAACGCCCTTTCCGGCGTCGAAGACCGTGTCGGCGTCGACCGTGTCGCCCTTGGCGGTGGTGACCGTGCGGCCCGAGTGGGTCTTCTTCGCGTCACTGATCGCGGCGACCGCGGCGACGCACAGGCCCGCCACGATCACGTGCACCGCGGCGATCGCGTACAGCATGATGCGGGCCGCCTTGGTGACGCCCGGCATCACCTGCGGGCCCTGCGGCGCACCGGTGTAACCGTCCTGCCCCTGCGGGTAGGCGGCGTACGGCTGACCGGGCTGGGCGCCCTGGGGCTGCTGCGGATAGCCGTAACCGGGCGCCTGCTGGGGCGTGCCGTACGGGTTGTTCTGATCGCCGAAGCTCATGGCTGGCCAATTCCTCCGTTGGAGTCGTGCGGGGACGGCGCGGGCATTCCGGAGGAGAGTTGTGTGCGGCTCGCCCCCCGAATGACACCGCGGCACGCCGATCATCGTTATCGGGCCCCTGACTTTTGTCCAGCTGATACCCGTATCGGTGGTGCGGCGGGGGCGCCCGGGAATAACCGGTGCTAATTCGTCACCAACGACGGACCGCCCTGATTGGAACCATGACCGCCGCATCCGGGAGGATGGGACCATGACCGCCCAGATTCTCGATGGCAAGGCCACGGCAGCAGCGATCAAGTCCGAACTCACGGTGCGCGTGGAGGCGCTGAAGGCCCGGGGCGTCCAGCCCGGTCTCGGCACCCTCCTCGTCGGCGACGACCCCGGCAGCAAGTGGTACGTCGCCGGCAAGCACCGCGACTGTGCCCAGGTCGGCATCGCGTCGATCCAGCGCGAACTGCCGGAAACGGCCACGCAGGAGGAGATCGAGGCGGTCGTCCGCGAGCTCAACGACAACCCCGACTGCACCGGCTACATCGTCCAACTCCCTCTCCCCAAGGGCATCGACACCAACCGCGTCCTGGAGCTGATGGACCCGGCCAAGGACGCCGACGGCCTGCA
Source organism: Streptomyces sp. NPDC008001 (assembly GCF_042958085.1). Taxonomy (NCBI): domain Bacteria; kingdom Bacillati; phylum Actinomycetota; class Actinomycetes; order Kitasatosporales; family Streptomycetaceae; genus Streptomyces; species Streptomyces sp. NPDC008001. The sequence goes on along the minus strand of NZ_JBIBIZ010000006.1, from coordinate 240,063 downwards.
CCCGATGAGCCTCGGCCGCCTGGTGCTCAACGAGCCCGGCCCGCTGCCCTGTACCCCCAACGGCATCATCGAGCTGCTGCGCCGTCACGACGTGGAGCTCAACGGCGCGCACGTGGTCGTCGTGGGCCGCGGCATCACCGTCGGCCGCTCGATCGGCCTGCTGCTGACCCGCCGGAGCGAGAACGCCACCGTCACCCTCTGCCACACCGGCACCCGTGACCTCTCCGCGCAGCTGCGCCAGGCCGACATCATCGTGGCCGCGGCGGGCGTGGGCCACCTGATCAAGCCGGAGGACGTCAAGCCGGGCGCCGCCGTGCTGGACGTCGGCGTCAGCCGCGACGGCGAGGGCAAGATCATGGGCGATGTGGACCCGGCGGTCGCCAAGGTCGCCGGCTGGGTCTCCCCGAACCCGGGCGGCGTCGGCCCGATGACCCGGGCGCTGCTGCTCGTGAACGTGGTGGAGGCCGCGGAGCGCGCCGCCGGAAGCGGCAATGCGGGCTGAGAAGACGCCGGGCGCGGCCGGGGAGCCGGGCGCGGGCGAAGACCAGGGCAAGGAGCCGGGCGGAGGCCAGGGCAAGGAGCCGGGCGGAGGACGGGAGCCGGGCGCGGGCAAGGGGCGCCGCTTCCAGCTCACGCGGGACACCGCGCGCCCCGAGGGCGGCGGGCGCGCCGCTCCCGGGGACGCCCCGGCGCCGGCGCGCCAGTGGCCGCTGCTCGCGGTCATGGGCGTGACGGGGCTCGGGCTGCTGATCGTCGCCTTCGACGCGTTCCGCGTGGGGACGCTGCTGATCGCGCTCGCGATGATCGGCGGCGCCGCGCTGCGCTGGGCCCTGCCGTCCGTGGGCATGCTGGCCGTACGGTCCCGGTTCACGGACATGATCACGTACGGCGGGCTGGGGGTGGCGATCCTGCTGCTGTCCCTGATGGCGCAGCCGCACCCCTGGCTGAAGGTGCCGTTCCTGGAGGACGTCCTCCACTTCACGGTCTAGGCGGCACGGCTGCACGGCGCGGGCGGTACGGCCCCGGATGGCGCCGTCCCTGCCGCACCCCTCTCGTACCGGTTTGCCGGATTTCGAGTAGCTTGATGGAGTGATGGTCCCTTTCCCGTCCCCCCGGGGCGGGGGAGGGACGGTGCTGCCCGCGAGAGGGACGTCCCCGTCATGGCCAAGATCAAGGTAGTGGGCCCGGTCGTCGAGCTCGACGGCGACGAGATGACCCGCATCATCTGGCGGTTCATCAAGGACCGGCTGATCCTGCCCCACCTCGACGTCGAGCTGAAGTACTTCGACCTGGGCATCGAGCACCGCGACGCCACCGGCGACCAGGTGACCGTCGACGCCGCGCACGCCATCCGGGAGCACGGCGTCGGAGTGAAGTGCGCGACGATCACCCCGGACGAGGCGCGGGTGGAGGAGTTCGGCCTCAAGGCGATGTACCCCTCGCCCAACGGCACCATCCGCAACATCCTCGGCGGGGTGATCTTCCGCGAGCCGATCATCATGGCGAACGTGCCGAGGCTCGTCCCCGGCTGGACGAAGCCGATCGTCGTCGGCCGCCACGCCTTCGGCGACCAGTACCGCGCGACCGACCTGAAGGTCCCCGGCCCGGGCACGCTCACCATGACCTTCACCCCGGCGGACGGCTCGGACCCCGTCGAGCTGGAGGTCCACCGGTTCGACGGCCCCGGTGTCGCCCTGTCGATGTACAACCTGGACGCGTCGATCCGCGACTTCGCGCGCGCCTCGTTCCGCTACGGCCTGGACCGCGGCTACCCGGTCTACATGTCCACCAAGAACACGATCCTGAAGAAGTACGACGGCCGGTTCAAGGACCTCTTCCAGGAGGTCTTCGACGCCGAGTTCCGGGCGGACTTCGAGCGGGCCGGGCTGACGTACGAGCACCGCCTCATCGACGACATGGTGGCGGCCGCGCTGAAGTCGTCCGGCGGCTACGTCTGGGCCTGCAAGAACTACGACGGCGACGTGCAGTCCGACACCGTCGCCCAGGGCTTCGGCTCGCTCGGCCTCATGACCTCCGTCCTGATGACGCCCGACGGCCGCACCCTGGAGGCCGAGGCCGCGCACGGCACGGTCACCCGCCACTACCGCCACCACCAGCAGGGCAAGGCGACCTCCACCAACCCGATCGCCTCGGTCTTCGCCTGGACCCGGGCCCTGGCGCACCGCGGCCGGCTGGACGGCACGCCCGAGGTCACCGCCTTCGCGGAGACGCTGGAGCGGGTGTGCGTCGAGACCGTCGAGGGCGGGCGGATGACCAAGGACCTGGCGCTGCTCGTCGGGGCGGAAACCCCCTGGCTGACCACCGAGGAGTTCCTCGCGGCCGTCGAGGCGAACCTGAGCAGGGAGCTGGCCGGCCCGGGTGCCGGGCCGGCGCTCGCGCGCGACCCGGCAGCCGTGTGAGCGGCCGCGGTGGCCGGTCCTCCACCCCCGTGGGAGGACCGGCCACCGCCCGTTATGAGGATCATGAACGGAAGATCCGGCTTCAAGATCTTCAAGCCTGCTGTGGCCGGGAGGTGACGGTTCTGCGACGAGTTAGCCGTCCCGTATCAGTTGTGCAGCAGATGTGACAAGGGCGTGTGCCGGGACCCCTGATTAACCCAAATGCCACGATGCGCCCCGCCCGGGGGAACTGCCATGCTGGATTGCGGCATCCCCTCTGGGTAGCCAGCAGCGTGGCCGCGGAGGGGCGCCGCGGCACGGCACGTCACGCATGGGGCACGGAACGGGAAGACCACCGTACGCATCGGGGGACAGGGGAGTGCAATGCCTCGTTGGAGGGCGCTACCGGAGGAACTCGACCCGGAAGTCCGCGAGTTCACGGAACAGCTGCGCAGACTCGTGGAGCGCAGCGGGCTGAGCATCGGCGCCGTGGCGGACCGCACCGGGTACAGCAAGACGTCGTGGGAGCGTTATCTGGGCGGGCGGCTGCTGCCGCCGCTCGGGGCCGCCGAGGCGCTGGCCGAGGCGACCGGGACCGACGTGGTCCATCTGAGCACGATGTGGGAGCTCGCCGAGCGGGCCTGGAGCCGGAGCGAACTGCGGCACGACTCCACGGTGGAGTCGGCGCGGGTCGCCCGGGCGCGCGCCGCGCTGGGCGAGTTCGGCCCGCCGCAGGCCGCCCGGGCCGGCGGGCCGCCGGGAGCGGTCGTCTCGGAGCCGCTCTGCCACGAGGCGGCGCGCCGGACGGCCCCGGAGGACGGCTCCCCGGCCGCCGCGGGCCCCGGCGGCCACTCCGGCTTTGCGGGCGCTACGGGCTCCGCGGGCGCTACGGGCTCCCCGGGCACCGCGGGTTCCGCGGCCCCTGCGGGCCCCTCCGGCCCGGCTCCCCAGCCGCAGTCCGTCCCGCGATCCACGCAGCCGCCCGACTACCGCGCGAACGCCATCCCGGCCGGCGGCCCCGCAGCGCGCCGCCGCGCCGCCCTCTTCGTCACGGGCGTCGTCGGCGCCCTGCTCGTCGTCGCGGCGGCCGTCCTCCTGCTGGGCGTGGGCAGCGGCCCGGACACCGGCCGGGACACCGCGCGGCCGCCGGCCTCGCCCTCCGCCGCCCTGCCCGCCGGGGTGAAGTGCACGGGCGCGGAGTGCAGCGGCAAGGACCCGGAGGCCATGGGGTGCGGCGGCGGCAGGGCGGCCACGGCCGGCTCCGCGACCGTCGGCACCTCGTACGTCGAGGTCCGCTACAGCCAGGTGTGCGGCGCGGCCTGGGCGCGCATAACGCAGGCCGTCCCGGGCGACGCCGTCCGGATAGACGCGGCCGCGGACGGCGGCGCGCCCGCCCGTACGGAGTCCGGCAAGGTCGTGCGCGACGCCGACGGTTACACGCCGATGGTGGCGGTGTCGGAGCCGGGCAAAGCGAAGGCCTGCGCGACGCTGACGTCGGGCGCGAAGGGCTGCACGACGCCGCGCGGGACGCCCGCGGCGGGCTAGCGGTCGTGCGGGGCGGGGTCCGCCGGACGGGCCCCGTACGCGCCACGGTGAGGCGTCCCACACGGGGGCGGCGGTTGGGAACGTGCCGGGTCGGATAGCCTGACGCCGGATCTCTTGATACCGAGAGAGATCCGAACATCATGGGCAGGGACACCCACCCCAGTTCGCAGCAGGAGATCGCCATGACCCGCACTCCCGTCAATGTCACCGTCACCGGCGCGGCCGGTCAGATCGGCTACGCGCTGCTCTTCCGCATCGCCTCCGGTCAGCTGCTCGGCGCGGACGTGCCGGTCAAGCTGCGCCTGCTGGAGATCCCGCAGGGCCTGAAGGCCGCCGAGGGCACCGCCATGGAGCTCGACGACTGCGCCTTCCCGCTGCTGCGCGGCATCGACATCACCGACGACCCGAACGTCGCCTTCGCGGGTGCGAACGTCGCGCTGCTGGTCGGCGCCCGCCCGCGCACCAAGGGCATGGAGCGCGGTGACCTGCTGGAGGCCAACGGCGGCATCTTCAAGCCGCAGGGCAAGGCCATCAACGACCACGCCGCGGACGACATCCGCGTCCTGGTCGTCGGCAACCCGGCCAACACCAACGCCCTCATCGCCCAGGCCGCCGCGCCGGACGTCCCGGCCGAGCGCTTCACCGCGATGACCCGCCTGGACCACAACCGCGCGATCTCGCAGCTGGCGCAGAAGACCGGCGTCTCCGTCGCCGACATCAAGCGCCTGACGATCTGGGGCAACCACTCGGCCACCCAGTACCCGGACGTCTTCCACGCCGAGGTCGCCGGCAAGAACGCCGCCGAGCTCGTGAACGACGAGGCCTGGCTCGCCGACACCTTCATCCCGACCGTCGCCAAGCGCGGCGCGGCCATCATCGAGGCCCGCGGCGCCTCCTCGGCCGCCTCCGCCGCCAACGCCGCGATCGACCACGTCCACACCTGGGTCAACGGCACCGCCGAGGGCGACTGGACCTCCATGGGCATCCCGTCGGACGGCTCCTACGGCGTCCCGGAGGGCCTGATCTCCTCCTTCCCCGTCACCTGCAAGGACGGCAAGTACGAGATCGTCCAGGGCCTGGAGATCAACGACTTCTCCCGCTCCCGCATCGACGCCTCGGTCAAGGAGCTCACGGAGGAGCGCGACGCGGTCCGCGCCCTCGGTCTCCTCTGATCCCGGGACCTGATCTCCAGGACTGGTTTACGGATCTTCCGACGGGAGTGCCCCGGCGGCTTCGGCTGCCGGGGCACTCCCGTCTTTTCGTACGCGTGTGCAGTGATGCGCCTGTACGGGGTCGGTTTCCGGCCCGTTATCCAGGTGCAAGAGGGGGTCGGCGGGAAGCGGATTGGCCTATTGTGAGTTCTCCGAAAATCCGTCAACTCCTGCATATTCGCAGGTGAGTTCGACGATCGGGGGATCAGTTGACCTTATCCGCCGGATCCGCAAGATCCGATCTAGCCAAGTCGTCCGGGCCCGGGAAGACGGCCGGTACCGACAGGTCCACTCCACGGCCCGACTCGTGCAGTGAAGCCACTCGGCTGTTGTGCGCGGGGGTGTATCTCGACCTCGACTTCCGCCGGCGCGTCATCGAGGAGCTGGTGGAGCACGAGGAGCGGCCCGTGGCGCCGTCGCTCGGTATTGATGTCGTGCCGGTGCTCACGCACGCGCTGCGGGCGCGTTCGCAGGACGTGCTCACGGCCGTGCTGCTGGCCGGGCTGTGGGTGGCCTTCTTCGTCGCGGGGTTCGCGACGGACGCGGGGGGCGACCCGGTGACGGAGCTGCCCTGGGCCGTGCTGTACGCCGTGGTGTGCGTGGCGCACTGGATGGGGCAGGCGGCCGCGGGGCACGGGAGTGCCGTCTACGCGGTCGACAAGGCCACCCTGCGCGAGGCCGTCAAGGGACGGGCCTCGCTGCGGGCCCTGCGGGCGGTGGGCCCGCCGGTGCTGCAGCTCGCCTACTGGGTGGTGACCCTGGTCGCCTTCCTGGAGGGCATGGGCAGCTGGCTGGCCGTGCTCTTCCCGCTGCTCCTCGTCCTGCCCGTGTGGATGCACCGGTCGCGCGTCGCCGGGGTCATGCGGCTGGAGCTCGGCCGGGAGGCCTTCGCGCACCAGCCCCGCGCGGTGCCGCGCTCGCGCCACCACCGCCGCATCGCGGCGACGATCGACCGCGAGCAGTACGCGGGCCTGACCATCTACGACCCCTCCCGCCCGTTCATCGGCATGGGCCGCCCGCACGAGCCGTGGTCGTTCGTCCTGGAGCTCAAGCCCCGCGAGGGGGACAAGGACGGCGCGCGGCCCCCGTTCACCGCACGCGCCGTCGTGGACCTGATCCGGCCCCGCCTGGAGGCGCTGCGCGACTCCGCCGCCGCGACCAGCCGCGACCGGCTCAAGGACCTGGAGATCGAGGAGTTCGTCTACCTGCCCGTGGGCCCGCACCGGCCCGAGGTCCGCTACGACGAGCCCGTCGTCCGGCAGCACCTGCAGGACGCCGTGGACGAGGGCGGCGAGGCGCGCCGCTACTTCCTGCGGGTCCGCGTCGGCGCCTGGGACGAGCAGGTCGTCGTCTCCGTGCTGGTCAGGGTGCACACCCAGGGCGGCATGCTGGTGCTGGAGGTCGTGCCGCACGTCCTCCTGCCGGTCAAGCCGGAGTTCCGCGCGGTCGACGTGATCGCGGCCCGCGGCGAGGACGACGTCCTGCGCGACGGCGCCCGCGCCCTGCTGTCCGCGCCCGCCGCCGGCTTCGCGTCCGCCGTTTCGGCGGTCCGCACGGCCGTCGCCGGTTTCCGCACGTGGCTGGCCGACCCGCGCCGGGCCGTCCCGGACGGCCCGGCGGGCTCGGTGCGGGAGATCGCCGGGGTGCACTCCGTCTCGCTGTTCCAGGAGATGGACATCAGCCGCTACGTGAAGACGGTCCAGGACCGCATCGCGAGCGGCGTCCGGGACGCACTGCGCTCCCAGGGCTACGAGACCGACCAGTTCGAGCAGCAGATCGTGCAGGTCAGCGAGGGCGGCGTGTTCATCGGAGCGATGAGCGGCGGCGCCGTGGCCGCGGGCAGCGGTGCCCAGGCCAGGAACACCACGAAGGACGGGGGATCATGACGGATCACACGACGGACCATCGCGCGGCGGACCCTCACACGGCGGACCACCGCAAGGACGACGGGAACGGCACCGGCGGCGGGATCGCCATCGGGCGGATGACCGGCGGCGCAGTCGCCGCCGGGGAGCGGGCGCAGGCCGAGAACCGCAGTTCGGAGCGGCACGGCACCGGCCGGGGCGGTCCCGCGACCGCCCCCTTAACGAGCGTGCCGCCGGACGTTCCCGGCAACGGCGGCATCGCCGTCGGCGAGCTCTCCGGCGGCGCGGTCGCCGCGGGCCGCGAAGCCCGGGCCCTCGACGCCTCCCGCGACCAGCCGGCCGTAACACCCGAGCTGCTGGAGGCCGTCACGAAGCTGCGCGGCCAACTGGCGCGGCTCGTACGGACGGAGGGCGACGGCGTCGACGCGGTCGACGGCGAACTGGAGGGCCTGGAGGCCGAGGCGCGCCGTACGGGCCGGGCGCAGCGCGGACGTCTGGTGCGGCTGCGGGCCCTGTTGAGCAGTGGAGCCACGGCCGCCGGCGGTCTGGCCTCGGCGGCCACGGTCGCCGAGGCGGCCGGCCGGCTGCTGACGTGAGGGGGCGGGGCACATGAGCCGCTGGGACGCGGATCTCCAGCAGTGGGTGGAGGACGACCCGCCGGGGCGCGGAGGCCGGCGCGGACGCGGCGCCTACGGATCCCGTGCACACTCCGGTGACGCGGGTGACGTGAGTGACTTGGGGGACTACAGAGACCACGGTGACCCGGAGGAGCCCGAAATCCACCTGCTCCCCGGCCCGCCGGACGGCCTGCCCGAAGGGCCCTCGCACGCGGCGATCCTGGCCGGTGCGCTGGCCGGGGTGGTCCTCGCGGGCGGCCTGGGCATGGGCGTCTGGTCGCTGCTGCGGGACGACGGCGCGGACGCGAGCGGGCACGGGGGCGCGTCACCGGGCCCCAGCGCGAGCGGCCTGCCGACGCCGGGCCCGTCGGACGGCTTCACCTCGGGCACGTCAGCGGGCACGTCATCCGGTACGTCATCGGGTCTGAGCTCGGGCATGACCTCGGGCACCACGTCGGGCCTCACAGGCCCTACCGGCCCCACAGGAACCACCAGCACCACCGGCGGTTTCGGCGGCGGCTTCACGGCCGGCGGCACCGGCAGCACCGGCACCGGCTCCAGCTCGGGCCTCACCGGCCCCGGCAGCAGCGACTCCGGTGCGAGCCCCGCCCCCTTCCCGGGGTGGCAGTCGGCCGCCGCCCCTCCGGCCGGCTACGAGCGCACGGAGGACCCGGCCGGCTTCCGCGCCGACGTGCCGTCCGGCTGGGAGCGCAGCACGGAAGGCGCCAGCGTCTTCTTCCGGAGGTCGGACGGCAACAGTCTGGTCCAGGTGTTCACCATGAGCGGCCCGGAGCCGACGCCGTACGCGGCGCTGGAGGAGGCCGAGCGGGGGGTGTCCCACAACAACGGCTACCGCAAGCTGTGGCTGACGCAGGAGACCGGCCCCACGCCCGGCGCCGCCGAGCTGGCGTACAGCTACGTCCGGCCCGACGGGACGGTGCGGCGCGTTGTCGACCGTGCCTTCACCGGCCCGGACCACCGGCAGTACGCCCTGCTGGTGGCCGGCCCGGAGGACGAATGGCCTGCGCACGAGAAGATTTTCCGTGTGCTGCTGGGCTCGTTCTGCCCTTCCGGCTACTGCGCGAGCAGCGACGCTCAGTGACCCGTGTCACTCTTTGTGAAAAATGAGGCATAGCTTTTCGCCTTTTGGTTAGGCGCGTCCCGTTGCCGCCCGTGCGTCCTGCCGGCGGCAGCGGGACCGACCAGGAACCGGAAGGCAGAGAAGACATGTCGTCAGCCGAGACCATCCACATCGACGGGGTGTGGCGTGCAGCCGCGTCCGGCGCCCAGCGGGAGGTGCTCGACCCCGCGGACGCCACGACCCTGGCCGTGGTCTCCGAGGGCGGCGCCGACGACACGGACGCGGCCGTCGCCGCGGCCCGCCGCGCCTTCGACGGCGGCGAGGGCGCCTGGCCGCGGACGCCCGTGGCCGAGCGGGCGGCACTGCTGCGCCGCGTCGCCGAACTCCTGCAGCGCGACCGCGAGGAGATCGCCCTCACCGAGAGCCGCGACACCGGCAAGACCCTCGAAGAGGGCCGCACCGACGTCGACTGCGTCACCGACGCCTTCCGTTACTACGCCGACCTCGTCGTCAGCGAGGGTGCGGGCCGCGTCGTGGACGCCGGCTCGGACACCGTGCACAGCGTCGTCGTCCACGAGCCGGTCGGCGTCTGCGCGCTGATCACGCCCTGGAACTACCCGCTGCTGCAGGCCAGCTGGAAGATCGCCCCGGCGCTGGCGGCGGGCAACACCTTCGTCATCAAGCCCAGCGAGGTCACCCCGCTCTCCACCGTGCTGCTGGTGAAGCTGCTCGCGGAGGCGGGACTTCCGGACGGTGTCGCCAACCTCGTCACCGGCGCGGGCGACCCCGTGGGCGCCCGCCTGTCCGAGCACCCCGACGTCGCCCTGGTGTCCTTCACCGGCGGCCTCACCTCGGGCGTCAAGGTGGCGCAGGCCGCCGCGCCCACCGTGAAGAAGGTCGCCCTCGAACTCGGCGGCAAGAACCCCAACGTGGTCTTCGCCGACGCCTGCGCGACCGACGAGGACTTCGACACCGCCGTCGACCAGGCCCTCAACGCCGCCTTCATCCACAGCGGCCAGGTCTGCTCGGCCGGCTCCCGCCTCATCATCGAGGAGTCCGTCCGCGACCGCTTCGTCGCCGAACTCGCCCGCCGCGCCGAGCGGATCCGCCTCGGCCGGGGCACCGAGGACGGCGTCGAGTGCGGCCCGCTCGTCTCCCAGCAGCAGCTCGACAAGACCGAGGCGTACGTCGCCTCCGCCCTCGCCGAAGGCGCCCAGCTGCGCTGCGGCGGCATCCGGCCGGAGCCGAACGAGGTGCGCCCGGCGGGCGGTTACTTCTACGCGCCGACCGTCCTCGACCGCTGCCACCGCGCCATGAAGGTCGTCCGGGAGGAGACCTTCGGGCCCCTCCTCACCGTCGAGGTCTTCCGTACCGAGGACGAAGCCGTGGCCCTTGCCAACGACACCGAGTACGGTCTCGCAGGTGCCGTGTGGACGAAGGACGCCGGCCGCGCCCGCAGGGTCGCCGGGCGGCTGCGCCACGGCACCGTGTGGATCAACGACTTCCACCCGTACCTGCCGCAGGCGGAGTGGGGCGGCTTCGGCAAGTCCGGCACCGGCCGCGAGCTCGGTCCCACGGGCCTGGCCGAATACCGCGAGGCCAAGCACGTCTACCAGAACCTCGCGCCGGAGCCGGTGCGCTGGTTCGCGGGCTGAGCCCGCCCGGCCCCGGATCCCGCCCACGGACCCGCCCGGACCCGCTCCGGGCCCCGTCCACGGACCGCTTCCCGTACGCGAAGAACCTTCCTGCCCCGAGGAGTACCCCCATGCCCCCCGCAGCCCAGAAGATCACCGCCGACTACGTCGTCGTCGGCGGCGGCACCGCCGGATCGGTGATCGCCTCCCGTCTCGTGGAGGACCCCGACGTCTCCGTCGTCGTCATCGAGGGCGGCCCCTCCGACATCGACCGCGACGACGTCCTCACCCTCCGCCGCTGGCTCGGCCTCCTCGGCGGCGAGCTGGACTACGAGTACACGACCACCGAACAGCCCCGCGGAAACTCGCACATCCTGCACAGCCGCGCCAAGGTGCTGGGCGGCTGCTCCTCCCACAACACGCTGATCTCCTTCAAGCCGCTCCCCTCCGACTGGGACGAGTGGGAGGACGCCGGCGCCGCGGGCTGGGGCGCGAAGGACATGGACCGCTTCTTCGGCAAGCTGCGCAACAACATCGTGCGCGTGGCGAAGAAGGACCAGAACGCCATCGCCTCGGACTGGATCGAGGCCGCCCAGAAGGCCCTCGGCGTCCCCGAGGTCGTCGGCTTCAACGACAAGCCCTTCGACGAGGGCGTCGGCTTCTTCGACCTCTCCTACCACCCCGAGAACAACAAGCGCTCCTCCGCCTCCGTCGCCTACCTCCACCCCCACATGGAGGCCGGTGACCGCCCCAACCTCCGGCTGATGCTGGAGACCTGGGCGTACAAGCTGGAGCTGGAGGGGACCCGCGCCAAGGGCGTCCACGTCCGCACGAAGGACGGCGAGGAGGTGTACGTCGAGGCCGGCCGCGAGGTGCTGGTGTGCGCCGGCGCCGTCGACACGCCCCGGCTGCTGCTGCACTCCGGCATCGGCCCGAAGAAGGACCTCGAAGCGCTGGGCATCCCCTGCGTGCTCGACCTGCCGGGCGTCGGCGAGAACCTCCTCGACCACCCCGAGTCGGTCATCGTCTGGGAGACCGACGGGCCCATCCCCGGCAACTCCGCGATGGACTCCGACGCGGGCCTGTTCGTCAAGCGGGACCCGGAGCACAAGGGCCCCGACCTGATGTTCCACTTCTACCAGATCCCCTTCACCGACAACCCCGAGCGGCTGGGCTACGAGCGCCCCGAGCACGGCGTGTCGATGACCCCCAACATCCCCAAGTCCCGCGCGCGCGGCCGCCTCTACCTCACCTCCGCCGACCCCGCCGTCAAGCCCGCCCTCGACTTCCGCTACTTCGAGGACGAGGACGACTACGACGGCCGGACCCTCGTCGACGGCATCAAGCTCGCCCGCAAGGTCGCCGAGGCCGAGCCGTTCAAGAAGTGGCTCAAGCGCGAGGTCTTCCCCGGCCCCGGCGTCACCGACGACGCGGAGATCAGCGAGCTCGTCCGCAAGGCCGCGCACACCGTCTACCACCCCGCCGGCACCTGCCGGATGGGCGCCGCCGACGACGCCCTCGCCGTCGTCGACCCGCAGCTGCGCGTCCGCGGCCTCGACGGCATACGCATCGCGGACGCCTCCGTGTTCCCGACGATGCCCGCCGTCAACCCGATGATCGGAGTCCTCATGGTGGGGGAGAAGTGCGCGGAATTGCTTGTGGAGGCCCCGGCCAAGGGCGGTGACGTCAAATGACCGGCACCGACGCCGCCAGTACGGCGACCACGGCCACGCCCGGTACGGCAGCCGTCGCTGCCGATGCGCCGGACACGGCCGCCGCACCCGTCTTCTCCGTCCGCAACCTGTGGAAGGTCTTCGGGCCGAAGGCCGACCGCGTCCCCGGCGGCGAACTCGCCGCGCTGTCCGCCGAGGAACTGCGCGAGCAGGCCGGCTGCACCGTCGCCGTCCGCGACGTCTCCTTCGACGTCCGCCAGGGCGAGGTCTTCGTCGTCATGGGCCTCTCCGGCTCCGGCAAGTCCACGCTCGTCCGCTGCCTGACCCGGCTCATCGAGCCGACCTCCGGCACGATCGCCATCGACGGCGAGGACGTGTGCGGCATGGACAAGGGCGCCCTGCGTGACCTGCGCCGCCACCGCGCCGCCATGGTCTTCCAGCACTTCGGGCTGCTCCCGCACCGCTCCGTCCTCGACAACGTCGCCTACGGCCTGGAGATCCAGGGCGTCGGCAAGGCCGAACGCCGCGCCAAGGCCGCCGAGATGGTGGCGAAGGTCGGCCTCGACGGCCTGGAGGACCGCCGCCCCGGCCAGCTCTCCGGCGGCCAGCAGCAGCGCGTGGGCCTCGCCCGCGCCCTCGCCGCCGACCCCGAAGTGCTCCTCTTCGACGAGCCGTTCAGTGCCCTCGACCCGCTCATCCGCCGCGACATGCAGGAGGAGGTCGTCCGCCTGCACCGCGACGAGGGCCGCACCATGGTCTTCATCACCCACGACCTGTCCGAGGCCCTGCGCCTCGGCGACCGGATCGCGCTCATGCGCGGCGGCCGCGTCGTGCAGTGCGGCACCCCCGAGGAGATCGTCGGCTCCCCGGCCGACGACTACGTCCGCGACTTCGTCCGCGACGTCCCGCGCGAGCAGGTCCTGACCGTGCGTCGCGCGATGCGGCCCGCGGCGGACGGCGAGACGGAGACCGGCGAGTCCCTCGCCCCGACGACGACCGTCGCCGAAGCGATCGAGACCGTGGCCCGTACGGGCACGCCGGCCCGCGTCGTCGAGGGCGGCCGCTGCGTCGGCGTCGTCGACCACCGGAGCCTGCTCGGCATCGTGGCGGGCCTGGACGCCGGCGAAAGGAAGGCGGCATGACCGTTCACACCGCCCCGCCGCGCATGAAGACGGCACCGCCCGGCCGCGACGACACGGCACCGAGCCCGGTGACGCTCGGCCTCCGGGCCCTGCGGGCCCGCCCCGCCGCCCGCAAGCTCGCCGTCCTGGCCGTGATCGCGGCCGTCCTGGCCCCCCTGGCCGCCGTCGCGCACGGCAGCGGCAGCTGGCCCGCCGCGCTCACCGTCGACCTGACGAAGCCCCTCACCGGCGCCAGCGACTGGATCATCGACAACCGCGACAGCCACTGGGCCTTCCTCTACTTCTTCGGCCACATCAGCGGCGCGATCATCGGCGCCGTGCACGCCGTCTACACCGTCCTCCTGGCCCTCGGCTGGGCCGGCGTGACGGCGGCCGCGGCGCTGCTCGCCTGGCGGGTCGCGGGCGTACGGGTCGCCGTCACCGCCCTCGCCTCGTTCGCCGCCTGCGGCCTCCTGGGCATGTGGGTGCCCACGATGCGCACGCTCGCGCTGATGATCGTCGCCGTGGCGGTGTCCGTCGCCGTCGGCGCGCTCCTCGGCCTCGCCGCGGGCCTGTCGGACCGCACGTTCCGCGCCCTGCGGCCCGTCCTGGACACCATGCAGGCGCTGCCCGCCTTCGCGTACCTGCTGCCCGTCGTCCTCGTCTTCGGCATCGGCGTGGCACCGGCCGTCCTTGCGACCGTCGTCTACGCGGCCCCGCCCATGGCCCGGCTCACCGCGCTCGGCCTGCGCTCCACCGACGGGGGCGTCCTGGAGGCCGTGGAGTCCCTCGGCGCCACCGGCCGCCAGCGGCTGCTGACGGCCAGGCTGCCGCTCGCCCGCCGCGAACTGCTCCTGGGCGTCAACCAGACCATCATGATGGCCCTGTCCATGGCCGTCATCGCGTCCGTCATCGGCGCGGACGGCCTGGGAGACCGCGTCTACCAGGCCCTCTCCACGGTCGACGTCGGCAGCGCCCTGGCCGCGGGCATCCCGATCGTGCTGCTCGCGATCGTCCTGGACCGCACCACGGCGGCCGCGGCCGCCCCCGCGGGCGCCGGCACCCGCCCGGGCAGCGCCTGGCTGGGCTGGGTGCTGGCGGCCGTGGTCACCGCGGCCGTCGCCCTCGGCGGGCGGGTGCTGGGCTCGCGCATGTGGCCCGACGGCTGGACCGTCGCCATCGCCGGCCCGGTGAACGACGCCAAGGACTGGATGGTCCGGCACCTCTACAACGGCGTCCCCGGCATCGGCGGCACCGCCGACTGGGCCGCCCACTACACCGCCTGGGTCCTCGACCCCCTGCGCGACGGCCTCCAGGCCCTCCCCTGGTGGGGCGCCCTCCTGCTCGTCGCGGCCCTCGCCTGGCTCATCGGCACGTGGCGCACCGCGCTGACGGCCGTCCTGTCGCTCGCCGCGATCGGCGTGCTGGGCCGCTGGGAGCTGTCCATGGACACGCTCTCGCAGGTGCTGGCCGCCGTGGCCGTCACCCTCGTCCTCGGCTTCGCCATCGCTGTGCCCGCCGCGCGCAGCCCGCGCGTGGCACGCCTGCTGCGCCCGGTCCTGGACGTCTTCCAGACCATGCCGCAGTTCGTGTACCTGATCCCCGTCGTGGCCCTGTTCGGCATCGGCCGGGCCCCGGCCGCCGCGGCCGCCGTCGTGTACGCGCTGCCCGCCGTCGTCCGCATCGCGAGCGAGGGCCTGCGGCAGGTGAACCCCGGCGCCATGGAGTCGGCCCGCTCGCTGGGCGCGACCGGCGGCCAGCAGCTGCGCCAGGTGCAGTTCCCGCTGGCGCGCCCGCAGCTGCTGCTCGCGGTCAACCAGGCCGTGGTGCTCGTGCTGTCCGTCGTCATCATCGGCGGCCTCGTGGGCGGCGGCGCGCTCGGCTACGAGGTCGTGTTCGGCCTCGCCCAGGGCGACCTGGCGACCGGTCTCACCGCGGGCGTGGCCATCGCCTGCCTGGGGCTGATGCTCGACCGGGTCACCCAGCCGACGAAGGGAGCGCGTGATGGCGCGTAGGACGACGATGGCGGCGGCCTCCGCGCTGTGCGCCCTGGCCGCCGTCGCCGCCACCGGTTGCGGCGCGGCCGACATGACCAAGCAGGCGTCCCCGTACGCCGACGCGGCGGGCACGAAGACCGTCACCCTGTCCGTCCAGTCCTGGGTGGGCGCGCGGGCCAACACGGCCGTCGCCAAGTACCTGCTGGAGCACGAGCTGGGCTACCGCGTCGACACCGTGCAGGTGGACGAGGTGCCCGCGTGGGACGCGCTCAGCCAG
Organism: Streptomyces sp. NPDC008001; assembly: GCF_042958085.1. Classification (NCBI taxonomy): domain Bacteria; kingdom Bacillati; phylum Actinomycetota; class Actinomycetes; order Kitasatosporales; family Streptomycetaceae; genus Streptomyces; species Streptomyces sp. NPDC008001. The sequence goes on along the minus strand of NZ_JBIBIZ010000006.1, from coordinate 224,643 downwards.
GGCCGCGTCGACGCGATCATGGAGGACTGGGGCCACCCCGAGCAGGAGAAGCGGTACGTCGAGGACAAGAAGACCATCGCCCCCGGCGGCGACCTCGGCGTCACCGGCCACATCGGCTGGTGGGTGCCCAAGTACTTCGCGGACGCCCACCCCGACGTCCTCGACTGGAAGAACCTCAACAAGTACGCGTCGCAGCTGCGCGGCCCGGAGAGCGGCGGCAAGGGCCAGCTCCTGGACGGCTCGCCGTCGTACGTCACGAACGACAAGGCGCTCGTGAAGAACCTCGGCCTGGACTACAAGGTCGTCTTCGCGGGCTCCGAGGCGGCGCAGATCACCCAGATCCAGCAGTCCGCCAAGGAGAAGAAGCCGTTCCTCACCTACTGGTACGAGCCGCAGTGGCTCTTCAACGAGGTGCCGATGGTGGAGGTGAAGCTGCCCGCGTACACGCAGGAGTGCGCGGACAAGGGCGCGGCCGACCCGTCGACGGTGAACTGCGCCTACCCCACGACGAAGCTGCAGAAGTACCTCAACGCGGACTTCACGCGGAAGGGCGGCAAGGCGGCCCGGTTCCTCAAGGGCTTCCAGTGGTCGAAGGCCGACCAGAACGAGGTCGCGCAGATGATCGCCGAGGACAAGCTGAGCGCGGACGAGGCGGCCGAGCGGTGGGTGGACAAGCACCCGGACGTCTGGAAGAAGTGGCTGCAGTGAGAACCGGCCACTGAGCAGTTGCTGTTCTGAGCAGTGGCCGGGCGGCACCGGTAGCCCCCGCTACCGGTGCCGCTCGCGCGTTCCGGCTCAGACCGCGTACGCGCCCGGGCCCAGACCCGTCGTCACGCCGATCCGGTTCCACGCGTTGATGGTGGCGATCATGGCGATGAGCTGGGCGAGCTCCTGCTGCGGGAAGTGCTTCGCGGCCCGCTCGTACACCTCGTCGGACACGCCGCCGGGCAGCAGGGTGACCGCCTCGGTCAGGGCGAGCGCCGCCTGCTCCTTCCCGGTGTAGAGGCCGGGGGCCTCGTGCCAGGCGTTGAGGAGGTAGATGCGCTCCTCGGACTCGCCGAGCTTGCGGGCGTCCTTGGTGTGCATGTCGAGGCAGAAGGCGCAGCGGTTGAGCTGCGAGGCGCGGATCTTCACCAGCTCGATGAGGGAGGTCTCCAGCCCCTTCCGAGCCGCCCGCTCCAGGCCCAGCATCGCCTTCTGGACCTCGGGGGCGTGCTCGTGGAGCAGCATGCGGGGGCCGTGGTGGTGGGTGGCGGTGGTCTGTGCGGTCGTGTTCGTCATACGAACGACAGTAGGGCGGGGGCAGCCCACGGGTATGGTCCATTTCCATGGAGAAATCGTGGGCCACTCCGGGGGCCGAGCCGGGCGGCGCCGACGCCGTGGGCGCGGCCGGTGCGGGCGCTGACTTCCACCTGGACCTGAGCGGGCCGGGCGGCGTGCGCGCCTCCCTCATCCGGGCCCTGCGCGAGGCCGTGCGCAGTGGACGGCTCGCGCCCGGCAGCCGGCTGCCCTCCTCCCGCACGCTCGCGGCCGACCTCGGCCTGGCCCGGAACACCGTCGCCGACGCGTACGGCGAGCTCGTCGCCGAGGGCTGGCTCACCGCGCGCCAGGGCTCGGGCACCCGGGTGGCCCGGCGGGCGGCGGCGCGGGCGCCCGAGCGCCGGACGCCGCCCGTGGGGACGCCACGGCGCGCCGCCTACGACCTGCGCCCCGGGACCGCCGACGTCTCCGCCTTCCCGCGCGCCGCGTGGCTCGCCGCGGCCCGCCGGGCGATGGCGGCCGCCCCGCACGAGGCCCTCGGGCATGTCGACGAGCGGGGCCGTCCCGAGCTGCGGACCGCCCTCGCGGGCTACCTGGCGCGCGCCCGGGGCGTCCACGCGGACCCGGAGCGGATCGTGGTGTGCTCGGGGTTCACCCAGGGGCTGGGGCTGGTGAGCCGGGTGCTGCGGGAGCGCGGGACGCGGGAGATGGGGGTGGAGGAGTACGGGCTGTGGTTCCACCGGGAGGCCCTGGAGCGGGCGGGCCTGAGGTGTCTGCCGATGCCGCTGGACCACCGGGGCGCCGACGTGGGCGTGCTGGAGGGCGGCAAGGCGGCCGCCCGCTCGGTGCTCGTCACCCCGGCGCACCAGTTCCCCACCGGCGTGCCCCTGCACCCCGACCGGCGGGCCGCGGTGGTCGACTGGGCGGCCCGCACCGGCGGGACGGTCCTCGAGGACGACTACGACGGCGAATTCCGTTACGACCGGCAGCCGGTGGGCTGTCTGCAGGGCCTCGCCCCGGAGCGCATCGTCTACTTCGGCACCGCGAGCAAGGCCCTCGCGCCGGGGCTGCGGCTCGCGTGGATGGTGCTGCCGGAGCACCTGGCCGGTGAAGTGCTCGCCCACAAGCGGGCGGGGGAGTGGAGCTCGGGCGTCCTGGAGCAGCTGACGCTCGCGGAGTTCCTCACGTCCGGGGCGTACGACCGGCACGTCCGCGCGATGCGGCTGCGGTACCGGCGGCGGCGCGACCGGCTCGTGGAGGTCCTCGCCGAACGCGCCCCGCACATCAAGGTCACCGGCATCGCGGCCGGCCTCCACGCCGTCCTCGAACTCCCGCCGGGCACGGAACACCCGACGCTGCAGGCCGCGGCCTGGGAGGGCCTGGCCCTGGAGGGCCTCTCCCGCCTCCGCTGCACCCCGCCCCCGACCACGGCCCCCACCCCCGACGGCCTCGTCGTCGGCTACGGCACCCCGCCGGACCACGCGTTCCCGGGAGCGCTGGAGGCGTTGCTGAGGGTGCTGCCGCCGGCCGAATGAGCCACGGGCCCCGTGCCGGCCGAGCCCGTTCAGCCCTCGCCGGACCACCCCCTCCACCGGCTCACCTCGACCGCGACGACGGGCCCCCGGGCGGGTCGTCGCGGTCCTGCGGATGCCTTTCCGTCCGCCGCGGCTCTCAGCGCGCCGGCGCCTGCTGCTCCGCCCCCGTCGCCTCCTCCGCTTCCGCCGGTGGCTCGCCGAAGCGGGCCAGGGCCAGGGCGCCCACCACCGCCAGGGCGAATCCCGCGACCGCGAGCGGTTCCAGGCCCGGCCTCGTGCGGTCGCCCAGCCAGCCCACGCCCACCAGGGCCGGGCCGAGCGTCTCGCCGATGACCATTCCGGCCGTGGCCGCCGTCACCGACCCGCGCTGCAGGGCCGACGTCAGCAGCAGGAACGCCGCGCCTCCGCCGAGCAGCAGGGCGTACGCCGCCGGGTTGCGGAGCAGCGCCCCGGGGGAGAGGTCGTCGATCAGCCGGACGGCCACCTCCACGACGCCGAAGCCGAGGCCCGCCCCGAGACCGAGCGCCGCCGCCCGGGCGCGGCCCGGCAGCCGGCCGGCCGCCGCGCCCAGCGCCAGGACCCCGGCCGCCACGGCCAGCGTGCCGGTGCGCAGGGCCGTGGAGCCCGTGCCGTGCCCCTCCGCACCCGAGGCCAGCCCCAGCATCGCCAGCCCCCCGCACACCACGGCCACCGCGCCCCACTCGATGCCGCTGAGCCGCACCCGCAGCACCCACGACGCCACGACCGCCGTCACCGCGAGGCTCGCGGCGAGGGCGGCGCCCACGGCGTAGATCGGCAGCGAGCGGAGCGCGACGAGCTCCAGCAGGAAGCCCGCGGCGTCCAGCGCGAGCCCCGCCAGATAGCGCCACTGCCGCAGCACCCGCAGCAGCAGGACGGGGTCCACCCCCGAACCGCTGCCCGGCGCGGACGCCCGGGCGGCGACGGCCTGCAGGACGGACGCGGTGCCGAAACACACCGCCGAACCCAGCGCGCACAGCATCCCGAGAAGCATCGTCCGACTGTAGGCCGCGCCGGGGGCTCCCCGCCGTCCGGCGGCCGGAAGCGCCCTTTAGGGTGAGTGGCCTGCACGACATGAGCCGTACATGACGGGGGTCATCTGCATGGCGGAAAACGACATACCGGAAGCTCCGGGAAAGAACCGGAAGACGCGCCGCCGTTTGCGCTCGTCCACGGTCGTCCTGGGCAGCATGGGCGCGCTCGCCGCCGCCCTCACCTCCTGCGGCTCCGAGCCGGACAAGCGCTGCGTCGACCCGAACAGCTACGACGTGGGGCGCGGCGGCTACCGCCTGCTCGACCCCAAGGCCTGTTCGAACAAGAGCGGCAGCAACAGCTCGACCACCACGACCGGCCGCTGGTACTACGGCGCCAACCGCTCCGACGGCTACGCCAAGAGCGGCACCTTCAGCAAGAGCCAGGCCGTCGACCGGGGCGGCTTCGGCTGCTCCGGATCCGGCTCGGGCGGCGGCTGACCGCATGCGCCGGCACCGCACCGAGCCCCGCCCCGGCTGGCAGGCCACCGTCGAGGAACAGGGCGTCATCTACCCCCTGACCCGCCTCCCCGACGGCTCCCTGCGCCCCTACTGGGACGAGAGCGCCTACTACTCCTTCACGCTCCCCGAGGTCGAGGCGCTGGAGGAGACCGTCGCCGAGCTGCACGAGATGTGCACGGACGCCGCCGCACACATCGTGGAGCACGACCGCTTCGCCGACCTCGGCCTCACCGACCCGCGGCTGACCGCCCTGATCGCCGAGTCCTGGCACCGCCGGGACGAACTCCCGTCCATATACGGCCGCTTCGACCTGCACTACGACGGCAGCGGCCCGGCCAAGCTGCTGGAGTACAACGCCGACACGCCCACCTCCCTGGTGGAGGCGGCGAGCGCCCAGTGGTTCTGGCTGGAGGACCGTTTCCCCGGCCTCGACCAGTGGAACTCGCTCCACGAGCGCCTCGTCGACGCCTGGCGGCGCCAGGCCCCGCTCCTGCCGCCCGGCGCGCCCGTGCACTTCGCGCACTCCGCCGGCGACGAGCTCGGCGAGGACCTGATGACGGTCGCCTACCTGCGCGAGACCGCCGAGCAGGCCGGCCTGGACACCCGCGCCATCTCCATGGAGAACATCGGCTGGGACCCCCTCTCCGGCCGCTTCGTCGACGAGCGGTACGCCTTCGTCCGCTCCTGCTTCAAGCTCTACCCGTGGGAGTGGCTGACGGACGACCGCTTCGGCCCATACGCGCTGGACACGCTCGACAACGGCGGCGGCACGGGATCCACGCTGTGGATCGAGCCGGCGTGGAAGATGCTGCTGTCCAACAAGGCGCTCCTGGCCGTTCTATGGGAGCTCCACCCCGGCCACCCGAACCTCCTCCCCGCCTACGTCGACGGCCCGCGGGAGCTGGCCGGCCCGGACGGCGCCGGGTACGTCGCCAAGCCGCTGCTGGGGCGCGAGGGCGCCGGGATCACCGTCCACGCGCCGGGCGAGGACGCGGTGCTGCGGGACGAGCCGTGCTGCTACCAGCAGCTGTGCCCGCTCCCGGACTTCGACGGCAACCGCACGGTCCTCGGGGCGTGGGTGGTCGACGGCGAGCCGGCGGGCCTGGGCATCCGGGAGTCGGCGGGCCTGATCACGGACGAGTATGCCCGTTTCATCCCGCACGTGATCGACGGCTGAGGCCTCAGGGCAGTTCGGGCGAGGACAGGTGCAGCACCTCGTACCGCTCGGTGGCGTCGTCGCCGGGCGGTACGGCGTCCTCCCACAGCACGAAGCGCAGCAGCTGCCAGTGGTGCGGGTCGACGGCCAGGGCGGCCGTGTGCACGCCGTCGCGCGCGGCGAGCTCGCGCAGCGCCGCGGTCTCCGCCGCGACCGCCTCGGCCAGCCCGTCGGCGGGCAGCGGCGTCAGCCGCCGTGACGCCGCCCGCGGCACCGTGCCCCGCGCGGGCCCGGCCTCGGCGGCGACCCCCGCCCAGTGCCGCACGACGGGCCGCCCGAAGTCCCGGACGATGCCCTCGAATCCGCCGCCCCCGACGAGGAAGTGGCTCATCGCGGCAGTGTCGTTCCACAGGTAGAACGGCGCGTACTGGTTGACGGGCGAGCCGGCCGCACCGCGCTCGCGGATGACGTAGGCCTTCAGCGCCAGCCCGGCGCGGTCGTCCAGGACGTGGCCACGGGTGGCGACGCGCTCACGGATGATCCCCATGTCGTAGTCGGCGGGCAGGGTGATCTCGTACTGCTTGGCGTACACGGGGCGTTGGGCCTCTCTCGTGCTCAGGTGACGGGCCTGCTCGGACGGCGGGCGTGCTCAGGCGACAGGCGCGCTCAGGCGACGGGTCCGGCCGGGTAGCAGGCGTCGGTGACGGGCTCCCCGCGCTCGGCCTCGGTGCCGTCCTCGGCGGCCGTCAGGACGGCCAGGTGGGTCATGGAGGTCGTGGGACCGGCGCCGTGCCAGTGCCACTCGCCGGGCGCGATGAGGACCCGGTCGCCGGCCCGCACGACCTCGACCGGACCGCCCCGCCGCTGCACCAGCCCGGTGCCGTCGGTGATGTGGAGGAACTGGCCCACGGGGTGGCGGTGCCAGTGGGTGCGGCTGCCGGGCTCGAAGCGGACGTCGTCGATGCGCAGCCGCGCGGGGCCTTCGGCGGCGGCGATCGAGGTGACGTGGACGGTGCCGGTGACCCACTCGGGCGAGGGCGTGCCGGTGGTCGCTTCGGTGCGCGTGATCTGCATGGCTGTCTCCGGTCAGGAAGCGGTGGAGGAGGCGGCTTTCAGGAAGCGGTGGGGGAAGCGGTGGACTGCGCGGCCAGGAGCCCGAGCACCCCGTCGACCGCCTGCTCGAAGGGCGCCGTCGAGTCGGCCGCGCGGGCCAGCACGTAGCCGCCCTGGAGGACGGCGACGACGGTCGCGGCGGTGGCGGCCGGGTCGAGGCCGGCCGCCAGCTCGCCGCGGGCGATCCCCTCCGCCAGCACCTCGCCGAGCCGCCCCCGCAGCCACACGAACGTCTCGTCCACGGGCGCCCGCAGCGCCGGGTCCGCCATGACGTCGGGGTCCTGCGTGAGCCGTCCGACCGGGCACCCCTTGAGCACGTCGCGCTCGCGCCGCAGGTAGGCCGTGATCCGCTCCACGGCCGTGCCCGGCCCGCCGAACTGCTCCTCCGCCTTGCCCCGCATCTCCGCGGCGGTCCGGCGGATGGCCGCCAGCGCCAGGTCCGGCTTGCCGCTGAAGTGGTGGTACATGCTGCCCTGCCCGGCGCCCGCCCGCTGCTGGATGGCCTTGGGGCTGGTGCCGACGTAGCCGCGCTCCCACAGCAGCTCGCGGGTGCTCTCGATGAGGCGTTCCGAGGTCTCCGAAGTGCTCATACGAGGAGTGTACATACTAGTAGGTACAGAAGATCAACAGCCGGCCCGTGGGGAACGGGGGCCGGCACCGGCCGGCCCCCGCCCCGTCCTCAGGCCCCCAGCACCGCCCGCAGCTGGTCCAGCCCCCAGTCCAGGTCCTCCTTGCTGATCACCAGCGGCGGCGCGATGCGGATCGTGGAGCCGTGCGTGTCCTTGACCAGGACGCGGCGCTCCATGAGCCGCTCCGAGATCTGCCGGCCGGTGCCGTGCGACGGCGTGATGTCGACGCCCGCCCACAGGCCGCGCCCGCGCACCGCCTCGACCGCGCCCCCGCCCACCAGGAGGTTCAGCTCCTGGTGGAGGTGCTCGCCGAGCTCCGTCGCGCGCTGCTGGAACTCGCCGGACTTGAGCATCGCCACGACCTCCAGGGCCACCGCGCAGGCCAGCGGGTTCCCGCCGAACGTCGAGCCGTGCTCGCCCGGCCGGTACACGCCGAGGACGTCGCGGTCCGCCACCACGGCCGACACCGGCACCACGCCGCCGCCGAGCGCCTTGCCCAGCACGTACACGTCGGGGACGACGTCCTCGTGGTCGCACGCGAAGGTTCTGCCGGTGCGGCCCAGCCCGGACTGGATCTCGTCGGCCATGAAGAGCACCCCGCGCTCGGCGGTCAGCCGCCGCACGCCCGCCAGGTATCCGGCCGGCGGCACGAGCACCCCCGCCTCGCCCTGGATCGGCTCCAGCAGCACGGCGACCGTGTCGTCGTCGAGCGCCGCCTCCAGGGCGTCCAGGTCGCCGTACGGAACGATCTCGAAGCCGGGCGTGTAGGGGCCGTAGTCCGCCCGCGCCTCCTCGTCCGTCGAGAAGCTGATGATCGTGGTGGTGCGGCCGTGGAAGTTGTTGCCCGCCACGACGATCTTCGCCCGCCCGTCCGGCACGCCCTTCACCCGGTAACCCCACTTGCGGGCGGTCTTCACGGCCGTCTCGACCGCCTCCGCGCCCGTGTTCATGGGCAGCACCATCTCCTTGCCGCACAGCGCGGCCAGCTCGGTGCAGAACTCGGCGAAGCGGTCGTGGTGGAACGCGCGTGAGGTCAGCGTCACCCGATCGAGCTGCGCCTTCGCGGCGTTGATGAGACGCCGGTTGCCGTGACCGAAGTTCAGGGCCGAGTACCCGGCGAGCATGTCGAGGTAGCGCCGCCCCTCGACGTCCGTCATCCAGGCCCCCTCCGCGTACGCGACGACGACCGGCAACGGATGGTAGTTGTGCGCGCTGTGGGACTCGGCGGCGGCGATGCTGCGTTCCGTGGATGTCACCGTGTGCTCCGTTCGTGTACGGGCATGCGTGTGCGGGCATTGCTGTGCGCCCCTGTTCCACCTTTCTACTACTCACCGCCCCACCGTCGGACGGAGTCGGGCACCGCACCTGAGAGAATGTGCGCATGGCCCTCGATCGACCGCGCGCTCTCTCCGGTATCCAGCCCACCGCAGGCTCGTTCCACCTGGGGAACTACCTCGGTGCCGTCCGCCAGTACGTGGCCCTGCAGGAAACGCACGACGCCTTCTACATGGTGGTCGACCTGCACGCGATCACCGTGCCGCAGGACCCGAAGGAGCTGCGGGCCAACACCCGGCTCGCCGCGGCCCAGCTCCTCGCCGCCGGCCTCGACCCGGAGCGCTGCACCCTCTTCGTCCAGAGCCACGTCCCCGAGCACGCCCAGCTCGCCTGGGTGATGAACTGCCTCACCGGCTTCGGCGAGGCCTCCCGGATGACGCAGTTCAAGGACAAGTCCGCCAAGCAGGGCGCCGGCGCCACCACGGTCGGCCTGTTCACCTACCCGATCCTGCAGGTCGCCGACATCCTCCTCTACCAGGCGCACTCCGTCCCGGTCGGCGAGGACCAGCGCCAGCACATCGAGCTCACCCGCGACCTCGCCGAGCGCTTCAACAGCCGCTTCGGCGACACCTTCACCCTCCCGGACGCGCACATCGTCCGCGAGACCGCGAAGATCTACGACCTGCAGGACCCGGCCGCGAAGATGAGCAAGTCGACGGCCAACCCCAAGGGCCTGATCAACCTGCTCGACGAGCCCAAGGTCTCGGCCAAGAAGATCAAGAGCGCCGTCACCGACACCGACACGGTGATCCGCTTCGACCCCGAGAACAAGCCCGGCGTCAGCAATCTGCTCACCATCTACGCCACGCTCACCGGTACGGGAATGGCGGATCTGGAGCAGAAGTACGAGGGCAAGGGCTACGGTGCGCTGAAGACGGACCTCGCCGAGGTCATGGTGGAGTGGGTGACGCCGTTCCGCGCCCGCACGCAGGAGTACCTGGACGACCCCGAGACGCTGGACTCCGTCCTCGCCAAGGGCGCCGAAAAGGCCCGCACGGTCGCGGCCGAGACGCTCGCCCAGGCGTACGACAAGGTGGGCTTCCTGCCCGCCAAGCACTGAGAGACCGGGTCAGGCCCCTGGTCCCGGCCCGGCGGGACCAGGAGCTCTGGCACGGGGCGTGGCACAGCCGTCACACTGGCCACGGGGATGCACCACCCGGCCCTGCCCGGGGACCTACAGGCGCACGAGGAGGGAGAACGCAATGGGGACCGTGACGCTCGGCGTGTCGATCGCGGTCCCGGAGCCGTACGGCAGCTTCCTCCAGAAGCGCCGCGAGGGCTTCGGGGACCCGCACGCACACGGCATCCCCACGCACGTCACCCTCCTGCCGCCCACCGAGGTGGACGCGTCCTCCCTGCCCGTGATCGAGGAGCACCTCGCCCGCGTCGCCGCCGAAGGCCGGCCCTTTCCCATGCGCCTCTCCGGCACCGGCACCTTCCGGCCCCTCTCACCCGTCGTCTACGTGAACGTGGTCGAGGGCTCCGCCTCCTGCGCCTGGCTGCAGAAGCGCATCCGCGACGCCTCCGGGCCCGTCGCCCGCGAACTGCAGTTCCCCTACCACCCGCACGTCACCATCGCCCACGGCATCGCCGAGGAGGCCATGGACCGGGCCTACGAGGAACTGGCCGGTTTCGAGGCCGCCTGGACCATCGGCTCCTTCGCCCTCTACGAGCAGGGCGCGGACGGCGTGTGGCGGCTGGAGCGCGAGTATCCGTTCGGGGAGGGGGAGGGGACGGCGGCGGCCGTCCCCCACCAGACGGGCGTCCGACCGCCCGCTCCTTCGCGCTGACCCTGACCCGTACGGGCGTATGCCCACGTCGGGGTGGTAGACGTACGCCATGGAATGGCTGACGCGGCTGCCCGTCATCGGGCCCCTGATCTCCCGCCTCATGCGGACCCACGCCTGGCGCTCCTACGAGACCCTGGACCGGGTGAAGTGGACCCGGCTCGCCGCCGCCATCACCTTCACCAGCTTCGTGGCCCTCTTCCCCCTGCTCACCGTGGGGGCCGCGATCGGCGCGGCCGTCCTCAGCGAGGAGCGCATGCGGGACGTCGAGCGGCGCCTCGCCGAGCAGGTCCCCGGCATCTCCGGCCAGCTCGACCTCAGCGCCCTGACCGAGAACGCGGGCACGGTCGGCGTCGTCGCGGGAGCGCTGCTCCTCTTCACGGGCATCGGCTGGATCGGCTCGCTGCGGGAATGCCTGCGCGCGGTCTGGGAGAAGGAGGAGAGCCCCGGCAACCCCGTCCTGGTCAAGCTCAAGGACGGGGCGCTGCTGCTCGGCCTCGGCGGCGCCGCCCTCACCTCGCTCGCCTGCTCGGTCTTCGCGTCGGCCGCCGTGAGCTGGGTGGTCGGCAAGGCCGGGCTGGACGGGGTCGGGGCGCTCCTGACCGTGGCCGGCTTCTGCATCGCCGTCCTCGCCGACTTCCTGCTGATGCTCTACGTCCTGTCGCGGCTGCCCGGCGTCATGCCGCCCGCGCGCCGGCTCGTCGTCGGCGCGCTCATAGGCGCGATCGGCCTGGAAGTGCTGAAGCTGCTGCTCGGCGGCTATCTGCGGGGGGTGGCGGCGAAGAGCATGTACGGGGCGTTCGGCACGCCGATCGCCCTGCTGCTGTGGATCAACTTCATGGCGAGGCTGACCCTGTTCTGCGCGGCGTGGACGGCGACGCCTTCGGAGAAGGCCGACCGCAAGGCCTGAGGCCCGGTCCGGCACCGCCGAGGACCGTCGCCGTGGTTTCTCGCCGCGGCGGCGGCAGGAAAGCGGCTGCCGCCGCGGCGAAAGAGCCTTCGGGGCGACCGGGAAGCCGGCTCCGCCGCCACGGTGGCAAACCCCCGCGGCGAGGGTCCGGCGAAACAGCGAGCCACCCGGAGCGACACGTACCGCTAGGCCTTCGGACGCGGCCACCGCCGGTGCACCACGAACGCGCCCGCGCCCAGCGCCACCAGCGCGCCGCCCGCGATGCCCAGGGCCGTCCACATGCCGCCGGAGCCCGAGCCGGCCACCGAGGCCTGGGCGTGGTCGCCGCCGGCCTGTCCGTCGCCGCCCTTGGCGTTCGTGCCGGCCTCCTTCGGGGGAACCAGCATGCCGACCGGCTTGACGCGCCCGGCGGCCTCGAAGCCCCAGTCCAGCAGCCGCTCGGTCTCCTTGTAGACCTCGTGCGGCTCCTGGATGTCCGGGTTCATCACCGTCACCAGCAGCTTGCGGCCGTCGTGCTGGGCGACACCGGTGAAGGTGTTGCCCGCGTTGGTGGTGGAGCCGTTCTTGACGCCCGCCATGCCCTTGTACGGGCCGTGCTCCATGCCCTCACCGGTCAGCAGCCGGTTGGTGTTCACGATCGCGAAGCTCTCGCGCTTCTTCCCCGGCTGCTCCTCACCGGGGAACTGCGCCGTCACCGTCGAGCAGTACTCCCGGAAGTCCGCCTTCTGCAGGCCCGAGCGGGCGAACAGCGTCAGGTCGTACGCGCTGGAGACCTGCCGGTCCGCGTCGTAGCCGTCCGGGGTGACGACGTGCGTGTCGAGGGCCTGGAGCTCCTGGGCGTGCGCCTGCATGTCCTTCACGGTCTTGGGGATGCCGCCGTTCATGGACGCCAGCACCCGCACCGCGTCGTTCCCCGAGCGCAGGAACACGCCCAGCCACAGGTCGTGGACGCTGTACGACGACCCTTCCTTCACCCCCACGGCGCTGCTGCCCGCGCCCATGCCCTCCAGGTCGGACGGGACGACCTTGTGCGTCTGCGTCCGGGGCAGCTTCGGCAGCACGGTGTCCGCGAAGAGCATCTTCAGCGTGGAGGCGGGCGGCAGCTGCCAGTGCGCGTTGTTCGCGGCGAGGATCTCGCCCGACTCGGCGTCCGCCACGAGCCACGAACGGCCGCTGAGCTCGCTCGGCAGCTGCGGCGCGCCCGGGCCGAGCTGCACCTGCGGGCCGGGGCGGCCCAGCATCTCGCCGCCCACGGTGGACATCCGGGACGGCGGCGTCCGGGGCGCGCGCCGGCCGATGCCCTTGCCGTCGTCCTCCCGGGCGGCGCCGCCGTTCGCCGAGGGGCCCGGGTTCGCGCGGGCGGCGGACGGGCTCGGGCTGACGCTCGGCCGGCTCGCGCTCGGCGACGGCGACGGCGTCGGGTCGGCCAGCGCGGGGGCGGCGGTCATCAGCGGCACGAACAGGGAGGCGGTGGCCGCGAGCGCGGCGGCCCCGCGGCGGCGGCGCGTCGCGCCGGCCCGCGTGGGGTGTGATGTCGTCGTCGGCACGTCCGTGAAACTACCCCGCCACCTGGTGGTTCCAGTCGCCGCCTCACTGGCTCGGATGACGGCCGGGGACCCGATAGGACTATTGCACTGACCCGAACGCATACTGAAACCCATGCCGAGCACTACGCCTGACGCGCCCCCCGCGGCCACCGCCCCGGCCGCGTCGCCCGCCCCCGCCACCCTCTCCCGTCCCGTCTCCTGGTTCCTGCTCGCCTTCGGCGTGTGGAGCTGGGTCATCTGGATCACCTTCGCAAAGAATCTGTGGAAGGACGGCAGCGGTCTCGCCTTTGACGACGCGGGCGACCCGACCGCGTACTTCTGGGTCCATCTGCTGCTCGCGGTCACCTCGTTTCTTCTGGGGACGGCTGTGGGGCTGATCGGGTTGCGCGGGGTGCGGGCGCTGCGGCGCACGTCATAGGGCCCCGCCGCCCCGGCCCCGGCCGGTGCCGTGCCCGGCCCGTCAGATGCGGCCGAGCTCCCAGAGGCGCCACTGCCCGGTGCCGTCGGAGAGGTACTGGGTGCCCGAGATGGCGGAGCTGCTGAGCACGTAGTCCTTCTTCTGCCACAGCGGCACCACGGGCACGTCCCTGGCGATGATCTCCTGGATGGCCCGGAAGTCCTTCATGACGCGGCCGCGCTGGTAGCTGCTCTGCGTGGCCTGGATGAGCTTCTCGACCCGGGGGTTGTCGTAGCCGGAGCGGAAGCTGGAGGAGCGGCCCACGAGCGGGGTGGTGAAGTTGTCCGGGTCGGGGAAGTCGGCGAGCCATCCGACGCAGTAGGCGTCGTAGGCCCCCCTCGCGTAGCCCTGCTGGAACTCCGTCCACTCCACGTGCCGCGTGCCCACCTCGAACAGGCCGGTGCTCTCCAGCTGCTTCTTCAGCAGGGCGGCTTCCTCGTCGGTGGCGGCGCCCTGGGAGTAGGCGAGGGTGAAGCGGACCGGGAGGGCGACGCCGGCCTCGCGGAGGAGGGCGCGGGCGGCCTCCGGGTCGGGCTGGGGGCGGAGGTCGAAGAAGGACGTGGTGTGGCCCGTGAGGCCCTGCGGGATGAGGGAGTACAGGGGTTCGACGGTGCGCCGGTGGACGTCGCGGGCGAGGGCCTCGCGGTCGATGACGGCGGCGACGGCCTGGCGGACCGCCTGCTGCGCGAAGGGGGAGCCCTCGCGCAGGTTGAAGAACATCGAGCGGGTCTCGGAGCCGGTGCTCTCCATGAGCTTCACTCCGGTGTCCGACAGGGAATGCCCGGCGATGTCGGCCGGCGGCATCAGCCGCCCGGCGACGTCGACCGACCGCTGCTTCCACGCCCGGCTCATCGCGGCCGAATCGCGGTAGTAGCGGACGGTGACGTCGCCGCCCTTGTGCTTGACGGCCCCCTGGTAGGTGTCGCTGGGCCGCAGCTCGGCCACCGCGTGCGGCGCGTAGCTCTTGAGGCGGTACGGACCGGAGCCGTCCGCTTCGTTGCCGGTGCGGAGCTTGTCGGCCGGGTAGAGCGAGCGGTCGACGATGGCACCGGCGCCGGTGGCTATCTTGAACGGGAACGTGGCGTCCGGGACGCGCAGTTGGAAGGTGATCGTCCGGTCGTCGGTGGTGACCGACTGCAGGGTGTCGAGCAACGACTGCGGCCCCTGAGGGGACTTGATCCTCTTGATCCGCTCGAACGAGAACTGCACGTCCTTGACCGTCAGTTCATGACCGTTGCCGAACTTCAGGCCCTCGCGGAGCTCGCACTCGAAGGTGCGTAAGTCGCCGCCCCGGAAGCCGCAGCGGCTCGCCGCGTCCGGCACGGGCGTGCCCGTGCCGGGGACGTAGGTCAGTAAGGACTGGTAGAGGTTGCTGAACAGCGCCCAGGACCCGGCGTCGTAGGCCCCGGCCGGGTCGAGCGTGGTGACGGTGTCCGTGGTGCCGACGGTGATCGGCCCCTCGTCGTCGTCCCCCGGGGACATCAGCTGACACCCCGCCGCCCCGCTGCCCAGCACCACGGCGGCCACCAAGGCCACCCCCGCCCGCACCCCGCGCATCCCCGTGCCCCCTCCGCCCAGTGATGCGCCACACTCAAACACAGGAACGCGCGTACGTCCGGCGATTCGGCCAAGTGATCGTCAGAGTTCCTCGCGGGCCAGGAAGTCGAGGATCAGCTTCTCCCACTCGCGCGGCTTCTCGGCCATCGGGACGTGCCCGGCGTCCAGCTCCACGTACTCCGCGCCGGGGATGTGCCCGGCCAGGAAGCGGGAGTTGGACGGCGCGACGAGGGTGTCCTGCAGGGTGGCGATCACCAGGGTGGGGACGGAGATGCCGGCGAGGTGGGGCGTGGTGTCGGAGGCCGCGACCACCGCGGCCTGCTCGGCCGCTCCCGCCGGGACGCCCGCGGCGATCACCTCCAGGAAGGCCGGCACCTCCCGCTCGGGCAGGGCGTTGAAGAACGCCTCGCCGAAGCCGCTCAGGGCGACGAAGTGGGCGAACCCCTCGGTGTCGCCCGCCTCCAGCAGCCGCTTCCAGATCGCCAGCGAGGACCGCGTCCGGTTGTCCGGCCGGGCCAGGCCGGCCGTGAGGACCAGGCCGCGCACCCGGTCCGGGTGGCGGGCCGCGGTCCGCACGGAGACCAGCGTCCCCAGCGAGTAGCCGAGGAGGGTGAAGGTGTCGAGGCCCGCCTCGTCCGCGGCGGCCACGATCCCGTCCACGAGGCCGTCCAGGGTGAGCGGGGCGTCCGAGCGCGGCGTCGCGCCGGAGCCGGGGTAGTCGGGGGCCACGACGGTGTGGTGCTCGGCGAGGGCCGGGATGACCGGGGCGTAGTTGCCCGCGATGCTGCCGCCCGCACCGTGCGCGAGGAGCAGGCCGGGGCCGGAGCCGTGGACGGTGGTGGCGAATGCGGGAATGTGTGTCATGCGCATCAGGTTGCCGTGTGACACCAGTGTCAAGGTCAAGTCCCAGGGGGAACACATGCGGATCGGCGAACTGTCCCGGCTCACCGGCGCCAGCCCTCGCTCGCTGCGCTACTACGAACAGCAGGGCCTGCTTCACGCCGAGCGCGACCTCAACGGCTACCGCAGCTATCCGCCCACGGCCGCCGAGACCGTCTCCCGCATCCGCGAGCTCCTCGCCACCGGACTGAACACCGAGACCATCCGCGAGCTCCTGCCGTGCGCCCAGGGCGGCCCCGCCCTGATGCCCTGCGGCCTCTCCTGGGAGACGGTGGAGGCCCAGATGCACCGCCTGGACGAGGAGATGGCCGAAATCGCCCGCCGCCGCGCGGCGCTGGCCCGGTACGCCGACGTCATGCGCCGCCGCCAGGCGGAGGACGAGGCCCTGGCCGGGCTCGCCCTCCGGTCCGCCTGACACGCACGAGGGCCCCGCCCTCCGCAGGGGAGGACGGGGCCTTCGTCGTGCGTACCGACCGGAGGTCAGAAGCGGCGCGTGATCAGCGCTCGCTTGACCTCCTGGATCGCCTTCGTGACCTCGATGCCACGCGGGCAGGCGTCCGTGCAGTTGAACGTCGTGCGGCAGCGCCAGACGCCGTCCTTGTCGTTCAGGATCTCCAGCCGCTGCTCACCGGCCTCGTCGCGCGAGTCGAAGATGAAACGGTGGGCGTTGACGATCGCCGCCGGGCCGAAGTACTGGCCGTCGTTCCAGAACACCGGGCACGAGGACGTGCACGCGGCGCACAGGATGCACTTGGTGGTGTCGTCGAAGCGCTCGCGGTCCTCGGCGGACTGCAGGCGCTCGCGCGTCGGCTCGTTGCCCTTGGTGATGAGGAAGGGCATGACGTCGCGGTAGGCCTGGAAGAACGGCTCCATGTCGACCACGAGGTCCTTGAGGACCGTGAGGCCCTTGATGGGCTCCACCGTGATCGGCTTGGACGGGTTGATGTCCTTGATCAGGGTCTTGCACGCGAGGCGGTTCTTGCCGTTGATCCGCATCGCGTCGGAGCCGCAGATGCCGTGCGCGCAGGAGCGGCGGAACGTCAGCGTGCCGTCGACATCCCACTTGATCTTGTGGAGGGCGTCGAGGACCCGCTCCTTGGGGTCGATCTCGACCTCGAAGTCCTGCCACATGGCCTCGTCCGAGATCTCCGGGTTGAACCGGCGGATCCGGAAGGTGACCGTGATGTAGGGCGAGGCCGCGGAGTCGGCCTCGACCTTGTCGAGAGTCGCGGTGCTCATCAGTACTTACGCTCCATCGGCTGGTAGCGGGTCTGGACGACCGGCTTGTAGTCGAGGCGGATCGAGTCCTTGCCGTCCCCGTCGACCTCGCGGTACGCCATGGTGTGGCGCATGAAGTTGACGTCGTCGCGGTTGGGGAAGTCCTCGCGGTAGTGACCACCGCGGGACTCCTTGCGCGCGAGCGCGGACACGGCCATCACCTCGGCCAGGTCGAGCAGGTTGCCCAGCTCGATGGCCTCCAGCAGGTCGGTGTTGAAGCGCTTGCCCTTGTCCTGGACGGACACGTTCTTGTAGCGCTCGCGCAGCTCGGCGATCTTCTCGACGGCCGTCTTGATGGTCTGCTCGGTGCGGAAGACCATGACGTTGGCGTCCATGGTCTCCTGCAGCTCCTTGCGGAGCTCGGCGACCCGCTCGTTGCCGGTGGAGTTGCGCAGCCGCTCGACCTGCTCGGCCACGAACTGCGCCGGGTTCTCCGGCAGCTCGACGTAGTCGGCCTTCGCGGAGTACTCCGCGGCGGCGATGCCCGCGCGGCGGCCGAAGACGTTGATGTCGAGCAGCGAGTTGGTGCCCAGGCGGTTGGCGCCGTGCACGGACACGCAGGCGACCTCGCCGGCGGCGTAGAGGCCGGGGACGACGGTGTCGTTGTCGGCCAGCACCTCGCCCTCGACGTTGGTCGGGATGCCGCCCATGGCGTAGTGCGCGGTGGGCTGGATCGGGATCGGGTCCGTGTAGGGCTCGATGCCGAGGTAGGTGCGCGCGAACTCGGTGATGTCCGGCAGCTTGGCGTCCAGCTGCTCCGGCGGCAGGTGGGTGAGGTCCAGGTAGACGTGGTCGCCCTCGGGACCGCAGCCGCGGCCCTCGCGGATCTCCGTGTAGATGGAGCGCGAGACGACGTCACGGGACGCGAGGTCCTTCATGACCGGCGCGTACTTCTCCATGAAGCGCTCGCCGTCCTTGTTGCGGAGGATGCCGCCCTCACCACGGGCGCCCTCCGTCAGCAGGATGCCCATGCGCCAGATGCCCGTCGGGTGGAACTGGAAGAACTCCATGTCCTCCAGCGGCAGGCCGCGGCGGAAGCAGGCCGCCTGGCCGTCGCCCGTGAGCGTGTGGGCGTTCGACGTCACCTTGAAGAACTTGCCGGTGCCGCCGGAGGCGTAGATGACCGCCTTCGCCTGGAAGATGTGGATCTCGCCGGTGGCCAGCTCGTAGGCGACCACGCCGGCGGACTTCCGGACGCCGTCGACCTCGGTGATCAGCTGGTCCAGGACGTAGAACTCGTTGAAGAACTCCACGCCCTCCTTGACGCAGTTCTGGTACAGCGTCTGGAGGATCATGTGGCCGGT
The DNA here is from genome assembly GCF_042958085.1 of Streptomyces sp. NPDC008001. NCBI lineage: Bacteria > Bacillati > Actinomycetota > Actinomycetes > Kitasatosporales > Streptomycetaceae > Streptomyces > Streptomyces sp. NPDC008001. The sequence continues at coordinate 206,364 of NZ_JBIBIZ010000006.1, read as the reverse complement.
GCGGTCCGCGGCGTAGCAGGCCCGGCGGACCGGGGCCTCGCCGTGGTTGCGGCTGTGACCGCCGAAGCGGCGCTGGTCGATGGTGCCGTCCGGGGTGCGGTTGAACGGCAGGCCCATCTTCTCGAGGTCGAGGACCGCGTCGATGGCCTCCTTCGCCAGGATCTCGGCGGCGTCCTGGTCGACCAGGTAGTCACCGCCCTTGATCGTGTCGAAGGTGTGCCACTCCCAGTTGTCCTCCTCGACGTTCGCGAGGGCGGCGGCCATGCCGCCCTGGGCGGCGCCGGTGTGGGAGCGGGTGGGGTAGAGCTTCGTCAGGACCGCGGTGCGGCTGCGCTTCGTCGACTCGATGGCGGCGCGCATGCCCGCGCCACCGGCGCCGACGATGACGGTGTCGTACTTGTGGATCTTCATGGTGTCGTCAGCCCCGGGCTCTAGCGGATGTTCGGGTCGAAGGTGAAGATCACCAGCGTGCCCAGCAGGACGGTGAACACCGTGGCCGCGTACAGCAGGTTCTTCAGCCAGAAGCGGGTCGTCGGGCGCTCCGCGTAGTCGTTGATGACCGTGCGGAGGCCGTTGGCGCCGTGCAGCATCGCCAGCCAGAGCATGACCAGGTCCCAGGCCTGCCAGAACGGCGAGGCCCAGCGGCCGGCCACGAAGGCGAAGCCGATCTTGCTGACGCCGCCGTCGAGGACGAGCTGGATCAGCAGGTGGCCGAGGACCAGGACGACCAGGACGATGCCGGACAGCCGCATGAACAGCCAGCCGTACAGCTCGAAGTTGGTGCGGGTCGCCTTCGGGGTCTTCTTGGTGCGCTTGCGGGGCGCCTCGATGACCGGGGCCGGGTTGTCGACGTCGTAGAGGGAGACGTCGCTCGCGGCGGCGGTGGCGGGGGTGGTTTCAGCGGACATTTCGCGACTCAGCTCCCGAACAGCGTGCGCAGCGTGTGCTGGAGCACGGGGTAGAAGGCGCCGGCCATCAGCACGACCCAGATCCCGACGACGGTCCACAGCATCTGCTTCTGGTACCGCGGTCCCTTGGACCAGAAGTCCACCGCGATCACGCGGAGACCGTTGAGAGCGTGAAAGAGGATGGCGGCCACGAGGCCGTACTCCATCAGATTCACGACGGGCGTCTTGTACGTCGCAACGACGTCGTCGTACGCCTCGGGGGAGACGCGGACGAGAGCGGTGTCCAGGACGTGCACGAACAGGAAGAAGAAAATGAGGACGCCGGTGACTCGATGAGCCACCCAGGACCACATGCCTTCCCGGCCGCGGTACAGCGTTCCAGCCGGCACGGAAAACCCTCCGGGAGCGGGGATCAGGGCCTGCCGGCTTCTCTGTCGGTCGGGCCCGGCCGGGTACGGTCCACCGGCCCTGGCCATCGTAGCGACGCCTTGTCGGTTCGGCGTCCCGGGGTCCGCAGGTGTGATCAAACAGGCATGTGCGGAGCCGTCAAGGGCCGTAAGGGGTGCTTCTGAAAAACTGTACGCACCTCATCTGACCTGCGATGTTCCGCTGAATGGGTGTTATGTCCCCCCGGTGGCCCCGCATTGCGGGGCGCCGCGCGGCCGGACGGGCGGGGTGTCCGGCGCGAGCCGGGCCAGCCGGCCGCGGGCGAGCCGGGCGAGCTCGGCGGCGGTGACGGCGGCCTCGTCCGCGGGGCAGGCGGCCAGCCGGGTGCGGAGGGCGGCCAGGGTGCGGGCCAAGGCCTCGTCCGGCCGGCAGCCGTCCAGACATAGGACGAAAACATGGCCGAATCTGCCCTCGTAGGCGGCGTGGGCCCGCCGTATGGCGCTGCGGGCGGCCTCGGTGGCGGGGGAGGGCGGCGGGCCCGGGCGGCCGGGGGCGGGGAACAGGTGCTGGGGCACGGTCTCGTCGGCCAGCGCCTCGGCGAGGTCGGCGGGGGCCAGGCCGCGGACGGCGTGCTCCGCCGTGCTCAGCAGGGTGCGCAGGTCCGGATAAGGGCGCAGGGCGGCGAGTCGGCGGGCCCAGCGGCGGCTCCCGCAGCAGGCGAGGAGCGCGGCCTCGGCGGCCCCCGGGGTGGCGGAGTTGAGCCGGTCGAGGCCGTGGCGGTCGGGGCGGTCGGGGCGGTCGAGGTCGTACAGCGCGGACCCCCGATCTCCGTCGGGTGGTGGAGTCAAACCGGGCCGCCACCGTAGCGATGCTTCTCGGCCACCGGCCGACGGATGCAGGAATTTCATACGAACGGGGGCGGTTTCCGGCGCGCGGTGGACATGAGCGGGCTCTTTATGGACAAAAGGACTACTTTTGCTCCAAGCGGACCGAAAGATCCCTTAAGAGGAGGCTTGCTCCATGGGACTGCGCCTCAGGACGACCAGGGCATCGGCGGTCCGCGGGACCGTCTGCGCCGCCGTCCTCCTCGTCACCATGACCCTCATGGGCTGCCCCCGCGAGGGGGGTGCCGCCCGGCCGCCGAGCCACGACGACTCCCGCTCGCCCAGGGCCTCCTCCGCCTCGCCCTCGGCGTCCCGGTCGCCCGTCCGGCAGTCCTCCGCGCAGGCCCCCGTCCCCGCCGGCATCCCCCGCGCCATCCCCGCCGTCCGCTCCGCCGAGGCCGCGCCCGGCCCCGGCTGGCGGCCCGTCGACGGCGCCCGCGTGATCGCCTCCGGCCCGCTCGCCGACGAGGGCCGCCGGCTCGCCGCCGAACTCCGCCTGCAGTACGTGGCGGCGGGCCCCGCCCGCTCCGGCGACGTCGAACTCGCCCTGCGCCCGGGCACGGGCCAGGGGCCCCTCGCGGCCGAGGGGTACGAGCTGACCGCCCGCGGCGGCAAGGTGCTGGTCGCCTCGGCCGGCGAGGCCGGCGTGTTCTACGGCACGCGCACGCTCCTGCAGGCCGTGCGCTCCGGGGGCGGCCTCCCCGAAGGCGTCGTGCGCGACGGTCCCGACCGCGCCCAGCGCGGCCTCCACCTCGACATCGCCCGCAAGCACTTCACCGCCGCGTGGATCGAGGACCGGGTGCGGGAGCTGTCCGCCCTCAAGCTCAACCAGCTCGCCCTGCACTTCTCCGACGACCAGGGCTTCCGCATCGAGAGCGACTCCCATCCCGAGATCGTCTCCAAGCAGCACCTGACCAAGGCCGAGGTCCGCCGCATCGTGGCCCTCGCCGAGTCCCTGCACGTCACCGTCATCCCCGAGCTCGACTCGCCCGGCCACCTCGGCGCCGTCATCGCCGCCCACCCCACGCTGCAGCTGCGCGACGCCGCCGGGAAGGCCGCCCGCGGCGCGGTCGACATCGCCAACCCCGACGCCGGCCGCATCGTCGACGACCTGCTGCGCGAGTACGCCCCGCTCTTCCCCGGCCCGTGGTTCCACCTCGGCGCCGACGAGTACCGCGCCCTCATGGCCAAGAACCCCGAGGCCTCCTACCCGCGGCTGGCCGCCCGCGCCAAGGAGAAGTACGGGCCGCGCGCCCGCGTCCAGGACCTGGCCACCGGCTGGCTCAACGACCGCGCCGCCTTCGTGCGCACCCTCGGCAAGAAGGCCAAGGCCTGGAACGACGGCTTCTTCCCCGGTGGCGTCGTCACCGCGAACAAGGACATCGAGGCCGAATACTGGACGGGCAAGGAGATCGGCGCCCGCGCCCCGCAGGACTACCTGAACGAGGGACGGCCGCTCGTCAACCTCAACGACGAGTACCTCTACTACGTCCTCGGCGAGCCCAACCAGTTCCGCTATCCGACCGGACAGCGCATCTACGAGCAGTGGTCCCCGGCCGTGCTCCGCGGCACGGCGCCGGTCCCCGCGCAGTCCGGCCCGGACCGCGTGCCCGGCGGCCGCCTGGCCGTCTGGTGCGACCACCCCGACGCGCAAACCCCCCAGCAGGTAGCCACAGGCATCCACCTCCCCCTGGCGGCAACCTCCCAACGCCTCTGGGACGCCCGCCGCCCGACAATCCCGTGGCGAGACTTCGCGACACTGGACGCGAAGGTCCGCTAGCGACTGGGGACGCGCTCGGGCGGCCCGCGGCCCCGGACACGGGGGCGTGGCCGCCCCGGAGGATGCCGGGCACCCCGGCTCCACCTCCGCCGCAGCGGCGATCAGCCACGGCGGTGGCACCCGGCGGTGCCGAGCCTTGCCGGGGGCTCGCGGGGCACGGGCGCCGATGGCGGCAGGCATGAGGGCGCCGGGCCCCCAACTCCTGCCCCCGCCGCAGCGGCGATCAGCCCCCGCGCCGGCACCCGGCGGTGCCAAGCCCGCCCGACCCCGTACGGCACGGGGTGCCGGTGGCGCCTGATTCCGCCGGACCCTTGCCGCGGGGGTAGCGCGCCGCGGCGGCGGATACGGGGTTGCGGGGGCACCCCCAGCTCCCTCCCCGCCGCAGCGGCGATCAGCCCCCGCGGCGGCGGTCGGCGGTGCCGAGCCCGCCGGGGGCTCGGGGCACGGGCGCCGGCGGCGGCAGCCATGAGGGCGCCGGCCGGCCCCCGGCTCCCACCCCCGCCGCAACGGCGATCAGCCCCTGCGCCGGCACCCGGCGGTGCCGAGCCCGCCCCGGCCCGTACGGCACGGGATGCCGGTGGCGCCCCCCGCTCGGCCGGGCGAGGGCGCCGGCCGGCCCCCGGCTCCCACCCCCGCCGCAGCGGCGATCAGCCCCCGCGGCGGCACCCGGCGGTGCCAAGCTCACCCGGGGCTCGCGGGGCACGGGCGCCGATGGCGGCAGGCATGAGGGCGCCGGGCCCCCAACTCCTGCCCCCGCCGCAGCGGCGATCAGCCCCCGCGCCGGCACCCGGCGGTGCCGAGCCCCGCCCCGGCCCGTACGGCACGGGATGCCGGTGGCGCCCCCCGCTCGGCCGGGCGAGGGCGGCGGGCCGCCGCGGCCCCGAACCCGACGGCACCACCGAACCGAACCCCCGCGGAGCGGAAACCGCACGTATCGTCCCGGGAAGCCCGCCGCAGGCGACCGGCGCATGCGGGGCCGGCCCCGGAGGGCCTAACCTCCGGGAGGAAACACGCGCATCCGAACGAGGGCCCGATGAAGATCGAATTCCTGCTGCACAACGCGTACGGCATCGGCGGCACCATCCGCTCCACCGTCAACCTCGCCGCCGCCCTCGCGGACCGGCACGAGGTCCGGATCATCAGCGTCAACCGGCCCGCGGACGACCCGGAGCTGGCCATCGACCCGCGCGTCCGCCTCACGCCCCTCGTCGACCTGCGCGAGGGCAGCGACAGCGACGAGTACGAGGCGCCGCTCAACCAGCAGCCCAGCGAGATCTTCCGGGACGAGCGCATCGACAACGGCCGGATGGCCGCGACGGCCCTCACCGACGAGCGCGTCCGCGGCCACCTCGCCGCCACCGACGCCGACGTCGTCATCGCCACCCGCCCCAAGCTCATCGGCTACCTCGCGAAGTACGGCTCCGACCGCTACCTCCGCCTCGGCCAGGAGCACCTCACGCACGAGGCCCACGTCCCCGAGCTGCACGCGGTGATGGACCCGGCGATCTCGGCCCTGGACGCCTTCACCACCGTCTCCGAGGCCGACGCCGGGCACTACCGGGACGCCCTCCCCGGCGCCCGCGCGCGCATCCTCGCCGTCCCCAACGCCGTTCCCGCCCCCGTCGCGGAGCCTTCCGACGGCACCTCCAAGCTGATCGTCTCCGCGGGCCGCCTCGTCGCCGTCAAGCGCTACGACCGGCTCATCGCGGCCTTCGCCAAGGTCGCCGCCGAGCGCCCCGACTGGCACCTGCGCATCTACGGCCGCGGCCCCGCCAAGGCCAAGCTCCGCAAGCAGATCGAGGAGCTCGGTCTGTACGAGCGGATCACGCTCATGGGCGCCCGCTCGCCCATCGAGACCGAGTGGTCCAAGGGCGCCGTCGCCGCCGTCGCCTCCGACGCCGAGTCCTTCGGCATGACGATCGTCGAGGCCATGCACGCGGGCCTGCCCGTCGTCGCGACCGACTGCCCGTACGGCCCGCGCGAGATCCTCACCGACGGCACGGACGGCGTGCTCGTCCCGCTGGGCGGCCCGGGGGACACCTCCGACGCCGTGGACGCCTACGCGGACGCCCTGCTGAAGATCACCGGCGATGCCGGACTGCGCGCCCGCCTCGGCGTCGCCGCCCGCGAGACCGCCGGCCGCTACGAGCCCTCCCGCATCGCCGCCCGCTACGAGGAGCTCTTCGAGGAGCTGCGCCCGGGCTCCACGACGACCGCCGAGAAGAAGAAGGGGCTGTTCGGCGGCCTCTTCGGCGGCGGGCGCAAGAAGCAGGCGGCCGTGGCCGCCCCCGCCCCCGGCTCCGCCGCCCACCCCGAGGCGCGCTGCGCCGTCGCCGCGGACGGCTCCCTCGTCGTCCGCCTGCGCGCCGACGAGCTCACCGCCGCCGACACGCACCTGCTGCTGCGGCACCGCGGTACCAAGGGCAAGGAGTCCGTACGCGTCCCGCTCCCCGCCCGGCGCGAGCCCGGCACGTGGGTCGAGGCCCGCCTGGACCGCACGGCGCACGCCCTCCCCGAGGGGCGCTGGGACACCTATGCGGAGCGCTCGGGCGACAAGTCGCGCCGCCGCCTGACCGCCGCGCTGGTCGAGCAGAAGGCCCTCCTCGGCCTGGACCTCGCCCGGACCGCGGCCGGGGTCGCCGCCGTCGTCCCGTACGAGACGAGCGACGGCTTCCTCGCCGTCCGCACCTGGCTGCGCCCCGAGCACGCCGAGGCCACCGAGGTGGGCGTCGGCGAGGACGGCATCCGGGTCGCCGTGCGGCTCTACGGCGCCGAGCCGGGCGAGGGCGGCGAGCTGATCGCGCGGCTGCGCCACGGCGACGGCTCGGTGGGCGACGTCCGCGCACCGCTGGCGGACGGCTCGGGGCTCCTGCCCTACGAGCCGATGCAGCGGCGCCAGAAGCCGGAGGAGGAGCAGGACCTGTGGGACCTGTGGGTGCGGCCGAAGGCGGGCGCGGCGCTCGTGCGCGTGGGCCGGCTGTCCGGCGACTTCGCCGACCGCAAGGGAATCGACACCTTCCCGGGCGCCGTCCGCGGCGAGGTGCGGCTCCGGCCGTACTTCACGGTCACCAACGACCTGACGATCACGGTGAAGGACGTGGCGCAGGAGGACGCGTAGCCGGCTGCCGGCGGCGGTGACGGCTGCTGCCGCCGGTGCCCCGGCGCGTGGGTCACGGCCGCCGGACGGCCGGCGGCCGGGGCCGCCACCCCCCACAGGAGAGGCCCCGACCGCCGTCCGGTGCGGACCCTGGTGGGGCCCACACCTCCTACAGCGCCGTAAGCCGTCAATTCGTCACACTGTCAGATCGGGCCCCGGGGCGGGGCGCGAACGGCCTCCGCTCCCCGGCCCCGGTGACCCTTTCTGGACGAAGCCGGGTCACTGCCCGTAACGTGCGGGTCCGCGCCGATGCCGGTGCGTGTCGCTCGCTTGTTGGTCCAGTGGCCGGGGCAAACCGGACGATCGGGAAATCGGCCACTCCCAGGGGGTTCTCACCTATGTATCCGTGCGGTAATTGCCGCGCCGCCGCCGTCGGCCCGGACGGCCGCTGCGCCGCCTGCGGCGCGTACCAGCAGCAGGCCGCCGCCATGGCGCCCGCGCCGGCGCCCGCCTACCCGTACCCCCCGATGCCGGGCGCCCCGATGCCCGTCGGCGGCGTCGACCTGCGCCGCGGCCTGCGGATCGCGCTGATGGTCGCGCTCGGGGTGAGCACGGCGGTGCTGCTGTTCGTCTTCTGGACCGAGACCCAGACGCGCGTGGCCCTCCAGGACATGCTCGACAACGGCGTGACCTCCACCACGGAGCAGGACATCCAGGACAGGGACGCCGCGGCCACGGTCGCGTCGGTGCTGTCCTTCCTGAGCATGGCCGCCTCGGCCACGCTGTGGGCCGTCTGGTTCCGCCGGGCCCGCATCAACGCCGAGTTCTTCGCCCCCGGCAGCCAGCGCTTCGGCATCGGCTGGGCGGCGGGCGCCTGGTTCACCCCCGTCGTCAACTTCTGGTTCCCCAAGCAGATCGTCAACGACATCTACAAGAGCAGCGCCCTCCCGGGCGCCCGCGCCCCCAAGGGCCTGCTCAACTCCTGGTGGACGCTGTGGATCGCCTCCGGCGTCTGCACCGCGGCCTCGTCCGTGATCAGCGCCTCCGCGGCCGCGCGGATCGCCACCAAGGGCTACGACGGCTCCTCCTGGCGCGATGACGTCGAGGCGCTGAAGAACGCCTCCAACATCTCCGCCTTCGGCACGCTGCTGATGGTCGCCGCCGGCGTCCTGGCCCTGCTCGTCGTCCGCCAGCTCGGCCGCCTGCAGGAGCAGCGCGCGATGGCCGGCCCGGGCGGCGCCCCCGGCATGCCGGGCGGACCGGCGCCCGCCGGTGTGCCGTACGGCGCTCCGGGGTATGTCCCCGGGCAGCAGCCCGGCGGCCCGGCGGCCGGCTGGCCCAACCCGCCGCAGAATCCTTACGGCAGCGGGCCGGCGGGCTACTGAGCCACGGAATCTCCGAGTGGTGCAGGATGAGGGCGTGCAGGGGGACGACGCCGAGCTGACGGCCGCGGTGTGCGCGGCCCAGGGTGGGGACGAGACGGCATTCCGTACGGTCTACCGCTCCGTGCAGCCCCGCCTGCTCGGTTACGTGCGGACGCTCGTCGGCGAGGCCGACGCCGAGGACGTGGCCTCCGAGGCGTGGCTGCAGATAGCCCGCGACCTCGGGCGGTTCAGCGGCGACGCGGACCGCTTCCGGGGCTGGGCCGCGCGGATCGCGCGCAACCGCGCCCTGGACCACATACGCATGCGCGGCCGGCGCCCGGCCATCGGCGGCGACGAGAGCGAGCTCGCCGGCCGCGCCGCCGACGCCGACACCGCGGGCGAGGCCCTGGAAGCCGTCGGCACCGGCAACACCCTCGCCCTGATAGCGCAACTCCCGCAGGACCAGGCCGAGGCCGTCGTGCTGCGCGTGGTCGTCGGCCTGGACGCCAAGAGCGCGGCCGGGGTGCTCGGCAAGCGCCCGGGCGCGGTGCGCACCGCCGCGCACCGCGGCCTGCGGCGACTGGCCGAGATGGTGACGTCGGGAACCAACGGGGTCGATGTGACGACCGAGACTGTGGGGGCGAACGGAACGGTGCCGGGGCCGGGCAGCGCCGCCCGGCCGGCGGGGAAGCCGGTCACGGACACCGTCCCCCAGCAGCGGCGGGCACGTCCCGGGGACCAGCCCGGAGCGAACGCTTCTGCCGGTGTGACGCAAATGCGTGCGCGGACGCAGAAGGACATGTGATGGCGGACGACCACCGGTACGACTGGCTGGAAGACTGGCTGGACGACGACGCCGTGGAGCGCTTGCTGAGCGGCCCGTCTGCCGCCGGCCCGGCGAAGGGCAGCGGAGCTGCCGACGACAACCTGACGGACAACGCGACCGGCAATCTGGCCGACACCTTCGTGAACGAGGCCGTAGGTGCCGCAAGAGCTGCACGCGATGGCTCGGCCGGGCGTGACGGCGTGGCCGCGCGCGGCGCCGGGCGGGCCGCGGGCGGTGTCCCGGCGGGCGGGGCAGCCGACGTGCCCGCTTCCGGACAAGACCTCGTCGCTCCCGTTTCCGGAGAAGCCTCGGACGGCGGCCGCGAGACGGCCCCGTCCGGCGCCGCGCAGGGCGGCGTCCCCGCGTCGGATGATGTCCCCGCGCCGGACGGCCCCCCCGTGCCGCCCGAAGCCGAGCGGCTCGTCGCCGTACTCCGGGCGCTCACCCCGCCGCCGGCCGCGGACGGCGTGCCGCTGCCCGGTGAGAAAGCGGCACTGGCCGCGTTCCGCGAGGCGAGGGCCGCCACGGCTGCCACGGCCTCAGCAGCGACGACGACTGCGCGCAGCGCCACGACCGCCGCCGGTGCGGCTGCTGCCGGCACCGCCGGCACCACTGACACCGCCGGCCTGACCGCGCCCGAGCCCGCCCCCGCGCCCGCCCCGGCACTCCACCCCGTCCCGGAACCCTCCGTACGGCTCGGCGCCCCCGCCGCCGTCCGGCGCCGCATCTTCTCCCGCTGGCAGCCCGTCAAGGCCGCCGTGGCCATGGCCCTCGCGGGCTGCGCCATCGGCGGCGTGGCGGTGGCCGCCGGGGCGGGCGTGCTGCCCGCGCCCTTCGGGCGCGCCGGCGGGGAGCCCGCGGCCGCACCCAGCGTGTCCGCCTTCGGCGACGACCGCGCCGCGGACGTCTCCCCGGACGGCAGCCGCACCCCCGGCGCGTCGCCGTCCCGCGGCCGGGACGGCAGCCCGCGCGCCCACGGCAGCCCGGACGGGTCCGGCAGCTCCGCGCCCGGCGGGGGCCGGAGCGCCGCGCCCGCCGACAGGAACGAGCCCGGGGGCTCCCCGTCCGGCGCGCCGCGCCCCGGCAAGGGCAAGGGCGACGGCAAGGACGGCAACGACCGCGGCGACGGCTCCAAGGCCGGCACGGCCTGGGCCGTCCGCATGTGCCGCGACTACCTGGACGCCCAGCAGCAGCGCGGCGGCGCCGTCGACGAGGACGACATCCGCACGCTGGAGCGCGCCGCCGGCCTCGGCAGCACCACCGGCCTGCGGGCCTTCTGCGACCGCCTGGTCAAGGCGGACGACGCCGGGCGCGCGGGCACGACCACCGGACCGGGCGCCCGGTCCGGCGGTCTCTCCGGAGGCCTGTCCGGTGGCCTCTCGGGCGGACGGACGGGCTCCGGCCAGGGCGGCGACGACAGCGACACCACTCCGAGCAGTGCATTCCGCCTTGTACCGCCCGTCCGGAGCGGTACGGATTTCGGTGCTCCGGCCCCGGGTGTGACGTTTTCCGACCCCACGGCGCTGTAGGTAGTGAAGCCGACTGGTCATCGGCTGCGCACGAGCCGGAGTTCCCCCCATACCGTCGGCTCCTGCGCATCGGCGCGGGCGGGGCTCTTCCCCCGGCTCTGCCCGCGCCCCCCTCTCTTCTCCCCTCCCCGCCGCTACAGTCCGGATGAGTAACCTCCGCACAACGGAGAGCGGAGCGCGGGAGGCAGGAGGCATCCCATGAGCCGGTCGAGCGAGTCAGGCCTGCCCATCCAGCCCGTCTACGGCCCCGAGGCCCTCGCCGGCTGGGATCCCGCCGAGCGGCTCGGCGCGCCGGGCGCGTATCCCTTCACGCGGGGCGTGTATCCGACGATGTACACCGGCCGGCCCTGGACGATGCGGCAGTACGCGGGGTTCGGCACCGCCGCCGAGTCCAACGCCCGCTACCGGCAGCTCATCGACCACGGCACCACGGGCCTGTCCGTCGCCTTCGACCTGCCCACGCAGATGGGCCACGACTCGGACGCGGCCGTCGCGAGCGGTGAGGTCGGCAAGGTGGGCGTCGCCGTCGACTCCGTCGAGGACATGCGGGTGCTCTTCGGCGGCATCCCGCTCGGCGAGGTCTCCACGTCGATGACCATCAACGCCCCCGCCGCGCTCCTCCTGCTGATGTACCAGCTGGTCGGCGAGGAGCAGGGCGTCCCGGCGGACCGGCTCACCGGCACCGTCCAGAACGACGTCCTCAAGGAGTACATCGCCCGCGGCACGTACATCTTCCCGCCGAAGCCCTCGCTGCGGCTGGTCGCCGACACCTTCGCGTACTGCGGCGCCGAGCTCCCCAAGTGGAACATGATCTCGATCTCCGGCTACCACATGGCCGAGGCGGGCGCCTCGCCCGCGCAGGAGATCGCCTTCACCCTCGCCAACGGCATCGAGTACGTCCGCACCGCCGTGGCCGCCGGGATGGACGTCGACCGCTTCGCCCCGCGCCTGTCCTTCTTCTTCGTCTCGCGCACGACGCTGCTGGAGGAGGTCGCCAAGTTCCGGGCGGCGCGGAGGATCTGGGCGCGGGTGATGAAGGCGGAGTTCGGCGCCCGCGACCCCAAGTCCCGGATGCTGCGGTTCCACACGCAGACGGCGGGCGTCCAGCTCACCGCGCAGCAGCCCGAGGTGAACCTGGTGCGGGTCGCCGTCCAGGGCCTCGCCGCGGTCCTCGGCGGCACCCAGTCCCTGCACACCAACTCCTTCGACGAGGCCATCGCCCTGCCGACGGACAAGGCGGCCCGGCTGGCGCTGCGCACCCAGCAGGTCCTCGCGTACGAGACGGACGTGACGGCGACGGTGGACCCGTTCGCCGGCTCGTACGCGGTCGAGTCCCTGACCGACGCGGTCGAGGAGGCCGCCGTGGACCTCATGCGCCGGGTCGAGGACCGCGGCGGGGCGGTCGCCGCCATCGAACAGGGCTTCCAGAAGGCCGAGATCGAACGCAACGCGTACCGCATCGCGCAGGAGACCGACAGCGGCGAGCGCGTCGTCGTCGGCGTCAACCGCTTCCGGCTCGACGAGGAGGAGCCGTACGAGCCGCTGTCCGTCGACCCGGCCATCGAGGCCCGGCAGCGGGAGCGGCTCGCACGGCTGCGGGAGGAGCGGGACGGCCGCGCGGTGGAGACGGCCCTGGCGTCGCTCCGGAAGGCCGCCGCCGGGACGGACAACGTGCTCTACCCGCTGAAGGACGCGCTGCGGGCGCGGGCGACGGTGGGGGAGGTGTGCAACGCGCTGCGGGAGGTGTGGGGGACGCACGTTCCGGCGGACGCCTTCTGAGGCGGTGCTCCGTGTGCTCTCCGAGTGCTCTCCTCGTGCTCTCCGTGAGAGACACTGGAGGGTATGTCCGCTCCCCGCCGCGCCTGCCCCGTATGCACCCGCGAGATCGCCGTCGTCGGCGGCCGCTACGCCCGCCACGACCCGCCGGGCCGCCGCCCGGCCTTCTCGTACGAGCTGATCTCCTGCCCGGGGTCGCGCCGCTCGGCGCCGCTGCTGACCACGGAACCGCGGTTGTTCGACCCGGAGGAGCCGCCGATGGACGGCCAGCAGCAGCTGTTCTGAACGGTCCGGACGGGAGGGGTGGGCGGACCGTCCGGGGTCACTTGCAGAGGACATCCCCGGCCGGCCGCTTGCCGGTGACGAGGAACTCGCTGACGGCGCGGTCGCTGCACGCGTTGCCCGTGTCGAGCCACACGCCGTGGCCGGCAGCGTCCACGGAGACGAGGCGGGCGCGGTCGCCGAGGGCCTGTCGCATCTTCAGGGCGCCGCTGTAGGGAGTCGACGGGTCGCGCAGGTTCTGCACCATGAGGATGTTGGACGGGCCCCGGTCCGTGATGCGGGTGGCCTTCTCCGCGGGCGAGTCCTTCCAGAACGCGCACGGGGTGATGGTCGCCGGCATGCCACCGGTGAGCGGGTGGCGGGTGCGGTCCGCGGTGACGTCCCGCTGGTACGAGGCGACGTCGCGCGGCCAGGCCACGTCGTTGCAGACGACGCCCGCGAACACGGCCGCGTCGCGCTGCGAGAGCGGCTCGGGGAAGGGGTCGGGCGCGGTGACCGGCCCGTCGGCGCTGCTGCGGACGGCTTGGATCAGCCTGACGACGGCCGGGTAGCGCTCCTTCCCGTACAGGCTCATCTGCAGCACCTGCCGCAGTGTGTTGCCGGTCAGCGGGTGGCCGGTGTCCTTGAACGTGCGGGGCTTCCGGTCGAGCTCGGCCGCGAGGGCCAGGAACTCCGGGCGGACGTCCGCGGCGCGCTCGGCGACCCGGTCCTCGCCGCGGGCCGGGTCGGCGGCCCACCGGGCGAAGTCGGGGAAGGCGTCGTCGGCGCCACCCGACATGTTGTTCAGCCAGCCGTGCGCGACGCGGGTGGGGTCGGGGTCCGCGCTGCTGTCGAGCACCCAGCGGTCGGTGCGCTCGGGGAACATCTGCGCGTAGACGGCGCCGACGTAGGTCCCGTAGGACACGCCGACGGCGGACAGCTTCTTCTCGCCGAGCGCCTTGCGGAAGCTGTCGATGTCGCGGGCCTCGTTACGGGTGGACATGCTGCGCAGCACGGGGCCGCCGTTGCGGGCACAGGCGTCGGCGATGCGGCGGGCGCGGGCGGCGCCCTCGGAGATGTCGCCGTCGGGAGCGGGCCAGGCGCGGAAGGCGACCATCTGCCGGTCCTCCTCGGACACCTCGCAGTCGGCGGAGGTACTGCCGCCCGTGCCCCGCGGGTCCAGCGCCACGATGTCGTAGGCCCCCTTGGTGGCCTTCCGCACCTTCTCCCCCTGCTGAGCAAGGTCTTGCACCCCCGAGCCGCCGGGCCCGCCCGGTATCAGCAGAAGCGAACCGCGCCGCGCCTGCGGCCGGTCGGTACGGAGCCGGGAGACGGCGATGTCGACGGTAGGACCGGAGGGTTTGCGGTAGTCAAGGGGCACGGGAAGAGTGGCGCACTCGGCCCCGGCCGGACTCCCCTCCCCGGCACAGGGCCGCCACTTGAGCGCGCCGACGTCTCTGCCGGACGCGGCGGCGGCCTGCACGGGCACGGTGAGCCCGGCGGCGCAGGCGGCGGCGGACAGGGCAAGAAGAAGGCCTTTACGGCCACGCGAAGTCATAACCCCAGCCTGTCGGCCCCTTGGCGAACCGCCCATGTGGCCAACGCCCGAGCGCGTGATGGGGTTAACCCCACCCTGTGGGCTCACAGTTGATAGGGCCAGAGCTCCACACGCCGTGCCGTAAAGGTGATGGCAGCGCCGGCGTCCGGTTTGCCGGTGGCATCGCCGAGCTCGACCAGCACGATGTCCGAACACACCCTGAGCGACACGACGGAGCCGGCCTCCACTCGCTCTGCCGTCCCGGAAACAGAGACCCTGAGCCGGTCGGATGCCCCGGCCGACCGGATCCCTCCAACGAGCGCCCTCGACGGCTGCCAGGAGTCAATGGTGTCCGGTATGTCGAACTCCACGTCAAAGACGCCTGATTGAGGCGGGGAACCGCCCCGCCAGACCCCGCACGCACTCCCGGCGGCGGAGCGGAACTCCACCTCCCCGGCCTTGGCGTCAAGAACCCTCACGACTTCAATTCTCATCGATGCCCGTTGGTGCCAGGATTTCAGTCGAACCCTTTGTGCAGAACGCAACCTGCGCTCATCTCCGCTTCCGCGAGGTGATCTGCGACTGGCGACGCCGACGAGATGGCCAGGAACAGATCGGTGCGGGCCAGTGCATCGAAGTCGCCGCGCGTCTTCGCTTCGTGAAGACGGCGCTCGATGTCGCTCGGCGCGACCCAGGGGGAGCCGCGCCCGGTGGGGGCGCGTTGGGGGGGCCTTTCGCTGGCGATCGCAATGCCCGTACCCGTGGTCGAAAACCCTATCGACTGTGTGGCTCGGGGCTGAGGGCACCCTGTACGTGGCCGACGCCGAGCTCTGATTCCGGCGTGCCCGGCCCGCGTATCTTGGCGACAACGCGAAACCGGGGCACGTCGGCAATCAACTTGAGTGTCGCGACGTTCAGCACTTCGGCGGGCAGCCGTACGTCCGGACGAGCGCGAAGCGCTAGCCTTGCTGCAGAATTCCTCCACGGTCATACGGCTAGGCTCGAAATTTCGCCGTTTCGCCCTCGATGTGAATCATTATCGGCTCGATTTCTTCTCCAGTGGGGACTTCCGGCACCAGCTGTAGTCCCATGGAGCGGACCCTTCCCATCGACGCGGCGATCATTTCCGTGTTGCCTGACCTCATGGCGCAGGACTGTTGTCCGAAGACTTCGCAGACCGCCTCCCAGTGCTCGGCAGGGGAGAATTGGCAAATGAACCACGGCTGATCAACCTCGAGCAGGAGCAGTCTCCCCACGACGTTGTCGCCCTGCGTCAATTTCCACGACTTGTTGCTCATTCGGTGTTCACCTGATTCCATGAAGCGAGATTCTGTTCCCGGCTAACCCCAGCCATTTGCCTCTATGTCTCTTTCTATTGTCTCCCAGCTGGTCCCGGCGGGCCAGTCCTTGAGGATGGCTTCGGGGGGAACGGAATGCTTGGCGAGTATTTCACGATCCCTCAGTGAAGCATCTTTCGCGAAATCAAACATCTCGTGAGGTGTTGGGAGATGTTCGGCCGCGTTAATGGTTTCGGAGTTAATTCTGTTGATGTCCACCGCGACGATTGGGCTCTCGCCGCCGTTTGCGTACTTGGTGAAAGCAATGTCCGGATCTGTTGTCAGTGATATCCATGGTGAATTGTTGTTGCCAACTACATGCTCCCATGGCTGGACGTTTGGATCTGCGCCGGGACGATGAAGTCCCACGGCTGGATCCTCTCCTTCTTTGAGTGCGCGATACCCCATCTGCGGCGAATATGGGGTTAGCCCCAGCGGATCCGACCACGTATGGGGATTGTCGACATACGTCGTCGGGTTCGGGGCCGGGGCGAGGCCCAGGGGGTCCGGGGATATGTAGCGGGCTGATTCGGGGTCGTAGTGGCGGTGGTAGTTGTAGTGGAGGCCGGTTTCCGGGTCGAAGTACTGGCCGGGGAAGCGGAGGGGGGTGTAGGTCGTGCTGTCGCGGGACCACGCCGTCGTGCCCCAGAGGGTGGCGCGGGTGCGCCAGGCGACCTCGCCCGTCTCGTCGACCAGTTCCGTGGGCGTGCCGACCAGGTCCGTCACGATCGCGAAGAAGCGGCGGTCCACCTCGCGTTGGGGCGCGTCCGCTGCCGAGATGCGTTCCGTCTGGGATATCGGGTGGAGGCCCTGGTAGTCCCAGGTCAGCGTGACCGGGTTCGGCAGCCCCGCGGCCGTGCTGGTCTGTTCGGCGAGCGTCGCGCCGTCCCACGTGAAGTCCACGCGTTCCGCGACCTCGCCCGACTCCGTCAGGCGCTCCTTGGCGATGCGGCGGCCCAGCGGGTCGTACGTGTAGCGCCAGCGCGTGCCGTCCGGGGTCACCACCGCCCTCAGGCGGTCCTCCGCGTCCCACTCGTAGCGCCACGTGTCCGGCTTGCGGGAGAGGCGGGTCTTCTGCCGCAGCACCACCCGGCCCTGCGCGTCGTGCTCGTAGCGGATCCCGCCCGCGCGGGCGATGAGCGTCCCCGCGTACGTGCGCGCGCCCTGCGCCTCCGCGCCCGGGTGGTCCGCCGGCCACGTCGCCTCCGTGACGTTGCCCGCCTCGTCGTAGACGTACCGTTCCTGCCAGCCCGCCGCGCTGACGGCCGTGACCCGGCCCACCGCGTCGAGGTCGAAGGAGCGCGAGCCCGTGGCGATGTCCGTGATGCCGGTGAGGTGGCCGTCGCGGCGGTAGGTGTAGGCGCGGTGCTGGAGAAGCTCCGCCCCGGCACCCTCCAGCCCCTGGGAGACCAAGCGGCCCACCGCGTCCCACGCCGATGACAACGTCAGTCCCTGCCCGAAACGCCGCGCCACCTCCCGGCCCGTCGCGTCGTGCTCCACCTCGAAGGCCTGCCCCGACGCCGTCAGCGTCGTGCGCCGCCCCGCCGCGTCATAGGCCCACGTGCTCACCGCCCCGCCCGGCGTCACCCGCCGCGTCCGCCGCCCGAACGCGTCGTACGCGAAGGTCAGCGTCCGGCCGTTCACCGTCTCCGACTTCACGCGGCCCAGGCGGTCCCGGCCGTAGACGACGGTCGCGTCCGGGCCGGAGGCCTCTATCAGCCGGCCTGCCGCGTCGTGCACGTACGTCGTGACCGAGCCTGCCGCATCCTTCCGCACCACACGCCCCAGCACGTCGTGCTCGTACGCGATCGTCTCGCCCAGCCCGTTCGTACGGGACACCAGCCGTCCCGCCGCGTTGTGTCCGTACCTCAGCGTCCGGCCGTCGAAGTCGGTCTCGGCGGCTGGCCGGCCCGCCGGGTCGTACGTGTAGTCCCAGGTCAGGCCCTCCGGGTTGGTGACCCGTGTCAGCTGCAGCTGCGTGTTGTGCGTGAACTCGTGGCGCACGCCGTCCGGGCCCGTCTGCGCCGTCAGGACGTCGAACGGTCCGTACTCGTAGCGTGTGACGCCGCCGAGCGCATCCGTGTGCGCCGTGCAATTGCCCTCGCCGTCGTACGTCCATCGTTCCTCGGCGCCGTCCGCGGCGATGCGCCGTGCGAGCCGACCCTCCACCGTCCACGTCAGGCGCGTCGTGGACCCGAGCGGGTCAATGACGGTCGTCACGCGGCCGAAGGAATCCCGGCGGTAGCTGGTGACGGCACCGAGCGGGTCGGTGACCTCGACGGGAAGGCCCGCTCTGTTGCAGGTGATACGGGTGGTGTTGCCGAGGGCGTCCGTCACCGACGTGATGTGGCCCGACGCGTCGTACGCGTAACGCGTCTCTGCGCCCGAAGGGTCGGTCGTCGACGTGCGGTTGCCGGCGGCGTCGTACGCGTGACGCCACACCGTTCCCTCCGCACCGGTCGTTGTCCCGGGCAGGCCGAGGGCGTCGTAGGTGGCCGAAATCCGTTTCCCGTCCGGGCGGAAAACGTCGGTCAGGCGCCCCTCCTCGTCGTAACGGAACTCCGTCCTGTGCCCCAGGGGATCCGTGCGCGAAAGGAGACGGTTGTGGCGGTCCCAGGTGGACTGCCTCGTGGCACCCAAGGGGTCGGTGACGGCGATGATCTGCGAACGCCGGTTGATCGTGTAGGCAGTGGTGTGGCCCAGCGCGTCGGTCACCTTGGTGACGCGCAGGCCGCTGGCCGGGTCGAGGGGTCCGTACTCGAGGGTGCACCGCATGTGCCCCTCTGCCCCTGACTCGAAGACGCAGCGGTCCTCGTCGTCGTACGCGTACGCGTAGTGCGTGCCGTTCCGGTCCGTCCACGAGATCACCCGGCCGCGCTCGTCGTAGCCGAAACGCAGCGGCTGACCGGAGGAGTTGAAGGTCTCCGTGAGGTTTCCGGCCTCGTCGTAGCCGTAGCGAACCAGCTCCGTCCCGTCCGCCAGGTGCAGGGCGGTGATGCGGCCGGCCCCCGCGTCCGTGGTGATCCGGATGCGGTAGCCGCCGGAATGGGAGAGCGCGGTGGGAGTGCCGTTCGCATCGTGCTCGTACGTGATCCAGTGGCCGTTGCGGTCGGTCAGCTGGTGCAGGAGAGCCGAGCCGCCGTCGCCGGCCGGGGAGTGCGCGGAGAAGTGCCGCGTGTGGCCCCTCTCCGGGTCGGTCACGCTGTACGTACCGTCCGCTTCGATCGCCAGCGGCCACCGCGGGCCCCTCGCCGGAAGTGTCGGCACGCCCGCCACCGGGTGCGGGTACTCCAGCAGCCGCCCGTGCTCGTCGACGAAGATCACGCCCTCGTCGTCGATCTCCAGCCGCTGGTCCACGGTGCTCGCCCACGACGGGCCGAACCACCGACCGGAGACGTAGCCGGACTTCACGTGCCGGGAGAAGACGAGAGGGAGCGCTCCGGGGAGTGTGACGTCCGTCTGGGGGAGGAACATGCGGCCCGTCGCGATGTCCACCGGGTCCGTCTTGCCGGTTTCCACGTCCCGCGGGTCGCGATTCGGCTCCTGCCGATTCTCCCGCGCCGCACGCCGGGCCGCGCTCTCCTCCCCCGCCCGCGCCCCCGCCCGTCCGGCCGACCGCGCACCGATCTCCGCCCCCTCCCGCACCGCGCTCGCCCCGAACCGCGTCCCCGCCCCCGCGATGCCGCCGCTGGGGAGGGAGAGGAGGAAGTTGCCGGTGAGCCGTCCCGCGGCCTCGGAGGGGTCCGAGCCCCAGCCGGGGCCGACCAGGGCGCCGGGAATGCGCTCCGGGTGGGACGCGAGGGAGACGATGCCCGCAGCGGTGTTGTTGATGCCGGTGACGTACTCGGCGGGGTGGGTGACGTTGTACGGGTCCAGCGGATTCATGCTCCGCCCGAACTTCACCAGGTCCGTACCCGCGCGGAAGACGCCCCCGCCGAAGTGGAGCAGCTCGACCTGCGCGCCCCGGCCGAAGTCCTGGACGTCGCCCTTCATGCGGGTGTGGAAGGCCGGCTCCTTCGGGGCCGCCGCGACCGCCTTGTCGATCTTCGACTTGGCCTCGCCCGCCGCCGTGTTCCGCTGCTTGCGCGCCTCGTCCAGGATGCGGTGCGCCTCCTTGATGTCGGCGGCGCCGGGGTCGTGGAAGTCGCCCGGCCGCTCGCCCGGGTCCTTGCCCTCCTTCAGCTTCGCGTTGTACGCGTCGACCTTGGCGTTGTGGGCCTCGGCGGCCTTCTCCGTCGCCTTCTTGCCCTGCTTGTAGAGACGGATCGCCTCCAGTGCCTGCTCCTGCGCCCAGCGGACGGTGTGCGCGTACGACGAGAGCGCGTTCGCGGCGTTCTCGCAGGCGTCGGCGGCCTGCGCCCACTTCTTCGGCTCGGGCGCGAAGTGGGTGTCGAAACCCTGCGCGCCCACGCCCTTCCACTCGCCGGAGTGCACCCGCTGAAGACCGGAATGGGCAGTGTCGAACGCCTTGTGGAAGGCCTGGAGGTGCTTGGCGGCGGCCTCGATGCCCCACGGCTCCCCGTGGACCAGGGCCAGCGGGTTCTCCGTCCGCCCGAGCTGCTCCTCCTTGATCTCCGCGCCGAGGCCCGAGGCCGTACGGTTGCCCAGGTACCGGACGGCGAGCGCCTCGTCGTGCGCGCCGATCTTGTCGAGCCCCTTGGCGACCTTGCCCGCGCCCCACTCGACGGCCTCGCCGGCCTTCTTCTCGACCTTGTTGATGCCCTTTTCGGCGAGCTCGCCGACGGCGTCGATCGGATCCCAGATGCCCATCAGCCGCGACCCTCCGGGGTACCGCTACCGCCGTCCAGCTTGTCGGCCAGCTTGTTCGCCGCCTCCGTGCCCTGGTGACCCAGCGGGCCCTTGCCGAAGCCGTTCGCCGCACCCGTACTGGCGTCGCGCAGCGTGTTCGCCCAGACCTGCCGGCTGTTCTCGTCCGCCTTGCGAAACGATTCTTCGCTGTAGTCCGGGTGACGGAAGTCGTTGACCGGGTTGTCGGCGAGGACCTCGCTCACGGACTTCTTCTCGACGTCCTCCTCCATGAGGTGCGGATTGCCCATCGCGGCGTTCACGCCGACCTTGAACGAGTCCCTGATGTACGCGTCCTGCTCGTGGTAGTAACCCGCGGCGAGCCCCACCCGCTCGGCGAACTGGCTGCCGTCCTGGACCAGGGCGCGGACGCCCCAGTCCCACCGGTCGCAGAAGGTCTTGAAGGCCGCTGCCAGCCCCTCGTGCCCCAGCTCCACGCCGCTGAGGGCGAGTTCGTCGAAGCCGCGGCCCACGGCCGCCTCACCCGGGCTGCCGAGGGACTTGAGTTCGGCGATGGCGCCGTTGATGCCCTTGGCGATGTTGCCGAGGGCGGCGGCATCGGCGGCGAGACGGTCGTCGTTCACGCGCCGGCGCCCTGTCCCTCGACAGCCTCGCCTACGTCCACGGAATCGACGGCATCCACGGCGTACGCGTCCGGGACGATCCCCACCACCGGCGGGAACAGCGCGGGATACGGCCCCGCCACGTCGAGCGCCACCCCCGCGGGCACGCCCACGCCCGGCACGACCACATCCAGCAGCCGCGCCCCCAGAACGGTCCGGTAGGTCCAGTCCGACGATCCGTCAGCGCCCTGTGCGAGGGCGAACCGGCCCAGCGCCGTCTCGTCCGTGAACGCGCAGATCCACCGGATCCCGCCGTACTCCACGGACCACAAACCGTCCTGACCGTCCGACGGCACCAGCACCGCCGTCCTGCGGAACCGGCCGACCAGCGCCGCCGGCCGCCCCTCCTCCGCGTGCAGTGCGCGTATTTCGTCCGTCAACGCCATAGATGACGTCACTCTCGCCTCCCCAAGCCAGAGGAAGGGTACAAAATGAGGCCAGAGGTGCACTCACGGTATTCGGAGCGGAGGGCTCCGAGCTACGGGGGAGGAACCGGATGGCAGACAACGCCGACTTAATGAACCTGACGGCCAGTGGACTGACGGAACAGGTACGGGCACTCGCCGCAGGCGACGTCTCCTCACGAGCGCTGGTGGAGCGCTCCCTGACCCGCATCGCGGAGACGCAGCCCGATCTGAACGCCTTCCGCCGCGTACGGGCCGAGGCCGCCCTCGCCGAGGCCGACGCGGCCGACCGGCGGCTGGCGGCGGGGGAGCGGCTCCCGCTGCTCGGCGTCCCGCTGGCCGTCAAGGACGACACCGACGTCGCGGGCGAGCCCACCGCCTTCGGCTGCGCAGGCGATTTTCCGCCGAAAACGGCCGACAGCGAGGCCGTACGGCGGCTGCGGGCCGCGGGCGCCGTCATCGTCGGCAAGACGAACACGCCGGAGCTCGGGCAGTGGCCGGTCACCGAAGGCCCCGCCTTCGGCGTGACCCGCAACCCGTGGAGTACGGAGCACACGCCCGGCGGCTCCTCGGGCGGCGCCGCGGCGGCCGTCGCCGCCGGGCTCGTACCGGCCGCCCTCGGTTCGGACGGCGCCGGTTCGATCCGCATCCCCGCCGCCTGGACCCACCTCGTCGGCATCAAACCGCAGCGGGGACGCATCTCCACCTGGCCCGAACCGGAAGCCTTCCGCGGCATCACCTGCCACGGCCCTCTCGCCCGTACCGTCGCCGACGCCGCCCTGCTGCTCCACGCCGCGAGCGGCAGCCACGCCGGCGACCTGCACCGGCCGCCGCCCGCGGACGTCCTCGAGGCCGCGCGGCGCGACCCCGGGCGGCTGCGGATCGCCCTCTCCCTGCGCCCCGCCTTCGCCGCCGCCCGCCAGCGGCTCGACCCCGAAGTCCGGGCCGCAACCGTCCGCATCGCGGAACGGCTGGCGGCCCTCGGGCACGACGTGGTCGAAGAGGAGCCGCGCTACGGACTGATCGGGCTCACCTTCGTGCCCCGCTCCATGTCCGGCGTGCGCGAATGGGCGGGACGCGTCCCCGACCGCGCCCTGCTGGACGCCCGTACGCGGGTGAACGCCCGCGGCGGCCTGCTGCTGGGCGGCGGGGTCCTGCGCGTGGCCCGCGCCGCGGAGGAACCCCTGCGGCGCCGCGTCGGGGAGATCTTCAACCGCTTCGACGTGGTCCTGACCCCGACGACCGCCGTCCCGCCGCTGCGCACCGGCGAACTCGCCGGCCTGAACAGCAGCCGCACGGATGCCCTCATGATCGCTGCCTGCCCGTACTCGTGGCCGTGGAACGTCCTCGGCTGGCCGGGCATGAGCGTCCCCGCCGGATTGACGATGCGGGACGGCCTCCCCCTCGGCGCCCAGCTCCTGGGCCCGGCGAACAGCGAACCGCGACTCATCTCACTTGCCGCCCAACTGGAAGCGGAGGAGCGCTGGTTCGAGCGGCGGCCGGTCGGTGTGACCACGGGTGAGCGAACACCAGACGGCCTTGGACTGGCGGCACGTGAACCCATGGGGCGAGGAGAAGTAACCCCAGCTGTCGGCGAGTGAGCGGAGGAGCGTGAGACCGCGCCCGCCGTCGTCGTAGGGGTGAGGCGCCGCGTGCGGCGTCGGCGGGAGCACGCCGGTGTCCCACGCGGTCAGCGTCAGCACTTCCCACTGCGACCAGGAGACGCGGAGCTCCGCGTCGTCGGTGGTGTGCACGATGGCATTGGTCAGCAGCTCGCACGCCAGCAGCTCGGCCCGGCCGACCAGTTCCTCCAGCCCGTGGGCCGCCAGCGCGGCCCGCACGGTGCCGCGTGCGATGGGGACGGCACGCGCGTCGTTCGGCACGCGTAGGCGGTATTCGAACGGTTCGATCTCGGGAGTGGCAGGGACGTGCTTCGGGGCAGGCAGAACCAGCATGTCGCCTCCGGCGGGGTGGGGTGAAGTGGCCTCGCGCCCGGTGTCATTGCCGCGTGTGAGTGCCACTGCGTGGGGGCAGGGCGGGGCGGTGCGCTTCCGGGGCGGATGAGCTCACGGTGTGAGCTGCGCGACACTCAACGTAGGGGCCATGTTTGGGACTGTGCAACCTGTCCCGTGAAGTTCGCCCCATCGGGGCCCGCTGTGACACATTGGCGCCGCAAGTGCGCGAGAAAGAGGACGACATGGCGAGGCGGAGCATCGTCACGGCGCGGCAGGAACGGCTGGGTGCCGAGCTGCGGAAGCTGCGCGAGCGGGCGGGCGTTGTGGCGCGGGACGCTGCTGCGGCGGTGGGTCGCGACCAGGCTTGGCTGTCCCACGTCGAGGCGGGGAACGCGGCGGTGGGCGGCGACCGGACGCGCATCCTTGCGAGGACCTACGGCGTGCGCGACGCCGTACTCGTGGAAGCTCTGGTCTCGTGGGCGTCCGAGCGTTCGCGGGGGTGGTGGGAGGGATATCGCGGGCGCATGCCGAAGTCGGCACTGGACCTGGCCGAATTGGAATGGCATGCGTGTGCTCTGCGGAGCGTGCAGGTCGTCAACATTCCCGGGCTGCTGCAGACTGAGGACTACGCGCGCGCTCTGTTCTCCTACGTGGCGAGCGATCTCGACCGGTGCGATTTCGACACGGCCGTCGAATTCCGGCTGCAGCGCCGTCAGGTGCTCGAACGCAGCGGTCCGCCGACCCTCACGGTCATCGTGCACGAGGCCGCACTGCGGATGAGGGTGGGTGACCGCAAGGTCGCGCGCGGCCAACTGGAGTTCCTGCTAGCAGCATTCGACCGTCCCGGCATCACGATCCGGGTGCTTCCCTTCGAGGTCGAGGGCTTCGCGGGAATGGGGTACTCCATGCTCTACGCGGCTGATCGTGTGGCCGCCTTCGATACGGTCCAGGTGGATCAAATGCACGGCAACCTGTTCTTCCACGACGAGGAACAACTTGCCACGTACCGCAATCGCTGGAGCAAGCTGGCCGGTGTGGCACTCGACCCATCGCCGTCACGTGACTTCATCCTGCGGGTCGCACGCGAGCTCTAAGGCTCCAGAGGAGGTACGCATGATCACCTGGCAGAAGTCCACTTATTCAGGAACCGGCGACGGTGGCAACGACTGCGTCGAAGCCGCCGCCACCGGCGGCGCCATCGCCCTCCGCGAGAGCGACGCCCCCGCCACCGTGGTGCGGACCACCCCCCGCGCGCTGGGCGTGCTGATACGCGCCCTCAAGACGGCGACGTCGACCCCGTAGTCCCCATGATGCGAGGGCATGGACGAGGAGGTACGCGTGATCACCTGGCAGAAGTCCACCTACTCGGGGACCGGTGACAACAACGACTGCGTGGAGGTCGCCGAGATCGGGGACGTGGTTGCCCTCCGCGAGAGCGACGCCCCCGCCGTCGTGGTGAGAGTGGCCCCACCTGCCCTCGGCGCACTGATACGCACCCTCAAAGGGGGAGCGGGAGCGGGCTGAGATCCGTAGGTTGGGTGCGGGTCAGAACAGGCTGGCAGCAGGGGAGAGGGGTGGGGGGCGCGGCCCCGTCGGGTGTCCGTCGCTCGGTGGGTGCTTGGTCGCCGTACTCCCGCCGTCACGGATGCGGGCGCGTGAGGAGACCTTGCGCATGGGTCTGGGCTGGCGGGGAGCTGGCAGCTGCCGCGATGTGCTTTCGCCCGTCGTGGGCGCTTCGCTCAGCTCGCCGCCGTCGTGGCTGAGCGGGCGGCTTTCCCTGAGTGGGGGCTGGTGGGGTGGGGTCGGGGTGGTGGGACAGCTGAGGCCGTCGGCGGGCAAACAAAGCCCCGTTATCCGCCAGGACCACGCCCCAGCCGGTGGATTTCCGTACTGAGAGCGGCCCACCAGCCGCCAGTCTCCTCCCATCCGCACTCGCCCGCTCAGCCACCGCGGCGGGGAACTGAGCGAAGCGCCCACGACGGGCCCAGACGCATCGCGGCAGCAGCCAGCTCCCCGCCAGCCCAGACCCATGCGCAAGGTCTCCTCACGCGCCTGCATCCGTGACGGCACGAGTACGGCGCCCAGCTACCCACCCGCCCCAGGCAAAAGCCACCGAACCCGCACCCCCCACCCCTCCCCCTGCTGCCAGCCTGCCTTGACCCCCGCCCTCCACACAGGGGCAGTCGGCAAGGCCAGAACCCCAGTGGTCCATGGCCGCCGTACATGCGGTTGCTGCCAGCGCTTGATCTGAACCAAGCTTGAGAATTCATGATCTACGGCATGGACACCGACACGATGCAGCGGCAGCTGCGACACCTGAGCGACCGCGCCGAGATCATCGAGCTGGTGGACCGCTACCTCCGGTCCCTCGACGAAGGGGGACTCGGTGAAGGCGGCTTCGGTGAGGAGTGGGGCCGGGCGTTCTTCACCGAGGACGCCGGCTCCCGGACGCCGGCCGGTGAGGTCCGTGGCCGCGCCGAGGTGGTGCGGGCGGTTGCCTCGGCCATGGCGCTCTTCGAGCGCACCGTTCACTTCGGGACGAACTACCTGATCGACATCGACTTCACCGGCGACCGCGCCACGGTGACGGGCAATCAGCTCAGCACGCACGTCCTGCGGGCGAGCGGTGAGCTGTTCGAGTCCGGCGGGCGGATGTCCCACGAGCTGGTGCGGACCGGGGAGGGCTGGCGGATGCGCCGCGCGGATCTGGAGATCGTCTGGACCCGCGGAGCCAAGCCCGTCGTGCCGGGGCCGGCGCCGGAGCCGGAGGCGGTACTCGGCTAGCGGCCCGTGCCGTGCGTCATCAGCAGGAGTGCGCCGATGGCGAGGAGAGGGGTGAGCACGATGAGGGCGAGGCCCACGGGGTTGCGGTGGTTGTAGACCCACCGGGTGCCGTAGCGCTTGCGGATGAAGAGCGGCTGGTCGTCGCGATCCCGGTCGCTTGAGTGATCGTGCTCGTGGCGCATGCAGCCAGGCTACGGATGACCGTTCGATGTGGCGATCATTTTGTCGCACCTCTGTTGTTTTGTGGCGTGCCCGGTACGTTCGGGGCGAACAGGTGACGGAATCACGGGGCGAGGATGTCCAGCTCCGCCATCGCGCCCGCCGTGATCTCGCGGGTCAGGGCCTCGGCGCGGGCCGCGTCCCGCTCCCGTACGGCCTCGGCGACGCGGACGTGCAGGGTGACGGCGGCCGGGTCGGGGTCGGTGAACATCACCTGGTGTTCCGTGCGGCCGGTGAGGACCTCGGCGACGACGTCGCCGAGCCGGGCGAACATCTCGTTGCCGGAGGCGCGCAGGATCACCCGGTGGAAGGCGACGTCGTGGACCAGATAGGCGGCGAGCTGCTGGCCGCGGGAGGTGGCGACCATGCCGAGGGCGTGCCGCGTGAGCTCCTCGCACTGCTCGGCGGTCGCGAGGCGGGCGGCGAGGCCGGCCGCGACGGGCTCGACGGCCGAGCGCAGCACGGTGAGGGAGCGCAGCTGGCGCGGCCGGTCGGCGCCGGCCAGGCGCCAGCGGATGACCTGCGGGTCGTAGACGTTCCACTCCTCGGCGGGGCGGACGGTCACGCCGACCCGGCGCCGGGACTCGACCAGGTGCATGGACTCCAGGACGCGTATCGCCTCGCGGATGACCGTGCGCGAGACGTCGAAGCGCCGCTCCAGCTCGTCGGTGCGCAGGACGCTGCCGGGCGGGTACGCGCCGGCCGTGATCGCGGGCCCGAGGGACTCCAGCACGCGCGCGTGCAGCCCCTGCCCCTGGTTTTCCATGGGGCAAGCCTACGGTTCGGCCCGTCGGCAAATTAAGTATGACGTTTGAGTCACAGGGGCTTGAATATGTCATACGTAATGCGTTTCAGTGTGGCCACACCCCCGTCAACGAAGACGAACACAGTGAGGCCCTGATGAGCAGCCGCCCGGCATACCCGCACGTCGTCGTCGTGATGGGCGTCGCCGGCACCGGCAAGACCACCGTCGGCCCGCTCGTCGCGGAGGCCCTCGGGGTTCCGTACGCCGAAGGGGACGACTTCCACCCGGCCGCCAACATCGCCAAGATGTCCGCCGGGACCCCCCTCGACGACGCCGACCGGGCCCCCTGGCTCGACGCCATCGGCGCGTGGGCCGCGGGCCGTGCGGGCCGCGGCGGGGTCGTCAGCTGTTCCGCGCTCAAGCGGGCCTACCGGGACCGGCTGCGCGCGGCCGCGCCCGGGCTCGTCTTCCTCCACCTCACCGGCGACCGCGAGCTGATCGCCGGCCGCATGGCGGCCCGCAAGGGCCACTTCATGACCACCAGGCTGCTGGACTCCCAGTTCGCGACCCTCGAACCGCTGGAAGCGGACGAGGCGGGCGTCGAGACCGGCGTCGAGCCCGGCCCGGAGGTCATCGCCGAGCGGGCCGCCCGGGCCCTGAGGCAGCTGCAGTAGCACCCCCTCTCCCTCCACCTCCTCCAAGGAAGCCCCGTGAGCACTCTCAGCGTCGAGATGCTGGCCGCGGCCCCCGCCGGACCGATCACTTCGGCGGGTCACGCACAGCTGGGGATCGCCGTTCTCGTCGGCATCGCCGTCATCGTCCTCCTCATCACCCGCTTCAAGCTGCATGCCTTCCTCTCCCTGACCATCGGCTCGCTGGTGCTGGGCGCCGCGGCGGGCGCGCCGCTGGACAAGGCCATAGCGAGCTTCACCACCGGGCTCGGGTCGACGGTCGCGGGCGTCGGCGTCCTCATCGCACTCGGCGCGATCCTCGGCAAGCTGCTCGCCGACTCGGGCGGCGCCGACCAGATCGTCGACACGATCCTGGCGAAGGCCGGGCCGCGCGCGATGCCGTGGGCGATCGTGCTGATCGCGGGCGTCATCGGGCTGCCGCTGTTTTTCGAGGTCGGGATCGTGCTGCTGATCCCGGTGGTGCTGCTGGTGGCCAAGCGGGGCAACCACTCCCTGATGCGGATCGGGATCCCCGCCCTCGCCGGGCTGTCCGTCATGCACGGACTGGTGCCCCCGCACCCCGGCCCGCTGGCGGCCATCGACGCCATCGGTGCGAACCTCGGCGTGACCCTCGCCCTCGGCGTGCTCGTCGCCGTGCCCACCGCCGTGATCGCCGGACCGCTGTTCTCGCGGGTGGCCGCACGCTGGGTGGACATCGCGCCGCCCGAGAAGCTGATACCGCAGCGGCCCTCGGCCGACCTGGAGCGCCGCCCCGGCTTCGGCGTCACCGTCGCCACCGTCATGCTGCCGGTCGTCCTCATGCTCGCCAAGGCGCTCGTGGACATCGTCGTGGACGACCCCAAGGACCACGTGCAGCGCATCGCCGACGTCATCGGCTCGCCGCTGATCGCCCTCCTCACCGCCGTCCTCGTCGGGCTGTTCACCCTCGGCCGGGCCGCCGGCTTCGGCCGCGACCGGCTCGCCGGGACCGTCGAGAAGTCGCTCGCCCCCATCGCCGGCATCCTGCTGATCGTCGGCGCGGGCGGCGGCTTCAAGCAGACGCTCATCGACGTGGGCGTCGGCCGGATGATCCTCGACTTCTCCAAGGACTGGTCGGTCTCGGCCCTGCTGCTGGCCTGGCTGATCGCGGTCGGCATCCGGCTCGCCACCGGCTCGGCCACGGTCGCCACCATCTCGGCCGCGGGCCTCGTCGCCCCGCTGGCCACCGGGATGAGCACGACGCACACGGCGCTGCTCGTGCTCGCCGTCGGGGGCGGCTCGCTGTTCTTCAGCCACGTCAACGACGCCGGCTTCTGGATGGTGAAGGAGTACTTCGGCATGGACGTCGGTCAGACGGTCAAGACGTGGTCGCTGATGGAGACCGTGATCTCCGTCGTCTCGCTCGTCCTCGTCCTGCTGCTGTCGCTGGTCCTCTGACCCGGCCGTACGGTCCGGGAGGAGTACGGCCACGGAGGGCGGCCCGGGAGCAGGGCCCAGGAGTACGACCCGGGAGGGGCGGCGCCGCCACCGGATCCGCGCGTGCGTTGCTCCTCTCGGCCGTGGCTGCTCCGCCTGTCCTGCGTTGCTGCCGCAACACCGGACATACCGGACCTTAGGCTGCGCCTATGCGTATTGGAAGACCTGTCGCCCTGCTGCTCGGCGGCGCCCTGCTGGCCGCCGGCTGCGCGAGCACACCCTCCCCGAAACACGCGGATGCCAAGAGCACCCCGAACGGCGGCGGCACCGCCACCGCCGCCCCCGACGCGGCGACCGGCCCGCTCAGCGCCTCCGCCCTCCAGGGGCGCTGGTGGACCTGGGCGGCCTCCAGCCCCAGCGGCTCCAACCCCGTCGAGGACCGGGACGGCAGCATGTGCGCCCAGGGCCAGAAGGGCGGCGTCTGGTTCCTGGCCGGCACCTTCGGCGAACGCGCCAAGCGCACCTGCGCCGTCCCCGCGAACCGGCGCGTGGCCTTCCCGCTCGTGAACCTGATGAGCGATCAGGCCGGCTGCTCCGAGTTCATGGCCCCCGCCAAGGGCACCGCCACCCTCGACGGCAAGCCCCTGCGGCCCGAGCGCTACGACGCCACGCCCGTACGGGTCACGGCCGAGGAGGGCAACCCGCTCACCGACGGCGGCGGCACCTTCCGCACCCACGCCTGCGGGCTGTGGGTGCAGATGGAGCCGCTGCGCCCCGGCAACCACACCCTGGAGATCCGCGGCTCCTCGGGTCGGTTCGCGGTCTCCGTCGACTACACGCTCAAGGTCCCGGCGGCGGGCTCGGCGACGAATCACGACGGGGCCTGAGCGGGGCGCCTGAGGAGCGCCAGGACGGAGCGCTTGAACCGGTCGCCCGAACGGAGTGCCTGAACGGGGCGGCGGGAGTGGGGTTGCCGGCCCCGCACCGCCCGGGCGCCGCTCAGGCAGGTATCGCCGGCGCCACCGGTATCGCTGACACCTCCGCCAGATACGCCCGTATGTCCGCCGGATCATCCGTGGCCAGCCCGACATAGCCGTCCGGGCGGACCAGGAAGAGCCCCTTGCCGTACGCCGCCGCGGCGTGCCCGCCCGCGTCGATCAGATCGGGCGCCGGCCCGCCGACCCGGTACGTACGCACCCACTCCACATCCGCCACGGCATCCGCCACCGCGTCCGCGGCCGGCCCGCCCGCTCCCGCATCCGGCCCCGTGAGGTCCAGCAGGGTGAAATGCGGGCCCCGGAAGGCGTCGAAGAGGCTGAAGGGCGCGCCCGAGGCATCGGTGCAGGGCGCGTCGGGCGCCCGGTCACCCGCCTGGAGGGCCTCCTCCGGCAGATCCCGGCGCAGCTCGCGGGCCAGTGGGCCCGTGCGGTAGTGGAGGGAGAGCTGGTGGGTCTCCTTGCCGCGCCGCGACAGGCCCCGCTCGAAGCCGAGGGTCCGGTCCTGGGAGTGGACGCGCGTGCTCAGGGCCAGCACGTCGGCCGCCACCTGCATCCGCTCGGCGTCGTACGTGTCGAGCAGGGCGTCGGGCGCGCCGTGCCGCAGGACGGCGCCCAGCTTCCAGCCGAGGTTGTAGGCGTCCTGCAGGCTCGTGTTGAGGCCC
This sequence comes from Streptomyces sp. NPDC008001, assembly GCF_042958085.1. Lineage (NCBI taxonomy): Bacteria > Bacillati > Actinomycetota > Actinomycetes > Kitasatosporales > Streptomycetaceae > Streptomyces > Streptomyces sp. NPDC008001. The sequence goes on along the minus strand of NZ_JBIBIZ010000006.1, from coordinate 175,395 downwards.
TGACCGCCGGCGGGGGAGTGGATGTGCGCGGCGTCACCGGCGAGGAAGACCCGGCCGGTACGGAAGTGCTCGGCCATGCCGGCCTTCGGCCGGAAGGCCGAGGCCCAGGTGACCTCCTCCGGCACGAGGCCCGTGAGCCCCGTGCGCTCGGTGATGAGCCGGGTGAGCGCTTCGGGGGTGGCGTCGCGCTCCGGGGTCGGCTCATAGGCGGCGTCGGCCCAGAAGGCCATGATCTGGACGGCGTCCGGCATGCCCTCCAGCGGGCGCAGGCCCAAGAGCCCGCCGGGCGCCGTGGGCCACATGTGCCAGTGGTCGCGGTCGATCCCCGCCCGCTCGAAGCCGGACATCCGCACATCGGCGATCAGCGCCGCGCGGGCATCGACGGCCTCGACCTCGAAGGGCACGCCGAGCGCCTTCCGGACGGTGCTGCGACCGCCGTCCGCCGCGACGAGATATCCGGCCCGCACCGTCTCCACCGTGCCGTCGGCGTGCCGCAGCTCGGCCGTGACGCCGGAACCGTCCTCGGCCTGGGTGAAACCCGCCAGCGCGGTGTTGAACTCCACCCCGCCGCCGAGGGCTTCGAGGCGCTCGTACAGCACCTCCACCGTGCGCCACTGGGGGCACATCAGCGCATCGGGGTAAGGCACGCCGGGCGACGGCTCGCCGCGCTCCACGAGCTCCCACTCGCGCCCGCGCTCGGTGCCCTCCCACGACTGCACGGGCGGGACGGGGCCGCCCGAGGCCAGCAGCGCCTCCACGGTCCCCAGATCGTCCATCACCTCAAGGGTGCGCGGCTGGATGCCCGTGCCGCGCGAGCCGGGGAAGCCGCGCCCCTCCCGCTCGACGAGCCGGTGGCGGATGCCGCGCCGGGTCAGGTCGATGGCGAGGACGAGGCCGGTGGGACCGGCTCCGGCGATGAGGACTTCGGTATCGGTGGACGCGGCGCCGGATACGTCGCTGGACACGGCGCTGGATGTACCGGTGGATGCGTCAGCGGATGCGTCGGTGGATGCAGGCGTGGCCATGCGATCCGCCCCCCTTAACGTCGTTAAGTACGTTGCCCTCCCAGGGTGAACTGAACGTTGTTAAGCTGTCAAGGTGGCAACCCGCATCGACCGCGCCCAAGTGGCCGACACCGCACTCCGCCTGCTCAACGAGGTGGGCCTCGAAGGCCTGACCCTGCGCAGGATCGCCCAGGAGCTGGGCGTCCAGGCCCCGGCGCTCTACTGGCACTTCAAGAACAAGCAGGAGCTGCTCGACGAGGTGGCCACCGAGATGTTCCGGCGCATGGCCGAGCCCCTCAGGACCGTCGACACCAGCACGTGGCAGGGGTTCCTCACCGGCGCCGCCCACGTGATCCGCGACTTCCTGCTCGGCTACCGCGACGGCGCCAAGGTCTTCAGCGGCACGCGCTTCACCGGCACCGGCTACGCGAGCCCGGTGGAGGGGATGATGCGGGTGATCGTGGACGCGGGCTTCACCCCGCGCGCCGCCGCCCGCGCCTGGTTCACCGTCAACACCTACACGATGGGCTTCGTCATAGAGGAGCAGTCCGTCTATCCGCTGCCCGGCGGCGAGCGCGATCCCGCGTACGAACTGTCGGAGCGCGCCCGCAAGCTGGAGGGCTACCCCCTGGCCATAGAGGCCGGGACAGTGTTCTTCGAGGACCTCGACGCCGGTTTCGAGGACGGCCTGCATGCCGTCGTCGCCGGCATCGAGGCCACGCTAGCGCCGCCTCGCCCCGGCGGGGTCGAGTGACGTGCCCGGGCCGGGTGACGTGCCCTTGTCGGGTGCCGTGCCCGGGCCGGGTGATGTGCGCGGGTCGAGTGACCTGCGCAGCAGGGGCGTGAGCCGCCGCTCCACGTAGCGGTGCAGCAGCCAGGCCAGGCCCAGCATCAGGGCGATGGTCAGGCCGAGCGTCCCGTAGGCGGGGACGCCCAAGTGCCGGTGCAGGGTGCCGATCACCAGCCACCCCAGGTGCTCGTGCACCAGGTAGAAGGGGTAGGTCAGCGCGCCCGCGACCGTCAGCCAGTGCCAGTTCGGCCGGCCGAGCCCGCCCAGGGCGACGGCCGCCACCGCCGCGTACCCGAGCGCCACGACGGCCACGATCACGTACGGGGAGCGGTACGAGAAGAAGTGCGGGTTCGGCACGTGCCACAGCCCCGCCACCGCGTAGTGCTGCCCGACGAGGAAGCTCACGGCGACGATGCCCCAGTGCAGGAGGTCGTGCCCGAAGCGGTGGACGAGGTACAGGCCGATGCCGCCGATGAAGTACGCCGAGTACTCCGGCATCACGACGACCCGCAGGAACTCCACGTGCGACGCGGTCGTGACGACCGTCGCCAGCGTCCACATCGCGCAGAACATCACCACGCGGCGCCGCGTCGCGCCCGGCAGCACCACGCACAGCGCGAACAGCGCGTAGAACCGCAGCTCCGCCCAGAGCGTCCAGCACACGCCCAGCACCCGCTGCGCGCCGACCGGCTGCTGCAGCATGGTCATGTTCACGAGCGTGTCGCTGAACGACACCGTCTTGTACCCGGCTCCCGGCAGCGCGAAGGCCACGGTGACCAGCAGGATCGCCGCCCAGTAGGCGGGGTAGAGGCGGGCCGCGCGCGAGGCGAAGAACGAGCGCAGGGGGCGGCCCCAGCCGCTCATGCAGATCACGAAGCCGCTGATGACGAAGAAGATCTCGACGCCCAGGCAGCCGTAGGCGAACGCGCCCGACAGCGTGGGGAATTCGTGCCGCGGCGACGTGCCCCACGCGCGGCTCACGTCCCCGTCGCGCCCGCCGTAGTGGTACAGGGCCACCATCAGGGCGGCGACCAGCCGCAGGCCGTCGAGGGCGCGGAGGCGGCTGCCGCCGTGGGGGGCCTGTAAGGGCTTCGAATCCTCGGATGCGGATGCGGATGCGGATGCGGATGCGGCTGAGGCCGCCGTTGCTTTGCGGCGGGGCCGGGGCAAGGCCGGGGCGGTCATGTCGTCACCGTCGTCTTCGTCTTTGTCTTCGCCGCCTTCGCCGTCCTCGCCGCCTTCGCCCTGGCCAGGCGCCGCTGGAGAGCGAGTGCCCGCCGCGCGGCCCTTCGTACGGCCGGGTTGCGCGGCAGGAACGACAGCTGGGCCGGGAGCGCGCCGGGGAGTCCGAGGGCGGTGAGGCGGCGGCGCTTGAAGTAGCGGCGGGTGCGGGGGGTGAGGTGGGTGCGGAGGTAGTTCTCTGCGGCCTCGCGCAGACCGGGGTAGATCTGGGGCTGCATCGCGAAACCGACGGCTGCCAGGAGGCCGTTGAGGCCGGCTTGCTCCCCGTTGTCGGGTGCGGCCCGGTGCGCGCCTGCGCTCAGCTCCGGAAGCAGCGCATCCACCAGCGTCACCGGCACCCTGTTGCTGTTCTGGTACGGGCTGAGGCGCTCCAGGAGCAGGTCCGTGCCCGTGCACGCCGCCGGGAGGCCGTAGAACGCCTTCGCCGTCACCAGCGCCGTCGAGAAGCAGCCGGTCACCAGCGCCGGGCGCAGCCGCTGGTAGACCACCTCCGCCAGGACGGGCGTGTCCAGCACCGTCAGGCTGACGCCGAGCCGGTCCGCCTCCTCCTGCAGCATCCGTGACCAGCGGGCCGGCGCCGCCGGGTGGGGCTTGAAGACGGCTTCGCGGTGGCCGTGCGCGGCCACCCCGCGCAGCATCCGCACGTGCAGCCGCTCCTCCTCCTCGGGGCTGAGGATGTCGAGCGCCGACAAGTACTGGCCGAGCAGGAGCGCCGCGCCCTCGGGCGCGTCGAGGGCGGGCGCGGCCCCGGCGAGCTCGGCCAGCACCTTCGTGAAGGCGGCCGTGGGGACGATCTCCGGCGCGACGCCGAACTCCGTGAGCAGCAGCGGCCGCAGGCCCGGTACGAGGTCCGGGTGGAGCAGCCGGCCGACGCGGGTGCCGATCAGCGGGTCGAGCTTGTTACGGGTGGGGCCGTAGCTCATCAACCCGTCGGCGTAGACGTCGAGCGGGGCGTCGGGGAAGCACTGGGTGACCGCGAGCGCCGGACTGACCTGGATGGACTCGACGACGAGCGAGACGTCGTCGTCGCCCAGGCCCCACAGCAGCCGCAGGTGCCGCTCCCACAGGGGGGCGTCGTCCGGGCGGGGCGACCAGCCGGAGGGGTGGAAGGGCCGGATCGCCTCGTTCCAGGAGAGCACGTCGTCGAAACGGGTGCGCAGCCGCTCGAAGCCGGGCGCCTCGTCCAGGGCCGGGGTGGTCTCCGGGACGGCGGCGGTGTTGGCGACGAGCAGCAGGCGGCGGTCGGCTGGGGCGAAGCACCCGGCGTCCAGGGCGGCGGCGAGCGTCGCGGCGCCGTACAGGGTGGACGCGAGGAAGATCTGCGTGCGGCGGGCGGGGGCGGGGAGGACGTCGGACATCAGGCGGCCGCCCCGGCGGTCCCGGCGCTTCCGGCCTCGGCTTCGGTCCCGGTTCCTGCCCCGGCCCCCGACCCGCCCCCGGTCGGCAGTCGTCGCCTCAGCCTTCGCAAGCGGATCGCGCGGTCGTAGTCCATGGAATTCACGGCGTCCTTGACGAGGTCCGGGGGCAGGCGGCGCAGTGCGGCCGCGCTCTTCGTACGCAATGCGCGGGCTACCTGCGGCTCAAAACGTTCGACATTCATGAGGTGGTGGGAAATGATTGCGCAATACGTTCGAACGGCTTTCGGGAGAAACGCCTCCGCCTCCTTGTCGCGGGCCGTCTCCTCGATGACCTGATCGAATGCGCGGAGGAAATCGAGCTGCCGTACGTCGCCGATCTGGGTGAGCGAGGTCGCCACCCCGCGCCGGTAGAAGACGCCGAGCAGCCCGGCCACCGCGAAGGTGCGCGCCTCGCGGTGCAGCCGCCAGATCCACGGCCGGTCCTCGGCGGTCCGCAGGCCGTCCCGGAAGTGCAGCAGGCCGTCGTCCAGCAGCCGCCGGTGGTAGATCCCGGCCCACGCGTACGGGTAGTCGACGGACGTCGAGCGGTCCGCCGGCAGGATCGCGCCCCGCGGGTCCAGCACCACTCCGTGGCGGCCGTGCGGCACGCGCTGCACGGTGCGGGTGCGGCCCGTGCACTGCACGTGGTCCGTGCGGACGAAGTCGACGGCCAGTTCCTCGATGTACGAGACGAGCCGGGAGTAGTAGCCCGGCGCCAGCCAGTCGTCCCCGTCGAGGAAGGTCAGGTACTCGCCGCGCGCCGCGTCCAGGCCGGTGTTGCGGGCGGTGGCGAGGCCGCCGTTGCGCTCGTGGCGCACGACCACGGCCCCCGGCACCTCGCGCCCGGCGCGCTTCAGGAGCGCCGGCGTGCCGTCGGTCGAGCAGTCGTCCACGAGAATGAATTCGAAATCCTCACGGGCGTTCGCCTGCAGGCTTCTCAGTACGTCGGGCGCAAAGGCCTGAACATTGAAGAACGGGACGATGACGGAGAGCTTGACCACTCCGGCGACATTAGGCGGCCCCCCCGGCATTCGTCTTGGCCGCGGGCGGGCGCGGAGGTGAACGAAGCGCGGCGGAATGATGAACCGCCCCCTCCGCCGGGCCGATTCGCCGATCGTCGGTGTGCTGTTTACCGGCCGTTGCCCTCGCGTTGGGCAACGAAACGGAATGGATTTCTATCGTGACGGCGTGCCATCACGTACCGAACCTCCGTTGCGGATCGCCGTGCTCGCCGACTCCGACACCCGGTGGAAATGGGGCGCGCTCACCGCGCACCGGCTCGCTCCGGGCGCCCGGCTCGACGGCCGCCTCCTGAGGGGCCGCGCGACCCCCACCGCCCGCCAGCTCGGCGAGGTGGGCGTGCGCGCGGCGGAGATCGCCGAGGTCACCGGCACCGAGTTCGTCCGCACGGCCGGGCGGGACCGGTACGACGTCGTGGTCCTCGCCTGCGTCGGCGGCGCCGTCCAGGCCATGCTGCACGGACTCGCCGCCGCCTGGGACGGCGTGCCCCGCCGGCCCGTCGTCGTGACCGGCTACGTCGGCGTCGTCTACGAGAAGCTCGCCGACGGGCTCCTGCTGCGCCACGGCGCGGACGTCGTCCTCGCCAACTCGCCCGACGACGCGGCCCGTTTCCGCGCCGTTTACGAGGGGGTAGGCGCCGACGCGGACTGCGTGACCGAGTGGGCGCTGCCGTTCCTGGGCGACGCGCGCGGGGTGAGTGACCGCCGGGGGAGCGGCGCAGGAAACGGTCAAGTCCGGCCCTTCACCGTCGTGTTCGCCGCGCAGCCGTCCGTGCCCGAGAGCCGCACCGACCGCGGCTACCTGCTCCGCCGCGCCGTCGCGCACGCCCGGGCGCACCCGGAGCGCGAAGTGCTCGTCAAACTCCGCAGCAAGCCCGGAGAGCACACCACGCACATCGAGGAAATCCCGTACCAGAAGCTGGCCGCGCGCCTCCCCGGCGGCCTCCCGCCCAACTGCCGCCTGGTCTACGGGCACATGGGCGAGGTCCTCGACCGCACGGACCTCCTCGTCACCGTCAGCTCCACCGCGGCCCTGGAGTCCCTCCACCGCGCCATCCCCACGGCGGTCCTCACCGACCTCGGCATCCGCGAGTCCCTCGGCAACCACCACTTCCTCGGCTCGGGCTGCCTCGCCTCCTGGGACCAGCTCGACGCCGGCCACCTGCCGCGGGCCGACCCGGAGTGGGCCGCCCGCCAGGGGGTGCCCGCCGACGGATCCGGCGAGGCGGTCTTCGCGGCCGCCCGGCAGCGCGTCGCCGCCCTCGCCGCCCGGCCCGGCCTGCCCCCGCCGGCCCCCTACTACACCGCGGCCACGGCACCCGGCTACCTCCCCGCCGTCCTCGCCCGCCACGGCCTCGACCACCGCGGCCGGCCCCTTCCCGGCCGGGCGGGGGCCCCGCGCGAGGAGAGCGCCCTCCGCCGCGCGGGCCGCGCCGCCCTCCGCGACGCGGCCCGCGGCGCCTACCGCCACGGCGTCCAGCGGGTCGCCCCCCTGATCCGCCGCGTGGGTGACCTGTGACGGGCGGCCTTCCGGCCGGTCCTCGGAGGAGCGCCGCCCCGCCCGCCCCAACCCCCCGGCTACACAAGGAGCCCGCCATGCAAGCCGCCCCGGCCGCCCTGGCTTCCCCAGCCACCTCGGCTTCCCCGGCCGCCTCGGCTTCCCCGGCCGCGTCGGCCCACGCCGCCCCCACCGCTTCCGCTATCCCAACGGTCTCCGCCGCCCCGCCCGCCCCCGCCGTCCTCGCCGTCATCCCCGCCCGCGGCGGGTCGAAGGGCGTGCCCGCCAAGAACCTCGCGGCGATCGGGGGCGTGCCGCTCGTGGCGCGGGCCGTGCGGGCGTGCCGGGCCGCCCGGCTCGTCACCGACGTCGTCGTCTCCACCGACGACCCCGGCATCGCGGCCACCGCGCGTGGCGCCGGCGCCGTCGTCGTCCAGCGGCCCGCCGCCCTCGCGGGCGACACCGCCACCAGCGAGGCGGCCGTCCTGCACGCGATGGACGCGTACGAGGCGATGCACGGCACCCGGGTCGGCACCGTCCTGCTGGTGCAGTGCACGAGCCCGTTCCTGACGGGCGAGGACGTCGACGGCGTCGCCCGCGCGGTGATCGAAGGAGGCGCCGACAGCGCCCTGACGGTCGCCCCCTTCCACGGGTTCGTGTGGCGGGCCGGCGACGGGGAGGGCGCCGCCCACGGCGTCAACCACGACAAGGCCCACCGCCCCCGCCGCCAGGACCGCCCCCAGGACTTCCTGGAGACCGGCGCCGCCTACGCCATGCGCGCCGACGGCTTCCGCGCCGCCCGGCACCGCTTCTTCGGCCGCACCGAGGCCGTCCCCACCGAGGCCGCCCGCGTCCTGGAGATCGACGACCCGCACGACCTGGCCCGCGCCCGCGCCCTCGCCCCCCTCCTCGACGGGCCGGACCCCGCCGCGCTCCCCACCCGCGCCGACATCGACGCCGTCGTCATGGACTTCGACGGTACCCAGACCGACGACCGCGTCCTCATCGACGCCGACGGCCGCGAACTCGTCGCCGTGCACCGCGGCGACGGCCTCGGCATCGCCGCCCTGCGCCGCGCCGGGCTCTCCCTGCTGATCCTCTCCACCGAGGCCAACGCCGTCGTCGCCGCGCGCGGGCGCAAGCTGCGCGTGCCCGTCCTGCACGGCGTCGACCGCAAGGACAGCGCGCTCAAGCAGTGGTGCGAGGAGCACGGGATCGCCCCCGACCGCGTCCTCTACGTCGGCAACGACGTCAACGACCTGGCCTGCCTGGGGCTCGTCGGCTGGCCCGTGGCCGTCGCGGACGCCCACGACGCCGTGCGCGGCGCCGCCCGCGCCGTCACCTCCGCACCCGGCGGCCGAGGCGCCCTCCGCGAGATCGCCACCTGGCTGCTGGGCCCCGGCTTGGCCATGACCTGAGCCCGTCACGGTCCACGGCCTCCTCCGGCCCCGGACCCCAGCCCCCCGAGCCCGTCCCCGCACCCCAGCCCCCCGAGCCCGCCCCCGCATCCGTCCCCGTCCCCGCACCCCGCGAAGGAACCGCCCGTATGAACCCCGTACTCCCCGCCCCGTACGCCCCCGTCCGGACCCTCGGCCGCAAGACCGCCGGCCCCGGCCACCCCGTCTACATCACCGGCGAGATCGGCATCAACCACAACGGCGACCTCGCCAACGCCTTCGCCCTCATCGACGCCGCCGCCGACGCCGGCTGCGACGCCGTCAAGTTCCAGAAGCGCACCCCCGAGCTCTGCACGCCCCGCGACCAGTGGGACGTCGAGCGCGACACCCCCTGGGGCCGGATGCGCTACATCGACTACCGCCACCGGGTGGAGTTCGGCGAGGACGAGTACCGGGCCATCGACGACCACTGCCGCGAGCGCGGCATCGACTGGTTCGCCTCCCCCTGGGACACCGAGGCCGTCGCCTTCCTGGAGAAGTTCGACGTCCCCGCCCACAAGGTCGCCTCCGCCTCCCTCACCGACGACGAGCTCCTGCGCGCCCTGCGCGTCACCGGCCGCACGATCGTCCTCTCCACCGGCATGTCCACCCCGAAGCAGATCCGGCACGCCGTCGAGGTGCTCGGCAGCGAGAACATCCTGCTCTGCCACGCCACCTCCACGTACCCCGCCAAGGCCGCCGAGCTCAATCTCCGCGTCATCCACACCCTGCGCGCCGAGTACCCCAACGTGCCCATCGGCTACTCCGGCCACGAGACCGGCCTGCAGACCACCCTCGCCGCCGTCGCCCTCGGCGCCGCCTTCGTCGAGCGCCACATCACCCTCGACCGCGCCATGTGGGGCTCCGACCAGGCCGCCTCCGTCGAGCCGGGCGGGCTGCAGCGGCTCGTGCGCGACATCCGCGTCGTCGAGGAGTCCCTCGGCGACGGAGTGAAGCGCGTCTACGAGAGCGAGCTCGGCCCCATGCGCAAGCTGCGCCGGGTCACCGGAGTCGTCGCCGAGGCCGGCGACCGCGAACCCGTCACGGCCTGACGGGCCCGCGGTGACCCCGACCGCCGCCGACGGCGGCCCGCCGGCCGGCCAGGACGGCACCCTCGCCTTCGTGGAGAGCCCGGTCCAGCTCCTCAACGTCCTCGAATGGGCGTACGCGTACGGGTGCGAGGCGGTGGGGCCCGGCCCCGAGCGCTCCCGCCCCGGCAGCGGGCTCCTGGCGTACGGCGTCCCGCGCCAGCCCGGCCCCCGGGACCCCGGCCCCCGCACCCCGGCCCTTCACGACCCGGCAGATCCCCCCACCCCCTCCGACCCGCCCCCCTCGTCCGGCGCACCCCCCTCGTCCCCCTCGCCCCTCCGCCCCCGCCCCACCGGCCTCGTGATCGTCGTCCTCGCCCCCCACGACCCGATGTCGCGCGGCCAGCTGCGCCGGATGGCCGAGCTGGCCCGCGACCAGGGGCACGAGGTGCGCTGGGAGGAGGCGCGCGGCGGCCCCGCGGCGCCGGTGGCCACGATCGGCGGCCTCGCCGGCCCGCTCCGCCGGGCGCGGCGGGTCGTGATCGGCGACCCGTTCTCGCGGTACGTTCAGCTGCTGCTGACCATCACCCGGGCCCGCGAGCTGGTCGTGGTGGACGACGGCACGGCCACCATGGAGTTCGTCGCCCAACTGGCGCGGGGCGAAAGCCTCGTACGGTGGCACCGGCGCGGCAGTCGAGGGGCGCGCGATCTCCTCTTCGCGCCGGTGTCTGCTTCAGCGCGCCGTCTGCTGACTCCCAACGCTCGCCGGAGCGTAGAGGTGTTCACCTCGTTCACCTCGATGCCGGTCGAACCGCCACCCGGCGTACAGGTCAGGGCCAACGACTTCGCGTGGACGCGCTCCGCCTTCGGGCCGCCCCGCATCGCCCGGGGCACGGACCTCGTGGGCACGTCGCTGGTGGAGACCGGGGTCGTGGACCCGGGGCGCTATCTCGCGGCCGTCGAGGCCCTGGCCCGCGCCCACGGCGCCACCCGCTACTTCGCCCACCGCCGCGAGAGCGCAGAAAAATTGCGCCGGATAGCGGACCGGACCGGGCTGGAAGTCGTACGCCCCGAACTGCCGCTGGAGATCGTCGCCCGCCGGGGGCCCGTCGGCCGCACCGTCCTCAGCTTCCCCTCGACCGTCGTGCACACGCTGCCGCTGGCCCTCGCGGGCACCGGGATCACCGTCGCGGTCTGCGACATCGACCCCGTATGGCTCACGGAGCACGCCTCGCCGCGGGCCGAGGGCTTCCTGTCCGAGGTGACGGACACGGCCAGGGATGTGCGGCGACTTCCGGCCAGCCCGCTGAGCGCTTCCTAAGCCGTAAAGACTGGTCATACCCCTCATGTGAGCCATCCATGCGGCTGAACTTTTCTTGATCGGGGGGCAGTTGCCCGGGTGGGGGCTCTACTCTTCCCTGCGTGAACCATCTGATGCCTTGCGACGCCGGGACCGCCACTTCTCAGGGGACGCGCGAGGGGGTGCTCGCCGGAGTGCTCCCCCCGGGGCTGCGCGACGAACTCATCGCGTTCCGGCGGGATTTGCACATGCACCCCGAGCTGGGCAACCGGGAGTTCAGGACCACGGCGGCGGTCAAGGCGAGGCTCCAGCGGGCCGGCCTCTCCCCGCGGACGCTGGCCACGGGCACCGGGCTGTTCTGCGACATCGGCCGCGAGCCGGGCGTGCCCGCCCCGCCCATGCTGGCGATCCGCGCCGATCTCGACGCGCTGCCCATCCCGGACACCAAGTCGGTCCCGTACCGCTCGACCGTCCCCAGGATGGCCCACGCCTGCGGCCATGACGTGCACACCACCGCGGTCCTCGGCGCCGGCCTGGTCCTCGCCGACCTCGCCGAGCAGGGCCGGCTGCCGGGCCCCGTCCGGCTGATCTTCCAGCCCGCCGAGGAGGTGCTGCCCGGCGGCGCCCTCGACGCCATCGAGTGCGGTGCCCTGGAGGGCGTCGGCAAGATCATCGCGGTGCACTGCGACCCGAAGGTCGAGGTCGGCCGCATCGGCCTGCGCACGGGCGCCATCACCTCCGCGTGCGACCGGCTGGAGGTCGTCCTGGGCGGCCCCGGCGGTCACACCGCCCGTCCGCACTTCACCACCGACCTGGTGACCGCCGCCGCCCGGATCGCCATCGACGTGCCCGCGGTGCTGGCCCGCCGGGTCGACGCCCGCTCGGGCCTCGCCCTCACCTGGGGCCGGATGGAGACGGGCCACGCGCCCAATGTGATCCCGCAGCACGCGGAGCTCTCCGGCACCGTCCGCTGCCTCGACCTGCACGCCTGGCGGGACGCCCCCGACCTGGTGCACGCCGCGATCGACGAGGTCGCGACGCTCCACCGCGCCAAGTCGGAGATCAACTACGTCCGCGGAGTGCCCCCGGTGGTCAACGACGCGGAGGTCACGGAGCTCCTGCGGCGCGCCATGGCCGCCCGCCGCGGCCCCGACTCCGTGGAGGACACCGAGCAGAGCCTGGGCGGTGAGGACTTCTCCTGGTATCTCGAACACGTTCCTGGGGCGATGGCCCGGCTGGGCGTCCGTCCCGTGGGCGATACGACCCGCCGCGACCTGCATTGTGGCGATTTCGACGTGGACGAGGGTTCCATCACCGCGGGGGTCGAGCTCTTCACGGCCGCGGCATTGCTGGACGGGCACCGGATTTAGCTGTAGTGCCCAGCGGATTTCGGGGGTGCATTGCTTGCACATTGGCGTGCATATCGGGCCCCTTGCCGCCCCGGCCGTCCGGGATCAAGCGTTGCAGGTCACGTTGTACGTAAAACCTCGCCGTCCGGGCTCAGATCACGTTGTACGTAAAACCTCTCGGTCGTCCGGATGAGTGAACCCAGCTCTGACTGGGCCGGATGCGTCTAACAAGGACGCAAACGGGTCAATAGTGGTTCGCGACGATCCGATAACGGCTTTGAAGCACCCCTTTTCACTCCATCTACGCGCGTTACGATTCCGGCGAACCAGCGCCAATGGAGGCGCTTCGAGTGAAGGGGCCCCTCGTGCGCCGGGTATCCACAATTGCTGCCGCGGGTATCACCACCGCGGCTCTCGCGTTCTCCCTCACCGCCTGCGGTGAGTCCTCCACCGAATCCGGTGGCGGCAGCACCAAGGGCGTCGGCCTCGCCTTCGACGTCGGCGGCCGTGACGACCACTCCTTCAACGAGTCCGCGGCCCGTGGCCTGGACAAGGCCGAGAAGGAACTGGGCGTCAAGAGCAAGATGATGACCGCCAAGAACGGCGAGACCGAGGCCGAGCGCGAGCAGCGCCTCAGCTCCCTGGCGGAGGCGGGTTACAACCCGGTCATCGGCGTGGGCTTCAACTACGGGAAGTCGCTGGAGAAGGTCGCCAAGGACTACCCCAAGACCAACTTCGCGATTGTGGACTCGGTCGTCCCGGGTGCCAACGTCGACAGCATCACCTTCGGTGAGCACGAGGGCTCCTACCTCGCGGGCGTCGCCGCCGCGCTGAAGTCCAAGACCCACAAGGTCGGTTTCATCGGCGGTGTCGACAACGAGCTGATCAAGAAGTTCGCGGCGGGCTTCGTGCAGGGCGTGAAGGACACCGACCCGAAGGCCGACGTCAGCCCCGAGTTCCTCGGCAGCACCGACAAGGGCTTCAACGACCCGGCCTCCGCCAAGGAAAAGGCCAAGGGCATGCTCGACCGCGGCATCGACGTGATCTACACGGCGGCCGGCCTCTCCGGCAACGGCTCCATCGAGGCCGTCGCGGGTCAGAAGGACGCCTGGGCCATCGGCGTCGACTCCGACCAGTACCAGCAGCCGGGCCTGGAGAAGTACAAGGACCACATCCTCACCTCGGTCGTGAAGAACGTGGACGTCGCGGTCTTCGACATGATCAAGAGCGTCAAGGACGGCAAGCCGCTCACCGGTGAGCACAAGTACCTGCTCAAGGACGGCGGCGTCTCGCTGGCCACCTCGGGCGGCTTCATCGACGACATCAAGGGCAAGATCGAGGAAGCGAAGAAGAACATCGTGGACGGCAAGGTCCAGGTCAAGTCCACCCTGTGACCTCGTGCCGGTTCCGACCGGCGCCTCCCGGCCGGTCCTCCTGACCGGCCGGACCCGCAAGGCCACGGGCCCGGTGAGAGAGAGGACCTCTCCACCGGGCCCGTACACACGCCCCCGGCCTCCGGTCGGGGGCACTGCGGCCGACGCTACGCGCGTAGCGTCCCGTTGACGCGTGTAGCGTCACCCCCGCCCGTCGGAGCTCCACCCGGTCCCCGCCCGGACGGCTCCGCTCCTTCCTCCCGCTCCCTTCCCCGAGGAGAGTGCGCCATCAAAGCGTCCACCAGTACCGAAGCCGCAGGTACGCAGGCCCCCGCAGTAGAACTCGAGGGCATCACCAAGCGGTTCCCCGGTGTCGTGGCCAACCACGACATCCGCCTCACGGTCCGCCGCGGCACCGTCCACGCCCTCTGCGGCGAGAACGGCGCCGGCAAGTCGACCCTGATGAAGATCCTCTACGGCATGCAGAAGCCGGACGAGGGCACGATCACGCTCGACGGCGAGCAGGTCACCCTGCACAGCCCGGGCGACGCCATCGCGCGCGGCATCGGCATGGTGCACCAGCACTTCATGCTCGCCGACAACCTCACCGTCCTGGAGAACGTCGTCCTGGGCGCCGAGAAGCTGCACGGCATCGGCGGCAAGGCCCGCGCGAAGATCAAGGAGATCTCCGACGCGTACGGCCTGTCCGTCCGCCCGGACGCCCTCGTGGAGGACCTCGGCGTCGCCGACCGCCAGCGCGTGGAGATCCTCAAGGTCCTCTACCGCGGCGCCCGCACGCTGATCCTCGACGAGCCGACCGCCGTGCTGGTCCCGCAGGAGGTCGACGCGCTCTTCGACAACCTGCGCGAGCTCAAGTCCGAGGGCCTCACGGTCATCTTCATCTCGCACAAGCTCGGCGAGGTGCTGTCCGTCGCCGACGACATCACCGTCATCCGGCGCGGCACCACCGTCGGCACCGCGGTCCCCAGCGAGACCACCCCCAAGCAGCTCGCCGAGCTGATGGTCGGCAGCGAGCTGCCCTCGCCGGAGACCCGCGAGTCGACCGTCACCGACGTCGAGATGCTGAAGGTGGACGGGCTGCACCTGTCGGCGACCGACCCCGACGGCGTGGTCCGCGCGGTCCTCGACGGCATCTCCCTGACCATCCACAAGGGCGAGGTCCTCGGCATCGCCGGCGTGGAGGGCAACGGCCAGGCGGAGCTCGTCGAGGCCATCATGGGCATGCGCGACCCCGACGGCGGCACGGTCGTCCTCGACGGAACCGACATCAGCCACGCGCCGACCCGCAAGCGGCGTGAGGGCGGCATCGGCTACGTCCCCGAGGACCGCCACCGGCACGGCCTGCTGCTGGAAGCCCCGCTGTGGGAGAACCGCATCCTCGGCCACGTCACCGAGAAGCCCAACAGCAAGCGCGGCGTCCTCGACAACAAGGCCGCCCGCACCGACACCGAGCGCATCGTGCGCGAGTACGACGTGCGCACGCCCGGCATCGAGGTCACCGCGGCCTCCCTGTCCGGCGGCAATCAGCAGAAGCTGATCGTCGGCCGCGAGATGAGCCACGCGCCCAAGCTCCTCATCGCCGCGCACCCCACCCGGGGCGTGGACGTCGGCGCGCAGGCGCAGATCTGGGACCAGATCCGCGAGGCGCGCCGCGAGGGCCTGGCGGTGCTGCTGATCTCCGCCGACCTGGACGAGCTGATCGGGCTCTCCGACACCCTGCGGGTGATGTTCCGCGGCCGCCTGGTCGCCGACGCCGATCCCGCCACGATCACCCCGGAGGAGTTGGGCTCGGCCATGACCGGCGCCGCAACCGGCCACCTCGAGCACACCGAGGACGCCGAAGAGACCGCCGCCGGCGAAGGCACGGACGCCACCGCCGCCGGCGAGGGCAACGCTGACAACGCCACCGACGAGGCCGCGGGGGAGGGTGACGACAAGTGAAGAAGATCGACAAGAACAAGGTGATCCTGGGCATCGCCGCCCCGCTCCTGGCCATCGTGGCCGCCCTGGTGATCACCTCGGTCATCATCGCCGCCACCGGCAAGGACCCGTTCCACGCCTACCAGGTGATGATCGACTTCGGCTCGAAGGCCGACAGCCAGGTCTGGATCGTCAACAAGGCGACCCCGTACTACCTGTCCGCGCTGGCCGTCGCCATCGGCTTCCGGATGAACCTCTTCAACATCGGCGTCGACGGCCAGTACCGCATCGCGGCCTTCTTCGCCGCGGTCGTCGGCGGTGCGCTCACGCTGCCGGGCATCATCCAGATCCCGGTCATCATCATCGTCGCGATGCTGGTGGGCGCGCTCTGGGCCGGCATCGCCGGTGTGCTGAAGACGACCCGGGGCGTCAGCGAGGTGATCAGCACCATCATGCTGAACGCCATCGGCGCCTCGGTCATCGCCTACTTCCTGCAGGACGGCCGCCTCGCGGTCAAGGAGGGCAACCTGGTCCACACGACCTACCTGCCCGCCTCGGCGCACTTCTTCGAGATCCCGACCACGCCCAAGCCGATCTACGGCTTCGTGATCGTCGCGGCGCTGGCCGGCCTCGCCTACTGGTTCGTGCTCGGCCGCACCCGCTTCGGCTTCGACCTGCGCACCGTCGGCCAGTCCGAGTCCGCCGCCCAGGCCTCCGGCGTCAGCGTCAAGCGCATGGTGATCACCGCCATGCTGCTCTCGGGCGCGATGGCCGGCCTCGTCGGCATGCCGACCCTGCTCGGCGTCTCGTACAACTACGGCACCGACTTCCCCGCCGGCATCGGCTTCACCGGCATCGCCATCGCCCTCCTGGGCCGCAACCACCCCATCGGCATGGTGGCCGGCGCGCTGCTCTGGGGCTTCCTGGACCGCACGAGCACCCAGCTGGAGTTCGAGGGCTACGCCCAGGAAGTCGTCGGCGTGATCCAGGGCGTCATCGTCCTGTGCGTCGTCATCGCCTATGAGCTCGTGCGCCGGTACGGGCTCAAGATGCAGCAGCGCAAGGTCGGCGAGGAGCTCGCCGCCCAGGCCCGTAAGAGCGACAAGGCGGAGGTTTCCGCGTGAGTACGACGACCTTCACCGCCGCCCTCGCCGGGCGACTGAGCGGCAAGAACAAGGACGGCAAGGGGCGGAAGCTCTCCTACCCCGTCGTCCTCCTGATCATCGCGGGTGCCCTGCTCCTGCTCTCCGCTCTGCGGATGATCACGGACGCCAGTGACCTGACCTCGTCGGGCCAGTACAGCTCCGCCCTCGCCGCGGCCGTGCCGATCGGCCTCGCCGGCCTCGGCGGGCTGTGGGCCGAGCGCGCGGGCGTCGTCAACATCGGCCTCGAAGGCATGATGATGCTCGGCACCTTCTGTGCCGGCTGGATGGGCTGGCAGCACGGCCCGTGGGTCGCGGCGCTCGCCGGTGTCATCGGCGGCGCGGCCGGCGGCCTCGTGCACGCGGTCGCCACCGTCACCTTCGGCGTCGACCAGATCATCTCCGGTGTGGCCATGAACATCCTGGCCCTCGGCGTCACGCAGTACTTCGCCAAGCTGCTGTTCGGCGCGGAGGGCAGCGCGGCCCAGCAGGCGGGCGGCAACGACAAGCAGTCGCCCGTCATGCCCGACATGCCGAACTTCTCCATCCCGGGCCTGTCCGGCTGGCTCGGCGACATCGAGAAGCACCACTGGTTCCTCGTCTCCGACCTCGCCGGCATCGTCCGCGGCCTGGTCACCAACGTGTCGTGGCTGACGATCGTCGCCGCGCTGCTCTTCGCCGGCACCTTCTACGTGCTGTGGCGCACCGCCTTCGGCCTGCGCCTGCGCTCGTGCGGCGAGAGCCCGGTGGCCGCCGAGTCCCTCGGCGTCAACGTCTACACGTACAAGTACGCGGCCGTGGTCGTCTCCGGCGCCCTCGCGGGCCTCGCCGGCGCGTTCCTCGCCATCGGCACGCACATGTACTCCGACGGCCAGACCGCCGGCCGCGGCTACATCGGTCTCGCCACCATGATCTCCGGCAACTGGCGGCCGGGCGGCGTGGCCATGAGCGCCGGCCTGTTCGGCTTCATGGACAGCCTCCAGCTGCGCTCCGGCGGCCCGACCGTCCACGCGCTGCTGCTGCTCCTGGCCGCGCTGCTGATCGGCTTCGCCGCGTGGCGGCTCAAGGCCGGCAAGCACCGGGCCGCGATCATGGCCGGTGCGATCGGCGTCCTGCTGATCGTCTGGTACGTCACGACCGACACCGTGCCGCTGGAGCTCGTCGTCGCGACCCCGTACGTGGCCACGCTGCTCGTCCTGTCGGTGTCCTCGCAGCGCCTGAGGATGCCCAAGGCGAACGGCAAGCCGTACCGGAAGGGCCAGGGCAAGTGACCGACTCCCCCGACTGGGAGGCCCTGCGCGGGCTGGCCCGGGACGCCATGTCCCGGGCCTACGCCCCGTACTCCGGCTTCCCCGTGGGCTCCGCGGCCCTCGTCGACGACGGCCGCACCGTGACCGGCTGCAACGTGGAGAACGCGGCGTACGGCGTCGCCCTGTGCGCCGAGTGCGGCCTCGTCTCGGAGCTGGTCGCCACCGGCGGCGGCCGGCTCGTGGCCTTCACCTGCTGCGACCGGCACGGCAACGTGCTCATGCCCTGCGGGCGCTGCCGGCAGCTGCTGTGGGAGCACGGCGGCCCGGAGCTCGCCGTCGACACGACGACGGGCATCCGCCCGCTGGCGGAGCTCCTGCCGGATGCGTTTGGGCCCGCTGACCTGAATCGTTAAAGATGTCCTTAAGCGCCGGAGGGGTTGTGTGATGCAGCCCCTCCGGGTCACTTTCCGGCCCCGGGAAGACCTGAGGACTACGAACTTAAGGAAAATGTGCTGATGGACGCCATTTCCGTGATCCGCGCCAAGCGCGACCGCGGTCGACTGACCGACGAGCAGATCGACTGGGTCATCGACGCGTACACGCGCGGCGAAGTCGCCGACGAGCAGATGTCCGCGCTCGCGATGGCCATCCTCCTCAACGGCATGGACCGTGCGGAGATCGCGCGCTGGACCGCCGCGATGATCAAGTCGGGCGAGCGCATGGACTTCTCCTCGCTGCCCGTGCCGACCTCGGACAAGCACTCCACGGGCGGCGTCGGCGACAAGATCACCCTGCCGCTGGCCCCCCTCGTCGCCGCCTGCGGCGCGGCCGTCCCGCAGCTCTCCGGCCGCGGCCTCGGCCACACCGGCGGCACGCTGGACAAGCTGGAGTCCATCCCCGGCTGGCGCGCGCTCCTCTCGAACGACGAGATGATGGACGTCCTGCGCAACGTCGGCTCCGTCATCTGCGCCGCGGGCGACGGCCTGGCCCCGGCCGACAAGAAGCTCTACGCGCTGCGCGACGTGACCGGCACGGTCGAGGCCATCCCGCTGATCGCCTCCTCCATCATGTCCAAGAAGATCGCCGAGGGTACGGGCTCGCTCGTCCTGGACGTGAAGGTCGGCTCCGGCGCCTTCATGAAGAACATCGAGGACGCGCGCGAGCTGGCGTCCACGATGGTGGGCCTGGGCACGGACCACGGCGTCAAGACCGTGGCCCTCCTGACGGACATGTCCACCCCGCTCGGCCTCACCGCGGGCAACGCCCTCGAGGTCCGCGAGTCCGTCGAGGTCCTGGCGGGCGGCGGCCCGGCGGACGTCGTCGAGCTGACCATCGCGCTCGCCCGCGAGATGCTCGACGCGGCCGGCATCAAGGACGCCGACCCGGCCAAGGCGCTGCGCGACGGCACCGCCATGGACCACTGGCGCCGCATGATCCAGGCCCAGGGCGGCGACCCGGACGCGGCCCTCCCGGTCGCCCGCGAGCAGCACGTGGTGACCGCGACCGCCTCCGGCGTCCTCACCAAGCTCGACGCCTACGCCGTCGGCGTCTCCGCCTGGCGCCTGGGTGCGGGCCGCGCCCGCAAGGAGGACCCGGTGCAGTTCGGCGCGGGCATCGAGATGCACGCCAAGCCGGGCGAGAAGGTCACCGAGGGCCAGCCCCTCATGACCCTCCACACGGACACCCCGGAGAAGTTCGACTACGCGCTGAAGGCCCTTGAGGGCGGCGTGGAGATCGCCCCGGCGGGCACGGACTTCACGGCGAACCCGATCGTGCTGGACCGGATCGCGTAACGCGACGCGAGCACATCCCGCGAAACGGGGCCGGCGGACGTCCGCCGGCCCCGTTTCGCACGTCTGGGGACCGGGCTATGCCCGGAGCGCGGCCTCGCGGCGGCGTTCCAGCAGAGCGCGGCGCGTCGCGTACAGCGTGATCGACGCCGCCCCCACCATCGCCAGCAGCCCCAGCACCACCGTGCCGTCCCAGCCGCCCGCCCCGAAGGCCAGCGCGCCGAGCGTGCCGCCGACCGACGAGCCCAGGTAGTAGGCCGTCTGGTAGAGCGCCGAGGCCTGGGCGCGGCCCGTCTTCGCGGCGCGGCTGACCGAGGACGACGCCACCGCGTGGCCCGCGAAGAAGCCCGCCGTGATCAGGACCAGCCCGGCCAGCACGCCGGCCAGCGACGACGACAGCGACAGCAGCAGGCCCAGCGTCGTCGTGCTCACCGCCAGGTACAGCGCCCCGCGGCGGCCCAGCCGGCCGACCAGCTTGCCGGCCGCGGCCGACGAGGCCGTGCCCACCAGGTAGATCAGGAAGACCGAACCGACCACGCCCTGCGGAAGGGAGAACGGAGCCTCGCCCAGCCGGTAGCCGATCACGGTGTAGACCGCGCCGAACACCGTCATGAAGAGCGCGCCGATCGCGTACAGCCGGCGCAGCAGCGGGTCGGACAGGTGCCCGGCGACCGTACGGGCCAGGCGCTTCGGCGACACCGCCGCCGGCCTGAAGTGCCGCGCCCGCGGGATCAGCACCCGGAAGGCCAGCGCGCACACCACCGCCAGTGCTCCCACCGCGGCCAGTCCCGCACGCCAGCCCCACGCCTGGGCGACCCAGCCCGCGAGGATGCGGCCGGTCATGCCGCCGATGCTGTTGCCCGCCACGAACAGGCCGATCGCGCCGACCAGCGCCCTCGGCCGGACCTCCTCCGCGAGGTAGGCCATCGCCGACGCCGGCACGCCCGCCAGCGCCGCGCCCTGCACCGCGCGCAGCGCGACCAGCCAGCCCAGGCTCGGCGCGAGCGGCACGAGCAGGGCCACGCACGCGGCCACGCACAGCGAGGCGGTCATCATCGTGCGGCGCCCGAAGCGCTCGGAGAGGGCGCTGAGCGGGACGACGGCGAGCGCGAGCCCGCCCGTCGCGGCGGACACCGTCCAGCTGGCCTGATCGGCCGTCACCCCGAGGCCGGCGGAGATCGCGGGCAGCAGCGCCTGCGTGGAGTAGAGGAGGGCGAACGTGGCGACGCCCGCGGCGAACAGGGCGAAGCTCATCCGGCGGTAGCCGGGGCCGCCCGGCTCCAGCCGGGTGTCCTCGTGGGACGGGGAAGTGGAAGGAAGGGACGACGGAACAGAGGCACCCGAGCGCACGATGACGCTGGATGCCCCGGTATCGGCAGGAGGCATGCCAAAACCGTAGGCAGCGCCCGGCTGATGCGTCCAATGCACAGAATGGCGATAATCGATCCTGTGTTGCATGAACGCAGGTCACAGCGATCGTTGTCACCGGCCGGCAATGAAAAAGACATCCCCGTAACAGCGGATGTCGAGGCCGGCTCCTGGGCCGTCACCCTCACGCCGCGCCTCGCCCAGTTCGTGGCCGTTGCCCGCCACGAGCACGTCACGCGCGCCGCGCAGCAGCTCGGCACGCCCCAGTCCACGCTCAGCCGCTCGATGGCCCGCCTCGAAGCCGACCTGGGCGTCGCCCTGTTCGCCCGCCACGGCCGCACGCTCTCGCTGACCGCGGCCGGCCGCACCTTCCTCGCCACCGTCGAGCGGGCCCTCTCGGAGGTCGACCGCGCCGCCGAGTCCGTACGGGCCGACGCCGACCCCGCCGCGGGCAAGGTTGCCTTCGGCTTCCTGCACACCCTCGGCTCCGAGACCGTACCCGAGCTCATCCGCGCCTTCCGCGCCGACCATCCGCGCGTGCGGTTCCAGCTCGTGCAGAGCTACGGCGAGTCCATGCTGCAGCGCCTGCGCGACGGCGACCTCGACCTGTGCCTCACCTCGCCCGTGCCGGACGCCCCGGACCTCGTCGCCCGCCGCCTCGACGAGCAGAAGCTGCGCCTGGTCGTCCCCGACGACCACCCCCTCGCCTCCCGCAAGCGCATCCGCCTCGCCGAGGCCGCCGGCGAACTGTTCGTCACCCTCGAACCGGGTTACGGGCTGCGGCGCATCACCGACGCGGTCTGCGCGGAGGCGGGGTTCACCCCGAAGGTCGCCTTCGAGGGTGAGGAGGCGGAGACGCTCCGCGGCCTCGTCGCGGCGGGCCTCGGCGTGGCTTTGCTGCCGCCCCCCGCCGTCCCCCGTCCCGGCGTCGCCGAACTGACGGTCACCGCGCCCCGGGCCTTCCGCGAGATCGGCGTGGCCTGGCTGGACGGCCACCCGGACACGCCCCCGGTGGCTGCCTTCAAACGCTTCCTCCTGTCGCGCAGGGGGCAGTTGCTGCCGCGATAACGCACGGAGTTCTGCCGGTTCGGCACCGCCGTCACGCCCGTGGGGGGTTGCTCACCGCTGCGGCGGGATTTCTTTGCCTGCGGCAAAGCAGGGTTGCCGAGAGGCCTCGCCTCTCGAATCCGCCGCAGCGGCGAGCAACCGAACTCGGCGCTTCCGGCGGTGCCGAGCTCGGCGCACCCCGTGCGAGGGAGCGAACCGAACCCTCAATACCCCAGGCTCGTCCCGAAGCCGGAGGCCAGCGGCATGCGCAGGCCCAGGGGCGGCGGAGCCGCCAGGGCGTCGGTGACCGGGCGGGCGAAGTGGTGGCCGAAGAGCGAGCCGCGGACGAAGTCGACCACGAGCGCCTGGACTTCCGCCCGGTGCTGCCGCAGCCCGTGCCCGTCCGAGTGGACCTCGAAGCGGCACACGTCGCGGTTGACCTTCTTCGCCCGCTGGGCGAGCCGGAACGACAGATCGGGGTCCGTGCACTCGTCGTTGGTGCCGTGCACGATCAGCACGCGCCGCCCGCTCAGCTGCCGCACCGGGTCGGGCTCGGGAGCGGCCCGCCCCGGCTCCGGCAGCCAGGGCGCGAGGGCCAGCACCGAGGTCACCGCCGGATGCCCCGCGGCCAGCAGCGCCGCACGGCCCCCCATGTCCGTGCCGGCCAGGCACACCGGCACATCGCCGTAGCGCCGCCCCACCTCGTCCGCCGCCCACTCCGCGTCCCGCACCGGGTCCGCTGCCGAACCGTTCCACCCGCGCCGCCGGTAGTGGACGGCATGGACGACCAGCCCGTCCGCGGCGCTCGCCCCGGCCAGCCGGCGGGCCAGCGGCCGCTGCGCCGCGAGGGTCAGGGGCGAGGGCCGGCGGGTGCCCTCGGCGCGGCCGCCCGGCAGCAGCAGCACCACGCCGTGCACCGATCGCCCGGCGCCGAGCGGCTTTCCCAGCCGCGCCGTGTCCGTGCTCTCCCGCGGAGCGTCCGGCCGTCCGCGCGTTCCTTCCGGGTCCCGCTGAGGCAACGCTTGCTGAGCCATGGCAGAAACGATGGCAGAAGGTCCGGTGGTGTCCACCCCGCCGACGGGTCACCGTTCCGTATCGTTCGCTGATATCTACGCGCGTAGGGACTAGAGTGCCGAAATGACGACCGAGACCATCTCCCAACCCAACCCCGAACAGATCCGCCGCGCCCCCAAGGTCCTCCTGCACGATCACCTGGACGGCGGACTGCGCCCCGGCACGATCGTGGACCTGGCCCGTGAGACGGGCTACACCGGTCTTCCCGAGACCGACGCGGACAAGCTGGGCGTCTGGTTCCGCGAGGCGGCCGACTCCGGTTCGCTGGAGCGGTACCTGGAGACCTTCGCGCACACCTGCGCCGTGATGCAGACCCGCGAGGCCCTCGTCCGGGTGGCCGCGGAGTGCGCCGAGGACCTGGCCGAGGACGGCGTCGTCTACGCCGAGGTGCGCTACGCGCCGGAGCAGCACCTGGAGGCCGGGCTCAGCCTCGAAGAGGTCGTGGAGGCCGTGAACGAGGGCTTCCGCGAGGGCGAGCGCCGCGCCAAGGCCAACGGCCACCGCATCCGGGTGGGCGCGCTGCTCACCGCCATGCGGCACGCCGCCCGCGCCCTGGAGATCGCCGAACTGGCCAACCGCTACCGCGACTCCGGCGTCGTCGGCTTCGACATCGCGGGCGCCGAGGCGGGCTTCCCCCCCACCCGCCACCTGGACGCGTTCGAGTACCTCAAGCGCGAGAACAACCACTTCACCATCCACGCCGGCGAGGCGTTCGGCCTGCCGTCGATCTGGCAGGCGCTCCAGTGGTGCGGCGCGGACCGGCTCGGCCACGGCGTCCGCATCATCGACGACATCACGATCGGCGAGGACGGGAAGGCCGAGCTGGGCCGGCTCGCGTCCTACGTCCGGGACAAGCGCATCCCCCTGGAGATGTGCCCCACCTCGAACCTGCAGACCGGCGCGGCCACCTCGTACGAGGAGCACCCGGTCGGGCTGCTGCGCAAGCTGCATTTCCGGGCGACCATCAATACCGATAATCGCCTGATGAGCGGCACCAGCATGACCCGGGAATTCGAGCACCTGGTGAAGGCCTTCGGCTACACGCTGGACGACATGCAGTGGTTCACCGTCAACGCGATGAAGTCCGCGTTCATCCCATTCGATGAACGTCTGGCGATGATCAACGACGTGATCAAGCCGGGTTATGCCGAGCTCAAGTCGGAATGGCTCTTTCAGTAGGAGCTGACGGGCCCTTTCTGACCAGCGGCGTTCTCACCGGCGGCAACGCACGGTGAATCCGCGGGGAATACCGTGCGACGGCCGGGACTTTCGTGGTCCCGGCCGTGTCATTGATTGCGGCGGCCGGGAAGTCGTGGCTAGGTTGCAGTGCCGCTCGAAGAATCCCCCGTCGCGAGGACAGAATTCAGATGAAGCTCGGTAACTTCAGGACTCTCGGTGCCGCCGCCCTCGGTGTTGCCTTCGCCGCCGTCGCGGCGGGGAGCGCGCAGGCGGCCGGCCCCGCGGGGGCCGTCGAATCGCTCACGACCACCGCCCGGACCACGACGGCGGGACTGCCCATCCAGGAGGTGGCCCAGGTGGCTCCGGCGGGCGGCCCGGTCGTCGCCGCGGCGGACCGCGCGATCCAGAGCGGCATGCTGCAGGCCCCGTCCCGGGCCGTGGACCACGCCGTGGCGCCGCAGCTCCCCCAGGCCACCCAGGCACTCGGGGCGAAGAGCGCGACCAGGTCCGCCCCGGCCACGACCACCGGTCTGCCGACCGACAACAAGGGGAACGCGGGCCTGCTGGCCCCGCTGTCCGGGCTGCCGCTCGGCAGCCTTCCCGTGAACGGCATCGGCTGACCCCCGCGAGCCCGTACGACGGCGGGCCGTCCCCCGGATCTCGGTGTCCGGGGGACGGCCCGCCGTCCGCGTGCACGGAGCGTTCCCCGCGTACGGAGCGTTCAGCCGCGCAGAGCGCTCACCAGGAGTGCGCGGCCTCGCCGTGACCCCGGGAGGCGCTCTCCGAGGGCAGCAGGATCCACAGCGCGATGTAGAGCAGGAACTGCGGGCCGGGCAGCAGGCACGAAAGCAGGAAGATCACCCGCATCGTCGTGCGGGAGGTGCCGAAGCGCTCGGCCAGACCGGCGCACACACCGGCGATCATCCTGTGGTTGCGGGGGCGGACCAGCTTGGCGGACATGACGGTGACTCCTCGTCTCGCGGGATGACCGATACGGCGCGGGAACGTTTTCCCCGTCTCTCCCGTCGGCTTCCCGATGACTCCACGCTATGTCCGCGGGCCCGGCCGGAACGTCGGCCTAAGGGGCGATCCCGACCCTGGGGATCGTCGGGGTGACACCCTGAGGGGACTCCTCCCGGCGTACGGGCCGCGGCCGCCGGCCGTCACCCCTGCGACGGAGACGGGCCCGCGCCGCGGGGACCACGGCCAGGTGCACGGCCGCCACCCCCGTCACGTTCAGCAGCAGCGCGTCCACGTCCAGCACCTGGCCCACGACGCCGCTCTGCACCACCTGCAGCGCCAGCGAGATCATGGCGCTGGTGAAGACCGTGCGGGTCAGCGACCCCAGCGGCGACGCCGTGACGCGGCCCCGCGCCCAGGGCAGCAGCACGCCCAGCGGGGCGAGCGGCAGCACCCCGGCCCCTATGGCCCGCGCCGCCTCCCAGGGGCTCAGGGCCAGGTCGGCACGGATCGTGGCCAGCGGCTCCAGGTGCGCGGCGGACACCCAGGGCACCGTCAGCGGGCGCAGGGCGAGCCAGCCGACCGCCAGCAGATGGGCGACGAGCAGCACGCAGCCCGCGAGGCGGTAGCGGTATCGGAGGGCGGGCGTGCCGCCGTAACCATGACCCTGCACGCCCCACATGACGCGGTGCGCCGGTCGCACGGTTCCGGCCGACGGCGACGGAGAGTGGCGACGGGAGCCTCCGGCGGATTCCCGGGGCGCTCGGCGCTCCCCGCTACGGCATATGCCGCCGGACTCGCACCACGGCGTGGCGGCCCGGCGGTGCCGCGACCACCGCGGCGACGGGCCCTACGAAACCGCGGTGCCCGCGATGTCCGCGCTGTCCGGATGCACCCGGAGCTCGTCGGTGCACGCGTAGCTCAGCGGGCGCGCACCGGACGGCCCGCCCAGGACCACCGCCCGCTTCCCGTCGGCCGCGGCCGTCCCCGCGTACGTGCACACGAGCTGCGCCAGCCCGATCTGCGGGAGCTCCGCGGGGTCCTTGCTGAGCCGCAGCGTCCCGGCCGGGTCGCCGGGCCGCGGCCCGGCGACGGTCAGCCGCTGGGGCACGACCGTGGACATGCCCGCTTCGGTCTCCTCGGCCGACGGCGTCCTGCGGAGCTCGTCGAGCAGCAGCCGGGCGACGGCCACGGCGTCCTCGGAGGTCTCGGGCCCGGGGACGGGCCGGGTGACGGGCACCAGCTGCGAGGTGCACTCCAGCTGGACGGTCACCGTGGCGGCGCCCGAGGGGACGCTGTGCTCCGGCTTGACGACGCACGACGAGCGCGACGGCGCCCCGCCCGCGTCCACCGGCACCGCGGTGCCGCGGATGCCGCACGCCGTGGCCGAGCCGAGCAGGGCGAGGGTCAGCGCCGTGCCGCGCAGGGTCCTGCCCAGGTGCGGGGTCGTTCTCACTTGCCGCCCTTCCCGTTGCCGCCGTCGCGGTCCCCGGCGGGCTGCTCCGCGAGGTCCGAGGCGTCCCGGGGCAGGGTCAGGCTGAAGACCGCGCCGCCCTCGGGGGAGTTGGCCGCGGTGATCTCGCCGCCGTGGATGTGGGCGTTCTCCAGGGCGATGGACAGGCCGAGGCCGCTGCCCTCGGACCGCGGCCGGGAGGCGCTCGCCTTGTAGAAGCGGTCGAAGACGTGCGGCAGCACGTCCTCCGGGATGCCCGGGCCGTGGTCGCGCACGTCGATGCGCAGCGCGTCGTCCTCCGTGCGGACCGAGACGCGCACCGGGGAGCCGCCGTGCTTGAGGGCGTTGCCGATGAGGTTGGCGAGGATGACGTCCAGGCGCCGCGGGTCGAGCCGGGCCATGATGCCGCGCTCGGCGTCCAGCTCGACGGCGTCGAGCCAGGCGCGGGCGTCGATGCAGGCGGTGACCTGGTCGGCGACGTCCACGTCGTCCAGCACCAGCCGGGCCGTGCCCGCGTCGAAGCGGGTGACCTCCATCAGATTCTCCACCAGGTCGTTCAGCCTGCGGGTCTCGCTCACCACGAGCTGCACCGCCGGGGCGATCATCGGGTCGAGGCTGTCCGCCTCGTCCTCCAGCACCTCGGTCACCGCCGTGATGGCCGTGAGCGGGGTCCGCAGCTCGTGCGACATGTCGGCGACGAAGCGGCGGCTCGCGGCCTCCCGGGCGCTGAGCTCCTCGACGCGCTTCTCCAGCGACTCCGCGGTCTTGTTGAAGGTGCGCGACAGGTCGGCCAGTTCGTCGGTGCCGGAGACGCGCAGCCGGGTGTCCAGCTTGCCCTCGCCGAGCCTGCGGGCCGCGTCGCCGAGCCGCTGCACGGGCCGCAGCACGGTCGAGGCGGCGGCCTGCGCGAGCAGCGCGGAGCCGATCAGCGCCAGGCCGGTGGCGATGCCCAGCGACCAGGCCAGCGAGTTGAGGTCGGCGCGCTCGTTCTCCAGGGACTTCAGCAGATAGCCCGTGGGCCCGCCGCCGATCACCTTCGCGCCGCCCACCAGGTACGGCTTGCCCTCCAGCGTGATCCGCTGCCAGTACAGGTGGTAGGCGTAGCGGTTGGAGTCGTCCACGCGGCGCTCGCGGTTCACGGCCGCCTGCAGCGACTTGGGCACGACCTCCAGCGAGAACAGGTCGCGGTCGGACGGTGCGGCACAGGCCTTGCCGCCCTCGCCGTTGCCGATCAGCAGCACCTGGTACTTCTGCGACGTGGCCGCCATCCGGTCGGCCGCCGCCTGCAGCTCCTGGCAGGTCGGCCCGAGGGGCAGCGTGCCGGTGTTGTCCTGCAGGGACTTGCGGAAGTCGTCGAGCGCCGCGTCCTGGGTGCGGGTGAGCACCGCGTCCCGGTTGAGCCAGTAGGCGATCGCGGAGGCGGAGACGGCGGCGGCCAGGGCGACCAGCGCGAAGACCAGCATCAGCCGCAGCCGCAGGCTTATCCAGCGCAGGCTCGGCTTCATCACGTTCCGGGCCGCGGTCCAGCGCCGTACGCGTCCGGTCACTGGGGAGCGTCCAGGCGGTAGCCGACGCCGCGCACGGTGCGGATCAGGGTCGGGGACGACGGGACGTCCTCGACCTTGGCGCGCAGCCGCTGCACACAGGCGTCGACCAGCCGGGAGTCGCCCAGGTAGTCGTGCTCCCAGACCAGGCGCAGCAGCTGCTGGCGCGAGAGCGCCTGCCCCGGCCGGCGGCTGAGCTCCAGGAGCAGCCGCAGCTCGGTCGGGGTGAGCTGGAGCTCCTCGCCGTTCTTGGTCACCGTCATCGCGGACCGGTCGATGACCAGGGAGCCGAACGCGGCGGAGTCGTTGGTCTCGCGCTCGCCGCGGCGCAGCACCGCACGGATCCGGGCGTCCAGCACCCGGCCCTGCACGGGCTTGACCACGTAGTCGTCCGCGCCGGACTCCAGGCCCACGACGACGTCGATGTCGTCGCTGCGCGCGGTGAGCAGGATGATCGGCAGCTGGTCGGTGCGGCGGATCCGCCGGCACACCTCGAAACCGTCGATACCGGGCAGCATCACGTCCAGAACGATCAGATCCGGCCGTTGCTCGCGCAGCAGTTTGAGGCCGTCCTCGCCCGTCGCCGCGGTCACCACACGGTGGCCCTGACGGGACAGGGAGAACTCGAGAGCGGTGCGGATGGCGTCGTCGTCCTCGATCAGCAACAGGGAAGGCACGGTGGTCATTCTGGCCTACGTCTGGCCGGTCGTTCGACCGGTGCCCTCCGCGCGGGGTCCCGCAGCGCCACCCCGGAGCCCCCGCGAGCTGTTGCAGGGCTGTGACAGTCGGCGGACAACGCGATGAAACTGGCCCGGCAGGCTTTTGGTCATCGGGCAGCGAAGCCCGGTACGGAAATCGGACCGAGGCTGGCTCCACCGACGGGGGGCGCGAGATGAACACACTGCACAGCACCACGACAAGCGCAGTCATTCGCACGCGCCTGCACGACGCCGGACGGGGCCCGGAGAAGTCCGGTGCCGTGGGCGGGCGGGGGTGCGCCCGCGGCACCGGACGCGTTCGGCCGCCGTACATGGTGGCGATCGACGCGGTCACGTACGGGGAGGCCAAGGGGGCCGCGGGGGCGGCTCCGGCGGCCGCCACGGGGGAGAACACGGGGGCGTCCCGGACGGAGGCCGTGTCCGCCGAAGCGGCGTTCACCGCCTACGTCCAGGAGCGCCGGGCCTCCCTGTACGCGACCGCCTACCACCTGACCGGCGACCGGCACGAGGCGGAGGACCTGCTGCAGAGCGCGCTGTTCTCCACCTACCGGGCCTGGGACCGGATCACGGACAAGGCGGCCGTCGGCGGCTACCTGCGCCGCACGATGACGAACCTGCACATCAGCGCCTGGCGCCGGCGCAAGCTCAACGAGTACCCGACCGAGGAACTGCCGGAGATGCCCGGCGAGAGCGACGCGATGCGCGGCACCGAGCTGCGCGCGGTCCTCTGGCAGGCCCTCGCCCGGCTGCCCGAACTGCAGCGCACGATGCTCGTCCTGCGCTACTACGAGGGCCGTACGGACCCGGAGATCGCCGAGATCCTGGACATCAGCGTCGGCACGGTCAAGAGCAGCATCTGGCGCTCGCTGCGCCGCCTGCGCGACGACGAGGTCATCGGCTCCGGCCGGGACCAGCTGGAGTCCTTCGGCGAGCTCGTCGCCTGAGGCGGCGAGCGGGAGCGGGACACGAACGACAAGGGGCCCTGAACGGGGGGCGCTCGGGGGAGCGCGGACAGGGCCATGGGGGAGCGGAAGCGGGTCGGACAGCCGGGGGGCCTGTCCCGACCCGCTTCTGCGCGTCATCCGCACGACCGCGCGCGCCCCGGCGCGCTTCCGTGCGCGTCCGGTGTTCTGCTCCGGTGCCGGTCAGACGTTGACGACGCTCTCGCGGCGGCCCGCCGCCGCGGCGGCTATCCGGCCCATGGCCGTCTCCTTGCCGCACGCGTACGCACCCAGCGCAGTCTGACGGGCCACGATGCCGCGCTCGGCGCGCATCAGCCGCAGGCCGCGGCGGATCAGGTACGGCACGGGCTTGCGGGCCTCGCGCAGGTCGCGCGCCAGACGGCGGCGGAAGGTGGTCGAGGGGCGGCCGCGCAGGCACAGGGCGTCGGCCAGCACGCCCAGGTCGCGGCAGCGGTCGATGATGTCGGCGGCGAAGATGCCCTCGGCGATGAACAGCGGCGTGCGGCCGATGTCCAGGACGCTCGAGCCCGTGATCGAGCTGCTCGCGATGGAGTAGAGCGGCACCTCCGCCCGTGACGTGCGGCACAGCTGCTCGATCGCGGCGACGGCGGCGTCCGCGTCCCACGAGAGCGGGGAGTCCCAGTCGGTGCCCGAGCCGTCCGCGAGCAGCGGCAGCGTCGGGTCCGTGCATTCCTTGTAGAAGTCGTCCAGGTTGAGGACGGGCAGGCCGGTCAGGGCCGCGAGGGACGACTTTCCGGAACCGGACGGGCCGGTCAGCAGGATGACGCGCGCGGGGCTCAAATGGGGAGTCACGGGACACCAGTGTGAGGCATTGCTCCGCATGGGGGATCCCCCCGGGTCGCATGATGCGCACACCGTCACCACTCGCATACGCTGCGTTGTCGTTCGCTCGCATCCCAGACCCCGGCAGGTGGCCATGGCCTCGCACGCACGACACGCACACTCCGCCAGCAAGGCGTCGAGAGCGCTCCGGCGCCGGATGCTGCTGCGCGTGGGGCTGACGGTATCGGCGGGGGCGGCCTTCGCCGCGGGCGGCGCGGCCGCCGCGAGCGCCGACACCGGCATGGACACCGCCGGCATGGGCAGCGGCGTGGCCCGCGCCCAGCTCGGCGAGACCAACATCCCCGCCGCCATCAAGGGGGCCGACAAGGGCCTGGAGGCGGGCACCGAGGGCATCTTCGACACGGTCAAGACCCTGCGGACCAACCCGTTCGCCGGCACGCCCGTCGACCCGTTCGACAACACGGTGGGCACGAAGGTCGGCCCCATGCAGCCGGTCACCACCAAGCCGGCGACGCAGCCGATGTCCAAGGGCGGCAGCCTGACGGACCTGCCCGTGGCGAGCAACCTCACGTCGCTGCTGCCGACCGGGCGGCCCGCGGCGGCTCCGAAGGCGCACTGAGCCGGACGGACCTGAACGGACCCCGGACTGATCAGGGCGGATCCGGGCGTGGGGGGGGGGGGGGGGGGGGGGGGGGGGGCCCCCCCCCCCCCCCCCCCCCCCGCGGGCGCCCCCCGGGGCCCCCCCCCCCCCCCCCCCCCCCCCCCCCCCCCCGGCGCGGGGCGGCGCTTAGGGCCCCCGCGAGTTGCCGGGGGGGGGCGGGGGGGGGGGGGGGGGGGGGGGACCCGGCCCCCCCCCCCGCCTCCGCATGACCGCTCAGGTCAGTACGACGAACCGCCCGCGCCCAGCGAACCCGTCGGGTGCCAGACCGTGCGCGTCTCCAGGAACGCCGTCATGCGGTCCGTGCCGGGCGTCGCCGCCCAGTCCACAGCCTGTGGACGCAGCACGCGCTTCAGGTTGTCCGCCGCGGCGATCTCCAGCTCCTTCGCGAGCCCGGCGTCCGCGCCCGCGAGGTCGATCGCGTTGACGTCCTGGTGCGCGGCCAGCGACGGGGCGATCTCCGCCGTACGGCCCGACAGGACGTTCACGACGCCGCCCGGGACGTCGGAGGTGGCCAGCACCTCGCCCAGCGACAGGGCGGGCAGCGGGGCCTTCTCCGAGGCCACCACGACCACCGTGTTGCCGGTGGCGATGGCCGGGGCGATCACCGAGACCAGGCCGAGGAACGACGACTCCTGCGGCGCGAGCACGGCGACGACGCCGGTCGGCTCGGTGGAGGAGACGTTGAAGAACGGGCCCGCCACCGGGTTCGTCGCGCCGGTGATCTGGCCGATCTTGTCGGTCCAGCCCGCGTACCAGACCCAGCGGTCGATGGCCGCGTCCACCTGGGCCGTGGCCTTCGCCTTCGACAGGCCCTCGGCCTCGGCGACCTCCGCCACGAACTGGTCGCGGCGGCCCTCCAGCATCTCCGCGACGCGGTAGAGGACCTGGCCGCGGTTGTACGCGGTCGCGCCGGACCAGCCGCCGACGGCCTTGCGGGCCGCGACGACCGCGTCACGGGCGTCCTTGCGCGAGGACAGCGGAGCGTTGGCCAGCCAGTTGCCCTTCGAGTCCGTCACCTCGTACACCCGTCCGCTCTCGGAGCGGGGGAACTTGCCCCCGACGAACAGCTTGTAGGTCTTGAAGACACTCAGTCGTGCATCAGACATCGAGGTACGCCTCCAGGCCGTGGCGGCCGCCCTCGCGGCCGAATCCCGACTCCTTGAAGCCGCCGAACGGCGACGTCGGGTCGAACTTGTTGAACGTGTTGGCCCAGATGACACCCGCGCGCAGCTTGCTCGCGACGGCCAGCATGCGCGAGCCCTTCTCCGTCCAGATGCCGGCGGAGAGGCCGTACTGCGAGTTGTTCGCCTTGGCGACCGCCTCGCCCGGGGTGCGGAACGTCAGCACCGACAGGACCGGGCCGAAGATCTCCTCGCGGGCGATCCGGTGGGCCTGGGTGACGCCCGTGAACAGCGTCGGGCGGAACCAGAAGCCGTTCTCCGGCAGCTCGCAGGCCGGGGCCCAGCGCTCGGCGCCCTCGGCCTCGCCGCTGTCGGCCAGCTCGGTGATCCGGGCCAGCTGCTCGGCGGAGTTGATCGCGCCGATGTCGGTGTTCTTGTCCAGCGGGTCGCCGAGGCGCAGCGTGGACAGCCGGCGCTTGAGGGAGTCCAGCAGCTCGTCGTGGATCGACTCCTGGACCAGCAGGCGCGAGCCCGCGCAGCAGACCTGGCCCTGGTTGAAGAAGATGCCGCCCACGATGCCCTCGACGGCCTGGTCGATGGGCGCGTCGTCGAAGACGATGTTGGCGCCCTTGCCGCCCAGCTCCAGCGTGAGCTTCTTGTCCGTGCCCGCGACCGTGCGGGCGATGGCCTTGCCGACCGCCGTGGAGCCGGTGAAGGCGACCTTGTTGACGTCCTCGTGCGCGACGAGCGCGGCGCCCGTGGTGCCGTCACCCGTGACGATGTTGACGACGCCCTTGGGCAGGCCCGCCTGGCGGCAGATGTCCGCGAAGAACAGCGCCGACAGCGGCGTGGTCTCGGCCGGCTTGAGGACGACCGTGTTGCCCGTGGCGAGCGCCGGGGCGATCTTCCACGCCAGCATCAGCAGCGGGAAGTTCCACGGGATGACCTGGCCCGCGACGCCCAGCGGGCGGGGGTTCGCGCCGTAGCCCGCGTGGTCGAGCTTGTCGGCCCAGCCCGCGTAGTAGAAGAAGTGCGCGGCGACCAGGGGGAGGTCCGCGTCGCGGGTCTCCTTGATCGGCTTGCCGTTGTCCAGGGTCTCCAGGACGGCCAGCTCGCGGCTGCGCTCCTGGATGATCCGGGCGATCCGGAAGAGGTACTTGGCGCGCTCGGCGCCCGGCAGCGCCGACCACTTCTCGAAGGCCTTGCGGGCGGCCTTCACCGCGCGGTCCACGTCCTCCGCGGAGCCGTGGGCGACCTCGGAGAGCACCTCTTCGGTGGAGGGGCTGATCGTCTTGAGGACCTTGCCGCCGGTGGCCTCGGCGAACTCGCCGTCGATGAACAGGCCGTAGGACGGGGCGATGTCGACGACCGCGCGCGACTCGGGTGCGGGAGCGTATTCGAATGCCTTGGAGGCCATGTGGTTCGCCATGTCGGTCAGTCCACCGTCACGTAGTCGGGACCGGAGTAACGCCCGGTGCTCAGCTTCTGCCGCTGCATCAGCAGGTCGTTGAGGAGGCTGGAGGCGCCGAAGCGGAACCAGGTGTTGTCCAGCCACTCCTCGCCCACGGTCTCGTTGACCAGGACCAGGAACTTGATCGCGTCCTTGGTGGTGCGGATGCCGCCGGCCGGCTTCACGCCGACCTGGACGCCGGTCAGCGCGCGGAAGTCCCGCACGGCCTCCAGCATCAGCAGGGTGTTCGCCGGGGTGGCGTTGACCGCGACCTTGCCGGTCGAGGTCTTGATGAAGTCCGCGCCGGCCAGCATGCCGATCCAGGACGCGCGGCGGATGTTGTCGTACGTCGACAGCTCGCCGGTCTCGAAGATCACCTTGAGGCGGGCCCGGTCGCCGCACTCCGCCTTGACGGCCCGGATCTCCTCCAGGACGTCCATGTAGCGGCCGGCGAGGAAGGCGCCACGGTCGATGACCATGTCGATCTCGTCGGCACCGGCCTCGATGGCGTCCCGGGTGTCCGCGAGCTTGACCGGCAGCGCGGCGCGGCCGGCGGGGAACGCGGTGGCGACGGAGGCGACCTTCACGTCCGTGCCGGCGAGGACGGCCTTCGCCGTCGCCACCATGTCGGGATAGACGCAGACGGCCGCCGTGCGGGGCGTCGTCCGGTCGGTGGGGTCGGGGTTGACGGCCTTGGCGGCCAGGGCCCGGACCTTGCCCGGGGTGTCGGCACCCTCGAGCGTCGTGAGGTCGATCATCGAGATCGCCAGGTCGATGGCGTACGCCTTCGCCGTGGTCTTGATCGAGCGGGTGCCGAGCGAGGCGGCGCGGGCCTCCAGCCCGACCGCGTCGACCCCCGGGAGTCCGTGCAGGAAGCGGCGGAGCGCGCTGTCGGAGGCGGTCGCGTCCGCCAGCTCCTTCAGCCGCCCCGCGGCGTCGTTGCCGTGTGCGGGAACTGTGGTGGGCATGGTCACCAGATGAGCATATCTACGCGCGTAGCGCGTGTACACCCCTGTCGGAGTCGCCGCTCGTCGGAGCGGGGTGGCCGTCCGGCCGGGGGGCTGCGTGCGGGGCGCCGTACGCACGTGTTCTGCCGGGGCGGTGAGCAGGCACGATGAGGGAATTTGGCGGTGGGGGACGGGTATCGCGGCCGGGCCGCGGGTGCCGTACCGGTGGCGCGGGGCGGGTCTTGCGGCCTGGCCGCGGTGGCGTACCGGTGGTGCGAGACGGGTCTTGCGGTCTGGCCGCGGTGGCGTACCGGCGGTGCCGGATGGGTCTTGCGTGCCGGACGAGGCGTGCGGCTCGGCTGCTGGGCGTTGGGGCGGGCGTGTGCCGACCGTTCTTTCCGCCGGGGCGGTGAGCAGCCACGATGGTGGAGCCCGGCGGTGCCGGACGTGCCTCGCGGCCCGGCCGCAGTGCCGGACGAGGCTTGCGGCCCGGTCGCTGGGCGTTGGGGCGGGCATGTGCCGGTTGTTCTTTCCGCCGGGGCGGTGAGCAGCCACGATGGTGGAATCCGGCGGTGCCGGACGTGCCTCGCGGCCCGGCCGCGGTATCCCGGCGGTGCCGGAGCGGCCGTCCGGGGCCCCCGCGGGAGGCGTCAGGCAGAATCTGGCCATGATGACCCCCAGGCCCGAACAGGAATACGCCGACAGACGCTACCGCTCGCCCGCCGGCATGGCCGCCGGCGTGTTGCTGCTCGCGCTCGCCGGCTGGCTCGGCGGTGACGCGGCGATCCGCGGCGCTGGCCGTACGCCCTGGCTGGCGCTGGCCGGCCTGCTGTGCGTCGTGCCGCTGATCATCGCCTTCACCCTGCGGCCGGCCGTCTTCGCCGGGGCCTCGCGCCTGCTGGTGCGCAACCCGTTCCGGACGATCACGCTGCCGTGGGCGGCGGTGGACGCGGTGCGGGCCGGCTATTCGAGCGAGGTGCTGGCCGGCGGGGCCACGTACCAGCTGTGGTCCGTCCCCGTCTCGCTGCGGCAGCGGAAGCGGGCCGCTCGGGGCGGTGCGGACCAGCAGGCCCCGGCCGACCGGACCATCACCGAGCTGCAGGAGCTCGCCGAGCGGGGCGCCTCGCGCGAGGACGCGAAGGGCGAGGTCGCGGTGCGGTGGGCTTACGAGGTGCTGGTACCCGCCGCGGTGGGGCTGGTGCTGTTCGTGGTGTTGCTGGTGGCCGGCTGAGACGGTGACGCCGTCCGCCGGACGGCCTGACGGAATTCAGGCCGTCCGGCGGTGGCTGGGGCCCCGGTCAGATGCCCGCGGCCTGCGACAGGTCGGCCTTGATCGCGGCCAGGACCTCCGCGGCCTTGGCCCGCGCCCCCGCGAGCGCGGTCGCGTCGGCGACCGGGACCACGACCTCCAGGTAGCACTTGATCTTCGGCTCCGTGCCGCTCGGCCGGACGATCACCCGCGCGGCCGAGACGGCCCCGGACTCGTCACCGGCGAGGTGGTACCGCAGGCCGTCCGTGGGCGGCAGCGCCGCCGTGCCCTTGGCCAGGTCCTCGGCCGAGGTCACGTGCAGGCCCGCCAGGACCGCCGGCGGCTGCTCGCGCAGGCGCCGCATGGCGTCGGCGATCAGCGACAGGTCCTGGACGCGCACCGACAGCTGGTCCGTGGCGTGCAGGCCGTGCTCGACCGCCAGGTCGTCCAGGAGGTCGCCGAGCGTGCGGCCCTTCTGCTTCAGCTCCGCCGCCAGCTCGGCGACGAGCAGGGCCGCCGTGATGCCGTCCTTGTCGCGGACGCCCTCGGGATCGACGCAGTAGCCCAGCGCCTCCTCGTAGGCGTAGCGCAGGCCGTCGACGCGGGCCAGCCACTTGAAGCCGGTGAGCGTCTCCGTGTACGGGGTGCCGGTGCTCGCGGCGGCGATGCGGGAGAGCAGCGAGGACGAGACGATCGTCGTCGTGAACGTGCCGCGGGCGTTCTTGTGCACCAGGTGCGTGGCGAGGAGCGCGCCGACCTCGTCGCCGCGGAGCATGCGCCAGCCCTCGGCGGCGTCCGGGTCCGGGACGGCGACGGCGCAGCGGTCCGCGTCCGGGTCGTTGGCGATGACGATGTCCGGCCGGGCCTCGCGGGCGGTGGCGAACGCCAGGTCCATGGCGCCCGGCTCCTCCGGGTTCGGGAACACCACGGTCGGGAAGTCCGGGTCCGGCTCGGCCTGGGCGGCGACCACGGTCGGGGCGGGGAAGCCGGCCCGCTCGAAGGCGGCGGTCAGGACGTCGCGGCCGACGCCGTGCATGGGCGTGTAGACGACGCGGACGTCGCGGGCGGAGCCGCCGGTCAGGACGGCGTCGGTGCGCTCCAGGTAGGCGCCGACGACGTCCTCGTAGCGGAGGGTCTCCCAGCCGGCGGAGGGGCGCGGGACGTCGGCCAGGCTCTTGATCGCGGCGATCTCGGCGGCGATCTCCGCGTCGGCCGGCGGCACGATCTGGGAGCCGTCGCCGAGGTAGACCTTGTAGCCGTTGTCGCGCGGCGGGTTGTGGCTGGCCGTGACCTCGATGCCGGCGACGGCGCCCAGGTGGCGGATCGCGAAGGCGAGGACGGGGGTGGGGAGCGGCTTGGGCAGGACGGCCGCCTTGAGGCCGGCGCCGACCATGACGGCCGCGGTGTCGAGGGCGAAGTCGGCGCTCTTGTAGCGGGCGTCGTAGCCGATCACCACGGTGCCGTCGGTGTGGCCCTGCTTCTTGAGGTACGCGGCCAGGCCCGCGGCGGCGCGGATGACGACGGAGCGGTTCATGCGCATGGGGCCGGCGCCGAGCTCGCCGCGGAGGCCGGCGGTGCCGAACTGGAGGGTGCCGGCGAAGCGGGCGGCGAGGTCGGCGAGGTCGGCGGTGTCCCCGGCGGACGCGGCGTCGATGAGCCGGGCGAGCTCCTCGCGGGTGTCGGGGTCGGGGTCCTCGGCGAGCCAGGACCGGGCCTGGGCGATGAGGGCGTCGTCTCGCTCCACGGTGTCTCCTACGGAGGGTTTGTCTGGTGTGGTGTGGTCGGGCCGGTGACCGGTCGTCCGTGGGTCGGGGGCGGGGTGGGCCGGGGCTTCCGGGGCTGCATGATTTACGGGCCCTCTGGCCCAAGCTTGGCGTGCCCGGAAGCAGGGCCCACAAATCACGCGTTACGCCCCTTGCCAGCCCCGGCCCACCCCGCCCCCTCCCGCGCGTGCGCACCCGCGGGCCGGCTCGGGCCTTGGGCTTCCGGTAACGGGCGGGTGGGCGGGCGTGTCGCGCGCCGCAGGCGCGCGGGGGTGCCGGCACGGTGCCGCACCGGCTGCCGACCCCGGCAAGGGGAACGGCGCCGCACCCCGCGAGGGGAAACGGCGCCGTGGACCGGCAAGGTCAGAGCTTCGGGAGGACCTGGGCCAGCAGCTGGCCCATGCGGGACGCGGAGTCGCGCCCGGCCTGGAGGACCTCTTCGTGGTTGAGCGGCTCGCCCGTCATGCCGGCGGCGAGGTTCGTCACGAGGGAGATGCCCAGGACCTCGGCGCCCGCCTCGCGGGCCGCGATGGCCTCCAGCGTGGTGGACATGCCGACGAGGTCGCCACCGAGGGTGCGGACCATGCGGATCTCGGCCGGCGTCTCGTAGTGCGGGCCGGGGAGCTGGACGTAGACGCCCTCCTCCAGGGTCTCGTCCACCTCCTTGCAGAGCGCGCGCAGACGGCGGGAGTACAGGTCGGTGAGGTCGACGAAGTTGGCGCCGACGATCGGCGAGGTCGCCGTCATGTTGATGTGGTCGCTGATCAGCACGGGCTGGCCGGGGCGCATGCCGTCGCGGAGGCCGCCGCAGCCGTTGGTGAGGACGACGGTCTTGCAGCCGGCGGCGACGGAGGTGCGCACGCCGTGCACGACCGCGGCGACGCCACGGCCCTCGTAGTAGTGCGTGCGGCCCAGGAAGACCAGGGCGCGCTTCTCGTTGATCTTGTACGAGCGGACCGTGCCGGCGTGGCCCGCCACGGCGGCGGCGGTGAAGCCGGGGAGCTCGGTGACCGGGAACTCGGCCTCGGGGGTGCCGAGCGCCTCGGTCGCGGGGAGCCAGCCGCTGCCCATGACCAGGGCGACGTCGTGGGTCTCGGCGCCAGTGAGCTCGCGCAGACGGGCAGCGGCGGCGTCCGCCGCGGCGTACGGGTCGGCCTGGATGTCGGGAGTAACTGATGCGTTCACGCGGACGAGGGTAGCCGCTTCTCGCCTACGCGCGTAGATGTCACTGGTCACGGTGTTCCGATTGTTGCTTTGTGGATTGTGACGAGACGCAGTCGTCACCGCCCGGCCCCGGCCCGTCAGCAGGGGCGCTTGCGGAGCTCCATCACGTAATCGTGGGGAGCGCCCGCGGATTCCGCCGCGTCGGCGATCTCGCCGAGGTAGCGGGCGGAGGGCAGGCCGCCCTCGTAACCGTTCAGGACGTAGATCCACGCGGGCTCCTCGCCGTCCAGGGTGTGCACGCGGACCCGCATCCGGCGGTAGATGTCGAGGCCGACGCCCTCCCAACGGTCCATCGAGTCCTCGTCCATCGGAGCGATGTCGTAGAGCGCGACGAACACCTGGGAGCGCGGCGCCTCGACCACGGTCGCGAGCGCGCCTTCCCAGCCCATCTGCTCGCCTCCGAAGGTCAGCCGCCAGTCGGCGAGCCAGCCCGTGCCGCGCAGGGGCGAGTGGGGTGCGCGGCGGGACATCAGCCGCGCGTCGAGGTTGCCGGCGTACGCGGCGTAGAGCGACATGGTTTCGAGGGTACGGGAGTGAGGCGCGACGGCATTTGGGATGGCAGTCTCGAAGGGAGGTTCGTCCGGAACCTCCTGCCGGTTCTCGCACGGATTGCCGCATGGATGCGGGTACGGATCCGCGGTGGAGGCCCCGGGAGAAGTCGCTTCGACGGGTACGGGACAATGGAGTACGTGACTCGGATCGTGATCATCGGTGGCGGACCCGGCGGCTATGAGGCGGCGCTCGTCGCCGCGCAGCTCGGCGCGGAGGTGACCGTCGTCGACTGCGACGGTCTGGGCGGGGCGTCGGTGCTCACCGACTGCGTGCCCTCTAAGACGCTCATTGCGACGGCCGAGGTGATGACGACCTTCGACTCCTCGTACGAGGAGCTCGGGATCATCGTCGCCGACGACACGCCGCCCCTGGAGCAGGCGGCCCGGGTCGTCGGCGTGGACCTGGGCAAGGTGAACCGCCGTGTGAAGCGGCTGGCGCTCGCGCAGTCGCACGACATCACGGCGT
This sequence comes from Streptomyces sp. NPDC008001, assembly GCF_042958085.1. Taxonomy (NCBI): domain Bacteria; kingdom Bacillati; phylum Actinomycetota; class Actinomycetes; order Kitasatosporales; family Streptomycetaceae; genus Streptomyces; species Streptomyces sp. NPDC008001. The sequence continues at coordinate 135,294 of NZ_JBIBIZ010000006.1, read as the reverse complement.
CCGTCACGCGGGCGGGCGGCCGGGTGCTGCGCGGCCGGGGCCGGCTGGAGCCGAACCAGGCGCCGGACGGCTCGCGCCGGGTGGTCGTGCGGGCCGCGGACGGCACCGAGGAGACGCTGGTCGCGGACGCGGTCCTGGTGGCCACGGGCGCGCACCCGCGCGAGATCCCGGACGCCCTGCCGGACGGCGAGCGCATCCTGAACTGGACCCAGGTGTACGACCTGGAGGAGCTCCCCGAGGAGCTCATCGTGGTGGGCTCGGGCGTGACCGGCGCGGAGTTCGCCGGCGCGTACCAGGCGCTGGGGTCCAAGGTGACGCTGGTGTCCTCGCGGGACCGCGTGCTGCCGGGTGAGGACCCGGACGCCGCGGCCGTGCTGGAGGACGTCTTCCGGCGCCGCGGCATGAACGTGATGGCGCGGTCGCGGGCGCAGTCCGCGAAGAGGGTCGGTGACCGGGTCGAGGTCACGCTGGCCGATGGCCGTGTGATCACGGGCTCGCACTGCCTGATGGCCGTCGGCTCCATCCCCAACACCGAGGGGATCGGGCTGGAGGAGGCCGGGGTCCGGCTCAAGGAGTCCGGGCACATCTGGACCGACCGGGTCTCGCGCACCAGCGCCCCGGGCGTGTACGCCGCCGGTGACTGCACGGGCGTGCTCGCGCTCGCGTCGGTCGCGGCGATGCAGGGACGCATCGCGATGTACCACTTCCTGGGTGACGCGGTGGCGCCGCTCAACCTGAAGTCGGTCTCGGCGAACGTCTTCACGGACCCGGAGATCGCGACCGTCGGCTACACCCAGGCCGACGTCGACAGCGGCAAGATCGACGCGCGGGTGGTCAAGCTTCCGCTGCTGCGGAACCCGCGCGCGAAGATGCAGGGCATCCGGGACGGCTTCGTGAAGATGTTCTGCCGTCCGGGCACGGGCATCGTGGTGGGCGGCGTCGTGGTCGCCCCGCGGGCGAGCGAGCTCATCCACCCGATCTCCATCGCCGTGGACAACAGCCTCACGGTCGAGCAGATCGCCAACGCGTTCACGGTGTACCCGTCGCTGTCCGGTTCGCTCGCGGAGGTCGCGCGGCAGCTCCACACGCGGAAGACGCAGCGCGAGGCTTAGGGGCTCGATTGTCGCGCTGCGTGGTCGGGGAGGCTTTGGCCTTGAGTCCGGGCCTCCTATACCACTTTGGTCGTTCCGCAGCGGACAACTTCCGTTAATTGCTGCAACCTGCTGAAAACGGATGGTCGTTGGCGTTACTGTCGGTTTCGTGTTCGCTGCAGAACGTCGCCAACTGATCCTCGAAATGGTGCGGGCCAACGGGGCGGTTTCGCTCCGTGAGCTCGCCCGCGTCGTCCAGACCTCCGAAGTGACCGTACGGCGGGACGTGCGGGCACTGGAGGCCGAAGGACTCCTCGACCGCCGGCACGGCGGTGCGGTGCTGCCGGGCGGCTTCACCCGGGAGTCCGGCTTCCCCCAGAAATCCCATCTAGCGACCGCCGAGAAGACGGCCATCGCCGATCTCGCGGCGAGCTTCGTCGAAGAGGGCGAAGCCGTCGTCGTCGGCGCCGGCACGACCACGCAGGAGCTGGCCCGCCGGCTCGCGCGCGTGCCGGGACTGACCGTCGTCACCAACTCCCTGCTCGTCGCCCAGGCGCTGGCCCATGCCAACCGGGTCGAGGTCGTCATGACCGGCGGCACGCTGCGGGGGTCCAACTACGCGCTGGTGGGCAGCGGGGCGGAGCAGTCCCTGCACGGCCTGCGGGTCAGCCGGGCGTTCCTGTCGGGGAGCGGGCTGACCGCGGAGCGCGGCCTCTCCACGTCCAACATGCTCTCGGCGAGTGTGGACCGGGCGCTGGTGCAGGCGGCGGCGGAGGTGGTCGTGCTCGCGGACCACACCAAGCTGGGCACGGACACCATGTTCCAGACCGTGCCGACCGACGTGATCACGCGGCTGGTGACGGACGAGCCGCCGTCGCACGACGACCGCGCGGCGACGGAGCTGCAGGCCCTCGCGGACCAGGGCGTCCACATCTCGGTCGCCGGGCCCGGCGCGGGTGCCCCTGCGGGGCCCGGGCCGGGGCCCGAGCAGGTGCCGCAGCAGCAGCGGCGGCGGGATGTGCCCCCGCTGCCGGGCCAGCGCCGCACGCACGGCTCCGGCGGCCACGGCGGCCACCACTCGATGCCTCCGGGCGGCCAGTCCCAGGGCGGGGGCGGCGCCCCTTCGTCGCCCCAGCTGCGCAGCACGGGATCGCTGGGCGGCGAACCCCCGACGGCGAGAGTGGCCGACCTGGCCCCGAGGCGGCGGTAGCGGCGACGCTGGGTCGGGTCAGGGGCCTTCCGGGCACGGCTTCGTGGCCAGGCCCTGCAGCGTCAGGGTCAGGAGGCGGTCCGGCAAGTCCGGGTCCTCCGGGGACTGTTCGGCGGCGAGGGAGATCGCGTTCGTCAGCTGCATGACGTCGGTGATGCCGACGCCGGGGCGGACCGCTCCCGCCGCCTGCGCCCGTGCCAGCAGCACGCTCCCCGCCTCCCGCAGGGGAAGGCTGCAGCGGGACATCGCCGACGCCTCGTCCGACTGGGCCGCCAGCAGGGCCCGCGAGAGGCCCCGGTAGGTGCTGGCGTGCGTCACGCACGCCCGCAGCCACTCGACCAGCGCCCGGCACGGCTCGGGGGAGGCGAGGAGCTCGCGGGAGCGGGCGAGGAGGCCGTCGACCTCGACCTGGAAGACGGCGCTCATGAGCGCCGTGCGGTTGGGGAAGTGGCGGTAGAGCGTCCCGATGCCGACCCCGGCCCGGCGGGCGACGTCCTCCAGGGAGGTGTCCATGCCGTGCTCGGTGAAAGCGGTACGGGCCTCCACGAGCAGCCGCTCGTAGTTGCGCCGCGCGTCCGCGCGCATGGGGCGTGGTGACGCCTGCGTGATGTCCGTGGCCATGGCTGCCGAGTCCTCCCTCTCGCTCCCCGTCTGCCAAGGATGCCACTGGCCTTGGCGGCCGGAGGGCGCCATCCGTACGAGGGCCCCTGCGACGGCCCGCTGCGACGGCCCGTCCCACCTTCTGACGGGAACGGCCGCGGGCCCCCGCCGATCGCTCGGCAAGGGCCCGCAGGTCGTGGCTGACGGTGTCGCGTCAGTCCTTGATTTCGCAGATGACGGCGCCGGAGGAGACGGACGCGCCGACCTCGGCGGTGATGCCCTTGATCGTGCCCGCCCGGTGGGCGTTGAGGGGCTGTTCCATCTTCATCGCTTCGAGGACGACGACCAGTTCGCCCGCGGCGACTTCCTGGCCCTCCTCGACCGCGACCTTCACGATCGTGCCCTGCATCGGCGAGGTCAGCGCGTCACCGGAGGCGGCCGAGCCGGCCTTCTTCGCCGCACGCCGCTTGGGCTTGGCCCCGCCCGCCGCCGCCGTGCGCGCCAGCGTCATCCCCAGCGACGAGGGCAGCGAGACCTCCAGGCGCTTGCCGCCGACCTCGACCACGACCGTCTCCCGGCCCTCGGTCTCCGCCTCGTCCTCCGCCACCGCCGATCCCGCGAACGGCTCGATGGTGTTGTTGAACTCGGTTTCGATCCAGCGCGTGTGGACGTGGAAGGGGTCGGCGGTGAAGGCGGGGTCGGTGACCACGGCCTGGTGGAAGGGGATGGCCGTGGCCATGCCCTCCACCTTGAACTCCGCCAGCGCCCGCGCCGCCCGCTGCAGCGCCTGCTCCCGCGTCGCGCCGGTGACGATCAGCTTCGCCAGCAGCGAGTCCCACGCCGGACCGATCACACTGCCCGACTCCACGCCCGCATCCAGGCGCACGCCCGGACCCGAGGGGGCGTCGAAGCGGGTGACGGTGCCGGGGGCGGGCAGGAAGTTACGGCCCGGGTCCTCACCGTTGATGCGGAACTCGAAGGAGTGCCCGCGCATCGGCGGGTCGTCGTAGCCGAGCTCTTCGCCGTCGGCGATGCGGAACATCTCCCGCACCAGGTCGATGCCGGTGACCTCTTCGGTGACCGGGTGCTCGACCTGCAGACGCGTGTTGACCTCCAGGAAGGAGATCGTGCCGTCCTGGCCCACCAGGAACTCGCACGTGCCCGCACCCTCGTAGCCGGCCTCCCGCAGGATCGCCTTCGACGCCCGGTACAGCTCCGCATTCTGCTCCGGGGACAGGAACGGGGCGGGGGCTTCTTCGACCAGCTTCTGGTGGCGGCGCTGCAGCGAGCAGTCACGGGTGGAGACCACGACCACGTTGCCGTGCTTGTCGGCCAGGCACTGGGTTTCCACGTGCCGGGGCCGGTCGAGGTAGCGCTCGACGAAGCACTCGCCGCGGCCGAACGCGGCCACCGCCTCACGCACCGCCGAGTCATACAGCTCGGGAACCTCTTCCAGGGTCCGGGCGACCTTCAGACCGCGCCCGCCGCCACCGAAGGCCGCCTTGATCGCGATCGGCAGCCCGTGCTCCTGCGCGAACGCCACGACCTCTTCGGCGCCCGCGACGGGGTCGGCGGTGCCCGCGACCAGCGGCGCACCGGCCCGCTGGGCGATGTGACGGGCCGCCACCTTGTCGCCCAGGTCCCGGATCGCCTGCGGCGGCGGACCGATCCACGTCAGCCCCGCATCCAGGACCGCCTGCGCGAAATCGGCGTTCTCGGAGAGGAACCCGTACCCCGGGTGAACGGCATCCGCCCCCGACTCGGCCGCCGCGGCAAGCACCTTGGCCACATCGAGGTAACTCGTCGCCGGGGTGTCACCACCCAGCGCATACGCCTCATCAGCAACGCGGACATGCAGCGCGTCCCGGTCCGGATCCGCGTAGACCGCCACACTGGCAATCCCGGCGTCCCGGCACGCGCGAGCAACGCGGACAGCGATTTCGCCACGGTTGGCGATGAGCACCTTGCGCACGATGGCTCCCTCCTTGAAACAAGGTGAGTTTAGGTACTGGCGACACTCTGTGCCGAGCCGACTCCCTAGGTGAGCTTGCCCACACGGAGCGTGAACCGGAGGCCGTGTGCGCGCCGAAGTCCCCAGTTCTCCCACGGTACGCCGGGTGTAAGGGTCTCCGTCGGCCTTTGTCTGTGGCGGAGCTCTCGAAGTGCGGCGGCGCGCGGGATGCGGCTTTCTTTGTTGAGTCCCTACGAACGGGTGGCCCAAAGTTTGCGTGTGCGAGATCCGCGGGCACGGGCCCCGCGGGCCGGTCGTGAACCTGTGTGCGGATCCGGGCGGGATTCGGGCGGGATCCGAGCGCGGCCCGGCGCGTCCTCGGCCGGTCCCCTTGCCCCCGGATCTACCCGTGAGTAGCGTCCTCCCTAACGTCGTACCCGCGGTAACCAACGGAATCGCTCGCAGCCATCACCCGCCGGGGGCGGGAGCAGGGGGTGAGGCATGACCACCCGGTTCCGCCGGCCCGTCGCCGGCGCCACCGCGCTCGCCCTCGTCGTCGAGGGCCTGGGCATCGCCCTGATCAACTGGATCCTCGGCGTCGTCGTCCGCCGCCAGCACATGTCCCTCGCGGGCAGCGACCCCGGCCTCATGGCCGTCGCCGCGTGGATCGTCGGCGCCCTCTTCGCCCTCTACCTGCTGCTCTGCGCCGTCGTCGCCCTCCGCGCCGCCCTCCGCGACCGCCCGCCCCGTACGGCGGCCAGGATCCTGCTGATCACCTGCGGCGTCGTGCACGGCCTGCTGGGCGCGTTCTGCGTCGCCCTCGTCGGCTGGGGCGCGTTCGCGGCCGTCATGGCCGTCCTCGCCCTGATCGTCAGCACGCTGATGGCCTACGACCCGGAGCGCTGGGCTCAGCCGGTGGAGGCCGCCGCCCCGCGCTGACGGGCGGCCAACTTGGCCGCTTCCGCCGCCACGTGGCGCAGCGTGCCGGTCAGCTCCCGCTTGCGGCGGTGGAAGTCCTCCAGCGGCAGGGCCGCCGACACGGCCGTCAGCGCGCCGCGGCGGCCTCCCCGTACGACCGCCGGTGCGCCCGGTGCGCCCGCCGCGGCCGGCACGGGGACCGCCACGCACGCCACTCCCGGCGCGCACTCCTCCACCTCCACGGCGACCCCCTCCCGCCGCACCCGCCGCAGCTCCACGTCGAGGCGGTCCGGCGACGTGATCGTCCGCGGCGTGATCGCCCGCATCCCGGTGGCCGTGAGGTAGCGCATGCGGGCGGCCCGGGGGAGCGTCGAGAGCAGCATCTTGCCGTGGGCGGTGGCGTGCCCGTCCAGGTCCCGGCCCACCCCGAAGCCGCCCGTCGACGGCTCGGCGGCGTTCCCCGCGAGGACGGCGATGTCCCCGTTGCGGTAGGTGCTGAAGTACACGTCCGCGCCCGCCTCGCGCCGCGCCCTCAGCAGGAGCGCCTGCACGGCGTCGTCCAGCTGCATCTGGCGCTGGAACGCCTGGTGCAGGGCGGGTACGCGGTAGCCGAGCGTGTACCCGCCCGCCGTCCTGACCAGATGGCCGCGCTCCGTGAGCGTCCCGAGGATCTCGTACACCGTGGACAGGCCGCAGCCGAGCCGACGCGCGAGCGCCTTGGCCTGGACGGGGGCGCTCGCCGCGGCCACGGCGTCCAGTACGTCCAGGGCGCGGTCCACGGATCGGGACATGGCGGTACGGGGTTCCCTTCGGGCGGGGTCGGCGGACCCACCAGCCTCGCACAGGGAACCCCCGCCGGTGCCGGGGCCTAGCCCTTGACCGGCGCTTTCTCCCGGAGCAGCTCCACGAAGGCGCGCATCCACGCGGGCTGGTCGTTCCACGCCCGCGCGGACACCATGTTCCCGTCCACGACCGCCTCGGCGTCCACGAACGTGCCCCCCGCCAGCTGGACGTCCGGCCTGCAGGCGGGCCAGGCAGCGGTGCGGCGGCCCTTGAGGACGCCGAGCGGCGTCAGGGCGGTCACGGCGTGGCAGATGTGGGCGATGGGCCTGTTGTGCGCGAAGAACCACTTGATGATCCGCTGGAAGTCCGGATCCAGCCGCAGGAACTCCGGCGCACGGCCACCGGGGATGACCACCGCGGCGTAGTCCGCCGGATTCACGTTCGCGAGCGCGACGTCCGCGGGCCAGCTGTGCCCGAGCTTCTCCGTGTACGTGTCGAAACTCGCCACGAAGTCGTGCACGACGAACTGCAGCTGCTTCACGGTGGGAGCGGCGATGTCCACCTCGTACCCCTCCTCCAGCAGGCGCTGGTACGGGTACAGGACCTCCAGGTCCTCGGCGGCGTCGCCCGTCGTGATCAGAATTCTCGGCATGGCTGGCTCCTCGCTCCTCGGGGGTGGAGTCGTTGGCTCTACCGGAATATGCGCCTTGACATGTCCGAGAAAACTTGACGGGGGCGGGGTTGTTGCCGGGGATGTTGCCGGGGGTGTCCTGGTGGTGCGGTTCCGTGGGTTGGGTGCGGGTCAGAACAGGCTGGCAGCGGGGGGAGGGGTGGGGGTGCGGGTTCGGTGGCTTTTGTCTGAGGTGGGTGGGGTGTTGGCCGCCGTACTCGCGCCGTCGCGGATGCGGGTGCGTGAGGAGACCTTGCGCATGGGATGTGGCTGAGGGGGAGCTGGCTGCTGCCGCGATGTGTCTGGGCCCGTCGTGGGCGCTTCGCTCAGCTCGCCACCGCTGTGGCTGAGCGGGCGGCTGTTCCTGGGGTGTGGTTCCGGGACCACTTATCCGCCGTACGCACCCCCGAGCCGGTGGATTTCCGGGCCGTCAACCCCCACCCACCCGCACCCGGCCGCCCGGCCACCACGTACCCGCGCTGAGCGAAGCGCCCCCACCGGCCCCCGCCACATCGCGGCAGCAGCCCGCTCCCCGCCAGCCCAGGTCTATGCGCAAGGTCTCCTCACGCGCCCGCGTCCGTGACGGCACGAGTACGGCGGCCAAGCACCCACGAGCGCCGGACACCCGACGGAGCCGCGCCCCGCACCCCTCCCCCTGCTGCCAGCCTGTTCTGACCTCCGCCCCTACGAGACCGGAAGCCGCGCGACGGACCCCTGGGGTGTGCAGGGGCCGGTGTTTCTCAACCACTGGCGACAGTTGAGTCCGACACGGATCTGTCCTCTTGCGGACGCCCGCCCGGCACCTGCACGGTATCGGGCGAGCCCCCCCCGGCGGGTGGCGGGCCCGGTTCGACCGCTCCGAGAATCCGGCGCGCTGGGCCTGGGCCGTCTACGCGGACCTGCCACTCATCACCCAGGTCAACGAGGGCGCCGACCTCGGCGAGGACGCCTATCAGCGCCCCACATCCTCCAGTTCCATGCCGACCGTCATGCTCGACATGCTCGGCCTGCTGGACGTGCACGAGGGACATACGGTCTTCGAAGCCGGCGCCGGCACCGGGTACAACGCGGCCTGGCTCTGCCACCGTCTCGGAACCGGCCGCGTCACCACCATGGACGTGGATCCGCGCATCGCCAAACAGGCCGAGGACAACCTCGCCCGCGCCGGCTTCACCCCCCGCGTCCTGTGCGGCAACGCCGAAGAAGGATGCCCCCAGAGCGCCCCGTACGACCGCGTGCTCGCCACCTACACCGTGCCGCAGATCCCGTACGCCTGGGTCGAGCAGGCCCCCAGCGGCCGGATCGTCGCACCGTGGGGCGGCGGCCTGTTCCACTACAGCTACGCCGTCCTCGATGTCTCCGGTGGACGGGCCGAAGGCCGCTTCACCGGCAACCCTGCGTTCATGCACACACGCAGCCGCCCCGGCGGCGGAGGGCGCCTACGGGACTTCCTTCACCATGAGGACGACGGGGAGACGGGCCGCACCACCGTCTGCCCACTGGATGTCACCGATGACCCTGACGCCCTCTTCTACGTCGACCTGGCCGTCCCCGACGCCTGGCACTTCGTCGGCAAAGCCGAGGACGGCAGCGGCGAAGCCACCCTCTGGCTCTTCGCCCACGACAAGCAGTCCTGGGCGACCGCCGAGTACGTCCCGGGCGATCAGGCCGAGTACGAGGTCGAGCAGTACGGGTCCCGGCGGCTCTGGGACGAGGTGGAAGCGGGCTACCGGCAGTGGGAGCGGTACGGCCGCCCCGGCCGCGACCGCGCCGGACTCACCGTCGACCGTGCGGGGCAGTGGGTTTGGCTGGACGGCCCTGACAACGTCATCGCGTCGCGTAGCTGAGGAACGTTGACCAGGCGCCGGGGGCGATGGTGAGGGTGGGACCGGCGGGGTTCTTGGAGTCGCGTATGTGGACGGGGGATCGGTTGGGGTGTCTGGCGACTTCGACGCAGTCGCCCCCGTTGTCGCTGCTGTAGGTGGACTTCTGCCACTGCAAGGGTGCGCTCATAGCTCTCCTGCCAACCGCTCAATGAGGCCGAGTGATTCATCCGGGCCGAGGGCCTGTGCGCGGATCATCGCATAACGGTGGAAGTGCCGGGTTACCTCGGCAGGTTCGCTCAACAGGTTGCTGGTGTCCTGCACTTCCAGGTACACCATCATCCGGTGATCCGGCGTCTGCACTAGTTTCATGGGCCCTCGTACTCCAGCGTGCGCTCCCCGCAGGCCGCGGTCCAGTGGCAGCACTTGAATGGTGACGTTCGGGCGTTCGGCACATTCGAGAAGATGCTTCAGCTGGTTGCGCATGATGTCCCAACCGCCGAGTGGCCTTCGAAGAATCGCCTCTTCGAGAATGAGCTCGATCAGTGGCATCGGGTCGCGATCGAAGATTGCCTTGCGAGCCATCCGTGCTTCGACCAGTTCCTCCACCATGTGGTCGGGCAGGGGCGGGTATCCGCCACCGATAAGCGCCCGCGCGTACTCCTCGGTCTGGAACAGTCCGTTCACCAGGAAGGTCTCGAACGAGAGCAAGGTCAGCGCCTGCTGCTCAAGGCGCGCGAAGTCCTTGAAGAAGGTTGGGTACTTGTCCAGCCGCACGTACTTCTTCGCCGTAGTGAGGATGCCCATCCCGCAGCCGATGGTCTTCTCCAGACCGTCCAGCATCTTCTCGGTCGCAGGCTGTGCGCCTGTCTCAAGTGCGCTGATCGCCGACCCCGTGTAACCGATCTGGGCGCCCAGCTCCTCCTGGGTCATGCCCGACATCTTGCGCAGCAGTCGCACGATGTCGGAGGTGAGTTGTGCCGCTGTCGTCGCCCGGTCCTTGTTCTCCTGACTCGCCATTCCCCGGCCCCCGCTTCCACTCGACTCAACTGCACTCAAGGCGCGTTCGACTACAGCGCACCGTTAGTGAACGTCCACGCTCCGTGATGGAAAACCTAGCGGCCGTCGGTGATGCTCGTCACATGAACAGGCAAGGTCACGTGACCGAAATCGACTGGCTACCCCCCACCGGTCACCAACTCCGCAAAGCCGGCGTCCACTTCGACGCCGTCCGGGTCCGCGGCAGCGACGGGCGCCGGCTGGCCAATGCCATGGCCATGCTCACCTGCGGGCGGCCCGGTCCGATCATCGCGGAAGCGAATGGCCGCGCCGCCACGTACTTCCTCGTGGAACCGGGAAGCACCTCCGGCCGCCCCTGGCCGAAAGGTGTCGAGCGGCTCACCGGGGAATCCGGGGCGATCGACTACGTGCCCATTCCCGCGCTCTACGGCGCGACATGGCCGCTGTCGTGGTTCTGCGCGCCCACGCCCGACGCGCAGCTCGTGCACACGCTTCTGCTGCTGAGTGCGGCCCGTGCATTTCTGGGGTGCGCCCCCCGACTGGCGGAAGGAATGGTGACCGAGGGGCCGTGACCTCGTTGGTGCGGTCATGATGAAGCGCATTGCTGCTGCCGCCGTTCTCACCGGCGCCGTTCTCACCATGACCGCCACTGCCGCTTCGGCCGCCCCCATGCCCGCCGCCGCTCCCATGCCGCAGCCGCCCCAGGCCCAGTCCGGGGGCGTGATGGCTCCGCCGCCGCCGCAGATGGAGCGGCCGCCGACCAGCATTTCCCCCGACGCGACGAACCAGCTGGGCAAGCTGAACCAGCTCAACCAGCTGGGGCAGGCCACCCAGGCCCTCGACCCCGTACTGGGGCTGCTCGCTCCGGTGGCCGGTCTGCTGCCGATGTAAGACGGTACGGAAAGCGGACCGGGGGCCGTCAGGCCCAGAGGTCCGTGATGGACACCCCCAGCTCGGCGAGGAGCTTGCGGAGCAGGGGGAGGGAGAGTCCGACGACGTTGCCGTGGTCGCCGTCGATGCCCTCGATGAAGGGGGCGGAGCGGCCGTCGAGGGTGAAGGCGCCCGCGACGTACAGCGGCTCACCGGTCGCCACGTACGCGGCGATCTCCGCGTCGGAGGGCTCGCCGAACCGCACGGTCGTGGAAGCGGTCGCCGACACCCGGCGGCCCGCGCCCGCGGCCGTGTCGATGATGCAGTGGCCGGTCCGGAGGATCCCGGACCGGCCGCGCATCGACTTCCAGCGGGCGGTGGCGTCCTCGGCGTCCTCCGGCTTGCCGAGGGCCCGGCCGTCCAGCTCCAGGACGGAGTCGCAGCCGATGACCAGCGCCCCGGCCGCTTCCGGCCGGGCGGCGACCGCCTCGGCCTTGGCCTCGGCGAGGACGCGGGCCAGCTCGGCGGGGGTGGGCGCGGTGAGCGCGTCCTCATCGACGCCGCTGACGATCACCTCGGGGTTCAGCCCGGCCGCCTTGAGCAGGCCGAGGCGGGCGGGGGACTGGGAGCCGAGGACGAGGCGGCGCTGGGTGGTCATGTCCGCCATCGTAGACAACGCCGGGTCGCCGGCCGCCGCCCTCACTTCTTGATCACGGCCTCCATGACCTTCTTGGCGATGGGGCCCGCGAGGCCGCCGCCGGAGATCTGGTCGCGGTCGATGCCGGAGCCGTCGGGGTCGATGAAGACGGCGACGGCGACGGGCGAGCCGTCGCCCTGCTTGGCGTAGGAGACGAACCAGGCGTAGGGGAGCTTCTCGTTGTTGACGCCGTGCTGGGCGGTGCCGGTCTTGGCGCCGACGGTGACGCCGTCGATGAGGGCCTTCTTGCCGGTGCCGTTCTCGGCGGTGTTCTCCATCATCTCCTGCACCTTCTTCGCGGTGGCGGCGGAGACGGCCTGGGACATGACCTCGGGCTTGTGCTTCTCCAGCGTGTTGAGGTTCGGGTCGCGGAGCTCGTCGACGAGGTACGGCTTCATGAGCTTGCCGTCGTTGGCGAGGGCGGCGGTCATCATCGCGATCTGCAGCGGGGTGCTGTCGAGGCTGCCCTGGCCCATGCCGGTGAGGGCGGTCTGCGGGCGGTCGAGGTTCTTGGGGTAGATGCTCTCGACGGTGCCGTTGGGGATGAAGATGTCCTTGTTGTTGAAGCCGAACTTCTCGGCGGTCTCGCGCATCTTGTCCTTGCCCAGCTTGTCGGCCAGGTCGAGGAAGACGTTGTTGCAGGACCACTGCAGGCCGGCCTTCAGGGAGCCGTTGACGCACTCCTCGGTCTGGACGTCATTGCGGACCTTGGTGGTGCTGAGGGGGAGCGGGTACGGGACCGGGGCGCTGCCCTTGGCGTTGATGTCGCTGACGATGCCGTGTTCGAGGGCGGCCGCGGCGGTGAGGATCTTGAAGGTGGAACCCGGGGGGTAGCGCTCCTTGATCGCCCGGTTGACCAGCGGCTTGTCCTTGTCGGCCTCCAGCTTCTTGTACGCCTCCTGGTCCTTGAGCGTGTTGCCCGAGAAGACGGAGGGGTCGTAGGAGGGGGTGGAGGCGAGGGCGAGGATCTTGCCCGTGCGGGGGTCGAGGGCGACGACGGCGCCCTTGTACTTGCCGAGGCCCTCGAAGGCGGCCTTCTGCGCCCTGGGGTCGATGGTCGTCACCACGTCGCCGCCGCGGGGCTTCTTGCCGGTGAGCATGTCCGTGGTGCGCTGCAGGAACAGCTTGTCGTCCGTGCCGCTGAGCAGCTTGTTGTTGACGTACTCGAGCTGGCTGTTGCCGTAGAGCTGGGAGGAGTAGCCGGTCACCGGGGCGTACATCTCGCCGTCCTTGAACGTGCGCTTGTACTTGTAGTCGCCCGTGGTCTCCGAGGAGCCCGTGACCGGCTGGCCGCCGACGATGATGTTGCCGCGCGGCTGGGCGAAGGAGGCGATCTTCACCCGCTTGTTGTCCTTGTGGTTCGACAGCTCGTCGCTGCGGACGAACTGGACCCAGGTGGCCTGGACCAGCAGCGCCAGGACCAGCAGGCCGACAAAGACTGATATGTGGCGCACGGGCTTGTTCATGGTGTGACGCACTCCCCGGTTCGCGGCATTTCACTAGCCATGATGCGGGAGGGGAGGATTTGGTTGCAGAGGGCCGGTAACTATGGGTTTCCTGTGGGCTCAGTGCAGGCCGAGGAGGACGAAGGCGATCACCATGCCGATCGCGAGTACCAGACCGGCCCGCCGGAGCATCGCCTGCGCCTCGCGCAGCTCCTCGGGGGGTTCGTTCGAAGGGTCCGACCACAGCATTGACCCCATGGTGCCGCCGGGGGGTGCGGCCGCGCCTGAGTACGCGTACTCAATCGCCGGGGGCGGGCGCTACTGCTTGCGCTTCGTGGCCTGGCCCGAGGTGACGAGCTTCCCGGCGAGGACGGTCGCTGCCTTGCTCTTCTCGCGTGGCCAGTACGTCGTGATCCAGTACTCCCGGACCTGCCTGCCCACCTCGACGGGGTGCGTCGGTGCGACCTCGGCGAGTTTGCTCCCGTCGAAGGTCAGCTTCCTGGACGCCTCTTCGTAGCCGTAGTACATCCTGCTCTCCACGGCGGCACCCACCGCCACGGTGCCGCTGGTGCCGACGTCGTATCCCTGCGCGGCGATCTCGGCGAGCAGCTCGGCCGTTGCTGCGATCTTGTCCGACGGCGTGAAGACGTAGCGCGTGACGTAGGACGCACCCTGGGCGCCCGGCCCGGATGTCGTGTCGAATTCCCGCAGTGCGATGTTCTCGCTGACGTGCCCGGTCGTCGTGTGCCCCCACACGGAACCGCCCTTGCCCTCGGCGATGAGCGCGTCACGGACCACGGACGCCAGGGAGCCCTTTCCCCCGGGCTTCGTGCTCCCCTTCTCCCAGTCCTCCGCCTCCTCGGAAGCGCGACCGGCGTTGCAGCTGAAGAAGACGACGGTGATGTCGGGCGCGAGCGCGGGAGCGATGGCCTTGATGATCGACGCGGCTTCCCTCGTGGTGATCGCGCCGAGACCGCACCAGTTGGTGGTGCCATGGGCGAACACCGCGAGGGTGCGCACCGTGCCCGGCCCGATCCCGGGCGGCACGGCCGGGTCCGGCGGGGATTTGGCGACGGCGGATCGCAGGAGCTTGTCGATCGCCACCACCGTCTCCTTCAAAGGGTGGTCCGTGTCCGACATCGCAGCGCCGAACGCGATGCCCGAGGCAGCGATCTTGCCGCCCGTGACGGCCAGGGCGTTCTCCCGCTTGGCCCACTTCTGGGCCGCGTTACGTGCCTCTTCCCTGTCCTTGCCGGACGGCATCGGCGCGTAGAACGCCAGCGCCACCCCGTTCGGGAACTCCTTGACCAGCCGCTGCCCCAGCGCCGCCTCGGGATCCGCGGCCGGCGCCGCCACGTCGCTGCACTGGACGGCGGTCACCCCCGCCGCCGACTGCTCCACCACGTGCCCCAGCTCGTGGGCGAGCAGCGCCTGCCCGGCCGCGGTGTGCGGTGCGTGCATGGCGCGTCCGAAGACCACGTCGTGCCCCACCGCGTACGCGCGGGCGTGCAGGCCCTCGGCCAGCCGGGCCGCCCGGTCGTCGCTGTGCGTGCGGACGCGGCTGAAGTCGTACGAGAAGCGGGCGGACATGGCCCGCCGCGTCGCGCGGTCCAGGGGGACGCCGGGCGAGCGGGGGAGGAAGGCGTGGGCACGCGCCGGGCCGGGGGCGGTGTGCCGCAGGGGCGCGCCCGGTGTCCGGGAGGGGAGTTCCTTTCCGCCCATGACACCGAGTGTGCGCGTGCGGGGAGCGGGCCGCGATTGCGGCCCGCTCCCTCCGTGCCCGTTGCGCGTTACGCCGGCCAGTAGGTCGTGCGCCAGGCCCGCGGGCCCGCCTGGGGCATGCGGGCCGCCGTCAGGCGGCGGGCCGGGGCCGACCACTCCGGGCGGGGCGGCTCCGTGTTCTCCGCGCGCGCGGCGGCGTCGTCCGCCGCCGCGCGGGCCCGGACCACCGCCAGGGCGGCGGCCAGCTCCTCGGGGGTGGGGTTGCCCCGTACTACCTTGATCACCGGGCGCCTCCTGGAGGGACCTAGAGGGGGATGTTTCCGTGCTTCTTCGGCGGCAGCGCCTCGCGCTTGTCGTGCAGCGCCCGCAGGCCCCGCACGATGTGCCGGCGCGTCTCGTGCGGCATGATCACCGCGTCCACGTAGCCCCGCTCGGCGGCCGCGTACGGGTTGAGGAGCGTGTCCTCGTAGTCCGCGATCAGCTTCGCCCGCAGCTCCTCCTGCTCCTCCGGGGTCTCCGCGGCGGCGATCGTGCGGCGGTGCAGGATGTTGACCGCGCCCTGGGCGCCCATGACGGCGATCTGCGCGGTGGGCCAGGCGAGGTTGAGGTCGGCGCCGAGGTGCTTGGAGCCCATGACGTCGTACGCGCCGCCGAACGCCTTGCGCGTGATCACCGTGATCAGCGGGACGGTGGCCTCCGCGTACGCGTAGATCAGCTTCGCGCCGCGGCGGATGATGCCGTTGTACTCCTGGTCGGTGCCGGGGAGGAAGCCCGGCACGTCGACGAAGGTGAGGACCGGCACGTTGAAGGCGTCGCAGGTGCGGACGAAGCGGGAGGCCTTCTCGCTCGCGTTGATGTCGAGACAGCCGGCGAACTGCAGCGGCTGGTTGGCGACGATGCCGACCGGCCGGCCCTCGACGCGCCCGAAGCCCGTGATGATGTTCGGCGCGAACAGGGCCTGGGTCTCCAGGAACTCGCCGTCGTCCAGCACGTGCTCGATCGCGGTGTGCATGTCGTACGGCTGGTTGGCCGAGTCCGGGATGAGCGTGTCGAGCTCGGCGTCGGTGGGCGAGACCGCCAGGTCGGCCTCCTCGGGGAAGGCCGGGGGCTCGGAGAGGTTGTTCGAAGGCAGGTAGGAGAGGAGCGCCTTGACGTACTCGATGGCGTCCTTCTCGTCCCCGGCCATGTGGTGCGCCACGCCCGACGTGGAGTTGTGCGTACGGGCGCCGCCGAGCTCCTCGAAGCCGACGTCCTCACCGGTGACGGTCTTGATCACGTCGGGGCCGGTGATGAACATGTGCGAGGTCTGGTCGACCATCACCGTGAAGTCGGTGATGGCGGGGGAGTAGACCGCGCCGCCCGCGCAGGGGCCGACGATCAGGGAGATCTGCGGAACGACGCCCGAGGCGTGCACGTTCCGGCGGAAGATCTCGCCGAAGAGGCCGAGGGCGACGACGCCCTCCTGGATGCGGGCGCCGCCGCCGTCGTTGATGCCGATGATCGGGCAGCCGGTCTTCAGGGCGAAGTCCATGGCCTTGCCGATCTTCTCGCCGTAGACCTCGCCGAGCGAGCCGCCGAAGACCGTGAAGTCCTGGGAGTAGACGCAGACGGTGCGGCCGTCGACCGTGCCGTAGCCGGTCACGACGCCGTCGCCGTACGGGCGGTTCTTCTCGATGCCGAAGTTGGTCGAGCGGTGGCGGGCGAATTCGTCGAGCTCGACGAAGGAACCCTCGTCCAGGAGGAGTTCGATGCGCTCGCGGGCGGTCAGCTTGCCCTTGGCGTGCTGCTTCTCCACGGCACGGGCGGAGCCCGCGTGCGTGGCCTCCTCGATCCGGCGTTGCAGATCCGCGAGCTTGCCCGCGGTGGTGTGGATGTCGTGTTCCGGCTCGGACATCGGGATGCGGCTCCTGCTCGTCCAGAGGTGGGCTGGCTGACGGGACTGACCGGGCTGCGGCCCGGACCCACCGGGCTCCGGCCCGGCATGACCGGGCTGCGGCCCGGCGTGGCCGGGCTACCGACCGTTTGAGCTACCGGTGCTACCGGTCCGTAGCGTATCCGCGCGGATGCGCTGCGGCAGTGCGTCGTTGGCCACACCGTTTTGCCTCCGCTTCCTCTCCTATGGTGGCTCTTATGACGCCTCCCGAATCCTCCGGCCCCTCCGGTAGCCGCTGGTCCGATCTGGACCGGCCGCCCCTCAACGTCCCCGCGCTGCGGCGCGGGCTGCTCCGGCCCGGCGGGTTGTGGACGTCCGTTGAGGTGGTCGCGCGGACGGGGTCGACCAACACCGACCTCGTCACCGCCGGCGGGCCCGAAGGCGCGGTGCTCGTCGCCGAGGAGCAGTCCGCGGGGCGCGGGCGGCTGGACCGGACCTGGTCCGCGCCGCCGCGGTCGGGGCTCTTCTTCTCCGTACTGCTGCGGCCCGGCCCCGGCGTGCCCGCCGAGCGGTGGGGATGGCTGCCGCTGCTCGCCGGGGTCGCGACGGCTTCCGCGCTGTCCCGCGCCGCCGTGGTCGACACGGCGCTCAAGTGGCCGAACGACGTCCTGGTGACGGTGGGGGGCGAGGAGCGGAAGACCGGCGGGATCCTCGCCGAGCGGGCCGGGGACGCGGTCGTCGTCGGCATCGGGCTGAACGTCTCCCTGCGCGCCGACGAGCTGCCCGTCCCCACGGCGGGGTCGCTGGCACTGGCGGGAGCGCAGGTGCTCGACCGCGATCCGCTGCTGCGCGCCGTACTCCGATCGCTGGAGGAGTGGTACGGCCGGTGGCGCGACGCGGGAGGCGACCCGGCGGAGAGCCGGCTGCAGGAGGCCTACGCGGCCGGGTGCGCGACGCTCGGGCGCCACGTGCGGGCCGAACTGCCCGGCGGGCGCGAGCTGGTCGGGGAGGCCGTGGCCGTCGACGGGGACGGGCGGCTGGTGCTCGCGACGGCCGACGGGGTGCAGCAGCCCGTGGGGGCCGGGGACATCGTTCACGTGCGGCCCGCCGGCGGGTCCGGTGGGCCTGCCGGGGGGTCCGGCGGAGGCTCCGCCCCGTCGGAAGAGTGAGCTACGGCACACCTGTCGTATCGTTGTGCCCGGAACCTAAGCGAGCAGTGATCGGCAGGGCAGTGCGCACGGATCGGACAGGGGGCGGGCGGTGACCGCCGACGGGGTCGAGAGTGCCGCCGGTGGTGGCGTCGAGGAGTACGACGGCGGCGACGAGGGCGGAGACCCCATCGCGCTGCGCCTCGAAGCGCTGATCCTCGGGGCCGAGCGCCGCTACACCCCCTTCCAGGCCGCGCGTGCGGCCGGCGTCTCCATGGACCTGGCCTCGCGCTTCTGGCGCGCCATGGGCTTCGCCGACATCGGGCAGGCGCGGGCGCTCACCGAGGCCGACGTGCTGGCCCTGCGGCGGCTCGCGGGCCTCGTGGAAGCCGGGCTGCTGAGCGAGCCGATGGCCGTTCAGGTCGCCCGGTCGACCGGGCAGACGACCGCGCGGCTCGCCGACTGGCAGATCGACTCGTTCCTGGAAGGCCTGACGGAGCCGCAGGAACCGGGCATGACGCGGACGGAGATCACGTATCCGCTGGTCGAGCTGCTGCTGCCGGAGCTGGAGGAGTTCCTGATCTACGTGTGGCGGCGGCAGCTGGCGGCCGCCACGGGACGGGTCGTGCAGGCCCAGGACGACGCGGAGATGGTGGACCGGCGGCTGGCCGTCGGGTTCGCCGACCTGGTCGGCTTCACGCGGCTGACGCGCCGTCTGGAGGAGGAGGAGCTCGGGGAGCTCGTCGAGGCCTTCGAGACCACGGCGGCGGACCTGGTGGCCGCGCACGGCGGCCGGCTGATCAAGACGCTGGGCGACGAGGTCCTGTACTCGGCCGACGACGCGGGGACCGCCGCCGAGATCGGGCTGCGTCTCATCGAGACGATGACGAACGACGAGACGATGCCCGAGCTGCGGGTCGGGATCGCGTTCGGGACGGTGACGACGCGGATGGGCGACGTCTTCGGGACGACGGTGAACCTGGCGTCGAGGCTGACGTCGATAGCGCCGAAGGACGCCGTGCTGGTGGACCAGGCGCTGGCGGAGGAGCTGACCCGGAGCGGGGAGGCGCCGAAGTCGGAGGCGGAGATCGCGGAGGCGGGGGAGGGTGCGGCCGGCGATGGGTACCGGTTCGCGCTCCAGCCGATGTGGCAGCGGCCGGTCCGCGGGCTGGGCATGGTCGAGCCGTGGCTCCTGCGCCGCAGGGGCGGCTGAGGGCGGCGGCGCTCCTCAGCGCGGGGCGGCCGGCCGAGCGGAAGCCGCTCGAAGCTGCGCCGAGGCCTCCGGTTCTGCTGCTCTCCGGTCCGCCGGGTATGGCCCCGGCGGCCGCGCGCAGGGCATGATCGGGCCCGTAGGTTTACCAGCGTTAACCTCGGCCCGGAGGGTGAGCCCATGAGTGAGCAGCGTTTTGGGGAGTGGATCGCGGTCCGCCGGCACGGCGACCACGTGGCCGAGCTCGTGCTCGACCGGCCCAAGGCCATGAACGCGGTGTCCAGCGAGCTGGCCGGCCGGATCGCCGAGGCCACCACTGCCCTTGCGGCCGACGACTCCGTACGGGCCGTCGTCCTCACGTCCACGCACGAGCGGGCCTTCTGCGTCGGCGCCGACCTGAAGGAGCGGAACTCCTTCACGGACGCGGACCTGAGCCGGCAGCGGCCCCGCGCCCGCGCCGCGTACACCGGCGTCCTGGAGCTCCCGATGCCCACGATCGCCGCCGTGCACGGGTTCGCGCTGGGCGGCGGATTCGAGCTCGCCTTGTCGTGCGACGTGATCGTGGCCGACGCCACGGCCGTCGTGGGGCTGCCCGAGGTGTCGGTCGGCGTCATTCCCGGCGGCGGGGGTACGCAGCTCCTGCCGCGGCGCGTGGGCGCTGCCCGTGCTGCCGAGTTGATTTTCAGCGCGCGGCGCGTCGAGGCGGTGGAGGCCGTGGAGCTCGGGTTGATCGACCAGTTGACCGAGGAGGGCCAGGACCGGACGGAAGCCCTCGCCCTGGCGACCCGCATCGCCGCCAACTCCCCCGTCGGCCTCCGCGCCGCGAAGCGCGCGCTGCGCCTCGGGCACGGCCTGGACCTGCGCGCCGGCCTGGAGGTCGAGGACGCGGCCTGGCGGTCCGTGGCCTTCTCCGGTGACCGCGCCGAGGGCGTCGCCGCCTTCAACGAGAAGCGCAGGCCGGACTGGCCCGGTCACTGACCCCTCGGAGGGACTCCCCGAGGGGCTGGCCCGGTCACTGAGTCCTCTGAGGAAGAAGCGGCAGGAGGGGACTACGGCCGTCATGGGGCGGAATGGGCCCGGCGTTCTTAGGCTGGAGTGCAGAATCCGCACTCGGCAAGGGAATGTGAGGCCCGGTGGCAGCAGGCGGGGAGTGCGACGATCGGTTGCGCGCCGTGGTGGAGCTGGCGCAGTCGATGGCTGCGGCGCGCACCCCGCAGGACACGGTGGCCGCCGCGGCGGAGCGGGTGCTGGCCGCGCTGGGGGGCACTTTCGCCGCCGTCTCCGTGTGGGAGCGCGAGCGCGGCCGGCTGCGCGTCCTGGTCAACGCGGGGGAGCTGACCGCGGGCGAGGAGCGCTTCCCCGAGGACGAGTCCTATCCGGTGCACGACTTTCCCGAGATCGCCGAGTTCCTCCACGAGGAGTGGGCCGGCGGCGGCACCGAGCCCCGCGCGTGGGTCGAGAGCATGGAGGGCGCGGAGTCGGGTGGCGGTCAGGGGGCGTACCGGCACGAGCGGGTGGCGGCGCTGCGCCGCCGCGGCCGGGGCTGCTGCGTCGTCGCGCCGGTCGTCCTGCACGGGCGCGCGTGGGGCGAGCTGTACGTGGCCCGGCCGCCCGGAGCGCCCTCCTTCGGGCGGCAGGACGCCGATTTCGCGACCGTCCTGGCGGCCGTCGCGGCGGCCGGGATCGCCCAGACCGAGCGGCTGGAGGAGGCCCGCCGCCTGGCCTTCACCGATCCGCTGACCGGGCTCGCCAACCGGCGCGCGGTCGACGCGCGGCTCGACGAGGCGGTGGAGCGGCACATGGCGGACGGCGTGGTCGTCAGCCTCGTGGTGTGCGACCTCAACGGCCTCAAGCACGTCAACGACACCCTCGGCCACGCGGTCGGCGACCGCCTCCTGGAGCGCTTCGGCTCGGTGCTGTCGCTGTGCGGCGCGATGCTGCCGGGGGCGCTGGTGGCGCGGCTGGGCGGGGACGAGTTCTGCCTGCTGACGGTGGGTCCGGCGGCGGACGAGGTGGTCGGCGTCGCGGCCGAACTGTGCCGCCGGGCCGCCGCGTTGGAGCTGGGTGAGGGGGTCGCCTGCGGCGTCGCCTCGACCGGGGACCGGATCGGGCCGGTGGCCACCGCGCGGCGGCTCTTCCGCCTCGCCGACGCGGCCCAGTACCGGGCGAAGGCGGCGCGGGCGACCGGGCCGGTCGTGGCCGGGCGGGCCGGGGGACCGGCCGACCCCGTCGTCCGGCTCGCGGACCACCCGCCGGCCGCGCCGGTCGCCGAGCGGCGGCGATTCCGGGGACGGCGGCCCTGACAGGGACCGGGGAGCGGGGACGGCGGCCCGGCGGAGATCGGAGGCAGCGGTTCCGGCGGGGACCGGGGGCCTCGGCAGGCATGCGGAACGCGTCCCTACGCGTTGCACATGACAGGCCACCCATCGGCTATGTACAGGAACTGATTCAGTCTCTAGGGTGCCTGAATATGGATATGCACACTGTGGTGGTGGGGACGGCCGGGACGACCGCGGAAGACGTGATCGCCGTGGCACGAGGCGCCGCGCGCATCGTCGTCTCCGATGAGGCGCTGGCCGCGGTTGCGGAGTCGCGCCGCGTCATCGACGACCTCGCCGCCAAGCCCGACCCCGTCTACGGCGTCTCCACCGGCTTCGGAGCCCTCGCCGTCCGCCACATCAGCCCCGAGCTGCGCGCCCAGCTGCAGCGCAACATCGTGCGCTCGCACGCCGCCGGCATGGGGCCGCGCGTCGAGCGCGAGGTCGTCCGCGCGCTGATGTTCCTGCGCCTGAAGACCCTCGCCTCCGGCCGCACGGGCGTGCGCCCGCTCGTGGTCGAGACCATGGCGGCGATCCTCAACGCCGGCATCACCCCCGTCGTGCACGAGTACGGCTCGCTGGGCTGCTCGGGCGACCTCGCGCCGCTGTCCCACTGCGCGCTCACGCTCATGGGCGAGGGCGACGCCGAGGGTCCCGACGGCGTCGTCCGCCCGGCCGGGCAGCTGCTCGCCGAGCACGGCATCGAGCCCGTCGAGCTGCGCGAGAAGGAGGGCCTCGCCCTCCTCAACGGCACCGACGGCATGCTCGGCATGCTGGTCATGGCCTGCGCCGACCTCGCCCGCCTCTTCACCTCGGCCGACGTCACCGCCGCCCTGTCGCTGGAGGCCCTGCTCGGCACCGAGAAGGTCCTCGCGCCCGAGCTGCACGCCATCCGGCCCCACCCGGGCCAGGGCGCCAGCGCCGCCAACATGCTGCGCGTCCTCGCCGGCTCCGGGCTGACCGGGCACCACCAGGACGACGCGCCGCGCGTCCAGGACGCGTACTCCATCCGCTGCGCCCCGCAGGTCGCCGGCGCCGGCCGCGACACCCTCGCGCACGCCCGCCTCGTCGCCGACCGCGAGCTCGCCTCCGCCGTCGACAACCCCGTCGTGCTGCCCGACGGCCGCGTGGAGTCCAACGGCAACTTCCACGGCGCGCCGGTCGCCTACGTCCTCGACTTCCTCGCGATCGCCGCCGCCGACCTGGCGTCCATCGCCGAGCGCCGCACCGACCGGCTGCTCGACAAGAACCGTTCGCACGGCCTGCCGCCCTTCCTCGCGGGCGATGCGGGCGTCGACTCCGGCCTGATGATCGCGCAGTACACGCAGGCCGCCCTCGTCAGCGAGATGAAGCGGCTGGCCGTCCCCGCTTCGGTGGACTCCATCCCGTCCTCCGCGATGCAGGAGGACCACGTCTCCATGGGCTGGTCGGCCGCCCGCAAGCTCCGTACGGCCGTGGCGGCGCTCACCCGCGTCATCGCCGTCGAGCTGGTCGCCGCGACCCGCGCCGTGGAGCTGCGCGAGGGCCTCACGCCCTCGCCGGCCACCCAGGCCGTGCTGAAGGCCGTGCGCGCGGCGGGCGTGGAGGGGCCCGGCGAGGACCGGTTCCTCGCGCCGGACCTGGCGCGCGCGGAGGAGTTCGTCCGGGCCGGGAAGCTCGTGGAAGCGGTGGAATCCGTGACGGGTTCGCTGGCGTAACGCGCAACGAGTAGGGCGTAACTCGCTGGTGCTATCCGTAGCCCGGGGTTACAACGCCGGCTCGTGGACCGGGCTCGGCGGCGGGTGAACGCCCGTCCGGCCGTTCGTTCGCGGGCTCGCCGGCGTGAACGCCCGCCCGGCCGTTCGTTCTCGGTCGCCGTACGGCTGGAGGTCAGCCCGTACGGCGGCCGAGCTGCGTTTTCGACCGGCGCACGGCCGTGGTGACGAGGGCTCCGCCCGCCGCCACGAAGGCAACTCCCCCGAATACGTAGGGGGTGGTGTCGACACTGCCCGTGTCGGCGAGGGAAAGGTGCTGCTCAGCGCCCTGCGCGGGCTGGGCCGCGGGGGCGGGCCGGGCGGCCGGGCGGTCCGTTCGTTCGACCGTCGCGTTGGCGGTCGGCATGAACCACACCGCACACAGGAGCGACCCTGCGGCGACGGCGGTCAGCAGCGGTCGGCGTGCGGTCACGGACGAATCCCCCTTGAGGCGGCGGAGATCGGGGGCGCGGCGCGGCCCCTGCTCGCGGACTGACTCGATGTCAGTGAGCCGATGGTAGTGATACGAACGGCCGGGAGGAAGCCGTGGGACCCCGTGTGCTCCCCGCCGCCCCGGGCCCCGTCAACCGCCCCGCTCGCACCGGGACCCCCGCTATCATGGCGCCCCTCCGAGGGGTACCGGCATGCGTGGCCTTCCCCACATTCTGCAGGGGTGTGGAACGGACGAACCGGTGCAGGCGTTCCTGAAGTAGTAGCCGGGAATCGTGCTGCCCCACGGTTCGGCTCGGGGATAGGGGCCGCAGGAGCAATGGAGAAGCGTGTGATGACGTACGGCAAGCGCCGCAAGGCTCTCGTGGCCGCGGCCGCTGTGCTCGGCGGTGTACTGACCCTCGCCGCCTGCGGCGGCGACGAGGACGGCGGCGGCAAGAGCAGCTCCAGCAGCAGCGGCAAGGAGCAGAACAAGGTCGATGCCGCGGCCGCGAAGGAAGCCTCCAAGGCGCAGATCAAGATCTCCCAGAAGGACGGCTCGACCAACGCCGGCATCGCCGCCGACAACGCCAAGGTCACCGTCAGCGACGGCACGCTCACGAGCGTCAAGATGACGACCGACAAGGGCACGCCGGTCGAGGGCACGATATCGCCGGACAAGACGTCCTGGCAGCCCAAGACGCAGCTCGAGCGTTCCACCAAGTACAAGATCGTGGTCGAGGCCGTGGACTCCGAGAACCGGAAGGCCACGGAGAACTCCTCGTTCACCACCGTCTCGCCCACCAACAGCTTCATCGGCGCCTTCACGCCGGAGGACGGCTCGACCGTCGGCGTCGGCATGCCCGTGTCGATCAACTTCGACAAGCCGATCAAGGACCGCAAGGCCGTCCAGTCCCACATCGAGGTGAATTCGAGCAGCGGCCAGAAGGTCGTCGGCCACTGGTTCGGCGACCAGCGCATCGACTTCCGCCCGCAGGAGTACTGGAAGGCCAACTCCGACGTCACGCTGAAGCTCGACCTCGACGGCGTCGAGGGCGCGCCGGGCGTCAAGGGCGTGCAGAAGAAGACCGTCTCCTTCAAGATCGGTCACTCCCAGGTCTCCACGGTGGACACCAAGTCCCACCAGATGACCGTCGTCCGCGACGGCAAGACCATCAAGACCATCCCGATCTCGGCCGGCAGCCCCGAGAACCCCACGTACAACGGCAAGATGGTGATCTCCGAGAAGTTCAAGGAGACCCGGATGGACGGCTCCACCGTCGGCTTCACCAAGGGCGACGGCAAGGGCGAGTACGACATCAAGGACGTGCCGCACGCCATGCGGCTGTCCACGTCGGGCACGTTCATCCACGGCAACTACTGGGGCAGCGGCGTCTTCGGCGTCGCGAACACCAGCCACGGCTGCATCGGCCTGCAGGACAAGCAGGGCGCGGACGACCCCAACACCTCCGGCGCCTGGTTCTTCTCCAACTCGCAGATCGGTGACGTCGTCGAGGTGAAGAACTCGCCCGACAAGACCATCGCTCCCGAGAACGGCCTCAACGGCTGGAACATGGACTGGAGCGCGTGGGTGGCGGGCAGCGCCACCGGGTCCTGATTCCCCGTAGCACCAACCGGACGCCGGGTGGCTGGTCTGACCAGCCGCCCGGCGTTTGCGTTGCGGTCGTCACACCACGCGCGTGACACCGCACGAGTCGCGGTCGTAAAACCACACGACAAGATCCGGTGCGGTCCGTACCGTGCGCAGGATGAGCGAACTTCCGCGAGCGAGCGTCGAGCGCTTGAGTGAGACCCCTTCCGACCGCGAGATCGACGCTTGGCACGCCGTCGTCACCGCCGCCCACCGCCATGACCAGCCGGCCGGAGTGCCGGCGCCGGGGCGGGTGGAGACGGCCGGGCTGCTGCGGATCGGGGCCCCGCGCAGCCGGATCGTCCGCCTGGTGGTGCCGCTGCCCGGAAGCGCCGCCGCCGGCGACTTCGCGTACGCGGGGGTCGCCCTGGTGCGGCTCTTCGAGGACGAGGACAACCGCACCACCGCGTGGATCGGACGGCTCGCCGTCCGGCCCGACCAGCGGCGCCGGGGCATCGGCACGCTGCTGTGGCAGGAGATCCAGACGATCCTGGAGCGGGAGCGCCGGGAGTCCGTGAGCCTGGAGCTCGACATGGGCAGCGCGGGCGAAGAGTTCGCCCGGAACCGGGGGTTCACGTGCGCGCTGCAGCTCGTGCTGTACGTTCAGCGGATTTCGGCGGAGGACGCGGGGGCTGTGGATGCCACGGAGGCTACGGAGGCTGGGGAGTCTGCGGAGCACGGCGGGGCTGGTGAGGTCGCCGCGTCCGCGCTCCCCGACGGTTACCGCTTCGTGGAGTGGAGCGGGACCGTTTCGCCCGCGAACGCCGCCCGCTACGCCGGCATCCGGAACGCGATGGCCGACACTCCCCGGGGCGAGTTGGACCAGCAGCCCATGCGCTGGGACGAGGAGAGCGCCACGGCTGTCCAGAGCCGTTTCACCGAGCGCGGCGGCATCCTGCTGACCGTCGCCGCGGTCGCCCCGGACGGCACGTACGCGGCCTTCACGGAGGTCGGCCTGCGCTCGCCGGGCGACGTCCGCGCGCAGCAGTACGAGACGGCCGTGGCGCCGGCGCACCGCGGCCGCGGGCTCGGCCGCGCCGTCAAGCTGCGCATGGTGCAGGTGCTCCGCGAGCGCGAGCCGTCCGTGCGCGAGATCGCCACGCACGTCGCCGACGACAACGGCCCGATGCGCGCCGTCAACAAGATGCTCGGCTACCGGCCGGAGCGGTCCGTGGGGATCTTCCAGGCGCGGATGCCGGAGGAGTGCGTCCGGGTGCTCGCGCCCGGCGAAGGGGGCGCCGTCGGCGCCCGCCTCGAAGAGTATCCGTCGGCCACCTCGGAGGTGGTCGTTCCGTAGCTTCCGCGGCTGCGGATGCTGCAGATTCGGCAGATTCTTCAGCGAGCCTCTGGAGCGACCTTCCGCAAAGAGCTGCGGAACTGTAGCCTCCGCCCGCTGACCTGGGCGGTAACCTCCGGCACCACGGGCGTCACGGACAATGGAACCGGGCCGCCCCGTCGACCCGTCGCCGTATCGCGGCGGTCCGTCATGTGTCATGCGAGGAAGAGGGTCCCGTGGCCGAAAGCAGGAAGCAGCAGCAGGACGGGCGGCAGGAGCAGCAGGAGCAGCAGCAGGGCCGGTCTCACAGCCGGCGCCAGGACCGGCAGGAGGACGTCGCCCTCCTGGAGGCCATCGAGGCCGCGCTGGCCTCCCTGCGCGCGCACGGCCCGGACACCCTCGACGACGCCGTCTACGCCGCGGCTTCCGCCCTCGCCGCCGCGCCCGCGGGCTGGGAGGCCCTCAGCCGCGCCCTCGTACGGACCGCCTGCGGGACCATACGCGGCTGCTGGGAGCGCGGATGGCAGCCCGCCGACGTCATCCGGCTCGCCCGGCGGGAGCTCGGCCCGGTGGAGGTGCGGTTCGCCGTGGCGGCGCTGGCCGCCGAGGCCCGGCGGTACGCGCCCGACACCCTCGCCGCGCGCTGGACCGCCCAGCTGGACGAGCTCCGGGCGCGGGTGTGGTGGGACGACGACGCGGCCTTCCTGGAGGACTTCGCGCGGCGCGAGCGCCTCAGCCGCTTCGAGACGGTCGCGTGCGCGCTCGGCGCACTGCGGCTGGCCGCGTCCCTGCCGCGGACGGGCGCGGTCGGGCCGCTGCCCGGCGCCGCCTACGCCCGGCCCGGCGTGCACGTCGAGCCGCGCGTCCTGGGCCGCATCCGCGGCCTGCTGGCCAAGGCCGAGTCCACGGACTTCCCCGAGGAGGCCGAGGCGCTCTCCGCCAAGGCCCAGGAGCTCATGGCCCGGCACTCCATGGACGAGGCGCTGCTGGCCGCGCACGCTGACGGGGCCGCCGGGGCCGCCGCCGACGGGCCCGCCGCCTGCCGGATCGGCGTCGAGGGCCCGTACGAGTCCGCGAAGGCGCTGCTGCTGGACGCGGTGGCCGGCGCGAACCACTGCCAGGCCGTGTGGTCCGCCGACCACTGCTTCTCCACGGTCGTCGGCTTCGACGCCGACCTGGAGCTGGTGGAGCTCATGTACACGTCCCTGCTGGTGCAGGCGACCACCGCCATGAACCGCGCCGCCGACGCGCACCACGCGGGCGGGCGCTCGCGCCGTACCCGCGACTTTCGCGAGTCCTTCCTCATCGCCTACGCCTCGCGGATCGGCGAGCGGCTCGCGGCGGCGGTGCGGGACGCGACGGCCGAGGCCGTGGCGCAGGACGCGCGGCCCGAGGTGCTGCCCGTGCTCGCCGCGCGCGACCTGGCCGTCGGCGAGACCGCCGAGCGGCTCTTCCCGCAGACCACGTCGCACCGCCTGAAGGGGCGGGACGCGGACGGCTGGGCGCGGGGGGCGGAGGCCGCGGACGCGGCGGAGCTGCGGTAACGACTACCGGGAGGCCGGCGCGGGGGCGAAATAGGCACCCGGCGGCACGCCCACGCCCCGGCGGAAGGCCGCCACGAACGCGCTCGGCGACCCGTAGCCGACGCGCCGCGCCACGGCCGAGACCGTCGCCCCCGCCGCCAGCATCGGCATGGCCGCCTGCAGCCGCAGCTGCGTGCGCCACTGCCCGTACGTCATGCCCGTACCGGAGACGAAGGCGCGTGCGAGCGTCCGCGCGCTCGCGCCCACGACCGTGCCCCACTCGGCCAGCGTGCGCCCGTCGGCCGGGTCCGCGCGGAGGGCCTCGGCGATGCGGCGGGCGCGGGGGTCGGCGGGCAGCGGCGCGCGGACGGTCGTCACGGAGACGGGGCGGAGGAGGTCGAGGACGACGTCCTCGGCGCGCTGCCGAGGCTCCGCGGAGAGGGAGTCCGGGTCCTGCGCCAGGTAGTTGATCAGCTCCCGTAAGAGGCTGGAGACGGGGACGACTTGGGGCTCGTCCCAGGTCAGCGGGCAGCGGTCCGGCCAGAAGTAGAGGCTGCGGAGGAGCGCGGGCGAGGTGGCGCCGGTGGCGTGCCGGACGCCCGCGGGGATCCACAGCGCGACGGTCGACGGCAGCACCCACGTACGGCCGCAGGCGCGCACGGCGAGGACGCCGTGGGGCGCCCAGGCGAGCTGGTGGGCGGGGTGCTCGTGGCTGGAGAACCACTCGCCGTTGCCGAGGGGGAAGCTGGCGACGGCTACGGCGGCGCCGGGAGGGGAGATGAGGTGCGGGTGTCCGTTGGGGGGTTGTTCGTTGGGGGTTTGTCCGTTGCGGGGCAGGGCATTGCGGGGCTGTCCTTTTGGCGACATGGGTTGACCTCCTGGCCCGTATACGACGCCACTGCCTCCTTCCTAGCCTCGATCCCATGCCGATGAACCTGATCCACCGCCGCCTCTGCTCCTCCGACCGGTGGGCCCGCGCCGTGCGCGACCACCTCCTGCCGTGGGCCCTGGAAGACGTCCCGCTGGGCGCGGACTGCCTGGAGATCGGGCCGGGTTACGGGGCGACGACGCGGGTCCTGGTCCGCAAGACCGAGCGGCTGACGGTGGTCGAGTCGGATGCCACGTACGCGGCCCGGCTGCGGCTCCTCTTCGGCGACCGCGTCGACGTCGTCTACGGGGACGGCGCCGACCTCCCGCTGCCCGCGGAGCGCTTCGACTCGGTCGCCTGCTTCACGATGCTGCACCACGTCCCGGAGATAGCCGCCCAGGACCGCCTCTTCGCCGAAGCCCACCGCGTCCTGCGCCCCGGCGGCGTCTTCGCCGGCTGCGACGCCCTCACCAACACCCGCTTCCGGCTGATCCACCTCGGCGACACGTGCGTCCCGGTCCCGCCGGAGACGCTGGAAGCGCGGCTGCGGATGGCGGGGTTCGAGGAGTGCGTGGTGACGGTGGGGGAGGGGAGCTTCCGCTTCGTGGCGAGGAGGGGGAGGTGAGGTAGCGAGGGCTGGGGCTGGGGCTGGGGCTGGGCCACGAACTCCGGCTTGAGGGTTGCGCGTGCCGCGCAGGGGACGGCGCGCGCGGCTCGGCCCGGGGCCGGTGTCCGGTCGCTGCCACACTGGCGGCATGCCCGTAGGCCCCGTCCCTTCCGGCTTCGCCGCCCGGCTGACCGCCGCCCACGACTGGCTGGACCTCGCCATAGAGGCTCAGCAGGAGGGCGACTGGAAGCCGGACGAGACGGAGCGCCGCGTCCTCGTCGACCTCGTGGCGGCGACCAACCCGCTGCACGGCGGCAGCCTGCCGCCCCACACCGGGGACTCCCTGTACGTCCGCATCGGCCGCATCAGCAACTGGGCGGGGGCGGTCCGCCTGGCGGCGCGGGCCGGGGGCTGGCAGCTGTTCCCGGTGGCGGGGGAGGACCCGTCGGTGCTGGACCGGCCCGCCGGAATGGCCGACCTGCTGTCGGGGATCTACGCGCTGGCCGAACAGGGCGAGCAATGGCAAGCCATGCTCCTGCAGACGGCACGGACGGTGCCGCGCGGGCAAACCGTGGAAGAGGCGGTACGTCGGCAACACCCGGAATTCGCCCGGGAACTGGCCGCCGCGGAAGCGTTCTTCACGGGCCCGGGTTCGCTGGAAGACCTCCCGCAGTTCTTCTACTGATCAGAAGGCTCCGGGCCGGATGTGGCCCAGTCCGGTCCGGCCCGAGGCGAAGGGGACGGACCGGACCAGGATCCGCCGGTGGTCAGCCGAGGGCGGCGGCGAACATGCCGGGCTCGTAGGAGCCTCCCCGCTGGTGCACGATCACGGCGAGCCGGTTGGCCGCGTTGATCAGGGCGACCAGAGCGACCAGCGCGGCGATCTGGTCGTCGTCGTAGTGCTTGCGCACCTCGGCCCAGGTCTCGTCGGACACGCCCTGGTGCGCGTCGGCGAGCCGCGTGCCCTCCTCGGCGAGCGCCAGCGCCGCCTGCTCGGCCTCGGTGAACACCGTGGCCTCGCGCCAGGCGGCGACCAGGTGGAGCCGGACCGCCGTCTCACCGGCGGCCGCGGCCTCCTTCGTGTGCATGTCGATGCAGTGACCGCAGCCGTTGATCTGGCTGGCACGCAGCGACACCAGCTCCTGCGTGGACCTCGGCAGCGGCGACTGGTGGATCACCATGCCGGCGTTGGCGAACCGCTTGGCGAACTTGGTGGCGAGCTCGTTCTCGAACAGGTTGAAACGGGCGTCCATGACGTCGTCCTTACTCGTGGTGTTGCGCGTGGTGTTGCGGTGGACGAACAAGAGATGCCGGCGGCCCGCTCGTTGTGACGGGGTGACCGTGTGACGAGGGCCACCGCTCGCGGGTGTCACAAAGCCGCCGGGACCGGCGTCTTGTGCGCGTGACACCGTCGAGAGAGAACAGGCAGGAGCATCCGGTGAAGAGCGAGCGCACCGAAGGCACCGAGCGCACCGAACTCGCTGAGCGCACTGAGCGCACTGAGCGCACCGAGCGCACGGAGGACACCGCCACCGAGGCGTTCGTCGCCCACCGCAACCTGCTGTTCACCGTCGCCTACGAGATGCTCGGCTCGGCCGCCGACGCGGAGGACGTGCTCCAGGAGACCTGGCTGCGGTGGGCGGGCGTCGACCTCGGCACGGTGCGGGACCGGCGCGCGTACCTGGTCCGGATCACCACCCGCCAGGCGCTGAGCCGCCTCCGCACGCTCGGCCGCCGCAAGGAGTCCTACGTCGGCTCCTGGCTGCCCGAGCCGCTGCTGACCGCCCCGGACGTGGCCGAGGACGCCGAACTGGCCGACAGCGTCTCGATGGCCATGATGCTGGTGCTGGAGACGCTCACGCCGACCGAGCGGGCGGTGTTCGTGCTGCGCGACGTGTTCGACCTCCCGTACGACGAGATCGCCGAGGCCGTCGAGAAGAGCCCGGCCGCGGTCCGCCAGATCGCCCACCGCGCACGGGCCCACGTCGCGGCGCGCCGGCCGCGCGGGACCGTCTCCCCGACGGAGACCCGGGACGCGCTCGACGCGTTCCAGCGGGCGGTCGAGACGGGCGACCTGCAGAGCCTGCTCGACATCCTCGCGCCGGACGTCGTCCTCCTCGGCGACGGCGGCGGCGTCAAGAAGGCCGTCCTGCGGCCCATCGTGGGCGCCGACAAGGTGGCCCGCCTGCTGCTCGGCGGCCTGGGCAAGGTCGCCGGCGCGGCATCCCTGCGCCCGGCCCAGGTCAACGGCTACCCGGCGCTGACCCTCCGGCTCGACGGCGAACTCGACACGGTCGTGGCAGTACGCATCGACGACGGCCTCATCACCGGCTTCTACGCCGTCCGCAACCCCGAAAAGCTCTCACACATGCAACAGGAGACCGCCCTGCGCCGCTGAGTCCGGGCCGGTGCGGCACCGGCACTCGGCAACGGGCCAGCGGTGCGGGACGACTTCGCTTGCGGCAACCGGGCTTTCCCGTCGGTGAGGCACGGCCTACAAGTCGGTGAAGGGCGGCACGATGCGGACGACCATGATCAGGCGGTCTCGCGGTGCCACCAGGAAGTAGAACCAGCCGTCCGCCGCGTTCATGCGCCGCAGGCCGCCCGGCCGAGGGCCGCTGCCGAAGTCGCCGACATCGATCCCCATCCCGGCCAGGTCCGTCAGCTGCCCGGCAAGGCGCTCCACCTCGGTTACCACGTGGGCGGGGACGCCGCCTGCCACGTGAGCGTGATCCGGGTCGTATTCCCAGTGCCAGTCAGTGCTCACCGCGGTGGGAGGGCGAGCTCGGCGTGCGCCTCGTCCAGGATCTTGCCGATCGCGGCCGCGGCGCGTCTGGCCTGCGTTGCGTCACCCGACTCGGCGGTGTCCTCCCAGTGGCGGAACTCCTTCGCAAGGCTCGGCTGGCGCTGGATGTGGACGTAGACCGCCCATTGGGCGATGAACCGCTGGAGCGGGGCCAGGTCGGACCCTTGGCGGGACTGGTCGGCGGCCTCGTCCAGTTCCCGTGTGAAGGCAGGCAGCGCAGCGGGTGCGATTTGCGCGATGGCCTGGCGGAGGGCCGTGACGGTGGCAGGTGGTTGAGGGATGAGTGGCTGCCCGGCGGCGGAAGTGGTCATTGCTGCTCCCATGGGCGAGATTCTGATCCCTGGGAGCAGCGTATCGAGTGGGGGTCCGACCTCATCGCGCGAACGAGTGAGGGCGAAGCGATTCAGCTGTCAGTGCGCGCGACGCCGACAGGGCACGAGACGCCCGTGCCGCCGATGCCGCAGTAGCCCGACGGGTTCTTGTCGAGGTATTGCTGGTGATACGGCTCTGCATAGTAGAAGGGGCTCGCCGGGAGGATTTCCGTGGTGATGGGGCCGTAGCCCGAGCCCGTCAGGACCTGCTGGTACGACTCGCGGGAGGCTTCCGCGGCGGACTGCTGGGCCGGGGAGTGGGTGTAGACCGCCGAGCGGTACTGGGTGCCGCGGTCGTTGCCCTGGCGGAAGCCCTGGGTGGGGTTGTGGGACTCCCAGAAGAGCTTCAGGAGGGCCCCGTACGACACCTTCGCCGGGTCGAAGACGACGCGGACCACCTCCGTGTGGCCCGTCAGGCCGCTGCAGACCTCTTCGTAGGCCGGGTGCGGCGTGTGGCCGCCCTGGTAGCCGACCAGGGTCGTCCAGACGCCCTCCGTCTGCCAGAACTTGCGCTCCGCGCCCCAGAAGCAGCCCAGCGCGAAGTCCGCCACCTCCAGGCCCGCCGGGTAGGGGCCCGCCAGCGGCGTGCCCAGCACAGTGTGGCGTTCCTGCAGGGGGAATTCCGGCTCCGGGCGGCCCTTCAGTGCCTCGGCCGGGGTGGGGAGGCGGGGTTCTCGGGTGGGGAAGAGCATGTCAATGCCTCCAGGGATCGGCCGGAAGCCGGCCAGGTGTCAGCAGTCAGTAGTCGGCAGGCAGCAACGCGCGCGCAGGGTCTTACAGCCAACGGTTCGCCGCCCCCGGCGATTCCCCGCCCGCCATCGCCGCCGCCCGGTACGCCGCGTACGCCGCCACCGGATCCGCCGCGTACGACCACGGCACCGCGCCGATGTGCCCGTCCACCCGGCGCAGCTGCTCGACCGCCTCCGGATAGCGCTCGGCGTTGACCAGGAACCACACCAGCAGGTGGCGGACGTGCGGCAGGACGGGGTGGTCGGACGGGGCGTGGAGGACCGCGTACTGCGCCGCCTCGATCGCGCGGGTGATCACCTCGCTGCGGTAGAGGCCCTGGACCACGTTCACGTCCGGCAGGTGGTCGTGGACGGCGAACAGCGGCAGCGCCGGCAGCAGGCTGCCCTTCGGCGCGCCCGCGGCCGCCCGCTGCGCGAAGGCGTCGGCCTGCTCGCGGGAGCCGTGCCACTTCGCGCTCCAGTAGCGCAGGGCGGACAGGTGGGCGCCCATGTGCCCGGGGGCGCGGGAGACGACCCGCTCCCACACCGACTGGAACTCCGCCTCCCCCACGCCCGCGCCGCGCGCCACGCCCAGCTCGACGATCAGCGGCACCACATCCTCCGGAGCCAGCCGGGCCGCCTCCGCGCAGACCGCACGGGCCTCCTCCAGGATCATGCGGTAGTCCTGCGAGGACGGGTCGCGCAGGGCCTGCTGGACCAGGAACTCGGCCTGCACCGCCGCGCCGCCCGCGTCCTCCGGGGCGACCACGCGCCAGTGCCGCAGCCACAGGCCGCCCGTGCCCGGCGCCTCGGCCAGCTCGCGGACCGCCGCGCCCGCCAGCGTCTGCACCCGCTGCCAGCGCTGCTCCGGGTCGTGGGTGCGCGAGAGCAGCTCGGCGGCCGGCTTCCAGTCCTGCGTGCGGCGGGCCTCCTCCACGGCGCTCAGCAGCTCCGGGTCGGGGCCGGGCAGGCGGACGTCCAGCTGCTCGGGCGGCAGGAAGCCGTACGAAGCGGCGACCGCGCCGGGATCGGCGGCCGGCCCCGCGGCGCCCGCCCGCCGGCGGCGCAGCGCGGGCCCGGCGAGGACGCCGCAGATCGCGGCGACGGCCAGCAGGATGAGCAGAAACTCCATGAGCGGTCCTGAACGTGGATGGGGCAGCGTAGGGCTATGTGAGGAACAACGCGCGGGGTCCGCGGATCGTTCATCCTCCGGTTACAAGTGAACACGGGTGTTCGGGGGTGCGGAGTACTAGGCTCGGGAAAATGAGCGATCAGCATGCCTTCGAAACCCTCGCCATTCACGCCGGGCAGGAGCCGGACCCGCTGACCGGGGCTGTCGTGCCGCCGATCTACCAGGTGTCCACGTACAAGCAGGACGGCGTCGGCGGCCTGCGCGGCGGTTACGAGTACAGCCGCAGCGCCAACCCCACCCGCACCGCCCTGGAGGAGAACCTGGCGGCGCTGGAGGGCGGCAGCCGCGGCCTGGCGTTCGCGTCCGGCCTGGCCGCCGAGGACACCCTGCTGCGCACGCTGCTGTCGCCCGGTGACCACGTGGTCATCCCGAACGACGCGTACGGCGGCACGTTCCGCCTCTTCGCCAAGGTGATCAGCCGCTGGGGCGTGGAGTGGTCGGTCGCCGACACCTCCGACCCGGCCGCCGTGCGCGCCGCCCTGCGGCCCACCACCAAGGTGATCTGGGTCGAGACCCCGTCGAACCCGCTGCTGGGCATCAGCGACATCGCCGCCCTCGCCGAGGTCGCGCACTCGGCCGGCATCCGCCTGGTCATCGACAACACCTTCGCGAGCCCGTACCTGCAGCAGCCGCTCGCGCTCGGCGCGGACGTCGTCGTGCACTCCACGACCAAGTACATGGGCGGCCACTCCGACGTCGTCGGCGGCGCGCTGATCACCGCCGACGCGGGCCTCGCCGAGGAGCTCGCCTACCACCAGAACGCGATGGGCGCCGTCGCCGGCCCCTTCGACTCCTGGCTGACCCTGCGCGGCATCAAGACCCTCGCCGTGCGCATGGACCGGCACAGCGCCAACGCCGAGCGCGTGGCCGAGCTGCTCGTCTCCCACCCGAAGGTCACCCAGGTCTACTACCCGGGCCTGCCCGAGCACCCGCTGCACGAGGTCGCGGCCAAGCAGATGAAGGCCTTCGGCGGCATGGTGTCCTTCCGCGTCGAGGGCGGCCAGGACGCGGCCGTGGAGATCTGCAACCGCACCGAGGTGTTCACCCTCGGCGAGTCCCTCGGCGGCGTGGAGTCGCTGATCGAGCACCCGGGCCTGATGACGCACGCGTCGACCGCCGGGTCCCAGCTGGAGGTCCCCGCGGACCTGGTGCGCCTGTCCGTCGGCATCGAGTCCGTCGACGACCTGCTCGCCGACCTCACGCAGGCGCTGGGCTAAGCGTTCTGTCCCTTTTCGTTCTCGTGCGCCGGGTGGGCCGATCTGCGGCCCGCCCGGCGTTCGGCGTTACGCCCGGCGTTCGGCGTTACGCCGTCGGTGCCACCGGCGGCAGCGCGTTGTGCACCTCGGACAGCGCCGTGTTGAAGCGCGTCAGCAGCGTGCAGAACACGTCCCGCTCGTCCTCGCTCCAGCCGTCCGTCACCAGCGCCATCAGCGCGCGGCGCGAGGCCCGCACCTCCTCCAGGCGCGCCTTGCCGCGCGGGGAGAGCTGGAGGACCACGGCACGGCCGTCCTCGGGGTGGGACGTGCGCTTGACCAGGCCGGTGTCGACCAGCGGCGCCACCTGGCGGGTGACGGTCGAGGAGTCGATGCCCATGCCGGCGGCGAGCGCCTTGACGCCCATCGGGCCTTCCTGGTCGAGGCGGTTGAGCAGCAGATAAGCGGCGCGGTCCATCGAGTTGCGGACCTGTCCCACGCCGCCGAGCCGCGTCTGTTCGGCGCGGCGTGCGAAGACGGCCACCTGGTGCTGGAGCGCGTCGAGGACACCTGGGGCGAGGTCGGTCGTCATGTCCGAAGGGGTGGGCATGGCCTGGGGCTCACTTCGTGCGTCGGGCAGGGAAGATTGGGGGACAGAGTACGCGGCCCGGAGGGCCCCTGGGCCGGTGGCGGACAATCCGCTCGACCGGTGCCTGACAATCCGCTCGGTATGCATGGATATGCGCTGCGATGCGCTCCGGAATCGGCGGCACGATATGCGCCGGTCACGACGGTCGTTACGTAAACGAACTGCAAATGAGGCTCGGGGGAGGGTGGGCCGGGGGCGGACGAGGCTCGGTCGAGCCGCACGCAAGCCGCACGCGAGCGGCCGGCCCGGCTGCCACACTGGCCCCATGGCTGCACAGGCAGCAAACGGATCGAATGGATCGAACCGGCCGGACGGAACGGACTGCCCGGACGGAACGGACCGCCTGGACGGAGCCGCGGAGCCCGCTGCCCCCGCCCCGCCCGCCGTCACCCTGGACGACGTCCTCCGGGCCCGGAAGGTCCTCTCCGGCGTCACCCGCGTCACC
Organism: Streptomyces sp. NPDC008001; assembly: GCF_042958085.1. NCBI lineage: Bacteria > Bacillati > Actinomycetota > Actinomycetes > Kitasatosporales > Streptomycetaceae > Streptomyces > Streptomyces sp. NPDC008001. The sequence goes on along the minus strand of NZ_JBIBIZ010000006.1, from coordinate 98,474 downwards.
GCCCTGGAAGGCAGCCGGCACCTGTCGGGCCTGATCGGCGGCCCCGTCCACCTCAAGTGCGAGAACCTCCAGCGGACCGGCTCCTTCAAGGTCCGCGGCGCGTACACCCGGATCGCCGGGCTGACGGCGGGGGAGCGCGCGGCGGGGGTCGTGGCCGCCAGCGCGGGCAACCATGCGCAGGGCGTGGCCCTGGCGGCGGCGCTCCTGGGCGTGCGCTCCACGGTGTTCATGCCGGCGAGCGCGCCCCTGCCCAAGGTCGCTGCGACGCGCGCGTACGGCGCGGAGGTGCGCCTGGACGGCCAGGTCCTGGACGAGGCGCTGTCCGCCGCCCGGCAGTACGCCCGCGCGACCGGCGCCGTCTTCGTCCACCCCTTCGACCACCCGGACGTCGTCGCCGGTCAGGGCACCGTGGGCCTGGAGATCCTGGAGCAGTGCCCCGAAGTGCGCACGGTCGTCGTGGCCATGGGCGGCGGCGGGCTCGCGGCCGGCATCGCGACCGCGGTCAAGGCACTGCGGCCGGACGTGAGCGTCGTGGGCGTGCAGGCGGCGGGCGCGGCCGCGTACCCGCCGTCGCTGGCCGCCGGGCGTCCCGTGGCGGTCGCGGAGCCGGTGACCATGGCCGACGGCATCCGGGTGGGCCGCCCCGGGGGCGTGCCGTTCGGCATCGTCCGGGAACTGGTCGACGGGGTCCGGACGGTCTCCGAGGACGCGCTCGCCGGGGCGCTGCTGCTCTGCCTGGAGCGGGCCAAGATGGTCGTGGAACCGGCAGGTGCGAGCCCGGTGGCGGCGCTGCTGGCCGATCCCGACTCGTTCGAGGGACCTCTGGTCGCCGTGTTGTCGGGCGGCAACGTCGACCCGCTGCTGCTGCAGCGCGTCCTGCGGCACGGCATGGCGGCGGCCGGCCGCTATCTCAGCCTGCGGCTGCGGCTGACCGACCGCCCGGGGGCGCTCGCCGCCCTCCTGGAGGTGCTCTCCGCCACCGACGCCAACGTCCTGGACGTCGGCCACGTCCGCACCGACCCCCGCCTCGGCCTGGCCGAGGCGGAAGTGGAACTGCACCTGGAGACGAAGGGGCCCGCGCACTGCGACGAGGTGGCGGCGGCCTTGCGGGACGCGGGATACCGGATGACCGGCTGACCACCGGCCCGGCTGACCGGCGGCCCGGGACCACCGGCCCGGCCTACCGGCTGACCACCGGCCCGGCCGACCGGCCGACCGGCCGACCGGCTGACCGGCTGACCACTTCCCCGGCTGCCCGGCTGACGGCCGGGCGCGAACCGGGGCGCACGACCGGCCGCGCATGACCGGCGGCTGAGGGGAAGACGGAGGGGAAGCCGCGCGAGGAAAGGGGGTTGCGAGGGTCGGCTGCGGGGGCGCGCTCTGCACAAGCGGGGCGCACCGTTCACAGCGCGGGACGCCCACATCGAACGTAAAATCATCCAATACGTCACCCAGCGGGGAGAACTTCCATGCCAGGCGCCATATATGCCGAAGGCCTGGTGAAGACCTTCGGCGACGTCAGGGCTCTGGACGGCGTCGATCTCGACGTACCGGAAGGAACCGTTCTAGGACTGCTCGGCCCCAACGGCGCCGGCAAGACGACAGCGGTACGTGTCCTCACCACTCTCATCAAACCCGACAGCGGATCCGCCTTCGTGGCGGGCATCGACGTCCTCAGGAAACCCGACGAAGTCCGGCGCTCCATCGGCCTCTCGGGCCAGTTCGCCGCCGTGGACGAATATCTGACGGGGCGTGAGAACCTGCGGATGGTCGGCCAGCTCTACCAGATGTCCGCCCGTGACGCGAAGGCCCGCGCGAGCGAGCTGCTGGAGCGCTTCGACCTCGCCGACGCCGCGGACCGCATCGCCAAGACCTATTCGGGCGGCATGCGCCGCCGCCTCGACCTCGCCGCCGCCCTCGTCGTCAGCCCGCCCGTGATGTTCATGGACGAGCCGACCACCGGCCTCGACCCGCGCAACCGGCAGGGCCTGTGGGAGGTCATCCAGGAGCTGGTGGCCGGCGGCACCACCCTCCTGCTCACCACGCAGTACCTGGAGGAGGCCGACCACCTCGCGCACGACATCTGCGTCGTCGACCACGGCAAGGTCATCGCGCGCGGCACCTCCGACCAGCTCAAGGCCCGTACGGGCGGCGAGCGCGTCGAGGTCGTCGTGCGCAGCCCCGAGCACATCGCGACCGCCGACGAGGTCCTGCGCGGCTTCGGCAAGGGCGCGTCCTCGGTCGAGAAGCACACACGCAAGGTGACCGTGCCGGTCTCCGGCGGCGCGAAGCTGCTCGCCGAGGTCATCAGGGAGCTGGACGCCCGCGGGATCGGGATCGACGACATCGGCCTGCGCCGTCCGACGCTGGACGACGTCTTCATCTCGCTCACCGGCCATGCGGCCGAGGCGGACGCGGGCGCGGACCTCGGCGCGGACGCGGTGGAGCCCGGCGGTCCGGGCGAGACCGGCGAGGCGCCGGCGGCGGCCGGCCCGCACGAGGATCCGTACGAGGGCCGGCACCAGGGCCCGCACGAGGATCCGCGCAAGGACCCGGACGAGGGCCCGCACGAGGATCCGCGCAAGGACCCCCGCAAGGAGGTCACGCCATGAGCGTCGTCGGAAGCCCGGCCTCCAGGGCCGCCGCCCTCCGCCTCCGCGGCGGCCTCGGCCGCTCCGTGCGCGACTCGCTGGTCGTCGCCAAGCGGAACCTCATCCGGATGATCCGCATCCCCGAGGTGGTCATCTTCGGGCTCATCCAGCCGATCATGTTCGTGGTGCTGTTCAGCTACGTCTTCGGCGGCTCGATCGCCGTCGGCGGCAGCACGGACCCGACGATCTACCGCCAGTTCCTCATGGCGGGCATCTTCGCCCAGACGGTCACCTTCGCCACGGCCGGCGCCGGCGCGGGCATCGCCGACGACATGCACAAGGGCCTCATCGACCGCTTCCGGTCCCTGCCCATGGCCCGCGGCGCCGTCCTCACCGGCCGTACGCTCGCCGACCTCGTCCAGACCGCGCTCACGCTCGTCGTGCTGGCGGTCGTCGCCGTGATCGTGGGATGGCGGACGCACGCGGGCATCCCCAAGGCCGTGGCGGGCTTCGCGCTGCTGCTCCTGCTCGGCTACGCCTTCTCCTGGATCGGCGCGCTGATCGGGCTGTCCGTGCGCACGCCGGAGGCGGCCACCTCGGGCGGGCTGATCTGGCTCTTCCCGCTCACCTTCATCTCCAACGCCTTCGTGCCGGCCGACAACATGCCGACGGTGCTGCGGCACATCGCCGAGTGGAACCCCTTCAGCGCGACGGTGCAGGCGGCGCGCGAGCTCTTCGGCAACCTGCCGCCGGGCTACCCGGTGCCGGACGCCTGGCCGATGCAGCACCCGGTGTGGGCGTCGCTGATCTGGTCCGTGCTGATCGTCGTGCTGTTCCGGACGCTGGCGGTGCGGAAGTTCCGGTCGGCGACGGCGTGAAACGGCGGAAGGCCCTCCCGTCCCCCGGAGGGGCGGAAGGGCCTTCCGCGCGATGTGATGCGCGATCCGGCCGTCAGCCGGTGTACGGCTTGGCCTCCAGGATGCGGACCATGGCCTTCTTGCCGTTCGGCAGCTCGTACTGGGCGTCCTCGCCGATCTTCTTGCCGTTGACGCCGGAGCCCAGCGGGGACTGCGGCGAGTACGTCTCGATGTCCGAGCTGGCGTACTCGCGGGAGGCGAGGAGGAAGTCCAGCGTGTCGTCCGGGTCGCCGTCGAAGGCGATGGTCACGACCATGCCGGGCGCGACGACGCCGGTGGCCGCGGGGGCCTCGCCGACCTTCGCGCTCTCCAGGAGCTGGGTGAGCTGGCGCACGCGGAGCTCCTGCTTGCCCTGCTCCTCCTTGGCCGCGTGGTACCCGCCGTTCTCTCGCAGGTCACCCTCCTCGCGGGCCGCGGCGATCTTGGCCGCGATCTCGGTGCGAGCGGGACCAGACAGGTACTCCAGCTCGGCCTTGAGCTGGTCGTACGCCTCCTGAGTCAGCCAGGTGACGTTGTCGCTGGTCTGGGTCACAGGTGCTCCTCGTCGGTACTGGGGAATGCTTGGGGATACATCGCGATAACAAATGAACGCCCTACTCAGAAGGGTGCACCTTCAAAGCGGGGCGAAACCACGAGCCTAACAATTGGGTCCGGAAAGGGGGAAGAAGTAAACGGGAGAAATCACGCAAGAATCGCGTTAACGCAGGTCAGGGCGGGTCGATGCGGGCCGTAGAGACCCCGTATGCGCCATGTCGGGACCGGATCGGGACCGGAGCGGCACCCGGCCGGGGCCGGGCGGGCCTCCTGGTCAGGCCTCCTGATCAGGCCTCCTGGTCAGGGCCGCGTCAGCGCCCCGGCACCGCCCGGCAGCCCTCGAGCTCCGTCGCCGCCGCGTGCTGCGTCGTCCGCACGATGACGAACTCGGTGAAGTGCTCCTCGCGGCGGTCCAGCGTGACGTCCTTGCGGCCGACCTCGGAGCCGTCGCTGCCGAGCGAGCGCAGCGTGCACACGCCGGTCTGGTCCTTCCCCTTGCGGATCTCCACGACAGCCTGCACGGCGTTGTCCGAGACCGGCTTCGAGCGCAGGAGCTGGCCGGTGACGTCCGTCTTGGTGATGTAGTGGACGCCGGACCAGGCGATCACGCCGAGCAGCCCGGCGCCGAGCACGGCGCCGACGATCTTGAGCTTGCGGTCCGCGCGCGCGTCCGCCGAGCGGCCGTAGCGGCCCTCGGGCAGCCCTTCGCGCGCCGCAGTCATGATCTTCCTCCGGGTCGGTGCTGGTCGGGAGAAGAGGAATGAAACGCCTCCCTCTTCGGTCACTATAGGAGGCGCCCCGACACACCGATAAGACGGGCCATGACCCAGTGACTGAGGACGAGTCTTGACTGAGCAGCTGCGACTGATGGCCGTGCATGCCCACCCCGACGACGAGTCGAGCAAGGGCGCGGCCACGATGGCCAAGTACGTGTCCGAGGGGGTGGACGTGCTGGTGGCCACCTGCACGGGCGGCGAGCGCGGTTCCATCCTCAACCCCAAGCTCCAGGGCGACCCCTACATCGAGGAGCACATCCACGAGGTCCGCGCCAAGGAGATGGCCGAGGCGCGCGACATCCTGGGCGTCAAGCAGGAGTGGCTGGGCTTCGTCGACTCCGGCCTGCCGGAGGGCGACCCGCTGCCGCCGCTGCCGGACGGCTGCTTCGCCCTGCAGAACGTTGAAGAAGCAGCCGAGGCGTTGGTGCGGCTCATCCGCGAGTTCCGTCCGCACGTGGTCACCACGTACGACGAGAACGGCGGCTACCCGCACCCCGACCACATCATGACCCACAAGATCTCCATGGTGGCCTTCGAGGCGGCCGGCGACCCGTCCCGCTACCCCGAGGCCGGCGAGCCCTGGCAGCCGCTGAAGCTCTACTACAACCAGGGCTTCAACCGCCCCCGCACCCAGGCGCTGCACGACGCGCTGCTGGAGCGCGGCATGGAGTCGCCCTACGGCGAGTGGCTGGAGCGCTGGCACACGATGGGCCGCGAGCGCACGCTGACCACGTACGTGCCCTGCGGGGACTTCTTCGAGATCCGCGACAAGGCGCTGATCGCGCACGCCACGCAGATCGACCCGGACGGCGGCTGGTTCCGCGTGCCGCTGGACCTCCAGCGCGAGGTCTGGCCGACGGAGGAGTACGAGCTGGCGAAGTCTCTCGTCGGCACGTCCCTCCCCGAGGACGACCTCTTCGCGGGCATCCGCAACAATTGACCCCATGATGAGCTCCCTCGCCGCCACGCAGCTGGTGCCGCTCGCCGAAGAACTCGACAAGAACAAGGTCACCCCCGGTGTCCTCGGCTTCATCGTCTTCGCCGTCATCGGCGTGGCGGTGTGGTTCCTGATGAAGAGCATGAACAAGCACATGAAGCGGGTCGACTTCGCGGAGGAGCCGGCGGCCGACGCGGAGCCGGCGTCCTCGGCTCCGGCCTCGAAGGCTTCCTGACGACGGAGGCTTTGTGACGGCGGGGGCTTCCTGACGGCGGAGGCGCTCGGCGGCGGCCGCCGCCGGTCCCGGACCGGCGCCGGCCGCTGAGCGCTGTCCGGCTCCGGACGGTCCGGTCCCCGGCCGCCGGGGGCACGCCGCCCGGCCGCCCGGACACGGCCCCCGGGCCACCCGCCCGGGAGGGCACCCCGTGCGCAAGGATGGGCCCATGCCCAACCGCCTGGCGCACGAGACGTCCCCCTACCTCCTCCAGCACGCCGAGAACCCGGTCGACTGGTGGCCGTGGTCGCCCGAGGCCTTCGCCGAGGCCCGGCGCCGGAACGTGCCGGTGCTGCTGAGCGTCGGCTATTCCAGCTGCCACTGGTGCCAGTGAACTCGTCAACCCAGTAGTCGGCGGCGCTCACACCTCTCTGATGATCACGCGGCTGCCGCAGAGCTTCGACCAGTCGTCGCGGTCGGAGGTCAGAACGACTGCTGGAGCCGGGACGCGGAGCGCGAGCGCGGCGACGAGGGCGTCGATCGCGTACTTGTGCCCGTGCAACCCGCCTGCGTCCTGAAGAAGCTTCACTGCGGTCAGGGAGTCCTCCTGATTGACCGGCTCCACCCGCAGCCGGGACAGCACCCACTTCAAGCGCGCCAGATCGGTCTTCCCGTGCACGGCTTCGACGATGGTCAGCGCAGACACGAGGACGGGGACTCCGACCTGCCGGGATGCCTCGATGCGTGCCACCATCTTGCGGTCGTTGCGGAGGAGCAGGGAGAGCGCCTCGGAGTCGAGCACCAGCGAGCGAGCCGGCTGCTCCTTCACGCGGCGCCCCGCTCGACACCCTCGGCGCTCTCGTCTCCGAACAGCTCGCGACGAGCGGTTTCGATCTCCTGCTCCGTGAGCGCGCCGTGTGCTTCCTCGTGGGCCGCGACGATCTCGGCGAGCCCGTCCATGGCGAGCTGGTGCCGGACAGCTTCGGTGATGTAGCTGGACAGGCCGCGGCGGCCGGTGCGAGAGCGCAGCTCGCTGACCAGCTCCGCGGGCATGGAGACGGAAATGTTCTCGGTGGTCCCGGCTCGGGTCGTCTTCACAGCTCTAGTGTAAGACAAATTCTATTACAGAGGGGGGTTCCTTGGTGGAGTGGAAGGCTTCGATGTCCTGCGGTCACCCGTGAGGGAGACCGTCTCCGTCCGGCGGTCACCCGGCCGGAGCGGGGTGACCGCCTCGCCTCATCCGCCGTGCTCGCGCAGAAGTTCGATCATGTTGCGGAGCATCGGTATCGCCGAGTCGCCGGCCTTGTCCTTGTCATTGAAATGCATCAGTTCATTGCGGATCTCGCGCAGCTCGTCGAGGCGGGCGATGAAGGACTTGCGGTCCAGTGGCCAGCCCAGCTTGTCCCACTGTTCCTGATTGCCCAGGACCTGGTGGTAATCCCCGTAGGACAGCTGATCGAAGGTGGTGAGCTTCCGGCGTCCGTCCGGATCGCAGAGCGCGACCACCTCCGTGAGGTCCAGACCCTCCGAGATGGCCCGTCGCAGTTGCCGGTCGAGGTCACCGATGAGCAGGAATGGCCGGGCCGTGGCGCCGTATTCCGCGGCTACGTCGGCGACGGTGATGATGCCAGCGATCTGACTCGTCTGGTCCTTGACCAGGAGGAAGCCGAACCGTTCCAGATTGGGCAGGACGTCGATCAGGTGGTCGGCATAGCTGACCGCGTGAGCGGGGACGATGGCATCGGAGAAGGGGGCCTCCGAGTGCGCGTAGCGCGCGCGGGCGATGGATTCCCAGGTGACGGCACCCCGCAGGTTCCGAGGCCCGTTCAGCACCGGCAGTTGCGAGTACTCGTTGAGCCGCATTTTGGTGAACGCTTCTTCGAAGCTCGCCGAGGAGGAAACCGACACCACTCCCTTGAGAGCCGAGGGCAGGTTGCCGACCGTCTGGCCCTGGACGGGCTCCTCCTTGTATTCCTCGTCGCCGGATGTGGCGGCAGGCCCCGGTGTGCCGGATTGCCTCGGCTCCTCCTGCCCCGCCACCAGCCCCTGCTCGGCCGCCTCCTCCTCGTCCTCGGTGTCCCCGGAAGGGCCGGTCAAGGTGACCCGGTCATCGATCCCCACGGCTGTGAAGTCCGGAACTGTGGACAGGCCGTGGTTGGCCAGTTCGGCGGCTACCCGCTCGGTCACCAGGTAGCCGCGCCGGGATGCCCCCCACCAGCCCAGCAGGTCCCGGACGGTGACTGTGACCGGTGCGTCGGCGTCCGCCTGCCTCCGGGCGTCCTTCAACCGGGCGTGCCGGGCGGCGGAGTCTTCCGCCGAGACATCGCCGGAAGGCGGCAGCTCCGCCGCCGTGTCCAGGAGCCTCTGCCGCACAACGTCCAGCAGGGTGCCGTCGTCCAGTGCCCAGGCTGTCCACCCGTCGTAGGGCCCGCGCCCCGTGGCGGCGGCGGCTGCCGCCGAAGGAGACTTGAACCGCTGGCCGTCACTCAGCTGGATCCTGCCGTCTGCGGTCACCTGAGCGAGGTATTCCTGCCCGGCCCGCCGCTGCCGGAAAGTGAGGCGCGCCCCCGCGCTCAACAGACCGGCGCGGACGAGGTCGGAAACTAGCACCCGCCGCCCTTCGATCAGATAGGAGGCTCGCCCCAGAGGCTCGTCCGCACTGCCGTCCACTGCGTCATCGGTGTCAGTCATCGGGTCTCCCGGTCGCCTGCCTCGGAACGCTGTGATCATCGCAGAGCTGCGTCCGGCATCGATGCGGATTCCGGACGATTGCTTCGCCGGGGATAGCCGGGGACGGCTGGGACGGGCCGGCCCTGGGGGACGTGGGTGTGGGCGGCGGGGTGCACAGCCCGTGCTGCTCGGCATCGGGTACAGCTCGTGCCACTGGTGGCAGTGAACTCGCACAAGGCGGTTGCACTGCAAAGTACGGCCACTACGACGGTGGTGGGCCCGTACGCCGGGGAGGCTGTCGCCCACACCCAGCCCACCGGCTCCGGCTGCATGCGGCCCACACGCACAAGTACGGTTCGGCCAAGCTGCCCATCAAACTGGCCGACGGACGGACCTAGACACTTGACTTGGACGAACTGCCCGAGCCCGAGTCGGAATCCTGCTGACTGTACAGCGGAGTTCGAGTCGCACCCTGCGACGGGAGGTGCCGTGCGCGTGCCTGGCGAGGGCCTGGTACTACCGCTCCGTACGACGCAGGAACTGCCAGCCCAGTACAGCCAGGGCGAGCGTCTGGCCCAGAGAAGCGAGCACGAGCAGAGGCTGAACGACGGGAGAGCACCAGAACGCGGTCGTGCAGACCATAGGCAGGACCAGGTACGTGAACAGGTCCACCGCAGTCTGGAGCCGCTTGCGCACGGTGCGGCCCGCAACGTTGCGGTGGTAGACCTCCCAACCGAACACTGCGCCGTCGGCGGAGGTGAGTTGCCCCAGGCGCGGTCCTAGACGGTCGCGGACGTAGCAGCCGATCGCCGAGATCTTCTCGTCGTTGACCAGGTAGGTCCAGCCCAGGATCAGACAGATCGCGGGAACGGAGAGCAACAGACGGGACTGCCTGCTCTGGGCGGTGATCGCCACGACCGCAGTGGCTGCGGCGAGCGTGAAGTAGAGCAGGTTGTCGCGAAACCCTATACGGGTCTTCTGTTCCTCCTTGAGCCGGTCGTACTCGGCCAGCAGGATCTTGCCCTCGGTGACGTCATCCGTGCAGGTCACAGGCACTCCTATGCTCGAGTCAAGGATCAGTCGGCGATCTGGAAGGGCGCCAGGCTGTCGGGGCCGTGCCGTTCGAGCCAGCTCTTCCCGTCCGCCGCTATCCCTTCCAGGAGGCGGAAGGTGTGGGTGGAGCCGGCCGCGCTGAGGTTGATCTCGGAGATTTCCTGCGAATCCTCGGTCGGTGCCAGTTGATGGGCGTCGGCGTCCTTGACGCGGATCTTTCTGGCCGGTCCGTTGGTGAGGACGAGCTCCAGGTCGTAGCCGGTGTCGGCGTTCTCCGTCACCTGCACGGAGGTCAGTGCGTCGAACCGGTAGTTGCTCCGCTCCTCGTTCCTGCGCGTCGCGTCGGAAAAGTTGAACTCGGAACTGATCTCGCGGATACCGTCCTGGGTGAACAGGAACAGGCGGAAGACGTAGTGTGAGTACCGCCATGGGCCTCCTCGGACCCGGCCCCGCTTGTACGAAGGAGCCGGGGCTACCAGAATGGTGTGGGTGATCAGGTCGCGCCAGGTGAGCCGGTGGTGCCGGAGTGCCTCATCGACGAACGTCGTCTTATCGCAAGCGAGCCAGGTCTCCATCTCCAGTTCGCTGGGGCGCGTGGCGTCCAGGAACGACTTCCAGCGCTGGTAGGCGATCTGTCGTGCAGCCAGATTCTCCGAGTACTCCTGAACCTCCCGGTCCAGCCGGTGCTCTTCACGCCGTACCTCCAGCCATCGGTAAGCGGTCGCGTGCCCGGACCAGGCCGCACCGAGCACGGCCAGGAACGCCCACAGCGCTTGCGGTTGGGCGGCCCCGGAGGCCGCCGTGCCGAACGCGGCCAGGGCTGCCGCGACCAGAACAGCGAGGGCCGCTATGGTCAGGGCCTTCGTCCTGCCCGGTGTCTGGTCCTGGCGGTGTTGATCGAACAAGGTGCCGTTGTTGTAGCGATCTCGGGCGTCCTCGGCGAGGTACCGGATCAGCCAGTCGACCCGCTCCACAGCAATCCGGCTCTCTCGGTAGAGGTCCGCGATCTCGGCGGCGAGGCTGCTGCGGAGATGAACCGTGTGGGCGAGCCAGGCGTCCGAGGTGAACCCGTGGGGCCGGCGAACGCTGAAGTAGTGATCGAACGAATGGCGGACGCGCTTGGTGAACCCGTCCTCGGCGGAGGCTGGGTCGCGCGGGTGCGGGACGCGGGCCCCGGCCGCGAGGCCCGGCCTGGGCTCCCGGCCCCACCACCGGACGCCGAAGCGGGCCGCGGTCAGGCCCGCGCCGAGTGCCACGGGTAACTCGACGATTGCCCGGGCCGGATCCGCGATCAGTGCCAGGACCCAGAGGAGCGCACTGCTGACGACGAACAGGGCCGCCCGGACCGGGAGGGCCGCCTTGGCGGCGGCAGCGGTGCTCGGGCGGGGCGGAACGGCCCGCGCCCCGATGGGGGCGGGTGCGAAGTAGGCCCAGACCCGCTGGGCCCGGTCGTTGTCGAAGCGCTCTGCCCTGGCACGTCCGAGGGTCTCCGCCCACAGGTCGTCCTTCAGCCCTCCGGTGAGTATGACGTCGAGGTGGCGGAGGATCGCGTCGTGCTGGCGGAGCGGCAAGTCTTGTAGCTGCTTCAGCACTGGGCCGGTCTCGCTGCCGGTGGTGCTGAGTACCGCCAACAGGTCGAAAGTGACGCGCAGGGCTTCCTTCCACTCGTCCTCGGCGTAGTGCCGCACGAGCCGGGAGGCGTAGCGCAGCCGCTCGACCTCCTCGGTGGTCAGGTCGTGGTGGGTGCGTGCGCTGAGCATGGCGAGCACCCAATGGAAGCGAACCTCCGCGCCGTCGTAGCCGCGGGCGATCGCATCAGTGATCATTTCGCGGGCTCGGCTGGGGACGCCGTCCTCCAGAAGCTGTACGCCGACCCGGTACTTCTCCTGCGGCGAGGCGTCCGGGTGGACCATGTAGATGTTGGAGTCGTGTACGGTCTCGGCCTGGATCCCGATGGTGGAGTTGTACGCCGCCGAGTTGTACGCGGCACCGCCGTTGTGGCTCATGCCAGGTCACCGGCAGCAGCAACCATGGGAGCCAACGTGGCCACCAGCGCGGGGCACTCCGCGACCAGCCCGCGCAGCCTCTTGAGCGTCATGACCGTCCGCTTCGACGATTCAGGTGTGTGCTCCCCGGCCGACCGGAGGGCGGAGTCCAGATCGGTCAGGTCCTCCCGGTAACTGTCCTCGTCGAGGGCGCCCTCGGTGCGGTGCCACCCCAGCTGCTCGCGGAATCCGTTCAGTTCCGTGATTAGATCCGTCGGACCGGGTGCCTCCGTGGCCGCGTTCATGTGGACACTGCTGCCCGTGACTGAGCCGGCCATGATGCCGACGGTGCTGTTGTGGACGGTGTTGCGGACGCGCCGGTCGAACCGGTCGGCCGAACGGGCCCTCTCATCAAGGGGCGTTGCGGCCTCCTCCTGCTCGCCCACCAGTTCCACTGCCAACCGGATGGCGAACGCCGCCGCGTTCGCTGCGGCCCGCGGCTGCCAGTTGTGGTCCTCCGAACTGTTCTTCGTGCCGTCCGCCCGGTCGCTGATCCCCCGGACGATGGCCACCGGCGCTCCACTGAGGTGGCCGGCCTGGGCCACACCGGCCGCCTCCATCTCGATGGCGAGCGCATCGTTGTAGTGCTGTCGAATCCACTTCGCCTCGGCCGAGATCCTCGAGTTCTGTACGATCTCGCCGGCGGCGATCGCCCCGAAACGCACCTGTGGTCCGTCCTCGTGACCGGGTGTGGGGTCCGCCCAGTCGTCCAAACGGGCCAGGTGCGAGGCGAGCTGGCTGATGCCGTGCGGCGCTTCCCATGCCCGGGGACGGGCTTTGAGTCCGTCGTCCTCGCTGGTCCCGCCGTGGTAGGCGTACACGTGTGACGCCATCACCACGTCACCCAGCCTGGTGGCGTCCCATAGGGCGCCGGCGACTCCGACGAACAGCACGGCCACCGGCGAGAACTCCTGGATCGCGCGTTCCGCGATCACCGCGGCAGAATGGTTCCCCTTATTCGTCAGGCCGAGCGCTACGCGGCACGGTGTGCCGCGTACGGTGCCCACTTCGAACCGGGTACCGCGCTCATGGCGATGCACCTGAAGATCTGCCAGCCTCTGGCGCACGGACTGATATTCAAGATTCAGGGCGGTGAGAATCACCACCGGGCCTTTCGGCATCTACTCCTCTTCCCCTCTCGTGTTCTCTTCCGTCGCAGATGGCGCGGGTCGGATCAGCGGTGGGAACAGCACGGTGTTCGGACCGGCCCGGTACAGCCGTGCGGGCCGTCCTCCCGTGGTCCTACGGTCCGTGCCGGCGGGGACGATGAATCCCTTCGCAGCTTGGACCTTTCGATAGAAATTGCGGGTGTCGAGCGGGGTACCCCAGACGGCCTCGTACACCTGCTGCAGCTCTGTGATGGTGAAGCTCTCCCCGCAGAACGCAGTCGCCAGTGCCGAGAATTCGATCTTGGTGCGCGCGCGTTCGATCCCGTCCGCGGCGATTCGGCGGTGATCGAAGGCGAGGACAGCCTCGCCGGACAGGACGGCTTCTGCGGGAATCCACGCGGCGTCGGTGGCATCCGTCCCCGCGACAGGGTCGGGCAGCCCCGGTGCGATCGCCAGGTGAGCTACGGAGACGACTCGGCCCCGCGGGTCGCGACCTGGGCTTCCGTACACGGCCAGCTGTTCAAGGTGCACCGAGCCGGAGGTCAGGGCCGTTTCCTCACTCAGTTCGCGGTGGGCGGCGTCCAGAATCTCCTCGCCATCGTGGCTGAGGAATCCTCCGGGTAGCGCGAGTGCGCCCCGGAAGGGATCCTCGCCCCGCTTCACCAAGAGGACATGCAGACGACTCTCGCGCAGCGTCAGGATCACGAGATCGACCGTCAGTAGGACAGCAGGCGGTGACCATGCCTTAACTCGCATGCGCAGCAAGGTACTTCAGTTACTGTCACTTGCACAAGAAGAGGGCTGTTGAGATCGGCTCACCGCTCGAACCTGTGGTTATGGTGCGCACGGATGGTCAGCTGGTGGTCGAACATGTCGACTTGCATCCGCCCGCAACGTCGCGTTCCCGCTCGCGACTGGCGGGGCTAGTGGAATCGATGGCAGAGCGGGGCAGCCGTAGCCCGTTCGGGTCGATGAACCGCGACCGGATGCTGAACTTGGGCCGGTTGCGTAAGGAGCTGCCCCGTTGATGGGATCTTCCAGCGACGCGATCTTGATCGGTTCCTGGCCGGGCCGGCTAAACGATCGCTTACGGGCTGGCATGGCATCCGCAGCGTGGTGCAGCCGGTCCGAAGGCGGGGAGCGATCCGGTCGCCAGCGAACGACGACTAATCCGAGCGCTATCGGTCGGATGTCGAGAGAGAGACCTCTCCGTCCTGAAGGGGTCGGGCCGCCCGGTTCGAAGGAGGCGTGAGCTGGCCACCACGTGATGGCCCACAAGTGTAATTCAGCCAAGCTAAGCGATCCCGTGAAGGCTTCATCGGCCGCGCCAGGCGCTGTGAGAGGCTGGATCGTATGAACCGGTTGGCTGGTATGACCTCGCCTTATCTGCTTCAGCACGCTGACAATCCGGTCGACTGGTGGCCGTGGGGACCCGAGGCGTTCGAGGAAGCGAAACGGCGTGATGTACCCGTTCTGCTCTCGGTCGGCTACTCCGCGTGCCACTGGTGTCACGTGATGGCGCACGAGTCCTTCGAGGACGAGGCGACCGCCGCGCTCCTCAACGAGCACTTCGTCGCCGTCAAGGTGGACCGCGAGGAGCGGCCCGACGTCGACGCCGTGTACATGGAGGCGGTCCAGGCCGCGACCGGCCAGGGCGGCTGGCCCATGACGGTCTTCCTCACGCCCGAGGCCGAGCCGTTCTACTTCGGCACGTACTTCCCGCCCGCCCCCCGGCACGGCATGCCCGGCTTCCCGCAGGTCCTCGAAGGCGTACGGGCCGCGTGGCGCGACCGGCGCGAGGAGGTCGGGCAGGTCGCGGGCCGCATCGTGCGGGAGCTCTCCGAGCGCACCCTCGCCCTCGGCGTCCCCGCGGACAAGGACGCGCCCGCGCAGCCGCCCGCCGCCGAGGAGCTGGGCGCCGCGCTGCTCGGGCTGACCCGCGAGTTCGACGCGGTGCGGGGCGGCTTCGGCGGGGCCCCGAAGTTCCCGCCGTCCATGGCGCTGGAGTTCCTGCTGCGCCACCACGCCCGCACGGGCTCCGAGGGAGCCCTGGAGATGGCGCAGGCGACCTGCGAGGCGATGGCCCGGGGCGGCATCTACGACCAGCTCGGCGGCGGCTTCGCGCGCTACTCCGTCGACGCGGAGTGGGTGGTTCCGCACTTCGAGAAGATGCTCTACGACAACGCCCTGCTCTGCCGCGTCTACGCGCATCTGTGGCGGGCCACGGGCTCCGGGCTCGCCCGCCGCGTCGCCCTGGAGACGGCGGACTTCCTCGTCCGCGAGTTGCGCACCGAGCAGGGCGGCTTCGCGTCGGCCCTGGACGCCGACAGCGACGACGGCAGCGGCCGGCACGTCGAGGGCGCCTACTACGTGTGGACGCCGCAGCAGCTGCGCGAGGTGCTCGGCGAGGAGGACGCGCTCCTCGCCGCGGCCCACTTCGGCGTCACCGAGGAGGGCACGTTCGAGCACGGCAGCTCCGTCCTGCAGCTCCCGGACTCCGAGCAGCTCCTCGACGCCGGCAAGCTCGACTCCGTACGCCGCAGGCTCCTCGCGGCGCGCGAGCAGCGGCCGCGGCCCGGCCGTGACGACAAGGTCGTGGCCGCCTGGAACGGGCTGGCCATCGCCGCGCTGGCCGAGACCGGCGCCTACTTCGACCGGCCGGACCTCGTCCAGGCCGCCACCGACGCCGCCGACCTCCTCGTCCGTACGCACATGGACTGGCACGCCCGGCTCTTCCGCACCTCCCTCGACGGCGAGGCGGGCGCCCACGCGGGCGTCCTGGAGGACTACGCCGACGTCGCCGAGGGCTTCCTCGCGCTCAGCGCCGTCACCGGCGAGGGCGTGTGGGTGGACTTCGCCGGCCTGCTCCTCGACACCGTCCTCGCCCGGTTCACGGGGCCGGACGGCACGCTCTTCGACACGGCGGACGACGCGGAGACCCTCATCCGCCGCCCCCAGGACCCCACGGACAGCGCCACGCCCTCCGGCTGGACCGCGGCGTGCGGCGCACTCCTGACCTACGCGGCGTACACGGGCAGCACGGCGCACCGCGAGGCCGCCGAGCGGGCGCTCGGGGTGGTGCGGGCACTCGGCCCGCGGGCGCCGCGCTTCATCAGCTGGGGGCTGGCGGTGGCCGAGGCGCTGCTCGACGGGCCCCGCGAGGTCGCCGTCGTCGGCCTGCCCGACGATCCCGCCACGGCCGACCTGCACCGCACGGCCCTGCTGTCCACGGCCCCCGGCCTCGCCGTCGCCGTGGGCCCGCCGCCGCCCGCGGACGAGCCCACCGCCGTGGAGGTCCCCCTCCTCGCCAACCGCCCCCTCGCCGACGGCCGCCCGGTCGCCTACGTCTGCCGCGGCTTCGTCTGCGACGCCCCGGCGACGGACCCGGAAACGCTGACGCTGCGCTTGAGCTGAGGGAGTGCGGTGGCGCCAGGGGCCGGGGGCGGCCCCCGACCCCGGGCGCCGCGGCGAGTCACCACCGGCGGCGGCCCGGTGGTGCCGTGCGGGCCGCAGGCCGCCCGTATCGCTCGGCGCGGGGCTTACAGCGTCAAGCCCCGGCCCAAGACGTCCAGCGTGCGTTCGACGAGCGCGATGACGTCCTCCGTCTGGCCGCGCTCGTCCCAGTACAGGAGCGCCTCGTTCATCGCGGCGAAGATCGCGGCGACGACGATGCGCACTTCGATGTCGTCCGCAGCCCGCCCGGTGCGCTCGGCCAGGACGCCGCAGAGCATGTGCCCCGATTCGCCCAGCCCCTCGGCCGCCCGGCGGCGCAGCGCGGGCACCTCCCGCATGAGCCGGGCCCGCTGGCGGAACTCGGTCATGTCGCGGGCGACGATGTCCCGCATCGAGGCGATGGCGCCCTGCCGGACGGCCTCGACCGGCGGCTCCTCCGCGGGCCGCGCACGGATCGCGGCCTCCAGCGCCGGGTCGTACTCGTCGGTGAGGACGATGTCCTCTTTCGTCGGGAAGTACCGGAAGACCGTGCTGGGCGAGACGTCGGCGGCTTCCGCGATCCGGTCGACCGGCGTCGCGTCGTAGCCCTGTTCTTCGAAGAGCCGGTACGCGGCACGGCGGATCGACTCACGGGTCTGGATCTTCTTCCGCTCGCGCAGTCCGAGCCGGGGCGGCGCGGCCTGTGCGACGGAAGGTGTTTCTGCGGGGGCCATGCCTGCATTCTCAGGCATCGGCCTTCCGGGGGACCACCTCGCGGGCGCCCGTCCCGGCGGGCTCGGCGGGGGCCCTGCCGGGCAGGAAGACGGCGGTGAGCAGCGCGGCGGCGACGGCCGCGATGCCGCAGGCGAGCAGGGCGAGGTCCAGGCCGTGGACGAACGCGGCGTCCGCCGACCGGGCGAGGGCCGCGTCGCCCAGCCGCGCGGCGACCTGGTGCGCGGCGACGACGGAGTCGCCCGCGGCGTCGGCCGCGGCGCGTGGCAGGCCCTGCGTGTCGAGGCGGTCGGCGAACGAGCCGGCGATCAGGCTGCCGAGCACGGCGACGCCGATCGCCCCCGCGACCTGACGTAGCGTCATCAGCAGTCCGGAGCCGCTGCCCGCGCGGTCCCGGGGCAGCGCCCCGAGCGCGCCGTCCATGGCGGGGATGATCCCGAAGCCGAACCCGAAGCCGGCGATCGTCAGCCACAGGGCGGTGAAGCCGTAGCCCTCGTGGACGTCCGTGCGGCTGCCGGTCAGTGCCGCGGCGGCCAGGAGCAGCAGGGCGCCGGGGATGACGACGCGGGGGCCGGCGCGCCGGACGAGGGGCCCGGTGGCGCGGGAGGCCACGAGCAGGCCGCCCATCATCGGCAGCATGCGCAGCCCGGTGCCGAAGGCGTCCTGGCCCTGGACGGTCTGCAGGTGCTGCGGCACGACGAACAGCAGGCCGGTGAGGACCAGGGTCGCCAGGGCCGCGGCCAGGGTGTTCCAGCGGAACGCGCGGTCGCGCAGGAGCGTGACGTCCAGGACCGGCCGGGCCGCCCGCCGCTCGCGCAGCACCAGGGCAGTGAGCAGGACGGCGGCCGTGGCGAGCGCGGAGAGCACGAGCGGCGAGGCCCAGCCCCGCGCCGGGCCCTCGTTGACGCAGGAGACGAGCGCGGCGAGGCCGGTGACGGTCAGGGCGGTGGACAGGAGGCCGACCTTCGGCGAGGCGGGGTCGCGGGTCTCCGGGAGGAGGAAGAGGCAGGCGGCGATGCCGAGGGCCACGAGCGGGACGTTGACGAGGAAGACCGAGCCCCACCAGAAGCGGTCGAGCAGCCAGCCGCCGACGACCGGGCCGAGCGGCAGGCCGAGCGCGGAGGCGGCGGAGACCGCCCCGAGGGCCTTGGAGCGCTCCTCGGCGGGAAACAGCGACGGCAGCACGGACAGGGCGAGCGGCATCATCAGCGCCGCGCCCGCGCCCAGGACCACGCGGGCGGCGATGACCTGTGCGGGGCTGGTGACGAAGGCGCCGGAGAGGGAGCCGGCGAGGAATGTCCCGAGGCCGGCGAGGAGCATGCGGCGGCGGCCGAACCGGTCGCCGAGCAGGCCCGCGGGGAGCATCAGGGCGGCGAAGACGACGAGGTAGGAGTCGGCGATCCAGGTCTGCTCGGCGGCGTCGGCGCCGAGCTGGGCGGCCATCGCCGGCAGGGCGACGTTGAGGATCGTGCCGTCGAAGCCGAGGACGAGCATGCAGGCGACGAGTGCGCCGAGGGCCCACCAGCGGCGGGGATCGGGCCGGGTGCTCATGGGCACACCTCCGCAATCAGCGAGTTGGAGTCAAATGACAGTAACTCTCAAAAGACTGAGACTGTCAATCGGCAGTAACCTTCGCTACGGTGAGGTGTGCGGACGGCCACGGGGGTGTCGTCCGGGCATGCAAAAACGGCCGCGACCTCAGGGGTCGCGGCCGTTGCGGGTGGGCGGGGCTCAGGCGTGGTTGTAGGCCACCAGGGAGATGCCGACGTAGTGCACGATGAACGCCGCCAGCGTGAGCGAGTGGAAGACCTCGTGGAAGCCGAACCACCGCGGCGACGGATTCGGCCGCTTGATGCCGTAGATCACGCCGCCCGCGCTGTAGAGCAGGCCGCCGATGACCACCAGGACGAGGACGGCGATGCCGCCCGCGCGCAGGAAGTCGGGCAGGAAGAAGACCGCGGCCCAGCCCATGGCGATGTAGCAGGGGATGTAGAGCCAGCGCGGCGCGCCGAGCCAGAAGACGCGGAAGGCGATGCCCGTCACCGCCGCCGCCCACACGGCCCACAGGAGCACCTGCCCCCGGCTGCCGGGGACCAGCAGCATCGTCAGCGGGGTGTACGTACCGGCGATGATCAGGAAGATGTTGGCGTGGTCGAGGCGGCGCAGCACCGCGTTGACGCGCGGGCTCCAGTTGCCCCGGTGGTAAAGGGCGCTGATGCCGAACAGGGAGCCCGCGGTGAGGACGTAGACCGCGCAGGCGATCCGGCCGCGGGTGCTGTCGGCGAGGGCGGTGAGGAAGACGCCGGCGATCAGCACGGCGGGGAACATGCCCGCGTGCAGCCAGCCGCGCAGGTGCGGCTTGACCGGGGGCGGCGGCTCGGCGGGCGTGAGGGCGGCGGAGGACGCGGCGTCGGCAGGGAGGGCTGCCGCAGCCGCGGCGCCGGCGGGCGCGGGGAGCGCGGAGGGCGCTGCGTCGGGCGCGGGAGTCATGCGCGACATGCTACCTACGCCACCGTAAGTTACGGATCAGTATCACGTGGCGATGGTCACGGGGGTGCCCCCTGGACAGAATGTCAGCGGAGTCGGATGATCAAATGAGTGCGGGCGGCACCGGATGAGCGGTCACGAAGCGTCTGGGTCGCAGCCCCCAAGGGGCACCATCCAGTGAGTACGGACTTCGCGGGCCGGGCAGGCACAGCCGGCAGCGGTCGGCGGATCCGTTCAACCCTCAATATCGACGCCGGGGCAGCGTGGTTTCCGGCGGGACGGAGCGATCGTGGCGCGCAGCAGTGCGGCTCCCACCACCCCCACCCAGCACCAGGAGCTGATCTCCTGGGTCGACGAGATCGCCGCCCTCACCCAGCCGGACCGCGTGGTCTGGTGCGACGGCTCCGAGGCGGAGTACGAGCGCCTGTGCGAGGAGCTCGTCGCCAAGGGCACCTTCACCAAACTCGACCCGGTCAAGCGCCCCAACTCGTACTACGCCGCCTCCGACCCCAGCGACGTGGCGCGCGTCGAGGACCGCACGTTCATCTGCTCCGAGAAGGAGGAGGACGCCGGTCCGACGAACCACTGGAAGGCCCCCGCCGAGATGCGGGAGATCTTCCGGGGCAAGGACGGCGACGGCGGCATCTTCCGCGGCTCCATGCGCGGCCGCACCATGTACGTCGTCCCGTTCTGCATGGGCCCGCTCGGCTCCCCGCTGTCCGCCATCGGGGTCGAGATCACCGACTCGGCCTACGTCGCCGTCTCCATGCGCACCATGACCCGGATGGGCCAGGCCGTCCTCGACGAGCTCGGCACCGACGGCTTCTTCGTCAAGGCCGTCCACACCCTCGGCGCGCCGCTCGCCGAGGGCGAGGCCGACGTCCCCTGGCCCTGCAACACCACCAAGTACATCTCGCACTTCCCCGAGGACCGCGAGATCTGGTCCTACGGCTCCGGCTACGGCGGCAACGCCCTGCTCGGCAAGAAGTGCTACGCCCTGCGCATCGCCTCCGTCATGGCCCGCGACGAGGGCTGGCTGGCCGAGCACATGCTCATCCTCAAGCTGACCCCGCCGCAGGGCGAGGCCAAGTACGTCGCCGCGGCCTTCCCGTCCGCCTGCGGCAAGACCAACCTCGCCATGCTGGAGCCCACCGTCTCCGGCTGGACGGTCGAGACCATCGGCGACGACATCGCCTGGATGCGCTTCGGCGAGGACGGCCGCCTCTACGCCATCAACCCCGAGGCCGGCTTCTTCGGCGTCGCCCCCGGCACCGGCGAGCACACCAACGCCAACGCCATGAAGACCCTCTGGGGCAACTCCGTCTTCACCAACGTCGCCCTCACCGACGACGGCGACGTGTGGTGGGAGGGCATGACCGAGGAGCAGCCCGCCCACCTGACGGACTGGAAGGGCAACGACTGGACCCCGGCCTCGGAGACCCCGGCCGCCCACCCCAACGCCCGCTTCACCGTCCCCGCCTCGCAGTGCCCGATCATCGCGCCCGAGTGGGAGGACCCCAGGGGCGTGCCGATCTCGGCCATCCTCTTCGGCGGCCGCCGCGCCTCCGCCGTCCCGCTGGTCACCGAGTCCTTCGACTGGCAGCACGGCGTCTTCCTCGGCGCCAACGTCGCCTCCGAGAAGACCGCCGCCGCCGAGGGCAAGGTCGGCGAGCTGCGCCGCGACCCCTTCGCCATGCTGCCGTTCTGCGGCTACAACATGGGCGACTACATGGGTCACTGGATCAAGGTCGGCAAGGACCGGGACCAGGCCGCCCTGCCGAAGATCTTCTACGTGAACTGGTTCCGCAAGGACGCCGACGGCCGCTTCGTGTGGCCGGGCTTCGGCGACAACAGCCGCGTCCTGAAGTGGATCGTCGACCGCCTCGACGGCCGCGCCGAGGGCGTCGAGACCCCCATCGGCATCCTGCCGACCCGCGAGGCGCTCGACACGGAGGGCCTGAACATCTCCGGCGAGGACCTCGACCTGCTGCTCACGGTGGACACGGAGGTGTGGCGCGAGGAGGCCGCGCTCATCCCCGAGCACCTCAACACCTTTGGCGACCACACGCCCAAGGAGCTGTGGGACGAGTACCGGGCGCTGGTCCAGCGGCTGGGCTGACCCTTCGTCGGGCCCCTCGTCCGGCGTGCGCCGCCCGCTCCGGGAATCCGGAGCGGGCGGGTCCTGCCGGCGGGTCCCAGTGGTGGGTCCTAGCGGCCGGGGCCGGTGAGACCCAGAGCCGCGGCGTGGGCGGCCAGGCGCTCGGCGGCGAGGGCCTCGCCCGCCGTGTCGCCGGCCGTCGTCGCCACGGCCAGGGCCTGACCGGCCAGCTGGTGGGCGCGCTGATGGAGAGCGGCGATACGGGCGGGGGCGGCGTGACCCGCCGACGGGGCCGCGCGGAAGGGTGCGCTGCCGCGCATGCGCGTGATGCGGTCGGCGAGCCGGTCCGCGGCGTCGTCCAGGGCGCGGGACGGCGTGAGGGCACGGAGCTCGTCGGTCATGGTCAGCAGCGCGGTGAGATGCCCCGCGAGCCGGATGTCCAGCTCTTCCTCGCGGGAGCGGTGCAGGCCGCGCATGCTGGAGCACTGTGCGGCCATGGTGTGGACCGATTGCGTCCGGATCGGCTCGTACATGGGATGGCCTCCTGGGAATGCCTCAGAAGGCCATCCTAACTTAGACGGCGTCTAAAGTTGTGCTGTCTATAGATTACGGCTGGCCGTAGCCGTCCAGGAACTTCCCGATCCGCGTCACCGCGTCCGCCAGGTCCTTCGCGCTCGGCAGCGTGACCAGGCGGAAGTGGTCCGGCTCCGGCCAGTTGAAGCCCGTGCCGTGGACGACCATGATCTTCTCGGCGCGGAGCAGGTCCAGCACCATCTGCCGGTCGTCCTTGATCTTGTAGACCTTGGGATCGAGGCGCGGGAAGGCGTACAGCGCGCCCTTGGGCTTCACGCAGGTCACGCCGGGGATCTGCGTCAGCAGCTCGTGCGCGACGTCGCGCTGCTCCAGCAGCCGGCCGCCCGGCAGCACCAGGTCGTTGATCGACTGCCGGCCGCCGAGGGCCGTGGCCACGGCGTGCTGCGCGGGCATGTTGGCGCACAGGCGCATGTTGGCGAGAATCGTCAGGCCCTCGATGTAGCTGTCGGCGTGGGCCTTGGGGCCGCAGACCGCCATCCAGCCGCTGCGGTAGCCGGCCACCCGGTAGGCCTTGGACAGGCCGTTGAAGGTGAGCGTCAGCAGATCGGGGGCGATGGCGGCGGTCGGGGTGTGCGTGACGCCGTCGTAGAGGATCTTGTCGTAGATCTCGTCGGAGCAGACGATCAGGTTGTGGCGGCGGGCGATCTCGGTCAGGCCGCGCAGCATCTCGTCGTCGTAGACCGCACCCGTGGGGTTGTTGGGGTTGATGATGACGAGGGCTTTGGTGCGGTCGGTGATCTTGCGCTCGATGTCGGCGAGGTCCGGCATCCAGTCCGCCTGCTCGTCGCAGCGGTAGTGCACGGCGGTGCCGCCGGCGAGGGAGACCGAGGCCGTCCACAGCGGATAGTCCGGGGCCGGGACGAGGACCTCGTCGCCGTCGTCGAGCAGCGCCTGCATCGACATCTGGATCAGCTCCGAGACGCCGTTGCCGAGGTAGACGTCCTCGACGGACAGCTCGATGCCCTTGGTCTCGTAGTGCTGCACCACCGCGCGCCGGGCGGACAGCAGCCCCTTGGCGTCGCCGTAGCCGTGCGCGTCGCCGACGTTGCGCAGCATGTCCTCGAGGATCTCCGGCGGGCACTCGAAGCCGAAGATGGCCGGATTGCCGGTGTTCAGCTTGAGGACGCGCTCTCCCGCTGCCTCCAGCCGCATGGCCTCCTCGAGCACCGGGCCACGGATTTCGTAGCAGACGTTGGCGAGCTTCGTTGACTGGATCACCTGCATGACGGCCACCATACGGGGGTGCCGGGCGGGGCGCGCGCCCTTTCGGCCCCCGCCGCGGAGCGTGCGCCGGGCCCCTCCGGTCCGGCCTCAGCCCGCCGGGGTGCGGCGCACGGTCCGGCCCGCGAGGACGCCCGTCCGGCGGCCGTCTTCCATCACAAAGCGTCCGGCAATCAGGACATAAGGAATGCCGGTCGGAAGGCTTCGCGGGGCTTCGAAAGTGGCACCGGCAGCCACCGTCTCCGGATCGAAAAGAACGAGGTCCGCACGGTGTCCGAGCCGGACGAGACCCCGGTCGGGGAGCCTCAGGCGCGCCGCGGGGCGCGACGTGAGATGCGCCACGCACTCCTCCAGGGAGAAGACGCCGAGGTCCCGCGCGTACCGACCGAGGTAGTGCGGGAACGTTCCGTAAGCGCGCGGGTGGGGCTTCGCGCCGTGCAGGATGCCGTCGCTGCCGCCCGTGTGTACGCGGTGCCTCATGATCGCGCGGACGTTCCCCTCGTGGCCCACGTGCTGCAGGACCGTCGGCCCCAGCCGGTCGGCGATCAGCAGGCGGCGCGCGGTGGCCCACGGCTCCTCGCCGTGCTCGCGGGCGGCCCCGGCGACGGTCCTGCCGACGTGGGCCGCGGCCAGGTCCGGGTCGGCGACGCCCGAGATCTCGATCGCGTCCCAGTCGACGGGCACGCCGTGGCAGCCGTCCGCGCCCTCGGTCTCCATCGCGTACCGGATGCGCTCGGAGACCGCTTCGTCCCGGAGCCGTGCCAGGACCGCCTCCGGGCCGCCCTCGCCCGCCCAGCTCGGCAGCAGCGCGACGAGCGTGGTGCAGCCGGGGGTGTACGGGTACGTGTCGAGGGAGATGTCGGCGCCCGCGGCGAGCGCGGCGTCGAGCAGGGCCAGCAGCTCGGGGGCGCGGCCCTCGTTCACGCCGAAGTTCATGGTGGCGTGGGCGAGGTGCAGGGGACAGCCGGCGCGGCGGGTGAGGGCGATCATCTCCTCGTACGCGGCGAGGGCGCCCTTCCCGTACGAACGGTGGTGCGGGCAGTAGTAGCCGCCGTGCGCGGCGACGACCCGGCACAGCTCGGTCAGCTCGGCGTCGGAGGCGTACATGCCGGGCGTGTACGTCAGCCCCGAGGACATGCCGACCGCGCCCTGCGCCAGGCCCTCGGCGACGAGCTGCTTCATGCGCCCGGTCTCTTCCGGGGTCGCCGGGCGGTCCTCCCAGCCGACGACGAGCGCGCGGACGGTCCCCTGGGGGACGAGGTAGGCGGCGTTGACGGCGATGCCCTCGCCGGCGAAGCCGTGGTCGAGGCGGTCGAGGTACTCGCCGACGGTGCGCCAGGTGAAGTCGACGGAGGTGTCGCCGGGGCCGCCGCCGTTCCAGCCCGTGATCTGCGCGCGGACCTCCGCGAGGGTGCGGTCGTCGACGGGCGCGTACGAGAGGCCGTCCTGGCCGATGACCTCCAGGGTGACGCCCTGGGCGGCCTTCGCCTCGTGCGCGGGATCGCGGAGGAGGGCGAGGTCGCTGTGCGCGTGCATGTCGATGAACCCGGGGGCCAGGGCGAGACCGTCCGCCTCGATGACGCGGCGCCCACTGGGGCGGCGCCGGCCGGGACGGTGTCCGCCGGCGCCGGGGCCGCCCTCGCGGGCGATGGCGGCGATGCGTCCGCCGTCGAGGCCGACGTCGGCCCGGTAGGAGGGCCCGCCGGACCCGTCGATGACGCGCACGTTGCGGAAGACCGTGTCCATGGGCGCTCCTCGTGAGGCCGGGTCCTTCGGGTCCTTCGGGTCCTGCTTCCCGTCTTACTTCGGGTCTTGCTTCCGGGCCCGCTCCGGGTCCGGTACTGATCAGGTATCAGAAGAACGTACGGACGTAATCCGTGACCGTACCGTCCTCCGAAGCCAGCGGGATCAGCTGCCACTTGTCGAACACCGTGCACGGGTGCGACAGGCCCAGCCCGACCCAGTCGCCGACCTCCAGTTCCGCGCCCTCGGCCAGTTCCACGAAGGCGTGCTGGTCGGCGAGCCCGATCACCGTCATGCCCGCGCCGGCGTCCCGTACGGAGCCGTCACGCGCCGACCGCACCACCCGTACGACCGGCAGGCCCAGGTCGTACGGCACGTCCCGCTTGCCCGCGTTGAGGTAGGCGCGGCCCGGCTCCGGGCGGGAGACGACCTGGGCCCAGAGGCGGAAGGCCGGGCGGAGCTCGCCCTCCTCGGGGTGCCGGTTGAACGGGGTCTTCTTCCGGTACGCGCCGTCGTCGTGGGTGATGTACGCCCCCGACCGCAGCAGCTTCAGCACCGGCACCGACAGCGCCGGCAGCTCCGCGAAGACCTCGGCGACCGCGTCGAACCAGGCGCTGCCGCCCGCGCTGACGACGACCTCCTCCACGTCCGCGAACCGGCCCGCCGCGTCGAACTCGGCGGCCAGCGCGGTGAGCCGGCGCAGCCAGGCGCGGACGAGGTCGCCGTCGGCGCCCGGGATCTCCGCCTCGTAGCCGCCGACGCCCGCCAGCCGCAGGGTGCTCACGCCGGCGACGGCGTCGGCCACGGCCGTGCACTCGGCCTCGGTGCGGGCGCCCGTGCGGCCGCCCACGGCGCCCAGCTCGACGACCACGTCGAGGGGGCGGCGGGCCCCGGCCGCGCGGAGGGCGGCGTCCATCAGCTCGACGCCGCGCACGGAGTCGACGTACGTGTAGAGCCGGAAGTCCGGGTCGGCGTCCAGCTCGGCGGCGAGCCAGCGCAGCGCCGCCGCGTCCACGACCTCGTTGGCGAGGAAGACGCGGCGGATCCCGTGGGCGCGGTAGACGCGGACCTGGGCGACGGTCGCCGCGGTGATCCCCCACGCGCCGTGCCGTATCTGACGCTCCAGCAGCTGCGGGGCCATGGTGGTCTTGCCGTGCGGGGCGAAGGCCAGGCCGTGCCCGGCGGACCAGCGCTCCATGAGGGCGAGGTTGTGGTCGAGCGCCTCCGCCGAGAGGGCGAGCAGGGGCGTGGTGAAGCCGCCCGTGAACAGCGAGCGGCGCTCGGCGGCCAGCGCGCCGACGGTCAGGCCCTCGGCGTCCGGGGGCAGGCCCTTGAAGCGGTGGTCGACGCGGGTGTCCGCGAGTCGGGCGACGGCGTCGCTGGTGGCGTCGGCGATGGCGTCGGCGGTGGCCATGGAGCCTCCCGGGGTGTCTGATGTAGTGCGGTCGTTGCACTCTGTGCAACGTTCGTTGCGTAGTGCGCTGGCTGCTGTCTAACATCCCCCCAGTGCCGGGTCAACGGTCGTCTCACGCCCCGGGAACGACCGTGACAGGACGCGTACAAACCAGGCACGGCGCGGCCCCGGCGCACACGCCCCCGCCACGACCGCGCCGCAGGACCCGCGCAGACCCGGCACGACCCCCGGACCGAGGAGCGAGAGCCGACCGTGACCGCAGCCGCCCCGAGGAGCCCGGACGCCGACGTCGTGTGCCTCGGCGAGTCGATGGTCGCCTTCCGGCCGGCGGACCAGGACGCGGGGCTCGCCGACGCGGCGGCCTTCACCCGGGGCATCGGGGGCGCCGAGTCCAACGTCGCCTGCGCCCTGGCCGCCGCCGGGCACCGGGCGAAGTGGGTGGGCCGGGTCGGCGCGGACGCCTTCGGTGACCACCTGGTGGCGGCGATCGCGGCGTACGGCGTGGACGTCTCGGCCGTCGAGCGCGACCCCGCCCGGCCGACGGGCGTGTACTTCCGTACGGCGGGGGAGCGTTCCCTGGGCCTGCCCGCACCGCCCGGCGCCGGCGGGCCTCCCGCCGAGGTCCTCTACTACCGCGCCGGATCCGCCGCCTCCGCCATGTCGGCGGCCCTGGCCGACCGGGCCGCCGCATGGTCCGGCCGCATCCTGCACCTCACGGGCATCACCGCCGCGCTCTCCGCCGGCTGTCTCGCCCTCGTCCGCGCCCTCACGGAGCGCCGCCCCGGCCGCCCCCTCGTCTCCTTCGACGTCAACTACCGCACGGCGCTGTGGCGGAACGCCGCCACGGGCCCGGCCGCGGCCGGGGGCTCCGCCGTCCTGGCCGGCCTCGCCCGCCGCTGCGACCTCGTCTTCGCCGGCGAGGACGAGGCGGAAGCGGCCTGGGGCGTCCGCGGCGCCGCCGCGATCCGGGCGGCGCTGCCCGAGCCGCGGATCCTCGTCGTGAAACACGGCGCGGCGGGAGCCACCGCCTACGTGCGCGCCGCCGCGGACGGGCCGGGGGAGGCGGCGCACGGACGCGCCGACGCGGTCGTCTTCGTCCCCGCCCCCTCCGTCGACGTCGTCGCCCCCGTCGGCGCCGGCGACGCCTTCGCGGCCGGCTTCCTCTCCGGGACCCTCCGCGGGCTGTCCGTTGAACAGCGCCTGCGCCACGGCCACCTCATGGCCGCCGCCGCGCTCACCTCCCCCGGCGACCTAGCCGCCCCGCCCCGCCGGGACCACGCCGACCGGCTCGCGGCCCTCGGCCCCGCGGCGTGGGGGAGACTGCGGCTCGGCCCCGGCTGGACCGGAGCCGAGTCTCCGCCCGCCGGCGACACCGCCACCCCTGCCGTACCTGCCACCCCTGCCGGCGACACCGCCGACCCCGCCGACCCCGCAGCCCCTGCCGTACCCGCCGCCCCCGCCGCGAAGGACCGCACCCCATGAGCCAGACCGTCGACCGCGCCCTGCGGATCCTGCCGCTCCTCGCCGAGGGCCCGGCCAACCTGGAGCAGGTCGCGGCCCGCCTCGGCGTCCACAAGTCGACCGCGCTGCGCCTCCTCCGCACCCTCCACGAGCACGGCATGGTCTACCGGCAGCAGGACCAGCGCTACCGCCTCGGCACCCGCCTGTTCGCCCTTGCCCAGCAGGCCGCCGAGAACCTCGACGTCCGCGAGATCGCCCACCCGCACCTCGCCGCGCTCAACGAGCGGTGCGGGCACACCGTGCACCTCGCCGTGTACGAGGACGGCGAGGTCCTCTACATCGACAAGGTCGAGAGCCGCTACCCCGTACGGATGTACTCGCGCATCGGCAAGCCCGTCGCGATCACCGTCGCCGCCGTCGCCAAGCTGCTCCTCGCCGACCTGCCCGAGCCCGAGCGGCGCGCCGTCGCCGAACGGCTCGACTACCCCGCCTACACGGCCCGTTCGACACCCAACGCCGCCGCGTACCTCAAGGAGCTCGCGACCGTCCGGGAACAGGGCTGGGCCACCGACTTCGGCGGCCACGAGGAGTCCATCAACTGCGTCGGCGCGCCCGTGCGGGGCACCGACGGCCGCGCCGTCGCCGCCTGCTCGATCTCCGCGCCGAACGTCGTCGTCGGCGCGGACGAACTCCTGGAGCTCCTGCCGCTGCTGCGCCGCACGGCGGACGCCATCAGCGCGGAGTACTCCGGCACGACACCGCCACCCATCAGGAAGTAGTCACCCCATGACCGAGAAGACCGCCATCACGCCCCCCACCCACACCACGCCGCCCGCGAAGTTCTCCCACGGCGTGAAGAAGGGCAACATCCTGCAGGTCGCCGGCCAGGTCGGCTTCCTGCCGGCGGTGGACGGGCAGCCGCCGACGCCCGCGGGGGACACCCTGCGCGAGCAGACCCTGCAGACCCTCGCCAACGTCCGGGCCGTCCTCGAAGAGGGCGGTGCGACCTGGGAGGACGTGATCATGATGCGGATCTACCTCACCGACACGGCGCACTTCGCCGAGATGAACGAGATCTACGACGCGTACTTCGCCGGCCTGAAGTCCGCCCCCGCGGCGCGCACGACGGTCTACGTCGGCCTCCCCGCCGGCCTGCTCATCGAGATCGACGCGCTCGCCGTCCTCGGCTGACGGCCGGCCCGAGGCCGGGGGGGGGTGCCCGTCGTCGTCCTGGCCTGGCTGATCGCGGCCGCCCTGCGGGTGGCCCAGGGCTCGGCGACGGTCGCGATCGTGACGACGGCGGGCATCGTCGCCCCGCTGCTCGCGGGCACCGGCGCCTCCCAGAACCGGCTGGCCCTGGTCATCGTGGCCGTGTCGGCGGGCTCGATCTTCGCCTCGCACGTCAACGACGGCGGCTTCCGGATGGTGGCCACGTACTTCGGCATCCCGGAGCGGGAGGCGCTGAAGTCGTGGACGGTCCTGGAGTCGGTGCTGTCGGTGGCGGGGTTCGCGGTGGCGGGGGCGCTGAGCGCGGTGGTGCCGTGACGCGGCCCCGCCGGGCCGGACCGGGGAGGGCCCGGCCCGGCGGGGCCCCTCGTACGTGCCCGTACGAGGGCTACTGCCTGCAGTCCCGTACGCGGGCTACTGCTTGCAGTACTGCGCCTCCTTGCCGATGACCCGGTACATGCAGTCCGAGGCCTCCAGCAGCTGCAGCACCGCCTCGCGGTTGCGTGCCGTCTCCCGGTCGATCACCTCGTCGGGCGGGTAGAAGCCGCCGCCCGCGCCGCTCTCGCCCGGATACATCTCGAAGGTGTACGAGAAGATGCGCTGGTCGCCCCAGAGCCAGTCGTCGATCGTCCCGTCGGTGGTGTAGAGATCGCTCGACTGCTCCGGCGTGTAGCCGTTGCTGGCGGCCATGGACTTGCCGAGCGTCGCGTAGACGTCGTGCTCGTCCTGGCTCATCCCGGGCCCGGTGTCGTCGTAGGTGTAGCCGAAGGGCCACATGACCAGCTCGCTGTACGTGTGGAAGTCGATGCCCGACTTGATCTGCTGCTTGCCGCCGACGATCCGGCTGCGCACGAAGTCGGCGACGACCTTCACCTCGGGCGCGGACTCGCCCGCCGTGCCGCGGTAGGTCTCGGCGCCGGGGTTGCCGGAGGACCCGCCGCAGCAGCCCCACTTGAAGTTCCAGTTGCGGTTGAGGTCGGTGCCGCTGTACGGGGAGCCGGCGTTGGGCTGGCGGTTCTTGCGCCAGTTGCGGTAGGAGCCGGTGGCGATGTCGTATTCGCCGCCGTCGGGGTTGACGTCGGGCACGACCCAGATCTCGCGCGTGTCGACCATCTTGGTGACGCGCGGGTCGCTGCCGTACCGGGAGCCGAACTCCTTGAGCAGGTAGAGGGCCATCTCGACGGTGAGGTGCTCGCGCGCGTGCTGGTGCGCGGTGAAGAGGACCTCGGGCTCGTCCTCGTCCGTGCCCACGTTGTCGCTGATCTTGACGGCGACGATGTCGCGGCCCTCGTAGGACTTGCCGATGACCTTCTTGCTCATGATCGAGGGGTGGGCGGCGACGTCGGCGTCGATCTCCGCCATGGCCTCCCGGTAGTTGTGGTACTTCGCGTCCTCCGGGGGGAAGTCGTAGGGCTCGGTGGCCCGGCCGCCCGAGCGGTCCGGCGGACCGGGCAATCGGGTGACCTTGTAGCCCATCCGGCGGATGCGCTCGGCCTGGCCGGCGTCCGCGGTGACGATGACCGAGCCCTTGCGCACGGCGTCGACGGCGACGCCGGTCGCGGCGACGGCAGTGCGCTGGGCGGCGGTACGAGGGCCGGTGACCTCGTACTCGTGGTTGGTCACGTGTGCGTCCTCGGCGCCGCGGGAGGCGGCGGGGACGGAGAGGGCCAGGGTGAGCACGGCGGCGAGGGCAGTAGCCCATCTGCCGCGCGAACGCGGTCGCATGCGGTCTCCTGGGGGGTTCCGTTCGTGCGACGGGTGGGGGGTGTCGCGGTGGAGGGAATGGGGGGTTGGGGGGTGCGTGGTCAGTGTCGAGCGCTGTCATGCACGGGTCAACGAAAGCGAGGTGAGGTATTCCGGCCAAGTTGCCTTTCACTCCGGTGACTTCGGTCCTGTTGATTGCGTACACCCTCACGGGAACCAACAATGCGCATGTCAAAACCGAACAGGGCTTCGGCTCGGCTCAGAGAGGAACCACCCCCCATGAGAAGACCTCTCGTCGGTGCGCTCGCCACGCTGCTCCTCACCGGAGCGACCGTGGCCGGTGCGGGCACCGCCACTGCGGCCTCCCCGGACGGCGCCGCGGGCGCCAAGGGCAGGCACAAGGCGGTCGACTTCGCGGGCACCGTGGCGCTCAGCAACTGTTCAGGCTCCCTGATCCGCCTCCCGAGCTCGTCGGACAACGACCCGGGCATCGTCATGACCAACGGTCACTGCCTGGAGAGCGGCATGCCGTCGCCCGGTGAGGTCGTCACCGACCGGCCGTCCACGCGGACCTTCAGCCTGCTGAACTCCAGTGCGGGCAAGGTTGCCACACTGCGCGCCACAAAAGTCTCATACGCCACGATGACGGACACGGATGTCACCCTCTACGAGCTGAACACCACGTACGCGCAGATCAAGCAGCGCTACAAGATCGATGCTCTGAGCCTCTCCCCGGACCACCCCGTGGCCGGCACGGCGATCAAGGTCGTCTCCGGCTTCTGGAAGCGGATCTACAGCTGCAACGCCGACGGGTTCGTCTACCGCCTCCACGAGGCCGACTGGACCTGGAAGGACTCGCTGCGCTACACGTCGTCGTGCAACACGATAGGCGGCACGTCCGGTTCCCCGGTGATCGACGAGAACACCGGCAAGGTCGTCGCGATCAACAACACGGGCAACGAGAGCGGCGAGCGCTGCACGATGAACAACCCGTGCGAGGAGGACGAGAACGGCCAGGTGACCGTGCGGCAGGGCATCAACTACGCCCAGGAGACGTACGGCATAGCCAAGTGCTTCGGCATCGGCAACAAGCTGGACCTGGGCCTCCCGGGCTGCGAGCTGCCCAAGCCGTAACGCCTTCCCGCGCCCTTCGACGCGCTTACCTGTTGTCGGCCTGACTCGGGGCCGGGCCGGCAGCAGGGGACGGGGTGCCGCGGCAGGGCCGGGAGCCGCGGCAGGGGGCCTGCCGGGTTACGGCAGCCCGTGCACGTGCGGCCCGACCGCGGCCGACCAGGGGCTGCCGTTCGCGGTGTCCCAGTTCGTCGACCACGTCATGGCGCCGCGGATTCCGGGATACGTCTTCGGCGGCTTGAACGAGCCGCATCCCGTGCCCTTCGCGAGGCAGTCCAGCGCGCTGTTGACCACCGAGGGGGACACGTACCCGCTGCCCGCCGCGCGCGGCGAGGCCGGGAGCCCCAGGCCGACCTGCGAGGGGTCGAGACCGCCTTCGAGCTGGATGCAGGCGAGGGCGGTGAGGAAGTCGACGGACCCCTGCGCGTACACCTTCCCGTCGCAGCCGTTCATCGATCCGCTGTTGTAGTACTGCATGTTGACGACGGTCAGGATGTCCTTGATGTCGAGGGCCGTGCGGAAGTAGCCCGCGGACGTCGACTGCATGTCGATGGTCTGCGGCGCCATGGTGATGACGAGCTTGCTGCCCGCCTTCGCCGAGAGCGTGCGCAGCGCCTGCGTCATGTAGGTGGGGTTGAGCCCGTTCTCGAGGTCGATGTCGACGCCGTTGAACCCGTACTTCTGCATCAGGGCGTAGACGCTGTCCGCGAAACGGGCGGCGGAGGCCGCGTCGTTGACGGTGACCGTGCCGCGCTCGCCGCCGATGGAGACGATGACGCTCTTTCCCGCCGCCTGCTTGGCGGCGATGTCGGCCTTGAACTGTTCCTCGGTGTAGTGCAGCGCGGGGTCGAGGTGGAAGTCGACCGCACCGGGCATGGTGGTGGCGTCGGCGAAGGCGACGGCGATGATGTCGTACTGACTCTGCACGTCGCTGATCTTCTGGACGGTGGCGCCGTTATCAAAGTTCTGCCAGTACCCGGTGACGGCGTGCTTGGGCACGGGCCCGCCCGGCCCGGGGCCCGGATCGCCGCCGCCCGGGCCGGTCGTGGCCGTCACCTCGGCCGACCTGGCCGACTCGCCCGCCGCGTTGGTGGCGGTCACCTGGAACCGGTACGAGGTGGAGGCCGCGAGCCCGTTGACCGTCGCCGAAGTTCCGTCGGAGGAGGTGACCTTGGCGCCGTCCCGGTAGACGTTGTACCCCGTGGCGCCGGGTACCGCGTCCCAGGACAGGGCCACGGACGAGGCCGTCACGGCCCCCGCCCTGAGCCCGGTCGGCGCGCCGGGCACCGGCTCGCCGGGATCGCCGCCGCCCGGCCCGGTCAGGGTGATGTCGTCGGCGAAGTAGGCGGGCTGCCCGTACCACCCGTGCGTGTAGACGGTGACGGAGGTCGTGCCGGGTCCCGTGGTGAAGGTGGTGGTGAGCTGCTGCCAGGAACCGGCGGACGGTGTCCACGTCGAGACGTCCGTCGTCCCCGTGCCGTCGGCGCCGAGGTAGACGTACGAGCCCTGGACCCAGGCGCTCAGCGTGTACGTGGCGCCGGGCCGCACGGCGACGGTCTGTGCGCACCGGGCATTGTCCGCCCCGGCGGGGACGGCCTTGAGCGCGCCGCTTCCGGCGTGCACGGGCGAGCCGACGACGGCACCGCTGCCGCCGGAACACGTCCAGCCGGCCAGGCCGGACTCGAAGCCGGGGTTCTTGGCGAGGTTGGTGTCATCAGCGGCGCGGGCGGAGGCCGCGCCGAGGGCGGGGAGACCTGCGAGTGCGAGGCCCGCGGCCAGGAGTGTGCAGAGGCGTGCTGTGCGGCGTCTGCGGCGGGGCAGGCGTGAGTGCTCCACTGGTGCCTCCGGTGGGGGAGTGGGAGATCAGGTCGGGACGGTGTGGGGGCGGCGGCCGCCGTGGCGTACAAGCTGGTCCAGACCATTTGCCGTGTCAAGGGTCCCGGCAGCCATTGCTAGGTTCAGGACATGACAACCCTGTTCGTCCTTCTGCTCTTCGTGGCGGGCACCGCATGGGTCCTCTGGAAGTGCGTGCACGAATGGCTGACCTCGCTGAGGTCCGTCTTCTTCGGCAAGCGCGCGGAAGGCCGTTGCGTGCGCAGCTACGGAACGGAAGGTTCGGACGGCTTCACGCGCATGCACTACGTCTACGGATTCACCACGGCCGACGGCCGCGCGGTGGAGTTCGAGGAACCCACCATGCTCATGAGGGAAGGCAAAAAGGTCACCGTCCGCTACCGGACCAGTGATCCGGAGCGAACGGCGACCGTCATGGGCCTGCGCACCCTTTCCCCCTTGCTCGGGGGCCTTTTCGGGATATTGGTGAGCAGTTCCTTCTTTCTGGTCAGCCTGGTGGTGCTGTGGCTTTATGTGACGCGGGTGTGGTCCTGACGGTGGGCGGAAGCCGGCCCGTCGCTCAGCCCGTCACCTTGATGGATCCGACGATCCGGTCCAGGTCGTCCTGAGAGAGCTTCTCCTGCGGCGCCGTGACGCGCACCACCCAGGGGTGGTCCTCCTTGTCCATGCCCACGACGTCGACGGCCGTCATCCTGGTGCCCCGCGGGGGAGAACCGTCCTTGCCGCTGGACTTGAACTCGTGATCGATCCGCCGGGCCGCGCTCGTGCCGGAGACCTTGACGTCCTTCTTGCCCTTGGGCGTGCCGCCGAACTCGTACGCGGCCCCCGCCCCTTCCACGGCCATGTCGAGGTCGCTGGTCTGCATGAACCTGACCTGCGCCACCACGCGGGCGACGGTCTTCCCGTCCTCCACCAGATCCGCCTCCGCCGTGGCGGACTTCGGGAGCTTGTCCTTGGGCAGCTCCTCGAATCCCTTCGGGTAGGCGACGCTGACCTGCTGTGCGTCCAGCGTCCGCCACCCCTCGGGGGCGGCCGCCTCGCCGCCCTTCTCGCTACCGCAGCCGGCCACGAGGAGGCCCGCGAGGGCAGTGGTCGCGGCGGCCGCTGCGGCGCGGCGCGCGGTGGCGCTGATCATCGAATGCTCACTCTCTGTCTGGCCCGGCTGTCCGGAAGCGGTGGGGCGGTGCTGCTACTGCGAGCAGAGCGTCATCGGCACGTAACTCCGCTTGCCGTCCTGCGGGGCGCCGAGGAACTCCGCGTCCTTCTGGCGGACCTTATCCTTGCTCCCCTCGAAGTTCGCCGTGTAGCCGAAGGAGGCCGCGCCCAGATTGAACTCGGCGCCGAATTCCGCCGCGTCGGTCACGCCGTCGTAGGTGAGCTTGCTGGACCTGCCGTCCTTGAACATCATCTGCCCGAACTCGTCCTTGTCGTCGGGCCGGCTGGTGGGAGCCTGGTCGGAAAGCAGCGTTTCGACGGGCTTGCTGTAGGCGTTGTCGCCGTTCAGCCAGTCCTGGGCGGTCTTGCGCTTCTCCGGAGTGTCGAGCTCGATCGTGTTCGTGACGACCTCGGTCACGGTGTCCTTGCCGGAGATGCTGCCCGACACCTTCCCGTTGGGCTTGCCCGCGTTCTTGTTGTCCTTGCCCTTGTCGTCCTTGTCCGGGACCTTGTCGCCGTCCGCGGCCTCCTGCTTGCCGCCGCCCTTGCCCGACTGCTCCTGGGTACGGGTCATGATGATCCGCTTCAGGTTTCCGTCCTCGTCGCGGGTGACCGTGATGGCTCCCGTGACGCCGAGCCCGTGCTCCGCCGAGACCTTGGTGCCGCCGGCGCTGGCCTCACCGCCGGTGCTGCCCTCCACCTTGAAGGCGAAGGTCTTCGACGTCGTGTGGTTGATGCCGTCCTTGGTGATCGTCGCGGTGGGGGCGACCTTGACCTTGCCGCCGAGCTTGCCCTCGATCTGGTCGTCGATCGAGCCCGACATCTTGAGGTCGCCCGCCCCTTCGAGGCCCACGGAGCTGTACGAGAGGTGCCCGGCGTTGACCGTGTTGTTGACCTCCTTCTGCAGCTTCAAGTAGTGGTCGGCGGAACGGGCGGCCACCATCGGCGAATCCCTGGCGTACTCCATGCCGGCCTTGGCGCTCTGCAGCTGCTCCAGCTTGTCGCGGAACTTGTCGGCCTCCTCCTGGCTGTCGAACTGCCAGGTGTCGCCCGCGGCGACCTTCACACCACCGGACAGCTCCACCTCGGACTTGCCGTCCTCATCGAGTTTGCCGATCTTCGCGCCCCATTTGGGAGAGAAGGCGACGCCGGCCTTTCCGGCCTGGCTGAAGGTGAGCCGCACGCGGTCCTTGTAGACGGGCTTTCCGTTCTTGTCCAGAACGGGCTTGCCGTCTTTGCCTATTTCCCGCACCTTGAACTTCTGCTGCTGGAAGCCGTACTCGTTGCCGA
Source organism: Streptomyces sp. NPDC008001 (assembly GCF_042958085.1). Lineage (NCBI taxonomy): Bacteria > Bacillati > Actinomycetota > Actinomycetes > Kitasatosporales > Streptomycetaceae > Streptomyces > Streptomyces sp. NPDC008001. The sequence continues at coordinate 62,085 of NZ_JBIBIZ010000006.1, read as the reverse complement.
GCTTGAACCAGGCGATCTTCACTTCCTGGCCCGCCGTGCTGCTGGAGTTGGCGGTGTTGCACATCGTCGGCTCGAAGTCGGCGTTGCTCAGCTTGGTCCCGCCCTCGGCCCGGGTCTCCGTGCCGCACGAGCCGCCGAAGGCCTGGCAGAGCTTCCCCTTGATCGTGTCGGCGATGGACTTGCCCATGGCGGTGCTGACGAGGCTCGCCATCACCGCGACCACCACGACGACCGTTCCGATGTACTCCGTCGCGGTCACCCCGGAATCGCCCCAGGAGTACACCCCGGGGTCGGGCTGCGACCGCCGCAGCCGGCCGAGGACGAGCCCGCCGGCCCCGCCCAGGACGAGGGCGGCGGCGGTCATGCCGATGCCTTCGGGGGTGAGGACGTCCCACCCCTCGACGACGGTCCGGGTGCAGGTGAGGAACGGGACGCCCAGCGCGGCCAGGAGGTGCAGCGGCAGGTTGTCCCGGTGCGGCTCCGGATGGATCCGGGCCGCCGCCCAGACGGCGAGCGTCACGTACAGCGTGTTCGGGACGTGGATGAGCGCGACCCGCCAGCCGAAGGAGGCGAGCCGGTCCGCGGTCGCCAGGTCGTCCAGCGCGACCGTGTCGAGCACGTACCCGGTGACGAAGAGGAGGACGACCGCCACCGCCCAGGAGCGCATCGTCGAGAAGAAGACGCCGGACCGCTGCCGGGGCGGCGATCCGTAGAGCTGGTCCGACCTGCCGGGACCGAAGTTGTTTCCTATGCCGCCGCTCATGCCCCCGCGTCCTCTGTACTTGATCATTCCCGGCCCACGCTAGCCTGCGGAGACGGCAGGGTCGTGGGCCCACGGGCCCAGGCCGGGGCCCAAAAAGATCATGGTCGGGCAGGGGGTGCCCATTGCCCGGACAGTGCCTCTTGGTCGGAAATTCGATTTTTCGAATTCCGGCCCGGCGTAAGATCCGCAAGGCATGCCGAACGGGGCGCCCAGTCTGTCCGGATTTGCTGAAGGTTGGTGCTGTCGGTGCCTCCTGCCAGGGAAAGGGATGGTGTTCTCCGGACTCCTATGGCACGGATAAAGTGCTGAGGCAGCACCACGGGGGAGACTGATTTTGCGGCCGCTTGTGTCTTGGGCGGCCGGAGGGGACGGGGAGTCAGACGTGCCGACCGCGATAGCAGTTACCGGCGATGATCTGGTGCTCGCGCCGCTGGACGGGCAGACGCCGTCCGCGGCGGTGCTCCAGCCGCCGGGCGGGCAGTCGCTGGACGAGGCCCTCGCCGGCGTGCAGGCGCTGATGGAGCGGTGCGGCCACGTCGTCGTGCTGTACCCGGCCTCGCTCCCCGCGGCCCACCGGCGGCGGCTGCAGACGATCCGTTCGGTCATGGCGGACGGCCGGATCGCGCTGCTCCAGGTCGACCTGCCGCCTCTGGCCGTGGCCGTCCTCGCCCGGCAGCTGCGTCAGATCTCCGTCTTCGACTTCGGCCCCGGCGTCGTCGGTTCGGCCGCGCGCCTGCTCCCCCACTACCTCTACGCGGGCGCGCTCCTGAACTCCGTCGCACGGCTCGACCACGTTCCGGTGGGGCTCAAGGCGCACGCGAAGTCATGGCTCCCCGGTTCCCAGTTCGGCGTGCTGGCCGGCCCGACGCCCCAGCTGATCCGGATCGGGACCGACGGGGCCGCCGCTCTTCCCGGGCCGAAGTTCGGCACCTACATGACCGTCGCCCAGGGAAAGATCGGCGCGGACTGGGTCACGGCCGAGCTGGCCCCCGCGTGGGGCGTTCAGGCCCTCCATCAGGCCGGGCTGCCGGAGGAGTCCGCGCGCTGGTGGGGAACCGACAAGCTGGTCGAGTTCGTCGCGGGGATCGGGGACACCTCGGTGCTCGCCCAGCTCGTCTTCTCCGTCCGCCGGCAAGCGTGCAGGTGGTGCGGTCTGGAGCTCATCGGCGACCGCTGCGTCTTCTGCGCCGCACCTCTCACACCTCACGCGAACCAACAGGCCCCCAGCGGCGTCGTTACCGCTGAAGCCGGGCGGCAGGGACAGTCCTCCGAGTGACGCGCAGGGGGCACCGCCCGGCCCTTCGCCGCTCCGCGGCGGGGCGGCGCGTGTCCCGGCAGCCGCGCGAGAACCGAGCGAGCACACAGCAAGGCCCGGCGTGCCCCGCACCGCCGCTCACCGAATCCACCCTTGAACGAGGTAGTCCGCAACCATGAACTCACGCCAGCGACGCGGCGTCATCCTGCTGCTTCTCTCCGTCGTGTGCGCCTTCGCCGCCTTCGTCGGGGTCCTCTCGGTGATCAGCGATGTCGACTCCAAGGTGGGCCCGGAGGTCACGGCGTACGAGCTGAAGTCGGACGTGCCCGCGTACCGGACCCTGGAGGCAGGCCAGTTCAGGAAGGTGTCCCTGCCCAAGCGCTGGCTGCCGAAGACCGCCGTGACCAATCTGGACGAGGTCACGGGGAAGATAGCGGTCAACCCCCTGCGCGAGGGGTCGCTCCTGCAGTCCGACATGGTCGCCGACCGGCCCGCGCTGAAGCCCGGGCAGCAGGAGATCGCCATCATGATCGACGCTGCGACGGGCGTCGCCGGCAAGATCACGCCCGGTGCCACCGTGAACATCTACGCGACCTTCGCCGCCACGAACGGCGGTGGCGGCGGCAACGGTTCCGAGAGCGCGGGCCAGCCGCGGTCCAAGGTGATCGTCAGCAACGCCAAGGTCATCGACGTGGGCAAGCTGACCGCCCTGCAGCCCAAGCAGGGAGACGCCCAGAGCGGCGGCGAGGCCGTTCCGATCACCTTCGCCCTGGAGACCCTCGACGCCCAGCGCGTCGCCTACGCCGAATCCTTCGCCTCCCACGTCCGCCTCGCGCTCGTCGCGCCCGGCAGCGACACCACCATCCCGCCGAACCAGCGGGACTACACCCTGAACGGCGACAAGTGAGGTAACGGATGGCCACAAGAATCCTTCCGGCCGTCGGGGACGTGGACGCCGCCCGTTCGGTCACGGCACTGCTGAGCCAGCTGCCGGACACCGATCCCGCCCAACCGGTGGGCAACTCGACCCTGCTGCTGGACACCCTCGCCCAGCTCGCCCACGAATCCGTCGCCGACCTCCCCGAGGTCGTCCTCGTCCACGAGCGCATCGGGCCGCTGCCCGCCCTGGAGCTGGTCCGCGAGGTGGCGCTCCGGTTCCCCGCGACCGGCGTCATCCTCATCACGGCGGACACCACTCCCGCCCTGTTCTCGGCGGCCATGGACGCGGGCGCGCGGGGAGTCGTCGGCCTGCCCCTGTCGTACGACGAACTGCTGGCCCGCGTCCGCGCCACCGGGAACTGGGCCATCGGCGTGCGCAAGCACCTGACGGCGGACGTCGACGTCCCCAGCGGGCCCGGCGGCACGGTCGTCACCGTCACCGGTGCCAAGGGCGGTGTGGGAACGTCGGTCCTCAGCATCCAGCTGGCGCTCGCCGCCCGGGCCGCCGGCCGGCACGTCGCGCTGGTGGACCTGGACCTGCAGGGCGGCGACATCGCCTCGTACCTGGACGTGCAGTTCCGGCGCTCCGTCGCCGACCTCGCCGACATACACGACATCTCCCCGCGCGTCCTGCAGGACGTCGTCTTCAACCACGAGACCGGGCTCGGCCTGCTGCTCGCCCCGGGCGAGGGCGAGCGCGCCGAGGAGGTCAGCGAGCGGACGGCCCGGCAGCTCGTCAGCGCGCTCCGCGGCCGTTACCAGGTCGTGGTCATCGACTGCGGCACGCAGATGACCGGAGCCAACGCGGCGGCGGTCGAGATGGCGGACATCGCCACCCTCGTCCTCACCCCCGACGTCGTCTCCGTGCGGGCCGCCAAGCGCATGGTGGGCATGTGGGAGCGCCTCCAGGTCCGCAAGGCCGAGGAGACCCTCGTCGTGGTGAACCGCGCCGTGCGCAACACCGAGATCCAGCCGCCGCTCGTCGAGCGGATCGTGGGAGCGCGGGTCGCCCGGACGGCCGTCCCCGCCCACTTCAAGGACCTGCAGCCTGCGGTGGACGCAGGCCGGATGCAGGACCTCGACAGCCGCAGCGTGGTCAAGCAGGCCATGTGGGCACTGGCGGGGGAGCTGGGCCTGGTGCGCAGTGCCGGCCAGCACGCGGCCGGCAAGGGCCGGCGCCCCAAGTACCGGGGCGACCGGGGAGCCGCCGGCTTCCTGCGGAAGCGCGGGGACGGCGAGGAGATACGGCCGGAAGCCGGGCCGGACGGAGCCGCGGGGGCAGGGCAGTGACGGTGCCACGCGCACGGCTCGCCGTGCGGACGCGCGGCGATCACGGGCAGGTGTCCGTCGAGTTCCTGGGCATCCTGCCGCTGATCATCCTGGTGCTGCTCGCCCTCTGGGAGTGCGCGCTCGCCGGGTACACCTACACCCTCGCCGGCGACGCCGCCGACAAGGGAGCCCGCAGAGGCGCCGTCGCGACGGCGGGGCGGGAGAGCGGCGCGTGCCGGGACGCCGCCTTGAAGAGCCTCTCGGGGGACTGGCGGGATTCCGCGTCGGTCACGTGTCACGACGACTTCGGCACCGGGCTGTACCGGGCGAAGGTCGAGCTGGAGGTCCCGGTGATCTTCCCGGGACTGGGTGGTTTCCCCTTCACGGTCACCGGCGAGGCCGCGGCCGCGAGGGAGGGCTGAACGATGGCGGTGGAGAGACGCAAGGGGCGCACGGCCCGTGGCGACCGGGGGCAGGCGGCGGTCGAGTTCATCGGCATGCTCCCGCTGCTGGTCCTGCTGGGGCTGGCCCTGGTGCAGATCGGCCTCGCCGCCTACACGGTGGAGCAGGCCGGGACGGGGGCCCGCGCCGCGGCCCGGGCGGCCTCGCGCCCCGGTTCGGCCGGGTGCCGGACGGTCGGCGGCGCCGCGATGAGCGGGTGGATCGCGAAGCGGGCCGAAGTGGTCTGCCGGGCCCGGCCCGGGGAGGTCACGGCGACGGTCACGGTGAGGATCCCGTCCATCATCGTCTTCGACCTGGGCAGCACCACGAAGTCCGTGACCATGCCCGTGGACACCGCCCGTCCCTGACGCGAAGTCCCCCCAGCCCGAGCACCAACCAGAAGGAGTCCCGATCATGAGCCTGAGGGCGCGCATCAACGCTCCCGAGGCGGCCGGCGGGCAGCACGAGGAGAACCACCTCGTCGCGGTCTACCGCGCCAAGCTGCTGGAGGAGATCGACCTCGCGGAGATGTCCTCGCTGGCGGCGGCCGAGCGCAGGGCCCGGCTGGAGCGGGTCCTCGGCCACATCATCAGCCGGGAGGGGCCGGTCCTCTCCACGCACGAGCGCTCCATGCTCATCCGCCGCGTGGTGGACGAGGCGCTCGGCCTCGGCATCCTGGAGCCGCTGCTGGAAGACGCCTCCATCACCGAGATCATGGTGAACGGGCCGGACCAGATCTTCGTCGAGCGGGCCGGCCGGGTGGAGCGGCTCCCGCTCCGCTTCGCCTCCGACGAGCAACTGCTGCAGACGATCGAGCGGATCGTCTCGACCGTCAACCGCCGCGTCGACGAGTCCAACCCCATGGTGGACGCCCGCCTGCCCTCCGGCGAGCGCGTCAACGTGATCATCCCGCCGCTGGCGCTCTCCGGCGCGACGCTCACCATCCGCCGCTTCCCCCGGGCCTACACCCTGCAGGAGATGATCGGCCTGGGTTCGCTGGACGGGAACATGCTGGTCCTCCTCAACGCGCTGGTGCGGGCCAAGTTCAACGTCATCGTCTCCGGGGCGACCGGCTCCGGCAAGACGACCCTGCTCAACGCCCTCTCCGGGCTGATCCCGGAGAACGAGCGCATCATCACCATCGAGGACTCCGCGGAGCTCCGGCTCCAGCAGGAGCACGTCATCACCCTGGAGTCCCGGCCTCCGAACGTCGAGGGCAAGGGCCAGATCACCATCCGCGACCTGGTCCGCAACTCGCTCCGGATGCGCCCCGACCGGATCATCATCGGCGAGGTCCGCGGCGGTGAGACGCTCGACATGCTCCAGGCCATGTCCACCGGTCACGACGGCTCCCTGGCGACCGTGCACGCCAACAACGCCGAGGACGCCCTCATGCGGCTGCAGACGCTCGCCTCGATGTCCGAGGTCGAGATCCCGTTCCCGGCGCTGAAGGACCAGATCAACAGCGCGGTGGACGTCATCGTCCAGCTGAGCCGCAACGCCGACGGCACCCGCAAGATCAGCGAGATAGCGGTCCTCGACTCCCGTGGCCGGGAGGACTACAAGATCACCACGGTGTGCCGGTTCAACGCCCGGCCCATCTCGGCGGACGGCGTCGTGCACGGCGAATTCGCGTACTTCCCGCTGCCGCGCCGCGTCGCCGACCGGCTCTACCTCAAGAACGAGCCCGTCCCGCCCGCCTTCGGCGTGGCCGCCACCGAAGACCAGCTCGCCACCAGAGAAGCCAACTAGGAAGCCTGCTCACGGACATGGACAAGTACGCGCTACTGACGATCGGCGCCACGCTGCTGGGTTGCGTGCTCGCGATCACGGGCGTGCACGCATACGCCTCGGGCAAGGCGGAGCGCGCGGCGCTGGTCGACCGGCTCGCCCGGTCGCACCGGACGAGGGGCGGCGGACAGCGGCGCTCGTTCCGGGGCATCGACCGCCGGATACGCAAGACCGCGTTCGGCAAGAAGATAGAGCACCGGCTCGCGGCCACCGGCCTCTCCGTGACCCCCGGCGAGTTCTTCGTCGGCATGGTCGGCGCGGTCGTCGGCCTGTGGCTGCTGGCCAGTCTGCTGCTCGCCCCGTTCTTCGGCCCCATCGCCGCGGCCGCCGGCCTCTGGGGGGCCTTCGCCTACCTGAACTGGCAGCGCCAGAAACGCAACGAGAAGTTCATCAACCAGCTGCCGGAACTCTCGCGCGTCGTCGCCAACGCCACCCAGGCGGGGCTCGCCCTGCGCACGGCGCTCGCCATGGCCGCCGAGGAGCTGGAGAGCCCGGCCGGCGAGGAGCTCGCCCGGGTCGCCGACCAGCTGGCCGTCGGCCACACGCTGGACGACGCGCTCGACGAGCTGGCCAAGCGGCTGCCCTCCCGGGAGCTGGTCGTCCTCGTCACCACGCTCGTCCTGTCCAACAAGGCCGGCGGTACGGTCGTCAGCTCGCTGCGCAACCTCACCGTCACCCTGGAGGAACGCAAGGAGACCCGCCGCGAGGTGCGCACCCAGCTCTCGCAGGTCACCGCCACCGCCTACATCGTGCCCGCCATGGGCCTGGGCGCGATGCTCGTCATGGACCAGATCTGGCCCGGCGCCCTCGACAAGATCACGGGCTCGGTGATCGGCCAGGGCGCCGTGATCGTCTCCATCGCCCTGTACACGCTGGGCTTCTTCCTCGTCCGCCGCCTCGGCAAGATCGAAATCTGAGAGGGGCCGATCCCATGGGACTTCTGCTCGCCCTCGTCATGGGCCTCTCCATCGTCGGAGCCTTCTTCGGCTACCGGCTCTACCGCTCCGAGGCCAAGCTCCCGGCGGACCTCGCCATCGCCCTGGAGGTCGGCGCCACCCGTACCAGCGCCGCCGGATCGGCGATCGACCGCCTGGGCATGCGCTACGCACCGATGGTGCTGCGCATGATGGGCCCCGAACGCGTCAACAAGACCCGCCGCAGGATCGACATGGCGGGCAACCCGGGCGGTCTCACCATCGACCGCTACGCCGCCCGCCGCTTCGTGTACGGCTTCACGGGCGTGATCGGCGCCCTGGCCATGGTCGCCAACAAGCAGGTGCTGCTGGCGATCGTGATGCTCGGCTTCGGCGCCGTCTGGGTGGAGGTGGGCATCTGGTCGGCCATCCGCGCGCGCAAGGAGGCCATCGAGCGCACCCTGCCCGACTTCCTCGACGTCCTCGCCGTCGTCGTCTCCGCGGGCCTCGGCTTCCGCCAGGCCCTCGACCGGACGGCCGAGAAGTACGACGGCCCCTGGTCCGACGAACTGCGCATCACCCTGCGCCAGATGGACATGGGCGTCAGCCGCCGGCAGGCCTTCGCCGGGCTGCGCAAGCGCAACGACTCCGAGCAGGTCGCCATGTTCGTCACCGCACTGCAGCAGGGCGAGGAGCTGGGCACGCCCATCGTCGACACGCTCATCGCCATCGCCAACGACATGCGCCGCACGGACGCGCAGAACGCCCGGCGCAAGGCGGCCAAGGCCGTGCCCAAGGCCACCACCATCGTCACCATGATCATGGTGCCCGCGACGATCCTCCTGATCGGCGCCGGGATGTTCCTC
>NZ_JBIBIZ010000006.1:0-53751 GCF_042958085.1 Streptomyces sp. NPDC008001 | reverse complement strand
CGGCGCAAGGCGGCCAAGGCCGTGCCCAAGGCCACCACCATCGTCACCATGATCATGGTGCCCGCGACGATCCTCCTGATCGGCGCCGGGATGTTCCTCGGCTCCGGCCTGATGGGCTGACCCGTGGCCTTCGACGACACCATGGCGCGCCACCCCGGCCCCGGCCCCGGACCCTTCGCGGCGGCCCCGCCCGGCCTCCCCCTCGCCCCCGTGGCGGGCGCGAGCGGTGGTACCGAACCCGCGCCGGCCATACAGCTCAGCGCTCTGCAGGCGCTGTGCCGGCAGGTCTTCGGCTTCCGCCTCGCGATGATCGCACTGGCCACGCCCTTCACGCTCTACGGCGCCCAGCGCGGCTGGCCGACCTGGCTGGTCGGAGCCGCGGTCCTCGGCACCTTCATGGGCTCGTACATCCTCATCCGCGACTGGGAGCGGTTCGGGCCGCTGCTGCTCCGGCACCCGGCCCTGCTGGGCGTCGACACGATCTTCGGCGCCCTGATGCTCTTCACCGCGACCCCGGACAGCCCCCTCAGCTACGTCACCATCTGCACCCCGCTGCTCGCGGGGCTGGTGTACGGCCTGCGCGGGGCGGGAATCTTCGCCTGCCTGACCATCCTGATCGTCTTCCTCGCCTACGCGGGCGACCGGCACTTCTCCTTCACGGCGGCCGACGTCACCTTCCTGCCCGGCGTCTGCATCCTCGCGGGGGCCGTCGGGTCCACCCTGCGCGGCCTCGTGCTCCGCATCGGGGCCGCGAGCGAGGCCCTCACCGTGACCCGGTCGCAGCTCGCGGTGAGCGAGGCGGTGGGCAGCGAGCGGGCCCGGCTCGCCCGGGAGATGCACGACTCCGTCGCCAAGACCCTGCACGGGCTCGCCCTGGCGGCCGACGGCCTCGCCCACTCGGCGGACCGCATGGACCCGCAGCAGGTCAAGAGCCAGGCCGAGCTGGTGGCCCGGTCCGCGCGCCGCGCCGCCGCCGAGTCCCGCGAGCTCCTCTCCGACCTCCGGCGGGAGTCCGGTCTGGACGGAGGCGTGGACGTGTCCGACGAACTCGAAGTCCGCGTGGCCGACTTCGGGAGCCGTACGGGGCTGGAGGCCGCTTTCCACGGGGCCCCCGTCCCGGCCGTGCCCCAGGCCGTCGCCCGGCACCTGCTCACCATCGCCTCCGAGGCGATGGAGAACGCCCACCGGCACGCCGGGGCGAAGCGCCTGGACGTGTCCGTCGAGGTGATCGGCGGCAGCCTGCGCATCAGCGTCCGGGACGACGGGCGGGGGCTGCCGCCCGGCACCTCGCTCGACAGCCTCCGGCGGGCCGGGCACTTCGGCCTCGTCGGCATGGTGGAGCGCGCGGCGCGCATCGGGGCCCGGCTCCGGATCGGCAAGGGCCGGGCCGCGCAGGGCACCGAAGTCCGCATCGACTTCCCGCTGGCGGCGCTCGCGCCGGCCGCCCAGGCGCCGCCGCCTCCCGGCGAGGACTGGGCATCACCGCCGGCCGTCCCGCCCATGAGCCCGCCGAAGCGCCGGTTCCGCCGCTCACCCTGATCCGTCACCACCGAGAGGAGGCTGCCCCCATGCCGGACGACACTCCCTTCGCCCCGCCGCAGGCCCGCCCCCACCCCGACCCGTTCCCCGCGGCGGCACCCCCGGCGGTTCCCCCGGCCGGGGCCCCGCAGCCCGCCGGGCCGCCGTTCGCGGCCGGCGCCGAACCGCTCCGCGTCGTCGTCGCCGATGACAACCCCGTCGTCCGCGCCGGGCTCACCGCCCTGCTCTCCGGCCGCGCGGACATCGAGGTGGTCGCCGAAGCCGCCGACGGCAGGCAGGCGTACGAGGCCGCCTGCCTGCACCGGCCGGACGTCGTGCTGCTCGACGTGCGCATGCCGGGCGTGGACGGCATCTCCGCACTGCCGTACCTCGTGGGCCTGTCCGCCGTCATGATGCTGACGTACAGCCAGGAGGCGGAGATCGTGCACGAGGCGCTGCGCCTGGGCGCGGGCGGCTACCTGGTGCACGGCGAGTTCACGGCCGACGAACTGGTCGCGGCCGTACGCAACATCAAGGCCGGCCGGGCCCACTTCACGGCGACGGCCTCCACCGCCCTGCTGACACAGCTGCGGGGCGGGGCGGGGTACAGGCCGGCGGGACAGGGGCTGCCGGACGGGCTCGGAAGCGGGACGAACGCGGCCCACCTCACGACTTCGCCGGTCCCGGAGCCCGTGTCCGCCCCGCCCGTTCCCGTGCGCGGCGGCGAAACCGGCGTCCACGGAGGAGAAGACAGCGGTGGGGGCGGCGAAGGCGGGACCGTCCGCAGGCTTTCCGCACCCTTGCGGCGGCTGAGACGCCCTTCGCTCGGACAAGCCGATGTGGCACAGTCTGCCTCTGAGCAAGCAGTGCAGCGGGAAGGAAGCGGCTCCGCCCGGTACGGGCTGAGCCGGCGGGAGGAGGAGGTGATGGGGCTGATCGCGTCAGGGATGTCCAACGCGCAGATAGCCGCCACCTGCTTCATCAGCGAGAAGACGGTCAAGAACCACATCAACCGCATCTTCGCCAAGCTGCACGCCGCCAGCCGCAGCCAGGCCATCGTGCTCTGGCTCGACGCGGTCCAGGGGAACGGGCGGGGCCATGGCTGAGCGGCGGCCACGGCCCGGGGCCCAGGGCGACACCCACGGGACCCAGGGCGGGATTTGGGTCCGGCATTGGGCCTTGGGGCCCACGACCGGATCCGGTGCCACGGCGTACGTTTCTCATGTCGCTGACGAGCCCGGCCAGGTGGCGGCCCGGGCCGCCGGCGGCACACGGACTTACGCATCGGTCGGCAAAGGGCCGACTGAAGCCGGAGGGGAAAACAATGAACGACATGCTGTTGAAGACAGCGGTCGACACGAAGGTCCGCTGCGCCTCGTGGCGGGACACCTGCATCGACCGGATGTTCCGCCACGAGCGTTCCAAGGGCCAGACCGCCGTCGAGTACATCGGCATGATCGTGGTGGTCGTGGCGATCATGGCGGCCATCGCGGGCTTCACGGACATCGGCGACGTCATCAAGGACAAGATCAAGGCGGCCATCAACAAGGTCAAGACCTGATCGTCACGAGAGCGCGGCGGCACCGCGAGGCAGGGCAGGCCCTCCCCATCTACATCACGGTGGTGGCGGGCCTGCTCTTCCTCGCGTTCGCGTACTTCGCGGTGGGGCAGGCCGCCGCCTCGCGCAACGGCGCCCAGTCCGCCGCGGACGCCGCAGCGCTGGCCGCGGCACAGGACGCCAGGGACCAGCTCCGTGCCGGGCTGCTCAACGCGCTGGCCGACCCCGCGAGCTGGGACGGCCTGCTGAAGGGCAGGGGTTTCTTCACCAAGCGCGCCTGCGAGGCGGCCGGCCGGTTCGCGGGCCGGAACGGCGCCGACGTGCTCCCCGGGGACCGCGGCTGCCGCTCCCTCGGCTGGGGCCGCACCGGATTCACGGTCACCGTGCGGACCCGGGAGTCGATGGGCAGTTCGGTGATCCCGGGCACCGAGAAGGACCACCCGGAAGCCACGGCCACCGCGGTCATCGTCCCCAGGGCGTGCTCGGTGCAGCCTCCCGCGAAGGGCGACGCCCCCGCCGGAGACGACCGGAAGCCGGACGCACCGGACAAGCCCGGGAAGCCGGAGAAGAAGGGGCAGGACGCCCCGGCACACGTGAAACTGCGCTGCGCCGACGGACGGATGTGGGACATCGACCCGGGCAGCCCGGACGGCATGCGGAACTTCCCGACGGTGGCGGACCTCTTTTCAGTGAAGCTTTCCGACTGACCATGCGCCGAGCGCGTGAACGAAGAGCAGAGGACGAGCGGTAATGGCCATGAGGCAGATCTCCCAGGTGCGTCGCGCGGCGACGGCCGTCTCCCTGGCGGCGGCACTCGCATTGACGCTGTCCGCCTGCGGAAGCGACGACAAGAAGGAGGAGAAGCCCGCCGCCGATCAGCCGGCCAAGCAGGACTCCGGGCCCGGCCGCGCGAGCGACGCCAAGGTGATCGCATCGCTCAAGGGCGCGCAGGGCATCTCCCTCGACATCACGTCCGCGACTCGCAGCGCCGGCGGTTTCGTCACCGTGAGCGGCAACCTCCGCAACACGGCGGACGAGGACTTCACCGAGACCAGCCCGTGGTCGGGGCCGGAGATCGCCGTGAAGCAGGCGGCCGGCAACTCCCTCGGGGGCGCCACGCTCGTGGACGGCGCGGAGAAGAAGCGCTACTACACGCTGCGCGACACGGAGAACCGCCCGCTGGTGAGCACCGGGCTGGGGATCATCAAGGCCAAGTCCGAGCAGAAGGTCTTCATGCAGTTCCCCGCACCGCCGAAGAGCACCTCCGCCGTGGACATCCAGATCCCCACGTTCCAGGCGGCCACCCTGAAGCTGACGGACGCGTGACCCCATGAGGAAGCTCCGTAACCACAGCGCCACCTTGCTGGCCTCCGCCGTCCTCGCCGCCGGCCTGACGGGTGTCTCCGTCACGGGCGCGGCGGCCGACGACGTTCCCGCGGCCCCGTCGGTCTTCAAGGGGAAGATCGACCCCAAGGCCCCCGGTCTCAAGCTCGAGCCCGGTAAGACGCTCGCACAGCCGAAGGTCCTCGAACTCAAGACCATCATCGGCGACGAGAGCGAATCCGAGCGCCGCGAGGACTCCGAGTCGGACGTGAAGTTCCAGCTCCAGGCCGAGGTGCTCTTCCCCAAGGACAGCGCGGACCTCAACCCCGCTGCGAACGACCGCATCAAGGCCATCGCCGACGAGATCAAGAAGCAGAACGCCCGTCAGGTCAACGTCTTCGGCTTCACCGACAACCTCGGTTCGCACGAGCACGGCATGGAGCTCTCCAAGCAGCGTGCCGACGCCGTGCAGAAGGAGCTCTCCAAGACCCTCGGCTCCGACGTGCACTACGAGATCCGCGGCTACGCCGAGGACGCGCCCATAGCGTCCAACGACACGGAAGAGGGACGGACGAAGAACCGCCGCGTCGAGGTGTCGTTCCCCCGCTCCAACTGACGTTCCTTGGGCCCGGATTGGGCCTCCGGGCCCAAGACCGTGCGTTTCCCCGCGCGCTAGCGTGACAGCGGCGTGATCACCTGGGGGAGGCACGGGGCATGGGCGGCAGCGGAGCACGGCACGACTGGTCGGCAGGATCCGGGGGCGGTGCTCCCGGAGCACGGTCCTCTTCGCGCGCCGGCGGCGCCTTCTTCGCACTGGTGCGGGCCTGGGCGGCCGCCCTGCTGGTGCTGCTGGGCGCCGGCTACCTGCTGGGCTTCCTGACGCTGGACACCCTGGGCACGACGGCGCGCCTGGAGGACTTCGGCTGGCGGGTCACCCTGATCTACGTGCCGAACGCGCTGGTCGCCTCGCTCGCGGGGCTGGCCGCGGCCCGCCTGCACCGCGAGCCGTACCGGCACGTGCCGCTGCTGCACTTGGCCGCCGTGGCCGGGGTGCCGGTGGCCGCGACGCTCCGGGGCCTGGTGAACGACCGGGACGTGCTCGTCGCGGAGGGCGTGTGGATGGCGGTGGCCTCCCTCGTACTCGGCGGAACGGCCGCCCTCCTGCTGGACCGGCTCCTGGAGGGGCGCCACGACGGGGCGGCCGACCGCCCCTGGGGCGACCTCGGGCAGACGACCACCGACTACATAGGCACGGTGGTCGTGGTCGTCGCCGTCATCGCGGGCCTCCTCACCACGGAGGTGGGGCAGTCGATCGGCGGCCGGATCACGGAGAAGATCTGCCGGGCGCTCGGCGGTTCCTGCGGCGGACCGGCGGACGGCGGCACCGCCCGGGCCAAGACCGACGCCGACTACGAACCCCCGCTGTGCAACGTGGCCACGGTCTCCGACACGGCCGGCAGCGAAGCCAAGATCGCCTGGTTCAAGTGGGGCAACGAGTACGGCTTCCAGCAGCAGACGTTCAAGTCGAAGACCGACGTGAACGGTGACGGCAAGGTCGACGACAAGGACCAGAAGGTCTACCTCACCTTCACCGACGCGGCCTCGGTCGGGGCCACCGGCGAGTGGAAGCCGGGCCTGAAGGTCGGCAAGCTCGGCACGGACAAGGTCGAGATCGGCGGCGGCGTCAAGGTCACCAACGGCGACACCTGGGCCTTCGACAGCCCCGAGCAGGCGGAGAAGTTCCGCAAGGAGATCGAGGAGATGAAGACCTGGGAGACCTCTGCCAAGTACGGCGGCGGCATGGGGGGCAACTGGTACTCCGGGATGAAGTACGCCGAGAAGCGCGAGAAGATCGAGAAGAAGCTCGGCGACCGGCACATCGGGTACGGGAAGCTGGGCCTGGACGTCACGGGCGAAGCGGGCCTCAAGGTGTCCGTCGCGGACGAGAAGAAGCTCTCCGGCCAGCTCGGCGGGAAGTTCAAGTTCGCGCCGGAGGTCACCTTCACGAACAACGACATCAACGGCACGAAGGCGTACACGTACTCGGCCGCCATGGAGTACGGCGGCAAGGTGGGCTACGAGGCCGGGCCCATCAGCGGCTCCTCGGAGGGCACGGTCGCGCGCACCGGCACCATGACCGTCACCCGGGACAAGAAGACCGGCAAGCTCACCCGCATCGACATGACGCAGACGATCGACAAGAAGGGCAACGACGGCGGCAAGGCCGCCGGGTCCAAGGACAACGGCAAGGACGGGGACGACAAGAAGGGCGGCGGCGTCAAGGCCGGCGGCAGCTCCAAGACGAGCGACGTCGACGTCGTCACCAACTCGATCGTCTTCGGCAACGGCCAGGACGGTGACGCGGACCGCGCGATCGCGGAGAAGTGGCTGGACGGCTCCGGCGACAACACCGCGCCCTTCGCCTACATGTTCGGCGACCACGCGCCGACCAGCCGGCCCGGCGCCGACGACCCCTTCGGCAGGCTTCTCTTCGACAAGGGCATGTCCAGCAAGATGCACTACACCGGCGAATCCAACGCGGCGGAGTACGGCTTCGACCTCACGCTGGGACTCAGCCTGGGATTCAAGGTGACGACGGAGAACAGCAAGCAGCAGCTCGACCAGGCGCAGTTCCTCGGAGCACCTGTGGGCGACAAGCGCGGGTACGTACCGTACAGCTACTGCGCGAAGTGATCCGCGAGCCGGAGAGAGTGGGAACCGTGATGGACAGGAAGCATGCGCCGCGCCGTCTCGCGGCGTTCGGGACGGCCGGGCTGCTGGCGAGCGTGCTCGTCGCCGGCTGCGGGAGCGAGCAACCGGCCGCGGCCCCCCAGGACTGGAAGTCCCTGGACGCCCAGCGGCTCAGCGTCTCCTACCCGCCCGCCTTCACCGAGCTCGGCGCCGCCGAGCGGGGGAAGCACACCGCCGCCGCGGCGGCCCTCGCGGACGGCGGGCGGACGGTGGGCAAGATCGGCGTCCAGCTCGACTTCACCACGGCCACTTCCGCCGAGACCGCCGCCATCGGCGCCGAGGCGAGCATCCAGCTCGGCTCCACCCTCAAGGGCCAGAAGAAGATCGACGTCCGGGGGACCGGCGACGCGCGCCGCGTCGACTACGAGTTCACGTCGACCGGCGAGCAGAACACCCCCGCCAAGGGCACCCGGATGACCGGTGTCGACATCGTCGGCATGGACAAGAAGGACGAGGCCTTCCTCGTCCGGATCAACGCCGTCAAGGGCAGACTGTCCGACGGCGACATCGAGAAGATCGTCGAATCCGTCCGGGTCACGGGGTGACGGACGGGCGCGGCGGACCCGAGAGGCGGTGAGTCACCCGTGCGGATCCCCGGAGGGGAAAGCATCTTCCTCTGCCTGCTGGCCTCGCTCTTCGGAGCGTTCGCCGTGCACTACCTCCGCCGGCTGCTCACCGTCCTGCGGGTGCTGCGGCACGGCGAACGAGCCCCCGGGACCTGCGTGGACATCCGCTACGACCGCAGTCCCGGCAGCGACACCGAGACCAAGCACTTCGTCTTCGCCTTCCGGGAGCCGGACGGCGGAGAGGTGCGCTTCGAGGACCGTGGCCGGGCCTTCGGCGGCCTCTCCGTCGGGTCACCCGTGCGGGTCTCCTACGACCCCGGGGCGCCCCGGGAGACCGCCACCATCGCGGACCGCGACCACTGGGGCGCGGTGGCCGTCCCCGCCTTCGTGGGCCTGGTGTGCGGGCTGGTCGCCCTCGTCCTGCTGCTGGCCGCGGCGCTTGCCGGCGGGGTGCTGTGAGGTGCGCGGAGGACGCGGCCGGCGCCGGCTTGGGCCCATGGGCCCATGACCCGGTCCCTTCCGCTCCGTAGGCTCGTGCCGTGCATCCGTCGCTGACCCTCCTCGCCGCCGTCTTCGGCGCCCTCACCGGACTTCTCGTGCCCCGGGCCGCTTACCGGCTCGCCGTGGAGCCGGAGGAGCCATGGCGCAGCACCTGTCCGGCCGGCCACCCGATCCCGGGAGTGGCGAACGGCTGGCTCGGGCGGGCGCGTTGCACCGCCGTGTCCGCGGCGGGAGACGCCCCGGCTCCGGACTGCCGCCGTTACGCCGCGGCCGTCGTCGTGGCCCCCGTCGTGTGCATGCTGGCGTGCGCCGCGCTCGCCGCCGCCGCGGGGCCGCGGCCGGAGCTCGCGGTCTGGCTGCTGCTCACCCCGTTCGCCACGGTCCTCGCCGTCGTCGACGCTTCCGTGCACCGCCTGCCCGACGTGCTGACGCTGCCGCTGGCCGGCGCGGCCGTCGTCCTGCTCGGCGCAGCCGCCTTCGCCGACGGCCACGGCGGGTCCTGGACCGGGGCCGTGTGGGGCGCTCTCGCCCTCGCCGGCGCCTACTTCGTCCTCTTCCTCATCCACCCCGAAGGCATGGGCTTCGGCGACGTCAAGCTGGCCCTCCTCGTGGGCGCCGCTCTGGGCTGGTACGGGTGGGTCGTGCTGTTCCTGGGCGCCTTCGCGGGGATCGCCCTGGGCGCCGCCTACGGTCTCGGCCTCATGCTCCTGCGCCGGGCAGACCGTAAGTCGGGCATGCCCCTCGGGCCGTTCATGCTGATCGGGGCGTTGCTCGGACTGCTGCTGGGAGCGGCGGGCGCCTCCGCCTGAGACGGGGTGCGCGCGGGGCACGCGCCGGGGTGCGCTGAGTGGAACGCCTGCGCGAGCGCCGCCGGGCCGTGCAGGATGGGGCCGGGCCCAATTCGCGATGCCGGGGAGGCGTGTGATGCGCTACCGGAGCCGGCACAGGACCGCCGCGACCGCCGCGGCGGTGCTCTGTGTGCTCCCGTTCGTTCAGGGAAGGCCGGCCGCGGCCACGGAGGCCGGCAGTCTGTCGGCGTACCGGACCGCGTCGGGGGCCAAAGCGGTCAGGGGCGCCCTGTCGGAGGCCGACGGGCCGGTGCTGGGTCCGGGCACGTACACCGACACCATCGCCCCGGGCGGGAAGAAGTTCTACAGCGTCGAGCTCGACGCGAAGTCGGACGTCTACGTCTCGGTGGTCGCCGCGCCCGCCCCGGGCGTCCCCGTCAGCCCCGAGGACGGCGTCCGGGTCTCGCTGCGGCACGAGGCCGGGGAGGAATGCGGCGTCGGAGAGGCGAAGTTCCACGGCGCGGACAGCAGCCACCCCCTCGCCGACTACGCGGTCCGCAGCCTCCAGCCCGGCGTCCGCACGTGCCGGAGAGCGGGGAGGTACCACGTCGTCGTGGAGCGGGCGAAGCCGCTCGGGGCCTCCGGCGCCTTCCCCACCGAGCTGAAGTACATGGCGGAGCCCGGCCTCAAGAAGAACGCGGCCACCACGGCGGCCTCCGGCAGCCGGAACGCGGGACCGGCGCCCGCTCCTCCGGCGGGAGCCTCCCGCCCCGTCGTGGGCGGCACGGGCTTCAACGACGCGGCGCCCGTGGGCGCCGGCACCTGGAAGGACGAGGCGCTGCCCGGGCAGACGCGCTTCTACCGGATTCCCGTGCCCTGGGGGCAGCGGATCTCCGTCACGGCGGACGTTCCCAGGGCCTTCGCGCCCGCCGGCTTCAACGCCCCGGGCGGCGTGCGCCTCGCCCTGAACAACCCGGCGCGCGGGTTCGTCGCAGAGACCGTCGAGGACTACCAAGGCCGGGACCGGAGCGTCTCGCTCGCCACGGCCCCCGTCGCGTACGACAACCGCCGCCGGAGCCGGGGCGACGCGGCGAGCGCGATGAGGATCGCCGGCTGGTACTACCTGCAGGTCGGGCTCCACCCCAAGGTCGGCGAGGTCGTGAGCCGCGCGGTGCCCGTCACCCTGCGGATCACCCTCGACGGCGCCCCGCGGAGCGGCCCGGTGTACGACGGGGACGCGACGGCCGCCGGCTTCGGCGTCACCGCCGACCCGGAAGCGGTCGCCGACGACGGCAGCGCCCGCCGGGAGATGCTGCGGACCGTCGGATACGCGGGAGTCTCCACCGGGAGCGCCCTGCTGTGCTGGCTGGGCGGCTGGTGGTTCGCCGCCCGGCGCCCGGGTCGCCGCCGTAGCACCTGGCCCCGGTACTGACCTGCCGGGCGGGAGGCGGCCGCCGGCGGCGCGGTTCCGCCGGAACCGCGCGGTCAGCGCTCGATCGCCACCGTCACCCCCGCCCGCACCCCCCACTTCTCCATCGCCCCCGCTTCCGCCTCCAGTACGTGCCGGGAGCGGAGGCGAGGGGCGCCGAGGCGGCCCGGTTTCATGGTGCGGACCGACAGGACCCGCAACTTCCGGTCGAGGTAGGCGACATCGATGGGGAAGCGCATCCGGAAGGTGTGCACGCTGCCGGCCGGCGTCAGCAGGAGCGCTCCCTCGATGCCGTCCCGCCCGAGGAGGCCACGGGTGCGCGCCCGGTACGAGGCGGCGATTTCGAGGGGGATCTCCGGAGAGGGCCCCGCGGCCGTTTCCGTTACGGCTTCCGTGCCGGCTCCCGCGACGGCTTCCCTGCCGGTTTCCGTGACGACGCGCAGCGTCCCCCGGCCGTCCTGCCAGCGGCCCATGTGTGTCCTTCCTTCGGGCGAGCGGCGCCGGTGATCCGTGCGCACCGACGGGAGTTTTCCACAGGGGTCGCCGACCGCGCGGCGATGCGCTGTCCTGGGTGGGTGAAAGCACACCACCGACGCTTGTGTGAACTGGCCGCCGTCCAGGGCGGAGTCGTGCTGACCTCCCAGGCCGTGGCCGCCGGGCTGTCCCGCGGCGGGGCCGCCCGCTCGCTGCGCCGCGCGGGCTGGTCCCTGCTGCATCCCGGCGCGTGGGCCGAGCCCGGCCGGGAAGCCGGTCCGAAGCTGCGGTTACGGGCCCTGCAACTGCACCACCCGGAGCTGGTCGCGAGCCACAGCGCGGCGGCGGCCGCTCACGGAGTCGCGCTGATACGGCCGTGGTGCCCCGAGTTCACGTCGCTGAAAGGGCGAAGACGCAGCACGGGGGCCCTCGTTCACTGCATTCCGCTGGCGGAGAGCGAGGTCACCGTGGTCTCGGGCGTACGGGTCACCGCGCCGGTGCGGACGGTGTGCGATCTGCTGCGGGCGCTGCCGGGCGACGAGGCCGTCATCGCCGCCGACTCGGCCCTTTCCCGCGGCCTGGTGCGGCGCGAGGAGGTCGCGCGGGCCCTGGAGGAGGCGCCGCGCCGGCCGCGCACCCGGGCGGCGCGGCGGGCGCTGGGCCTCGCCGACCCGGCCTGCGGCTCCCCGGCGGAGTCCCGGGCCCGGCTGGAGATGGGGCGCGCGGGGCTGCACCCGGAGTCCCAGGCGGAGGTCACGACGGCCCGCGGGCGGGTGGTGCGGCTGGACTTCCTCTTCCGGGCCGAGGGCCTCGGCATCGAGATCGAGGGGTTCGCCTGGCACGGCACGAGGGCCGCCCACCAGAGCGACACCATGCGGTTCAACGAACTGGCGGGCTGCCCCGAAGTCCGCCGCATCCTGCGTTTCACGCGGGACGACGTCTTCCACCGCCCCCGGCGCATGGTCCGCACGATCAGGCAGGCACTGGAGGAGCTCCGTGGGGAGGGATGAGAGACCGCACTATTGGAATGGGCGATCCAAAACTGCTACGGTCGGATCATGGCCCGACCGAGGAAGTTCGACGAGGAACGGGCGGTCGACGCCGCGCTGGAGGCGTTCTGGACCGCCGGATACGAGGCGACCTCCACCCAGGACCTGTGCGAGGCCACCGGTCTGGGGCGCAGCAGCATCTACAACGCCTTCAAGAGCAAGCACGACCTCTTCCGGCGTGCCCTGCTCCTCTATATGGAGCGCAAGAGCGGGAGCTCCGTCGCCCTCCTGGAGGAAGAGAGGCCCGCGCGGGAGAAGATCCGGGCGCTCCTCGACGTCATCGTCGAGGAGGAGGGGCTCTATGCGGAGGACGGCCGCGGCTGTCTGGTCGTCAATAGCTGCATCGAACTGGCGGCCAGGGACGCCGAGGTGGCCCGGGTGCTGGAGCGGGACTACCGGCGGCGGTTCGAGGCGCTGAAGGCCGCGATCGAATCCGGGCAGCGGGACGGCGACATCGACCGCGCCAAGGACGCCGGTGCGCTCGCGCACTTCGTCATCGCGGCCATCGGCGGCATGCGCGTCTCGGCGCGGGCCGGCGCC
Source organism: Streptomyces sp. NPDC008001 (assembly GCF_042958085.1). Taxonomy (NCBI): domain Bacteria; kingdom Bacillati; phylum Actinomycetota; class Actinomycetes; order Kitasatosporales; family Streptomycetaceae; genus Streptomyces; species Streptomyces sp. NPDC008001. The sequence continues at coordinate 41,254 of NZ_JBIBIZ010000006.1, read as the reverse complement.
GGACGGGAAGCCCTGGAGAGCATCGCGCGCACCACGCTCGACGCCATCTGACGCCCCTGGAACCGACCCCCTCGACGTCGCAGCCGTACGTCCCGCACGCCCTTATTTTGTACTGACCAATCCAAAACTTGAGGAGCACCCACCATGCCCCGCGCCGTCCACCTCCTGGCCCTCGGCATCTTCGCCATGGTGACCAGCGAATTCGTCGTCGCCGGACTGATGCCCCAGATGGCCGAGGGGCTCGGGGCCACCATCCCGGAGATCGGCTACCTCATCACCGCCTTCGCGATCGCCATGGCGGCCGGCGGCCCCTTCCTGACCGTGGCCGTGATGCGGCTGCGGCCGAAGAGGGCGCTGCTGACGCTCTTCGCGGTCTTCCTCGCCGGCAACGTGCTGGCCGCCACGGCGACCACGTACGGCACCATGCTGGCGGCCCGGGTCGTCACCGGCGTCGCCTCGCAGGCCTTCTTCGGCGTCTCCCTCTCCCTGTGCGCCCAGCTGACCCGCCCCGAGATGCGCGGCCGGGCCGTCGCCGTCGCCCTCAACGGCCTGATGCTGGGCACGCTGCTCGGCCTGCCGCTGTCCACGCTCGTCGGCGAGCACTTCGGCTGGCGCGCCGCCTTCTGGACCATTTCGGCCCTCGCCGTGCTCGCCGCGCTGTGCACCGCCGCCGGCGTCCCGGACGCCGAGCGCTCCGCCGAGGGCGGGGGCATCCGTCAGGAGCTGGCCGTCTTCAAGCGCCGCAAGCTCTGGCTGACGCTCATGACCAGCACGTTCGTCATCGGGGCGACGTTCTCCGCGTTCAGCTACCTCAACCCGGTCCTCACCGAGGTCACCGGCTTCTCCCCGGGCACCGTCCCCGGCCTGCTCATCGCCTACGGGGCCGCCACCGTCGCCGGCAACTGGATCGTCGGCCGCCTCGCCGTCGCCGTCCTGCTGTGCGGCCTCACCCTCAACGCGCTCTTCCTCGCCGGCTTCGCCCTGACCGCGCACCTGCCCGCCCCGGCGGTCGCGTTCACGATGGGCATCGGCCTCGTCGGCGTGACCATGAACCCGGCCATGGTCACCCGCGTCCAGCGGGCCGGAAACGCCCGGCCGCTGGTCAACAGCATCCACTCCTCGTTCATCACCCTCGGGATCGTCATCGGCTCGTCGGCCGGCGGCCTGGCCGTCGACGCCTTCGGCCTGCGTTCCCCGCTGTGGCTCGGTGCCGCCCTGGCCGTCGCCGGGCTCGGCACCCTCGTCCCCGAGCTCGCCCGGAAGGCGGCACCCGCATCACCGGAACGGCCCTCCGACGCGCCCGGCCTCATCGCTGCGTCAAGTCGGCCGTGATTTTTCCGGACGTTATCGAAGTGTTCCCAAGTGCTTCCGGGAGCTGTCCGCGGAATGGCTGGTTCTACGCCGTAGGCCCAGTACTGACGGGCCCCGCGGGCCCCCGGACCCATTGGTGACGATCACTCGATCAAGATCAAAAAGGTCACCCAGCGTCAGCATCCCGCGGGTCGTCACCCCTGTCGGTGCAACGAGCAGGGCCTCAGACCGGTTATGGTGGAAACCCCCCCTCGGGCCGGTCCGTATCCCCCCCACGGACCGGCCCGTTTTCTTTCCCGCTCATCACCCTGGGTGACGAAGCGTGTGCCCCGGCCGGGCGGCCGGGGTCAGCCGCGCCGGGCCCAGATGTTGACGCCCTCGGTGCTTACCGCGAGCGCATCGATCTCCGCCAGTTCCTCCTCGGTCAGCTTCGGCGCGCCCAGCGCGGCCACGTTCGCCTCCAGCTGGGCCACGCTCGACGCACCGATCAGCGCCGAGGTCATCCGCGGGTCGCGCAGCACCCAGCTGAGGGCCAGCTGGGCGAGCGACTGACCGCGCCGTTCGGCGATCGCGTTCAGGCCCCGCAGCCGGCCCACCACGTCCTCGGTCAGCAGATCCGGGTCCAGGGACTTGCCCTGCGCGGCGCGCGAGCCCTCCGGGACGCCGTGCAGGTACTTGTCGGTCAGCAGACCCTGGGCGAGCGGTGCGAAGGCGATGCAGCCCATGCCCTCCGCCTCCAGGGTGTCCAGCAGCGCGTCGTCCTCCGTCCAGCGGTTGATCATCGAGTAGGACGGCTGGTGGATCAGGGCCGGCACGCCCATCTCGCGCAGCAGCCGGGCCGCCTCGGCGGTCTGCTCGGCGCTGTACGAGGACACGCCCGCGTAGAGCGCCTTGCCCTGCTGCACGGCGGACGCGAGCGCGCCCATCGTCTCCTCCAGCGGGGTCTCCGGGTCGAACCGGTGCGAATAGAAGATGTCGACGTAGTCGACACCCATCCGGCGCAACGAGGCGTCCAGCGAGGACAGCAGGTATTTCCGCGACCCCCACTCGCCGTACGGGCCCGGGTGCATCAGATAGCCGGCCTTCGTCGAGACGAGGATCTCGTCGCGGTGGGCCCGGAAGTCCTGTGCGAAGATCTTGCCGAAGTTCAGCTCCGCGGAGCCGGGCGGCGGGCCGTAGTTGTTGGCCAGGTCGAAGTGCGTGATCCCGAGGTCGAAGGCGCGGCGCAGAATGGCGCGCTGCGACTCCAGGCTGCGGTCGTCACCGAAGTTGTGCCACAGTCCCAGGGAGATGGCCGGCAGCTTCAGGCCACTGCGGCCCGTGCGCCGGTACTCCATCGAGTCGTAGCGGTTATCGGCCGCGCGATAGTGAGCGGAATGTGTGGAATCGGTCATGTGCATCTGACTATCACGGTCTTGTGACAGACCGAGTTGGGTTCCCGTGACACGCGGGCAGTAATGTGGCGCCCTCGGGGCGACCGCCGTGGCTTGGAGGGGCTGGAAACGTGAAGTTGCGCGACCTGGTGTACAGGCTCTACGCACGCCGGGTGGAAGGCCGCCTCGACCATGCGCAGGTGCCCAAGCACATCGGCGTCATCCTCGACGGCAACCGCCGCTGGGCGCGGGCCGACGGCCGCACGACCGAGCAGGGCCACCAGGCCGGCGCCGACAAGATCTCCGAGCTGCTCGGCTGGTGCGCCGAGACGGACGTCGAGGTCGTCACCCTCTGGATGCTCTCCACCGACAACCTCGACCGCCCGGCCGTGGAGCTCAACCCGCTGCTCGGCATCATCGAGAACACGGTGCGCGGCCTCGCCGCCGACGGCCGCTGGCGCGTGCACCACGTGGGCACGCTCGACCTGCTCCCGGCCCGCACCCAGCAGGTGCTGAAGGAGGCCGAGCAGGACACGATCGGCACCCGCGGAATACTGGTCAACGTCGCCGTCGGCTACGGCGGCCGGCAGGAGATCGCCGACGCCGTGCGGTCGCTGGTCCTCGAAGCGGCGGAGAACGGGACGTCGTTCGAGGAGCTGGCCGAGACGGTCGACGTCGAGCACATCACCAAGCACCTCTACACGCGCGGCCAGCCCGACCCGGACCTCATCATCCGGACCAGCGGTGAACAGCGGCTGTCGGGATTCATGCTCTGGCAGAGCGCGCACTCCGAGTATTACTTCTGCGAAGTCTTCTGGCCGGCTTTCCGGAAGGTCGACTTCCTGCGCGCATTGCGGGATTACGCGGCGCGGCACCGGCGCTACGGTTCCTAAGCCGCGGCCTCCTCGGGGGCGGTGCGGTTCACCGCCGTTGCTACGGCAAAAAGTGCTCGCCGCAACGGCGCCTTGCCACGGGGGCGGCGGTCCGGCGAAATGCGCAGTCATCGCGGGGAGCGGCTACGGGTCTTGACGGACCGGCCGCTCAGCAGCCCGCCGCATATGCCGTTGCATGGTCAAGCGGTCCAGCGGGAATATCCCCTCCAGGCCGACGGTCTGTCCTAAGACCGTCGCTCTGCCAGCGGGCGGCATGGGGCCGCCCGCCCGGGAGGCCCTTTGCACACGGACGACGACCGTGCGGACCGAGCGGCCCTGGCTGGCCGCGCGGCCGCCCGCGAAGGGCCGCAGTCCGGCCCTCGAAGGGCTCTCACCCCGGCCCATTCCCCGGCGACGCCGTCGCGCCCCGACCTCCCCGAGGGGGTTCGTCCACCCGTGGTGACCAGCAAGAAGCGCCGTGAGAACGACCGGCGCACCTATGTCCTCGACACCAGCGTCCTGCTGGCCGACCCAGGCGCCATGTCCCGCTTCGAGGAGCACGAGGTCGTGCTGCCCGTGGTGGTGGTCACGGAGTTGGAGGCCAAGAGGCACCACCCCGAGCTCGGTTACTTCGCGCGGCAGGCGCTCCGGCTGCTCGACACGTACCGGGTGCAATTCGGCCGACTGGATTCCCCGATTCCGATCGGTGAGCTGGGCGGGACGCTCAGGGTCGAGCTCAACCACTCGGATACGGGCATACTGCCCGCCGGCTTCCGCCTCGGCGACAACGACTCGCGCATCCTCGCGGTCGCCCGCAACCTCCAGGCCGAGGGGTACGACGTCACGGTCGTCTCCAAGGACCTGCCGCTGCGGATCAAGGCGTCGGCGGTCGGCCTGCTCGCCGAGGAGTACCGCGCCGAGCTCGCCATCACCGACTCCGGGTGGACCGGCATGGCGGAGCTCACCGTCAGCGCCGAGCAGGTCGACGAGCTCTTCGCCGCCGAGGTCGCCCACATCGCCGAGGCGGCGGAACTGCCCGTGCACACCGGCCTGGTGCTGCAGTCCGAGCGCGGCAAGGCCCTCGGCCGCGTCGCCGCCGACGGCTCGGTGCGGCTGGTGCGCGGCGACCGCGAGGCGTTCGGCATCCACGGCCGCAGCGCCGAGCAGCGCGTGGCGCTCGACCTGCTGCTCGACCCCGAGGTGGGGATCGTGTCGATGGGCGGCCGGGCCGGCACGGGCAAGTCCGCGCTCGCGCTGTGCGCGGGCCTGGAGTCCGTGCTGGAGCGGCGGCAGCACCGCAAGGTGATGGTCTTCCGGCCGCTGTACGCGGTCGGCGGGCAGGAGTTGGGCTATCTGCCGGGCAGCGAGGCGGAGAAGATGAGCCCGTGGGCCCAGGCCGTCTTCGACACCCTCTCGGCCGTGACGAGCGCCGAGGTCATCGAAGAGGTCGTGGGGCGCGGCATGCTGGAGGTGCTGCCGCTCACCCACATCCGCGGCCGCTCCCTCCACGACGCGTTCGTCATCGTGGACGAGGCGCAGTCGCTCGAACGGAACGTGCTGCTGACCGTTCTGTCCCGGATCGGCGCCAATTCCCGGGTGGTGCTCACGCATGACGTGGCGCAGCGCGACAACCTCCGCGTGGGGCGGTACGACGGCGTGGTCGCCGTGGTCGAGAAGCTGAAGGGGCATCCGCTCTTCTCGCACGTCACGCTCACGCGTTCGGAGCGTTCGCCGATTGCAGCGCTGGTGACCGAAATGCTGGAGGACGGCCGGATCTGACACTTCCGTTCCCGTCCGGCGGCGCGCGGCAAAGCCAAGGAGCCTAGCCGCGCGCCGCTGTTGTGCGCCGGGCTTTCCGTAAATGCCCGGGCATAAACGAGGTGTGACCTTTCCCACGTAACCCGGAATTGCCTCGGGGAGGGCCGTTCGGGCAGAGTCTGCTTCCTGTCAGGCCCCGCATACGGCACTTCCGCCCCTCCGGGGGCAGTGCATAGCCAGCTCGAAGAACTGAACAGCGCCGCCGTATGCCGCCCGAGCGTCACGCGGACCTCCCTCGCGGGAGGCCCCACGGGCCCGTGCCTTCTGTGACCGTTACGGAGGCCAGCGCCAGGGGCACGATCGCGCTCGCGAGGTCACCCATGCGGGCGATGCTGGAAGGAAAACGTGTGAGCCGGATTTCGGTCCGGGGATTCGCCGTGGCATCCGCCACCGCGGTCACCACCGTCGGCGCCGTCGTAGGTGTCGCTGCAGGCCATGACCAGGGCACCACCGACCGGGTCGAGGCGACCGCAGCGGACACGACGCTCCTCGCGGACATCCCCGCAGGACAGAACGTCCGGGCACAGGCCGCTTCCCTGACCCAGCAGGCGGACACGCAGTCCGAGGCCGCCGAGAGCGCGGCCAAGAAGGACGCCGAGGAGGCCGCGCGCAAGCAGGCCGCCGAGGACGCCACCGCCAAGAAGGAAGCCGCGGACGCCGAGGCCAAGAAGAAGGAAGCCGACGAGAAGGCCAAGGAGCGCGAGAAGGAGGACAAGGAGCAGGTCAGCAGCCGCTCCGCGACCCGCGACGCCTCGTCCTTCGCCGTCAAGGGCTCCTACTCCACCGCCGAGGTCCAGGCGATGGCCCGCTCGATGATCCCCGGCGATCAGTTCCAGTGCTTCAGCAACATCGTGAACAACGAGAGCAGCTGGGACTACACCGCCACCAACGCCTCCTCCGGCGCCTACGGCCTCGTCCAGGCGCTGCCCGGCACCAAGATGGCCTCGGCCGGTGCCGACTGGCGGACCAACCCCGCCACCCAGATCAAGTGGGGCCTGGGCTACATGAACGAGCGCTACGGCAGCCCCTGCGGCGCCTGGTCGTTCTGGCAGGCCAACCAGTGGTACTAGGGCGCACCGGCCGGCCGTAGCGCCGGTCGCCTTCCCGCCTTCGCGAGCCCCCGGTCCAAGCGGACCGGGGGCTCGCGCCGTCCTTCCGGGCTGCGTGGCACGGGTAACGTTCACCCTGGCCACGGGGGAGTGGGGGTAGAGGAAGAGAAATGTCCAGATTGCCACGATGGGTCGGCAGTGCGGGGGCGGGTCTGACCCGTCTCGCCCGGCGGCTCGAGGAGCGCTCGGCCGAGGCGGAGGGCGCGAGCGCCTCCGGCGCGGCCGCGTCCAGCGGTCCCGAGCCGGACGGTACCGCCGAGCCCGTACGCACCTCCCCGCCGAATCGTTCCGGCCGGCCCGGCACGGCGCCCGCGGGCGCCCCCGCGTCCGCCGCGGACCCGGCAGCCGAAGAGCCGTCCTCCGCCGCGCGCCCCGCGCCCGCCGAGGACCCCGCGCCCGAGCACGTCCCGCCGCCGCCCGGCTACGCCCCCGCGGTCCCGGCGCGTCCCGACCCCGTCGCCGCCGTCCCCTGGGGCGTGCGCGTCGCGGCCGAGGTCGGCTGGCGGCTGCTGATCCTGGCCGGCACCCTCTGGGTGCTGATGCGGGTGATCAGCGCCGTCCGCCTGGTGGTGCTCGCCTTCGTCGCCGGCCTGCTGATCACGGCGCTGCTGCAGCCCACCGTCGCCTGGCTGAAGCGGCGCGGCGTGCCCCGCGGGCTCGCCACGGCCATGACCTTCATCTCCGGCTTCGTCGTCATGGGGCTGGTCGGCTGGTTCGTGGTGTGGCAGGTGACGGACAACCTCGACGATCTGTCCCGGCAGGTGCAGCAGGGCATCAAGGACCTGAAGCACTGGCTGCTCACCAGCCCGTTCCACGTCACCGAGAACCAGATCAACAACATCGCCGACAACCTCAGCACGGCGATCGGCGCCAACACCAAGGACATCACCTCCGCCGGCATAGAGGGCGTCCAGGTGATCCTCGAGGTGCTGACCGGCATCCTGCTGGCGATGTTCAGCACGCTCTTCCTGCTCTACGACGGGCCGCGGATCTGGGAGTGGCTGCTGAAGCTGTTCCCGGCGGCGGCGCGCGAGGGCGTGGCGGGTGCGGGCCCGCGGGCGTGGGCGACGCTGACCGCCTACGTGCGGGGCACGGTGATAGTGGCCCTGATCGACGCGATCTTCATCGGCATCGGGCTGTTCTTCCTGAAGGTGCCGCTGGCGGTGCCGCTGGCGGTCTTCATCTTCCTGTTCGCCTTCATCCCGCTGGTCGGCGCCGTGGTGTCGGGCGCGCTCGCGGTGGTCGTGGCGCTGGTGACGAAGGACGTCTTCACGGCGCTGATGGTGCTGATCGTGGTGCTCGCGGTGCAGCAGATCGAGGGCCACATCCTGCAGCCGTTCATCCTCGGCCGCGCGGTGCGCGTCCACCCGCTCGCGGTGGTCCTGTCCGTCGCCGCGGGCTCGCTGGTCGCGGGCATCGGCGGCGCGGTGGTCGCGGTCCCGCTGGCCGCCGTCACCAACACGGTCGTCGGCTACCTCCGGGCCTACGCCAGGGACAGGGCCCTGGCCGCGGCGCCACCGGAAGGGCCGCCCCCGGGGGAACCGGGAAGCTGAGCACATGCGTGTGGGCCCCGGCCGTTACGGCCGGGGCCCACACGTACGTGAAGAGCGGATCAGGCGTTGTCCGCCAGGACCTGCTCGGCGTCCAGGGTGGCGCCGACGGCCTGGAGGACCGCGGCGATCTTGAACGCTTCCTGGATCGTCTCGCGCGAGACGCCCGCCTTGCGGAGGACCTGCTCGTGCGAGTCGAGGCACATGCCGCAGCCGTTGATGGCCGAGACGGCCAGCGACCACAGCTCGAAGTCGACCTTCTCCACGCCCGGGTTGCCGATGACGTTCATCCGCAGGCCCGCGCGCAGGTTGCCGTACTCCGGGTCCGACAGCAGGTGCCGGGTCCGGTAGTAGACGTTGTTCATCGCCATGACGGCGGCGGCGGCCTTGGCGGCCGTGTACGCCTCCGGCGACAGGTTGGCCTTGGCCTCCGGCTCCAGCTCGCGCAGCACGATCGGCGAGCGGGTCGCGATCGCGCAGGAGAGAACGGTGCCCCACAGCTGCTGCTGCGGCAGGCCGGAGTTGCCGATGACCGAGCCGAGGTTCAGCTTCAGGTCCTTGGCGTAGTCCGGTACGGCGGACTTCAGCTCATCGAGCGCCATGGGAGATCAGCTCACTCGCCCGCGAGGAGCTTGACCGCGTCGAGGGTCTCCTCGCCCTTGGACCAGTTGCAGGGGCACAGCTCGTCCGTCTGCAGGGCGTCGAGGACCCGGAGGACCTCCTTGGGGTTACGGCCGACGGAGCCGGCGGTCACCATGACGAACTGGATCTCGTTGTTCGGGTCCACGATGAAGACGGCGCGCTGGGCGTAGCCGTCCTCGCCCTCGACGCCGCAGGCCTGCATCAGCTCGTGCTTGGCGTCGGCCAGCATCGGGAAGGGCAGGTCGCGCAGGTCCTTGTGGTCCTTGCGCCAGGCGTGGTGCACGAACTCGGAGTCACCGGAGACGCCGAGGATCTGGGCGTCGCGGTCGGCGAACTCGTCGTTCAGCTGACCGAAGGCGGCGATCTCGGTCGGGCAGACGAAGGTGAAGTCCTTGGGCCAGAAGAAGACGACCTTCCACTTGCCCTCGTGGGTCTTGTTGTCGATCTGCGCGAAAGCCTTGTCCGCGTCGAGGTCCACACAAGCGGTCAGGTCGAACTCGGGGAACTTGTCACCGACAGTGAGCACGCGCTCTCCTTGCAGCGAACAGGGAGCTCCCTGTCAGGAGCTTCCTTCGGGGTTGGACATGAGCCACCCTGCCACAGGAGCCATTGATAACGGAAATAGCTAGACTAGGTGATGTTGATCGGAGGTGCCTATCAAATGTCGTCCGCACCGGCAGTTCCTGCCATAACCCCGGCGGGCAGCCGCCCGCGCCAGCCCAGCCTCGCCCAGCTCCGGGCCTTCGTCGCCGTCGCGGAGCACCTGCACTTCCGTGACGCCGCCACGGCGCTCGGGATGAGCCAGCCCGCGCTCTCCGGCGCCGTCTCCGCGCTGGAGGAGGTCCTCGACGTGCAGCTCCTTGAGCGTACGACGAGAAAAGTGCTGCTCAGTCCCGCGGGCGAGCGGCTGGCCGTACGCGCCCGCACCGTCCTCGACGCCGTGGCCGGGCTCATGGAGGAGGCCGACGCGGCCCGCGCGCCCTTCACCGGCGTCCTGCGCCTCGGCGTGATCCCGACCGTCGCGCCGTACCTCCTGCCGACCGTCCTGCGCCTCGTCCGCGACGCCTACCCGGACCTCGACCTGCAGGTCCACGAGGAGCAGACGTCCTCGCTGCTCGACGGCCTCACCCAGGGGCGGCTCGACCTGCTGCTGCTCGCCGTGCCGCTCGGCGTGCCCGGCATCGCCGAACTTCCCCTCTTCGACGAGGACTTCGTGCTCGTCATGCCCCGCGACCACTGGCTCGCCGGGCGCGGCGACATCCCGCGCGAGGCGCTGCGCGAGCTCGACCTGCTCCTCCTGGACGAGGGCCACTGCCTGCGCGACCAGGCCCTCGACATCTGCCGCGAGGTCGGCCGCACGTCCGGCGCGGCCGGTACGACCAGCGCGGCGGGGCTGTCCACGCTCGTCCAGCTGGTCGGCGGCGGCATGGGCGTCACCCTGCTGCCGCGCACGGCCCTACGCGTCGAGACCGAGCGCAACGCCCAGCTCGCCACCGGCTCGTTCGCCGATCCGGTGCCCTCGCGCAGGATCGCCCTGGCGATGCGGACGGGCGCCGCGCGGCAGGAGGAGTTCGCGCAGTTCGCGGAGGCGCTCCGCAAGGAGCTGCGGAAGCTGCCGGTGCGCATCGCCACGCAGTGAACGGGCAGCCCCCGGGGCCCGGCCCGCTCGCAGTGTCCTGCGGCCGGCCGGGCCCCGGGGGAGGCGGAAGGGGCTATTCCGTTCGTAGCCCGTCCGTCCGCGTCAGCCGCCACAGCGCCGGCAGGCACAGCACGGTGACGAGGGCGACCATCCCGGCTCCCGCGCAGACCAGGGGCACGAAGGCGAACCAGTCACGGACCGGGTCCCCGGCCAGCGCGAGCAGCAGCCGCCCCAGGCCGAGCCCGCTCCCGACGGCCAGCACCATGCCCAGGACCACGGGGATCGCCGTCTGCCACAGCACCGACCAGGCGATCGTCGCGCGGCTCGTCCCGCAGGCGACGAGCACCGACAACGCGCGCCTGCGCTCGCGCAGTTGCTCCAGCGTGCCGACGAGCATGCTCAGCGCGATCAGCACGAGCACGCAGACCGCGCCGGTCGTCAGCCCCTCCTCGATGCCCGTGAAGTAGTTCTCCTTCACCACACCGCCCCGGCGCCAGACGCGCATGCCCGGATCGATGCCCGCGGCGGTGTTGCGGAACCGCTCGACGGAATCGTCGCGGTCGGCGGGGTCGACGCGCGCCAGCACCGTCGTCCGGGCGTCCGGGATCGCCCGGGCGTCGATGGCGGAGGGGGTGGCCAGGATGCCGTCCTCATGCTCGCCGGTCGGGGAGGGGCGGGTCTCCACGACCTTCGCGGACGCCGGAACCGTCCACCGGTAGGCGGGAATCCCGCGTGCCTTCGCCTGCTCGAAGCCGTCCATCGTCAGCTGCGTGCCCGGCCCGAAGCGGCGTGCGGTGCCGGCCGGGCCGCCCGCCTCCTCTGCCACGAAGACGTCGCCCTCCCGGCACGAGTCGATCTTCGCCAGGGTGCGCAGGAGGGAACAGTCGGCGACGTGCACCGTCGTGACGCCGTTCTTGCGGCCGGCGGCGGTCGCGTACTGCTCCACGAAGGCGGTGGCGTCCCGCACACCGGGCGTGGACCGGAACTTGCCGGCCCACGCGCGGACCTCCTCCGCCGACCCCGGGCGGTACGAGGCCTGCAGCTGGGACCAGCTCTCGACGCTCCCGCCGGGCTCGTCGTAGTCGCCCTGCATGCCGGCGATCACCATCTGGACGGCGACGGCCCCGGCCACGGCGACCGTGATGCCGCTGACCGCCCGCGCGGCCGTGCCACTGTTGGCCTGCAGCCGGCGCGTCGCCAGCTGCCAGGGCAGCGGCCCGCCCCGGAGGCGGGCGACGCACGCCTCGACCAGCCACGGCAGGACGGTGGCGACCCCGATCAGCAGCAGCGCCGCACCGGCAGCCGCGACGGCCGTCTCCTCCGGCCCGTAGAAGGGGCTCCGGACGACCGTCAGCACGCTCGGGACCAGCAGCGCGAGACCCGCGGCGAGGATCAGCAGCCGCCACCACAGCCTGCGCCGCCGGGCCGGCGCGCCGCGGACGACGCCGAGCGGCTCGACGGTCACGCGGCGCAGCGCGGAGAGGGTCACCACGACGGCCAGTGCGGCCACCGCGACGGCGATCAGCGCGGCGGCCGCCGGGCTCGGGGTCATGTCCGAAGGGAAGACGGTGACCTCGCGGACCGTGACGTGGGCCGCGAGCCCCCGGACGGAGAGGAAGAGCCCCGCTCCCACCAGCAGGCCGAGCAGCGCTGCGCACAGCGCCTCACCCGCGGCGATCCGCCGGACCGCCGCGCCGTCCGCGCCGACGAGCCGCAGGGCGGCCAGCCGCCGGTCCCGGCCCTCGCCGCCGAACCGGACGGCGGTGGAGATGAAGACGCCGACCGGCAGCAGCAGGATCACGCAGACCATGACGAGCAGGACCACGAGCCGGCCGTCGACGGGCACGTCCGAGGCCTCGTAGCCGAAGTGGTCGATGCGTACGGCGCCGTTGCCGGGCGTGAGCCGGTCGCTGCCCGCGTAGAAGAGGAGCTCGCTGGGGCCGATGAGGCCGGAGGGGGCGATGGTGCCCACGGTCCGGTAGGGGAGCCGGTCGCGCAGGAGCTTTCCGGCGTCGGACTCCAGGAGCGCGCCGAGCGCGGGGGAGACGACCATCTCGCCCGGCCGGGGCAGGCTCGCCACGCCGGGCGGCACGGGGGCGCCGGGGCCTTCGGGGCGCAGCAGCGCGCCGCCGGCCTTCTTGTCGTGGAAGTCGGTGGCCGCGTCGCGGTAGAGCAGCGTGCCGCTGCCCTTCGGTATCTCGCGGGCCGACCGCTCGAACTCCAGCGGCGTGTCCACCTGGCGGGCCACCGTGCGGTGGTGGCGCTCGGCCAGCATCTGCGGCACGGACGCCGCAATGGCCAGCACGGCCACGCCGAGGCCGGCGGCGAGCGCGGTGAGGACGGCCCGCAGCAGGCCCTCGCGCCCGCCGGTGACCAGGAAGCGCGCGCCCATGCCGAGGTCGCGGAGCCAGGCGGCGGCGCCGGTGGGGCCGGTGGGCCGGTCGGCGGGCCCGCGGCCGGGGCGCGGAGCCTCGTCCTCGTGGCTGGATTTGTTCGTTCCCTTGTCTCCCTCGGACCCCTTCACGACAGCCCCGCCCCCGCCATGTCGCGCGCCTTGCCGTCGCGGATGACGACCTCGCGGTCCGAGTACGCGGCGACGCGCGCCTCGTGGGTGACGAGGACGACGGCGGCGCGGGTCTCGCGCGCGGCCTCGCACAGCAGCTGCATGACGCGCTCTCCGTTCAGGGAGTCCAGGGCGCCGGTCGGCTCGTCCGCGAAGATCACGCGCGGGGTGGTCACCAGCGCGCGGGCCACGGCCACGCGCTGGCTCTGGCCGCCGGAGACCTCGCCGGGCCGCTTGCCGCGGGCGTCGGCGACTTCCAGCCGCTCCAGCCACCGCTCGGCCTGCCGCTCGGCCTCCTTGCGTTTGACGCCGCTCAGCCGCAGCGGCAGCGCCACGTTCTCCACGCAGGTCAGCTCCGGCACCAGCCGGCCGAACTGGAACACGAAGCCGAACTCACCGCGCCGCAGCGCGCTGCGCTCGCCGTCGGACAGCCGCGACAGCTCGCGCGCGCCGTAGCGGACCGTGCCGGCGTCGGGCCGGACGATCCCGGCCAGGCAGTGCAGCAGGGTCGACTTGCCGGAGCCCGAGGGGCCCATGACGGCGACGACCTCACCGGGGTGGACCGAGAAGTCCGCCCCGGCCAGCGCGGTCGTCGGGCCGTACGCCTTGTGCAGCCCGGTCGCGGCGAGCAGGGAGCCGGAGGGGATCACGGGCGCACCGCCGTCGCCAGCTGGTCGAGCCGCGCAGCGGTGATTTCCAGCCATCTCAGGTCGGCCTCCAGATGGAAGAGGGCGTGGTCGCAGATCAGCTGGTCCGCGAGGTCGCCGCTCACCTTGCGCCGGGTGAGCTCGCGCATCAGCCGCAGGTGCTCGGTGCGCTGGGCGTCCAGCAGGGCGTCCGCGTCGCGGCCGGTCAGCAGGGCCACGACGACCTTGGTGTAGAGGACGGACTGCAGGTAGGGCTCGGGCTTCTCGGGCTCGGCGAGCCAGCGCGCCACGTCCGTGATGCCCGCGTCGGTGATGGCGTAGCGCTTGCGCTCGGGGCCGTCGCCGTGCTCGATCCCGTCGACCTCCACCAGGCCGTTCTTCAGCAGCCGCGACATCGTCGCGTAGACCTGGCCGTAGTGGAGCGGCCGGTCCTGGCCGAAGCGGGAGTCGAAGGCGCGCTTGAGGTCGTAACCGTGGCGCGGGCCGGATTCCAGGAGCGCGAGCAGAGTGTGACCAATGGACATGCCGGGGACTGTACACGGTGGGTATACATCGTGTGTATACCCACCGTGTAGAGGTGGCGTGATCTTGATGGAACCGGCGCACTGTACGGTTTCCCGCACTGCGCCGCACCCGGTTCCCGCCAGCCGGGGTGCTGTATGTCACGTGCCCCAAAGCCTTGATCAATGGGCGTTTGGTGACAGTTGCGGTGTTAGCTTCATGAGCTGGGTTGGGGGCGGAAAGACTGGAGCTACGGGAGAGATGGGCCGAGCGGACGCGCGACGGGCGCAGAAGAGCACCCGCACAGCAAAGGGCAAGAAGCCCAAGAAACCTGGGAAGAGCGGCGGCATACGCCGCTTCTTCACGTGGAAGAAGCTGCTCGCCTACTTCGTGGCGCTCATCGCTCTCGGGGCGGGGGCCTGCGTGGCGCTCTACATGTACGTGGACGTCCCCAAGGGCAACAGCCAGGCCAAGCTGCAGAGCAACGTCTTCAAGGACGCCGACGGCAAGGTCATCGCCCGTAGCGGCGACGTCAACCGCCAAGAGGTGGACCTCAACAAGATCCCGCTCGACGTCCAGCACGCCGTCGTCGCCGCCGAGAACAAGAACTTCTACACGGACCCCGGCGTCGACCTCAAGGGCACCGCGCGCGGCATCCTCAACACCGTGATGGGCCGCGGCAAGCAGGGTGGTTCGACCATCACCCAGCAGTACGTGAAGAACTACTACCTGGACCAGCGCCAGACCGTCACCCGCAAGGTGAAGGAACTGGTCATCTCCCTCAAGGTGCAGAAGGAGAAGTCCAAGGAGGAGATCCTCGCGGGCTACCTGAACACCAGCTTCTACGGCCGCGGCGCCTACGGCATCCAGGCCGCCTCCCGCGCGTACTACAACAAGGACGTCGACAAGCTCAGCCTGGAGGAGGGCGCCTACCTCGCCGCGCTGCTCCAGGCCCCCAGCCAGTACGACTGGTCGGTGGCCACCCCGGCGGGCAAGGAGAACGCCAAGGCCCGCTGGAACTACGTCCTGGACAAGATGGTCGAGCAGAAGTGGCTCGACAAGGACAAGCGCGCCACGATGCAGTTCAAGGAGCCCGGCAAGCCGCCGGCCCCCAAGGGCCTCACCGGTCAGAACGGCTATCTGATCGAGGCCGCCAAGGCCGAGATGCGCAGGAAGCTGGTCAAGGACGGCCGCCCCGAGAGCGACCTCGACGCCGGCGGCTGGACGATCACCCTCAGCATCGACAACAAGAAGCAGAAGGCCCTGGAGAAGGCCGTCAAGGACAAGCTCCTCGACGACCTCGACCCCAAGGCCCGCGCGGTCGACAAGAACGTCCAGGTCGGCGCAGCGTCCGTCGATCCGAAGACCGGCAAGGTCGTCGCCCTCTACGGCGGCACCGACGCCCTCCAGCACTGGACGAACAACGCCACCCGCGAGGACTACCAGGTCGCCTCGACCTTCAAGCCGCTGATCTTCGCGTCGGCGCTGGAGAACAAGTCGACCACCCAGAACAAGGTGCGCATCAACGCCGGCACGCTCTACGACTCCACCTCCGAGCGCCCCGTCACCGGCACCGACGAGCACTTCGCCCCGGAGAACGAGGACGGCTACTCGCACGGCATGATCCCCGTGCAGAAGGCCATGAACGACTCGGTCAACTCCGTCTTCGCGCAGATGGCCATCGACGTCGGCCTGTCCGAGGTGAAGAAGACCGCCGTCGACATGGGCATGAACGGCAAGGTCAAGGACTTCGTGGAGAAGCCCGCCATGTCGCTCGGCTCCATGGGCAACAGCCCGCTGCACATGGCCGGCGTCTACGCGACCCTCGCCCACCACGGCAAGAAGGTCACGCCCTCGATCATCAAGGCGGCCTCCCAGAACGGCAAGGACCTGTCGCTCGACAACCCGGTCGGCGGCGACGCGATCTCGCGGAACACCGCCGACGGCGTCACCACCGTCCTCAAGGGCGTGGTCGACGACGGTACGGCCTCGGTCGTGCAGAGCGTCGGCCGCCCGGTCGCGGGCAAGACCGGCACCTCCGACGACAACAAGTCCGCCTGGTTCACCGGCTACACCCCCGACCTGGTCACCGCCGTCGGCCTGTTCGGCGAGGGCGAGGGCGGCAAGCAGGTCACCCTCAAGGGCACCGGCGGCAACGGCCGTGTCAACGGTGGCACGTACCCGGCCAGGATCTGGGCCGCCTACACCGCCGACGCCCTCGGGGACTCCGACGCCGAGCAGTTCGACCTCGACACGGACATGAGCACGACGGTCCCGGTCATCCCCGGCCCGCCCGCCTCGTCCAGCCCCTCCGCGCCCGCGTCGCACAGCCCGTCGCCGTCGGCCTCCCGGCCCTCGCAGTCGCCGTCGTCCTCGGCCTCGCGCCAGCCGTCCCGCGGCCCGTCGTCCGCCCCGCCGTCCTCGCGGCCGCCGGTGCCGCCGATCACGCCGAGCAGCAAGCCGCCGAGCGTCCCGCCCGCCACCGGTGGCGGCGGACTGGAGCCCAACGGAAGCCGCGCGCCGATCCGCGACTGAGGAACCGCACCCTCTGTGTAGGTTGAATCCTCCCCTCCCTGAAGGGAGGGGATTCCTGGCTCAGGCCGCCTCCCGTAGCAGTGCTCCGGGAGGTCTTGCGCCATCAGCACCAGCCGGGTTGAGACCAGCCCGGATGAGCATCACGTGTGCGGAGTTCTTGTCCCGTGGTGACACGGCTCCGCATGCGGTGCAGGTGTAGATGCGCTCACCCAACGGCAGTGCGTGCTTGGCTCTCGCTCCGCAGTGCGCGCAGTCCATCGTGGTGTACGCGGGGTGTACCAGGCGGATGTCCCGCCCGTGCTTGCGGCCCATCTCGATCAAGGCGCGCTTGGTGGCGCCGATGGCGGCGTCGGCGGCCTTACGGGCCATCGTTGTCCTGGCCAGGAACTTCGGACGGAAGTCCTCCACAGCGATGGCGTCGTGATCGCGAACAACCTTTTTGGCCCACTTGCGACTCGTGTCCTCACGCTGTCTCGCGACCTTCTTGCAGACCTTGGCGCGCAGCCGCTTGGCCTCGCGGTAGCCCTTCGATCCGGGCTGCCCCTTCTTCGGCTTGCGGCGGGCCATCATCCGGTCGTACCGGGCCAGCTTGGCAGCGGCCCTCTTGCCGTGCCCGGCGTGTGGGAGATCGTGCGCGTCGGACGTGGTGGTAGCGGTCTCCTTGACGCCCCAGTCCACGCCGATCACACACCCGGTCCCGGGCAGCGGCTCGGACTGGGTGGGGACGACGAAACTGGCGTACCAGTGGCCGAGGTTGTCACGGTAGACGCGCACCGATGACGGCTCAGTCGGCAGGCCCCGCGACCACACCACGGTCAGCACGATCCCGCCCGCCAGGTGCAGACGGCCACCGTTCAGCCGGAATCCGCGCCGGGTGTAGTTCAGGGACGGCAGGGCGTCGCGCTTGGTCTTCCAGCGCGGCATCCCGGCTCGCTGGCGCATCGGCAGCCGCGCACGGATGTCCTTGTGCGCCTTGGCGCGGGACTTGCCGAAGTCCCGGATGATCTGCTGCTGAGTAACGCTGGAACCCTCGCGCAGCCAGGACATCGACCGGCGCGCCTCGGTCAGCAGCTTGTCCAGCTGAGCCGGGCCGCACGTGGCCTTCCGGCCGGTGGCCTTGTTGCGCAGGTGTACGGCCTTGGACTTGGCGACACATTCGTTCCACACCCACCGGCACCGGTCCCACTCCGCCGCCAGGGCGGTACCGGCGACGGACGACACACGAAGCCGGTACGTGTAGCGGGCACACCCACCCTCCGCAGTTGCCCCCACCGGCACCATCCCCCCACAGCTCTTGATCGGGATCCACGGCATCTCCCGTCCTCTGAAGGACCGTACGCACGACCGCCGCACGCATGTACCCGATCTCACAGTCGGCACCCCAACCGGCTACGATGGGCACATGCGTTCGCTTCGTCCGGCGACGCCTGACGGCGGCGCGAGAGCTCCGCGCCCTGAAGCCGGATGCGGCGATGCTCAACGCCGCAACACCCGGATGCGATTCCTCCCCGGCTTGAACGCTGGGGGTCTCCTCGCAAGAAATCAGGGGAGCGGCCGGGGTTTTTGGTACCTCGGTACCTGAGTTGTCCGGGGGGACTCGAAAACATGGCCGTGCTGGAGCCGTTGCGAGACGCGACGCCGCCGCGGATCGGACCCTACGAGCTCCTCGCCCGGCTCGGCTCCGGCGGCATGGGTGAGGTCCACCTCGCCCGCGGCCCCGAGGGCCTGGTCGCCGTGAAGACCGTCCGCGCCGAGCTCGCCGGCCGGGCCGGGTTCCGGGCCCGGTTCCGGCGCGAGATCGCCGTCGCCCGGTCCGTCACCAGCCCCCACGTCGCCCGGCTGACCGGCGGCGACGCCGACGCCGACCTGCCGTGGCTCGCCACCGAGTACGCGCCCGGGCCGACGCTCGCCGAGGCCGTCGCCCTCGCCGGGCCCCTCCCGGCCGGCACCGTCCGGGCCCTGGGCGCCCACCTCGTACGGGCCCTCCACGCCGTCCACGCCGCGCCCGCGCTCCACCGCGACCTCAAGCCTGGCAACGTCCTGCTGGCCGCCGATGGCCCCCGGCTCATCGACTTCGGCGTCGCCCGCGCGCCCGACGCCACCACCCTCACCGGCACCGGGCTCATGGTCGGCACGCCCGGCTTCATGTCCCCCGAGCACCTGAAGGGCGGCCGGCACGTCGTCGCCGCCTCGGACGTCTTCTGCCTCGCCTCCGTGCTCTGCTACGCCGCGACCGGCGAGAACCCCTTCGGGGACGGGCCGCTCGTCGCCGTCCTCCACCGCGTCTCGCAGGCGAAGGCCGACCTGACGGCCGTGCCGGAACCCTTGCGGGGCATCCTCGCGGACTGTCTGCACCCCGACCCGGCCGCCCGCCCGGACACGGCCACGCTGGCGGCTCGCCTCGGCGCGCCGGAGGAAGGCGCCTTCGACTGGCCGCCCGCCATCCGGGACCGGATCGCGGAGGACCGCACCCGATCGGCTGCGCTGAGCCCGGCAACGAACAACCACCGGGCCGACACCCGCGCACCGGCCCCGGCCCGGCCCGAGGAGGGCCTGGCACCGCCGGGTTCCGCCGCGGGGGCTGAACGCCGTGGCGGCGACTTCGAGCTTGCGGCTCCGGGGACTGCGGCCGCTGGTTTCCGCCGCGACGCTGATCAGCCCCTGGCGGGGTCTCCGGCGGTGCCGGGCCGGCATGGTGATGGGGCGCCTGCTGCGGTCAACTCTTTCCGCCGCGACGACGATCAGCCCCCCGCCGGATATCCGGCGGTGCCCAACCGGCCCGGAGGGCGTCCGGCAACGCCAGGGCCGGTCGTCCCGGGCGGCCACGCCTCCCCGCACAACGTGCCGACGATCGGCGCCCCGTACCCCCCGGCGGTCCAGGCGTCGCCCTCAAGCCGCCCCCGTACCGCGGTCAAGCTCGGCCTCGCCGGGCTCGCCGCCTGTGTCGTCGGGGCCGCGGCCGTCTTCGGCATCTACGCGGGCACCCGCTCCGACGGCGGCGGTGCCGCCGGGAAGCCGGAGAAGCCGGAAGCCGCCGCGGCCGGCAAGGCCCCCGCGGCCGGGCAGGACGGTGTCGACGAGACGGGCGGCCCCGACGGCGCGGGCGCGCTCTCCGGAACGGCGACCGCCCGCCCCACCGGCTGGCACGACTGGTCCGGCAAGCTCTCCAAGGGCCCCCTCGGCTGCGCCGCCGACAAGACCGCCCTCGTCTGCCAGCTCGTGGACGGCTCCTACGAGGCCGTCGGCGCCAAGGACGGCAAGCAGCTGTGGCGGTACGACCCGGTCGGAGACCCGCACCAGGCCGGGACCACGGCCATGATCAGCCCCACCGGCCTGATCATGATCCCCGGCGGCGGCCTGCCGCCCGCGGTCCGGGGCGGCACGGCCGTCGTCGCGGCCGGGGGCCGGATCCAGGCGCGGGACGCGGCGACCGGCACCGTGCGCTGGGAGAAGCGCCACCCCGACGGCAACTCGTTCAAGGGCAAGCCGCTCGTCGTGGACGGCCGCGCCTTCGTGGGCGTCTCCGTCTCCGGCCAGGGATACGACCTCTACGCGTACGACCTCTCCGACGGCCGCGAACTGTGGCACAAGCGTCTCGCGAACGTCCGGCTCGCCCGCGCCTTCCAGCAGGACTTCTCCCCCGTGGCCGCCAAGGACGGGGTCGTCTACGCGCGCGCCGAGCGCGGGGTGAGCGCGTACGACGCGGCCACCGGCGACGAGCGCGGCGAGACGGAGCCCGTCCCGCGCGGCTGTGCCGAACTGTTCGTGCAGGGCGTCTCCGTGCTGTGCGGCGAGCACAGCGACCGCGCCCTGAAGCTGCACCAGCTCGACGCACGCAGCCTCGCCGCGGGTGCGGACGTGCCGCTTCCGGAGGGCACCGTCCGGCGCGACCCGCGGATCACGGCCGCCAACGACAAGTACGTCGTCGGCGTGGACGACACCGCCTCGCGCCTGCTCGTCATCGACCGCAGCGGCCGCACACCCGAGGCGGTCCGCACGCTGCCGAAGTCCGAGGCGCCCTTCCCCCGGACCCTCGCGTCCGCGCCGCTGATCATCGGCGACCAGGTCGTGTTCGCCACCAACACCGCGCTCGTGCAGGCCCCGTTCGGCACGGGCACCGGCCGCGCGACCGCCGTCGAGGGCGCCCCCGGCGACCGCCCGGAGCCCGACTACAACAAGAAGAACGGCGTCGACATCGCCCGGTCCGTGCGGCCACCCTTCGCCCTGCCCGCCGGCGACGTCGTCCACATCGTCTACGACCAGGGCGCCATCCGCTCGGTCGCACTGCCGCACTAGGGGAAACAGGTGCCGGAACCACTCACCGGGCCGCCGCGCACGGCCGGCCCGTACCGCCTGCTGGGCACGCTCGGCTCGGGCGGCATGGGCGAGGTGTACCTCGCGCGCCGCACGGACGCGCCCGGCGGGCTCGTCGCCGTCAAGACGGTCCGCCAGGACCTCGATCTCACAGCGGAGTTCCGTACCCGCTTCCGCCGGGAGATCGACTCCGCCCGCGCGGTCCGCAGCCCGTACGCGGCCGCCCTCGTGGACGGCGACGCCGACGCCGCACTGCCCTGGCTCGCCACCGAGTACGTCGCGGGCCCCTCGCTGGCGGAGGCGGTCGCCCGGACGGGCCCGCTGCCCGCCGACGCCGTGCGCGCCCTGGGCGCGGGCCTCGCGCAGGCGCTCGCCGACGTGCACGCCGCCCGCGTCCTGCACCGCGACCTCAAGCCGGGCAACGTCCTCCTCGCGGCGGACGGACCGCGGCTCATCGACTTCGGCATCGCCCAGGCCTTCGACGCCACCGCCCTGACCACGGCCGGCCTCGTCGTCGGCACGCCGGGCTTCATGGCGCCCGAACACCTCGAAGGCAGCCGCGCCGTGGTCGCCGCGACCGACGTCTTCTGCCTCGGCGCCGTGCTGTGCTTCGCCGCGACCGGGCGCGGCCCGTTCGACGACGAGGAGCTCGCCGCCGTCGTCTACCGCATCTCGCGCGCCGAGGCCGATCCGGACACCCTCGCCGCCCTCCCGGACGGCCTGCGCGAGACCGTCACCGCCTGCCTCGCCCCCGACCCTGCCGACCGGCCCGCGCCGCGGGACCTGGCCGCCCGGCTGGCGGGCCCGCCGCTGTCATGGCCGGCCGGGGTACGGGACCTGCTCGCCGAGCACGAGGCGGCCGCCCGCCGGTGCGCGGAAGCGGCGCCCGCGGCCGGGCCCGCCGCACCGCAGCGGCCCGCGCGCCCGCCGCTCGTCCCGCACGCCCCCACCCAGCTGGGGCACGCCCCCGCGATGCCCGTGCCGCCGCCCGCCCCGCGGCGCTCACGCCGTACGGCCGCGCTCGCGGGCGCGGCCGCGTTCCTGGTCGCCGCGGCGGTCGGGGCGGCGGTGGCGTTCCCGCAGCTCAGCGGAGGGGAGGACGCCCCCGAGGGCGCCGCGCACGCAGCGGCCGCCCCCAACGCCCCGGGGACGAAGGCCGCGCGCGTGGTCCTGCCCTACGGCAATGCCGGGC
This sequence comes from Streptomyces sp. NPDC008001, assembly GCF_042958085.1. NCBI lineage: Bacteria > Bacillati > Actinomycetota > Actinomycetes > Kitasatosporales > Streptomycetaceae > Streptomyces > Streptomyces sp. NPDC008001. The sequence goes on along the minus strand of NZ_JBIBIZ010000006.1, from coordinate 19,188 downwards.
ACAGCGGCGAGTTCGGCATGGCCGCCCACGACCGGTCGGCCCGCCCCTCGGGCTGGTCGCCGTGGAACACCCGGCTGGACACGGGGGCGACCGCCTGCGCCCTCAGCGGGCCGGTCCTGGTCTGCGGCACCGCCGCCGGCGGCGCCGCAGGGCTGGACGCGGCGACGGGCAAGCGGCTGTGGAGCATCCCCGCCGAAGGCAGGGCAGGGGCCCCGATGCCCGCCCCGGCCGTCGCCGACGGCACCGCGTACGTGCCCCAGGGCCGCGGCATCACCGCCGTCGGCTCCGCCGATGGACGGCAGCGCTGGTCGGTCCCGGCACCGGCCGGCACCTTCCTCAGCGCGATGGAGCTGTCCGGCGGCGTCCTCTACGCCGTCTGGACCGCCGACGGGGACGAGCAGGGCACCCGCATGACGGCCCACCGCACCGACGCCGGCCACCGGCAGCTGTGGCAGACGGAGCAGAAGGGCGACCTCGGCGGCCTGCTCGTGCACGGCGACCGGCTCTACCTGTCGTCGAACACCACCACGTACGCCTTCGGCACCCGCGACGGCAAGGAGACGGCCCGCCGCCCCCGCCTCATGTGCGCCATCGCCGTCGCGCACAAGGACGCCCTGCTCTGCGCTCTGCGCGGGGACCTCGGGGTGAAGGTCCTCGACGCACGCACCCTGGAGCCGCGTACGGTGCTGGCCCCGGACGTCCGGGTCACCGCGCCCCCTGCGGTCGGGGACCGGGGCGTGGTCGTCGTCCAGGGCGACCGCGGACTCGCCGGCTACGACCTCGCCTCCGGGGAGCAGCTGTGGGCCGACGACTGCAAGGGCAGCCTGCCGGTGCTGGGCGGGGACCGCGCGCTGATCGTCACGAACGACGAGCTCTACCCCCACGGCCTGGACCGCGGGGCGCGGCTCGGGGACGGCAAGCAGTACACCGGTCACACGTGGTCCCGGTCCCGGGAGGTACCGCAGGCCCTGGCCGTGGGGCAGGTCGTCTTCCTGGCCTACCCCGACGGCACCGTCCTCTCGGGCTACGCCCCGTAGGGGAGACCGCTCAGCCGCCGTTGACCTTCGTCGCGATGCGGTCGCCGATCTCCTTGTCGATGTTCCGCCAGTACTGCAGGGCTCTCTCCTGGACCGGCCGGCTCACGCCGTTGCTCACGTGGCCCGTGACGTTGGAGACGAGGCGGTCGCGCGCGGCGTCGTCCAGCACCTTGCGGACCATCGTGCCCGCCTGGCCCCAGTCGTCGTCCTCGCGGTGCAGCTTGTACGCCTCGCGGACCATCTCGCCCGCCGCGTACCAGCCGGCGGTGTCGCCGAAGCGGTGGGTGTCGGCGGCGGGGCCGCCGTAGGAGTTGGGGGCGTACGGGCGCGCGACGTTCGCCGGCTCGTAGCGCATCGGACCGTCCTTCGCGTACGAACGGACGGACGAGTGCGGGCGGTTCGGCGGGAGCTGGGCGTAGTTCGGGCCGATGCGGTAGCGGTGCGTGTCCGGGTAGGAGAACAGCCGGCCCAGCAGCATCTTGTCCGGCGACGGGCCGATGCCCGGCACCAGGTTCGACGGCTCGAAGGCGGCCTGCTCGATGTGGACGAAGAAGTCCTCGGGGTTGCGGTCGAGCGTCATCCGGCCGACCTCGATCAGCGGGTAGTCGCCGTGCGGCCACACCTTGGTGAGGTCGAAGGGGTTGAAGCGGTAGTCCGGCGCGTCGTCGAACGGCATCACCTGGACGTACATCGTCCACGACGGGGCGTTGCCGCCCTTGATGGCGTCGAAGAGGTCGCGCCGGTGGAAGTCGGCGTCCTCGGCCGCCATCCGGTCGGCCTCCGACTGCGTGAAGAACTCGATGCCCTGGTCCGTCTTGATGTGGTACTTGATCCAGAACTTCTCGCCGCCCCGGTTCACCCACATGTAGGTGTGCGAGCCGTAGCCGTTCATGTTCCGCCAGGTGCGCGGGACGCCGCGGTCGCCCATCAGCCACGTGACCATGTGGGCGGACTCGGGGGAGAGGGTCCAGAAGTCCCACTGCATGTCGTTGTCGCGGAGGCCGTTGTCGAGGCGGCGCTTCTGCGAGCGGATGAAGTCCTGGAACTTCTGCGGGTCACGGACGAAGAAGACCGGGGTGTTGTTGCCGACCAGGTCGTAGTTGCCGTGCTCGGTGTAGAACTTCAGCGCGAAGCCGCGCGGATCGCGCCAGGTGTCCGGGCTGCCCTGCTCGCCGGCGACGGTCGAGAAGCGGGCCAGCATCTGCGTGCTGCGGCCCGGCTGGAAGAGGTCCGCCTTCGTGTACTGGCTGACGTCGCTGGTCACGCGGAACGTGCCGTACGCCCCGCCGCCCTTGGCGTGGACCACCCGTTCGGGGACCCGTTCGCGATTGAACTGGGCCATCTTCTCGATCAGATAGTGGTCCTGGAGCAGGATGGGGCCGGTGTCGCCCACGGTGAGCGAGTGCTCGTCGCTCTCGACGGGGATGCCGACGTTGTTCGTGGTGTACGGGGTCTGCTGCGCCGAATCGGACATGGACGCCTCCCGGTACGGGGATGGTGAGGGCGTGCGGCAGTGCCGCCCTTCACCTCGCCAGTCAACTCTGCCGACGGGATGTCGGCAACAGGAGTCTGGACTCTGTCCAGAATTTCACCGCGTACGAGCGAGGTGGGGGAGGGGCGGCCGGTCCGGGAGAACGGCCGGGAGGACGGCCGGGCCGGCGCCGCACCGCGCCTCAGCGGGCGTGCGGCGGCAGCGCCAGCTCGAACCACACCACCTTCCCCGTGCTCAGCCGCGTCGCCCCCCAGCGCCGCGCCAGCCGGTTCACCAGGTACAGCCCGCGGCCGCCCTCGTCGGAGGGCCGGGCCTGGCGCAGCCGCGGCAGCTGCGGCACGTCGTCGCCCACCTCGCAGCGCAGCACGTCCGTCCGCAGCAGGCGCAGCGTGATCGGCCGCTCGGCGTACCGCACGGCATTGGTGATCACCTCGCTGACCAGCAGCTCCACCGAGTCCGTCAGCTCCTCCAGACCCCAGCGGGCGAGGGCGCGACGGGCCAGCCGGCGGGCCTGGCGGGCCGTCTGCGGGCGCGGGTCGAGGAACCAGTAGGCGACGTCGCTCGGCGCGATGCCCTCGAAGCGGGCCGCGAGCAGGGCGATGTCGTCGTCCCGGTCGCCCGGGCCGAGCATGCCGAGCACCTCGTCGCACAGGGGCTCCAGCGGCGGCGGGTTCGGGCCGGTCAGCCGGGCGGTGTCGATCAGCCGCTCGCGCAGCTGCTCTATGCCCGTCCACACGTCCCGGATCCGCGACTCCACCAGGCCGTCGGTGTAGAGCAGTAACGTCGCGCCGGCGGGCGCGTCCAGCTCCACGGCCTCGAAGTCGACCCCGCCCACGCCGATCGGCGCGCCCGGCGGGACGCGCAGGACCTCTGCCCGGCCGCCGCGGTGCAGCAGTATCGGCGGCGGATGCCCCGCGTTGGCGATCACGATGCGGTGCGCGACCGGGTCGTACACCGCGTACATGCAGGTGGCCATGCGGTCCGAGCCCAGGCGCTGGGCCTGCTCGTCCAGGTGGTGCAGCACCTCGGCCGGGGGCAGGTCGAGGCCCGCCAGGGTCTGCGCGGTCGTCCGCAGCTGGCCCATGATCGCGGCGGAGGTCATGGAGTGGCCCATGACGTCGCCGACGACGAGGGCGACCCGGTTGCCCGGCAGGGGGATCGCGTCGTACCAGTCGCCGCCGACGCGGGCGGTCTCGGCGGCCGGCAGGTAGCGGCTGGCGAGCCGGACGCCGGTCGGCTGGGGGAGGGAGTCGGGGAGCATCGTCCGCTGCAGCTCGTCCGCGATGTACACCTCGCGGCCGTAGAGCACGGCCTTGTCCACGCCCAGGGCGGTGTGCGTCGCCAGCTGCGCGGCCACCAGGAGGTCGTCGTTCTCGAACGCGGCCCGGTCCGGGCGGCGGACGAACACCGCAGCGCCGATCACCCGGCGCCGCCCCCGCAGCGGCGCCAGGATCGTGCGGTGCCGGTCCGGGACGGGCCGGTCGTCGCCCAGCAGCTCGGGAAGGGCCGCCCGCGCGGCGGAGGAGTCCCCGAAGACCGGTCTGACACCCCGCAGCACCTCCGCGAGCGGCCCGCCTATGCGCACCTCGCAGCGCTCGGCCGCGCAGCCGGCGAGGTCCGGGACCGGCTCGGGGCGCTCGAACGGCAGCTCCCCGGCGTCGGGGTCGCCCGTGCCGCGCACGTGGTCCGGCAGCTGGTCGGTGCGGCGCAGCCGCAGGACGACGGGGCCGACGGGCCGCTCGTCGCCGACCGGCAGCGGGTCGCGCAGGTAGACCAGGATCGCGTCGGCGAACGTCGGCACGGTCGCCCGGCACAGGCCGAGCACGATCTCGTCCAGGTCGATGCCGCGGGCGATCCGGCGCGTGGCCGCGCCGACGAAGCGCAGGCGCTCGCCGCCGGAGGTGCCGCCGGAGACGCCGGCGGGGGTGCCGCCGGGCCCCGTCGGAGACGGACGGCTGCCCGCCTCGGCGGCCGGGCGGCCGGCGGAGTCCGCGGACGCGGTGCCGCCCTCCGTGCCGCCCGGCGCGACCGGTGCCTCCGCGCCCGCGGCCTCCCGGGCATCGTTGTCAGCGATAGCAGCAGGGACCCGCTCGGCCGCCGCGGCGGCCGGCGCCGCGGAAGCGGCACCGACGGCACGGGATCCCGCCTTCCGGCCCCGGGGCATGCCGACCGGGGCGCCGGGGAGGGGGGAGCCGGCGGTCCCGGGCTCGGCGGTCCGGGGCCGGGGCTCGGCCGCGGCCTGGGTGCCGGCGGCCCGGGTGCGGGGCTCCGCCGGCTGGGTGCCGGTGGTGCGTGAGCGGGGCGTGCGGGTGCCGGGCCGGGGCGGGGTCGTCCTCCGGCGGGACGGGGGCTCCGCCCGCGCCGGTGCGGGGTCCGGCGCTTCCGGTGCCCCGGGTGCCGGGAGACCGTCCGGCTCCGGGTGCGAGCTCGCCCGCGTGGCCGCGCGGGCAGGGTCGTCCGCCGGACCGGCCGGCCGCGTCCCCGCGTGCGAGTCGTCGCGCCGCTGGGCCGGGACGCCCTGCGGGCCCGGCTCGGGGGCCGGGCGCGGGCGGCCCGCTTCCGGGTCGGGGGCAGAGGAGGCGGCGGACGCAGCGGCCTGCCGCACCGCGGCGATCCGCTGGCTTCCGTGGGAGTCGGTGTGCTCCGTCACGCGTGGGGTTCCATCCGTCGGGACCGTGCGCCCGCTCGCGCGGGTGCACCGTGGGTCAGGCGCGTCGCAGATTGAGGAAGAGCTGGATCTCGGGTGGTACGTCCGTACTCGCCGGGGCGTACGCCAGCGAGTGCTCCCCGGCGACTTCGAAACCCGCTTCGCGCACGACCTGGCGCAGTTCGTCCCGCAGGTATCCGGATACCCGGATCGTGTTGCCCAGGAACGGGATCGCGTAGTCGTCCACGTCGGCCTCGACCATCGACAGGGCGAGCAACCCGCCGGGTCTCAGGAGCCCGTGGAGCATCCGCAGGGCGTACGGGATCTCCGGGCGGGGCAGCATCAGCAGCGAGAAGAAGGCGACCGCGCCGTCGAAGACGCCGAGGCGGCCGTCCCGCAGGCCGGCCAGGTCCGCCAGGTGGAACTCGGCCTTGGGGACGTTGTCCCGGGCCAGCTCCAGCATCCCGGGGGAGAGGTCGACGCCCACGACGTGGTGGCCCGCGTCGGCCAGCTGCCGTGCGGTCGGCAGACCGGTGCCGCAGCCGACGTCGAGGACGCGGGAGCCGGGCGGCAGGGCGGCCGCGAGCCAGGCGCCCGCGCCGAGCTGGCCCTCCTTGTGCGGGAAGGCCTCGTCGTAGCGGTGGCCGATCGCGTCGAACGCCTCGGCCTGGCCACTGCGGTCCAGCCCTGAGCGGGCGTAGCCGTCGTAGTCCCGCTGGTCCTCGTCACCGCTCACGGCGCCCGCCCTCTCTGTGACCGAATTTCCGTGAACAAGCGTCACATGCCGTGCTCTGTTCGTGCCGTGCTGCTGTGCAGTATCGCGGAGGCCGATCCTACGGTTGCCCGGCGGGCCGGTGCCAAGCGGTTGGCCGCCTTGCTGGGGGAATCCCCGCGGATCATGCCCGGATCCGGGCCGGGGAACGGTCCCAGTCGTCCGGCAGCGCCGGTACGGGCCACGCCGGATCCGGCCGCCAGGCCTCCCAGCCCGCGGCGAACGGGGCGGCCCAGGCCTCGATCCGCTCGACCGCGGCCAGGCCCGCGGCGCGCACGCGCTCGGCCTGGCCGGGAGACATCAGGCCCGCGTGCTGCGCCTGCGCGAACTCGTCCTCGTCCTTCCACTGCCAGCTGCGGTCCGGGTAGACGGCGATGTCGAGGAAGTGGTCCTCGGAGTCCACGCCGCCCGCCCAGCGGACGAGCGGCTCCTCGAGGTTGACGTACCAGTTCTTGAAGCGCCAGTCACGGTCCCAGAACAGCCACACCGACCACGCCTCGCCGGGCCGGGCGAGCTTCAGCACACCGGTGCCGGCCCAGGGGGTGACGGCCGTGGTGCGGGGCTTGGTGTAGCGCGTGGCCAGCGGCTCCTGGTGGACCGGGGTGCCGTCGGCGAGCAGCGGGCGCACGCACTGGGTGCCCGGCGCGACCCAGACGGCGAGCAGGTCGGCGGTGTCCTGCACGACGGTGACGGGACGGCAGATGTGGATGCGGTCGGTGGCGTTGCCCCGGTAGCGCCAGAGGATCTGGTCCCCCGGGGCCCAGAGTGCGCTTTCCCCGGGGCTCGTGCTCGCCGTGTCGACCGTCTCCGCGTCCGCATCCGCTGCTGTCATGCAGAGATCCTAGGTGGCGGTGGGGAAGGTGCGCCGTGACGTGCGCCATGGCCTTCGGCCGGTTCGCCACTGATACGGGGTCGCCGCCCGCGGACGTTGCGCCGGATCCCCGCCGCGGGCGCAACGCGCCGCCGTGGAGCCCCCGCTACGGCCGCGTCATCCGCAGGACGTCCAGCGCCTCGTCCAGCTGCTCCAGCGTCAGCAGGCCGCGGTCGACGTAGCCCGATTCGAGGACCACCTCGCGGATCGTCTTGCGTTCGGCCAGGGACTTCTTCGCCACCTTCGCGGCCTCCTCGTAACCGATGTAGCGGTTGAGGGGCGTGACGACGGACGGCGAGGACTCCGCGTACTCGCGGGCGCGCTCCACGTTCGCGGTGATGCCGTCGACCGTGCGGTCGGCCAGCAGCCGGGAGACGCTGGCGAGCAGCCGCACGGACTCCAGGAGGTTCTTCGCCATCACCGGGAGCATCACGTTGAGCTCGAAGTTCCCCGCCGCGCCCGCGGCCGCGACCGTCGCGTCGTTGCCGGTGACCTGGGCGGCCACCATGAGCACGGCCTCGCAGATGACCGGGTTGACCTTGCCCGGCATGATCGAGGAGCCCGGCTGCAGGTCCGGCAGGGCGATCTCGGCCAGGCCGGCCCGTGGGCCCGACCCCATCCACCGCAGATCGTTGGCGATCTTGGTGAGGCCGACGGCGATGGTGCGCAGCTGGCCGCTGGTCTCCACCAGGCCGTCGCGCGCGCCCTGCGCCTCGAAGTGGTTCCGCGCCTCGGTCAGCGACAGTCCCGTGGTGCGGGAGACCTCGGCGATGACGGCGCCGGAGAAGCCGGGCGGCGTGTTGATGCCGGTGCCCACGGCCGTGCCGCCGAGGGGGAGTTCGGCCAGCCGGGGCAGGGAGGCGCGCAGCCGCTCGACGCCGTAGCGGATCTGCGCGGCGTAGCCGCCGAACTCCTGGCCCAGCGTCACCGGAGTCGCGTCCATCAGGTGCGTCCGGCCGGACTTGACGACCTCGGCGAACTCCTCCGCCTTGCGCTTCAGCGCCGCCGCCAGGTGCTCCAGCGCCGGGACGAGGTCCCCGGTGACGGCCGCCGTCGCCGCGATGTGGATGCTGGACGGGAAGACGTCGTTGGAGCTCTGCGACGCGTTCACGTGGTCGTTGGGGTGCACGGGGCGCCCCAGCCGCTCGCTCGCCAGCGTCGCGATGACCTCGTTGGCGTTCATGTTGGACGACGTGCCGGAGCCCGTCTGGAAGACGTCCACGGGGAAGTGGTCGTCCCAGCGCCCCGCGGCGACCTCCCCGGCGGCCTCCTCGATCGCCTCCGCGACGTCCTTGCCGATGACGCCGAGCTCCGCGTTGACCTTGGCCGCGGCGGCCTTGATACGGGCCAGTGCCGCGATGTGCGCCCGCTCCAGCCGCTGGCCGCTCACCGGGAAGTTCTCCACCGCCCGCTGGGTCTGGGCCCGCCACTTGGCGTCCGCCGGCACCCGTACCTCACCCATCGAGTCGTGCTCGATCCGGTACTGCTCACCATCGGTCATCGTCACTTACCTCCTGACAGAGCAAGCGTTTGTCCGGTTCACCGTGTTCCCAAAAGGCACTACCGCCTAGTAAATACCGCGGGTAACACCTGAAATCGGGGAGGCCACTTTGACACGCAGACCCACCCTGCGCTGTTCACTCGCCGCTGTCGCCGCGCTCGCCGCGGCGTTCGGCGGTCTTGCCGTCACCGGACCCGCCGCCCATGCGGCCCACGCGCCTCACGCACCCCACCCCGCGGCCCGTACCGCCACCGCCACCACCGCCGCGCCCCTCCCGCCCGCACTGGAGAAGATCCGCGCCGCCGAGGCCGTCAAGCTGTACGGGGACGCCACCGTGCGCCCCCTGGAGCAGCGCAAGACCTCGCTGCTCTCGCTCGGCGACAGCGAGATCTCCGGCGAGGGCGTCGGCACCTACGAGCCGGGCACCAACGGCCCGGACAACTGGTGCCACCGCTCGCCCGACGCCGCCATCCACCGCACCGCGATCCCCGCCGACGTCACCTACAACGTCGCCTGCTCGGGCGCCTCCACCGGCAACATCCGCATCGGCGGCACCAAGCAGTACGCGGACGAGCTCGTCCAGAGCGACAGCCTCGCGATCAAGGCCCGCAACACCCGCGTGAAGATGGTCCTGCTCGTCGCCGGCGCCAACGACGACCTGCAGTTCGGCCCCGTCATGACCGACTGCGTCACCCGCTACCTGACGCTCCAGGGCCCCTGCGAGCCCAAGTACGGCCCCGGCTGGCAGGGCCGCGTCGACGGCCTCGTGCCCAAGGTCGAGCAGACCGTACGGGACCTGCGCACGGTGATGAAGGACGCCGGTTACGCCGACGGCGACTACAAGCTCGTCGTCATGGGCTACCCGAGCCCCATCGGCCCCGACATCGAGGACAACCCCTCCTTCCCCGGCAAGCTCCCGGGCGGCTGCGTCGGCTACACCTCCGACGCCGCCTGGGGCCGCAACGCGGCCGTGCCCGCCTTCGAGCGCGGCATGCGCAAGGCCGCCCGCGACACCGGAGCCGTCTTCCTCAACAACTCCCGCCTCTTCCACGGCCACGAGGTGTGCTCGGAGGACACCTGGGCCCGCGGCCTGTGGATCGACCTCACCAACCCCGTACCGCCGAACGAGAACTCCGTCCGGCAGTCCTTCCACCCCAACCAGCGCGGGCACGGCGCCTTCGCGTCCTGCCTGACGCAGCTCTACCGCTCCGGCTGGCAGGAGGCCGGCTGCGCCGACCCCGCGAGCACGGGCACGCCCGTCCTGACCAAGGGCGCCTGGGACGACGCTTTCCGGCCCCTGAAGAACGGGGCCACGGGCACGTGCGTCGACGCCTACGCGGCGAGCAGCCGTAACGGGACGACCGTCGGCGGCTGGGACTGCACGGGCAACCGGAACCAGGAGTGGGGCTACGACTCCGCCACCAAGCTGCTGCGGACGGCGCTGTCGCACGACCGGTGCGTGGACGTTCCCGGCGGGAAGTACGCGGCGGGGACGGCCGTGGCGTTGTGGGACTGCCACGGGGGTGGCAACCAGCAGTTCACCCGCTCCGGTGAGGGGTTCAGCCCGGTGGCCGCGCCCGGGTTGTGCCTGACGCTGGCGGGCGGCAAGGAAGCGGTGCGCCTGCAGAAGTGCGACGGCTCGCCGAACCAGCGGTTCGTGTAACGCTCTGCGCAGTTCCTCGCGCCCCTTAAGGGGCGCGAGGAACTGCGCGATCAGCCACAGACGGCCTGCAGCCGGGAACGGTCAGGAACTCCGCACCGGGATGCTCGTGAACGTCGGCGCCGGTGCCGGGTCGACAAAGAAATCGTTGCCCTTGTCGTCCACGACGATGAACGCCGGGAAGTCCTCGACCTCGATCTTCCAGACCGCCTCCATGCCGAGCTCCTCGTACTCCAGGACCTCGACCTTCTTGATGCAGTCCTGCGCGAGGCGGGCCGCCGGGCCGCCGATCGAGCCGAGGTAGAAGCCGCCGTGGCTGCCGCACGCGTCGGTGACCTGCTTGCTGCGGTTGCCCTTGGCGAGCATCACCTTGGAGCCGCCCGCGGCCTGGAACTGCTCCACGTAGGAGTCCATGCGGCCGGCCGTCGTCGGGCCGAAGGAACCGGACGCGTAGCCCTCGGGGGTCTTGGCCGGGCCGGCGTAGTAGACCGGGTGGTCCTTGAGGTACTGGGGCATCTCCTCACCCGCGTCCAGCCGCTCCTTGATCTTCGCATGTGCGATGTCGCGGGCCACGACGAGCGGTCCGGTAAGGGAGAGGCGGGTCTTGACGGGGTACTTCGTCAGCTCCGCGAGGATCTCGTCCATGGGGCGGTTGAGGTCGATCCGGACGACGTCGCCCTCGGACTCGAGGTGCTCGTCCGTGGTCTCCGGGAGGAAGCGCGCCGGGTCCTTCTCCAGCTGCTCCAGGAAGACGCCCTCGGGCGTGATCTTCGCGAGCGCCTGGCGGTCGGCCGAGCAGGAGACGGCGATGGCGACCGGGCAGGACGCGCCGTGCCGCGGCAGGCGCACCACGCGCACGTCGTGGCAGAAGTACTTGCCGCCGAACTGGGCGCCGATACCGATCTTCTGCGTGAGCTCGAAGACCTTCTCCTCCAGCTCCTTGTCGCGGAAGCCGTGGCCGAGCGGGGAGCCCTCCTCCGGCAGCTCGTCCAGGTAGTGCGCGGAGGCGTACTTGGCGGTCTTCAGGGCGTACTCGGCGGAGGTGCCGCCGACGACGATCGCCAGGTGGTACGGCGGGCAGGCCGCCGTGCCGAGCGAACGGATCTTCTCCTCCAGGAACTTCATCATGCTCGCCTCGTTGAGCACGGCCTTCGTCTCCTGGTAGAGGAAGGACTTGTTGGCGGAACCGCCGCCCTTGGCCATGAAGAGGAACTTGTAGGCGCCGCCGTCGGTCGCGTACAGCTCGATCTGCGCGGGCAGGTTGGAGCCGGTGTTCTTCTCGTCCCACATGGTCAGCGGGGCCATCTGCGAATAGCGCAGGTTGAGCTCGGTGTAGGCGTCGAAGATGCCGTGCGAGAGGGCCTTCTCGTCCTCGCCCTCGGTCAGCACGTTCTGCCCGCGCTTGCCCATGACGATGGCCGTGCCGGTGTCCTGGCACATCGGCAGCACGCCGGCCGCGGCGATGTTGGCGTTCTTCAGCAGGTCGAGCGCGACGAAGCGGTCGTTGGCGGACGCCTCGGGGTCGTCGAGGATCCGGCGCAGCTGCGCCAGGTGGGCCGGGCGCAGGTAGTGGGAGATGTCGTGCATCGCCTCGGCGGCCAGCTTCCGCAGCGCCTCGGGCTCCACCTTGAGGAACGTGCGGCCGTCGGCCTCGAAGGTCGACACGCCCTCGGAGGTGACCAGGCGGTACGGAGTGTTGTCCTCGCCCAGGGGCAGGAGGTCCGTATAGGCGAACTCAGAGGCAGACATGTGCGGCGGGTTCCTCACTCGGCAGGCGGTGGTGGCTGGCGTCCTCGACAGCGTCTACCAGCGTAGGACGCGCGCGGGGGAGAGTTCCTGTGAGGTAAGGCTCACCCGCGCCCCGCCGGCCCTCTATCGCGATCTATCGCGATTGGCTTACCCTGCTTGCCGTGGAAGAGCCGTCATTCGAAAAGCACTCCCTCGAGAAGCGCGCCCCGCAGGCCGCGCCCGCGCCCGCGCTGCGTGCCTCCGACGCCGACCGCGACCGGTTCGCGGAGATCCTGCGCGACGCCATGGCCGACGGGCGGATCACCGCCGAGGAGCACTCCGAGCGGATCGCCGCCGTCTACCGCGCCAAGACGCTCGGCGAGCTGGAACCGCTGGTGGGGGACCTGCCGGCGGCGGGCCGGGCCGCGTCCGTGGCGCCCGCCCGCCCCTACGGCGTCCCGGCGCGCCCCGGCATCGACGTCGCGGACAACCTCGTCGCGGTCTTCGGCGGCGCGGTCCGCAAGGGGCGCTGGCGGGTGAGCCGGCGCACGAACGCGTTCGCGCTGTTCGGCGGCATCGAGATCGACCTGACCGAGGCGGTCTTCGAGCAGCAGGAGATCGTCATCAACGCCACCGCGATCTTCGGCGGCATCGAGATCAGGGTGCCGGAGAACGTGACCCTGCGCTCCGCCGGCACGGGGATCTTCGGTGGTTTCGACGTGAAGTCGGTCGAGGCGTCCGACCCCGACGCCCCGGTCGTCTCGCTCACCGGATTCGCCGTCTTCGGGGGCGTCGACGCGAAACCGAAACGGGGCAAGCGGCTCAAGAACCTTCGCGCGGGCCGGTGATGGGGGTCCGCCCGGAGGGGCGGACGGCCTGTCGCCGCAAACTTACTGCGGGTTACCGCGTTCCGCTCATGGCAACGGTGTGAATAAGCACGCGCACAGCGGGTAAAGCTTGGTGCATCGTCTCTCGTACGGCTGCCGGTGCGAATGGCCGTGCGCAGTGGAGGCGGGCAAGGGTGACTCAACCGGCCAAGCAAAAGCCGTCGTCAGGAGTAGACCGTGCTGCTACCGCATCAGCCCCTGCAGGAAGCCGCCGTACCGTCCCCGCGGATCGCCTCCGCGCGGGATCAGGCCGGCCCCTGGCATTCGGAGGCGGTGTGCCGCCGGGATGAAGCCGGGCTCTTCTTCGCACCATCCAAGGAACCGACGGCTGCCCGTCTTTCCCGTGAAGAGGCCGCCAAGCGTGTGTGCGCACGGTGCCCCGTGATGGTCGAATGCCGCGAGCACGCCTTGTTGCAGCCGGAGCCTTATGGGGTGTGGGGCGGTCTCACCGCCGCGGAGCGCCGCGTGGTGCTGGCCCGCCGCCGGCGGCGCGAGGCGGAGCTGGCCCGCGCCACGCGGGTCGCCGCCGCGGGCTGAAGAGAGCCTCGACCGACATCGGCTGCGGGGCGGCCTCACCGAGGGAGGCCGCCCCGCAGCCGATGGCGTCCGGGCCGGAGGCCCGGAGGTGTCCCGCCGCAGCGGCGGGACGTCACGACGGCGAGGGTCCGGCGGAATCCGCGCGCACCGTGACCGTCGCGTGGGACGCCTAGCTGGGGCGCTCGAAGTCCACCGTGCTGTACGCCCGCAGCTTCGAGAGCCGGTGCGACGAGTCGATCTGCCGGATCGTGCCCGACTTGGAGCGCATCACGAGCGACTGCGTCGTCGCCGTCTCGGCGCGGTACCGCACGCCGCGCAGCAGCTCGCCGTCGGTGATGCCGGTGGCGACGAAGAACACGTTCTCGCCGCTGACCAGGTCGTCCGTCTGCAGCACGCGGTCGAGGTCGTGGCCCGCGTCGATGGCGCGCTGCCGCTCCTCGTCGTCCTTCGGCCACAGCCGGGCCTGGATGGTGCCGCCCATGCACTTCATCGCGCAGGCCGCGATGATGCCCTCCGGCGTACCGCCGATGCCCAGCAGCAGGTCCACGCCGGTGCCCTCGCGGGCCGCCATGATGGCGCCGGCCACGTCGCCGTCGGAGATGAACTTGATGCGCGCGCCCGCCTCGCGGATCTCCCGGACCAGGCCGTCGTGGCGGGGGCGGTCCAGGACGACCACCGTGACGTCCTCGGGCGAGGAGTGCTTCGCCTTGGCGATGCGGCGGATGTTGACCGCCACCGGGGCGTTGATGTCGACGAAGTCGGCGGCCTCCGGGCCGGTGACCAGCTTGTCCATGTAGAACACCGCGGACGGGTCGAACATGGTGCCGCGGTCGGCGACGGCCATCACGGAGACGGCGTTGGCCATGCCCTTGGCGGTGAGGGTCGTGCCGTCCACCGGGTCGACGGCGACGTCGCACTCGGGGCCGGTGCCGTCGCCCACGCGCTCGCCGTTGTAGAGCATGGGGGCGTTGTCCTTCTCGCCCTCGCCGATGACGACGACACCGTTCATGGACACGGTGCCGATCAGGGCGCGCATGGCCTTGACCGCGGCACCGTCCGCGCCGTTCTTGTCGCCCCGGCCGACCCAGCGGCCCGACGCCATGGCGCCGGCCTCGGTGACCCGGACGAGCTCCAGGGCCAGGTTGCGGTCGGGAGCCTCGGGGCTGACCTCGAGCGGGGACGGCAGATGATGCTCGGTCATCGGAGCGCAACCTTTCTGTACGGCGGCGGCCGCAGGGACCCCTCTCCCCCGAAAGGGGCAGAAGGTGAGGGTGCTGATGACTTTATCTGTTTACTGCGAGAGTGAGCAGGGGGCCCCACGCATGAGCGGCGTCAAGGCCCTCCGGTGGCGTCCCGGCGCGCCCGGGACACCGCCGTCAAGATCGGCCGGGCCATGGGGGACGATGGGTACGTGGCAGGTAGAAACCCCAAGGCGCAGACCGTACGGAACATGCTGCTCGCGATGGCGGCGGTGATCCCCGTGGCCTTCGTCAGCTATGTCTTCATCCCGCACGACGACAGCAAGAACGCGGTGCGCACCGTCGACTACCGCGTCGAGCTCGACACGGCGCGGCGCGCGGCGCCGTACCCGGTGGCGGCCCCGGCCGGCCTCGGCGGCGACTGGCGGGCCACCTCCGTCTCGTACAAGGCGGGCGGCAAGGAGGGCTCGGTCTGGCACCTGGGCTTCCTCGACCCGGACACCGAGTACGTGGCCGTCGAGCAGAGCGACGGGCCGGCCGGCTCCTTCATCGACGGCGCGAGCCAGCACGCGGAGAAGACGTCGAAGACGCAGCGCGTGGGCGACGCCACGTGGCGGCAGTACGAGGGCCCGAAGTACAACGCGCTCGTGCGGGAGGAGAAGGGCGTGACCACGGTCGTCACCGGCACCGCCGCCCCCGAGCGGCTCGTGCAGATGGCCGCCGCGCTCAAGACCGCGAAGGGCGCCGGAGAGGGCGCCGGGAACGGCTGAGAGCGCGACGGCCGAGAAGTGCCGGGCCGGTGCCGGTGAGGGCGCCGGCCCGGGCGGTCGGAACGGTGCGGGCCCGCTCGGGCGGTGCGGGCGGACCGTTCCGGCGGATCAGACGGTGGTGACGACCTGCTCGTAGGCCAGGCGCGGCGAGCGCGGGTACGCGGCGCCCTCGCCCGGCTTGCCGATGTTGACGATCATCAGCGGGGTGTGGTCGCCGTCCAGGAACTCCTTCTGGACGCCGGCGAAGTCGAAGCCCGTCATCGGGCCCGCGGCCAGGCCCGCGGCGCGGATGCCGAGGATGAAGTAGGCGGCCTGCAGGGAGCCGTTGAGCGTGGCGGACTGCTCGCGGACCGGGCGCTCGGCGAAGAAGACGTCCTTGGCCTGCGGGAACGCCGGGAACAGCGCCGGCAGCTCCTCGTGGAACTCGTTGTCCGTGGCGAGGATCGCGACGAGCGGGGCGCTCATGGTCTTGTCGCGGTTGCCGTCGGCCATGAGGGGCGCGAGGCGCTCGCGGGCCTCCTCGGAGCGGATCAGCACGATGCGCAGCGGCGACTGGTTGAACGCGGTCGGGGCGTACTTGACCAGGTCGTAGACGGCCTGGATCTGCTCGTCGGTCACCGGCTCGGCGGAGAAGGTGTGGGCCGTGTGCGCCTCACGGAAGAGCAGGTCCTGGGCGGCGGGGTCGAGGGCGAGGGGCATGGGACACCTTCTTGCGTACGGGAAAACCGGGAAGACCGGAGGCTTACGGAATCCACTCTACGACAAGTAGGTGAAACTTCAACTAAATGGGTCGGGGTGTGGCCGGACTCACCCGCCCCGGTGGCGTACCGCCTGGTCAGGCCCCCTCTTCGGCATCCTCCGGGGCGGCCTGCGCCCCGGCTTCGGGCTCGGAGGCCAGGGCCGCGTCGAGCCGGGCCCGCGCGCCCTCCAGCCAGCGCCGGCACACCTTCGACAGCTCCTCGCCGCGCTCCCAGAGGGCCAGCGACTCCTCCAGCGTCGTGCCGCCCGCCTCCAGGCGGCGCACGACCTCGATCAGCTCGTCGCGAGCCTGCTCGTACCCCAGTGCGTTCGCTGCCGCATCCGTCGCCGCATCCGTTGTCGTCGCCATGGCCACCAGCCTATGCGGGGGGTCCGACAGCGGGCCCCGCAACGGGCCGCACGGTGAACTCGCCCTCCGCGACGCGGGCCCGCAGCTCCTCGTCCGCGGTCACCTCCGCCGCGGCCCGCACCACCGAGCCGTCCGCGTGCTGCAGCACGGCATAGCCCCGGCGCAGCGTCGCCGCCGGGGAGAGGGCCACCACGCGCGCGTGCGTGTGCGACAGCTCCGAGTCGGCGCGGTCCAGCAGATGGCCGAGGGTGCGGCGGGCCCGGTCGGTGAGCGCCTCGACCTGGGCCTCGCGCTCCTCCACCATCCGCTGCGGGCGCTGGACGCACGGCCTGGCCCGCACCGACGCCAGGCCGCGCTCCTCGCGGTCCAGGTGCGCCGTGACGCAGCGCAGGGCCCGGTCGCGCAGCTGGCGCACGCGGGCCAGCTCCTCGCCGACGTCCGGCACGACGCGCTTCGCGGCGTCCGTCGGCGTGGACGCGCGCAGGTCCGCGACCAGGTCCAGCAGCGGGGAGTCCGGCTCGTGGCCGATCGCCGACACGACGGGCGTGCGGCATGCGGCCACGGACCGCACCAGGCGCTCGTCCGAGAACGGCAGCAGGTCCTCCACGCTGCCGCCGCCGCGCGCCACGATGATCACGTCCACGTCCGGGGCCCTGTCGAGCTCCTCGACGGCCTCGATGACCCGCGGCACCGCGTGCACGCCCTGCACGGGCACGTTGCGGACCTCGAAGCGCACGGCGGGCCAGCGGTGCCGGGCGTTCTCCAGGACGTCCCGCTCGGCGGCCGAGGCGCGGCCGCAGACCAGGCCGATCAGCTGAGGGAGGAACGGCAGCGGCCGCTTGCGGCCGGCCGCGAACAGGCCCTCCGCGGCGAGCGACTTCTTCAGCTGCTCCAGCCGTGCCAGCAGCTCGCCCACGCCCACCGGGCGGATCTCCGCGGCCCGCAGCGACAGCTGGCCGCGCGGCGCGTACCACTCCGGCTTGGCGTGCACGACGACGCGCGCGCCCTCCGAGACGATGCCGGCCACCCCGTCGAAGACGGCGCGGTAGCAGGTGACGGACAGCGAGACGTCGTGCGCCGGGTCGCGCAGTGTCAGGAAGACCACGCCGGCGCCCGGCCGGCGCGAGATCTGGGTGATCTGCCCCTCGACCCACACCGCACCGAGCCGGTCGATCCAGCCGCCGATGAGCCGGGACACCTGGCCCACGGGGACGGGGGCTTCGGGGGACGTGTTGAGGGCCATGGTGGTGAGCGTAGTGGGGGGCGCTGACACGTACGGGCTGCGGTGGCCGCGCATTCCGCCGGATCCTCGCCGTGGTGGCTCGCCGTGGCGGTCGCTTTGAGAGGCCAGGCCTCCCAGGTGCGGTTATCGCCCTACGCCGGCCCCCTGCGGAGCACCTCGGCCCCCAGCACTCCCAGACCCGCCACCAGCCACAGGCCGCCCACGACCTGGGCCGTGGGCGACGCCTCGGCGATCACCGCGACGACCACCGCCAGCCCCAGCAGCGGCACCACCACATGGCGTACGGGCTGCAGCCCCTCGCCCCGCCTGCGGACCGCGAACCAGCCGATCACCGACAGGTGCAGCAGCGCGAAGGCCACCAGCGCCCCCACGTTCACCACCGACACCAGGCGGTCCAGCCCGTCGTCCCGCCGCGCCGCCCACACCGCCGCGACCAGGTTGACCGCAGCCGCCCCCAGCACCGCGACGCGCGGGACGCCCGACGCCGGGTCGACCTTCGACAGCATGCCGGGCAGCCGCCGGTCCCGCGCCATGGCGAACAGCAGCCGTCCCGACGCGGCCTGCCCGGCCAGCGCCGCGAACGCCGCCCCGACGGCCTTGCTGGCCGCCACCAGGTCGTGCAGCCAGAGGCCCGTCGCCGAGTCCACCGTGTCGTAGAACGCCGAGCCCTGCGCGGCCGGCTTCGCCGCCAGCTCCGCCGGCGACACGGGTGCCAGCAGCGCCGCCAGGTACGTCTGGACGAAGAAGAGCACGCCCGCGACCACCAGGCACGTCACCACCGCCCGCGCGACCCGCTCCGAGCCTCCCGCCGACTCCTCCGCGAACGCCGCGATCGCGTCGAAGCCCAGGTACGACAGCACCGCCACGGACACCGCGGCGACCACCGCCTCCACGGTGAAACCGGCCTCGCCGGTCAGCGGCGACAGCCAGTCGCGCTGCGCCCCGCGGTCGGAGAGGGCGAAGATCGCGCAGACCACGAAGACCGCCAGCACGACGACCTCCATCGCCAGCACCAGGAAGCCGACCGCGGCGGCCGTCCGCACGCCCGCCAGGTTCAGCGCGGTCGTCACCACCACCGCGACGGCCGTCCACACCCACTGCGACACCGACGGCACCAGCGCGTGCAGGGCGATGCCCGAGAACAGGTAGGCCACCGCCGGGATCAGGAGGTAGTCCAGCAGCGCCATCCACCCGGCGACGAAGCCCGGGCCCTCACCCAGGCCCACGCGCGCGTACGCGTAGACCGATCCGGCCTGCGGGGCGACCCGCACCATCTGCGCGTAGGAGAAGGCCGTGAAGGCCATCGCGACGGTCGCGACGACGTACACGAGCGCCACCGCGCCGTGCGACTTCGCGTCCAGGGTGCCGAAGACGCCCACCGGGGCCATCGGGGCGATGAACAGCATTCCGTAGACGACCAGGTCGCGGAACGTGAGCGTGCGGTGGAGCCTGCCGTCGGTGCCTGGGGACGGTGCGGTCGCGGGTGCGGTCATGGGCTGCCCTAGGGGTCGCGGAAGCGCGGCTTCCGCCAGCTTGCCCCATATGCACGGGGGCCGCCGGTCGGCACGGCGGACCCTTACGATGGACGGCATGACTGCACCCACCGCCCGCAAGGTCCTCCTCGCCGCCCCCCGTGGCTACTGCGCGGGCGTGGACCGCGCCGTGATCGCCGTCGAGAAGGCCCTGGAGCAGTACGGCGCCCCCGTCTACGTGCGTCATGAGATCGTCCACAACAA